>JAIYDI010000002.1 GCA_027487555.1 Hyphomicrobiales bacterium
CCAACGACAGCGGCAAGCTTCGCATCGAGAACCTCTCGACCGAAGCTCTGACCGTGACCGGCGTTGGTTCGGACGGCGAAGTGGACGGTACCTCCGGTACATCGTCGATCGGCGGCAACGAAGTTCGCGCTAACCTTGCCAAGCAGTTCAACGATCTTCGTGACCAGCTCGACAAGCTCTCCGATGATGCCTCCTACAACGGCATCAACCTGCTGCGCGGCGACAAACTCAAGCTGACCTTCAACGAAACCGGAACCTCGACGATCGATATCCAGGCGAAGGATTCGAACGGCGATGCCACGGCGATCAATAACGACTCGCTCGGTATTGATGCAGTTGCGGCCGCAGACCTCGATAGCGACACCTCGATCGATACCAAGCTTTCGGGCTTGTCGGATGCTCTCGGCTCGCTGCGGTCGCAGTCCTCGGCCTTCGGCTCGAACCTGTCCATCGTGCAGAACCGTCAGGACTTCACCAAGAGCATGATCAACACGCTGGAAACCGGCGCTGCGAACCTGACCTTGGCCGACACGAACGAAGAAGCCGCCAACCTCCTCGCCCTGCAGACCCGTCAGCAGCTCAGCTCTACTGCGCTGTCGATGGCTTCGCAGGCCGACCAGGCGGTGCTCCGTCTGTTCTAAGCTTCCCGGCTTCAGATCATCGAGAAGGCGGGCTAAGGCCCGCCTTTTTTGCTTCGGTCACTTGATGGGCAATTCAGCAAATCGTCCCCATTCTCCAGCGCCTTGGCGCGTTTTGGCACAATGTCGTATAAACTCGAATGAGTCTTGGAGCGCCATCATGTCATTGAAAGTCGAACTCAAGCCGGGCGAACGGCTGCTCGTGGGGAATTGCGTCATAACCAATTCCGATCAGCGGACGCGCCTGTTCATCGATGGCAAGGCACCGATCTTGCGCGAGAAGGACATACTCACTCCCGACACCGCTGACTCCCCTGCCAAGCGCATCTATCTGGCGGTCCAGCTGATGTACATTTATGAAGACGTCGAGCGGCTGCAAAAAGACTATTTTCAGCTGGTCAACGACATAGTGACGGCCGCACCTTCCACGACCAAGCTCGTCGACGAAATCAATAACGAGATATTAACCGGGGCGCTTTACAAGGCTCTGAAGGCTGCGAAAAAGCTGATTCAGTACGAGCAGGATCTAATCGCAAATGCAACATGATGCACTGCTGGCCTACCGTCAGGTAGGTGCAAAGACGATGTCGCCGCGTCTGCTCGAGGCGAATCTCTTGTCTCGGTCGGCGGGTCAGATGCAACGGGTAAGGGACGAATGGGAAACGTCTCGTCACGAACTGATTGCCGCACTTATGTTCAATCGCAAGCTGTGGACTGTCTTCCTCGGATCGGTAACGGGGGAGCAGTGTGAACTCCCCAAGCCTCTGCGCGAGAACATCGCCAATCTGGGTATCTTCGTTATGAAGCGCACCATGGAAATGCTCGCTGAGCCGGCGCCAGGCAAACTGACGGTCCTGATCAACATCAACCGTGAGCTGGCCGCCGGGTTGCGTGAGCGCGCCTGACGGCCGTCCAGCAGGCTCTCAGCAGTGCAGGCGTTGTTCGCGTCTCCAGCAAAGGTGGTTTGCTATGAGATGTAGTTCACCAGCGATAGCTTGCTGAGCATCGCGGTAACCTGGTAACTCGCTTCGAGGCGGGTCTGAAGCGCCAGGATCTGCATGGCGATCTCTTCGGTAGGCGCCTCTTCGATCCCGGCAATCATGTTGGTCAACTGTGCAGAGTGGGCTGTATGCTGCTCGGTTACCGCACCAGTCGTGCTCTTTGCCAACCCCAGTTCCACCGCGACCATCTCGATCGAACCGTTTGTGTTGTTGGCGCTGTCAGCCAGTCTGGTCGTATTGCGCTGGATCATCGCAGTGTAGCGGGAGCTGGCGCCTGGGTCGCTATCAGAGAATACCTGCGCCGCCATTGCCGCCTGCGAGCGGATCAACTGAACAAACCCATCTTCGCTTGCCTGCACACCGTACTTGACGATGGTCCCCTCGCCCACGCGTCCGGTCACGGTGCCGCGCGGATCACTCGAGTCCTCGCCCGTGTACCAGAACACGGTATCGTCCGTCGTGCCATCGATGAGCGATGTGGCCGTGTCATATGGTGGCCCGTCGACGCGCTTGGGAACCTCTCCTTGGCCAAAGAAGAAGTTGTCGGCCGCGGCGAACGCAGACGCTGCCGCCATCTTGCCGCCCGCCAAAGACTGCATCTGGTCGGTAAGTGACGTCTGAAAGTTGGCTGCAGTGGTGACGGCATCGGTTCCGATCAGGAACTCCCCAGCCGACGGAGTGCTCGAGTCGGTTGCGGTGAGGAGAACTTGCTCCTGCGAGCCATCAGGCAGAGTAAAGCTCATGGTCACTACGTCGCCGGGAACGGGCAAGTTTGAGCCGAACTGCACGGTGAATTGCCGGGGCGCTGTCGACGTACCTGCGACCGAGATGTTCGCAGTAGAGGAGGAAATCGTCGAAAGCTTGAGCCCAAACGGGTGCGCGCCGTCTTCCGCCAGGGTTACGGTGTCAGTGTTGGCGGTTGCGATCACCCGGCCCATCTGGGCGGTGCCAAGGTCGGCGGCACGTCTCTGCGTCTGAACGGTCCGGAACCCTGCCTTGCCTGTTGCGCCTTCTAGAATAGTGTTGCTATCGGCAACCGGTCGACTCTCGACCTTGCTGCCGCCGAACAGGTACCTGCCTGCCACATCGGCATTGAGGAGCGTCAGCACTTCGTCAAGCCGGGAGGCCGCCAGCGCCGGCGCACTCTGGTAGACTAGAGCATCGCTCGCACCGGCCGACGACATTACTGCAGCGCGGGCGTCAGCCTCTATCTTGTCAAGCCTCTGCACTGTCGTGTCCAGTACGTTGAGGCGCAGATTCACCGTCTTGACGTTGTCCTGAAAGCCGTCGATGCGGGCGACACGCTGCCTTAGCGCAAGATCGAAGTATCGATCAGTACCCATCTCCGAGAGCTTCGCAAAATTCTTTCCCGTCGAGAGCTGGGTCTGAAGATTGTCGTACAGCTCCTTCATCGAAGAGATGTTACGAATGCTCGTACCCAGCGGGAACATGGTCGTCGATGTAATGGCCATTGTAACCTCAGATCTGGAGGAGCGAATCCATCAGTTGTTGAACTACCTGCATGACGCGGGCATTGGCGGCGTAGGCGTTCTGCAACTCCATCAAACGCGCCATCTCCTCGTCGACGTCGACGCCATACTCGCTCTCGAGCCGCTGCCCCAGTGCATCGAGAGTCATCGACTGCGTCTCGCTGTCGGCGATCGCAGCCTCAGCTGCATTGCCCTGATAGTTGATTGTCTGGCTGATGAAATCGCTGACGGTACCCGAAAGGCGGAAAGCCGCACTGACGCCGGTTGAGCCCAGGCCGCCGGAGAATCGCATGGTCTCGAGGTTGTTCGATAGCTTGAGTGCGCGCGACGCGTCGCCAAGTGAACCGTCCACCTGATACTGGACGACCAGCTTGTTGTTAGAAACGACATCCGAGTTGACAGAAATGCGCCCGGCAAAGCCGCGGCGTTGCCCGGAACCATCAAGATAGTCGGTGTAGTCGGAGTTGTTGATATCGACGAACAGCGATAGCGCTGTAGACCCTGACTGCGATCCCGTGACGGTCGCATGTGTCTCGAATGCGGTGATATCTGTCGTGTTGGCAGCGCCATCGTCGAGGATCCGCAGCGTGTTTCCGGAGGGATTGGAGAACACGATGCCGCCGCCAATGGCATTTTGCAGGCTCGAGGCAACACTCCCAATACCACCAGAGAAATCGAGACCAATTACCCTGGTCGCGTTGGCGTCCTCGTAGTCCAGCGGCAGCTTGCTGGTATCGTCGACCCTTATGACCCTGATCTTCTTTTCAACCCCTCCGACAGTATAGGTGAACGTGAAATCGTTCCCGTTCCTAAGAGTGCCCAGATCGGCCTGTTTTCCACCGGTCACGTCTGCGGCAGTCTTGGTTTCAGTGGACATTGCCTTTGCGAGGCTGCCAGCAATCTCATCAAGTTGATCCTGCGCCTGCACGAATGTCTTGTCGCGCAGTTCGACCAGACTCGCGAGTTCACCGGATGTCAGTACGTTCTGCTTCACCAGATCGATAGTGAGGCCCGCTGGCGTAAGTAACGTCAAGCGCCCAACGCCATTCTTGTCCTTGTCAGGGTTGAACTGGGAACTTGCAGACAGGGTGCCGCCGCTCTCGAAACTGAAGACCGAGGCCTTGCCGTCAAGGATGCCTACACCGGAACTGGTGAGCAACGCGACCGTGTCGTCGTTCCGGTAAGTCACCCGGATATCCATCTGCTCCGACAGCGTGTTTATCAGGCGATCGCGCTGATCGAGTAATGTCGCGCGTGAATTATCGTCGATACCCTGGTCCGACAGGCGCGCATTTATCTTCTCCAGCGCCTGCAGCTTCGAATTCACATCGTCGACGCTGGTCGAGATCTTACTTTCGATTTCTTGCCGCAAAGACTGGACTTCGCTCGTCATCTCATTGAGTGTACCGGCCAGAACCTGCGCTTTCTGAACGGCGTCTGCTCGGGTCGCGAAATCGTCCGGACTTGTGGATAGCGTCGTCAATGAAGTCTGGAAGGCGTTGTAAACTGTGTCCAGCGAACCCGTGGACCCTGGCGTGCCGATCAAGGTCTGCAGGCGGTCGAGATAGTCCGCTCGCAATTCAGCCGAACTCGCGTCGGAGACGGCTCGCGTATAGTGCTGCTGCAGGCTCTGATTGAAGGTACGCGTCAGTGCGCCTTCGCGCGCATACGTGGAGTTTGCACCGAGCGAGTCGATAACGCTGAGCGACCGCCGATGATAGCCGGGCGTTCCTGAATTCGAGACGTTGTGGGACAGAACGTCTAGCGCGTTCTGTCCAATCTTCATCCCGGCCAGTGAATTGCTGAGCGTAACTCCCAAGCCCATTTCACTCTTTCCACTTCATCGGTCAGTTCCCAGGCTCAATGTCCTTATCGGATCATGTTGAGCGCATCCTGCAGCATCTGGTCCGCGGTCGACACTATGCGAGTGCCGGCGGCATAGGCCTGCTGGGTAACGATCAGCTTGGTGAACTCCTCGGAGATGTCGGTATTCGAGGCCTCGAGCGAGGCGCCGATGATGCTGGAGCCGCTGTTGAGGATCGGCTCGCCGGAATCTGAGGTTGCGGCAAAAACGCCGCCATCCATGCGCTTCAACTGGTTGACGGCATTGAAGGTTGCGGTGATGACCTGTGCAACCTCCACCTGCTCGCCATTGTCGTAAGACACCACGACCCGACCATTGTCGTTGACCGAGACGGAGACGAACTCGCCGGCAGCGTAGCCGTTCTGGTTGAGTTGGGTCACTTCGGCGGTGCCATTCGCGTCGGCAAATTGCGTAATGCCGTTGGTACCAAACTGCAGCCGAACGTCGCCGACTGTGATGCCATTGATTGTCAGGTTGGTTAGGTCGGTATGATCGACAACCGGATTGGCCGAGCCGTCGCTACCAAAGGTGTAATCTTGGGGGACGCGTGTCCAGGCGGCTTCAGAGCCGGTCGCTGAGGAGTCCGTCAGAACGAAGAGGTTCCATACTTCGGCGCCGCCATGTTCGGTGGAGTTCACCTTCGCCCAGCGCATCTGGACGTTCGCAGCGGCACCGTTGCCAGCGTAAACGGTAATGGCCCCGCCCGAGATCGACTCTGCAATGAATTCGTCAGCCTGGTCGGCAGTAATGGAGTTCACGCGCGCCGCCAGTCGCACAGAATCCGAAACCGTAGGGTTCGATGTCGCATCGACAAGGCCGAATCCGGTGGCGGTACTGCCGGTAGTCGCATCGGCGATGGTCACCGTATCGGTGGTATTGGTTGCGGCGACCTGCACCCTGCCGCTGGAGCTGAGCGACACAGTGGCTCCCGTCAACTGGGCCTGGATATGCGCCAGCATTTCGCTGACCGTGTCGGTGCTCGCGTCCGAGATATCGACAGTCGTCGCGCTCGTGCCGCCACCGCTAACGAAATTGATGGTTACCGGAGTCGAGCCGATCGTGATGGTCAATGTGTCGCCAGCACTGGCGACCGTCGAACTGGCGGCAGACGCCGTGGTAGAGATCGTACCAGTGGCCTTGGCTGGCGTGTCTGCCGTCAAGGACAGGAAATCCGCCGCATTCAGGAGTTCGCTGCCTGACGTCTGCGACTGCTGATACGTCGGCGTCTTGGGCAATTGCGGCAGATTGAGTTCGTAGTTTACTCGAGTAGTCTGCTGGGCCGGCAGGAATGCGGTCGACACCTGAAGCACATTCGGGACCGAACTCGAGATGTTGCCGGTGACGGTGTCGATCGGCAGACCCTTGAGGTAATACCCCGCGCCGTTGACGATGTAGCCCGACTTGTCGAGCTCGAAGTCACCTCGTCTGGTATAATAGTTGGTTCCCCCAAACACTGCAGAGCCATCAGTCTCGCCGATGCGCGGCTCGACTACGAAGAAGCCATCGCCATTGATGGCCATATAGGTCTCGGTCGAGGCACCCTTGACGTCGCCCTGGATGTTGTTGGTTGAACGAGATTGCGCCAGCACCGACCCTGCCGACTGCCGCTTCTGCGCCGCATCCGGTATCAGGTCGACGAAATCGGTGTCGATGCGCTTGAAGCCGATCGTCTGGCTGTTTGCGATGTTACCCGAGATGTTCTCGAGAGAGAAGGACTGCGCCCTGAGGCCGGTCACTGCGGTTGAAAGTGCGCCGTAGATGCCCATCAGATACTCCAAGACCCTGCATGCGTACAAAGACGCTGGTTCGAAGCTGTCTATGCAAGGCAGATGCCAAGTCGGTTATGACTGTTATTGCTGGGGTTTTCGCTCCGCAGGAGACGATGCCGGCCCTCGCGGTGGAAAAGTCGTCCCGCCGCTCGGCAGGTTTTGCCGAGCACAGACCACTCGCCTGCGCCTTGGCCTTGTCCGACAGAGGCGGTTGCACTAAATCGCTAGGCACCAACCGGACCTTTGCCAAATGTTCTTCGACAGCCCCGAAGCCTTCCTCCGCGCCCCGCGCCATGCGGTGACCGTCTTTGGCATGGCCGGCGTCGGCAAGACTCGGATCTCCGGCCTGTTGCGGCAGAACGAGTGGTTCCACTACTCGGCGGACTATCGCATCGGTACGCGCTACATGGGCGAGTTCATCGTCGACAACTTCAAGGCTGAGGCCATGAAGGTGCCGTTCCTGCGGGAACTGCTGAGATCGGATTCGATCAAGATTGACAGTAACATCACCTTTTCCAACCTCGATCCGCTCTCGACCTATCTTGGTCGACCGGGGGACGTTGCGCTCGGCGGCCTGCCGCTTGCCGAGTACCAGCGCCGGCAGGAGCAGCACCGGGTGGCAGAGGTCGCCGCGCTGCAGGATGTGCCCTACTTCATCGGTCGGGCCGACAGCCTCTACGGCTATGGCAACTTCATCGCCGATACCGGTGGGTCGCTGATCGAGGTCGTCGATATCGACAACCCGAATGACCCGGTGATCAAGGCGCTGACCGCCTCGACGCTGCTGCTCTATATCAGGGGCACCGAGAAGGATGCCGCAGAACTCGTCCGGCGCTTCAAGCAGAGCCCGAAGCCGATGTACTATCGACCGCCTTTCCTCATTGAGAAATGGGACGAGTTCAAGCGGTTGAACGGCGTCAAGGCCGATGAGAGTGTCGACCCTGCCGCGTTTGGGGCCTGGGGGTTCGAAGCGCTGCTGCATGATCGCCTGCCCCGCTATCAGGCGCTGGCGGAGCGATATGGATATGTCGTCGAGGCCTCGGACCTTGCGACAGTGCGCGACGGCGACGAGTTCCTCGACCTCGTGGCGGGCGCGATCGGGCGGCGAATGCGATAGCGCCCTGCGGGGCGCCATCCATAGCCACCCATTCCGATTGCTCCCAGAGGCAAGAAAATGCCCATTCGCATTCCAGATAATCTCCCGGCCAGAAAGACGCTCGAAGCCGAGGGCGTCGTCGTCATGGATTCGTCCCGCGCCGCGCGGCAGGACATCCGCCCGCTGCAGATCGGGCTGCTCAACCTGATGCCGAACAAGGAGCGGACCGAGACGCAGTTCGCCCGCCTGATCGGTGCGACACCGCTGCAAGTCGATCTGACGCTCGTCCGCATTACCGACCACCAGAGCAAAAACACCTCCGAAGAGTACCTCAACAGCTTCTATTCGACCTGGGAGGACGTCCGCGGCCGCAAGTTCGATGGCTTCATCGTCACGGGCGCCCCGATCGCCCATATCCCCTTCGAGGAGGTGAAGTACTGGTCCGAGATGGTGGAGATCATGAACTGGACGCAGACCCATGTTCACCACACGATGTTCATCTGCTGGGGTGCGCAGGCGGCGCTGCACCATTTCCATGGCGTGACGCGCTACCGCATGGCCCAGAAGGCCTTCGGCGTGTTCCGGCACCAACTGAGCCAGCGCCCGACGCCCTGGCTGCATGGCGTGTCGGACAGCCCGATGATCCCGGTCAGCCGCTACAACGACATCGACCGCGCGAGCCTCGGGCCGAACCTCGATATCCTGATCGACAACCAGGAGATCGGGGTGTGCATGCTCGAGGACCAGAAGTACCGGGCGCTCTACATGCTCAACCACCTCGAGTACGACAACCGTTCGCTGGCCGACGAGTATGAACGCGACATCAAGGCCGGGCTCGACACACCGCCGCCGGTGAACCTGTTCCCCAATGGCGACACCAGCGCGGAACCCGAGAACCGCTGGCGGAGCCATGCGCACCTGATGTTCCAGAACTGGATCAACGAGATCTACCAGACGACGCCCTACGAGCTTTCGGCCATCGGCAAGTAAAAGATGAACGGGGTTTTCGCTGTCTCTGCCCGGTAGGTGGCGCCCTCCTTTCGCCATAATTCGTCTGAGCCCAGTAAACCCCATGCCAAGGGGGGCGGGGATAAGTGCCCCGCCCCGACCAACCTCAGGACCGTGGCTGGAGAGTGCCGCCGCCCTCGAGGCTGAAGCTGTTGCCGCCGAGCCAGGCATTGGCGGTATCGGTCGCGTCATAGGTGACGGTCGCCGCGCCGGTGATGTTGGCGATGGTGTTGCCGGTGATGCCGGCCGCGTCGGTGAGCGCATCGAGGCTGGTGTCGGCGGTGACCTTCCACACGCTCGCGGCATCGAGTGACACGGAGGCGTTGGTGGCCGCACCCGTCCAACTCGAGCCGTTCGTCAGGTTGAGCAGGATCGAACTGATTGAATCAGCAGTCAGATTTCCCTCTAGCACCTGGGCCGATGCGTTGACGATGGCATGGCCACCATTGCTGCCTTCGGCGCCCCAGCGATCGATGGAGGCCTTGACCAGATCGCCGCTCGCGGCGCTCAGCGCGACCCCCGAGAGGTTGAACTCGCCCGTGGCGTTGGTGACATAGAACATCGGGCCCGCCGCGGCGGTGATGGCGCCGCCCATCATGGTGAAGGTGGCCTCCGAGCCCTCTGCGTCACCCGAGAAGCTCTGGTAGAGCATGACGCCGCCGTTGGCCGCGGTGAAGGTGGAGCCTCGGACCGTTGCCGAGTTGCTGCCCTCGACGACGACGGCCTCGGAGCCGGTCAGGGTGAATTTCTCGTTGTTCGACTGGAGGTTACCGGTGGAATAGAGGCCGGGAGAGCCCTCCCCCGACGTGATGTAGGTACCGCCGGTCGAGACGATGGTGCCGCCGCCACGATCGGTCGCGATTGCCGCCGAATGCTTGCCGGCGGTGCTGACCGAGAGGTTGGTGGCCGTGACCGTGCCGCCACCCGAGGACATGATGCCATGCGCCAGGTCCGCAGTGACGTCGATGGCGGTGTCGGACACTGTGACACTCGAGCCGTCGCCATAGGCGAAGATACCATTCGCGCCGGTGCCCGAGGCTTTTATGGTGCTGTTCTGCAACGTGATTTTTGCGCCGGACGTCGCCAGCACCGGCGCGTTGAGACCGTAGAAGCTCGACGCGTCACCCGAGGACGAGTTGCCGCTGGCCGTCAAAGTCAGCCCATCGGCAGCGACCACGGCGCCTTCGCTGGCCCAGAGCAGCGAGGTATCGTCGGCGGTTGCCGAGAGCGTGTCGCCGCTCAGGCTGGTGCTACCGGATGCGTAGGCTCTGACCGCCACCCAAGCCGGCACGGCCGTGGCGCCATTGGGTGCATCTGCGGGGGCGGGATCGGACGTGCCACTTGCCGGAACGCCCGCCGGGGTCGTGGCCTGTGCCAGGGCCGGGACCGCATTTCCCAATGCAATCAATCCGATACCGAGCCGTGCCCAGTTGCGCAGGTACCGCAGGCGATGTGTATTCTGGCTGGCCATGATGTTTTCTCGCTCACAAGTGTTCACGAGATTGAGATAGTGCGTGATTGATGGACGCGAGCCGTCCATAAGGTGAATTCTTGGACAGGTCGGCAAGGCTGCGCCATTGCATCGCACGCGGTTGCGCCTATCTAGTGTTGGCCCGCCCAAGGAGGCCTTGCTTGGCCCAGCCACCCGTTTCCCTCAGGGACGAATTCGGTATTGCGCTCAGCAACTTGGCGGATGCCGCGACGGGCATCGGCACGCCGACAATACGGCTCGGGGTGACAGGGCTGAGCCGCGCCGGCAAGACCATATTCATTACAGCGCTTGTGCATGCGCTGCTCACCGGCGCGCGCCTGCCGGGCTTTGCGCCGCTCGCGGAAGGCCGGTTGATCGGCGCGCGGCTCGCGGAGCCGCCCGACCCGTCGATCCCGCGCTTCCAGTTCGAGCAACACCTCGAAGCCCTGACCGGACCGGAACCGCACTGGCCGGAATCCACGCGTCGGATCAGCCAGTTACGGGTAGATCTGAAGTTTCAGTCGAAGAAGCGGCTGCGCGGCGCACTGGGGCCGACGCTGCTGCATCTCGACCTTGTCGATTATCCTGGGGAATGGCTGCTCGACCTGCCGCTCTTGTTTCTGAACTTTGCTGAGTGGAGCGAGTCGGCGCTCAAGCTGGCGCGGCTGCCTTCCCGCCTCCACATTGCTGAACGGTTTCTGACGGCGCTGGCGCAGGCCAACACGGGCGCCGAGGCAACGGAGCCGGCGGCCGAGGCCTTGGCCGCGCGTTTCACCCAGTACCTGCGCCAAGCGCGCGAGGACGAGGCGGCGCTATCGGCGCTGCCGCCCGGACGGTTTCTTTTGCCGGGCGACCTCGAGGGCAGCCCTGCCCTCACCTTCGCACCGCTGCCGCCGCCAGCTGGGCCGGTGAAGCGCGACAGCCTCCATGCCATGCTGGAGCGCCGCTACGAAGCCTACAAGGAGGTCGTGATCCGGCCCTTCTTCCGCGACCATTTCGCACGGCTCGACCGGCAGGTGGTCCTGGTGGACACGATCCGCGCACTCAATGCCGGACCGGCGGCGGTGCGCGACCTCGAGGGCGCGCTGGGAGACATCCTCGCCTGCTTCCGGCAGGGGGAGAATTCGGCGCTCGGGTGGCTGTTCAACCGACGCATCGACAAGGTGCTGTTTGCCGCGACCAAGGCCGACCACATCCACTCTTCGAGCCACGATCGACTGGAAGGGGTGATGAACCGGCTGGTCGCGGGCGCGACGAAACGCGCGCGGTTTGCCGGAGCCGAGACAAAATCGGTAGCGCTCGCCGCGGTGCGCGCCACGCGCGAAGGCATGGCGGACGGTCACGAGGTGATTGTCGGCACGCCGATGCCGGGCGAGCAACTGGCCGGCGTGCGCTATGACGGCAAGACGGAGGTCGCGCTGTTCCCCGGCGATCTGCCGAGCGCGCCCGACCGGGTGATGGACGAGACGCGGCCGATTGCGCTGAATTTCCTGAAATTCCAGCCACCCGGCCGGCTCGAACGGCTGGCCGATGGCAGCGTGGTGCTGCCACATATCCGGCTCGACCGGGCGCTCGACTATCTGATCGGGGACAAGCTCAGATGAGCGCTCCCTTTGCCAAGCCAGTGACGGACAAAACCGCTGAGCCCGAGGTGCTGCGATCGCCGAGGGTGTTCACCCCTGGTGACACGACGGGCGCCGGCGAGACTGTGTCGGCACTGACTGAGGCTGCGCCGCCCGAAACCGCAGAGCAGGTGCTGGCACGGCCACTCTCTGGCAAGCGGCACTGGCTGATGCGCCTGGCGCTCGGGGCCATCGGCATCCTGATTTCGCTGTCGCTGGGACTATGGGTCGATCACCTGATCCGCGATCTGATGGTGACGGCGCCCTGGCTCGGCTGGATCGCGCTGGCGGTCGCGGCTGCGCTGCTGATTGTGCTCGGGCTGATTGGCATGCGCGAGGCGCGCAGCCTCGGCCGTTTGCGCACGCTCGACGCTCTGCGGGTCCGCGCGGAAAAGGCGCTTGCGACCGACCGGCCGCAGGAGGGACGCGCGGTAACCGAGATGCTGCTGAAGGTCTATGCGCATCGGCCGGATCTGGCACGGGCCCGGGAGCAGATTGCAACAGATCGCGCCCAGCTCTTCGATGGCTCCGAGCATGTGCGGCTTGGCGAACGGCTGCTGATGGCACCGCTCGATGCGCGGGCGCGGGCGCTGACCGCGGCTTCGGCACGACGCGTGGCGCTGGTGACGACGGTCAGTCCGCGGGCGTTGGTCGATATCGGGTTCGTCATCTACGAAAGCGTTCGGCTCGGCAGCGACATCGCGCGGCTATATGGCGCGAGGCCCGGTTTTACCGGCACGCTGCGCATTCTCGGGGCCATTGTGCAGCACCTTGCCGTCACCGGGGGGCTGGTGCTGACCGATGGCGTGATGGAGCAACTGGTCGGCCAGGGGCTGGCGGCGAAACTTTCGGCGCGACTCGGCGAGGGCGTGGTCAACGGCTTGATGACGGTGCGGGTCGGTATCGCCGCGATGCGGGTCGTGCGGCCCCTGCCCTATTCGACGGTAAAGTCGCCGATGGTGAAGGACTTTGTCACCGAGCTGGTGAAAGTGCTGGACTCGCCGCGTTCCTAGTCAATTGCAGATGCTGTTGATACCAGCCGTGTAACACCTGTTGAACAGTTTTGGCCAAGCCTTGACTGTGATGACAAATCACCTGCATCTTCATGCAGGGACAGTTCGAATTCGTTCCGGATTTTTACTTATTTTTTATTACAGACAGGCGCGAACACATCGGTCTTATGTGGGTTTGCGGGTATTTTGGGGGATATGATGAAGCGTTTGCGCGGACCTTTGCTTTCATCGACTGCGCTCGCGGGACTCATTTTGGGGATGTTCGTTGCCCCTGCCGCAGCGGCGCCGTTGGTGGTATCGGCGCCTGCTTCGGGTGCAACCCTGACGCCTTCGGGCGATCTGCTCGTCGACCTGCTGACAGTGGGCGACAAGACGGGCGAAAGTGGCACTCTCACAATCGGCACGGGCATAGGGGTGAATGCCACCGCGGGTGGCATAATCGGCAATGAGACCGGCGCGACAGGGACGGTCACCGTCTCCGGCACGGGTGCCAGCCTGACGGTTGACGAGTACCTGAAGGTCGGCAATCTCGGCACGGGTGCGCTCACCTTCGAAAACGGCGCCAGCGGTACAGTCACCGGCGTCGTCTATGTCGGCGACTACGACAACCTCCAAACGCCGACCAAGGGCGGCACCGGCCATCTTTCGGTGGATGGCGCAGGCACCAATGTGCTTGTCGATCTGCTTGATGTTCGCTCATATGGCAGCAATGTCAGCTCGGTTAGCGTTACCGGCGGCGCGCACCTGACGACGCTGCTGAACTTCTACGGGCGTGGCAACAGCGACATCTATGTCAACGGTGCCGGCACGGTCCTCAAGGTTGGCGCGCGCGACGACGACGATGTCACCTACGACAATGCCGATGGCTGGTTCTCGGTCGATAACGGCAATGTGCTGATTTCCGGCGGCGCGGTGCTCGACTCCGACGGCAGCTATATCGGCGGCGACGGCATCGCGACCATGACAGTCACCGGTGCCGGCACCCGCTGGGTGAATGGCCTGCCGCTGTTCATCGGCGGCACCGGAAACGGCAATACCGGCACGGGTACGGTGACGATCGCCGACGGCGCCTATGCGCGCGGCGCGACGGTGGCTGTGGGCGTCGACGAGGGATCGACCGGCACGTTGACGGTCACCGGGCAAGGCACCATCCTCGAAGTCGTGGCGAACGCGGCCCAGGGCTCACCCGGCAATTTCCGCGCCGGTTCGAGCGGCACTGGCACAGTGACGGTTTCGGATGGCGGGCTGATCAAGGCCGCCAACCAGATCAGCATCGCGTCGTTCGGCACTTCGGTGGGCGTGCTCAATATCGGCGCGGCGGAAGGCGCAGACGCGGCGGCAGCGGGCTATCTCGATGGCGGTGCGCTGGGCGTGGTGTTCGGCGAGGGCGATGCGACACTGGTGTTCAACCACACGGACACGAACTACGTTTTCGACCAGGTGATGAGTGGCTCCGGTGCCACGATCAAGCATCTCGCGGGTACGACTCGGATGACCGGATATTCGGGCGACCTGCAGGGGACCGCCTATGTGACCGGCGGCGCGCTCTACGCCAATGCCTATCTTGACGACCTCGATGTCGAAGTCAGCGGCGCAGGCCTGCTCGGCGGAACTGGCAAGGTGGATGACGTGACCGTCAAATCGGGCGGTACGCTCAACCCGGGCGATGGCATCGGGACGTTGACGGTTGATGACGACCTGGAGATCGAGGCCGGTGGCACATTGGCCATCCAGCTGACCGGCCATGGCTCGGACCAGGTGGAGATCGACGATTCCGGGGATGTCACCATCTGGGATGGCGCGCTGCTCGACCTGACCCTCGCCACCGATCTGGATCCGACAGAGAGCTACCGGATCATCGACTTCGACGACTACGCCGACCTGGACGTCGATGGGAGCGGCTTCATTGTCGACGACCATGCAGCACTGGTGGACAGCCTCGTCACGTACGACGAAGACGAAGGGGTCAGTGTCCAGTTCGAAGCCGTGACGGACGATTGGGCCGGTTTCGTCGAGACGGAAAACCAGAAGGCGACCGCTGTAGCGGTGCAGGCGCTCGGTCTGGGCAACAGCGTATTCAACGGCGCCATGTTCCTCTCCGACGACGAGATCGGGCAAGGCTTCGACCTGCTGTCGGGTGAGATTCACGCATCGACCCAGGCAACGCTGCTGGGCGGCACGCAATGGCTGCGACATGCGGCGCTCGGGCGGCTGGATGAGCTTGCGGCGCCAAAAGAGAGCGCCGTGCTGGGCTATGCCGAAGAGACTGCGCCGTCACCCTTCGATGCGCTGACCCCGGGCGAGACCACCTCGACCGGCTGGTTCACCGGCTTTGGGGGCTTTGCCGAGTCCGGCGGCAATGGCAATGCGGGTGACACGGAAACACGGACGGGTGGTGTCATTGGCGGCATCGACACAGAGATTGCCGGCTGGCGCATCGGCCTTGTCGGCGGCTACGGCCATGATGCAGCAGAGGCCGCGGACCGCGCCTCACGCGCGGATATCGACACGCTGTATCTCGGTACCTATGCCGGGGCGGATTTCGACGGTTGGCGGGTGAAGACCGGCGGCGGGCTGGGCCTGAGCCAGCTTGCGACCGAGCGCGACACCTTCCTGCCCGATGACGCGACGCTGAGCGCGGACTATGGCGCCTGGACCGGCCAGGTTTTCGGCGAACTGGGCTACGCGCTCAAGCTGGGTTCCAGCACGATAGAGCCCTTCGGACAGTTGGCGCTCTTCGCGCTGAGCCGCGACGGCTACAGTGAAACCGGTGGCACCGCAGCGCTGAGCGCCGATGCAGATACGAGCGGCCAGGGGCTGGTGACACTTGGTATCCGTGCGAGCAACCTGCTCGCCAGCAGTGGCGATGCCACGAGCCTCAAGGGCGAAATCGCCTGGCAGCACGCCGTCGGCGATCTCGACGGCAGCCTGTCGCAGAGTTTTGCCGGCGGCGACGCCTTCACGGTGGCTGGCGCGCCGATCGCGGCCGATACACTGGCGCTGCAACTGGCACTCGAACAGCCGGTGGGCACGCGCATGGCGGTTGGCATTGTCTATGATGGCGCCTTCGCCGACCGCCTGACCCGCCACAGCCTCAGCGGGCGCCTGGAAGCGAAGTTCTGAGACGGCACACGATCGCGGGTCCGGGCTGGAACGGGTGCGGGCCTCGATAAACGGGCTGGGGAAGGCGTTGTGCGGATCGCGGGCGCCGTCAGGCCACAGGGGGCGGGTCCATGCGACGCCAGCCGAGTGGGCCCCTCTGCACCTCGAGCGGGTGGAAGCGCACCTTGTAGCTCATCTTGGGCGAATCCTTCACCCAGTAGCCGAGATAGACGTAGCGGAGGCCAGCGAGCTTCACCTGCTGGATATGATCGAGGATCAACAGGTTGCCAAGGCCGCGCCTGCCGAGTTCCGGATCATAGAAGCTGTAGACCATCGACAGCCCATCGGGCATGACGTCGGTCAGCGCCACGGCGACCAGCGGGCGTCCGGGATCGGAAGCGAGACGATACTCGACCAAGACGGTCTGAACCGGCGTATCCTCGACCATGTATTCATAGTCGACGAAGGTCATCTGCGTCATGCCGCCGCCCGAGTGGCGGGCATCGAGATAGCGCTTGAACAGGGCATACTGCTCGGCGGTGGCGCGGGGGGCGCAGACCTCTACGCTGATATCGCGATTGGCGGCGAGCACGCGGCGATAGCGGGCGGGGGCCTCGAACTCAGTGGCGACGATTCGCACCGACTGGCAGGCATTGCAGCCATCGCACGCCGGCCGGTAGATCAGGTTCTGGCTGCGCCGGAAGCCATTATCGCTCAACAGATGATGCAGCGTCGCGGCGCGCCGGCCGGTGAGGTGCGTGAACAGCTTGCGCTCCATCCGGCCATCCAGATAGGGGCACGGCATGGCCGCTGTAAGGAACAGCTGAGTGTTTTCGGGCGTGTGTTCGGTCATCGCGATCCTGACGCGTATCAGCGGAGTGTAAACGCGTCGGGGCGATGGAGCAACGAAAAGCCACGAAATGCGCTGGCGGCGACGCGACTATTCGGCGCGCGGAAGCGGTTTCGGCCAGACCTCAGGCGTCGGCGTAGCGGAAACGGCGCTCCATGGGAGAGCGGCGCACCATCAGCGTGCCGGCGATCAGGTCGTGCACGAGTTGCCGGCGCGGCGTGAACAGGGCGATGGCCACGGTGATCGGCCAGCTGATCCACACAGTCACCCAGAAGACCAGCGGATGGATGAGGATGGCCCAGCCATCGAGCGGGCGTCCACGCGCCGGCGTGAGCACGATATCCATCGCCCGCATGCCGAGGGTGGCGCGCATCGGCGAGCCGAGGGTCAGGGCATAATAGGCGAGTACGGCGACGGGCACCGCGATGGGAAGCGCGAGAAAGCCCAAGCCCAGCGTCACGACACCAAAGACGAGGCCGCCGAGCAGGAGAGCCAGCACGAGCATGCCGAGCACGACCAGATCGATGAGCCAGGCCACCGCCCGGCGCGCGAGCACGCCCTGAAAGAGTTCAGGATGGGACTGAGGATCAGGCAGGTAGCTCATTGGCGGGCAGCCCTCCGGTTGACGGCCAGAATGTCGGGACCGATTGGCGGGTCCACAAGGGATGAGCGCGGGAAAATTGGACACGAGTTCGCAGTTTGTAACGCACCGCTGTTGCAGCACTTGCTGTTTACTGACGCCGCACAGATACTGCGTTGGCCATGACGACCATTTCATCACCTAAACCTTTCGCAATACCTCCGACACTTGTTGAGGACCTGAAAGTCGTCGCAGTGCAGTTGCGCAACGGCGACGCGCCGGGGCCGGCACTATCCAGAGCTTTGGCGAAAATCGCCGAACTGCCCCCTGCCACGGTATTGTCCGCACGCAGGGACATCGCCTACGCAGCCGACCTCTCTTCGTGGCAAGAGCCGAAATTGTGGCCCTGGATCAAGCGGCGGACGGCGAGCCACGCAGAACTATTGCAGCTCCATCCTCAGTTGGGGTGGCTGTTCGTGTTTCACCTCAGCGGTTACCTCAGGGAAGCGGCAATGCACAAGATCAGCGGGCCGATCGACAGTCCGTTCCTGTTCGCAGAGATACTGACCAGGCTCAACGATTGGGTCTACCCGGTACGCGTCGCTGCGGAACAGTGCGCGGAACGCACCTTCCCTGCCACCAATGCAGCCATCGTCGCTAAATCCAGCTTTGCGCTGTTCCTGCCGTCTCGCAACTGGAGCAGATGGCAAGAAGGTCGCCAGATATTGGACGCCACCCAATCGCGACGGGATGTATGTGCAGAGATGGCTGCACGGCTGATCACGGCAGAGGGCAACCGAGCCAGCCGCATAGCGCGCGAGATGTTGCAGCACCCCCACATGGACGAACATCTGGAGCATTTGGCAACAAAGGCGAAGCTGCCATCGGTGCGCTCCGTGGCGGTGGATGTGCTCCTCAGGCGACGTGCGTCCTGGCAGACAGGCTGGGACTGGCAGTGGATCGACAAATCCATGGGCATTCGCCGCAGGGTTCCGTCGTACACCAACCGCACGATCGGCATCGCTGTCGATCAAAACAAGGCGATGCGTGCTGCCTTGGAGGACAGATCGGCCACGGTACGGGCCGGTGCACTTTCGGCGCTCATCGCGCACGAGGAAGACTTTCCGGATGCGGTGCCGCTTGCGGAGCGCCTCGCCTCCGATAAGAGCCGTAAGGTGCGCGAACGCGCCCACTTTCTGCTGACGCGCGCCGCGGCGCGGCGAAGCTAGGCGCCCCCTACCCGTTGAGCTTCCGCGCCGCTTCGAGGGCGAAATAGGTGAGCACGCCCGAGCACCCTGCCCGCTTGAAGGCCCAGAGGCTCTCCATCATCGCCGCCTCGCCATTGATGGCGCCGGCATCTCCCGCGAGCTTCAGCATCGTGTACTCGCCCGACACCTGATAGGCGAAGACCGGCACATCGAACGTATCCGAGACGCGCTGCACGAGATCGAGATAGGGCAGACCGGGCTTGACCATCACCATGTCGGCGCCCTCGGCGATATCCTGCTCCACTTCGCGCAGTGCCTCGTCAGAATTGGCGAAATCGAGCTGGTAGGTGCGCTTGTCGCCCTTGAGCCGGCTGCCCGAGCCGACCGCCTCGCGGAAGGGACCGTAGTAGGCCGAGGCGAACTTGGCCGAGTAGGCCATGATTGCGACATGCTCGAAGCCCTCGGCATCGAGGGCCATGCGGATAGCGGCGACGCGGCCGTCCATCATGTCGGAGGGGGCGATGATATCGGCGCCGGCGCGGGCCTGGGCGAGCGCGGACCTGACCATGACCGCCACGGTCTCATCGTTGAGGATTTCGCCATCGCGGACGAGCCCGTCCTGCCCGTCGGAGGAATACTCGTCGAGCGCCACATCGGCGATCAGGCCGATCTGGGGCACTGCGGACTTGATGGCGGCAAGGGCGCGGCACATCAGGTTGTCGGGATTGTACGCCTCGGTCGCATCCGCGTTGCGCAGATGATCGGGCGTATTGGGAAAGAGCGCGAGTGCCGGGATACCCTGTGCATGGGCAGCGCGGGCCGCCTCGACGATGAGGTCGATGCTCAAGCGCTCGACGCCCGGCATGGTGCGGATCTGCGTGCGGGTGTTCTCGCCCTCGATGACAAAGAGCGGCCAGATGAAATCATGCGGAGTCAGCACGGTTTCGCGCACCAGATCGCGCATCCAGCCGGTGCGGCGCAGCCGGCGCTGCCGCTTGCCGCCAAGGAAGGACATGTCGTGGCGCGGCCAAGTGTTGCTCATTTCGAGGCTCCGGTGAATCTGAGCGGGCTTTTACCAGCCCTGCCCGCTGCACGCCACGCCCCCGGCTTGCCGCATGTCGCGTGGACCGCGGGAGGTTGGCCACGCTCCGCTTGTCGCGTGGCGCGGAGGACGCTAAGCCATGACGGCGCCGGAGGCACAGGCATATGGACTTCAAGAGCAACCTTCCCACCCGCATCCTGAGGGTCATCGCGATGCTGGCACTGATGATGGGGCTGGCGGATGCCGCGCGGCTCGTCGGCCTCGGCGATGGTGACCGCAGCCCGCTCGCGATCCTCGGGGTCACGGGCTTCACCTGGCTGGGCGTCTTCTGCGTGACGCATCTGTGCGCATCGGTGGGGCTGTGGATCAAGGCCAGCTGGGGCGCGGTGACACTGGTGGGCGCCTGCCTGATGGCGCTGATCCTCACGGTTTCGGGCAGCCCGGATTTCAGAGTGGACCTCTGGGGCGCCCTGCTGCGCGTGGTGATCATCGTGGTGCTGGGGGGGCTGATGGCGTTGAACCTGCGCGCCCGGCTGCAGCACGACTGAGGGATTGCGTGTGGCCTGAAGACACGCGCCAGGCGCTGGAAAGGATCGATTCAGGTTACAATTGGATGAAGCACGGTTACCTCTCGTAAAGCCAAATTCCTCAAGTTTTTCTGTAAGATAGTTTTAAGTGTGCGGCTTAATCCGATCTTATGGGCGCACCCCTAGTGTGGCCCCATGAGATGCGGAAAACCGCACACGAAGACGACAGGACAATGAGGCAAAAATGGCAGGCAAATCCAATGCCGCGGAAGCGATGGTACCGGAAGAGGCCCAGGGGCTGAAGCCGCTCTATCTCGAAGCGGTCAGCCGCGTGGAACGTTTGCACCGTCGGCTGCTCGACCTCATCAAGGACGAATTCGACCGCATGGGCTGGGACGATATCAACCCCGTGCAGGCGCTCTTGATGTTCAATATCGGCGATGCGGAAATGACGGCAGGCGAGCTGCGCTCGCGCGGCTACTATCTCGGCTCGAACGTCTCGTACAACCTCAAGAAGCTGGTCGAGACCGGCTATATCTTCCAGGAGCGCTCGCGCGCCGACCGTCGCTCCGTGCGCATCCGGCTGACGCCGAAGGGCGAGGAAGTGGCCGAGGTGATCGACGAGCTCTACGATCGTCACCTGAAATCGATCGAAAAGGTCGGCGGGCTCGACGCAGGCTCGTTCGAAGGGCTGAACAAGGCGCTCGGCCGGCTCGAACGCTTCTGGGTCGACCAGATTCTCTACAAGCTCTGACGGCACCGTCAGCGCGACAGCGATGCGACTGTGGCAGTTTCGCCACAGTTGAGAGGGCGAACGCCGGCGTTAGGCCGGCGTTTCTCATTTGCGCCGTAAATCTCCGTATCTATTGCAAGAGTGCAAGACCGAAAGCCCATACGGTCGGCGCGCTCCCGTGTCACACGTGCTGCTCCCGGCTGTTCACAGCTGGTTGACGCCGCTGTTTCGGTGCGGGTGCCAATGCTAGAGACGGGCCAACAGATTGACGACGAACCTGGTGACTTGATGCAGTTCAGCCGGCGCAAACTCCTCGCTTCCGCCGCGAGCCTTTCGGTGGGGCTTGCCATACCCGCACTGGCGCGCGCGGAAGAGTCGGACGATTTCTGGAACGTGTTCAAGAAGAACAACCAGATCAAGAATGTCGACCAGGCCGGCAACACCGCGACGGCCAAGAGCCTTGTCGAAACCATCGAGCCGATTCTGAGCTTCGACACGGCCTATAATCTCGAGGCGGCGATCGCCAATTACGAGGCGTTCGTGCAGGCGCGCGGCACCTGGGATCTGCCGAGCCGCGATACGTACGGGCTGAAGCTCGGCGCTTCGCGCAAGGCGGCGGCGCAGTTGAAGCGACGCCTGATGATCAATGGCGACATGACCCTCGAGAAGAAGATCAACGAAGACTTCGACGCCAAGCTCGACGCAGCGGTGCGGCTGTTCCAGGCGCGGCACGGGCTGGTGATCAACGGGCAGGTGGACGAGGCGACGTTCTATGCGCTTTCGGTGCCGGCGGATTACCGACTGAACCAGCTCAGGCTCAATGCGCAGCGCATCCAGCAATGGGCGAGTTCGCTCTCCGACCGCTACGTGGTGGTGAACATCCCGGCGGCGACCATCGAGGCCGTCGAGGCTTCGCAGGTGGTGCAGCGGCACAATGCGGTGGTGGGCAAGGTCGACCGCGCAACGCCGATCCTCAATTCCAAGGTGCACCAGGTCAAATTCAACCCGTTCTGGACGGTGCCCAAGTCGATCATCCAGAAGGATCTCGTACGCTACATGCGCGAGGACCCGGAGTACCTGACCAAGTTCAACATCCGTATCTTCGACGGCAAGGGCACCGAAGTGCCGCCGACGACCATCGACTGGGTGTCCGAGGGCGCGCCGGATGATGCCGTGCGCTACACATTCCGGCAGGACCCGGGCGGCGAGAACTCGATGGGGCACTGCAAGATCGATTTCTACAACCCCTATGACGTCTACCTGCACGATACGCCGCAAAAGGCGCTGTTCGGCGAGAATGCGCGGTTCCATTCGTCGGGCTGCGTGCGTGTCGACCAGATCGGCACGCTGGTGAGCTGGCTGTTGCGTGACAATGGCGGCTGGGACGACCCGACGGTGGAGGCAACGTTTGCCTCGAACGAGAGCATGAACGTGGCACTGAAGGTGCAAGTGCCGCTCCACACCACCTACATCACGGCCTGGGCCAACCGGCAGGGTACCGTCAGCTTCCGCGACGACGTGTACAATTACGACGCGCAGGGCAAGATTACCTTCGAGGACGTCTGAACGTGAGCGGGCCGGACGAGAGACACCTGTCCGGCCAAGTCCTGTTCGAGTTCATTCCGCTGGGCGCCCAGGTGCGCGTGGCCGCGATAGACGAAGAGACGGGCACGGAGGTCATCGTGCTCGCGCCGGCATCGGCGACCCCCTATCAGATGCGGCAACTGGCTCTGGCGCGGCTGAGAAAGAAACTCGGCGTTCGTCGCGCGGAGAGCGCAACGCCGAATGTGGCGCCCCAGCAGCGCTTCGTGCCGGGCAAGGGCAAGCTGGTGTAGGGGGGCCACCCTTCTGGTGCGGTCCGCCCTCGTCCTTCGACGAGGTCAGGGCGCCCTACCCCGTCGTCAGATCAACAAAGCTCTGGCGCATGGCGGGTGGGTCGATGCGACGCGGCGCCCACACATGCAGATCAAGGAAATAGCCGGTGAGGGTGAACCCGGCCCGCATGTCGGCGGCGTCGGCTGCGGCCTGATCGTCCATGAAGAAGGCAGGGAGCTTCAGCAGCCGGTCGAGATAGGGCGCGGCCGCATCACGGCTGACCGCGCGGGCGGAGCGCGGGCTGACATGGGTAAGGTCGGTTGTCACCCCGGTTGCCGCGCAGCTTGTGAGATCGAGCCCGAAGCCGAGTTCATCGAGCAGGGTGAGTTCGAAGCGCGCTAGGCCGGCGGCGAGATGCAGGGGATCGCCGGTGAAATCGAGCAGGCCCAGCGCGAAATCGAGCAGATGGTCGTGCGGGTCGCGTTCCGGCAGCAAGCGCAGATGATCGCAGACGATCTGCGCCGCGTAGAGCCGCAGCCGCTCGGCGATCAGGTCGGCAGCGCGCGACTTGGTGACCTCGAGCGTGAACGTGCCCAGATGATCCTCGAGCCGGGCGCGCCAGGTCAGCTCCACGGAATTGCCCGGCTGCAGTGTCGCGGCGAGGCGCGGCGAACGGCCACCTCGCACGAGGCCGAGGCAGCGCCCGCGGCCCGCAACCATCACTTCGGCGATGACGCTGGTTTCGCCATGCCGCCTGACGCCGATGACGAGGCCGTCACCCTGCCATTGCATGGGGAAGTTCCATGAGTGCGGCTGCAAGCCCGGTGCAAGCGGCCCCCCCCACCCCCGGCTTCGCCGGACCCTCCCCCTCACGAGGGAGAGGGAGTCCCGACTGAGGGCGCAGCGGTGTCGCTACTTCGTCCACTCGAGGCCCATTTCGCGGTAGCGCTCGGGGTCGTCGCCCCATTTCTCGCGCACCTTGACGAACAGGAACAGATGCACCGGCACCTCGTACATCTGCATCAATTCCTCGCGCGCGGCGGCGCCGATGGCCTTGATGGTCTGCCCGCCGGCACCGAGGATGATCTTCTTGTGGGTGTCGCGCGTGACGTAGACGACCTGATCGATACGGTAGGAGCCATCCTTCTGGATGGTGAACTTCTCGGTTTCGACGGTGGCGTTGTAGGGGATTTCGTCGTGAATGCGGAGGAAGAGTTTTTCGCGCGTCACTTCGGCGGCGGTGAGCGCCAGCGTCAGATCGGTCAGCTGGTCCTCGGGGAAGTGCCACGGCCCGAGCGGAATACGCTTCAGCCCCCAGGCGAGGAAATCGCCGACACCCGAGCCGCGCAGCGCCGAAATCATGAAGGTCCGCTCGAAATCGAGCTTCTCGTTCAGATCCTTGGCGAGGGTCAGCAGCTTTTCGGGGTTGATCAGATCGACCTTGTTGAGCACCAGCACCTTGGGATGCGGCACCTGCGCAAGGCCCTCGATGAGCGCCTCGATTTCCGGCGTGACGCCCTTCTCGGCATCGAGAATGAAGGCGACGACATCGGCGTCCCCTGCCCCGCTCCAGGCGGCCCCGACCATGGCGCGGTCAAGCCGGCGCTTGGGGGTGAAGATGCCGGGCGTATCGATGAAGACGATCTGGCCCTCGCCTTCGGTGACGACGCCGCGGATCTGCGCGCGCGTGGTCTGCGCCTTGTGGGTGACGATCGAGACCTTGGTGCCCACCAGCGCATTGAGCAGGGTCGACTTGCCGGCATTGGGGGCGCCGACAAGCGCGACAAAGCCGCAGCGGGTGTTTTCGGGGATGGCGGGCTCAGTCTGGATTTCGTCGGTCATCAGGCGGTCCGTAGGCTCCATTGGCAGGGGGTTGTCGGTCAGTCAGTTGCCGTCGCCCCAGACCTTCTCGCGCAGGAGGAAGGCCTCGGCGGCCTTGTGCTCGGCAAGCTTCTTCGAAGGTCCGGTGGCGGAAATCGACGGGTAGCCACCCAACTGGATGGCAATGGTGAATTCGGGGGCGTGGTCGGGACCACTGCGGTCGAGTTGCGCATAGACGGGTGGTTCGAGGCCCTTGGACTGCGCCCATTCCTGCAAGGTTGTCTTGGCGTCGGCGCGGACATTGCCCGACTGGCCAATCTGGTCGCCAAACAGCCGCTCCACGACTTCATAGGCCTGCCCGAAGCCGCCGTCGCGGAAAATCGCGCCGATCACCGCCTCGGCGACATCGCCAAGGATGGCGTCCTTGTTGGCACCGCCGGTGCGGGCTTCGCTTTCGCCCAGATTGAGTTCGGCGCCCAGATCGAGCTGGCGCGCGACGGCGGCACAGGTTTCCTTGCGGACGAGCGCATTGAGGGCGCGGCTCAACTCGCCCTCGTTGGCCTTGGGATAGCGCCGGTAGATCAGGTCGGCGATGACAAGCCCGAGTACCCGGTCGCCCAGGAACTCGAGCCGCTGATAGGAATTTTCGATGCGCCTCGCCGGCGAGAGCGCGCTCGAATGGGTCAGCGCGCGCTCGAGCAGGCCGGGATCGGCGAAGTGATAGCCGAGCCGGGCCTGCAGCCTGTCATGGGAGCGCGCCTTGGACATTACTGATTGACGGACTGGAACATCCGGTCCCAGCGGACATTGGCCGGCCATTCCCACAGCGCCCAGGGCGGCAGGTTGTTCTTGATGGAGAAGAAGCGGAATTCCGCCTTGCCGATGAAGTTGTCGAGTGGGACATAGCCCACCTGCTGCAAGACGCGGCTATCGGCCGAGCGGTCGCGATTGTCGCCCATCATGAAATAATGGCCTGAGGGCACGACATATTCGGGCGTATCGTCGAGCTGCTGGTTGTCGGAGATTTCCTGGATGGTGTGGGTGACACCGTTGGGCAGGGTCTCCTTGTAGATGGTGACCTGCACAGAGAAGAGGCTGTCATTGGTATCGGTGCCCTTGCCGATCTCCTCGCGCTCGACGAGCGTATCGTTGATGTAGAGGCGACCGAGGCGCATCTGGATGCGGTCGCCCGGCAGGCCGATGACGCGCTTGATATAGTCCTCGCCCGTCTGGTTGCGGAACACGGCGATATCGCCGCGCTGCGGGGTGGCAAAGCCAAGGACGCGGCCGTTGAACGGTATCTCGATGGGGAAGGAATAGCGCCCGAACCCATAGGACCATTTGCTGGCGGCGAAATAGTCGCCGATCATCATGGTCGACTGCATCGATGCTGTCGGGATGGAAAAGGGCTGGAAGATGAAGGTGCGGAAGACGAGCGCGATGATGAGCGCCTCGACGACGACGATGATCGTCTCGAGGGCCTCGTTCTTCTGCTTGACGGGCTTCGGCGGCGCCTTGCCTTCGGGGTGTGTAACGCTTTCGGACATGGGTCGCCTCGGCCCGGACATCGGGCAGCTGGTGGTTATTGGAGCGCAGGCGCCTGGTCAACCGGCAGGGCCTCGATGATGACGAAGGCCTGCGCCATGCCGCCATCGTCGGTAATGGTCAAGTGGATATGGGGCTTCATGCCCTTGGGCGTAATCCGTTCGAGAATGGCGAGCGCGCCATTGGTGAGCTTCATCGTCGGCTTGCCTGAAGGCAGGTTCACGACGCCCATGTCGCGCCAATAGACGCCAAAACTAAGGCCGGTGCCGAGCGCCTTGGCGCAGGCCTCCTTGGCGGCGAAACGCTTGGCATAGGAGGCGGCGCGCTGGGCCCGCCGATCGGATTTCATCCGCTCGATATCGGTGAAGCAGCGCTCGGTGAAGCGCTCGCCATAGCGCGCGAGCGTCCTCTCGACGCGGGCGATTTCGCACAAATCGTTGCCAAGCCCGAT
The DNA here is from genome assembly GCA_027487555.1 of Hyphomicrobiales bacterium. Lineage (GTDB taxonomy): Bacteria > Pseudomonadota > Alphaproteobacteria > Rhizobiales > Devosiaceae > Devosia_A. Next base: position 26,647 of record JAIYDI010000002.1, read on the forward strand.
GATCATGCGGACACTCCGTTCGCCGCGTTCACGACAAGCCCCGCGAGCCGGGCTTTACCGCCGGCAGCGCGGCGAGTTCGGGCGGCAACTGGTCGGCGGGGTACGCAGGTACCTTGTAGCGGGTGAGGGAAACGAGCGGCACCCCGACATAGGCCTCGCCGCCCGAGCGGTCGATAAGGCAGGCAGCGGCGACGACATCGGCGCCGAGCGCGGTGATTGCGGCGATGCACTCGCGGATCGAGAGGCCGGTGGTGACGATGTCTTCCACCACGATGACCTTCTCGCCCTCGGCGAGCTCGAAGCCGCGGCGCAACTGGAACGTGCCGTCGACGCGCTCGGTATAGATGGCGGGGATGCCCAGATGCCGCGCTGTCTCATAGCCCGGAATGATGCCGCCCACAGCGGGGGATACGACCTGGCTGACATCGCCGAAGCCTTCGGCGCGGATTTTTTCGGCCAGTGCCCGGCACAGCTTTTCGGCCTTGTCCGGGTGCATGAACACGCGGGCCTTCTGAAGGAAGACCGGCGAGCGCAGGCCCGACGAGAGGATGAAATGGCCTTCAAGCAGCGCGCCGCTCTGGCGGAACAGCTCCAGTACGTCCTCGGTGGTCACGCGGGCTCCTTCGATCTGTTGGCACTCGACCAATCACCGGTAATGACGGCCGCCGCCTCGCCCACGGTACCCCGGCGCACCTCGCTCAGCCCGGTCGTGAGCTTGAGCGAGTTCAGCACATCGGTGAGCTGGGCGAGATCGCGCACCTCGAGCTGGAAGATGAAATGATGGAAATCCGGCGATTCCATCCGCATCACGAGATTATGGATATTCGCCTCCCCCGCGGCAATCACCGAGGCGATCTGCGCCAGCGAGCCGACGCGATTCTGCGACTGCAGGGAGATGACGGCAGGATAGGAACGGTCCTCGCGGCCGACCACGTCCCAGCGCACATCGATCCAGGCGACATCGCTGTCGTAGAGCGGCGCGAGCGATTCCGAATGGATCGGGTAGATGGTAATGGGGCCGCCGGGATGCATGATGGCGACCAGCCGATCGCCGGGCACGACACCCTCCGGCGAGACATCCACTGGCGTGCCGAAACTCAGTTCCTGCAACGCCTGCCGGGCGCGCGGGCCGGAAAGTGCAAGGGAAGGGACGCGGAAGCGATAGGCATCGGTCGCCCGCAATGCGAACCAGCCTTCGGCCTTGTCCGGCGTCGGCAGGTCGAGCTTCTTGCGCTTGCGCTTCAGCCCCTTGATTTCGATCAGCTCGGCCTCGAGCTTTTCAGCGTGCACCTTGCCCTCGCCGAGACCGACCAGCAGGTCGCGCTTGGAGGAAAAGCCCAGCACTTCAGCGAGCTTCTTGTAGGCGGCTTCGTCCATGGCCTCGTTTTCACGTTCGAGCGTGATGGAGATCATGTGCTCCCCGAGCGCATAGGCGCGCTGCTGTGCCTGCTGGCGCACGGCGCGCCGGATGGCGGCGCGGGCCTTGCCGGTCGCGGCGATGGTTTCCCAGTTGGAGGGCGGCAGATGGTTCTGATCGCGGATGACTTCGACCTCGTCGCCCGAGCGGAGCTGGGTGACGAGCGGCACGATCTGGCCGTTGATCTTGGCGCCCACGCAGGTGTCGCCGATATCGGTGTGGAGCGCGTAGGCGAAATCGATGGGCGTCGCGCCACGTGGCAGCGCGATCAGTCGTCCGCGCGGGGTGAAGCAGAACACCTGGTCCTGGAACAGCTCGAGCTTGGTGTATTCGAGGAAATCCTCGGTGGAGGCGCCCGTGGTCAGGTGTTCGATGGTCTGGCGCAGCCAGGTGAAGGCGCGGCTCTCGGATTCGATCTTGTGAATGTCGGTCGCGCCCTCCTTGTAGAGCGCGTGCGCGGCGATGCCGAGCTCGGCAATGCGGTGCATGTCCTCGGTGCGGATCTGCAGCTCGGCGCGCTGGCGCCCGACCCCGACGATGGTGGTATGGATGGAGCGGTAGTCATTGTGCTTGGGGACGGAGATATAGTCCTTGAACCTGCCGGGCACGACCTTCCAGTTGGTATGGACGATGCCCAGGGCGCGATAGCAGTCGGCGACCGTGGCAACGATCACGCGGAAGCCGATCATGTCGGAGAGCTGCTCGAGGGCGATCTGCTTGCGCTCGATCTTGGTGAAGATCGAATAGGGCGACTTCACGCGCGAGCTGACGCGCGCCTCGATGCCCTCGCCCTTCAGTTTCTCGGCAAGCTCGGTCTTGATCTGCGCGATGGTTTCGGCAAAGCCGGCCTTCATCTGCGCAAGGCGCTCGGTGATGGCGGCATAGTGCTCTGGCTGCAGCACCTTGAAGGATAGGTCCTCGAGCTCGGTGCGGATATCCTGCATGCCCATGCGCCCGGCGAGCGGCGCATAGATATCCATGGTCTCGGTGGCGATGCGCTTCTGCTTTTCGGGCGCCATGAAGTTGAGCGTCCGCATGTTGTGCAGGCGGTCGGCCAGCTTCACGAGCAGCACGCGCACATCGGCCGAGATGGCGAGCAGGAGCTTGCGCAGGTTCTCGGCCTGCGCTTCCTCGCGCGTCACGAGTTGCAGCCGCTCGATCTTGGTCAGGCCATCGACGATGGCGCCGATTTCGGCCCCGAAGAGCTGGTCGATTTCGGCGCGGGTCGCGTCGGTATCCTCGATGGTATCGTGCAGCAGCGCGACCGCGATCGAGGCATCGTCGAGCTTCAGGTTGGTGAGAATGGCCGCGACTTCGAGCGGATGGGCGAAGTAGGGGTCGCCGGACGCGCGCTTCTGCGTACCATGCTTCTGCATGGCATAGACATAAGCCTTGTTGAGCAAGGCCTCGTCGGCATTGGGATTATAGGCCAAGACCCGCTCGACGAGTTCATACTGACGCATCATCGGGGTGCCGCACTCCCTTACGGCGGCGCCTGCCCTCGGGGCATGGCTCTACTGGCCGAAATAAAGACGGCGCCGAGGACACCCGGCGCCGCCTGACTATAGACCGGTTCGGCCGGCGATCAATCGTCGCGGCGCTCCGGCGGCGCGAGGCTTTCGATGCCGCGCAGCAATTCTTCTTCCGAAATGGTATCGAATGTATCGCTGTCCTCGTTGCCATTGGCGTCGAGCAACGGCGCTGCGTGCCTTTCGGGCTCGTCGACTTCCACATATTTCTGCAGCGAATGGATCAGGTCCTCGCGCAGGTCTTCCGGCGAAATGGTGGCATCGCCGATTTCACGCAGCGCCACGACGGGGTTCTTGTCGTTGTCGCGATCGACGGTGATCGACGAACCGGCGGAAATCATGCGGGCGCGGTGAGCGGCCATGAGCACGAGATCAAAGCGGTTGTTGACCTTCTCGATGCAGTCTTCGACTGTAACGCGAGCCACGTCGTTCTCCGGGTTGGATGGAATGAACGCGCGCCTTACACCATGGCTGGGGCAAAAACAAGCCGGCTTGGGCGCAGGACGCAGCCCCGGCGTCCAAACCCGGCCCCGCGGAGCCGCGTTTCCGACCCGCCAAGAAGGCTTCGAATCCGAAATCGGATATGAAAAGTCATGTTTGTTTGCGCTTGCAATTTCCAACGATTAAAGGCGTATTCCGAATTTAGAGGGTCAACGGCGCTTGCCGTGCAGACAACGATACTGCATGTTTAAGGGCAAGCGGTGCCGCGTTACCGCTGTGGGGAGTTATTACCTATGTCAATCGATGCTCGCGAAAAGATTGTTTTGTTCATCGACGGCGCCAACCTGTACGCGACCAGCAAGGCGATCGGTATAGACATCGACTATCGGCGTCTTCTAGCTGAGTTTCAATCCAAGGCCTTTTTGCTGCGCGCCTACTATTATACCGCGCTGGTAGAGGAACAGGAGTACTCGTCTATCCGTCCACTCATCGACTGGCTGGACTACAATGGCTTCACGGTAGTGACGAAACCTGCCAAGGAGTTCACAGATGCCATGGGTCGCCGAAAAATCAAGGGCAACATGGACATCGAGCTGACGGTGGATGCCCTCGAGATGAGCGCCCATTACGATCACCTCATCTTGTTCTCCGGTGATGGCGATTTCACTGCATTGGTCGCCGCACTGCAGCGCAAGGGCAAGCGCGTGACCGTGGTATCGACGCTTACCACCCCTACGCCGATGATTTCGGACGAGTTGCGGCGCCAGGCAGATTTCTTTCTCGATGTCGCCGACCTCGCCAAGACGGTTGGCCGTGCACAGCCGATCGATCGCGGCGGGCTCGAACGCACGCTTGACCGCGGCCTCGTGCCAACGGAACCTCGCAGCTGATTTTCCGAATCGCTGTTTGTTGGCCTCAGCTTGCACGACACCAATCCGCCGCACGACTGTTCGCGCTGCCCGCGCCTCGCGCGGTTTCGTGATGACAACCGCCGGGACTACCCGGGGTTTTTCAATGCCCCGGTGCCCAACTGGGGTGATGCTGCGCCGCAGTTGCTGATCGTAGGGCTGGCGCCCGGTCTGAAGGGAGCGAACCGCACTGGTCGGCCGTTCACCGGCGATTATGCCGGCGATCTGCTTTATGCGACGCTAGGGAAGTTCGGATTGGCGGCCGGGGACTATGAGGAACGTTCCGACGATTCCCTTGCGCTTCGGGGCGTGCTGATCGCCAACGCCGTGCGCTGCGTGCCGCCGCAGAACAAGCCAACCGGCGACGAGATCAAGACCTGCCGGCCGTTCCTTGCAGCGAGCATTGCGGCGCATAGGCCACGGCTGTTCCTCGCGCTCGGTCGGATCGCGCATGACAGCCTGCTGTCCGCGCTTGGCGAGCGGCGGGCCGCTTTCCCCTTCGGCCACGGTGCCGAGCATCTCCTGACGAGCGGGGCGGTGCTCTTCGACAGCTACCACTGCTCGCGCTACAACACGAATACCGGTGTGCTGACGACCGAAATGTTCGAAAACGTAGTGGGTCGGGCGGCGATGGCCGCAACGGGTGCCAAGGACTGAAGCCTGATTGGATCATTGCACGTTTTGGTTGAAACGCCGAAATGATCCAAACCCTTGTCTTGGTGCGCTTTCGAGGCGGGAAAGTCCTGCAGCTTTCCCTGAAAGCGCTCTAGCCGTGCTTCATCAGCCGGGCTTTTTCCCGGTTCCAGTCGCGGTTCTTTTCTGTCTCGCGCTTGTCGTAGCTCTTCTTGCCCTTGCCGACGCCGACCAGCAGCTTGGCCCGGCCCTGCTCGTTGAAATAGAGCTTCAATGGCACGATGGTATTGCCGGCGCGCTCCACATCCTGGCTGAGCTTGGCCAGTTGCTTGCCCGAAACCAGGAGCTTGCGCGGCCGCTTCTCCTCGTGGTTGAAGCGGTTGGCCTGCAGATATTCGGGGATGTGGGCGTTGATCAGCCAGAGCTCGCCGCGCTCGGGGGAGGCGTAGGACTCGGTGATCTGCGCCTTGCCCTGGCGGAGCGACTTCACTTCGGTGCCGGTCAAGACGATGCCGGTTTCGAGGGTATCGAGGATTTCGTAATCGTAGCGGGCCCGGCGGTTTTCCGCGACCGGGCCCGTGACGATCATCGATGGTTTCTTCTCGGTCTTGGCCATGACGCTTAGTTGGGAATGAGCCCGGCATGCTGCAAGGCCAGATCGATGGCCTGTTCATTGGCCTTCGAAATCGGCACCACCGGCAGGCGGAACTCGTTGCGGCACAGGCCGAGGCGCGCGGCCGCGTATTTCACGCCGCCCGGATTGTTTTCGAGAAACAGCGCCTTGTGCAGGTGAACCAGCTTGTCCTGAATGGCGAGGGCCTCGGCGTAATTGCCCTGCTGGCAGGCATTCTGGAACAGGGCGCAGAGGCGCGGCGCGACATTGGAGGTGACCGAAATACAGCCATTGCCACCATGGGCGTTGAAACCCAGCGCCGTCATATCCTCGCCCGAGAGCAGGATGAAATCGGCACCGAGCCGCGCGCGCTCGAGGCTGGCGCGCTCCATGCTCGCCGTCGCATCCTTGACGCCGATGACGTTCCGATGCGCGTCGCGCAGGCGCGCGATGGTATCGATGGTGAGATCGACCACGGTGCGGCCCGGCACGGAATAGAGCAGGATCGGCAGGCTGGTGGCGCTCGCCACGGCGGAGAAGTGCTGGAACATCCCCTCCTGGGTCGGCTTGTTGTAATAGGGCACGACCGACAGCACCGCATCGGCGCCGATCTCCTCGGCGAAGCGGGTGAGCGACACCGCTTCTGCGGTGGCATTGGCCCCTGCCCCGGCTATGACCGGCACGCGGCCTGCAGCAACTTCGACGCAGAGCTGGATGACCCGGCGATGTTCCTCGTGGGTGACTGTCGGGCTCTCGCCCGTGGTGCCGACGGGAACGAGGCCGTGCGTACCCTCCTTGATCTGCCATTCGACCAGATCGGCAAAGGCTTTCTCATCCAGCGCCCCGTTCGCGAACGGAGTGATGAGCGCTGTGATCGAACCTCGCAACATTTGGGGCATATTCCTCGCTGGGCGTCCGGTTGGACTTTTGATGGTTTGCCGGCCATCCGGCCGGATTGTGGCCACAGAGGCTCCATGCCCCGGCCACAGTGGCGCACCATAGTTTTTCTCGCGCCCGGGAACAAGCACGGAGCGCGCCAACAGGGCCAGGCTTTGCCACACCGATGCCGAGGTGAGGTGGCTAACGGAATGTTTACGCGATCCGCGCAAACTCCACCGCAGCGGCAAGGTCGGGGGCACCTTGTTGGAAATGTACCGTGGACCAACAGGACGTCGCTCATGTTCAAAGCGCCACTGCCCCGGCGCGTGCTTGCCGGTATTTGTGCTGCCGCGGCGATTGCCGGGCTGCCGTTTCCGGCGGAAGCGCCGGTTATAGCCAATGATGCCATCGACCAGATCATCACCGGGTCGCTCAACGGAAACGCGACAACGCCGACAGAACGCGCCGGTCTGTCGGCCGGGTTCCGCGCCGCGCTGAAGCTCATCGATGCCAAGGATCACGCAGGCGCCTATCAGGCCGCCCGTGCCTTGCCCGACGATACCGAGCGGCGCGCCATCCAGTGGGCCGCGATTTACTACGGCGATGGCGACGTGCCCTCCGACTCGGTGCAGCGCTTCATCAAGGACGCACCGGCCTTCGTGAAATCGAGCGTGATCAAGACGCGGCTCGAGCAGGCGCTGACCAGGGAAAATGCAGGCCCGGGCGCGGTGATCGCGGCTCTGGCGGGCGAGATGCCCAACACGTTCGACGCGCAGATCGCCCTCGCCGAGGCCTATGTCGCGACGGGCGAGACGACGCGCGCGGCACGCATTGCCCGCACCATCTGGGTCGAGAACTTCCTCGACCGGGCGACCGAGGACCGGGTGCTTGCGAAGCTCGGCAAGCTCCTGACCCGGGCCGACCACTGGGACCGCGCCGAGCATCTGATGATGAACGACCGCGCCTCAGCGGTAGAGCGGCTGATGGGGTTCATGACGCCGGCACAGAAGTCGCTGGCCGTGGCGCGCAACGCTGTCTCACGCGATGCCAAGGACGCCAAGAAGCTGCTCGACGCGGTCGACCCGTCGATGCGGGACAATGCGGTGTATCTGTTCAGCCGGGCACAGCGGGCGCGGCAGTTCGACCTATGGGACGACGCAACGGCCTTTCTCAACAAGGTTGGCGGGCAGAGCATTGAAGCCGACCTGGTGTGGACCGAGCGCCGGTTGCTGATCCGCCGACTGCTGGGCATCGGCGAGGTGAAGAAGGCCTACGCCGCGGCGGCAAGCTACAAGAATGGTCCGGCCGGACGGATGGTGGAAGCGCATTTCCACGCCGGTTGGATTGCACTGAGCTTCCTCAAGGACACCAAGGCCGCGGTGGCGCAGCTCGAGGCCATGGTGGAACTGGCGAGCGTCCCCGACAGCGTGACACAGGCGAATTACTGGCTTGGGCGCGCTCGCGCCACCGCAGGCGACAAGGCGGGGGCCGCGAAGGCCTGGCAGGTCGCCGCGCGCTTCAGTACGCTCTATTATGGGCAGCTTGCGCGCACGTCGCTCGGTTTGAAACCGGTGGAGTTGCGCGAGATGCCGGCCTGGAAACCGGCGGAGCCGACATTCGAGGCCCGCGAACTCGTCAAGGCCGTGCGGCTGCTGGCCGATGGCGGCCAGAAGGAACTGGCGGTGCCATTGCTGCGCAGCCTCGTTTCCGACCTGAAGGACGGAGCAGAACTGCTGCTCCTCGCACGGCTCGCGCAATCCCTCGAGGCACATCACCTTGCCATAACGATCGCCGATACGGCGGAACGGCGCGGCACTCCGCTCGACCTGTTCAACTTCCCCAAGGATGGCTTGCCCAGATCGCAACTGGCCGAGACCGACCTTGCGGCGATCTACGCCATCACGCGACAGGAAAGCCGGTTTCAGGTGGATGCGGTGTCGTCCGCCGGCGCGCGCGGGCTGATGCAGCTGATGCCGGCGACGGCGAAGGAAACGGCCGGCAAGCTCGGGCTCTCATATTCCGCCAGCAAGCTGACAAGCGATGCGGCCTATAACGCACTGCTCGGCTCATCCTATCTCAAGGCACAGCTGCGAAACTTCGACAACTCGCTGCTGCTGGCGGCCGCGGCCTATAATGCCGGCGCCGGCAATGCCAGGAAGTGGATGGGCACGTTCGGCGACCCGCGCACGGCCAATATCGATCCGGTGGTGTGGGTGGAGCTGATCCCCGTGCAGGAGACGCGGAAATATGTGCAGCGCGTGCTGGGCAATTATCTCGTGTACCGTGCCCGGCTCGGCCATGACGAGCTGAGCCCGGCGGAGGCGCTGCGCCGCATACCGGGATAGACGGGGACGCGCGGCTGCCGCAGCTTGATCAGCGGAGCCGGGTTCGACAATGTGCGTCGTGCTTTCCCGGTGTCGCCATGTGCTATGCAGGGAGAGTCGAACCTCGTCCTTCGACCGGCTCAGGATGAGGTTCGGGGCAGACCCCGGATGAGGTTGGGGCCGCCCCCGGATGAACGAGCCTGCGCCCGGTTCCGCCATGCTGAGTTTGAAGCGCCCTGCCCCCGATGACCTGCCGGCCTTTGCCGGGCTTGACGTGCGCCGGGTGACGATCGGCCGGCTCGACGAGCAGGTGGCCGTGCATGTCGCGGGTGCCCTTGGGGGGGGACGCCTGCCATTGCTCTGCGTGGCCGGGCTGACCCGCAACATGGCCGACTTCGCCGAGTTTGCGACGCTGTTCCAACGCGGCTTCGAGCCAGGATGGCCAGTTGTGCTGGTGGACCTGAAAGGCCGGGGCCGCGCCTCGGACCGGTTTGACCGGCGCGAATATCTCTCCACCATTGATGCGCGCGACCTGCTGGAGGTGTTGGCGGCGCTCGCGATCGACAGCGCGGTTCTGGTCGGCCAGGGCTATGGCGGACAGGTGGCGATGGCACTGGCGGCAGCATATCCGCGCACGGTGTCGGGCGCAGTGCTGATCGATGCCGGTCCGGTGTCGGACCCACGCGGGCTTGTGCGGCTCAGAAGTAACCTGACCGAGCTCGACGGCGCGCGCGGCCAGGCCGGCTATCGCTCGATGTTTCGTCGGCTGTTGGCGGCGGACTATCCCGGCGTGCCCGAGACCGACCATGACCGGCTGGCCGGGCGCACGCATTTTCTCGACAAGCGCCAGCGTGTCCATGCGCTGTTCGACCGCGCGCTTGTCGACCTGCTGAAGCCATTCGAGCACGATGACATCCTGGTGCCGAGCTGGGCCTATTTCGACGCGCTGGCGCATGCCCCGCTGCTCTTGCTGCGCACGCAGCTGACTGAACAGCTGCGCCGCGAGACCTTCGAGGAAATGCTGCGCCGCCGACCGGATGCCGAAGGCTTCCTGATCGAAGGGCAAGGGTCGCCCGCGCTGCTTGCGACGCCGGAAGATGTGGGCCCGATCGTCGATTTCATGCGCAAGGTGACGAAGCGCAAGCCAAAGGGCTGACCCTATTCGCCCGCCTTCGCCAGATTCCGTGCGCCGGTAGATGGCCGCGGCGGCCTGGCTTCGGAAAGTTCATGCGCCTGCAGCCGCCAATGCTCGCGCCCGATGCGGCCCTCGAGTCCGAGATAGGTTTCGACCCAGTTGACGGTATCGGCGCCCCATGCGGCGATCTGATCATAGTGATAGACGCCGAGACGATTGAGGGCGGACTCGACTACGGGCAGGACGCCGATGATCTGCGTCAGGTCGTCGGCCTTGCCGTCGCGAGGACCGGGGAGCGCCGAGGGTCTTGCCGAATGCGGGCTCACATCCTCCATGATAGCGCGGGCAGTGCGGCGGGCAGATGCAACGGCCGCCGCGGAGGCTGCAAGCGCATCGACCGCCGAAGCGGCTGGCGGCGAGAGTGCAATGCCATCGGGCGGATCGATCGGCTTTGCGACCGGGGCACTTGGCCGACGGGGGGTCCAATTGCCTTCGATGGCGCGCATGGCTGCCGCCTCGTCGGCCGCCTCGTCCGTATCGGTCCAGTCGTCGCGCTCGGGCGGCGGTGCCTCGTCGGGATCGACAACCGGTTCGGGTACAGGCCCTGGCGCGACCTCCGCCTCGGCCTCGGCTTCGGCGACAGGCTCGACGATGTCGGGCTCGATCCGCGCCACACCTTCAGGGCCAGGCTCTTCGTCCGACACCACCTCGTCTGCAACAAGCCGTGGCTCGGGAACAGTCAGCGGCTCGGGCTCGGGCTCGGCCTCGGCGACAGCTTCGGCGAGGTCAGGCTCGATTCGTGCGTCGAGCGAAGGACTTGGATCCGGCTCCTGCACGACAAGATCCGCAACATGCCGCGGCTCGGGCGACAGAACCGCGTCGGCCTCGTCCACCTGCGCCACGGGCTCGGGCTCGGGCAGCACGTCTGGAATGTCCGCTGTGACGGGCTCCGGTGCGAAGGCCTCCACAAGGTCACCGGCGACCATATCAGGCGCGGCGAGCGCAATGGCGTCCGGTGGGGAGGGCTCTGACAGTTGCGCCGTCTCTTCCGTACCCTCGGGCTCGCTCGGCGGCACAGCAACCGGGATATCGAGCTCGAAACTCATGGCATTTGCCATCTGCGCCTCGAGCCCGAGCGGAATGCCGGTGAGTATCACGGGCGGAACGGCTGCGGGGGGCGCCGGCGGCTCGGGTGGCGCGACCAACGCAGGTGTATCTTCGGCGACCATCGGCTGATCCTCGGCACCGCCGAGCGGCTCGGCCGTGGCCACAGGTTCAATGGCGGCGGCCACCGGCACGGGAACCGGCGTGCTCATCAACTGCTCGAGTTCCTCGACCAATGCCACAGGCGGCTCTGATACTGCAGCCGGAAACGGAATGATGGTGGCGCTTGCGCCATCGGCACGGACACGCCTCGGACGGACCGGCGGATCGACCGGCTGGTACGGCGACCAGACCGGACGGCCGGCGGCCGTCTCCCCTGCCCGCCGGGCCGGCAAGAGACTGGCCCGCTGTACCGGCGTCGCCGGCACGAGGGGCGGCAGCTCCGGAATGGAAAAGACCGGGCGCATGGGGGCCTTAACGTGCCGGTCAATGGCGACAACCGGATCGAGCACTTCCGGGCCGTTCGCACCGAGCGGCTCCTCATGAGGCGCAGGCTCGGCCGAACCGGCATCGGTCGGCATCGCCGCGACCATCGGGTGCAGCGCCGCCGCGGCCTTGGGCGCCCGGCGCGTCATTCGATCGAAGATGCGGCGCAGCATGAGTCCGAGCGTTGCGCCGACGAGGAAGGCGGCCAGCAGCATGAGCCCTGTGGCGAGCAGATGCGGGGTATTGAAGCTCATGCGCGCTTCCCCCGGCGGGTGTCACGACGGCCGGTTATCCAGCCGGTGACGAGCCCCACGACCAAGGCGCCAGCGAGGAATGGCCAGTAGGCTTCGGCGATGAGCAGCAGGGCGTCGACGGGCATGGGTTACTGCTGCTCCGCAAGCGTGAACGCGATCCGGCGGTTGGCCTGCTTGCCGGCCTTGGTATCATTAGACGCAGTGGGCAGGCTTTCGCCATAGCCAACGGCGTAGAGCCGACCTGCAGAAATGCCGCGAATGATCAACTGGTCGACCACGGCCTCGGCACGGGCCACCGAAAGCGCCAGGTTGGCGTCGGCCTCGCCGTCGGAATCGGTGTGTCCCTCGACATTGACGATGACCGTGGGACACGCGGCAAGATCAGCGGCAAGCTCATCGAGCGCTGCTGCGCTCTCCTTGAGCAGGACGGCCTGACCGGACTGGAAGAGGATGGCGTTGCGCGCCGCGAGGCGACCGACTGTTGCCTGGCAGAGATCAAGCGGCGGCGTCACCGGCTCCGCTGGGGTGGGCGCGACGGCGTTCGGATCGACAGCTGCGAGTTGTTGGGGAGGCTCGGCTGCCGGGCCCACGGTTTCCGGCGCGGGCAAGTCTGCCATCGCTTGCGGCGGTGCGGATGATGCCTCGGCAGGCGCGGCTGCGACCTCGGAGGCGGCTGGCTCAGGTGCGGGGACCGCGGCGGGGGCGGTTTCCGCCACCACGGACACAGATTGGGGCACAGATTGGGGCACAGGTTCGGCCGCAGGTTGGGGCGCGGGTTCAGGCGGGACGACCGGCGCCGGCGGGGCGGCGATTGTCACGGCGATTCCACTCCCGAGGCTGGCGAGGGCGGCGCGCGCGGTTTCCGCCGCAGCCTGGTCGCCCGGTATGCCGGTAAACGACCACGTGGTCCCATCGAAAGCGACCTTGCCGCTCTTCAAGGCCGCAAGGGCCATAAGGCCGGCCTCGGCATTTTTGGCAAAGGCATCGGGTTCGCCAGAGCCGACAAGAGTGGTATCGGTGGTGTTGGCGCCGGCGATGGACAGCAGAGCCTGGCGCGCAGTGGCGGCCGGGACATAGCCCGCGAGCGTGATTGCGCCATTCTCGGACTTCTCCGCCGACCACAGGAACGGCGAAACGAGTGGCGGCGCATCGGCCGCCTGGATGGCAACGGACCAGCGCGGCGTCGCGACCTTCCGCAGCGCGGCCTCGACAACCTGCTTCTCGGCGCCCGTCGCGACGGTGCCGGCGATCGTCCAGTCGCTGCCGCGCAGGCCGGCGCTGCCCTTGTCGAACTCGGCCACCACCGACAGCGCCGCCTTGGCGGCAACGACAAAATCGGCTGGCGCACCGGCGCCGAGCGCCGTCCGGTCGGTCACCTTGCCGGACAGGCCGGCCAGCAGGGCCGTGCGCGCCGCCTCATTGGGGACATAGCCGGTGAGCAGCAGACCATCGGTGGTCTTTTCCACGGTGAAGGCATAGGGCGAAATGGTGGCAATGACCGGGGGCGGCGCCGAAACATCGAGCGTGCCGGACTGGGCCAAGGGACTGGCGGCGAAGGCCGTGCGCAGCGCCGTTCCGGCCTCCGCAGTCGCCGCCTTGCCGCTCAAGCGCCAGGACGCGCCATCGAAGACAAGAGTGCCGGTTTCGAGCCCGGCGAGCAGCTTCAGGCCAGCCTCGGCGTCGGACGCAAAGCCGGCAGGCGCGCCATCGGCCAAGGTGAGCACACCGCTCCTGGCCGTCACGAGCAAGGCCTTGCGTACAGCGTCCGTCGGGGCATTGCCGGTGAGCGTCAGGCCGGAGGTGGCCAGGTCGGCCGAGAACAGATAGGGCGCGGCGAGCGGCAGCTGCAGCCCGTTCAGCGCGAGCGTGTAGCCTGCGGGCGCAGCCTGCCCCCGCAACGCCACCAGATCCGCCTCGGCGCGAACGCGCCCGGACGCCGCAATGGCACCGCCGCGGATGACGACCTGCCCGTCGGTCAGGCGATCGGCAATGGCGAGGGCGGCAGACACAGCGGAACCGAAACTGTCCGGTCCGCGTGGATTGACACTCAGCGTAGCAATAGTCGCGCCAGGCACTGCCGCGAGCCGCGCCTCTGTCGCCTTGTCGGTGACAGCACCAGTCACGGTCAGCGTGCCGCCGGCTTTGGCGAGCGTCAGTTCCAGAGCGGCGGCGGTGGCCGACTCGATAGTGCCGACAACGCCGCGCCGCGCAAGCTCGGCGGAAAGGGCATCGGCACGGCCAGCGTCGGCCGCCGTCCCGTCGAGCGTGATCTTCGCGTCGCTGATGCCGCCCTCCCCGCGCTGCAGCGTGAGAAGATTACGCACCAAAGCGGCAGCACTCTCGGCAAACCCGTCGGGTGCGCCGCTGGCGGGCGCCAGCGCAGCCTCGACACCGACACCGGCGGGGGCGAGCGCCGCGATGCTGTCCACCAGCTTCAAATCCGGCACAAACCCCTTAAGGATGAGTCGCTTGCCGTCGAAGCTTGCAGTGAAGCTGTAGGGGGACTGCACCGGTGGGGCGATCTCGGTGAAACCGGGTTTGACACCCTCTGGAGCCGCCTCGGCAAGTCTGGTGAGCGCGGCAAGGTCTTCGGTGCTGCGGGCGCGGCCGGAGAGAGTGAGCGTACCATCGGTGAACGCCACTTCACCCTCGGCCAAGCGCGCCGCCTGCGACAGGGTGAAATCGGCGGCCCGCAACCACGCATCGCGATCGGCAACCGGACCCAACACCTCGAGCCGGTCGATCGCCCCATCGCCCGCCTCGGCGACGAGCAAGGCCCGGGCGGCCTCGTCCGGCACAGTGCCGGACAGCGTGACGACGCCATCGGCAACGCTCGCGACAAAGGGGCCGGCGGGGACAGGCGCCGCCACGGTGATTTCGGACGTGACGGAGCGGATGCCTGGAATGGCGGCGACCTCGGCCAGCAGCTGTTCCGCGGCGCCGGCACTGGGTGCCTGCCCGGCCACCACGGCATCCTGCATGTCGAAACTGACTTTCGCCCAGGTGACCTGACCATCGCGCAGCAGCATATGCGCGCGCTCGGCGAGGGTCGCGGGAATGGCGGGCCCCGCCAATGCCACCGCCGCAAGGGTGCCCCCGACAACGGTAAGCAATGCGGGAAAACCCCACTTCAAGACCGTGCCACCCATGCCGACCCAACCTCCTTGATCGCAACAGACCTGCGCTTGTCGCCGCCAGGTGCGACAGAAGCAAGGCACGCCGCACCACCAGCGCCCATGCTACGCAGATTCATTGCAGAACGCTGTAGCCGGTTCGAGCGAGCAGGAGAAGTCCGCCGAGATCGGTGGAGGTGGGAAAACCGGTGCGGAGCGCGCGCGGGCGCGCGGACAGAAGCCCAATGCGGCATCCGGCCCTAGCCAATGTGCCGCGCCGGCACAGAACTGGCCACCCCAGAAAGCAGAAAGGCCCGGCTTGCGCCGGGCCTCCTGTTTCAAGCAAGCAGTAAAGCTTACTGGAAGGACTTCTTGAACTCGGACTCGATCTTGTAACCGCCTTCCGAGAAGATGGTGCCCTTGACCGAAGAGGTGAAGGTGCCGCCGCCCGGAGCCCAATCGAGCTTAGCCGAACCGTAGAACAGATCTTCCGAGCTGTAATCCGAAGAGACATAACCGACTTCGCCGGTCATCTTCAGCGTCTCGGACAGAGCCGCGGTCACGCCAACGGCAACCTGGTAGCCTTCGTCGGAGTAGTAGGAAGCCCAGCGGCCGCCAACATTCAGGGTCACGCCATCAGCGATAGCGGCAGTGATGGACGCGCCAGCACCGACGTAATCACCTTCGGATGCGGCTTCGACGTCACCGGCGAGGGTGAACATGTCGAGCGTAACCGAGGCACCGGCCAGAACGTTCCAGTACTCGGAGCTGTCGAAGGCAGCCGCTGCAACAACCTTGAAGTTGTCGAAGGTGCCGGTGAAGCCAGCGTGGGTCGTCCACTCGTCGATTTCGCCAGCGAGAACGCCATCGGCCGCGAACGACGCGTGAGCGGAGATGCCGTCACCCGAGTACGCGAGCACGCCAACGAAGGTACCGCCATCGCTCGAGTCGATGCCGTTCTGGTCGCTGCCGCCGAGGTCTTCGAGAGCTGCGCCGACCGAGAAGCCGTTGCCGAGATCGGACGTGATCTGGATCACGACACCACCGGTATCAACACCCACGTCGTCACCAACGCCAACGTCAACCTTGGACGAGTTGAACAGGCCGAGCCAGCTGAGCGGAGCGTCGTCGCCGTCGTTGAAGAGCGAGCCCTTCTTACCGGCGGAGATCACGGTACCTTCGCCGATCGAGACGTAGGCTTCGTCCATGATGACGCCATCGGTGTCAGAGCCACCGACCGACGAGGACAGGTAGGTGTAGGAGGAGGCGCTGCCAGCACCAGTCGTAAAGGTCGACACCGTCACAGTGCCGACGCCTGCCGTGCCGGAAATGCCCGTAGACGAAGCGGTGCCGCTAGAAGACGGGGAAGATGCCACCTCGATAACCGAGGTCAGGACCTGGCTAGCCTGCTTCAGCTTGATCACGGCCTTGGCCGGGCCAAAGTCGGAGTCAGCAGTGGCAACGAACTTCAGCCAGGCGTCGAAACGCGACTCCCAGTTGTTGTTGTCGTTGGCGTCGGCATCCCAACCCACGTAGCCCTGAGGCGTGCCGACATAGTCAATGCCGCTGTAATCACCCCAGGTGAGCTTGTACTTCACTTCGCCGGTGATCTGCAGGCAGTTGGTGTCGGACGAGATCGTCAGACCCGACAGGCCGAGATTATCGCAGACGTCGAGCGACGTCAGAACGCCGAGATCGGCAGCGTATGCACCGCCGGTCGCGAGACCCGCTGCGGCGACAGAACCCAGAAGAAGGCTCCGAACTTTCATAGTTGACCTCCAAAGTCAGTCATTCGTTGTGCCGGCTGACCGGCGGTTTGTCGAAACGCGACCACACTTTTTAGTGTGTGTTGTCGTCGCGTTTGCGACCGACAAACGATCCCATGC
Organism: Hyphomicrobiales bacterium; assembly: GCA_027487555.1. GTDB lineage: Bacteria > Pseudomonadota > Alphaproteobacteria > Rhizobiales > Devosiaceae > Devosia_A. The sequence goes on from JAIYDI010000002.1 coordinate 43,369, forward strand.
ATGGATTCGCAAGACCCACTCTACTTGCCCCCGTCCTAGGCGCAACCGCAGAATGGCTGAAATGGGGCGCCCCCATGGTGGTTGCTCGACGCCTGTTGCAGATTCAGCACAGGTGTGGAAACCACCTCTTAACCTCCGTAAACGCCCGTTAACGCTTGCGGATTTCCGCCGCGAACACGCCACAGTTCGGGGTGCAGCCGCCGCCAGGCGGCCATCTGGGCGCTCAGCGTCGCGGTGCCGGCATCATGAAGAACCGGCTCGGAGCGGGCGGAATCAGGCAGATGCCCCGCAGAATCGAGGCCGAGAAACCGGCAGATCGCCTCGCGGTCCATCGCGCCGAGGGCAGCAGTGGGCGAGAGGCGGACGAGATGCACGCGGCGGGGCCAGGCGGCCGCCCAGCGCGCGGCAAGGAGAGCGGAGGCCTCGACCACCCGCAGCGCATCATCAAGATCTGATGCGAAGTCGTAGCCCTGCTGCGGCAGGTATTTCTCATAGAGCGCGATGGCATGCTCCGCCGGATCGCGCAGACACCACAGCACGCGCGCACCCGGCAGGCTGGCGAGAATGAGGCCGACATTGGCGATGTTGGCCGGCATGGTGTCGATGGTGCTCTGCCCCGGACGGGCACGGCCGGCGATGGCCGACAGGTAGCGCGCGCCAATTGCGGCGACACTCTCCTGGTCGGCAGCGGAGGGCGCCGGTGGCAGCGCATGGCGAGCGACCGCCTGCGGAAAGGCCGCCTGCTCACCCAAGGGCACAATATCGGGATGCGCAGCGAGGATGACCTCAAGCGTGGTCTTGCCGGCCCGCGGCAGGCCGACGACGAAGACCGGCCCGGCCGGGCCCGCGGGGGCTGCGGCGATGTGCAATTGCGCATGGCGGGCATACCGCGCGTCGCATTCGGCCAGATAGGCCGCAATCTCGAAGGGCCGCACGGCGCGCAGCATGGCATTTACCGCGTCATAGGCGCCAATCGAGGCGTCGTGGCGGCCGAGATCGGCGAGGATGCGGGCGACCGCAAAGCCCGAATAGATCCGCGCCTCGACCGGGGCGACCTCGTCGTGGAACAGCGAGGTGGCATCGCGCAGCTCGCCTTCCGGATGGCCGGAGCCCAGAAGATGCGCGAGATGAAAGCGGGCCTCGCCATGCCGGGGATCGAGCGCGATGGCGCGCCGATAGGCTGCGGCGGCCTCGAGCAGCCGTCCTTCCGCCTGCAACACACGGCCATGTTCGTGGTGCAGCACCGCGGAACTCGGGGTGCGCTGCAGCGCGATGTCGAGTTCGGCGAGGGCGCGGTCGGCTCGGCCGGTATCGACGAGGACGCGCGCCAGCCCCTGCGCCGCCGCCGGATAGGCCGGGCGCAGCCGCAAAGCTTCGCGATAGGCCGCTTCTGCCGCAGCAAGGTCTCCGGTTTCGACCAGCACATTGCCGAGATTGTGGTGGAACCCCGGCTCGGCGGGCTTCAGCGCTATAGCGCGCCTGTAGCTTTCCGCCGCCGCATCGAAACGCCGAAGCGCCTTCAGCACCATGCCGCGATTCGAATGGGCCTGCTCAAAGCGCGGCTCGACGCGGATGGCGCGATCGAGGGCGGCAAGGGCCGCTTCGGGCCGACCCGCGCCGTTGAGCGCGACACCGAGGTTGCTCCATGTATTGGCGTTGCGCGGGTCGAGCTCGGCAGCCGCCTCGAGGCGCGGCACCGCGTCGGCATGCCGGCCCTGCTGCAGCAGCAGCGTGCCCAGAAGCTGCGATGCCCGCGCATGGCGCGGCATGCGTTCCAGCGCCTGTATATAGAGTGTGGCAGCATCGGGCAGCCGGCCGGCCTGGTGCAGGCCGAGCCCTTCAGCCACCAGACGATCCGCGTCCGCCCCTGCGCCAGCCCCGCCCGGCATGCCCATCCCCCACGACTGCTTCCATTCGACAGCCTGTTTAGTCCGACCCGCTGCCCGAGGCCAAGCCATCTTGCCAAGATGGCCCGACAAGACGGTGACCAAGCCAAATGGCTGCCTTGCCTTTGCCGCACGGCCAAAGCCATATGCCGGACGCCGCCCGCGGGACCGGGCGCGAGAACAAATGGTACATACGCCCCGCCGCACCCCCGAAACCGGGAGAATGGCGCGGCGCTCCAGAGCGGTGGGAACAGAGCATGAGCGAGAAAGTCGTCGTCATTTCGGGCGCCACGTCCGGCATCGGCCGCGCAACGGCCATCGGCTTCGGCAAGGCCGGATACAAGGTGGCGATCCTCGGGCGCCGCCAGGCGGAACTCGACGAGACGGCGCGGCTGGCCGGCGCGGCCTATGCCGACACCTGCGACGTGGGCGACCCGGCGGCGGTGCACCGCTATTTCACCGAGGTGCGCAACCGGCTCGGGCGCGTCGACGTGGTGTTCAACAATGCCGGCAAGTTCATGCCGCAGGCGAGCTTCGGGGATACCGATGTCGCGTCGTGGCAGGATATGGTGAACGTCAACCTGAACGGCGCCTTCTATGTGGCGCGCGAGGCCTTCCGCCTCATGCGCGACCAAAGCCCACAAGGCGGCAGAATCATCAATAACGGCTCGATCTCGGCGCATGTGCCGCGGCCGGGCGCCGCCGCCTATACAGCGACCAAGCATGCCGTGACCGGGCTCACCAAGGCGATCTCGCTCGATGGCCGCGCCTTCAACATCGCGTGCTCGCAGATCGATATCGGCAATACGGCGACCGATATGACGTCCAACATGACTTCGGGTTCGCTGCAGGCGAATGGCACGCTGATGCCGGAACCGACCTTCGATGTGCAGCATGTGGTGGATGCGCTGCTTTACATGTCCGGGCTGCCGCTGTCGGCCAATGTGCAGTTCATTACGGTGATGGCGACGAACATGCCCTATATCGGCCGCGGCTGAGGCGGCCCAAGCGGCGCGCCGATGGAAGACAAGATCGGCGCATATTGCTGCCTGTGCCGGATTATTTGGATAGACGACGTGCCAATACAGGCGGAAATAACAACAAATACGTGTGTCCCAGCTGACACGATACAGTGAAAACTGGCGGATGATGGCAAAAAGGGGCAAGTGCGACAGCGCAAGAGCGAGAAAGTGGGATACTCCGGGAGCACCTTCAACACGAGGCACTCACATGCGGCACACTCTTCTTCTCGCGACGGCGGCACTGCTCTGCACCGCCCTCCCGGCTTTCGCAGCCGACCTGATGATCGACGAGCCGGCGCCGATGATGTCGTCGAGCTATGACTGGTCGGGCGCCTATGTCGGTGCCTTTGGCGGGTATTCGGCAGGCACTGTCGACTGGACCGGTGAGTTCTACAGCGGCCCCACCCTGCTTGGCACCGAGACCGGCAGCTTCGATATCGATGGCTGGCTGGTTGGTGGCACCATCGGTGCCAACATGCAGACCGGCAACTTCGTGTTCGGCGTGGAAGGCGACATCGCCTGGACGAACATTGCGGGCGAAGGCGACGCGATCGACCCGCTGGACCTTACCCCGTCGATCCCGAGCACGGCGATCGACTATCTCGGCACCCTGCGCGTCCGCGCTGGTGTGGCAGCAGACAGCGTACTGATCTACGCGACGGGCGGCCTCGCGATGGCCGGCGGCGACATCAGCATCACCAATCTCGATGGCGCCGGCGATGACCGGACCGAGAGCTTTGCCGCGACTGGATGGACCGGCGGCTTCGGTGCCGAACTGGCACTGGCCGACAATGTGTCGCTCAAGGCCGAATATCTGTACTCTGCGCTCAACACCGACGACGTGAACTTCGGTTCGGCGGCGCCGGCGACCGACGTGATCATCAATGGCGACCTGGGGACCCACACCGTGAAGGTCGGCCTGAACTACGGTTTCTGATCCCTGAGCCAATTGACAGTATGAAGGCCGGTCCCGAGGGACCGGCCTTTTCGTTTTGGTGCGGAGGTTGAACCGGGGGCTTCGATCCGAGGCGCCCTCAGACCGCCGACCAGGCGCACCCTCCGCCGATATAGGTGGCAGTTGGCGCGAGGCCCGTGCCGAGGGTGACGAAGTCGGCGCGTGCGCCCTGCCCCAGATGACCATGGGTGGCGGCAATGCCCAGGGCCTGGGCGGGATAGAGACTGGCCATGCGCAGAGCCTCGTCGAGCGATACGCCGATTGTCTGGTGCACGAAGCGTATCGCGTCGATCATGGTCAGATCGGCGCCCGCAAGCGTGCCATCACCGAGGCGCAAGGCGCCATCCTTGCGATAGACTGTTCGCCCGGTGAGATCGAACTCGGTCCAATCCGTGCCGGTGATCGACATGGCGTCGGTGACGAGGAAGATGCGCCCGGGACCGGCCTTGCCACGCAGTGCTGCCGCAAGGCTGGCGGGATGCACGTGAATGCCATCCGCGATGAGTCCGGCGCTGATCGTGCCGAAATGCAGGGCGGCGCCGACAACGCCCGGCTCGCGATTGGTCATCTGGCTCTGTGCGTTGAAGAGATGGGTCACCATGCTGGCGCCGGCCGCGACTGCCCTCGCGACCAGCTCGAAACCGGCATCCGAATGGCCGATGCTGACCACGATACCGGCCGCGACCAGCCGAGAAATCTGTTCTGGCCCAACGGTTTCCGCGGCGACCGTAACAAGGAGATTCGGGAGCGCGGCACGCGCCGCGATCAGCCGCGCCTCATCGTCGGCAGTCATCGGGCGGATCAGCGCCGGATCATGCGCGCCCTTTCGCGCAAGACTGAGATGCGGGCCTTCGAGATGCAGGCCAAGGAAGCCCGGCACCTGTTTGTCGACGGCGACCTGAGCCGCCGCAATCGCCTGCGCGTTGACCGGCACGGTGTCGGTGATCAAGGTCGGCAGACAGGCGGTGGTGCCGAACGGCAGGAAGGCGCGGCAGATGGTTTCGATGGCGGCGAGGTCGGGCGTCTCGTTGAGCAGCGCGCCGCCACCGCCATTGACCTGCAGATCGACGAAGCCCGGCACGAGCAGACCCGATACCGGCACGCGCTCGGCCGCGAAGGGCGAATTGGCCGCCGCGAGCCCGGTGACCCTGCCCGCATCGACAAGGAGCGCCATGCCATCATGGAATTCGTGCCCATCGAAGATGCGGGCACCGACGAAGGCCTTGGCGCTCATATGGTTTCGGTCACTTTCGACAGGTAGGGGGGCTTGTCGGGGTTGAAGCCACGGCGACGGCTCAGCGCCTCGACGAAGCCATAGAAGCTGACGATCAGGGCAAGGGCATCGGTGATGGCGTGGCCGGTGGCCGTGAAGGGCAGGAACTCGGCGGCCTGGCGGTTGACCGAGGTGATGAAGACGCGAGCGCCCTGCCCGGCAAGCCGCTCGGCGCTTTCCGACACGGACGCCTCAGCGGCATCGCGCGCCGCAAGCACCAGGACGGGGAAATGGTGCTCGACGATACGGGCCGGCCCGTGCAGCACCTCGGCGGCACTATAGGCTTCGGCATGGATGGAGCAGGTTTCCTTGAACTTCAGCGCCGCCTCGGACGCGATGGCGAAGGCCGGGCCGCGCCCCAGAACATAGAGCGACTGGTGCTTGTCGAGCGCGCCGAGCAGCGGCGACCAATCGTTACCGACGGCAGTCTCGAGGTGCTGCGGCAGCGATTCAAGTGCGACCTGCAATGCCTTGTCATCCAACCAGTTTGCGACGAGCGCGAGCCCGGCAACAACGGACGCAACGAAAGTCTTGGTGGCGGCGACGGACTTTTCCTCGCCGGAGCGCAGCGCGATGGCATGGTTGGCGGCCGCGGCAAGCGGCGAGGCCGGGGTGTTGGTCAGCGCGAAGGTGAGCGCGCCATTGCGCCGGGCCGATTCCGCCATGGCGACGATGTCCGGGCTTTTCCCCGATTGCGAAATGGCAATGGCGGCGGCGCCCGATAGCCTCAGTTCGCGCTGGTAGATGGAGACGATCGACGGACCGACCGATGCAACCGGCACGCCGGCCAGCAGTTCGATGGCGTATTTGAGGAAGGCCGAGGCATGGTCGGATGAGCCACGGGCGATGGTGACGATCACCTTGGGATCGAGCGCCCTCAGCGCTGCACCGCCAGCGGCGAACTCGTCACGCGCTTCTGCAAGCAGGCGGCCGACCGCCAGCGGGATCTCTTCCACTTCCTGGCGCATATAAGTCGCGTTTGTCACTTGGGGCCACCTTCTCCGACGCGCAATTCGGCAACAAAATCATAGGTATCGCCCCGGTAGACGGAGCGGGTGAACTCGACAGGTCGCCCAGAGGCGAGAAAGGCGATGCGCTCGATATGAAGCGCCGCCGCGCCCTCTGCCGTCTCGAGCATACGGGCATCGGCTGCGCCGAGATTGGCGGCGCGGATGCGCTGCACGGCGCGGACCGGGCGGTTGCCGGTGCGTTCGAGATGGGCATAGAGCGAGGCGCCGACCGTTGTGGGGTCGGGCAGGATCGCCGCGGCCACGGCCGCCCGCTCGATGGCGAGCGGGGTATCATCGGAGAGGCGGAGGCGGGCAATGCGCGCCACCGGTTCGGATGGCGACAGCCCCAGAGCCATGGTCTCTTCAGTCGTTGGCTGGTAAAGGCCGCGATCCAGCCAGACCGTGCGCAGCTTCAGGCCGCGTCGCGCCATATCTTCGGCGAAGCTGGTCAACTGGCTCAGCGATTGTTCAAAGCGGTGCGGCTGCGGGGCGACGAAAGTGCCCGAGCCATGGCGCTGCACCAGCACACCGTCGCGCACCAGCTGCTGGACAGCTTTGCGCACGGTCACGCGCGAGACATCGACCTTGGCGGCCAAGTCGCGCTCGGACGGCAGGGCGTCGCCCGGGCGGATGGCCCCTCGCGACACGGCACTCTCGATCCAGCGCTGCAGCTGCAGATAGAGCGGTCCGCCCTGGGGCAGGATCACCGCGTCAGCTCCGAACAGCCCCTCCTGCGTTTCCGGCATGGCCCTTTCCAGCGCCGGTGCGACCCGCGAGGGTAACCCCGACCTCCTCCGAAGATGGTGTTGCAGCCATAATACCAATAAAAGACCATTCACCAAGCAAAAAGATCGCGGCTGACCAGAAAGCCGCAGCTGGAGGGATGAAGCCGGCCGCCTTGCCGTAGCTGTGCGGCACAACCGCCGCGCGCGGAAAGCGGACTCGGTGGCGGCATCCGCGCGTGGTCGACAGGGCAAGTGGTATGGTTTTGGCATTACCGATATGGCGCCTGCGTCTCAGGATCTGGCCGCGTCGGCACCAGCCGTGGCACCTGCAGCACGGAAATGCTGCCCTTGACCCCGGAATTCCGGCTTGCTTGCACCCCTGGCCGATAGTGGCCGTCGGCTCTTCAACGCAAATCAACCAAGAAGCGACCACACGTCCGCCGCTGCTGCCAAAAAGCAACAGTAAGGCCATTCGCCACCAAGCGGGCATCAAATCGGCACGGTTACGACTTGCCTGATACGCCGGACTGGCCCCAATACAGGTTAGCGTCGCGCCTTGGATTCGGTGTGACCTCTATTGGAGAATTCATTATGCTTCGCACTCTTGCCATCGCGACCGCGGCTGTCGCCTTCATGGGCGGTGCCGCCTTTGCGGCCGACCTCAGCATTCCCGAGACCCCGTACCTTCCCGAGAGCACTGGCTTCTCGTGGGATGGCCTCTATGCAGGCGGCGGCGTCGGCGCCTATTTCGCTGACGACATCCAGACCCAGCTGACCCTGAACGGCGTCGTGGGCGTGAACGTTGCTGTCGACTCCTTCGTGCTCGGCGCGGAAGTCGAGGGCGTATACGGTTTTGAGAACGACGACGAAGACGCCTGGTTCGAGTTCTGGCTGAAGGGCCGTGCCGGCTACCTCATCACTCCTGACGTGCTGCTCTATGGCGTCGCAGGCGTCGGCGCCACTCAGTTCGTCGACAGCAGCCAGGATAACTACAGCATGTTCGCTCTCGGCGTCGGCATCGAAGCCGCCGTGTCCGACAGCATCTCGATCCGCGGCGAAGTCCTCGGCGTCGGCTGGGATGGCAGCGACGGCCTGGAAGACATTGAGGCCAAGGCCAGCATCCTCTTCCACTTCTGATTTCAGACGAAATCAGCGTGTTCTTGCGAAGGCGCCCTTGTGGCGCCTTCTGCTTTTTCAGCAGTCTGTCGTTTCATGGCGGGTTGCCCGGATCGCTTGCTCAGTTGGCTTGCGGTGCAATCCACCGGCGCCAAGGCGATACTGAAAGGTGCAATTCGTAGCGCAGGCGCAACAGCAGGATGGGTCAGTCAACAGCGTTTCCCCCTTTGCGGGCGATTTTGTGTTGCAAAATGGAGCGAACTGCCGCCAAAACGGGTGAGGTTGCGCTCAGGAGTCGGCGCGACGTCTATTGGAGACCCTGTAATGCTTCGCACCATCGCTCTCGCGGCCACTGCTGTCGCCCTCATGAGTGGCGCCACCTTCGCGGCTGACCTCGCCATGCCCGAGACCCCGTACCTCCCCGAGAGCACGGGCTTTTCGTGGGACGGCCTTTATGCCGGTGTCGGCATCGGAGGTTATCTCGTAGCCGACGCAGAAACCGTTGCCCATATCAGCGGCGTTGTCGGCGTGAACGCCGTCATCGCGGACCCGTTCCTGATCGGCGCCGAACTCGAAGCCAACTACATGTTCGAGAACGACGACTATTACTCGTGGTACGAAGTGTGGCTGAAGGGCCGCGCTGGCGTGCTCGTGACTCCGGATGTTCTGATCTACGGCGTCGCTGGCGTCGGCATCTGGTCCTACGACACCGAAGATGACAATGGCACGCAGTATGGCCTCGGCCTTGGCATCGAGGCGGCTGTGTCCGACAGCATCTCGCTCCGTGGCGAGGCTCTCGCCGTTACCTATGACGACGGCGATGTCTTCGATGGTGTGCAGGCCAAGGCCAGCATCCTCTTCCACTTCTGATTTCAGACGAAATCAGCATGCTCTTGCGAAGGCGCCCTTGTGGCGCCTTCTGCGTCTTGGGCGCGTTTCGCCGCGCATTCGAGCATCGCGCCGGGTTCAGAAAGCCGATAAAGTGACATCCGAACAAGGTGAAAAGCCTGAGGAGTGTCTGTCGCCATGCGCATCATCGATACCCATCTGCACCTCGTCTATCCCGACCGGCTGAGCTATCCGTGGCTCTCCGGGGCGCCGCAGATCAACAAGCCGTGGACGGTGGAAGCGTATTTCGCCGAGGCGCTGCCGCTCGGCATTGACGCCGCGCTGCATATGGAAGTGGATGTGGCCGAGCCGCAGATGCTGGCAGAAACCGAATTCGTGCTGGGCCTGCCCCGTGTCATTGGCGCAATTGCCAGTGGCCGTCCGGAACACGCCGATTTCCCCGCCCATCTCGAGCGCCTTGCCGCGCTTGGCAGGGTCCGGGGCGTGCGGCGCCTGCTGCAGTTCCAGCCGCCCGAACTGTCGACAACGCCGCTTTTCCGCGACAACATCCGCCTGCTCGCGCAGTACGGCATGACGTTCGACATCTGCGTGAAGTCACATGAACTGACCTACGCGCCGCCGCTGATCGCGGCCTGCCCCGATGTGCAGTTCGTGCTCGACCATTGCGGCAACCCCAAGATCGCCGATGCCGAGTGGGAAAGCTGGACGGTGCGGCTGGAGGCCATCGCGGCGCTGCCCAATGTCGTCTGCAAGGTGTCCGGTATTCTGGCCAATGTCGCGCCCGACTGGACGGTCGACCAGATCCGCCCCTATGTCGAGTTCGTTATCGACACCTTCGGATGGGACCGCGTCGTATGGGGCAGCGATCATCCGGTGGTGACATTCTTTGCCGACCTGACGCGCTGGGTGAATGCCAGCCGCGAGATCGTCAAGGATGCGAGCGCGGACGAGCAGGCAAAGCTGTTTCACCGCAATGCGCAGCGCGTCTACCAGATCGACTGATCCATGCAGGACCTCTGGCTTTTCGCGCTTGCGACCTTCGCCCTTCTGGCGACACCTGGCCCGACCAATACCCTGCTGGCAACAGCGGGCGCGTTGAGCGGCATCCGGCGTGCGTCGGTGCTGCTGGTCGGCGAGATCGTCGGCTACCTCACCACGATCACCCTGCTCCTCACCGCGCTCGGTCCCATCATCAATGCCCAGCCTATGGTTGCAACCATCGTCAAGCTGCTGGTGGCGGGTTATGTCGCCTGGGCTGCGGTGCGGCTCTGGCGACGAGGCGCCGTCGCAACGGGGGCGCCGCAGCAGGCCGTGACCATCCGGCAGGTGCTGGTGACGACCCTGCTGAACCCCAAGGCGTTGGTGTTTGCCTTCAGCATCTTTCCGCCACCTTCGGGCGCGCTCTGGCGGTTCTATCTCGCCTTTACCCTCACCGTACCGGTGGTGGGTTTCGGCTGGATCCTGTTCGGGCGGATGGTCGGCCTCGCGGTTGGCCCAGAGCGGACACAACTCATCCAGAAAGTCGCGGCAGTGGTGCTGGCTGGTTTCGCTGGCCTGCTCGCCGCTTCGGCCCTGCATTGATAGCATTATTTCCGAATGTTGCTTATGATTTACTGAATTTCTTCTTGTTGCGAACAATATACGCGCGCAGTCTGACGCGGTTTTAATTTGCGTTTTCTCCACAGCGCGGCATAGTCCGCCTTGTGCGTTTCCCTCAAAACGCTCCGTTGCCAGAAGCGACGTGCGGCCGCGCCGGTCCCCCAACCCAGGCGCGGCCGTTTCTTCGTGGCAGACGAAGTTCTAAAGGCACCCCCTTCATATTCGCGAACTCTAATATATATTGGACCTGTCGTCGCGCGGATGAGTGGATCGAGCAATGCAGGTCGTGTGTTTGGAATGCGGGGCAGTCAATCGGCTGCCAGAAGGCAAGGATGGGCGCAGCGGCCAGTGTGGCAGGTGCCGCACGGGGTTGTTCGCGGGCCATCCCAAGGACACCGATGCAGCGATGCTTGATCGCGCGATCGCGCGATCGGATATCCCGGTAGTGGTGGATATCTGGGCGCCGTGGTGCGGCCCATGTCGGACGATGGCGCCTGAATTTGCGAAGGTGGCACAAGCGATAGAGCCGAGGGCGCGCTTCCTGAAGCTGAATTCCGACCAGGCACCGCAGAAATCAGCAGCGTTGAACATTCGCGGCATTCCGACGATGATCGTGTTCAAGGGTGGGCGCGAGATTGGCCGGGTCTCCGGCGCCATGTCCGCTGCGCAGATCGAGCGCTGGCTGGCCCCGCATCTGGGGTAAGAAGGGAGACATCGATTGGCCGGTTTCTGGGATGAGCGCTACGCCGTCGAGCATTATGTGTTCGGCGAGGCGCCCAACGCCTTCCTCGCGCGGCAGGGCGCCCTGCTGCCCAGATCGGGCCACGCGCTGGCCGTCGCCGATGGCGAGGGGCGGAACGGCGTCTGGATGGCGGAACAGGGGCTCTCCGTCGTGTCGGTCGACGGCTCTTCGGTGGCGCAGAAAAAGGCCGCGCTGCTCGCGACAAAGCGCGGCGTGGCGCTCGATTTCGTCTTGGCGGACCTCGAGACCTGGGAATGGCCCGAGGGGGAAATGGATGTTGTCGCCGGCATCTTCATCCAGTTCATGGATCCACCCGGCCGCGACCGGATGTTCGCGCGGATGGTTGCGGCGCTGAAGCCGGGCGGGCTGCTGCTGCTCGAGGGCTATCGACCGGAGCAACTCGCCTATGGCACGGGTGGCCCACGGCAGGTGGAGAACCTCTATACCGAAGCGCTGCTGCGCGAGGCCTTTGCCGCCATGGACATCGTGAGCCTCGACAGCTACGACGCGACGCTTTCCGAAGGTCCGGGACATGACGGGATGTCGGCAGTGATCGACCTCGTGGCGCGGCGTCGGAGCTGACCGCGCTGCGGGTCATGCCGGCTGGGCGTCGCCCTCGCCGCGCTCGATCACCTCGTGCACGCCGATCTCGCCGTGCCGCCAATAGCTTGCGGCCTTGACCCAGCGGCGATCGTAGCCGATCTCGTCGACAAGGAGCGTGCGCAGGTCGCGCGCGAGGCTCGCCTCGGCCGCCACCCAGGCGTAGACCTCGCCGTCGGGCTTCGGCGCACGGCTCAGATGCGCGGCGATGGTGTCGAGCGACGCGGCCAGCGCCACGGCGTGGAGCCCTGCCCGCTCCGGCAACGGAATCGGCGCGCCAGGCTCGGTCTGAAGCAGGATGGCGTGAACCGGCACGCCGGGCCGCAATTCCTCGAGACGTCGGCGCAGCGCCGGGGCCCCTGCCTCGTCGGCGATGAACAGATAGCCGTCGAAGACATCATCGAGGATGAACGAGCCACGCGGCCCACCGATCTGGAGTGTGTCGCCGGGCTTGGCCGTCAACGCCCAGGCCGTGGCCGGGCCGGCGGGGCGATGAATGGCGAATTCGACGGTAAGTTCCAGCGCCAACGGATCGAAGGCGCGCGGGGTGTAGTCGCGCATGGCAGGGTTTTCGCCCCCGGTGGGGAAGAACAGCTTGATGTGGTCGTCGAAGCCGAGCGAGGTGAAGCCCTCGAGCTGCGGCGTGCCGAAGGTTATGGCGAGATAGCTCTCGGTGAGCCATTCGGTGCGCAGCACGCTCAGCGTGCGGCGCCGGATTTCGTGGCGCACGCGGCGCACGGGGTTGGGACGCGCGGTGCTCGTGTCGGTCATGAAGTGCTCCATGGAAGGCGGGCCCGCCCAATCTTGGCGCCGGCCCGCGAGATGATAGGCTCAAAATCCTGATAATGGTAATCAGGATTTTGAATCAAGCGGAATAGCCGGTGATTTTTCCAATCCAGGCGACGAAGGCATCGGGATCTTCGTTGGCGCCGTGACCGGCATCCCAGTACATGGCAAGATCGACATCGTCGCCGAGCGCGGTGGTCGCGGCAGCGAGATTGGCGATGACAGAGAGCGAGGTATCGCTGTCCTTCGCACCCACCCGCAGCCACCAGTGCGTCGCGCGGCGCGGGTTCTTCTCGGCGAGATGGTGCATGGGGTTCATCTGCACGAGCTTGGCGGGAATGTCGGCCTCGATTGTCGCATCCGGGTTACCGGTAGCGCGACGCAGGCTGAATTCCGTGAAGTGCCGAGCCTCAATGGTGCCGAGGCCGAAGAGGTTGTTCTCGCCTGTCGAGAGGTCGAGGGCGTCGAAGGCCGGGACGCTCTTTTTCCGCGCCCCGACATGGGAGAGGAAGTCGCTCCAACCGAAGCTCGCCTTGCCGTCCGCATAGGTGATGAATGGGTTGGCGGCGAGATAGCTGGCGCGATCCGCATCGGACCGGGCAGCGAGGTACGCACCGGCGGAAGGCTGGAGGTAGGCCTGCACCAGATAGTCGCCGTAGTTGCGGGCGGTCAGCGCGCCGAAGCCGCCGACGCCAGACAGTCCGAGCCCTTCCTGATAGGCCTCGAAACCAGCGGCAAGCGCCGTGGAGATGTTCTTATCGACCTCAGCGCCCGACGCGAGCAAGTTGGAGCCCCAGTTCCACTCATAGGCCATGTCGGCATGTTCGAGATCGGTGATCGGGCACCAGGCGCCGGCGGCGAAGATGGCATCGCTGGCATCGGCGGCGCCGAGGGCGGCGAGTTCGGCCGCGTAGAGCGGGCTGTCGCCCGACGCGCCGAGGAGGCTCGAGAGGGCGCCGCCTGCGCTGGTGCCCGAGGAGATGATCCAGTCGGTATTGCCGGGGATGCGGCCCTGGTTGGCGCGGACATACCGCACCGCCGCCTTGAGGTCGACGATCGCCGCCGGTGCAACGCCGTAATATGTGCCGGACGGATCGGTCAGCGTACGGCCGCGCGCGCCGGGCTCGACCACGACATAGCCGGCCGCGAGTGCATATTCGGCATTTGATACCCTCTTGCCGCCCATCAGCATGGCATTGCCGCCCGAGGCGACTTCGGTGCCGCCCGCCGGGGCGCCTTCGGGGGCACCTCCGCCTGCCATGGCGCCGGGCGGCAACCCGGTCATGCCGCCGCCACCGACGCCTTCGGCCTCGGCAACCGAGGAGGGCATGTAGCCGCCAACGGAATTGGCGAAGAGGATCGGCGCGTTGCTCGCATCCACGGCCTTGCCGTCGATCTCGACCGGCACGGAAACGTTGAGGCACTGGTAGGCCACATCGACCGGGTTCGCGACATACGGGATGGCCTTGTAGAAGCGGTACTTCACCAGCTTGTCGCCAGCCCCGGTGGTGATCGTCTTGCTCAACTCGGTGAAGTTCGAAGCATCGAACGCCAACCCGCCCGCTATGGCGGCGAAGGCTCGCCCGACCAGCCCTGCCCCGGCAAGCACCGCGCCCGAAGCCACACCCATTGCCAATACCCCGCGCCGCGTCATCATCGGCTTCATCTCCATTTCGTGATGGAGGCGTGATAGCCCAGCCCGGGCGGCCGACCCAGTTAACTGCGGTTCATGCAGATTACAGGTTGGCAAGCTTCGGCTGCTGACCAGACGAGGTCAGTTCGTCAGGGCGATGGGCACATCGGACCTATGGTCACCGGGTTGTCGGACCACATGCGAAGCGCGGGAACGGGCAAGACATGCTCGACACCGCGCGCTCTCGCCACTCAGGCGATGCCCCCCAGGCACACGTACTTGATCTCGCAGAATTCCTCGATGCCGTACTTGCTGCCCTCGCGGCCGAGGCCCGAGGATTTCATGCCGCCGAACGGTGCCTCGGCGGTGGAAATGAGCCCGGTATTGACCCCGACCATGCCGTAATCAAGCGCCTCGGCGACGCGCCAGACGCGGGCGAGGTTGCCGGCATAGAAATAGGACGCGAGGCCGAATTCGGTATCGTTCGCCATGCGGATGACGTCCGCCTCGTCCTTGAAGCGGAAGAGCGGCGCCAGTGGCCCAAAGGTCTCTTCGCGCGCCACCAGCATGTCGGACGTGACGCCGGTGAGGATGGTCGGCTCGAAAAATCGTCCGCCCAGGGCGTGGCGGTGGCCACCCAGCGCTACCGATGCGCCCTTTGCCACCGCGTCGGCGACATGGCGCTCGACCTTGGCCACGGCGCGTTCATCGATCAGCGGCCCGAGAATCGTGCCCTGCTCCAGCCCGTTGCCGACCTTGAGTTTGGCGACCGCCGTTGCGAGCTTTTCGGCGAACGCGTCGTAGACCTTGTCCTGCACATAGAGCCGGTTGGCGCAGACGCAGGTCTGGCCATTGTTGCGATACTTGGCGATGAGCGCGCCTTCGACGGCCGCATCGAGATCGGCATCATCGAACACGATGAAGGGTGCGTTGCCGCCAAGCTCCAGCCCGAGCTTCTTGATGGTGGGGGCGCATTGCGCCATCAGCTTCGCGCCCACTGCCGTGGAGCCGGTGAAGGTCAGCTTGCGCACCACGGGGTTGGATGTCATCTCGCCGCCGATGGCGGCGGCATCCTCGCCGGTGATGACGCTGAACAGCCCGCGCGGCAGCCCGGCTTCCTCCGCAAGGATGGCGATGGCGATGGCCGAGAACGGCGTCTGTGCCGCGGGCTTCAGTACCATGGCGCAGCCGGCGGCGAGTGCCGGTCCGACCTTGCGGGTGATCATGGCGTTGGGGAAGTTCCACGGCGTGATGGCGGCGACGACACCCACCGGCTGCTTCATGATCAGGATACGCTTGTCGCGCTGGTGGCCCGGCACGATATCGCCATAGACGCGCCGCGCCTCCTCGGCGAACCACTCGATGAAGCTCGCGCCATAGGCGATTTCGCCCTTGGCCTCGGGCAGCGGCTTGCCCTGCTCGAGGGTGAGGATCAGCCCCAGATCATCCTGATGCGCCATCATCAGCTCGTACCAGCGCCGGAGGATCTGGCTGCGGTCCTTGGCGGTGCGGGCCGCCCAGGCCGGCTGCGCCGCTTCGGCGGCGGCAATGGCGGCGCGGGTTTCGGCGGCTCCGAGATCGGGCACATAGCCGAGCAGTTCACCCGTCGCGGGGTTGCGGACCGCGATGCGCCGCGTCGGCTCGGGTGTCACCCAATCCGGCCCCACGAGGGCAGCCTCGCGGAACAGGTCGGGACGCTTCAGCGACGGATGGGCGGACATGGAGCCTCGGAATGGCGAGTCGGAAGGGTGCGGGACCTTAGCGCCGGCCTCGGCGAGGGTCGAGACGGACAATGGTTTTGGCCCGCTACATGCCTGGGCCAGCTTCGGCGTCACGCCGGCCGATCCTCCGGCGTTTCAGCGCGTCGACCCGAGCGTCTCGGCCGCTGTGGAACTGCCCATGTGGGGTGGCTTGAGTTTCATCGGCATTTGCCGATATATGCACTCGGACCTTCGCCAAACCCAAGCGAGACGTGCGCATGACGACACAGAGCCAGCCGATCGACCTCTACTATACCGGCACGCCGAATGGCCGGAAGATCACCATCATGCTCGAAGAGCTGGGGGTCCCCTACACGCTCCACCCGATCAATATCGGCAAGGGCGACCAGTTCACCCCGGAATTCCTGGCGATCTCGCCGAACAACAAGATTCCGGCGATCGTCGATCCGGAGGGTCCGGACGGGCAGCCGATCTCGATCTTCGAGTCGGGCGCCATCCTGAAGTATCTCGCCGAAAAGTTCGGCAAGTTCTATGGCCACTCGGCCTATGAGCGCGTCAAGATCGATGAATGGCTGTTCTGGCAGGTGGGCGGCTTCGGCCCGATGCTCGGCCAGGCCAACCATTTCGTACGCTTCGCGCCCGAGAAGGTGCCCTATGGCATCAAGCGCTACACCGACGAGGCCAACCGCCTCTATCGCGTGCTCGACACGCAGCTGGCTGCGCAGGCAGCAAAGGGAAAGCACTATGTGGCGGGCGATGACTTCTCCATCGCCGACATCGCCATTGTCGATTGGTCGCGCGGCGCCGAAGGCCTCGGCATCGACGTGACTGCCTACCCTGCCTTCACCGCGTGGCGCACCCGCGTCTCGGAACGGCCAGCCACCCAGAAGGCGCTGCAGCTGGTCGTATAGCGCAAGCAGAAGACACAAGCGGTGGACGCGGCGCCTGAAAGGCGCCGCTCAAGCAGCGGCGAGCGGCCGTGGTGGCCATTGTGTGCAAGCCTACTGCGCCGGCAGTTCCGCTTCCTGGGGAGGCGCCGGCGCCCGCTGCCAGAGCTGATCCTGGCACAGCACATAAAGAACACAACCCTTGAGGCGGATCTCGCCGGTAGCCAGCGCCTCTACCGAGCCCTGATAGATATTGCCGTCCTCGGGATTGTAGATCTCGCCCTCGAAAAGGGCTGGCTGGTCCGTTGGCCGCAGCGTCAGGATAGTCAGGCCGAGGATCGGGCGGCTACGGAGCGCCGGGTCCTTGTTGTTGACATCGGTAAAGCTCAATGGATCGACGGCATCAAGGCCAGCGCCATATTGCGCCTTGTAGCGCTCAGGCAGCACGATCTTGCTGATCGTGCCGCAGAGCCCTTCCGCGCAAGGGGCGATGGTCATTTCGCTCAGTTCCGCCGTGAGCCAAACGCCTTCGACCGGCGACGGCGGCACGGCAGGAAGCAAGTCCTCGGCGTGTGCAGCTGCTGGCCCAAGCAGCGCGAACAGGCCGGCGAACAGCGCGACGTGCAGTCCAGGCACAGCTGCAAACCGAGGCATCAAACGTCTCCTATAGCCGCCGGCGCGCAAGGTGCCGTGCGGCGGGGCCGCCGCCCTCTCTCGGTGGCGATGCCGATCATCATGCGTCCTTCCCGGCCGCTTCCGGGGGAATCGCCCGTCGCCGGGAGACGGCATAGACCGGCAAATCGTGGTTGCTCTATGGCCGGCCGTCCAGCGCTCCCGGAGGCGTCCGCGCTACCAGGAGATGGCGATGGCCCCGTTCGACGGGAAGCCCCCGCCCCGGGTTTCGCGGCAGAAAGCGGCGCTCGGGCAACAGGCCCAACGGGCTGTTCATCCGCGGTCCCGGACGCAACAAATAAGTTGCACCAAAGCCCATTCGCCCCTATCAGGACGCTCGACGGAGAGGTGGCCGAGTGGCCGAAGGCACGCCCCTGCTAAGGGCGCAGACCTCAAAAGGGTCTCGTGGGTTCGAATCCCATCCTCTCCGCCAGTTCCCACAATTTTCACGTCAAATAACAATGATTTAGTGGAGTTGAGCCTTTGGCTCTACCACAATTTGTCCCACAGCGGTCGCTCCCTTGTTTAGCGACCATGGACTTCTCAGCTACCAGCAAGACCCAGCATTGGTTCCCTTTCGCATTCCAAAGACCGACGTCGTGAACGATCGATCAAGAGTTGCAGGTGATTCCCGTCCGATGAAATGCTTGAGTCTGGCCCGATTGCACACCATAGACACCGACAAGCAGATACCGGAAAAACCCAGCGCAATTAGGTCCGATCCTCCGTGTCCAGACACCTATGGACAAGGGAGCGTTACACCTTCGGGTCGATGGGTACCTACTCAGTTTGGCACGAGACGTCCTCATGGCACCAGAGGAGCGCTCTATGTCAAGTAAGCCGGTATCTCGGCAAGAACATCGTGCCCCATTTGGTGGCGGAATCGTCTTGGCCAGGCGCCTGCAGCATACAGAATCACCGACACAGGCTCAGTGAGCGCCGCGACACGAAGAACGACTGATACACGTCGTTCTCTGTGAAGGTTGTAAAACTATGATCAGACCAAACATAGAAGCACTGTTTATCAATGTCTTTTCTGCAGTATTTGCTGTTTATACAATTGATGGATTCGCACAGAGCAACCTACCCCCACGCCCAATTGATCCAGACCATTAGCATGACAATTTAACCTGCCCCCCCCACAATTTGGACCATTCTGATCTGGAATTTTCCACTTATGATCCCCTGGCCGGGAACAGTATAGTTCCATGAAGACCTCGGAGTTCACTGAAGGCCAGATCGCCTTTGTGTTGAAGCAGGCCGAGAATGTCGTCACTGCCCTCGACAAGGCTTGCTCGCAGATCGGCTTTCCCCGGACCATCAGGGTAGACAATGGTAGCGAGTTCGTCTCACGCGACCTCGACCTGTGGGCCTATGCCAAGGGCGTCACGCTTGACCTCTTCCGGGCCGGCAAGCCCACGGACAATGCCTTCATCGAGTCCTTCAACGGCAAGTTCCGGGCCGAGTGCCTCAACGCCCATTGGTTCCTCAGCCTTGACGATGCCAGGGCGAAGATTGCGGAATGGCGCAGGGACCACAACGAGGTCCGCCCCCACAGCGCCATCGGGAACAAGCCCCCGATATCGCTAATGAACGCCCCGGGGCCATACGGCCACCCCTGAGCGTCAACGCCCGGAAAGTCCCCAGCCGGATGGTCCAAAATCGGGGGCAGGTCAAGTGGGGCCAGAGCCTACCTCAAACTGGATTAGCTGCAGGGGGCAACCTGAAACGGAGTGGCCGCTCTATACCCCAAATCGGTAGAGACGACGGACTTTCGAGTATCGACGTTCGGCGACCCTTGCCTTGGGTTGCCGCGCTAACATCCCACAGATCATTTGGTGCGGCGTTTCAAGTCGTCCCTGGTCGTGCGGATTTCGGCAGCTACGTGTTCGCCTTGATAGACATAAGACGTCTCGTGACGTGCATACCGACCTTCACGGTCCGCACTCAGCCAGTTGAAGGATCCAACACAGAGGGTGTTATCCTCCACGGCGACGATCTTGCTATGTAGCTTTTCAAGACGGTGCAGCGTCACACCAATCTGCTTCAACGCCAAGTCAGCTTCCTCAATCTGCTGAACGCCCGCGGATGTGAGGTCGGAATTCAGCAAGGGGTCGGCATAGACGTCTATGAGAGCACCTCGGGAAGCGGCCAACTCAAGGGCATTCAAAATGCCTGTGCGCTCCATCGTACGTAGCTTAATCCATGGGCTAACGATCAGGTAGCGGGCTGCGTTGCCAGACAGCACATCCAAAAGAAACGCGTCATGCTCTGCGGCGTCGCGCAGGCTCCGCAGCTGTCCCTGAGTTTCCTGAAGATCGAAGCGCGGTATCGGCCGAAAGTCAATTTGTCGACCAGGTCGGTCAAGGAATGTCGACAACAATGCACGAGGGGAGCCTGGCGAAGCACTAGCCAGCAGGTCCATGTCGCCGAACACCAGAAAGCTGTCTTTGGCGCGCGACACTGTCACGTTCAGCATGCTGGGCGAGGCGTCGATGAAACTACCTTCGGCGTGTTTCGAATAGACCGGAGAGAATATCACCACCGGGCGCTCGGCGCCTTGCAGTGCGTGGACAGTTCCGATGGTTATGCCCAAGCGCCCCGAGACACTGATGTTGTAAGCGGCACAAGCTCTCCGCAACTCGCGGACCTGTGCCCCAAAGGGGGTAACAACGCCGACGATTTGCTCTATCGAGCGATTGTATTGCGCCTCCAAAGGGATGCGATTGTGGGCGATCCAAGCCGCGATGGTCTCTGCTTCGGTGGGGTTTGATCTGCTATTGCCCGCACGAACCACCTTTCCGTCGACATGAACGTATCCCATGGCGGGCAACAGCGCATCGCTTGGCGCAGGCCCGCGGCGGGGTCTGAGTTTGCCCCGGTAACAAAGGGCGTTGCTGTATTCAATTATCTCATTATGGCAACGGCGGTGCTCAAGTAGCCACAGGCCAGGGTCCAGGTCGGGCCAAGGCGAAACCCGACAGGCTAATTGGGCCAGTCGCATCACGCTGCCTGAGGTGCTACAAAGCCCGCTTTCGGTGATGCTTTGAAGGTCGGCATTGGAGGCGAGTAGACCCTCCTCACGCAAGTTTCCAACATCGACGGCGCGGGGTACGGCCGAGATCGGTTCTGTCTGCCTCACATCACCAATGACCAGGGCGCGTTTAGCCAAAGCGAAGGCTGCCCCCGCGACCTCGGGCAACACCTGGCCCGCCTCGTCGATAATCAGTAGATCAACGAAGTTGTAGAGATACTCATTGGCCCATTCGCCGTTGTCTCGGCGGCTGTAGGAGAGCTTCGAAGGCAGGCTGGCAAAGGTTGAGACCGCGCACGGGGTCAGCATCATACGCCGATGCCAGCGCGGAACGAGGGTAGAACGGCCCCTCTTGGAAGCTGAGGCGACAATCCCTTC
>JAIYDI010000051.1 GCA_027487555.1 Hyphomicrobiales bacterium
AGCCCATCGGCAACATACCTCCAGCGGAAGCTGAGGCAAATTTCTACGCCGTACTGGAACAACCGGCCATGGCTGCGTAACTTAAACCAAACAGCCTCCGGAACTCCCGGTGCGGTTCAGTCACCCTTTGATGTAGCTGTCGCAAGACTCTCATACGCAGCATCAGCTAATCGATTAGCCATTGCCGCTTTAACCCTTAATTGCGAGATCTCCATCTGCTTGTATGAGACAGCGATCGTTTTCGGGTTGGATGTAACGACGTGCTGGCCATTGACCGTTACGGTCCTGGCATTGCCTTTGATGACTGTGTCTTCGGCATAGGCATGCCCATTCGGATCATTCTTGTTAATCGGGTCGTTGGCTGAATAGGCATAGCGGTTTGTGCCGACGCCAGGGTCACGCACATCCCACCAGTCGGGTGAGAGGAAGCGGCCGAGGGCCGGGTCGTAATAGCGGGCGTGGAGGTAAGTCAGGCCCGTTTCCGGGTCGGTGCGCTCGCCGATATAGCCCTTGGACTCGGTGGGGCTGAGCGCGACGAGCACCGTCTCCACCTGCTCGCCATAGGGCTTGTAGGCGGAGACGCGATTGGCAGCGCCGGCGCTCGACGTCACTGCCCGCACCGAGGCGAGATTGTCGCGGTGCAGCCAGGTGCGGGTGGTGCCGGAGAGCTTCACATCGGGCGTGAGGTAATAGTTCCAGGCGCCCGATGGATCGCGCTCGATATCGCTGCCCAAATAAAGCGTGGTCGATGAGCCCGCGACTTTCTTCAGCCGCTCGCCATCGGGGCCAAAGACTTCGCAGGCGGTGGGCAGCGCCCACGCAGGGCTCCGGTGGAGCCATGCGAGCCAAGAAGGCCATGAGAGCTACGCCCGAATGGCGGTCATCGTGGCGCCGCCCGAGGTAACCGACACCGGACGGTTCTCTGCATCATAGCCAATGGTGCGCGAGACCGAGCCGCCGACCGTCTTCATCAGCTGGTTGCCATTGGCATCGTAAATGAAACTCGAAGTCCCGGCGGAGAGCACCGCATGCGGCCGCACCGCACTCAGACCCTGCGTCGGGTAGCCGTAGCTGCCGATGGCGGAGTTGGAGAGGATGTTGCCGCCAGCATCACAAGTAAAGCTTTGGCTAAGCGCGGGCGTATTGGTGTTGGCGGCGCTCAGCAGCCGGTCGAGGCTGTCATAGCCATCTGACCACTCTTCGTTCGTGCGGCTACCATCGACCGCCGTAATGAAGCCTATAGTTCCAGCACGGGACCATGCTTTAGGCATCGTGTGCGAATGGGCCAAAGGAAGGAACCTATCGCGCACCCAACAGCTACGCACTAAGAAGGCCCCCCACCTTGAGCGCAAAGTCGCGGGAACAATGGGGCAATTGGCCATCATTAGGAGAAAAAGTACTAGCCCGATCCATCGCGGTTCAAGCGACACCCAATCGCCGTCCACAGCGTAAAATCTGTCCGACTACGGCAAGTTGCAATGTTATGGCATCAGAGAGGCGGCGCATGTCGAGGCCAGAAAGGGAAAGGCCGGCAGCAACGCAAATACATCTACAAAGCCTAGAATACCGCCGACATTTTTTCGGAAATACAAAATATTTCTGCGTCTGTATTAGATATTCGTTTTCGTAGTAAACCACATTCAAAACGCTATACAGTCATTTATACAGTAAAAAGTTCAATAAGGCAAAATATCTAACATCTATACTTCAAATTTGGCACCACGTACAATTGGCATATTTTACACGCGCCTAATGACCTCTTATTGCAGATAGTGCCTCGCCAATAACACGCCAATATACATCTATGTCAGAGGTCTGCAAATTCCCCACCTCATCCAATCCACCAAGAAAAAGCGGCCTCTTGTATCCAATGCACTGATTATATGCAGGTGACGCGCCGCCACCCCTAATCCAACACTCGTAGAATTCTCTAGCAAGCGCAGCGTCTTGATATTCAATTAGCTCCGATTGGTGGAACGTCAAGACATTACAGGGAATTGCCAGCGCCTCGCCAGCGCCAATATCAAACATCAGCACACCTGGCCGCCCATCCTCTAATCGACTATAATCAACAGCAAATATTCTTCCTAACCAATCAAAACCGAAGCAAGAAATCGCTCCAACGAATTCAGGAAACGCCGCAGCGACGCGGAAGTTCCACTCACTGACGTCGGAAGGACAAACCACTCTGTAAAGCCCCCCGTTGAAAGATTTGCCTCCCCAGCATTCGACCACTTCAACTCCGTCCGCGGAATACGTCAGATCGCCTGAAACGCAATTTATTGACAAATCCACATCTACAGAGAAATTAACCTGGAAAAGATTGAACACGATCAGTCTCCAATTGTTACATTGTTGATCACCGTACCCACAGGGAGATCACGAATCTGTTTCTGAATTTGAGACCCGAGGCTTCGATTGACACTGGTGTTTAGCGGCCACATGTTGGATAGCGAATCGGTGCCGCCGAGTTGCAAATCAACAGCGTGATCAATATCGCTGCCCGACGGGACTTGATTTCCTGCACGCCTGTACCTATTGGCCGCAGACGTACCGGATCGACTTGCCTGAGTTACGACTGTGTCGCCTTCGGTCAAGATTTGAACTTTCAGATCAGCTTCAGCGCGCTGGGCGGCAGTCCATCTTGGCTTGTATTTGACCGCGAGGTCAACGCCCGCACTCTCCGTGGCCCCAACCTTTGCCACAACGGTAGCCTCGGTACCTAGCGCGGCTGCGGCACGAGCTGCGCGCGCAGCAAGCAGTCCTTCAAAAGCCACTCCCGCAGCAAGCCATGCAGCCTTCTCTGGCGTGTCAGGGATATAGCTATCAGTGATTGCCAATGCGGCGGCGGCGGCTCCATTTCCATACGCCTCAGCCGCCGAGTTAAGTGAGCCTAGTACCTCTGAGCGGTTCAGGCTCCGTCCGCTAGTTGCCGCGTTGATTATCGAGGCGTTGATATCGCGTTCAGCTTTCTCTGCGGCCCGGCCCGCACTCTCGACTAGCGACTTTATGATCTCCTCAAAGAAGTGCCCATTCGGATCGCTCTTGTTGATCGGGTCGTTGGCCGAATAGGCATAGCGGTTGGTGCCGACGCCTGGGTCGCGGACATCCCACCAATCGGGTGAGAGGAAGCGACCGAGGGCCGGGTCGTAATAGCGCGCGTGGAGATAGGTCAGGCCCGTCTCCGGGTCGGTCCGCTCGCCGATATAGCCCTTGGACTCGGTGGGGCTGAGCGCGACGAGCACCGTCTCCACCTGCTCGCCATAGGGCTTGTAGACGGAAACCCGGTTGGCGGCGCCGGCACTGGAGGTGATGGCGCGCACCGAGGCGAGATTGTCGCGGTGCAACCAGGTGCGGGTCGAGCCCGAGCGCTTCACGTCGGGCGTGAGGTAAGTGTTCCACGCACCCGACGGATCGCGCTCGATATCGCTGCCCAAATAGAGCGTGGTGGAAGAACCCGCGACTTTCTTCAGCCGTTCGCCATCCGGGCCGTAAAGGTAAGTGACGGCGCCACCGCCCGAGGTGACCGAGACCGGCCGGTTCTCGGCATCATAGGCAATGGTGCGCGTGGCCGCACCGCCATCAGATTTTACCAGTTGGTTGCCATTGGCATCGTAGCTGTAGCTCGACGTGCCGGCCGACAGCACCGCATGCGGTCGCACCGCCGTCGGGCCCTGCGCCGGGTAGCCATAGCTGCCGATTGCGGAGTTGGTGAGGATGTTGCCGCCAGCGTCATAGGTGAAGCTCTGGCTGAGAGCGGGCGTATTGGTGTTGGCGGCACTCAGCAGCCGATCGAGATTATCATAGCCATAGGTCCAGTCTTCGTTGGTGCGGCTGCCATCGACGGCGCTGATGCGCCCGACGGCATCGCGGCTATAGGTGAAAGAGGCGAGCGTGGTGGTGCCTGCCTGAACCTGCACCTGCGTCAGCCAATCTCGGTCGGCATCGTAGCTGTAGGTGGTGGTGACCCCATTGGCATAGGAGATCGCCTTGACCGCGCCCGACGCCATGTAGGTGGTCGACATGACCGAGTCCGCGAGTGAGTAGAGCTGCCCGGCGGTGTTGTACGCATAGGTGCCGGAACTACTTCCATCCGGATAATCCCGGGTGGTCAGCCGGCCGGCGACATCGTAGCTCGAAGTGACGGTATAAGTGCTGCCATCAACACTCGTCGCCTGGCGCACCGGACGCCCGCCATTGTCGTAATCGTAGGCGACGCTGGCGTTCGAGTTGGCGGCACTCGTCTGCTGGCCGACATTGTAATAACCCGCCCTTGCCTGATCATAGGCATAGGTGGTGGTCTCGGAGCCGGGTTGGCCGAAGCCGACGATCTTGCTCAACACGCGGCCGAGCCTGTCATAGCTCATCGCCACCTGCTGCGCCTTGGCGTCGGTCTGCAGGATCACCCGGCCGAGATCGTCATACCCATAGGTCCAGGTGCCGAGATCCGGATCGGTGCTGGAGGTACGCCGCCCGAGGCTGTCGTAACTGTTGGACCACTGATTGCCGTTCGGGTCGGTGACCGAAGTAAGCTGCCCAAGCGCATCATACCCGTAGCGCGTGGTAACCGCGGTGGAACCGAGATAGCCGATGCGCGCCAGTTCATTGCCATACGCATCCGACACCGACCGCGTCACGCGGTTGAGCGGATCCGTCACGGCGACACTCAGCACAGCCGTCGAGATGCCGGTCGGCTTCTCGTAGGACATGCTCAGCGTTGTGCCGTCGGGCAGGGTCTGAAGAATCTCACGGCCAAGCGCGTCATATCGATAGGTAGTCAAGTAGGTACTGTCGCCACTGAAGTACGGGTTGTAGGACTGCAGCACCTGCCCGCGCTTACTAAAGCTTCGGTTCATAGCGACCAGCGTCTGCGATGACGTGCCGCCGATGGATTTGGTCTGGTATTCGCGGCCCAACCCATCGAACCAAGTCTCGGTCCAGATCACGTTGGTACCGGAGGCCGGGTTGCGCTCCTTGCGTACCCGCTGGTTGCTGGCATCGCCGAGGTTCAGATAGCTCACCGCCTCATAAGCGCCGGTGGGGTAGTCGGTACGGGTCAAGCGGCACAGCGCATCATAGGTGAAGCTGGCCACGAGCCCATTGGCGTCGGTCGATGTCGCCGGCTGGCCGCAGAGGACGTTGAGCGTGGAGCTGGTCTTGTGGCGGGTGTCGCCATCGAACCAGAGCGGATCGCGCACCTCCACCGGATATTGGTGGGACACCGAGTCATAGGTCGTCTCGGTACGGTTGCCGAGCGCATCGACCTCAGCCACCACATTGCCGTAGCTGTCATATTCGGCAGTGGAGCCGACCCAACGGCTTTCGCTCGCGAGCCAAGCGCGGTTGGTTGTCGCATGCCCCTTCACCGGGGCCGTCAGGTTGTCGTTGGCGCCATCGTAGAATGTCTGGCTCTGGCGCAGTACAGTACCTGCCGCATCCTTCACTGTTACCGCTATCGGCTTGTCGACGATGTAGGCGGCAATATTCAGGCGATAGTCCGTCTGGGTCACAACATCGTCGAGCGTGCTGCCGATCTCTCCCAGATCTTTGTCTTCGACGAGGTTGGCATAGCCGTCATAGGCATATTCCTTGCGCGTCGTGACGCTGCCGCCACTCAGGTAATCGGTGGTCTGCTCCGAAGTCTTGTGCGCCGTGAATGGCGCCGCCGTCTGGTTGACGACATAACCATTCTCCTGCTTCCGCAGCAGCACTCCGGTACCGGAATAGACCTCGAGCGATGCAAGGCTGCCGGCGGCGACCGCCTCCTGCCGATAGGTGGCCACCACCCAGGGGCAGCTCGTCTCCCAGGTCTCGCAGGCCAGCTCCGCCGTCACGGTGCGGAAGCCGAGGAACCGCCGCTCGAACGGATCATAGGCACCGCCCGAATAGGCATATTTGGTCTTCGTCTCGTTGCCACGGCCATCCCTGGTGAACACCCGGCTCACCAGCTGCATCACTGACGGCATATAAGTGTGCGTCCAATAGCTGGACGGGAGATACTCGATATCGATGCTTCCACCCGTAGATGTGGAAACATGCTTCAGAAGGTCGGCGACGACAGAGTCAGTGTATGCAGCACGGCATCCGGAGCAGGCCGAAGCAGCGAACGGCTCGTCGAGATCGACCTTGCCGTCGCCGTTATAGTCACCGGCAATCCCGAGCGGCTCCAGAACATCGTTATTCCGATATATCTCGATGTAACCATCGCCCTCCATCGCGAATACATTCCATTTTTCGCGCTGTTTGGACAGAAATGGAGCTGTGCCTGTGCTCTTCCGCCTGAGTATCTCTGGAATGCCGTCAGCAGTGATGTCTGCCACGGTGATATCGAAACCATCCCCGAAACTCATATACTGTGAGACTCCGTATCCAAACTCCTGGAAATCATCGCCCCGTGATATGAAACGCTTCAGGTTCCGAACTGTGTCCTTATCGAACAGATGCAAGATATCTGTGGCACCATCACCGTTTACGTCAGCCATCGCCCAGGTTCCTAGATGCCAAGGCGACGAAACACTGGCTCCATGGGTCGTACGATAGACCTGTTTCAGGTTTGACTGACCAACGGCAGGTCCTTGAAGGTATTGAAAATCCCCAATCACGTTTCCGTTATTCGCAAGACACCCGTATGTACCCCAGCAAATTGTCCTCTCAGAAAAAAACCCATTCTGGCCAGCCTGAAACTTAAATCCGGTTGGCGGATCCCGAAACAAATTTAAATCGACGGATCCATCCTCCGTGTATTCTGGCCACGGGATGTTTCCACGAAACATATCACCGCTTATTACTGCCAATGAAACAAAGTCAATACCATTCGAGATTAGCACACCTGGCCGACCAATAACAAACAGGTCTGTCAGTCCATCCCCATTGAAATCGCCTGGTCGGCCCCAGTATTGACCATTGGTATTCCACAGCTCTCGCCGAAGGGCATTCCCCTCGGAGAGGAAGACCCAATGCCGCATGACGTCGGCGCGGCCATCACCGTTGAAATCGCCGACGACCATCTTCTTCTGCTGGTCGGAATGGTAGAGGCCGACATTCTTGCCACTACCAGGATCACCGATCGGCCTAGCCATGCCGCCGACAACCTGGCCAGCCTTGAGCAGAATGACGGCAAAGGCGGCGTCGGTACTCGCGTAGCCCTGATTGGTCCAGGTGGTCCGAGCAGCGGTATTCAGGCTGCCGACAGTCGTGGTGTAGACGACATCGTCAGACCCATCGCCATTGAAGTCACCGACATCCGCGTTTCTCGCGCTCGTGCAAAACCCAATGGGCGCGAGGCCATTCGGGTCAGCGACTATCGGTCCGCCGGATGGAGAACTTGAGGTTCCCGCCCAAAGCCCGCCGGAATACCATTGCGCCTGACAGCTATTTGTCCCTCGTTTCAGGTGCAGCAGGTCATCTTTCCCGTCCCCGTTGAAATCACCGACCAGAAAGTTGCTTCGATCGTTGTCAGATACAGGATCATAGGCCATGCGTGACTGCGGTTCGGTGGCGGCAGTGCTCGGGGCTAC
Organism: Hyphomicrobiales bacterium; assembly: GCA_027487555.1. Classification (GTDB taxonomy): domain Bacteria; phylum Pseudomonadota; class Alphaproteobacteria; order Rhizobiales; family Devosiaceae; genus Devosia_A. The sequence goes on from JAIYDI010000051.1 coordinate 7,518, forward strand.
CTCGGGATTGGCGTTCGCGGTCACCAGATCCGAGATTATGGTTCCCATTCGCCGATCTGCCATTGTCGTGTACTGGAAAGTCTCGGATGGTAGCGCCGTACCGCCCGTGATCACTCCGTCCGTCAATACCGCATCACTGCCGTATTGCTGGATTGACGTTACCAGCGACCGCCTGGAATCTGGTGCTAACCCGTAGTTGACCGCGTATGCGCGCACAGTCGCGCCCCCAACCTTGACGGCGACAGATCGCAGCCGCCACGAGGCCGTCTCAAGGTTGTCGCCATCTGAGAAACGAATAGGGTCGGGCCTTGACTCCCACCCGAACACCACGGCCGTAGTGCCATAGGAAATCTGCGTTACCTTGCAAGCCAACGGGCCGTTGCAGGAGTAGGTGTACGATACAACATTTCCATCGGTGTCTCGCCGTTCGGTGAGGAACCACCTGTCCGTTCCAAAGCTTGAATAGGTGGATATGACCCCGTCGCCTGTCGTCACCGTCCAGTAGTTCTGTCCATTTGCGGCAACACGAACAATGCGCCGATAGGTCTCGAAGCGAGTTGTATGTGTGCCGCCGGCGGCGCAGGAGGGACTGGTCGCAACTTCCGCGCACGGAATTAGGGTGTTGTCGTCTAGCGCGAACTTGTCGTCGCTTTGGTAGTCAGTGATGCCTCCAAATTTCGAGACACGGTCAATTGCCGACCCTCCGGACAGGGTCCAACCGACACCCAAGGCTCCAAAGCCGTCAGGATTAGATACTCTGCTCTTGCCGGAGTTGTAGTTGAACGACAGCTTTGGCGTGAGACCAAAGAACGGAGGGACTTCTATAGGGTAGCTACGTGCATAGGCGCCATTATATTGTGTCTCGGGTGGCTCGAACTTGGCAGTCTGCTTGCCGCCTCCGGCCGGCGCCGCTCCGCCGGCAGCAACAGCAGGGAGGCTCAAGGCGGACATTGTAGATTGATTGGCCGGGATCGCTGCCTCGGCCGCGCCGGCTCCGCTGGTTTCCGCACTCACCGAAACCAGCCCGAGGTTGCCGGCAGGATTCGCAGCGGTCGACCCTGTGCCTGTCTCAGCCAACGCCGGCGACAAGGTCACGAACGACACTATTGTCGCCATTGCCATGGAAGCAAGCCTGCGAAAGATCCCCCGCCTAAGAACAAAAACACGGCTGAGGCCAGCCACCGGGGCAGCCGCACTTGCAATGAACATAACTATCCTCAATATTTTGCGCAGTGACCGACATAAATGAGGATATATTGAATGCATATATATCAATAAATCAAGTCACGTTTCCATATCTGTTTGCCGTCACATAACGCTTGCATAACGCACGAGAGCTGTTCGACAGACAGAAACAGAATTTGTATTCAACGGGCATTCGCCACCGACGAAATTTCGAATAACCTCCTGTTTTGGAGTTCTAACTCTGGCTGTTGACAATAGAGCATCATCAGCGGCTCGGCGAGAATGTCCGAATGGTCAACCAGTATTTGTGTGTTGTGAGGGCGTGGTTTGGCAAGGGAGGCACAGCCGATGCTATCCGGGTAGCGGCGTGGCCGTTCGCCTCAGACTATGAGCGCAATCCGCTATCGGCTGCGTCCCCGCATGTCTTTGCAAGTGCTGCCAGGGACTTGCATGGCATTGCGGGGTCAAGGCGGATGGCCTCTGGCCGACGCTGGCCTTGGCGCACAGCTTCCCGTGGAAGAAGACCAGCCACAGCCAAGGTATGCTCCACTGTGAGTTCGCCCCGGACCTGGGTCATTCGTCTCGGCTCGCGCCAGATACGCTCGACGCGCCATGGATCGTCGAGCAAAGCCTCTGATCGCGCCGATGGCTCGCGCCTAGACGTGACGTGATCTGCAGGTCACCCTGGGAACTCGGAAGCGCCATGACGCCTCCCCATGCATCAGGCACCCCTTGGGCAGTGCACTACTCTATCCCCGCGCAACGCCATGGAAATACGGCACCAGCCGATCATAAAGCCCACGATAGCGTGCATAGCCGAGATCGTAGGCTGCGCGATTGGCCGGGTCGGGAAGTAGCGCAACTCCAGGCCGCGACAGCTTCGTTACCTCCGCCCAGTCCTTCACCAGCCCCGCCCCAATGCCGGCGACGAAGGCCGCGCCCACGGATGAGCCATGGGCGTTGTCGAGCAGCGTCACTGGCGCGCCGAGCACATCGGCAGTGATCTGCATCCAGATGCGGCTGCGGCTGCCACCATCCGATGCCACATAGCGCTGCGGGCTGTGCCCGATGTCACGCAAAACATCAATGTGGTGGCGGAACCCGTATGCCACCGCCTCGAGCAACGCCCGCCAGATATGGCCCCGGCCATGCCCGAGACTGAGTCCCACAAACGTACCGCGCGCCAAGGGGTCGTGAATGGGCGTCTTTTCGCCGAGGAAATATGGCAGGCACACCAGCCCGTCTGCGCCGGGCGGAATCTCGGCCGCCAGTGCATCGAGCGCCGCGTGTGGCTTCTCGCCCATCGCGCCCGTGGCGATCAGCTCAGCGAGCCAGTTGAGCGCCGAGCCAGAAGACGCCATGCAGCCATTGGGCGCATATAGGCCAGGCACAAGATGATAATCGAGGTAAAGCCGTGCGTCGGGCAGCGGTTTGTCGGTGGCAACGACGATATCGCCAGCACCGCCGAACTTCAGCAGGATGTCGCCGGCCTCCTTTATCCCGGCCCCGAGCGCCGAGACGATATGGTCGGCTGCCCCACCGAAGACCGGCAGCCCTTCGGGTAGACCGGTCTCAGCGGCAGCCTCGGCACTGACCCGACCCATCTGCTCATGCGATACACTGCGGTGCGGCACCGCACTCCGCGCAACTCCGGCCAGCGCCACGAGGTCATCGGCGATCCGATGCGTTTGGAGATCAGTGAACCCAGCCTCAAGCGCCCAGTTCTGCTCCACCGCACGTGTACCCGTCAGCCGGAAATTGATGAAATCATACGAGCCGAACACTGTCGCGATGCGGCTGAACACCTCGGGCTCGTGCCGACGGATCCAGCGCAGCTTTGCCGCCACCAATTGCTGGTTGATGCCATTTCCGGTGCGCTTGAGGAACGCCGCGCCATCGAGTTCGGCGGCAAGCTCCGCCACCTCTTCGGAACAGCGCCCATCCGATTGCTGGATCGAGGGCCTCAGCAACCGTCCATCCTTGTCGAGCAGCACCACCGCCGGCAGCATGCCCGTCGCGCAGAGCCCGGCAATCGACATTGGATCGAGCCCCGCTGTCACCTCGCGCAGCACCTCCTGTGCGTTGCGCCACCACTGCTCGGGGTCTTCCTCCGCCCACCCGGCTTCCGGCGACGACAGGTCGACCGGCCGGCTTGCAACGGCGAGGATTTCACCCGGCAGCCGCACCCCCACTGCCATGGTCGAGGTCGTGCCGATATCGAGGCCGATGACGATGTCTGGCGTGCTCATGCTCTATCCGTTCGGAAAACTATAGCGGCTGCGCAGGTGGCGCGAAATGCACCTTGTCATAGGCATCGAGTGCCGCAAAATGCAGCTCCGCATCTTCGAGAAACAGCCCGCGGCTCAGCCCGGCCACGAGCCGCGGCACGCCGGATTTGAGCCCGGTGATGCCGTTGCACACCGGCCCGAGGCTGGGCACCGCACCATTGTTGAAAATGTGGATGTGCTTGAGGAACGGCGCATCGCCGGGAAGCTTCGGCGTGCACTCGAAGGCGGGCCCGAGATAGGGGTAGGCGAGCAGGTCAGCGTCGGCCTCGCCGTCCTCGGGCCGATAGCGGTCACCCCAGACGGCAATCTGATCGACAAAGCCCGCGAGTTCCCGACGCCGCTGCAAATCCACTGCATAGCCGGTGCCGAGCAGCAAGTGATCGAACCGAAACGGCCCCGCAGAAGTTGCGACGGCAATCGCCTCGCCCTCCATCGGCACGCTGTCGAGACAGGCGCCCATCACCATCCGAAAATTCGGGAATGCGTGCGCACGCGCATACATCTCCATGGTCGGCGGCGTCTTGAACGAGAACATCCGTCGCGCAAACCGATAGCGCCGCGCATCGTCGAGATCGGCGAAATGGTTGAGGAACCCCGGGAAATTCGACCAGTCGAGAATTTCGGTCTTCGGCATTTCCGCCGAACGCGCCAAAAGCGTCACGCTTCCTGCCCCCGCTTCGAGCGCCGCCACGGCCCAGTCGAAGCTCGAAGCCGCAGCCCCGATCACTCCAACAGCCTTGCCGGCCAGCCCCGCGACATCGAACACTTCGCCACTATGCGTCCAGCGGTCCCGCGGTACATTCGCGGACACTATTTTCGGCACATGCAGCCCGCCCGCGCCCTCGATACCGGTGGCGAGTACCACCTTGCGGCAGGCGATCCGCTCCTCGCCGCGCGGGCTAGCGACCATCAGTTCGAGCCCCTCGCCCTTAGGCAAAATCTCGATCAGCCGCGTCTCGTTGCGCACGCTGATCCCGACCCGCTCCCGGAACCAGGTGAGGTAGTCCATCCAATGCGTGCGATCGATCTTGTCGAGCGCTTCCCAGCTGCCATCGCCAAACATCGCCTCGTGCCAGGCACGATAGGTCAGCGACGGCACGCCGAGATCCGGCCCGGTCAGCGTCTTGGGCGAGCGCAGCGTCCGCATTCGCGCCGAGGTCACCCATGGCCCCTCGCGCCCCGCCGGCGCAGCATCGATCACCTCGACCCGCGCCACGCCCTGCCGCTTGAGCCCGAACGCGATGGAAAGCCCCGAAAGACCCGCCCCCACAATCACCACATCGGCAATCGGCGCACCCGATGCATCGGTGCGCGGCGGCACCCAGGCGCGCAACGGCACTTCCAGTGTGCCAAGCTCCCGCTCCACCCGCGCATTCAGCCCCGCGATTCCGGCACGCATTTCCGCCATCAGTTCACCTGTTCGAGGAAGGCTTTCGCGGCAATGCCATGCTCGGCTCTGAGCCGCCCGAGGTCAACGCCCACCGGCATGCCGTCTTCCACTACCCACTTACCCTTGATCATCACTCGGTCGGCCCGGTGCGCGCCACATAGGATCAGCGCCGCAAGCGGATCGCCCGCGCCCGAGAACCGCAATTCCTCGAGATCGAAGAACGCCAGATCCGCCTGCTTGCCCACTGCGATCGTGCCAATATCGCTGCGCCCGAGGCAGCGGGCCGAGCCCTCCGTGCCCCAGCGCAACACGTCGAGATGCGTGATCTTTTCCGCCCCATAGGTCAGCCGGCCCAGCATCAGCGCGTGGCGCAGGCTCTCCATCAGGTTGGAATTGTCGTTCGATGCCGAGCCATCGACCCCGAGCCCAACCTTGCAGCCCGCCGCTTCCAGGTCGATCGTCGGGCAGGTGCCGGACGCAAGCACCATGTTCGAGGTCGGGCAATGGCAGATGCCCACGCCATGCCGCCCGAGCCGCGCAATCTCGCTCTTGTCGAAATGCACCGCATGCGCGAGCCAGGTTCGGTCGGTCAGCCAGCCGCATTTTTCGAGGAAATCCACCGCATCGCAACCATGCTCATGGCGCACGAAATCCGCCTCGGCCTTGGTTTCGACGAGGTGGGTATGGAGCCCGCATCCTGTCTCGCGCGACAGCCGCGCTGTCTCGGTCAGGAGCTCGAAACTCACGTCGAACAGCGCGTTCGGCGCCAGCGCCACTTGCAGCATCGCGCCGTCCGAAGCGTCGTGGTAGCGACTCAGTATCCGGGTGCAATCGTCGAGCACGGCTTGCGTTGACTGGATGACATTGCGCGGCGCAACTGCCTGTTCCCCATCTCCGCCAGCGAGATCGAGGGCGCCGCGCGTCAGCGTCATGCGAAAACCGAGTTCGGTCGCCACCTCCGCCTCGATATCCATCGCATCCTCCATTCCCTCCATGAAGAGATAATGGTGGTCAGACGCGCAGGTGCATCCCGACATCATGAGTTCGGTGGACGCCAGTTGCACAGCGACGCGCAGGGCCTTCGGCGTCATCGCCTTGGCCCAGACGGGATAGAGCGCCTTTATCCACGGCCAGAGCGATTTGTTGATCGCCTCAGGGTGCGCACGCGTCAGCGTCTGGAACATGTGGTGATGCGTGTTCACCAGCCCGGGGATCACCACATGCCGGCTCGCGTCGAATACACGGTCTGTCGGGCGCAGCGGCGCCTTGCCGCTTGGCACCAGCTCGACGATCCGCCCGCCGGACACCACCAGGCCATTCCCGCCCCCCTCCGCCAGAATTGCGAGCGGCCCCTTGATCCATACGGACTGAGGCGTTGGTGACATGTCGCTCCCCTTGTGACGCATACCGGACCTTAGCGGCCCTCGCGACGTTGTAAAGTGTTTGATTATGTTATCTCGACGGAGTGATCGCCCTTCTGTGGTGAAATTTGTACGGGTGGAGCCACGCTGGCGAACGCATGGTCACGGCTGCTCTGGCCCATCCGCAGCCGCTCAGGGAGTAACCTCGCCTCACACTGGGCCACGGTTTCCCGCAATCTCTGCTGCTGCCTGGGGTATCTGCCGCTTATCTCGGCACGGTGCCGACCAATTATTGGGCGCGCTGCAAGAGATTTGATCGGTTATGTGAGAAGTCGTTATATTTTTGCACAAGATGTGAAATTTTGTTTGACGGGGCCGATGGCTGCGATAGCGTGACGGGGCTGAAACATTCCCCAGGGCAGGGTGACGATGACCAAGTTCTCGACTTCGAACGCCTTCAAGCGCGCCGGCCTTCTCGGTGTCGGCTTGATCGCACTCATGACGTCCACCGCGTTTTCGCAGGACAAGCCATTGGCAGGGGTGACGCTCACCCTCGCCTCGCAGAACGACCAGTTTGGCGCCGTGCTCGCCAAGATGGCTCCCGCGTTCAAGGAAGCGACCGGCGCCGATCTCAAGGTCGAGATCATGGACTACGGCACGCTCTTGACCAAGACGACGGCCGATTTCGTCGGCGATACCAAGGGTTACGACCTCGTGACCATGGATATCGTCTGGGCCGGCGCCTATGCCGAGAACGAGTATTCCGTTGACATCACCGATTGGGTGAAGCGCGATGCCGCCGAACTCGAACTCGACGACATCTACCCCGTCATCCTGTCGGCGCTCGGCCAGTACGACGGCAAATATGTCGCGTTCCCGTTCGCGGCCTACGCCAACGTCCTCGCCTATCGCAAGGATCTCTATGACGCAGCTGGCCTCAAGGCCCCTGCGACGATGGAAGAGCTCGTCGAAAACGCCAAGACGCTGACCGATCCGTCAAAGAACCAGTATGGTTTCGTCGCCAACGGCCAGAAGGGCCCTGCCGTCGCACAGGACTGGATGCAGTACAACACCCAGATGGGGGGCTCGATTCTCGGGCCGGACGGCAAGCCGGCGCTCAATTCCGAAGCCAACATCAACAGCCTGGCCGTCTACAAGCAGCTCTTTGCCGAAACCGCCCCTCCCGGCGCCATCGAGTATGACTGGGGCGGGCGCGAGGAAAGCTTCCGCCAAGGTCTTGCCGCGCAGATGCAGACCTGGTCGGTCGGCGCGCCGGGCTATTCCGATCCTTCGATATCCAAAGTCGTCGGGAAAGTCGCCATCACCACCGCGCCCGTCGCGGCAGGCCTTAAGCCAGAATATGGCGTTGGCGGCTGGGGCATGGCAATCAATGCCGATATCGACGACAAGCAGAAGGAAGCCGCCTGGACCTTCATCAAGTGGCTGGTGAGCAAGCCGGTACACAAGGCGTTCAACCTTGAGGGCGCCGGCTCCTTCATGCGCAAGTCCCAGATGACCGACCCGGACCTGACCGCGAAGTTCGACTTCCTGCCGGTCGTCGCCACCACCTACGAAAACGGTAATGGCGATTACCGCCCGCGCATTCCGCAGTACCCGGAAATCCAGGACATTCTCGGCTCTGCCGTGAATGCCGTGCTTGCCGGCGCCGTGGAGCCCAAGGCAGCCCTCGATGAGGCTCAGGCCGAGGCGGCCAAGCTGTTCTGACCCGACGTCCCTCCGACGGGTTCAGCCCTGCTCCTCGCCCGCCCCGCGGGCGGGGAGCGCACCAGCCTGAATGCGCACCAGAAAGACAATGATGACCGCGCCCGTCCCATCCGCAAACGGCAAGACGCCCGGACGTATGCGCCAGACTTTCAACGATGCGCGCCGATTCTTCCTGTTCTTCATGGCCGCGCCCGCAGTGCTCTATGTCCTCGCCGTCGGCGTCTGGCCCCTCGCGCAAGGCGCCTGGTATTCCTTCTTCAACTACAACCTGCTGAAGCCCAAGCGGACCAGGTTCGTCGGCCTCGACAACTATGTGGAGATATTCTCGGACCGCTCGGCCCGCCAGGCGATCATCAACACCTTCCAGTTCACCCTCTCGAGCGTCTCGATCCAACTGGTACTCGGCTTCATCCTTGCGCTGCTGCTTTGGCGAGATGGCCGTTTCAACCGCATCGCCCTCGCCTTCCTGCTGATCCCCGCGACCATCACGCCGCTCGTGGTGGGGCTGATTTACAAGGCCCTCCTGGGCGCCGACTACGGTCTCGTCGGCTATTTCCTCGCCCAAGCCGGCATCGGGCCACGCACGGGGCTATTGTCCGATGCCAGCACCTCTCTCGGCGTCCTCATCTTCATCGATATCTGGGAATGGACGCCGTTGATGGCGCTCATCCTGCTCGCCGGGTTGAAGGGCCTGCCCACCGATGTGCTCGAAGCAAGCCGCGCCGACGGCGCCACCGCGTTCCAGCGCTTCACTATGGTCATCATGCCGCTGATGCTGCCCTCGATCTTCCTCGCGCTGGTACTGCGCACCATGGATGCGTTCCGGGTATTCGACAGTGTCTTCGTCACCACCGGCGGCGGGCCGAACGATGCCACCAACACGCTGATGGTGCTCGCCGTGAAGGAAGGCCTGCAGTTCTTCAACATCGGCTACGCCTCGGCCATCGGCAACGTGACCATACTCTTCATCGCCATCATGGCCGCCGTGCTGCTGCTCGTCGTGCGCGGTGCCGACGTCCGCATCAACGGGAAGTAAGCGCCATGGCCCACGTTTCGCCCCGCCAGGTCTTTGCCGAGCGCGCCGCGGTGCTCATCATCACCGTTTTGTTCCTGCTGCCCGTCGCCTGGCTCATCACCACGGCCTACAAGCCCTCGAACCAGATCTTCTCGATCCCGCCCCGGCTCGACTTCACCCCGACGCTCGACCAGTTCAAGGCCGTGCTCTCCTATTTCGATGTCGGCTCGCTTGTGCGCTCGTCAGTCATCATCTCCGTCGGGACCGTCATCCTGTCGCTGCTGCTCGGCGTGCCGGCGGGCTACGCGCTCGCGCGGTCCCGGTCGAAATATGCAGTGGGCTTTGCGTATTTCTTCCTCGCCATCCGCATGGTGCCGGCCATCGCGTCGCTCATCCCCTTCTACCTGATGATGCGCGATATCGGGCTGCTGGGCACCTGGTGGGCGGTGATCATCATCAACACCATGCTCAACTGCGCCTTCGTCACCTGGATGATGTTCTCCTATTTCCGCGCCTTGCCGCGCGACATGGAAGAAGCCGCCATGACCGATGGCTGCACGCAGATCGGCTCATTCTGGAAGGTCGCAGTTCCCGCCGCGCGCTCCGGCATCATCGCCTGCGTCCTCTTCTGCGTCATGTTCTCGTGGAATGATTTCCTCTACCCGATGTTCCTCACCCGGCTCGACAGCAAGCCCATTTCCGTGGCGCTGCTCACTGCCTACGGCACCAAGGATATCACCTGGGGCTCGCTCGGGGCGCTGGCGCATTTTTCCACCATCCCCATCGTGCTGATGGCGCTGTTCCTCAACCGCTACTTCGTTCAGGGCGCCACCAACGGCGTGCAATAGGAGATTCCGGCCATGGCCGAGATCGTGTTCGACAAGGTCTCCAAGACTTATGAGGGCGGCCATGCCGCCGTGCGCGGGCTGGACCTTGCCATTCGCGATGGCGAGTTCATGGTGCTGGTCGGCCCCTCGGGCTGCGGCAAGACTACCGCCCTGCGCATGATTGCCGGCCTCGAGGATATCACCGGCGGCGAGTTGCGCATCAATGGCGAGGTGTCGAACGGCCTCGCCCCGCGCGACCGCAACATCGCCATGGTGTTCCAGTCCTACGCGCTCTATCCGCACCTCACCGTCGCCGACAACATCGCCTTCGGCCTCAAGGTGCGCCGCGTCGACAAGGCCGAGATCGACCGCAAGGTGCGCGAAACCGCCGAACTACTCGAACTCACAGACTATCTCAACCGCAAGCCCGCCAAGCTCTCGGGCGGCCAGCGCCAGCGTGTCGCCATGGGCCGCGCCCTCGTGCGCTCGCCCAACGCTTTCCTGATGGATGAGCCGCTCTCCAATCTCGATGCGCGGCTGCGCGGCCAGATGCGGGCCGAAATTGCCAAGCTGCAAAGGCTGAGCGCTGTCACCACCGTCTATGTCACCCACGACCAGGTCGAGGCTATGACCATGGGCGACCGCGTCGCGGTGATGAACAGGGGCACCTTGCAGCAGCTCGATACGCCGCGCGCCCTCTACGACAAGCCGGTCAATCTCTTCGTCGCAAGCTTCATCGGCTCCCCGCCGATCAACTTCATCGAAGCGACTATCGCAGCCGTCGGCGGTGGCCCGGCGGCCATCGCCGGCAGTTTCACCCTCCCACTCGGCGAGGTTGGCACCCGCGCCGCCGGCCATGTCGGCAGAAAGGTCATTCTCGGCGTGCGCCCTGAATCGCTTCGTCCGGTCGCCGAGGCCGGTCCGGGCACGATCTCGGCCCGCTGCGCCTTTGTCGAGGATCTTGGCGCCAACCTGCTTCTGCATCTCGATCTGCCCGCCTCAACAATCCTGTCACGCGGCGCCATCGAGGAAGAAGAGGATTTGAAGGCCATTCGCCCGCGCCTCCGCGCCATGGTCGATGGCAGCCTCACGGTCCGCCCGGGTGATGCGCTGAGTTTTGCCGTCGCGCCTAACGCGATCCACGTCTTCGATGCGGAAACCGGCATGGCGCTCTGAAGCACCCACGATCTGCCGGCGCGCCACTTGGGATTTTGGCTTGGCCCAGATATCGCGCCCCCCCACCCACGATGTCACCCCGACGCAGGTCGGGGCCCATCCTGAGGTGCAAAAGCAGCCACCTGGCGGCTGCGGAACGACCTCGAGCTGGATCCCGACCTGCGTCGGGATGACACTGGGTCGAACCGCCGGGACTACCCCACAACCCGCCCACGCGGTCGCTCGAAGCTCAGCCGCCCGGCCTTCCAGCCTTTGAGCGGCTGTACCACCCGCCGTACAGCATCCGACACGCTCGCCGCATCGAGCAGCACGAGATCGGCCGATGTACCGACTGCGATCTCCGCCTTGCGCCCGATCATCCGCGCCGCGTCCGATGTCACCATGGCGAAAGCCGCGGCCAGATCCTCGTCACGGCTCAGCTGCGCCACGTTCGCGTAGAGATTGGCGATCCGCATCAGGTTCGCGTCGCCATAGGGCGTGAACGGGTTGAGCACATTGTTTGTCGCCACCGCCGTCAGCGCGCCCTGCGCCCTGAGCTGCATCAAGGGCGCAAAGCCGCGCGGCACCAGCCCCTTGCTGTCGCGGCCCAAGAGGAACAGGTCGGTCGCCGGCAGCGTGATGACACCGACGCCCACCGCCGCAAGACGCGCCGCGATCGCGTCAACCGCATCCGTCGGCATGGCCGCGAGTTTCGTCACATGTCCGCAGGCCACGCGGCCCTGATACCCACGTCGCTCCGTCTGCCGGATGATTTCGGGCAGGTCGGCCCTTTCGGGCCTAAGGTCGAAATCGACATGAAAATCCGCATCCACGCCGAAGCGCTGCGCGAGGTCGAAAATCCGGCTCACATGCCCCGTCGGGTCCGGGTCGGTATAGGGGCACCCGCCGACGAGATCAGCCCCCTGTTCCAGTGCCGCCACCAGCATCGGCTCGGTCTCGGCCTCGTTGCTCAAGCCCTCCTGCGCGAAGGCGCAGATCTGGATGCCGATCAGATGCGCGTAGTCCGCCTTCACCCGCTTGAGCGCCGCGAAACTCCGCATGCCGGCGCGCGGATCGATCTCGACGAATGTGCGCATCGCCATCGTGCCGTTGAGCACCGCGCGCTCCACCACCTGCGAGGCGCGGCGGTACACGTCCTCTTCGGTGAAGCCCGCCTTGGCGCGCGCCGTCTCCCGCACCGCCTCGCTGAGGGTCCCCTCTTTGATCGTCACGCGACCGAGGATTTCCGCCTTGTCGAGGTGGATGTGGCACTCGACCAGCCCCGGCGACAGCAGGCACCCGCCCGCGTCCTCGCGCGGCACCTCGCCCGCGATTTCCGGTGCGATCTCAGCGACCTTGCCCGCGGCGACGCCAATGCTCCAAAGCCCGGCCCGGCCCGGCAGCACGGCATTGTCGATGACAAAATCGAGGCTCATCGCCGCTCCTCAAACCTGAACGAGAGCGCCGTTCCGCGCCACGAGCCGCCCACCCTTGTAGACATCGCGCGCCGAAGGCACCGCCACCACCGCCTCAGGCACATGCGCGGCATCGAGCACGGCGAAATCCGCCTTGGCGCCCACCACGAGCCCGTAGTCATCGAGGCCCAGCGCCTTGGCGCCCGCGGCGCTCACCATGTCGAATGCCTCGGCTAACTGCGCATCGGTGAAAAACGCCGAGCGATGCCCGATGACATTGGCGCGCCGCAGCATGTCGCCATCGCCATAGGGCCACCAGCTGTCGCGAATATTGTCCGAGCCAGAAAACACCGTCACACCGGCGGCCCTGAGTGGCGCCACCGGCGGAAACGCATGGTCGGGCGGCGCAATGGTCATGATGGCAACACCGCTCTCTGCCAACAGCTCCGCCGTCCGCGCCAGCAGCCCTGCATCCACCTGCCCCAGCGCATAGGCATGGCTCACCGCCACCTGGCCCTGAAGCTCGAGCGCTCGCGTCCTGTGGCAGATCTGCTCGATTTCATACACCCCGAGCGTACCGCCATCATGCAGGTGGATATCCACACCCACACCGCGCTTTTCGGCAATGCCGAACACCACATCGAGATGCTTTTCGACATCGCGGTCGAGCGTTGCCGGATCGAGCCCTCCGACAAGATCGCACCCGGCCACTACCGCCGCATCGAGCAGCTCCGCCGTGCCCGGGCTCGTCAGAATCCCGCTCTGCGGAAAGGCAACGAGCTGGATATCGATCCGGTCGCCATATTCCGCCCGCACTTCCGCAACCGCCTCAAGATGGCTGAGCTTCACCTCGGCATCGATCATCACATGACTGCGCATTGTCGTCGTGCCCTGCCTCAGGCACAGCTCGAGCTGCCGCCGCGCCCGCTCCCGCATCGGGTCAGCCGTTGCGATAGTCTCGGTCTGGAACCGCACCCGCTCCCGCACGGAGAAGCCGCTGGTGTTCGGCTTGTGCGGCTTCCAGGGCTCGCCGAAAAAGCTCGTATCGAGATGGATATGCCCCTCGACGAAGCCCGGCAGCACCAGCTTGCCGCCAAGGTCGACGCGCTCCACACCCTCCGGCGCCGCGGCACCGGCGGGCAGAAACGCGGCAAACCGCCCATCCTCCACCAGCAGCGCCACGCACGACCCGTCCGGCAGCAGGGCATTGTCGAACAGCTGCGCGCGGGCCATGGGTCTTTCCTCTTGGGTTCAGTGTAACGGCAGGCTGCGCAGCTTCTCCATGAAGCGCTGGACGCGGGCTCCGTCGACCGCCTTCCAGGTATCGCCATCCACCTTGAAATGCGTGCCGATCACGCAGCCATCAGCAAGGCTCATGATATCGGCGACGTTTTCGATATTCACCCCGGTATTGGCGAGCAGCGGGGTATCCGGCAACGCATCGCGCACCGCCTTCAAATTGCTCATCTCCGCCGGCTGCCCGGTGAGTGGGCCGGAGACCAGCAGCACATCGGCCAGCGACGAAAACACCGCGCTCTTGGCGCGCATCGCGATCGGCCGGCTATCGAGCGACGAGGCGAACTCGGCATTGATGTTGAATAAGAGCTTCAGGTCCGGCCGCGCCAACTGGCTGCGCAAGCGCAGCGCCTTGGCCGCATTCGGCTCCCATAGCCCCATGTCGGAAGCGAACAACCCGGTGAAAATCTCGCGGGCAAAGCTCGCCCCGGTCGCCACCGCAATCGCCACCGTCGCGTAGGGATCCCACAGGTAATTCACCCCGAACGGCACTTTCAGCATCGGCTTCACCGCCGACACCACCGCCGTCATTGCCGCGATCGACTCGACCGAGCCCTTCAGCTCATAGGGACGGTCGTTCTCATTGCCGAACATGATGGCATCGACGCCGCCCGCCTGCAGCTTCTCGATATCGGCGGAGACGCCGTCGATCAGCTTCGCCATGCCGCCATCGGCATCATAGAGCGGCGCCCCCGGCAGGGCGCCGATATGCGCCATGGCGATGACGGTCTTGCGGCGTCTGTCAAACAAATCCATTCGAAACTGAACTCCACTAGAGGAAACTGCCGCCTCAGCGCGCGATGATGATCTTGACGCCCGCCGCTTCGAGCGCGGCCTGCAGCTCGGCCGGCGGGGCATTGTCGGTGATCAGCGTGCCCACACCCGAGAGCAGGGCCACGCGCGACAGCGCCCGGCGGTTGAATTTCGACGAATCGCACAACACGATCACCTCGCCGGCGCTCGCCATCAGCGCGCGCTTCACCTCGGTGTCCTCGGGCGAATAATCGTAGAAGCCGTGCGCATCGAGTCCCGACACGCCGATGAACACCTTGTCGAGATAGTGGCTCTCCACCGCGGCAATCGCCTGCGGCCCGATTACCGAAAACTCCGGCACGCGCACCTGCCCGCCCAGCACATAGACGGTGGAATTGGCCTCGGCGAGCAGCATGCCGACGCGCAGATTATTGGTGAATACCCGCAAATCGCGGCGTCCGGCCAGTACCTGCGCCAGCGCCAGGATCGAGGTGCCGACATCGAGCCCGAGTGACTCGCCGGGGCCCACCAGAGCGGCAGCGGCCTCTGCAATCGCCGATTTCTCCAGTGCCCTCAATCGCATGCGCTGCTCGAAGGCCGGCTCCTCTATGTCGAAGCTCGCCCCGGTGATCGCCAGCGGCCCAGTCGCGACCGCGCCGCCATGCGTGCGTTCGAGCAGTCCGCGCTTGCCCAGCGCGTCGAGGTCGCGGCGGATGGTCATGCCCGAGACATTGAGTTCGTCGGCGAGGCTGGTGATCGACACGAAGCCGTTCTTTTCGAACGAGGCGATGATCCGTGCATGGCGCAGCGCCGCCGGCAGGCGCCCGCCGCGCTCCTGCCCAGGCTCGGCAGCGTCGATCTCGGCATCCTGGCGCCTGGCGCCCAAAGTCCTGGTGTCACTGCCGGCCATGCCCGTCTCCTGCGCCTCCCCGTCGGGCCGTTTCCATCACTGGCCGACCCATTGTTTCACCCTGCCTAACACAGCGTCCGAAGTTAATAAAGGTTGTTATATGTGAGATAATGTTCAATAGTGCAAAAACTCACTCAAGCCGGAAATTGCATCCCGGCCCAAGCGTCAAGGAACAGGCAATGTCGGAATTCAACGGCAAGTCCGTGGTCGTCACGGGCGGTGCTTCAGGTATCGGGGCGGCCATCGTCCGCGAGTTTCACCGCGAAGGTGCGCGGGTCACTATCCTCGATCTCAACCCGGAGCGGGCCGCTGCTTTCGCAGCCGAACTCGGCGAGCGCGCCTTTTCCGGCCCCGTCGATGTGCGCGACCGCGCTTCCGTGCAGGCGGCAGTCGATAGCGTCATCGCCCAGCAGGGCGGCATCGATATCCTCTGCGCCAATGCCGGCGTCTCCACCATGCAGAAATCTGTCGACCTCACCGATGAGGATTGGGATTTCAACATGGATGTGAACGCCAAGGGCATCTTCATCACCAACCAGCTGGTCGTCCGCCACTTCCTCGCCACCGGCAAGAAGGGCGTCATCGTCAACACCGCATCGCTCGCCGCCAAGGTCGGCGCGCCGCTGCTGGCGCATTACTCTGCCAGCAAGTTCGCCGTCCTCGGCTGGACGCAGGGGCTGGCGAAAGAACTCGCCCCCGTCGGTATCCGCGTCAACGCCGTCTGCCCCGGCTTCGTGCGCACCTCCATGCAGGAGCGCGAGGTGATCTGGGAAGGCGAGCTGCGCGGCATGACGCCCGAGGCCGTGCGGGCCGAATATGTCAGCCTCACCCCGATGGGCCGAATCGAGGAGCCAGAGGATGTCGCCGTCGTGGTGAAATTCCTCGCCTCCGACGGCGCCCGCTTCATGACCGGACAGGGCATCAACGTCACCGGCGGCATCCGCATGGATTGACCGGCAAAGCCGGGCAGCGACAAGGGAGGAATTTCATGGATCTCGGCAACACCTCGGCACGCGGCACCATCGCCGTGCCGCGACATCCGCGCGCCGCGACGGCGCTCCGTTCCATCATCGCCGAGATCGGCCAGCGCTCGGGCGAGTTCCCCGTCTTCCTCGCCAATCACCTGCCCATGGTGCTCGAAGCCATGGGCCGGCTCGGCGCTGCGCCCGAGCGGCTGGCTGAATATGCCGAGCATTATAACCGCGTCCACGCCGTCCCGGCTCTGCCCCCGCCCGTCGCCCCGCTCACCGCCGACACCTGGCGCACCGCCCTCGGCGACCGCTCCCGCGAAACCGACCTCCGCGATTTCTTCGCCGAAGAGGTCTCGCAGCGCGGCGGCGTCGAAACCATCCGCCTCTATCTGCCCACGCTCTTCCCCGGCGTCGCCGCCTCCGCCACCCACGGGCTGATGCGCCTCGCCTACGCGCTGCTCCGCCGCGACGAAACCGAAATCGGCATTTCGCTCGGCTATTGGGCCGCAGCCTATCTCGCTTTCCCCACCCGCTTGGGCGGCGCATCCCCCACCACCGATCCGCTCGTGCCCGTGCTCGCCATGCGCGGCGAGCCGAGTTTTTCCGGCATCGTCCTCCCCTCGACGCTGTTGTGGAAATTCATCGAGCACATGGGCACCCTGCCCGCCTTCCAGGCGCAACTTGGCCGCCTCGTGCCGACGCCCGCCCTTCTCGACGAACTCCGCCAGCTATCGCTCACTCTCTATGCCGCCACCCGCAGCTTCGAGGCGCTGCATGCCGTCACCGGCTGCCATTGGCTGCGCCTTGTCGCCCCCACCCTCGACCGGCCGGAAATCCTCGTTGCCCATTGGTGGGAAGTGGTGATGTCGCTCTATGCCAAGATCGGCATGCCCGAGCTACCCAATGCCGCCACCATCGCCGCGTGGCGCGCCCTGCCCGTGCCGCCCGATGCCGACATTGCCGCTGCCGCCATCGCCTCCGACGACGAGCACGATCACTCGCTGGTCTTTTCCGCCTTCGAGGAATTCAAGCTCACCGGCGACCCGCTCTACAAGGTCGTCGCCGCCCACCGCATCGGCCTCATCGCCTGATCGTTCTGCGGCGGATTGCAGCATAAGCACCCCGGCGATCCGGCTACATTGGTTAACCTTTCGTTAAACTCCCACTTTACAGACTAAAACCCTGTATGCATCGTAATATTGCGGCACCGTTGTATCCCTTGCCCTATCGCCCCGAGTGATTGCCGCAGGAGTGTTCCGTCATGCCGCCAATATACGAAAACGACGCGCCTGTTATTGAATTCGAGACGAGCCCGGTCGATCTCATTACCCTCAATGACGGCGCCGCAGCACGACTATTCAGAAACCCCGGTGACGGTCAGTTCACGGGCTCGGGCCAGACGCTAACCGATTTTTCTGGCCACGATCAGGCGCGTGGCGCCGATGTCGGCGACATCGACGGCGACGGCGATCTCGATGCGTTCATCGCCTATGGCTTTTTCGGCCCCAGCACGGTCTTCCTCAACGACGGCAACGGCAACCTGACGCGCTTCGGCTCGGGCGTCGGCGGAGCTGACGTGCAGAATGTCTCCCTGGGCGATATCGACGGCGACGGCGATCTCGACGCGTTGCTCGCAGCCTGCGGGGCAGCCACCGACGGACAGCCGAGCTACATCTATCTGAACGATGGCGCCGGGAATTTCTCCTACTTCTCCAGCTTCGGGGACGCGCAAAGCTTCGACTCCGAACTCGTTGATCTGGATGGGGACGGCGATCTCGATGCCGTCATGGCCAACCTGCCGGGCCTCAACAATTCCCAGGTCAGCCAGGCCTGGCTCAATGACGGCACCGGCAACTTCACGGCTGCCTTCGTCTTCTCGGGCCACGCCTGGGACGTCGCGGTTGGCGATGTGAACGGCGACAGCATCGCCGACGCCGTGTTTGCCACTGCCGAGAACGAGGCCGCACAGCTCTGGCTCGGCGATGGCGACGGCACCTTCACCGAAGTGCCCGGCGCGTTCCCCAACACCGGCTCGGAATTCTCGGCAATCGAGTTGGCCGACGTCGATGGTGATGGGGACCTCGATGTCGTGCGGGTGTTTACGGATCGCGACTCCCCGTCGCCAAATGCCGAAATCCTGCTCAACGACGGAACGGGAACCTTCACTTCGAATGGGCAGACCGATCTCGACGTATTTGGCTGGCGCCTCGACTCCGGCGACATAGATGGAGACGGCGATACCGATATCGTCTCCGCTGATCGCTTCGGCCAGGAGGCGCTTTGGGTGAACGACGGCACCGGCCAGTTCACCATTTTCGAGAACATCGTGCCCGTAACCGAACTGACGGACATCCAACTCGGTGCCTTCACCCCCGGCACATCCGATACCGCGCCCACGGTTGAATTCACCGAAGGCGAGGTGAAGCAGATCCTGCCCACCGTGCTGCTTTCCGACTGCGACGGCTCGACGCTCGCTTCCGCCACCATGACCATCAACGGCGGCTTTGCCGGCTCCAACGATCTGCTGCAGGTCGATACCGGCAGCACCGGCCTCATCGCGAGCTTCGCCAATGGTGTCCTGACCATTACCGGCACCGCCACTGTGGCAGTGTATCAGGCCATCCTCCGGCAAGTCGAATACATCTCGGGCGACGACCCCACCGGCCAGGGCAATTACCCCAACCGCACCTTTGCGGTCGTGGTGAACGATGGCACCGCCGACAGCAATGTCGCCAACGTGCTGATGGATATCGCCCCGGTCAACGACGGACCGGCGGTGATCAACACCATCGACGACCAATCGGCCACCGAAGGTCAGCTCTTCACCTTCGAGGTTCCGTCCGACACCTTCGCGGATGTCGATGGCCCGAGCCTCACCTATACGGCCACACTCGCCGATGGATGCCCACTGCCCTCCTGGCTCAGCTTCACACCCTCCCTGCGCAGCTTCTCAGGCACGCCGCCCGCCAATGCCCCCTCCAGTCTCGAGATCAAGGTCATTGCCAGCGACGGCAGCCTAACCACCAGCGATGTGTTCAAGCTCGAGATCGAGGACGCGGGGGCCCCACCGGTCATCACTTCGGGGGGCGGCGGCGAAACGGCCAGCTACCAGGTGGCCGAGAACACCACCTCGGTAGGCGTCATCGTCGCTACTGACCCCGACAGTGACCCCATCGTCTACTCTATCACCGGCGGCGCCGACGCGGCGCTGTTCGATATCGACCCGCAGACCGGCGCCCTGCGCTTCCGCAACGCCCCGGATTTCGAGCACGCCTGCGACGCCGACCAGAACAACACCTACCTCGTCGAAGTGACGGCGAGCGACGGCAGCGGCGTCGACACGCAATTGCTCACCGTCACGGTTACCGACCAGCAGGGCGTCACCATCAACGGCAACAACAATGCCAACACCGTCTCCGGCACGCTCACTGTGCTTGGCCAGCCCCTCGCCAGCGAAGAGAACGATTTCGTCTACGCAAAGGGTGGCAACGACATCGTCTATGCCTTGGGCGGTGATGACTGGATTGATGGCGGCGCGGGCAAGGACCGCTTGTACGGCGGCCGCGGCAACGACACCTATATCGTCGACGATTCCGGCGATTGCGTCATCGAGGACGATTGCGCCGGCACCGACACCGTCCGCTCGAGCGTTACCTTCCGGCTCGGCAGCAACATCGAAAACCTCGTGCTCACCGGCACTGCCGCTATCTGCGCCTTCGGCAACGACCTGGCCAACACGCTCACCGGCAACGACGCGAACAACACGCTGATCGGCTATGCCGGGGCCGACATACTCGACGGTCGTGGCGGCTCCGATGTCGCGAGCTACCAAGGCTCTACGGCGGGCGTGGATGTTTCCCTCGCGACCGGCACTGCCACAGGCGGCGACGCACATGGCGACACCCTCATCAGCATCGAAAGCCTCGTCGGCTCGAACAGCGGGGATACGCTCGAAGGCAATTCCGGCGCGAACTGGCTCGACGGCAAAGACGGCATCGACACCGTCTCCTACGAGCACGCCGCAGCGGGCGTGAAGCTCGATCTCTCGAAGACCAGCGCCCAGGCAACGGGCGGCAGCGGCACCGATGTGGTGCTCAATTTCGAGAATGTTCGCGGCTCCACATCGGGCGACACGCTCACCGGCAACAATGGTGACAATGTCATCGAAGGCCTTGGCGGTGGTGACACGCTTTCGGGCGGCAAGGGCAACGACGCACTCATTGGCGGCAAGGGCAACGACAAACTCACGGGCGGCGCCGGTTCCGATCGCTTCGTCTTCAACGTCGCATCGGAAGGCAAGGATACCCTCACCGACTTCGTCACCGGCACCGACAAGCTGGTGATCAGTGCCGCAGGCTTCGGCGGCGGCCTCGTCGCCAGCGGCTCAGTGTCGCTGCTCGCCGTCACCGATCCGTCGCAGGCGAGTTCCGGCGGCTCCAGCGGCTACTTCTTCTTCGACACTGCGGGCGCCGGCAAGGGCACGCTCTACTGGGATCCGACAGGTGGCGCGAGCAACGACTCCCTCGCCATCGCCGTGCTCTCGAGCGGAACGGTTTCGACAGCGGATTTCGTGCTCGTCTAGCGCAGCCGAAATCGTCGCGGGGCGGCTCTGCTGCCCTGCGGCGTCCCCGCCGTAACCCTTTCTTCACAATGGCGCATACCCGACGCGGCCGAAACGCCAGGGCGGGCGCCGGCAAAGGCTGCTCGCTTCGGTGCAATATCTGCGTGGTATCGGCGCCCTTCTGGTGTTGCTGGACCAGGTCGCCGCCCGCCGCGTCGGCCTTCCCGCTTGATTGGGGACAGGCCAGGCTCACAGGCGTTTGCCGCCTACCCTCGCGCCGGCGTCACCAGCCTCTCGAGCCGCTCACGCACCTTTTTCTGCAGTGTATCGCGCAAGGTGCGATAGGCGCTCAGCACCGCCTCGCGATTGCCCTCGGTTTCGGTGGGGTCCGCCATCGGCCATTGCTCGATGGCCCCTGCCTCGATGCCGCGCCGGGACACCTCATCCGGCGCATCGGTCGAGAGCGTGATCACCAGGTCGAAATGCGTCGCCACCAGTTCGTCCATCGTGTGGGGGGTGTGCACCGACATATCGATGCCGATCTCCTCCATCACCTCCTCGACGAAGCCGTCCGCCTTGCCTGACCGTACCCCCGCCGAGCGCACGATCAGGCGGCCCGGAAACATCTTGCGCGCGAGCGCCGCCGCGATCGGCGAGCGTACCGAGTTCATCGAGCAAACGAACAGCACCGAGGGCAGATCCGAGCCGCGCTCGTCGATGCGGCTCGCGAACGGCTGCACGGCGCAGATCAGCGTGAACAGCCGCCGCGCCGTGTTCAAATCCATGATCAGCTTGTTGTCGAGCCGCGTCCTGAGCAGTTCCGCCGCCTCGTTGTGCAGGCCGCGCCGCGCCATGTCGATGGTCTCGATCTGGCGTGTCGACGCCGTCTTGATCGCGTCGAAATAGCTGTCGCGAATACGGAAATAGTCGCGGATCAGGCCACGAAACGGCGTCAGCGACAGATAATGCGCCGCGATCGGCTCATAGGTCTCCGGGTGGCGGACATCGAGCAGGATGTAGTTGCCGATGATCGATATATGCAGCGCCCAGGGCCCAGCCGTCGCCACCCGCGCCGGGCGGAACTGATTGTCCACGACGAGATCGTAAATCGCGACCCGCCATTCATGCACCTCGTCGGGGTCGATAGAGGTGATGGTATTGGGGTCAAGCGTGACGGCGACGATGTGATCGAGCTTCTGATCCAGCAGTCGCGCGTCCTTGAGCATCTACATGTTCAGCCTGATCGACACCGAGCGTCCATGCGCGTCGAGCCCCTCGGTCGCCGCCAGCGTAACGGCAGCCGGCGCGAGGGCGGCGAGCGTGGTTGCGGTACAGCCTAGCACCGACATGCGCTTCATGAAATCGAGCACGCCCAACCCGGACGCATAGCGGGCAGACCGCGCCGTGGGGAGTACGTGGTTCGATCCTCCGACATAATCGCCGATCGCCTCTGGCGTGTGGTGCCCCAGAAAGACTGCGCCAGCATTCCGGATCTTCGGCAGCAGCGCCTGTGGCTCGTCAAGCATCAGTTCCACATGCTCCGACGCGATGCGGTTGGCGAGCGCCGCAGCTTCGTCGAGCGACGATACCGTGATCACCGCGCCGAACTCGAGCCAGCCGGCGCGCGTGATTTCGGCGCGCGGCAACAGCGCGATCTGTCGGTCGACTTCCTTTTCCACAGCATCGGCGAGGGCCGCGTCTGTCGTCATGAGGATCGACTGCGCCCCGCCGCCATGTTCCGCCTGCGCCAAGAGGTCGGCCGCCACCCAGGACGGATTCGCCGAACTGTCGGCGATCACCAGCACTTCCGATGGCCCGGCGATCATGTCGATTCCGACTGTGCCGAACACCTGCCGCTTGGCTGCCGCCACATAGGCATTGCCCGGCCCGACAATCTTCGACACCGGAGCGATCGTCGCCGTGCCATAGGCCAGCGCTGCCACCGCCTGCGCTCCACCGACGCGGTAGATTTCCGTCACCCCCGCGAGCTTCGCGGCAGCCAGCACAGCATCATTCACCTCGCCGCGCGGCGTCGGCACCACCATGGCGATCCGGCTTGCGCCGGCCACCTGTGCCGGGATGGCATTCATCAATACTGAACTCGGATAGGCAGCGAGCCCACCCGGCACATAGATGCCCACCGCCTCGACCGGCGTCCACAGCGTGCCCAGTGTCACCCCGATCTCGTCCTGGTAGACATGGTCAGCCGGCTTTTGCTTGTCGTGATGGGCACGGATACGGTCATGCGCAACCTTGAGCGCATTGCGCACGTCTGGCGAAATCCGGGCTTCGGCCGCTGCGATTTCATCTGCCGTGAACCTGAGCGTTGCTGCGGTCAGCGTCAGCTTGTCGAAGCGCTCGGTATAGTCGAGCACTGCCCCATCGCCGCGCGCCTTCACATCGGCCAGAATCGACGCGACGGCAGCGCCGACTTCCTCGCTCACTTCGCGCTTTGAATCGAGCAGGGTCTGGAAGGCGTCGGCAAAGCCGGCGTCGAGGCTGTCGAGACGCACCGGCATCAGGCAGCGTGCTCGGGCTTGGTCTTTGCCGCCCAGGCCGCGCCGAGATCTGCCATGCGCGCCTCGAGGCATTCGACTTCGAGCCGCACCGTCGCCCCACCCGCAAAGGTCAGGTCGACATGCCCCGCTGGCGCATCCGTCTCGGTGAACCGGATGGCGAGGAGGTTCAGCACCCCCTCTTGCGCATTTGTGTCGAATCCGGCGGCCTTCACCGTCTGGACGCGGTCGAAATGCAGGGCTGCGCGCTTCCGCGTGCCGGTCTTCGTGGCCTTGCCGCCCTCGACCTCCCAGGCATAGCGGTTCATCAGCAGCGCGAAGCGACTATCTGCCTTGGCGAAGCCCATATCGCCTACCCGGACCACCGCGTCCTGCGTGGTGGCGGAGATCACATCGAGGTCTTCGGCATCGAGCGCCAGGAGTTTGAGATCGGTCATTCTCGGTCCGGGGGAATGTTGTTCGGTGCCGCCTAGATGGGCTTCTGCGGGCTCATCTACAAGCTCCACCCCTCCGCGGCAATGCCACCCGCGACGCTCAGCCCGTGACGCGCTCGATCTCGGCGCCGACGGCGCTCAGCTTGTCCTCGAGCCGCTCGAAGCCACGGTCGAGGTGATAGATTCGGTTGACCATCGTCTCCCCCTTGGCGGCAAGCCCGGCGATCACCAGCGACACCGAGGCGCGGAGGTCCGTCGCCATGACCTGCGCGCCCTTCAGCTGCCCGACGCCGGTCACTGTCGCCACCTGTCCGTCGACCTTGATGTCGGCCCCGAAGCGCGCCAGTTCCGCCACATGCATGTAGCGGTTCTCGAAAATCGTTTCGCGGATGGTCGACACGCCATTTGCGCGGGTCATCAGCGCCATGAACTGCGCCTGCAGGTCGGTCGGGAAGCCCGGAAACGGCTGCGTTTCGACATCGACGGCCTGGATACCGTTACCGTTGCGCATGATGCGGATGCCGTTCGCCTCGCTCGTCACATGCGCGCCTGATTGTCCGAGAATATCCAGCGCTGCCTGCAGATGCTCGGCACTGGCATTCTTCAGCAGCACGTCGCCACCGGCCATTGCCGCTGCCATGGCGTAGGTGCCGGTTTCGATCCGGTCGGCTACCACCGCGTGGTGTGTGCCGTGCAGTTCGTCGACACCCTCGATGGTGAGCGTGCGCGTGCCGATGCCGTCGATCTTGGCGCCCATCTTCACCAGGCAATTGGCCACGTCGGTGATCTCGGGCTCCATCGCCGCGTTCTCGATCACCGTCTGGCCCCTGGCGAGCGTTGCCGCCATCAGCAGCACGTGCGTCGCGCCCACCGTCACCTTCGGGAACACGACGCGGCCACCGCGCAAGCCGCCCTTCGGGGCGCGCGCCACCACATAACCCTCATCGATGTCGAGCTCGGCGCCAAGCTCCTTCAAACCATAGAGGAACAGGTCCACCGGCCGGGTGCCAATGGCGCAGCCGCCTGGAAGGGATACCCGTGCTTCGTGCGCCCGCGCCAAAAGCGGCCCGATCACCCAGAAGCTGGCGCGCATCGTAGAAACCAGCTCATAGGGCGCCGTAGTATCGACGATCTCGCCCGCCTCGAGCGTCATCCGCTGGCCTTCGAGGCTGGCGGCCTTCCGGCCCTGCACGGCGATATCGACGCCATGATTGGCAAGGATTTTCTCGAGCTGCGTCACGTCCGCCAGCCGCGGCACGTTTTCCAGCACCAGCGGCTCGCGCGTCAGCAAGGAGGCGATCATCAATGGCAGCGCGGCATTCTTGGCGCCCGAGATAGGGATTTCGCCCCTGAGTTCATGGCCACCGACGAGACGAATGCGATCCATAGTCGATCCTGGTCTGGGGGCGCGCCGCGCCCGAGGTAAAGGCTAGCTATCCGAACGGGGAGCGGGCTTCAACCCGGCCGATGGATCAGGCTGGTCCGCGCTGCCGTCCGCGGCTCCGCCATCTTCGTCGCCACGGGCGCGAGCCCGTGCCTGCTCCTTGCGCCGCTTCAGGTTTTCCCTGAGCTTTGCGGCCAATCTGTGCTCCCGGGCGATCTGCTCGTTCGACTTCGTCATCTTGTCTGAAACCGATACAAAACTTCGGTTAACCGTCCCCTTACCATGTCGCTGGCGATTCCGGCTCTATCAGGCGAAGAACTGCCCAACCATTCCCCCTCTACCTTCCCGTTCCTGCCCCCCTTCCCGCTTCTCACGTCCCGCTTCCCATTCACCATCCACCATTCCCGATTGCCCCCACACCAACCCGCGCGTCGGCCGCAAACTTCGAATTACCGCTTGCACGCGAAAACCTGCTGTGGCAGTAGACGGCCCGTTCGCGGCAGGCACCATCCGCCGCAAGATGCTGCAGTAGCTCAGTGGTAGAGCACTCCCTTGGTAAGGGAGAGGCCGAGAGTTCAATCCTCTCTTGCAGCACCATTTTTCCCAATTTATTTTGCAAAAGCTGCCTCGATGCTCACGAGCGTTGCTGTGTCGGTGTAGGGCAGGTTGTCCCTTCTCCTACGCTGCTTTGGGCACACGGCCCGCTTGGTCGGCCTGCGCCAGCTCCAACTGAAGTGCCACCGCAGCAGATCGCTTGCACGAGCGGGCCCCGAGCCGCGCCCACCCCAAGCGCCAACGCTGTTGCTGTAGCGCAACAAAAGCTGTGACACAGGCTCCGCCGAGGGAGCCGCCCCTGTGCAGAACGGTGAATCGGCTTGAAGAGCCTCGGCATCTGCCATCCAGTTTATTTTGATGTTCTAGTGATTCGGTGTGCTTGCTGCCGTATCGAGGATGTCGCCTGGGGGTATGCATTCTTGTCTAGATCGGTTCCAGCCGCGCTGGGGCTTGCGCGTTTTCGCGAGTCCATTTTTGTGGCTGCGTCTCTTGCAGGGACGCTGGCCGCATTGGCTTTGCTGGTGGCTTATGTCGGCTGGAATGCGTCGGTGTCGCCGGTGAGCCGTGCGGTCTATCTCGCCACGGCGCTTGGGCTGTTCTATTGTGCGATCGCCTATCAGTTGAGCCGTTTCGGTGCGGCGCGGCGGCGGCCGTTCGCGGAAGCGGCGGAAACGGAACTGCCCGCCACCCTCAGTTCCGATGTTCCTGGTGTGACCGTGCTCATTCCCTCGTATCGGGAAGAGCAGCGCGTCCTGCGCATGACCATTCTATCGGCTGCGCTTGCGTCCTATGGCAACCGCCGCATCGTCGTGCTTGTCGACGATCCGCCGCATTCCGACAGTGTCGGAGCGAGCCGCGCCGTGATCGATGATGTGCGTGATATGCTTGCCCAGCCCGCCAAGCAGCTTGCATCCGAGCAGTCGGCTTTCGAAGCCCGTCTTGCGGCGGGGCAGTTCGATGCACGGGTCGAGCGCCAGCGCCTGAAGCAGCTCTACCTCTCGCTGGCGACCTGGCTTGGCCAGCTCTCCCGTTATCTCGCGCACGAGATCACCGCAGAATTCGCGCATGTCGACCGCTTCTTCATTGATCGCGTCGTGGATGCACTGGCGGCGCGCTACCGCCGCCGAGCGGCCGATATCGCCCGGCCTGACCTGACCCCCGAGGCAGCCGCCGCGCTTTATGCCGAACTGAGCCTCGCCATCTGCGCCGACATCGCCGGCTTCGAGCGCAAGCGTTTCGCAAATTTCTCGCATGCGCCCAACAAGGCGATGAACCTCAACTCCTATATCGGCCTCATTGGCGGGCACTTCGTCGAAAAGGTGCGGAACGGCCGGCTTGTGCTCGCGCCAGTGGCGGCGGGCGAGACGCCGACGCTCAGCGTTCCCACCACGCCCTATGTGCTTACCCTCGACGCCGACAGCGTCATCCTGCCCGACTATATCTCCACCCTGGCGCGCGAAGCGGAGGCGGACCCGACAATCGGCGTGGTACAGACCCCCTACCACACCTTCCCCGACAGCCCCCATCCGGTCGAACGCGTCGCCGGCGCCACTACCGATATCCAGTACCTTGTGCACCAGGGGTCGAGCTATTATGGCGCCGCCTTTTGGGTGGGCGCCAATGCCCTTTTGCGCCTTGATGCGCTGGCCGATATCCGCCGCAGCGGTTTCGACGGCGACAAGCCGGTCGATATCTTCATCCAGGATGCGACCGTCATCGAGGATACTGGCTCGACCGTCGATTTGCTGCAGCACGGCTGGCGAGTGCACAATCACTTTGCCCCCCTCGCCTATAGCGCCACCCCTGCCGATTTCGGTTCGCTCGCCATTCAGCGCCAGCGGTGGAGCAATGGCGGCCTGCTGATCCTGCCGGCGCTGCTGCGCGATTTCTTCGCCAACCGCGGCAGGTTCCGCCGCCTGCCCGAACTCTTCGTGCGCAGCCACTACCTGCTGTCGCCGCTCATCGGCAATGCCGCCATCCTTGTGCTGATGCTGATGTCGGTAACGGATGCGCGCCACATGGTGTGGACGCCGCTTGCCATGGTGCCGTATTTCTGGCTCTACGCCGAGGATCTGCGCGCGCGCGGCTATCGCCGCCGCGATGTCTTCGGGGTAAGCGCGCTCAACCTGCTGCTCTTGCCGGTCGGGCTTGCCGGAGTATGCGCCTCGGTCATCCAGGCGATCACCGGCAGAAAAAGTGCATTCTGGCGCACGCCCAAGATTGCGGGACGGACAACGGTCGCGCCCGTGTTCCTCGTTTTCAACCTGCTGCTCATGGCCACGATGGCGCGCTACGCCATCGAGGGCGCACTCTCCGGGGACTGGCTCGGCATCCTGCTGCCGGCGACCAATCTGGCGCTCTACGGCTATGGCATGCACCGGTTCATCGGCTGGCGGAACTGCGCCGCCGATCTCGTACTGGGCGTGGCTGTGCTGCTTCGCCGCCTGCTGTCGCTGTTGCTGGCGGCCTTGCGCACCGCTCTGCGTCCGCTGCCGCGCATAGCTGCCGTCGCTATTGCCCTGCTTGTCGGGATGACACCAGTCAACAATGGCACCGCGAGTTCGACTAAAGCGGCCGCGCAGGTGCTCACACCGGCGGATCTCGGCCTGCCCGAACCAGCCTTCACGCCCACGGTGTCGCCCGACTACAGGGGCGCCCTGGAATCGGGGGGCGGATCCGGATGACACGCATAAGTGACGACCGACGTCGACAGGCACAGCCGCTGGCCGGCCACCACACCAACCAATTCATCGCTTCGGGGGAATATGATGGTAACGAGTAATTCAGCAGGGTCTGTCGCCGGTTCGCCCGCCCGCGTCGCATCGGGACGCCGGGGCCTCAGGGGCGCACGGGAGCGGGCAGCACTCTATGGGACGGTCGCGCTCGCCGCCCTTGGGCTTGCCTCCCCTACCCTCGCCGTCGATACGTCGACGTTTTTCCAGTTCTCCACACTGGGCGATTTCAACGGCTATACCTATGACGACGGAGACGTTCACGTCACTGGGATCGGCTCATATGGCTTCTATCTCGAAGGCACGGGCAGCGACTCCGACATCGATATCGGCATCGATGCCAACGTCCAGTCGGATGACGAATCTGCGGTATTCGGCGTTACCACTGGTGATTTCACGCTGACCACGACTGGCGATTTCTCGTCCACGAAGGCGGCGATCGACCTGGAAGCTGGAGGCGTCATATCGGTCGACCACACCGGCGACCTCACCTCCTGGGAAGAAGAAGGCATTTCCGCCTCCGCGGCGGGCAATGTCAGCGCCACTTTCGAGGGCAGCATTGATGCCTTAGGCGATGGCATCTACGTCAACAGCTATGGCGACGGCGCCACAGTCGACGTCGATGCGACCGGCTACATCTTCTCGCGCAGCGAGGATGGCATTCACGCCAACGGCAACGGGGACGTCACTGTCTCCTTTACGGGCACTTCGGTCGGTACCGATATCGATGCCCTGTCGGACGCCATCTCGGCCAACTCTTACGGCGCTGGCGACGATGTGAAAGTGACCGTCTCCGGCGACCTCGTGGCCCGTCAGGGTCTAGGCGTCTACGCCAATGGCGCTGGAGATGTCACTGTCGACATGACCACTGCCGCAACCGTGAATTCCACCGGTGACGGCGTCCATGCCAATTCCTACGGCGGCGACGTCAATATCACCGCGGCCGATCTCACGGTGGACTCTGACCAGGGCGACGGTGTCTACGCAAATGCATCGGGCAGCGTCGAGATCTCGTTGACAGATGGCGCCTCGATTACCTCGCAGTCCGGCTCGGGCAACGCGGCGGTCTATGCCAATTCCATCGGCAGCTATGTCGACGTTACCCTCCAGGGTGCCTTCATTGCCAAGCAGGGGAACGGTGTCTACGGCCACGCCTCGGGCCTTGTCTCCCTCGACATCCTCAGCGGCTCAACGGTAACGGCCAAGGGCGACGCCATCGAGCTGAACAGCTATGGCCTCAATGGCAGTATCGACGCGGATATCGCCTCGAACATCACTTCAAACGATGGCCAGGGTATCGACGCCCTGGCGTCTGGCACGGTTGTCATCGACTATGCCGGCACCCTGCAGGCAAAGACCAATGGCATCTCCGCCAAGGCCTATGGCAACATGAAGGATGTCACGGTCACGGTTTCTGCCGGGTCCATCAAGGCAGATACAGGTATCGGCATCAACGCCGAGGCCCAGGTCGGCAACGTCACCGTCGTCAACGCGGCAAGCATCCAGTCGCGGGGCGACGGCATCTACGCCAAGGGCTCGACCGCCGGCTTCGATGCCAATACGAATTTCATCTACGAAGAGAGTGAATGGGCGGGCGACGTCAGCGTTACCAATTCGGGCGCCATCAATTCCGACAATGGCTACGGCATCAACGCTGTGTCCAATTTCCACAACACCTTTGTGGACAACACCGGCAACATCACATCCTACTATGATGGTATCAGTGCGGTCAGCCTCGGCGACTATTCCGACGCCTCGGTTACCGTGAACAACAATGCCAGCCTCCAGTCGGATGCGGGTACCGGCATCACGGCCGACTCCAGGTTCAAGACGGCCACCGTTGACAGCACCGGCACAATCATTGCCAAGACGACAGGTATTTTTGCCCGGTCTCAGGGCTCGGCGAGTTCCAATACCTCGGTAACGAACAACGGCAACATCACCGCCTATGACCAGAAGGGTATCCACGCGGAGTCGGTTTCGGGCTATGTGACAGTCGAAAACACCGGCAACATCACGGCGAACACCGACGGCATCTATGCGCTGGGCTATGGCGACGCGGTGGGCTCGACCGTCGATGTGACGCAGACCGGCAACATCGTCTCTTACGATTCCTACGGCATCTTTGCGCGGGCCACCCGCAACGGTGTCGGCGTCACCGCTTCGGGCAATATCACCTCTCAGAAGGCCGGCATCTACGCCCGCGCCGAAGGTGCAAACGGCACCTCGACCGTCGAGGTCGACTATCAGTCCGGGCTGATCCTGAGCTACCAGGACCACGGCATTGATGCGAGTTCCACAGTCAGCAGTGTCACCGTTACCAGCCACGGCAATATCCACAGCCAAGGCAGCGGGAAGGACGGCATACACGTTGTCTCGAACACCACCGCTCCGAGTTCACGAGCAACCATCAACCAGTACGGTACCGTTACCAGCGAATCCGGCTACGGCATTTACGGCTTCGCCACCGAAGGCGGGGTAACGGTCCATAACGAAGGCGCCATCAACGGCAAGACCGGCGGCATCTATGCCTCGGCAACCGGCGACGTCGATGATGCAACTGTCGTCATCTACAACGGCGGCGATGTCTTTACGTGGGACAATGCGGCAATCTATGGCGAATCCGACAGCGAAACTGTCACCATCAACCACGATGACGGTTCGGTCACCGGCGGTGCCTACGGCATCCACGCGCTGGCGCGCACGACAACTGCAAGCGTAACCGTCGGCGAAGACGCCGAGGTGAAGGACAACAACGTCGCAGCCATCCTGCTTCACGCGGTTGGAGGCTCCACACTCACCAACTACGGCACCATCACTGGCGGCCCGGGCCTTGCCCTGCAGACCACGGGCTACAACGGCACCACCGTGTACAACTATGGCACGATTAGTGGTGCCATAGAGTTCAACAGTGGCACGCCGGATTTCATTAACGAAGTCGGCGGCGTCTACAACATCACCAGCCTCACCAGCTTCAGCGATGGTGTGTTCCACAACCGCGGGACCCTGTCACCCGGTGGTTCCGGTGCCATCGAGGACGCCTACCTGCAGTCACGCTACATCCAAAACGAGGATGGCATTCTGCTCATAGACGTGGATGGAACCGATGCCGACCATGTCCAGCTTGACGGAAATGCCGAACTCGACGGCAAGCTGCAGCTGAATTTCATGACTGCACTGGTGCCGACCGAAGTGACGGTACTCAGTTCCTGGTGGCTCGATGAGCGTAACCTGACGCTGGCCAACCTCATCGTCGACGCCGACATCCTCTACGTCAACGACACCGACGTCGTGGTCGACATCAATGGCTACGATTTCTCGCCAGATTTTGCCGAGGGCAATGGCAGCAGCGTCGGCGATGCCCTCACTGAGGCCTACGATGCCGGCAATACAGATATCGCCCCGATCCTGGCGGCTCTGGCCAACCTCACGACTGAGGAAGAGTATCAGTCGGCGATGGAGGAATTGTCTCCAGAGATCGTTGCCGATAACGCCGCCAGCCAGATCGCTCAGAATGCGCTGTTCACCAACAAGCTCTTCAGCTGCAAGGTGCAGGATGGTGCCTATCGCGTGACTGCCGAGGGCGAGTGCACCTGGGTCAGCGTTTCGGGTGGCAAACTGCAGCGCGACGCGACGGACGACGCAGTGGGCTTCACCCAGACCTGGGGCAGCGTCGCCACCGGTAGCCAGTGGGCAATCGGTGACGACCTTCGCTTCGGTGTTGCAGTCGGCTACACCACTGCAAGCGCCGAAACCGAGGCCCAGGCCAGCTCTGACAGCGCAGCCGGCGAGATTGGTGCGGTGCTGAAGTATGAGCGGGACGGCGTCGTTCTCGGTGGCGCGATAACTGCCGGTTACGGCACGACGGACTCGGTTCGTGTGGTCGATTTTGGTGGGTTGGACGAAACCATAACGGGCAGCGGCAACACCAACTTTGTGTCGGCACGGATGAGCGTTGCCTACGGCTTCGAGTATGGCGACGTCTATGCCAAGCCGATCCTCGATCTCGACCTGACCCAGTTCAATATCGGCGCCTATGACGAACAGGGCGGCGTTTCTGCGCAGAGCATTGAGGCGAGTTCGGCCTTCATCGCCACCATTACTCCCGCTCTCGAACTGGGTGGGGAAGTCGATCTCAAGGAAGACATCGTGGCTCGCGGCTTCGTCCGCGTGGGTGCGGCACTGAGCACAGGCAACGACATCGAGGCGACGGCACGTCTGCTGGGGTCGGACGACACGTACACCGTAACCTCCGACATGGATAACGCGTTGCTCAAGCTGTCTGCCGGCGTCGATCTGATCAACGACGACAACGCTACGGTTCGGGTCTACTTCGACGGCAGCTATGGCGAGACAACGACCAGCAATGGCGTCGGCGTCAAGCTTGGCGGCAAGATCTGGTAAGCGCGGCCTATCTTGACCCATTGGTTGGCGGGCGTCCGGATCTCCGGGCGCCCGCTTGGTTTCGAACCACCGGCGAGACCGCTGCACAATCTGTCCCCGCTGCCCCCGGGCGGGTTTATGCTTGGCCATCACAGTGGTCAAAGCCATGACAGAGAGCGAAACATCGACCCAATCATCCGCTCACCCGCAAGCCCCGGATTCGGCAACCCGCGGGGCGCCGATCCTGTCCGATCGACAGGCCAAGGCACTCCACGTCGCTAAAAACGCCATATGTCACGCCGAGGTGGCCCTGGTGTTCGGCCGTCCCGTGTCCAATGCACTGATTGCACAGGTGCGTCGCGGCCTGTCGCGCTTCCCCGGCGGCGGCCGCGCGGGTGATTTGGAGCCGTCACTATCAATGGCTGAAATCGTGGCGCGCGCTGGGCTTATGCTCTACCGCGCAAAGGCTGTGCCCGCGGTTAGGGATGAGTTGCACCCCCGACCCGGTCCCCACGGTCACGGCAAGCGGCATCGCCTGCGCTATCCCAACTATCAGCGCTACATCGACAAACTGCGGAAGCGGAAGCGCACCCTGTCGCTTCGGGCGGCGCAGCCCTCGCCACCAGCCCAGCCCTCGCCTCCGCACTTCAGCCAATAATCTATCCCCGTCGTCGCCACAGCGGCTATACTGGGCGTAATGCAGTGCTAGAGCGCGGTCGCGACGAACGGTCGGCGCTGCATCCGAAGGTCGCGGGGGTCGCTCTGCGGCAAGCCGACAGCGTCAGCACCCATACGGGCGTGCAGGGTTGTGCTTGATTGCGCACTGCAAGGCTTTGCTATGCTTCCTCGCGCTCCGGCCCAAAATCTTCGGCAGTCCGGCGAGGCGACGGCCTTTTATCTGCGGACTACCCGCGTGGCCTGAAGCCTCGCCGGACCGCTCTACCCCGAATCCCCCCGCGGCCCGCGCCGTGGGGCGCGTTTGGTCGGCCTCTTCCTGCCCTCGACCACTGCAGACGCCTGTTTCCGCACCAGCGGCATGGGGCGGGGTGGCGGGTGAGACGTTCGAGTGGCTCGCGTTCGATTTGAAGATTGAACAGTGCCCCTCTCCGCCCTAGCGTCCTCGCAACTCTGGCCCTAGCCGGTGTTCCCGTGGCACTCGGCAGATCCCTCTGGCGCTCCTCACACCGCGTCTTGGCGTCGAGCCTCCAGACACACTTGGGCAAATTTATGCCGCGCTGCGCATAAACCGGTAACCGAACCCGAGCTTTCACCAGAACCACGCAGCAAGGGTGGAAGTCCCTGTTAACGACATCATGGCAAAACTGGAGACCTTGGGAGCAGTTTGTGCGCGTTCAACGCTTGGTGCACCGGTTGGCGGCGGTCGCGTCCATTGTGACGCCGCTCCTGCTCGCCCTTACCGCCGCCCATCAAATGAGCTGGCACGATCAGACCCAACGCACCACGGTTCTGGCTGAGGTGGCGCTGGATCGTGCCGGGCAGATCACTGAACAGATCAACCACGCCTTCAAGAGTATGCATGTCTACGCCCCGTCGCAGGCCTGCTCGAAAGCGGCGGTCGATTTCATGCGCAGCGTCGACCTCAGTTCCGGACTGCTGCAGGGCGTTGGCTACCTGACACGCAATGCTCTGCAATGCTCGTCGCTCGGCAGTGTGCCCACCCATGTCGGACCGCCGGATTTCATCAGCGCGTCGGGCACCGCGTTCCGACGTGGCCGGACACTGGCGGAAGCACGTCGCTCCCCGCTGCTGCTTGTCTCCAACCCCGAGGGCTACACCGCCCTCGTCCACCCGGACCTGCTGTTCTCCTTCGATCGCACCGACACCACCCAGCCAGAGGGCATCATTTCCGATTCGACCCGCGACACCATACTGTCACGGGGCGCCACGACGTTCGACTGGCACAACATCCCGCTCGATCCGCGCAAGGACACTGATACCTTCGTCGAGTCCGGCCACATCGTCACATGGGCGCGCTCAGAGCGGTGGGATCACTTCGCCTATGCCGCAGTACCGCGTGCCGCGCAGACGGCGCAGTTCTGGGAGTTGGCCGCGCTGCTCCTTCCTGTCGGCCTCCTCGCCGGCCTTGCTTGCCTCTTCCTGACACTGCGAGCCCTCGCTTCCCGCGGCTCGTTGCCCGCGCTGTTCCGGAGCGCGCTGAAACGCGGCGAGATCTCGACCGTCTATCAGCCGATCGTCGACATGCGCAGCGGCGAGTGGGTGGGAGCCGAGGTTCTTGGGCGCTGGCGACGCCCGAATGGCGAGTTGATCTCACCCGATATCTTCGTGCCGATTGCCGAGCAGCATGGCCTCATCCGGCAATTGACGAATGCAGTAGTGACCTCAGCACTTGCGGAACTCGGTGCCACCGTTGCCGCACGCCGGCACTTCTTCCTCAGCATCAACGTAACCTCGACCGATCTGGTCGCGCCAGACTTCGCCCCCGGGCTGATCCAGCTATGCCTGCAACATGGCATTCCGCCGTCTGCAATCCATCTCGAAGTCACCGAGCGCATCGAGGTGAAGCTCGATGCCGAACTCGACAGCATAGCTATGCTCCGAGGCGCTGGGTTCCAGGTGGGTATAGACGATTTCGGAGTGGGTTATTCCAATCTCGCCTACCTCGAAAAGCTGAGCCTCGACTACCTGAAGATCGACCGCGCCTTCGTCGCAGGGCTCGCCCGCACCAGTTTCGGCGGCCAGGTCATCGACCATATCATCGATATTGCTCGTACCCGGCGGTTGGAGATAATTGCCGAAGGTGTCGAGACGCAGGAACAGCGAGCAGCACTCGTCGCTCGCGGGGTGTTCCTCGCGCAGGGCTGGCTGTTCGCCAAGGCGCTGCCCGCGACCCTCCTGACAGAGGGGCTGGCCACCCTCTGTCCTGGCCTCTCCGAGGCGCCGACGGTCGATGCACCAGTTGCACCACCCGTTCACTTGCTGACCGGGACGGGTTGAACCCGCGCCGTGCCATTGGTCTAGCTCAGCGGATGCGCTGGCCGTCTTCACTGAACAGCAACAACGAGCTCGGGTTGAACCGCGCCACGAAATCGTCGCCTGGCTTCACCTGGCGGTCGTTGTCGGTCGCGATGGTAAGCAGTTCGCCCGAACCCAAACGGCCATACGCATATGTCTCGTTACCAAGGTGCTCGACGATCTCGACCTTCAGCGGCAGTTGCTCCGAACCACCTGCGTCGAAGGCGTCGGGTCGGATACCAACCGTCACCTCTTGCGGAGCCGATGCGGAGACTGAGGCCGGGAAGCTGATATTGCCATATTCGGGAAGGACCACACGCTCATTCTCCAACTGACCCTTGAGGAAGTTCATCTTTGGCGAACCTATGAAACCCGCTACGAACAGATTGTCCGGGTCGTCATAGAGCTTCAGTGGCGTGCCGACCTGTGCAATTTCCCCGCCACGCAGCACCACGATCTTGTCTGCAAGTGTCATTGCCTCGACCTGATCATGCGTCACGTAGATGATCGTCGTCTGAAGCTCCTTGTGCAACTTGGCGATTTCGATGCGCATATGGACGCGCAACTCCGCATCTAGGTTGGAGAGCGGTTCGTCGAACAGGAACACTTGCGGATGGCGTACGATGGCGCGGCCAATAGCCACGCGCTGGCGTTGGCCACCGGACAATTCCTTGGGCCGGCGCTCGAGCAGCGGCTGCAGTTCCAGGATCTTTGCTGCCTCCTGCACCTGCTTTTCAATTTCCGCTTTGGGCACACCGGCGAATTTCAGGGCAAAGCCCATGTTCTCTCGAACAGTCATGTGCGGATAGAGCGCATAGGACTGGAACACCATGGCTATGCCACGCTTCGACGGGTCAACATCGTTGACCCGCCGCCCGCCAATGGCAATATCTCCGTCTGTGATATCTTCAAGACCCGCGATCATTCGGAGCAAGGTTGACTTGCCGCAGCCCGACGGGCCAACGAACACAACGAACTCCTTGCTATCGATATCGAGGTCGATACCCTTCAGCACCTGAACATTGCCGTAGGATTTCCGAACCCCGCGCAGCTTCAAACCGCTCATCGCCCTCTCCCGTCAGTTTGCCGAAAAGGCCAGCGTCTTGCTGCCCAGTCTCTCCAGCCCCACGGTCACCTTGACCGTGCCGGCGCCACCTGTTGTCTCGATCCAAAATCCTGTCGCTCCGGCACGCAGCGGTACCGTGGACGGACCCAGAAGCCTTGCCGGCCCCTCGACGCTGATCGTCACTGGGTCAAAAAGGAACGGCAGCTTGTGGCCAGCTTGGTCCTTCACACGGATTATTACCCGGGTGCTGTCCTTCTTGCTGCCATCAAGCTCTGCGGCATCTGCCACCACTTCGAGTTCGACCGGCACCGGGTCATCGGCATAGTGAATTGTTTTCACGGCCTTGCCGTCGACATACCCGGTAATCCGCGCAGCCTCCCAGCGCATGCCCCACAGCCCCAACTCCTCGGCGCTGAAATGCCGACGGTCGACGATCACCGGTGGATGCGGCAGATGAGGAAATGCCTCGCGATCCGGACCAACGCGCTTTGGCGGGTAGTTGCCATACTGCAACTCCACCTCATCGCAGTTTGTGAGGATCAGCAGCGGAAGAACACCGCCTATGTTGCGCTCACCACGTGCCCAGAAGGTCACTGGCGCGAGGATGACGTCCTCGTCCGGTTCACACTGGCTGGCATAGGCAAAGGCTGCAAACTTTGGTTCGCGAAACATGTCCATCACGCCATGGTGACAGATACGGTCACCCGAACCAAAATCCTTGTGGGTGTTGTAGTCGAACGCGCACCAACCGATAGCACCTGAGATCGACGAGTCACCATAGGCCGCATTCAGAACATCGAGGTGCCGGCGCACATGCTCGGCCTGCCGCTGCTCTTGGTCATAGATTTTCGTCGGGTACATATGCCCGCCGAACTCTGTGATCATGTAGGGCACATTGTGGTTCTTGCCAGTAACTTCCTGCTGCGGGCGCAGCGCAGTTCGCGGCCGATTTCCACCGAGTTCCTC
This sequence comes from Hyphomicrobiales bacterium, assembly GCA_027487555.1. Lineage (GTDB taxonomy): Bacteria > Pseudomonadota > Alphaproteobacteria > Rhizobiales > Devosiaceae > Devosia_A. The sequence continues at coordinate 45,400 of JAIYDI010000051.1, forward strand.
GTTACCGAGGATGAAGTCGTTCATCGTGTACACGTCTTCGAGCAGTTCACTGTCGGTGATGTATCGCACCCCACCCGTCTGACGGGTCGAATCAAGCTCACGCGCCACACGATTGGTCTCGGCATAGAAGTCGTGATCGTCCTGGCTTTCATTGATACGCACGCCCCAGAGGATGATCGAGGGGTGGTTCCAATCACGCCTAATCATGGCGGCCACATTGTCTACAGCCTGCGCCTTCCACTCGGCGGCACCGATATGCTGCCAACCCGGGATCTCCTCGAACACCAGAAGTCCGAGCTCGTCGCACCGGTTAAGAAAATGCTTCGATTGGGGATAGTGCGAGGTACGCACCAGGTTCACGTGCAATTGGTGCTTGAGGATCTCGGCATCCCGCTCTTGCACAGACTTGCCCATCGCGTAGCCGACATATGGGAAGGACTGATGGCGGTTAAGCCCACGAATCTTCAGCGGCTTGCCATTGAGTTTGAAACCCTCGGGCGTGACCTCCGCCGTCCGGAACCCGAAGCGCTCTATTACCTTGTCACCGCCAAACGTCACGTCCAGCGTATACAGCGTCGGTGCATTTGGCTCCCACAGCGTAAGACCTTTGAGACCGGTGAAGCTGAAAGACATCTCCTCGCTGCTGACCGCCTTCTCCACAGTCGCGATCACTGCGCCAGCCGCATCTCGGATCGTAGCAACCAGCGCTCCGGAAAACGCCGCGGATGCAGGGTTGCTGAGCGTAACGCGTACTGTAACAGTCTTTTCCGTGGCAAGCGCGTCCGGCGTCTCGATCTTCACGTTACCTATCGACACAGGCTCGACCACCTTGAGCCAGACTTCCCGATAGATGCCAGCATACGTCAGGTAATCGATCTGTCCACCGAAGGGCGGGATCCGTGGGTTCTCGCTGCCATCGAGGACGACAGAGATCAGATTGCTGCCAACCTTGAGCCTGCCAGTGAGCCGCACCTCGAATGGCGTATAGCCGTCTTGGTGCGACGCAATCTCGTCGCCATTCAGGAAAACCTTGGAATTCGCCATCGCGCCATCGAATACCAGCGACACCTCCTTGCCGGCCCAACCCGACTCGAACTCAAAGCTCTTCCGATAGAGGAAAGGCCTCCAATAGGTGGTCTCGTCGAAATATGAGAAGGGCAGCTCTACCGCTGTGTGCGGCAAAGTCACGGCAGTCCCAACTGCACCTTGGTCGGCTATCGTGGCGGCAGTGTAGTCGGCATTGAACAGCCAGCCATGGGTGAATGGCACGAGCGAACGCATGGGCAACCTTATTTGACCGAACCGAGCAGGCCTTCAACGAAGCGACGCTGCAGAGCAAAGAAGATGAAGAGGGTTGGTAGCGTGGCAAGAACAACAGCCACCATAACCGCACCGAACTGCGGATTATAGCCGGATCGCATCGAAGAAATGATCAGCGTGATGACCTTGTTCTCGTTCGACTGCAAGATGATCAGTGGCCACAGGTAGTTGTTCCAATTGGCCATGAACACGATGATCGTCGCCGCCGCATAAGTCGACCGCATCACGGGGAGATAGACATAGAGGAAGATCTGCCATTCCTTGAGTCCATCGATCCTTGCAGCATCCCGCAGTTCGCTCGGGAACGCCTTGGTCGCCTGCCGGAAGTAGAAAATGATGTAGATCGACGCAATGCCGGGCAAGATAATGCCGACGAACGTGTTCATCAGCCCAGCCTGCGACATCATGATGAACAACGGGATCATCAGCGCTGAGAAAGGGATCGACAACATCGTCAGCATAAGGCCGAACAGCTTGTCACGGAACTTCGAGCGGAACATCTCGAATCCGTACCCAGCCAGCGATGAGAGTGCGAGTGTCAGAACAGTGCCAACGACAGCGATGATTGTGGTGTTGAGCAGGACCCTCGGGACGTCGAACAGATTGAAGAAGTGCGCGATGTTGTCGAACAACGCCGTCCCGAAAGTTGGCTTTCCACGAATTACGTCCGACGATGTGTTCGTTGCGCCGACGATCATCCAGTAGAATGGAAAAACGGAAACGAAAGCGACGAGCGACATCAGAACGTAAAGCGACCCGCGCGTTAGGATGCGTGCGATCATGCGCGGCTCCTCTCGCGAGCGAGGTAGAACTGCACGAAGCTCAGGATCGCGACCCCAACCACGATCACATACGATACGGTCGACGCGTACCCGAAGCTCGGCATGAAGCGGAAAGTGAGGTTGTAGATGTAGAGCGACAGCGTCATAGTGGCGTTGGCTGGCCCGCCTTCGGTTATGTTGAACACCTCGTCAAATAGCTGCAGCGTACCTATGGTAGAGGTCACCGATGTGAACAGGATCACAGGCTTAAGCATCGGCACGGTGATCTGCGTGAATCGCGCCCAGGCCGGTACGCCGTCAATCTTGGCCGCTTCATAAATCGAGCGATCGATATTCTGAAGCGCTGCCAGGTAGAAGATCATGTTGTAGCCGGTCCAGCGCCACGTGATCGCGCTAATAACCAGCACCTTCGCCCAGAAAGGATCCGACGTCCAAAGGATCGGTTGGTCGATGATGTGCATCGCCATCAGCGTCTTGTTGACAACGCCCTCATTGGAAAACATCGACCTGAACAGTGCTGAGTAGGCGACGAGTGACGTGACGCAGGGCAGGAAGATCGCGGTTCGGAAGAACCCACGGAACTTGAGCTTGGGATCGTTAAGCGCTGAGGCAAGGAGCAGGGCCAACGTCAGCATGATCGGCACCTGAAACACTAAGAAAATCAGAGTGTTGGTGAGTGCGATCTGGAAGATTGGATCTTTGGTCAGGCGGATGATGTTGGTGAAGCCGCCAAACGAGAAGTTCATGCCCTTGCCGACCTGGAAGCTCATCCAGAGCGACCAGAGGATCGGATAGACCAGGAAGATGCCGATCAGGAGCACAGAGGGAGCAATGAACAACCAGCCATTGATCTGTTCGTTGCGCGCGAGCCTGGTGCCAGACAAGAAAACCCCCGCAGTTTCGGTTCTGAAGGACGCGTCGGAGCTTACGGAGACGACCGCTCCATGATCAAATGGGGCGGTCGTCGGGAGGGGAGCAGGCGAATTCCGCCTGCTCCAAATCCAGATTACTGAATCTGCTGCTGGATCTGCGCGTCGATAGCCTTGATGGCATCCTCGATCGAGCCACCAGCTTGGATCGCCGGAATCTGCGCCAATACTGCCTGGTCGGCCTCGTTGGTGAAGATACCGTAGTTCACACCGGGGATCTTCTGTACCCAATCAGAGAAATTCTGCCAAACGGGCTGATTCGAGAAGAACGGGTCCGCGGACTTGTACGCATCGCCTTCACGCGCCGGCATCCAGGTACCGAAAGCGCCCTGGCCGACGAGGATCTTCTGATAGAAGTCCACGTCACCGGCCCACACCTTGTTAAGGAAGTCGATCGCTGCGTCCTTGTTCGGCGAAGACGCAAGCACGTACCAGCTGGAACCGCCGAGGTTCGAGAAGTTGGTCGCGCCTTCGACGCCATCGAGCTTCGGAATGGGCGCCACACCCCACTTGCCGGACAACTCTTGGTTGCCCTTGATGCCACCAACGATCCATACGCCAGTATAGACCGATGCGACTTCGCCGCCCATGAAGGCCGCAGTGTAGTCATTCCAGCCCGAAACCGGCTTGTAGATGCCCGACTGCAGAATCTTCTGGTAGGTGGTCAACGCCGCCTTGAGAACGGCATTGTCGACGATGTTTGGCGAACCGTCAGCATTGAAGTACCAGCTGCCCGCAGACTGCAGCATGATGCGGATTACGCCGGCGTCATTGATGTCGATATCGATCATCTTCTGACCGGTCTTGGCTTCGACTTCCTTCGCGATCTCGATAAAGCGATCCCAAGTAATCCCTTCGAGGTCAGCGGGCTTGAAGCCAGCCTTATCGAGCAGGTCGGTGCGGTAGAACAGACCCGTTGCACCCGAGTCGAACGGCAGCGAGTATGTATTGTCGCCGACGGTGGCCAACGACACCTTGTAGGGAGCAAACTTCGAGTAGTCGACCTTTCCGGTTAACGATTCGAACGCCCCAGGGAACGACTGCAGGTACTTCTGTGCACCATAATCCTCGATGAGGACGATATCGGGCAGGTCGGTTGTGATGCCGGCAGCGAGTTGAGTCTGCAGCTTTTGCTCGAGTGCGCCCTTGTCGAAGTCGACGATGTTGAGTGTGACATCGGGATTTGACTTGGCATAGGCCTCGGCCGCCGCCTTCATCGCAGCGCCGTTGAACTCCGGCGCCCAGCACCACACGGTGATTTCGGTGGCCAGTGCGGCCGACACAGACAGCATGCTGGCACCCGCCATCACGGCAGCACCAATCAAACGGCGCCAGCCGTTCGTGGACATATTCATGGATATACCTCCCAGTACAGATGGGCACTCGCCCTATCCATAGGATTCATAGCCCGCGCTCGAGCGGCTGGCAAGTTTTTCAGTAAATTTTTATCGCCAGTGTTTTCAATGGCTTGCCGGCGGATGCGGTGTGCTTCCTCGCCAGATGATTGGCGCCGCCAATGTGATGCGCTTGGCAAGCTCGCGGCCCGAAATCCGCTCAAGCAGAAGCTCGACGGCCGTCTCTCCGATTTCCTCCGATGGCAGGTGCACGGTCGAAAGCGGCGGATTCATGAACTGGGCCACCGAAATATCGTTGAAGCTGGCAATCGCAACGTCGTTGGGAATTCGCAGCCCCGCCTCGTGCAATGCCCGATAGACACCAACAGCGATATTGTCGTTGCAGGTGACGATAGCTTCCGGTCGGGTGTTGCTGTCGAGCATACGGCAGGCGAGGTCGTAACCGGTACGTTCTGTATTGCGTTCAATGCTGCGTTCGGTGAGACAGAGTGCCGGATCGAACAGGGCCCGCTGCTTCATCCAATCAATGAATGTGCGGCATCGAACCTCGCCGAACGGATCGGCCGCATCATCTTCCGCCCAACCGATGAAACCAAGTCGCTTGTATCCCATGGCTTGGAGGGCTCCAAGAAGCTTGCGAGTGGCAAGCGCAAGATCACTGAGCACGCCGTCAAACTCGCCATCAACCGGTGCGAAGTCAGCAAACACCAGGTGCCGGGAATGCGCCTTCAGCCAGGAGATCTCGTGGTCGCTGTGTGCGCCGATTGCAATCACACCTGACGCACTCTGCAGGACCGATGCATCGGGCAGCGACTGTGTATGGTAAACCTTAACGGTTTCGATCTTCAGCGCCTGGCACCTGCGCTCAATCCCAAGCCGGAGGCCCACATAATATGGGTCTACAAGCTCTTGGTCAGGACTGAGAAAATGAACCAGCGCCAACCGATTGAGCCCCTGCTGGTTCGCGCGGTTCCGGTTGCGCGGAGTAGCATAGTTCATCGCTTCAGCGGCTTCGATGATTGCCTGACGCTTGCCGGCGGTTATCGACAGCGTGGTATCGAAGTTGAGGACGCGCGATACGGTGGCCGTCGATACTCCTACGGCGTTCGCGATTTGCTTGAGCGTAACCATGGCGTGTTCTTTCTTGAGCAAACCGGTGCGCCCGCAACCCCGGCTTGTCAACTCCCCGTTTCTCCCTAAGTGACCACCCGCGGTATCGTGGTGTTTTTGGAACATTCATTCGAAGTTGACATGGGTCTCGAACATATGGTTCGTCAGCCCGAAATCCCCGCGCGCAACGCGCCGGAACCTATGGAGGGGTTCGCTTGTCCGTTTTCCGTTTCGCACTTCTGGGCGCCGGCCGTATCGGTAAGGTGCATGCCAAGGCTGTCACATCCAATCCGTCTGCCAACCTCGTAGCGGTTGCGGACCCGATGGAGAGGGCCGCCGCCGACCTCGCGGCTCAGTATGGCTGCGCCATCCGTACCATCGACGAAATCGCCGCTTCGCCCGATATCGACGCCGTGGTTATCTGCACCCCCACCGATACCCATGCCAACTTGATCGAGAAATTCTCGAATGCCGGCAAGCAGATATTCTGCGAGAAACCCGTTGACCTGAGCGTCGCCCGCGTCCGCGCCTGCCTTGCGACGGTGAAGACGAACGGCACCAAGTTGATGGTTGGCTTCAACCGCCGTTTCGACCCGCATTTCATGGCCGTCAAGGACGCGATTGCGGCCGGCCAGATCGGCACCATCGAGATGGTCACGATTATCTCCCGCGACCCGGCGCCGCCGCCGGTCGACTACATCAAGCGCTCGGGCGGCATCTTCCGCGACATGACCATCCATGATTTCGACATGGCGCGCTTCCTGTTGGGCGAAGAGATCAATGCGGTTTTCGCGCAAGGTTCTGTGCTCGTCGACCCCGCCATCGGCACGGCCGGTGACTATGACAGCGCCAGCGTCGTGCTCACCACCAAGTCCGGCAAGCACGCCACCATCTCCAACACCCGTCGCGCATCCTACGGTTATGACCAGCGCATCGAGGCTCACGGCTCGCTCGGAGCCGTGTCCGCCGAGAACCAGCGCGCCGTGTCGATCGAAGTCGCCAACGCCAAGGGCTATACCCGCCCGCCGTTGCTGGACTTCTTCATGACTCGCTATACGCAGGCCTATGCCAACGAGATCGCCGCTTTCATCGACGCTCTCTCGGGCAAGCGCGAAGCCGCGCCGAGTGGCGAAGACGGGCTCGCCGCCCTTGTACTTGCCGACGCTGCGGTCAAGTCCGCAGCCGAAGGCCGACTGGTAAAAGTCTCCGAAATCCTCGACTGAGCCAACCGGTTGACAACAAACAGGGCTCCCGGCCTCGCGCCGCGGAGCCCTCGTCCTTATATGCCGCCGACCTGAGCGATGAAATCGGCGACGAAGCGCTCGATATCCCCCGGGGGGTTGCCGTAGCGGGCAAGGGTATCGGGATGCCCCATGTTGCCGCTGATCACGAAGGCCTTGAGGCCTTTATCCACGAGCCCCCTGGCCCGTGCTATGCTGAGCCCACCGACCACTTGCAATGAGGCCCTTCCCCCGACCCGTTCCTTTACAGCAGCGACCACATCGGGAAAGTAACTAGAGTTGAACAGCAGCGGGTCCGCCACCCGCGCATCGAGTTGCAGGTGCACCCCGATTCCGTCGACACCAGCTGCGAGCATCATCTCGGCGGAATCGATCGCCGGACCAGCGGGACCCTGCTGTGGCAACAGGATGTCAGCGAACACCAGTCGCGGAACCTTCGGTTGTCGTTCGCGGAACTCGTCGCGCGCCGCCACAGCGCCTCGGGCCGATGCGACGCCCGCGAGCGCGAGAAAATCGATGATGTTGCCACCACCCTCGAAGACCTTGCGGGCCTCGCCACCCCCGCCATCCATGGTCTTCATGTCGGCGAGGAGGATGGCATCCGGAAATACCTTCCGGAACGCCGGCACAACGTTGTGCACCCCCTCGAACTTGAGGAGCGGCGTACCGAGTTCGACGATGTCCACGCCACCGGCCAGAGCGGCGGCGGCAACGACCAAGCCCTGCTTGATCGTGTCGACATCGACAGAAATCTGGAAGCTGAACTCAGCAATCAAGCGCTGCCGCAGCGCCTCGGATGGGCCATGCGCGTTCGTCGCCATTCGGGTCTCCTTCCCTTTTTGGGAGGAGCCTGCGGGTGCGACCCTTCACCGTCAAGCCGGAGTAAGGTCGACTTAGCCGATTACTCCAGCAGCCACTCGTGTTCGACCGCATTGTGGAACTTCCACGTCCGAACCGGCCCGGCCATGACGTTGAGATAGTAGAGGTCATAGCCATGCATGGTGCCGACCGGATGATAGCCCTTGGGTACCAGCGTCACGTCGCCATCCTCGATCACCAGCGCCTCGTCGAGACTGCGGTCATCGGTATAAACGCGCTGCACCGCAAATCCTTGGGGCGGGTTCAACCGATGATAGTACGTCTCCTCGAGGAAGGACTCGTGGGGCAGGTTCTCGGTATCGTGCTTGTGCGGCGGGTACGACGAGGTATTGCCGCCCGGCGTGATCACTTCTACTATCAGTAGCGATTGCGCCGGCGCCGTCTCTGGCAGGATGTTGGTGACGTACCGAGTGTTCGATCCCTTGCCTCGGGTGATCTGGTCCGGCACGTCGATGATGTGCGGCGCGTAATCGCCACCACCAGGTGCCGTGCATAGACCGATCTCGACCCTGCTCCGCGCCTTGATCGACCAGGCTTTGCCGGCCGGCACATAGGCCGCGGCAGGCTTACCCTCAAACGGGCTCAGGCGTTCGCCGATTTCGCCCAAGACCTCGCCTTCGACCGATAGCTCCGCGCGGCCGGTAATCAGCACGATGCAGAGTTCCTTGTCGCCCGTAGCGCCGGGATACACAATGCCCGGCTCGAGTGTCAGCACCTCGAAGCCGACATAGGTCCAGCCCGCCGACTGCGGGGTGACCGTGATGTGCCCATCGGTAGGACGCTTGAGCCTGAGGTTCGCCATGGGTCAGTCCTTCGGAAAGCCTTGGGTTTCGACTGTGTAGCCGGCGGCGGTCATCACTCGCATCAGTTCCTTGTGGCCAACCTGCGCCATCTTCAGCGGCGGATTGGCCTTCGGGTCCTGCTCGGCTTCGACTACAAACCAGCCTTCATAGCCATGGTCGGCAAAGCGCTGCACGATCGCACCGAAATCCAGCGATCCATCGCCTGGCACGGTGAAGGCACCGAGCGCCACCGCGTCGAGGAAGCTTTGCTTGGTCCAGTCGAGTGAATCCACGACCGAGCTGCGGATGTCCTTCACATGCACGTGCGAAATCCGCGCATGATGGCGGTCGATGGCGGCCAGCACATCACCACCGGCAAACGCCAGGTGCCCGGCATCGAGCAGCAGCGGAATACCGGGGCCAGAGGCCGCCATGAAGGCATCCAGTTCATGCTCAAACTGCACCACCGCCGCCATGTGGTGATGGTATGCGAGCGGCATGCCCTGCTCAGCGCACCATTCGCCGAATGCATTAACCTTCTTCGCATAGGCCCTCATCTCGTCATCCGAGAGCACGGCCTTGTCCGCCAACGGCTTCGAGCGGTCGCCCTGGATCGAGCGACCCACTTCGCCATAAACGATGCAAGGCGCATTGACCGCCTTGAACAAGTCGATCATCGGCTGGATGCGGTCCTTGTTGGCGCTCAACTCCTCGGTGGAGAGCGTGCCCGAAAACCAGCCACCGCACAGCGTCACATCGGCTGCCTTGAGGATCGGCAGCATCACCGCCGGATCGTCCGGAAAGCGGCGGCCCTTCTCCATGCCGGTGAAGCCCGCAGATCGCGACTGCCTCAGGCACTCTTCGAGGCTCACATCGTCGCTCAATTCCACGAGGTCGTCGTTCCACCATGCGATAGGCGACATGCCAAGTTTGGCCTTCATGTATTCGTCCTCTCCAATTCTGATATCGCCTGTCTGGGCTTGGGAAAGGCAAAAGAGCCCTGCACCGACCTAGAGCTTCTGTCCGTCGAGCGCCTCTTCATAGGCCTTGCGTGCCGCATTCACCTGCGGTCGCACCGACACCTCAGGTACCGCCACGTCCCACCAATGCCCACCGGCCTCGGTCGTAATCAGCGGATCGGTATCGATAACCAGCACAGTCGTCCGCTCGATCTCCTTGGCCTCGGCGAGGCCCGCCTCGAGTTCGGCAATCGACGCAACCTTCTTCGACCACGCGCCCATGGCTTCGGCGTGCTTGGCAAAGTCGATCTCCGGCAGCACTTCGTGGAACGTGTCCTTCAACAGATTGTTGAAGTTCGCGCCACCCGTAGCCATCTGCAGCCGGTTGATGCAGCCGAAGCCACGATTGTCGAGCACGACGATGGTCAGCTTCTTGCCCAACATCACCGAGGTGGCGATTTCGGAATTCGCCATCATGTAGCTGCCGTCACCGAGCATCACGACGACGTCGTCAGTGGGCCGCGCCAACTTGACGCCAAGGCCGCCGGCAATCTCGTAGCCCATGGTCGAGAAGCCATATTCCATGTGATAGCTGCCCGGCTTGCCCGATTGCCAGAGCTTGTGGAGTTCGCCCGGCAACCCGCCCGAAGCGCAGACGACGGTCGCTTCCGATCCCCGGCCGCGCAACACGGCGCCGATGACATGCGCATCGGAGGGCAGCGAGTTGGTCGGCGCCGTCACAGCGGCCACCTCCCCGTGCCAGATGGCGCGGGCAGACTTTGCCAGCCCTGTCCATGCGGATGGTGCAGCCCAGCCAGCGAGGCCAGCCGAGAGCTTTTCGAGTCCAACCTTTGCGTCGGCCAGCAGCGGCAGCGCGCGATGCTTTCCGGCATCAAAAAGCTGAACGTTGAGCCCAACAATCTTGACGGCCTCGTTCTTGAAGAGTGCCCACGACCCGGTAGTAAAGTCCTGCAACCGCGAACCTACGGCGAGCACTAGGTCAGCTTGCTCGGCCAGCAGGTTCGAGGCCGAAGACCCGGTGACACCGACCGAACCCATGTTCATTTCGTCCACGAAGGGCAGGCTCGATTTGCCGGAATTGGTCTCCATCACCGGAATTCCGTGCCGCGCCGCGAAATCCTTCAGCGCTGCGGCCGCTCCCGAATAAAGCACACCGCCGCCAGCGATGATCACCGGTTTCTGCGCCGCCTTGAGCGCGGCTATTGCCGCGGCCAACTCATCCGCATCCGGCTGCACACGACGCGGCGTCCAGACGCGCTCATCGAACAGCGTCGCGGGATAGTCATAGGCCTCAGCCTGCACATCCTGGCAGAGCGCCAATGTCACCGGGCCGCATTCGGCCGGATCGGTCAACACCTGCATGGTGCGGTTAAGCGCCGATATCAGCTGTTCCGGCCGGGTGATGCGGTCGAAATAGCGCGATACTGGGCGAAACACGTCGTTTGCGCTCACGGTGCCGTCACCGAAGCTCTCAACCTGCTGCAGCACAGGGTCCGGCGCGCGGTTGGCGAACACATCACCGGGCAGAAGCAAGAGTGGGACACGGTTCACATGCGCCAGCGCGGCGGCCGTCACCATGTTCGTGGCACCCGGTCCGATGGACGAGGTCACCGCCATCATTCGGCGGCGGAAATTCGCCTTTGCATAGGCGATCGCCGCGTGAGCCATAGTCTGCTCGTTATGCGCCCGGTAGGTCGGCAGCGTATCGCGCACTTGGTAGAGTGCCTCTCCCACGCCCGCCACATTGCCATGACCGAAGATCGCGAACACGCCACCGAACAGAGGCAGCTTCTCGCCATCGATCAGTGTGAACTGCTGCGTCAGGAATTTCGCGAGTGCCTGCGCCATGGTCAGGCGGATGGTCTTCTGGGTCATGTCGATCCTCCCCGGCTTTCCGCCGCGATTGTCTCAGGCTTCTGCGCCGAGGCTGAGCCACAGCTTGGTGAGTTTCTCGAAGCGGCCAGCCATGTCGGCAATGGCCGCGCTATCGTCGATGTTGCCCATCAGCCAGGCCTTTGCCGCATCGGCAAAAATTGTTCGCCCCACGGCAAAGCCTTTCACCGACTTCGCTTGCCGCGCCGCCTTGAAGCCCTTTTCGAGCTCTTCAATCGGCGCCTCGAGGCCGAGCAATACCACGCCGCGGCAATAGGGGTCGCGCGTGGTTATGACATTGTCGATCGCCGCCCAGGCGGCAGGCCTCGCCTGCGGTTCAAGCTTCCACCAGTCTGGCCGCAGCCCAGCATCATATAGTTCGGTCAACGCTCGCGCGATGGTTACGTCGTCGAGCGGACCGGCTTTGCCAGCAATGATCTCGATCAACAAATCACGGCCGACCTTGCGCGCCGCGTCCTGCGCTTGGCGCAGTTTGTCGACCTGCATGGCCTTGAGCTCTGCTGTATCGTCCGGATGGTAGAAGCACAGCACCTTGATGCAATGGTCGACCGGCCAATCGATCAGTCGGCTACCGAGATCCTGGCTGAACTCGAACCGCAGCGGCCGGCTACCCGGCAGTTCGATCGGGCGCGCAACCCAGAGGTTGCCCGCCTCACCGGCATCGAACAGCGCATCGCGGCCGAAGCGATCGTCGAGCAGCATGCCGTAGCCCGGCTTGTCACCCGCAACCTGCTTCGCAGCCTTCACCGCAAGCCTCTTGAACGCGCTGATCTTCTCGGGTGTCGCGCCCGGCAAATCCTCGAGTTGGATGCGGTGGTCGATAGCGAGCGCCATAAGATTCGGAATCTCCACCCGGCGATTGGTCGCCCAATGCAGGTGGTTAAGCTCCTCATCCTTCCGCAGCGCCCGCTCCGTGCTGCCATGGGCGAGGAAATGACTGAGCTCAATCCAGCTCGGATATTCCGGTGCACAAAGGAGACGCGACACCGCGAAAGCACCGCAGGCATTCGCCCAGGTCGCCGACACCGAATGGCTCTCCCCGCGCAGCCAGCCACGCAGGAACCCGGACATGAACGCATCGCCAGCACCCAGAACGTTGTAAACCTCGATAGGGAAACCTTCCCCCACGATACCGTCCTCGAGATCGTCTGGGACCGCGCCCTCGTAAACGATGCACCCCTTCGAGCCGCGCTTGAGCACGATTGTCGCCGCGGTCAGCGACCGGATGATCTTCAGAGCCTCGGGCAAACTATCCGTCCCGGCAGCCGCCAACACTTCTTCTTCGGTGCCGACCACAAGGTCAGTATCTGGCAGGATGGATTGGTAAGCTTCGGTCACGCGCGACGATTTCACATAGCGCTCAAATCCCGCGGCGTGCCCGGCGAGACCCCAAAGATTGGGCCGGTAGTCGATGTCGAAGACCACCTTGCTGCCCGACGCCTTTGCGATTCGGATCGCCTTCTTTTGCGCGGCGGCGGCATTCGCAGTGGAAAAATGCGTGCCGGTAACCACTATTGCCGACGCCGAAACAATAAAATCCGGGTCGATATCGTCTTCCGACAGCGCCATGTCGGCGCAATCTGTGCGGTAGAAAATCATCGGGGAAACGCCTTCGGCCTCCACGGCGAGCAGCACCAGCGCAGTCAGGCGGTCCTTGTCGGTCTTGATACCGGCTACGTTTACGCCTTCGCGAACCAACTGCTCGCAGATGAAACCACCCATCTGTTCGGCGCCTACCCGAGTGATCAATGCCGACTTGAGCCCAAGCCGTGCCGTGCCCACTGCGATATTGGCCGGACAGCCGCCAACCGACTTGGCGAAGCTGCCGATATCCTCAAGCCGTGTGCCGATCTGCTGGCCATAGAGGTCGACCGACGATCGGCCGATGGTGATCACATCGAGGGGGCGGGCAATCTGCACGTCTGGGCTCCTCAGTCTGGCCACCTGAAGCGGCTCTGCAACTGGAGCGGACGAAACATCGGTTCCGTTCTGCCGTCAAGATGGAATGCTCATTCCACAAACGGTACATTTGTTCCATCACTAACGCTGGCGTTCATGCCGGCGCTTTTCAGCAACCGATACCGTCAGCGCCATCGCGAAGGCCATACTGGCGGACAGCGACCTAAACCCGGCCTGGTCCGCTTCTACAACTTCGAACCACACGCGCGAGCACACCGCGAGCGGCGAAAAGGCAGAATCTGTGAGGGACACCACGGACACCCCCCGCTCGGCGAGGCTCCTTGCCTGATGCGCTGTCTCCGACGCATAAGGTGAAAAACTGATGGCAAAGGCTGCGTCGCCAGTGCCGGCCAGCGACAAAACGTCCTCGTCTATGCCCGCCGCTGTCCCCACAATAGTCGCCTTCACCCGGAGTTTGCCGAACGCATAGGCCATGTAGGCGGCAACGGGGTAAGACCGGCGCTTGGCGATAAGGTAAATGGTATCTGCCCGCGCCAGCACCTCGGCGGCGCGCTCGAACTCAACCGGATCGACTGCCCCGGTCAGGGCATCGAGCGAGCGATGTGCCGCTCCAACAAACGCACGCAGAATGCTGGCGCTCTCGGGCTCGGTCGCTTCCGGCCCGTCGAGCAGCCGCAGGCGATCCTCGTAACTGCTGCGTTCTCGAAGTCGCGCACGGAAGATCTGCTGGAGGCTGGAGAAGCCTTCGTAGCCGAACTGCTGCGCAAAACGCACCAGGGTCGAGGGCTGCACCTCGGCCGCTGCTGCTATGCCGGCGGCTGTGCGAAATGCCATCTCCTCAGGGTTGTCCAGCGCATAGGCTGCTACTTGCACCAACCGCTTGGGCAGGCTGTCACGGCGCTCAAGAATGGCCGCTCTGAGTGATTCAAAATCCTTCGGAGGTTCGAGCGGCAGGGCGATGTCATGCATGTCGGTCATGGACCAGACCCTGCGACAAACCGCAGCGATGTCAAGCACTACTGCGGCGGCGCGGCGCCCTTAAGCCGGCCCGCGCCACCTGAGACAGTCCCGACCCTCCGCCTTCGCGCGATACAGCGCTTCGTCGGCTCGTGCGATCACAGCACCGATATCTGGGTCTACACTAGTGATCTCGGTACCGCCTATGCTGATGCTGAAGGGGACCATTTGACCGTCCGGCGCGACAACTGTCGTGGCCCGCACCGCACGCAACAAACGCCGCGCGACATCCAGGCTACCGCTCTCCCCGCTATCGGTGAGCAACACGCAGAACTCTTCGCCGCCTAGCCTTCCGATGACGTCAGACTTGCGGAGGCAACCGCGAATTGTATCGGTAAGTGCCACAAGTACCCTGTCGCCGGTCGCATGGCCGTAATGGTCGTTCACCGACTTGAAGTGGTCGACATCAATCATCAGGCACGCCATCTGCCGGTCCTTGCGACGGGCAAGGATCAGATCCCGGTTGGCTGCCGCGAAAAAAGCCGAGCGCCTGAGCACCCCGGTGAGCCCGTCTTCGCTCGCCATATGGCGCAGTTCAAGCTGTTCCGTTACGAGTTGCGCGAGGTCGTCCAGTAACCCCAGCTCTCGCTCCGACAAGGTGCGCGGGCGATCATCTATACAGCAAAGGGCGCCGAGTGGCGTCCCGTCTCGAGCCCTAATCGGCACACCGGCGTAGAAGCGTATAAGCGGTTGACCTGTTACAAGGCCAGTGGCGCAGAAACGCGCGTCCTCACGCGCATCCTCTATCACCAACGCCCCGTCGCCATGCATCGTGTATGCGCAAATTGAGTCCCGCCGTGGGGTCTCGGCGCGCCCAATCCCGACCTCGGCTTTGAACCACTGCCGGTCGCGATCGACCAGCGTTATTGCCGCCATCGGGGTCCCGAGGATAGCGGAAGCCAATCTCGCGACACGATCGAACTGCGCCTCGGGCGGAGTGTCGAGGATATTGTAGGATCGCAACAAGGCAAGCCGACGCTCTTCGGCGCAATCGCCGCCGTCTCGCTCGAGAGTGGTCATCGGGCGTCTCCAGTTTGCGAGGAACTTAGGCTTGGCTAAGTGAAAGTGCTCTGAATGCTTTGGGTGCATGAAAAGTTAAGGCAGCGCGAACGCCAAAAAAGATGTCCGAACCGTACGCCAGGCCACCTTCTTGAAAGCCGGAAGTTCCGCATTGGACAAATCCGCAGGCGAGGGAGACACAATGCCGCCGAAGTCCATGCATGCAAGCATCTGCTAATTTGCATGGAAGTGGCCGAACTGCACGGATAGCCCCGATCCAATGCACGGGTCCGTGGTGCAGCCTGCGGTGCGGCGCCAGGCTGTCTACCCCCGGGATGCATCGACCGAATTTTTTCTCTCTCGGGCGTAGACTTGCCGCACCTTTACCTGATTTGCATGCGCACCTATGGTCGGTGTGGGGCACACAGGGTCGAGGGTTTTCTATGCGTGGACTGATCGGTTCCGGCACGGCATTTGTCGTGGCCGCTCTTTTGGCTTTCTCCGCAGCGCCAATTCATGCCGCGGATCGATCAATCAGCCTGTCAAAGGGTACGGATCTGCCCGGTTTCGACTACGCGACCGAAAAGGGCGTAACGCTGAAGGCATGTGAGGCAGCTTGCCTGGACGACAACCTCTGCCGCGCGTTCACTTTCAATGAGAAGGCTGGCTGGTGCTTCCTCAAGTCGGCCGCGGGGGAGCAAAGCCCGTTCAAGGGGGCAACCTCTGGTATTGTCACCCAGCACCCGACGTCAACGGAGATTGAAGCCGCACGCGTCGAAGACATCCCCTTCCCAGCACAGGATATCGTCGACAACGCTCGCAACTTTGCCGTCGGACTGCCCAAGTCAGATCCCGCGCCCAAGGATGTGAGTTATTCAGATCTGGTCACCGCCGGCGACGAGGCTGCCTCGAAGGCCAATCCTGCAGCCGCAATCGTATCCTGGCGCCAGGCACTCGGCATCGTCGCCAATGATTCAGGCCTCTGGCTGAAACTGTCCAAGGCGCAACTTGACCGCGCCGCTTCAGAAGTGGCGAATGGCAATTCCTCCGCAGCCTATGATTTTGCGTCGGTCGGCAGTTGGGCTGCCGTTAACGGCCTGCTCCGCACGGAGGACACCGCCGAGCGCGCCGACGCGTTGGCCTTGTTCGGCAAGTCGCTCGAATATCGCGAGATGTGGCGCGAAGCGATCGCCACTTGGCGCGCCAGCCTCAAATTGGTTGATGACGCCACCCGCAGCGCAAGCCTTGAGCAACTTGTAGCGGAGCGAGGCTTCCGGGTCGTCGACAATTCCGTTGATTCCGAGGCAGCCATTCCGCGCATCTGCGCCATTTTTTCCGAGACGCTTCCGGGCGGCGACACCGACCTTTCGAGCTATGTCACCGTTGCCGACGACAACCGTGTCGCGGTCGACGTGTCGGATTCTCAACTTTGTGTCACCGGCGTAGCGTTCGGCAAGCGTTACCAGCTAAAGCTGCGCGCCGGCCTGCCATCGGCGAGTGGAGAGACGCTGCGCACGGATGTCGATCTGGCGCTCTATGTCCCCGATCGCACACCTTTCGTGGGCTTCGCGAACACCGCCTATGTCATGCCCTCGGGCCTTGGCGGCGGCCTACCGATCACCTCGGTAAATGCCAAGACTGCGGACGTGGTGATCTACCGCATCGGCGATCGTAACATCGCCAATGCCGTTCGGAGCGGCATCTTCCAGAGCACTCTCGACGGATATTCGGCACAGGACGTCGCCGACCGCTATGGCGAGATGGGCTGGGAGGGCAAGGTCGACCTCGCACAGGGCGCGCCCAATGTTATGGTGACCACTGCCATTCCCGTAGGCGAAGTGGTGAAGAGCCTCTCGCCCGGCGTCTATGTGATCACCGCCAAGGTCGAGAACGCGAATGACGAGTATTGGCAGTCGATGGCCACGCAGTGGTTCATCGTTTCGGACCTCGGCCTCACCACCATTGCGGGCGACGACGGCGTGCACATGTTCGTGCGCTCGCTGCAGACGGCCCAGCCCATGTCGGGCGTCAAGGTGAAGCTCGTTGCAGTCAATAACGAGATCCTTGGTGAATCGACCACCGACATCCATGGCGAAGCGGTCTTCGCGCCTGGACTTGCCCGGGGTGAGGGTGGACGTGCGGCGCAGCTCGTTACCGCGGAAACCGAAAACGGCGACTATGCTTTCCTCGATGTGACGAAACCGGCCTTCGACCTCACCGATCGTGGCGTCGCCGGCCGCCAAGCACCTGGGCCACTAGACCTTTACGCTACCACAGAACGTGGCGTGTACCGCCCAACGGAGACGGTATTCTTGACGGCGGTGCTGCGCGACCCCAAGGCCGCCGCCGTAACCGGCCTGCCCATGACGCTCGAAATCGAACGGCCCGATGGCGTTGTCGCCACCCATGAGGTCCTGCCCGATGCTGGCGCAGGCGGCTATTTCGCCGCCGTGCCTCTCCCCGCAGAGGCCATGCGTGGCTCTTGGACGGCCCGTTTCTATGCTGACCCCAAGGATTCGGCCCTAACGTCGATCAGCTTCCTCGTCGAGGATTTCGAGCCCGAAAGGCTGGCCTTCGATGTGACGGCACCAGATGCAGCGCTCATTGCAGACGAGGCGACAGAGGTCTCTGTTGCTGCCAAGTACCTTTATGGCGCCACGGCACCCGGCCTCGCCATCGAGGCCGACTCCGTCGTTAAGGCAGTAGCCAGCCTGCCCGAACTGCCCGGCTACACGTTTGGGCGCACCGACGATGCCTTCGAAACCGCCCGCGAGTCGCTTGGGGTTGTTGGCATCACAGATGAGTCCGGAAATGCAGCGGTGGAAATCGCTGTGCCGATGCCTGGTTCCACTACTCGGCTGCTCGAAGCACAAGTGGTCCTCAACCTCATTGACTCGAATGGCCGCCCTGTCCAGCGCAGTTTCACCCGCGCCCTGGTGAGTGACGGCGACCGTATCGGCATCAAGCCGGAATTCTCCGACGCCGCCGGCCTCGAAGAAGGCTCCGCCGCCGCATTCGATATCGTCACGGTGAATGCTGAAGGCAAGCAGGTCGCCCGAGAGGGACTGACATGGCGACTGAGCCGCATCGACACCACTTATCAATGGTACCGCGACAATGGCGCATGGAAATGGGAAGCCGTTTCCAGCACCGCCGAGGTGGCCAACGGCACTCTAGATACGCTCGACAGCGGCCCGGCCAAGATCGCAGCCAACATCGAATGGGGCCGCTACCAGCTCGAGGTCGACAGCACAGGCGATAGCCCTACATCGTCGAGCTACGAGTTCTACGCTGGCTATTATTACCCCGACGCCGGCTCGGAAACGCCCGATACGCTATCTGTCGCCTTGGACAAGGAAGCCTATCGACTGGGTGACACTGTCCACCTGAAGCTAGAGCCGCAATTCGCCGGTACCGCCTTGGTGATGGTGGTGGATAACCGCGTCATCGACATGAAGGCCGTCGAGGTGCCGACAGAAGGCACGACGGTTGATCTGACGGTCACCGAGCAATGGGGCCCCGGCGCCTATGTCACCGCCGTTCTCTATCGCCCGGCCGACGCCAAGGAGAAGCGGATGCCGGCGCGTGCGCTAGGGCTCGCCTTCGCCGATGTGGACCCTGGTCCGCTGAAGCTTGGTGTCACCCTTGATGCGCCCAAAGAAGCACTACCGCGCAAGAGCTTTACCACCGCGGTCAAGCTCGACAACGTGGCAGAAGGCGATACCGCCTTTGTCGCGGTTGCCGCCGTCGATCTCGGCATCCTCAACCTCACCAGGTTCCCCGTGCCCGATCCCGATGGCTATTTCTTCGGCCAGCGCCAGCTCGGCATGGAGTTCCGTGACCTCTATGGACAACTGATCGACCCGACCCAGGGCCTCGCCGGCGCAATGCGGTCGGGCGGCGACGAGGCCGGTTCGCGCCTTGGTACCCCGCCTGCCACCACCGTCCTCGTAGCGCTGCATTCGGGCGTGGTGAAGGTAGGGGCTGACGGCACCGCCACCGTCACTTTCGACATGCCGGACTTCAACGGTACCGTCCGCCTGATGGCAATGGCGTGGAGCAGCAAGGCTGTCGGCCATGCATCGGCCGATATCGTAGTGCGCGACCCAGTCGTCGTGAATCTCACTCCGCCGCGCTTCCTGCGGGTCGACGACAGTTCGCGGCTCCTTGTCGAAATCAACAATCTCTCGGGCCCGGCTGGCGCCTACAAAGTGACGCTCTCGCCTGAGGATGGTATCGCGACCACTCAGCCTACGAGCGAAGTGTCGCTCGAAGCCGGCGACCGCGCGACCCTCAATCTTGATTTGACCGGCAAGCTGATCGGCGACGTACCTCTGACACTCACCATCACCGGCCCGACAGGCGATGCCCTGGTGAAATCTCTGACGCTCGGGGTGCGGGCCACGAGTGCCCCGGCCACCAAGAGCGAGTTCATCACCCTCAAGCCGGGCGACACGCTCGATATCGGGCAGAACCGCTTCGGGGACATCATCCCGATGACCGGCGACCTGACGCTCGCGGTCGGGCCCGTCGCCCGGCTCGACGTGCCACAGCTGCTGCTCGCGCTCGACCGCTACCCCTATGGTTGCGCCGAGCAGGTGACGAGCCGCGCTATGCCGCTGCTCTACCTCAACGATGTCGCGAGGATGCTGAACCTCGGCACCGACGACGCAATCGAAGCCCGGATCCAAGGTGCAATCGCCGATCTTCTCGCAAAGCAGAATTCGAATGGCAGCTTCGGGCTCTGGGGGCCGTTCTCCGATACGACACTTTGGCTTGATGCCTATGTCACTGAGTTCCTGCTGCGCGCCAAGGACAAGGGCTATGCCGTGCCGGAACTGGCGCTGTCCATGGCGCTCGACAACCTCTCCAACCAGCTCTCGGCGACTTCGGATTTCTCCGAGGGAGGCGAGGACATAGCCTACGCGCTCTATGACCTCGCCCTTGCAGGCAAGGCTGCTATCGGCGACCTGCGCTACTATCTCGAAGCGAAGCTCGACGCCTTTTCCACCCCCCTTGCCAAGGCGCAGCTCGGGGCAGCCCTGGCGCTGTATGGTGACCGCACCCGTGCCGCTGACGCCTTCAACGCGGCCATTGCGGATCTCGCCACTCTGGAGAACCGCGGTGACTGGCGTGGCGACTATGGCAGCAGGCTACGCGACAGCGCCGCCGTTCTGGCTTTGGCTGCCGAAACTAAGCCCGTGGGCGTCGATCTCTCCGCGTTGACAAAGCTCGTTGCAGACCAGCGCGACCTCGCGCGCTGGACCAATACTCAGGAAGACGCCTGGACGCTTATGGCAGCGGCGGCCTTGGGCACCAGCGCCACCGACGGCAAGGTGACGCTGAATGGAGAGGCCGTTACCGGCGCCGTCTATCGGCGCTACCACGACGAGGACATCTCTGCCCCGGTCAAGCTGGCCAACACCGGCAACACGCCGGTCGAGGTGAAGGTGACAACAACCGCGATTCCTGTGACTCCGCCCGCGGCGAGTTCCGACGGCTTCACCATCAGCCGGCAGTTCTTCCTGCCCGATGGCACGCCCGCGGACCTCTCCAGCGTGCAGCAGAATGATCGCTTCGTGGTGGTGATAACCGCGACGCCGACCACGCTGGGCTCAGGTCAATACGTCATCGCGGACCCCGTCCCTGGCGGCTTTGAGATCGAGAATTCCGATCTCTCGGCCGGCGGCGGCGTGGGCGACATGAGCTGGCTCAGCCTAACGAGCCCAGCGCATGTCGAGGCGCGGACGGACCAGTATGTGGCGGCCTTCCGGTATCTCTCCGATGTCCAGGCCTTCACCACGGCCTATCTGGTTCGGGCGGTGTCGCCGGGCAGCTTCGCGTTGCCGGGCGCCACTGTGGAAGACATGTACCGGCCGGAGTACCGGGCCAATACCGAGGCGGGCCGGATCAGCATTGACCCGACCGGCCCGTGACCGAAAACGTGGCGCGGCGACCGGGCTGGAACCGGTCGCTGCTTGTCGCTGCAGCTTTGGTTGGGCTCGCCGGCTTTGGCGCCGGCGAACTCCATGCGGGTTTCCGTTACCTTGCCGAGCTCGACGCCGGCCTGCCGCCGTCGCCGTACGCTTCGGCGCTGCCGGTATCGCTTGCTGTCGTTGATCGCACCGGCGCACTGCTTCGGCCTTTCACCACCGCCGATGGGCGCTGGCGCCTTCCGGTCGAGCTTGGTGATGTCGACCCGCAACTCATCGACATGCTGCTTGCTTACGAGGACCGGAGCTTCTTCGGGCATGACGGGATCGATTGGCGCTCCATGCTGCGGGCAGCGGCGCAGTTCACACTGGCTGGTGGGCGCATTGTCTCGGGCGGGTCGACACTGACCATGCAGGTTGCGCGCCTCTTGGAAGGCGAGCCGACGCGCAGCTTCTCCGGCAAGGTGGTGCAAATGCTGCATGCCGCCAAGCTCGACCGCGAGTTGAGTAAGGAGGATATTCTCACCCTCTACCTCACTCTGGCGCCCTATGGCGGCAATATCGAGGGGGTACGGGCCGCGAGCCTCGCCTATTTCGGCAAGGAACCGAAGCGGCTCACCACCGCCGAATGCGCGCTTCTGGTCGCCCTGCCGCAATCGCCGGAGGCCCGCCGCCCGGACCGCGACCCCGCCGCAGCCCGCGCCGCACGCGACCGCGTGCTCGACCGAGTGGTCGCGGCAGGACTAGTCACGGCCGAAGCTTCGGCGGCCGCCAAGCGGGAACCCCTCCTCACCATTCGGCGTGACTTCCCCAAACACGCCGCGCACGTTGCACAGGCCGCGGCTCGTGCCCACCCCAATGCGCGCGAAGTGGCGGTGACCATAGACCGCCGCCTGCAGGCTGCGCTCGAGCGCCTTGCCGCAGGCCGGGCGAAGAAACTCGGCTCCAAGGTGTCAGTGGCTATCGTCGTCGCCGATCAGGCAACGGGCGCTATCCTCGGTTCGGTCGGATCCGCCGACCTCTTCGACGCCGATACGGACGGCTATGTCGACATGACCCAGGCGGTGCGCTCGCCAGGGTCGACCCTCAAGCCGTTGATCTTCGGCCTCGCCTTCGAGCTTGGCCTCGCGCATCCAGAAAGCCTCATCGAGGACCGCGAGACAGCCTTCGGCGCCTATGTTCCGGTGAATTTTGACGGGCTGAGCCGCGGCACTGTCACCGTCCGGCAGGCACTGACCGAGTCGCTCAACATCCCGGCCGTCACCGTGCTCGATGCGGTGGGCACCGCCCGCTTCATCGCAAGGCTGAAGCGAGCCCATGTCGACCCGAAGCTTCCGCCAGGGGAGCCGCCCGGCCTTGCTGTCGGGCTCGGCGGCGTTGGCGTAACCCTCAGGCAACTCGTGTCGCTCTATGCCGCTGTCGCGCGCGGTGGCGGACCGGTAGTGCTGCACGATGGTGCGACGCCCTCGGCGCCGGACCCATTCGATGCGCCACCGGTGCTCGACAAGGTGGCGGCCTGGTATGTGGCCGATATCCTTGCCGGCGTGCCGCCGCCGCTGAACGGTACCGCCGGACGCATCGCCTACAAGACCGGCACCTCCTATGGCTATCGCGACGCCTGGTCGGTGGGCTTCGACGGCAAACATGTCGTCGGTGTCTGGGTCGGCCGGCCCGATGGTGTGCCCGTGCCGGGCATAACAGGCATAGCGGCGGCCGCCCCCATCCTGTTCGAAAGCTTCGACCGACTGGCGAGCCGGTCGACACCATTGCCCGAGGCGCCTACAGGCGTGCTGCTCGCCTCGAATGCCGAACTGCCCGAACCGCTCAAGCACTTTCGCCACCAAGACGATGCGAAGAACACCCGCGATTCAGCCCCGCAGATCGCCTACCCCGCCAATGGCGTCGATATCGACCTGGGCATTGCGACCGGCGATATCTCGCCGCTCGTGGTCAAGATCCGCAACGGCAGCCCGCCCTTCAGCTTCTTCGCCGATGGCGCGCCTATCGGACGTTCGGCCTTTGCCCGGCAGAGTCTCTGGACACCATCGGGGCCAGGCTTCGTCACGCTCTCGGTGGTCGACGCCAAGGGCCGTTCCGACAGCGTCAAGGTGTTCCTCAACTGACCGGCGGCACTGGCAATGTGCGGCGGTCGGGTCGGGGATTTCGATGCTGCGTTGAGAATATGAACGACGATATTTTCCCGGCCCCCGCCCTCTCATGGACACAGTATCGCACGGATCGGGAGCGCGGGGATAAGTTCAGCAAACCCTTTGAACTCAAAGGGCTGAACGGCGCGGATACGCGAGGCGAAACGAGCAGCGGCGCCAATTGAGACAGCCAGAACACGGTTTTGCCGCACCCACTGCACATAGATGAACGACACCTGAACCGCGGGGAAACCGACCGGGCGCACCGGGCGGTACGCCGCCCGTCAGTCGACCAGCATGCCCTGTCGAAGGAGGATGGATACGGCGTCGGCGCGGTTGCGGGCACCGAGCTTGTCCATGATGCCAGTGACATGGAACTTCGCCGTATGCACAGAGATATCGAGGGCCCGCGCGATCACCTTGTTGGAGGCGCCATCGGTCAGTAGCCGCGCCACCTGCATCTCGCGGCGGCTCAAATGCGGCACATCGGCACCCACGGGCACCACATGACGCTCCACCGAGAAACCGGCGGCGACGAGAGCCGCTGCGGAAAGAATCAGCGACGGATCGAGACTGTCGAGAGTATTGCGGCCATGAGCGTCACCCAGATGCAGCACCCGGCCGTTCTGGGCGGTACCGTCGGCCGGACGATCGGAAACGACGACATCTGCCTCGCCTATACCGGTCTCGAACAGGTCGGGCCGATCAATCACGAGGTTACGCAGCACGGTTTCGAGCGCCGGATCGAGCAGGTCGAAACCCACGCCCTTGGCGCGCGCGAGGAGCGCGGCATCGGCGGCCTCGGCTTTGTCCGTCAGTGACGACGATATCCAGTGCAATCCCACTGCCGAAACTCCCTATTGCTCGCCGCGCGGCTGGGGCGCTGCCCCGAACCGTCAGGTCATGTCACGTTTCACCTGAAACGCTGAAATGATCCAGGTCATTGTTCTGTCGCGCTTTACGAACCGGAAAACCGTAGCGACTTTTCCTGCAAGCGCGCCAGAGACGCTCATGTGGTGCTTCCACCACGATTTGGAAAGCCAGCGCCAAACCATACGCAACGGACGACACCAACACAGTGCAGCATCCCTGCTCGCCATGGAACCCGAAAGCTGCCCGAACGGGCAGTGTCGCCGGGGGTCTAACGTGATTGTGAAATCTCGTGCCTCGCTTCGACCCAAGGCCTGCCGCATCAGGGGAAGGTGGGCTGCGGCCGGGAACCCATTGCCCACCCCTGCATTGTGGCCGTGCTCCGCCCCGCGGAGTCGCGGCAGATACGAAAGACCAATATGGCTGCACAATCGACACTGTCGCGCCGCCACCTGCTGTTCGGGGCGGCCAGCCTCGGCAGCCTGGCGCTGGCTGGCTGCGCCAGCAATTTCGGCCCGAACCGGCTTTCAGATGCCGAACCGAGCATTTCGCCCGCCTACCTCGCCATGTATGCAGAGATGGAGGATCGGGGCTTCACCGTGCCCGCTGTCGATCTCAGGCAGATTCCGCCAGAGTTCTGGCGCACGGAAGTCGACGACCCTACAGGCGCCGCGCCGGGCATGCTGGTCGTCGAAACAGCAAAGCGGTATCTTTATCTCGTACTCGAAGGTGGACGCGCTATCCGCTACGGCGTCGGCATCGGTCGCGAGGGCTTTGCCTGGGCAGGCGAAGGCGTCATCGGGCGCAAGGCGGCCTGGCCGGTCTGGACCCCACCCCTCGAAATGCAGGAGCGCCAGCCCGAAACGCGGCAATACGCCAATGGCATGCCAGGTGGGCCGGAAAATCCCCTCGGCGCCCGCGCGCTCTACATTTATCGCAACGGGGAGGACACGCTCTATCGTCTGCATGGCACGCACGAGTTCTGGTCCATCGGGCAAGCCGTCTCAAGCGGCTGCGTCCGCCTGCTGTTCCAGGACATAATCGATCTGCACTCCCGCGTCCCAGTCGGCACGAAGGTGATCGTCAACGCCTGAGAGCGACGACAGTGCCTTGCGCATGGACCGGCGTGGCAGGCTGACGGGGTGCGACGTCGTGCTCGGTCAGCACCTGCACGAAACGCTGTATCGGGACGGGCCGCGAGATCAGATACCCCTGAACGAAATCAACGAGACCGGTTGCCCGCAACATACGCAGCCGATCCTCGGTTTCGACGCCTTCGACGATGGTCTTCCGCCCGGCATGCCGGACCATGGCCAGCGCTTCCGGCAGCATCTGGCCGAGCAGCGATGCATCGGCGGCCATGGAGAAGCTGCGATCAAGCTTGACGCCATCAACCGACAATCCCGCCAGAGAGTGCAGGGACGAAAACCCACGCCCGAAATCGTCGAGATAACAGCCGATGCCCACACGACGCAGTTCGTCGATAGCCCGGGACACCTTCTCGAAGTCGAACGCTTCCGTCTCGACAATCTCCACCACGATGCGGAATCGGCCAGTATCGAGATCAAAACGATTGAAGAGTGGCAGCAGCGTAGCGGCATCGAGATCACGCGGGCACACATTGAAATTGACCTGCAAAGGCCGCTGCGGCGGCATGTTCGCTGTCAGTTCCGCGTGGGCCCGGTCGATGACGAAGCGCGTCAGCGCCACGGTCATCCCGCGCTTTTCGATGATGGGCAGGAATTGATCGGGGAACACCACCCGATCATCGAGATCGCGCCAGCGTACCAGGACTTCGCAGCCATTGATCCGGCCCGTCGCCATGTCCAGCACCGGCTGGTACGTGCAGATAATACGGTCGGCAGTGAAATTCCTGAGAAACCGTGCCTCGAAGGCAAAGTAGTGCCGCAGCATGCCGTGTGCCAGCCCGGAGAGCCAGGCCGCGGCAAGCGCCGATACGATCAGGCCAAACCAGATCCATTCGCCGAACTGGTTCAGGACGATAGCGATGCTGGTCGTTTGAGAGACACAGACATTCCCGTCGGTCTGGCAGCGGACATGCCATAGCCGCGGCAACAACTCGTCCGGCGACCCATACGGAACGCCGCTGGCATCGAATGGCCAGGGTGTGGCAGCGACGTCGACGCGCTTGAGCCGCCCGTCGGACAGTTTGAGCGCCACGGCTTGCTCAGCCCACGCGAGTTGAGGTTCGTTTGTACCGGCAGGAACAATCACGGCGAAGTCGCCGTGCCGCAGCATGGTGCCAACCATACCGGGATAGCCAAGGTCGTCGAGGGGCTGATGCAGCCACAGCGCGGAGAGACGATCCGAGAACTCGGTTGCTTCCGGCGGGCCGAGGTTGATCTGCGTGTCGAACTGCGCAAAATTCGCCGAACAGACTGGTATACCGTTAGGCATATAGATCATCTCGTTGATGCCATCGGGGCGCATCGCAACGAGGCGCATCTGCGAGAGAAATGCTGGCGAACAGGCCTGCGCAGTCACCTTGTCTTCCAGTTCCACGAACAGGGCCTGCACGGCCTCTGCGGTGGCGGCGGACTTTTTCAACTGCGCTGCTGCAGCGGCCTCGAGCTGCACCTGCACCTGGTGCAGACCGAAACCCGCCGTCGCACAAGCGAGCACAACGAAGAGCCCGAGAAAGAACCCGGCCCGCACCATCCACTGGTGCGACGTCGATAGCACTACTCCGATGAGCCGACCCATGCCGCCGCCGCCTTGTTGCAAAAGGCGCCTTTCCGCCTTGGTCGCATAGTCGGCAGAATATGTTCTCAATACGTGTATTTCGTCGGTTGATCCTGCCCCTATCAGCGGGAACTGCGTAGCCGATCAAGGCATTTGGTAAATGACCCGTTGCGGCAACCCCGAAGCCCAGATCACCGAATTTGGCAAAGCCGACAGAGGCTCTATCCGCAGGGGCCAACAATGGCGCCGCCCGCGCGGACCCGATCGACCCGCGGGAACCCTATGCGCCTGTGGCCCCTGCTGGACCATGCGTGTCGCGGATGATCAGCGAGCCGACTATGGGCTGCCACCCGGAAAAGCCAAGGGGGCGGCGCGCCAATGCCTCCGCCCGCCTGGTCTGGTCTCGATCAGCCCTCGATGGGCGAGAGCTGGATCTCGACACGGCGGTTCTGTGAACGGCCGGCGTCCGTAGCATTCGACGCGACCGGATCAGCCTCGCCCCTGCCGGTGATGTAGAAGCGGCGCTGGTCCACACCCTGGCTGGCGAGTACCGTTGCAACCGAGGTAGCGCGCTTCTGGCTCAGCTCGAGATTATATGTGTCCGACCCCGTCGAGTCCGTGTAGCCATAGACGTCGACCACGGTCTTGTTGAACTTCTTGAGCACGAGGCCCACGGAGATCAGCGTCTCGTTGAACTCCGGGTTGATGCGATCGGAATCGACATCGAACGTGATGTTGGAGGGCATGTTGAGAATGATCTGCTGGCCGACGCGCGTGACGGACACGCCGGTGCCGAGGAGTTGCTGGCGCAGCTCGGCTTCCTGCTGATCCTGGTATTTGCCGATCATGGCGCCCGACAATCCGCCGATGCCCGCGCCAAGCAGCGCCCCGACCCGCGGATCATTGCCCGTCGCGACGCCGAGCAGGCCACCGACGACGGCGCCCGACCCCGCGCCGATGAGCGCGCCGCCAGTCGTGTTCGAAACCTGCTGCTCCCCGGTAAAGGGGTTGATCGACGTACAGGCGCTCAAGGACAGAGCGGCGAGGGCGGCAACTAGCAATCTCGATTTCATCGGCATTCCCCTTGGGTTTCAGGCCTTCTTGCGAGCGATTGCGGCAGCACGGTGTCAGCCCGCCGCTCAGCCGGAACATCACTTGCGACCTTAGCCCCGGCGAGCCGCCTCGTCGACTGCCAGATCAGACCGTGAAGGCCCGCCGGAAGCGCTCGAGCGCCTGCAGGTCGTCGCCCTGCGGCCATGCCTCGAGCCCGATGACGCCGCGATAGCCCATCTCCGACAGCGCACGCGCAATGGCCGGATAACTGATCTCGCCGGTGCCCGGCTCACAGCGCCCGGGCACATCCGCCACCTGAATTTCTCCGATGAAGGGCAGCGCGCGCCGGCAAAGGGCGATCAGGTTCCCCTCGCCGATCTGCGCGTGATAGAGATCCAGATTGAGCCTCAGGTGCGGGCTTGCCACCGCAGAGACCAGCGCCAGTGTATCGGCGGCCCGGGCAAAGGGCGTGCCCGGATGATCCACCTCGGTATTGAGGTTTTCGAGCACGAAGGTGACGCCCTCCCGGGCACCCAGCGCGGCGATCCGCGCAAGCGTCTCCTGCGCCTTGAGCCACATGGCGCCAGTCACCGTCTCGGTCGGCAGGACGGGCAGCCCACGAGGACCGAGGCCCGTACCATGGAGGTTGAGCCTGGGGCCGCCCAATTGCCGCGCCACGGGGATCGATAGGGCGGCCGTCCGCAGCAGGTCCTCGGCGCCCTCGTCATCGGCGAGACGCCCGGTGACATAACCCGTCATCGAGGTGAAATGCGCACCTGTTGCCGCCAGCGCGACAATGTCGTGGGCTGTCCAGTCCCAGATCTCGCAGGCAAAGCCAAGATCAGTAAGGCGCTTCACCCGTTCCAGCACCGGTTTGTCGCGAAACAGCATCTCCACGCAGACCGCGAGGGTGAAGGGCTGGGACATGTCTGACGCCTCCCGCCGGTTGACCGGCACTGTTCTTCTTTCGGGGGCCACCTTGGCCTTGGGCAATGAAGCGGCCTTGGGCAATGAAGCGCCGGCTCAGATCGCCTCGTCGACAGACTGCCCCGCAGCAGCCCGGCGCGGCAGCACGGGCAGGTCCATCGCTTCAACGCGCTCAAGCAGTGCCTCGATCTTCGGCACATTGGCGATGTGCCGCGTTTCCATCGAGAAGTTGAGCGTCACGAAGTCCCGGCCGGGGCAGAAGGTGCAGATATTGGCGGCCGGGTGATAGGCACCACAATAGATGGGCTCGATCATCCCCTCGGCCATCGGGCCATAGGTGCGGTGCGGCGGCACAAGTGTGAGCACCACATGCACCCCGCCATTGAAACGCCAGAAGCGCTTGCCGGGCAGGAACGGCATCACCCGGTTGATGTTGCGCAGCGCCTTGAACATCTCATTGATAGTGGTCTGGAAGCGGGTGATGTCCTTCTTCTCGATCTGGTCGACCGTCTCGTCGACCTTGCGGACATAGGCAACGAAATCGTCGAGCACCTGGAAGCGTGCTTCGAGCGCCCGCACCCGGAAGAAATCGTCGTCGGCATCGGTGCGCCGGCCGTCGAGCATGGTGTAGGCGGCGCCGATCACCTTCTTCGACATGTGCTTGTCCGGGCCGTCGCCATTGAGCGCATGGGTGACGAGGGCGAACATCAGGCTGCGTTGCCTGACGCCAAGCCGGTTGGCGAGCCGCCGCAAGCGGTGCCGGCTGAGCGCCAGCGTGCGAAAGCCCCAGGGCTTTTCCTTGGGCGCAAGAATGGTGGCGAGGCTCAGGTAGATGAAGGCCATGGACCAGGCCGATGCCGTGCTGCGGATGCGCGCCCAGAGCCCGACCTTGTTGCGCTTGTCGCTCATGATGCCATGCCCGGCAGAGGCCGAGCGCGTCAGCAGTGCCGAATCCGAGCCTTCGAGCACTGCGTGGCTCGACCGCACGAGGATCTGCGAGGCGCGGCCCTCGGCATCGGGGCCGCCGCGGCGCACCCGCGCCGAGACGCGGAACAGCGGCAGATCCTCATGCGCGAAGATATCGGTCGACTTCGACAGCGTCGAGTCGGGGGTCGAGTCGAAATCATCGACCAGTTCCACCGAACTGATGGCACTGAGAATATGCTGCGGGAAGGGTTGGCCGGGACGCGCGCCGACAAAGCCATGCGTCAGCTGTGGCGCAAGGGCCACCATACCGGCCACGAGATTCTCGAGTTTCGCCTGATCGAGTGTCTCTTTCGAGAAGGCGGTAAAGAATACCGTGTCGCGGGCCTCGTACAGAAACCACTGGAAATCGGTAAACAAGGCCTGCGGGTGGCGGTTCACCGCGGCCAGTGCCAGATCAAGCAGCTCCGCGTGATTATTGGCAAAGCTCGACGAAGAAAAACTCTTCATCTCGTGTCCCCCCTGTTCCCTCGCCCCGACAATAGCCACCATTCCCGTGTGGTCAAAGCCAAAGGCGCGATTTTCAGCATTCGAGCCGGAAATTACAGCCAGTGTGGCTGAACCCGGGCTGAACGACAGAGGCGGAAATCGGCCGGCGATCACAATCACGTCGATTGCGGCGCAGCACCCCCCCAGTCTAGGATACTTCCAGTCTGGGGGTGACCCGTGCCTTTGGCGCGCGCGTCGAATTGACCTATGTCAAGGCTCCCATGCCGGGACTAGCTAACGTCTCGACATGGGCCGCCAGCGGGTGCCTGGCCCGTATCGAGAGTGGAAGAATGGATTATCGCGGGTTTTTCGAAGATGCCGTGGACGCACTGCGGCAGGAGAAGCGCTACCGCGTCTTCGCAGATCTCGAGCGCATAGCCGGACACTTCCCGCGTGCGATTTTCAGGGATGCCTCCGACAATGCCCGCGAAATCACCATCTGGTGCTCCAACGACTATCTGGGCATGGGCCAGCATCCGGTGACCATCGCCGCCATGCAGGAAACGGCCGGCAAGCTGGGCGTGGGCGCCGGCGGCACCCGCAACATTTCCGGCACCAACCGGCCGCTGGTCGAGCTCGAGCGCTCGCTCGCCGACCTGCACCGCAAGGAAGCCGCGCTGGTCTTCACCTCGGGCTTCGTCTCGAACGAGGCGGCGATCTCCACCATCGCCCGGCTCCTGCCCGATTGCGTCATCTTCTCGGACCAGTTGAATCACGCCTCGATGATCCAGGGCGTGCGGCAATCCGGTCAGTCAAAGCAGATCTTCCGCCACAATGACGTCGCCCACCTGCGCGAACTGCTGTCCGCGGTAGATCGCAAGCGGCCGAAGCTGATCTGCTTCGAGAGCGTCTATTCGATGGATGGCGATATCGCGCCGATCAAGGACATCCTCGACCTGGCCGATGAGTTCAATGCGCTTACCTATATCGACGAGGTTCATGCGGTCGGCATGTATGGCCCGCGCGGCGGCGGCATTGCCGATCGCGAAGGGTTGATGGAGCGCATCGACATCATCGAGGGCACGCTCGCCAAGGGCTTCGGCGTAATGGGCGGCTATGTCGCCGCCAACAAGGCGATCATCGATGCCATACGCTCCTATGCGCCCGAGTTCATCTTCACCACTGCCCTGCCCCCGGCCCTTTGCGCGGCGGCGCGCGCCTCGATCGAGCACCTGAAGGCATCGCCCGTCGAGCGGGCCGGCCACCAGCGCCAGGCCCAGCTGACCAAGGACATTCTTTCCGATGCCGGCCTGCCGGTGTTGCAGACATCGACCCATATCGTACCGGTGATGGTAGGCGACGCGCGCCTGTGCAAGGCGGCGAGCGACATGCTGCTCGAAAAGCACAATATCTATATCCAGCCGATCAACTACCCGACCGTGCCCAAGGGCACCGAGCGGCTGCGCATCACGCCGACCCCGCTGCATGGTGACGAGATGATCATCGCGCTGCGCCATGCGCTGGTGAGCGTGTGGGCCAGCCTCGAGCTGCCGCGTGAGCGGCCGGTGGCCCGCCTCAGCGCGCAGAAGCTGACGACAGCCGACCTGACGCTGTCCACTGTCGGCGGCTGATGGCGGCACCCTGTCGCCAGGCTTGACTCAGGTCAACGCAGCTGCCGGTCACCCATGCGAGGCTTCCGACCATGAACATCGGGAGCCTCACATGCATATCGGCGTGATTTTCGACTCGGTCTACGGCAACACGCGGCAGGTGGCCACCGCCATTGCCGAGGGCTTGGCGCACGGCAACACCGTTGACACACTGACGGTCACCGAAGCGCGCGATGCCGATCTGTCCTCCTTCGACCTCTTGATCATCGGCTCGCCGACGCGCGGCTTCCGCCCCACGCCGGCCACCAGCGATTTTGTCGCTGGCCTGAAGCCCTCCATCACCCGCGCCGTGAAGGCCGCCGCCTTCGATACCCGTATCGCCCTCGCCGATATCCATCCGGCGCCGCTCCGCTGGGTCGTCGAGGCCGGAGGCTACGCAGCCGACCGCATCCAGATGCTGCTGTCCGAGCGCGGCTTTGCACTGGCCGGCAAGGGGGCAGGCTTCGAAGTGTCGGGCACGGAAGGACCGTTGAAAGCGGGCGAACTCGAACGCGCCGCCGACTGGGCCCGCGCGCTCGCGGCCTGACCAACCATCAAGGGATGGCCGGTCAGGACCGCTGCCTTCAAGTGGTGAAGACGATCCGCATCAGGTCGGCGGCGTTTCTCGCCCCGAGTTTCTCCATGACGCGCGCCCGATGCACCTCCACAGTGCGCGGGGAAATCCCCAGAAGCCGTCCGGCTTCCTTGTTGGATTTGCCGTTGGTGATGTGCTGCAGCACTTCGCGCTCGCGCGGGGTCAGCTGCTCGAACCCGCGCACCTCGATGCTGCGCCGCCCGTCGGCAACAGGTCCGACCCGGACCTCGCTGCCTAGGGCCGCTCGAACCGCGAGAGCGATCCGCTCCTCATCGACCGGCTTGAAGAAGACATCCGTCGCACCGGCCTTCATCGCCAGCACGGCGCCATCGACCTCGGGGTCGTCTTCGATGATGAAGACCGGCGTCCCCGGCTTCAGCGCCTTGACCCGGCGCATCAGGTCGAGCCCGCTATCGGCCCCGACCAGCATGTTGACGATGACCACATCCGGGCGACGGCGTTCGACCCCGGCGATAAAGTCCTTGGCATTCAGCGAAAACACCGTCTGGAACCCCTCCAGACGAAACACGATACTGTATCGCTCGCAAGTCCCTATGTCTGGGTCGACAATATGAACCAGCTTGTCGCGAAATATGAAAGGCGAATAACTGAAATTCTCGTTCATCGCATCCTCCGGCAGCCCCAAATGCCCGGCACGCGACTGCGTGGCCCAAGCTTCGTCGTCGGCGCGAAGACAGTCGGCTTATAATATTTCCGCTTCGTCTTCTGCCATTCACCTTGAATCCGGGATGAGGTGATACAGCAGGGCTATCACGCAATAAGTGTTCCCGCCATTCGGAAAAACCACTACGCACCCGCAGCGACACCCGACACAATAGGACGTGGCGCCGCGATCAACAAAGGACAATCGTCCTATAATCAGCAAATCAAGAGAATGTTTTCATAGACCAATTGGTGACGGGGCGGATCCGCCCCGTCACAAGCAGAAGCGTGGCGCAAAAATGGCCACGCAGGGCCCTTAGCCGCGCGCCTTCAGCAGGTCGCGGATTTCGCCGAGCAGCTTCTCCTCGGCAGACGGCGCCGGCGGCGCGGCGGGAGCCGCGGCTTCCTTGCGCTTCAGTGTGTTCATGCCCTTGACCACGAGGAACAGCACGAAGGCGACGATGGTGAACTTCACCATGGCGTTGATGAACAGCCCGTAGTTCAGTGTCGCAACGCCGGCTTCCTTTGCTGCCTTGATGGTCAGGAAGGTCGCACCCTCGGGCGGGAACAGCGGAACAAACAGGTTGGAAAAATCGATGCCGGCCAGGATGAGGCCGATGATCGGCATGAACACATCGTCGACCAGCGACGAGACGATGGCACCGAACGCGGCACCGATGATGACACCGACGGCCAGGTCGATGACATTGCCCCGCAAGGCAAAATCACGGAATTCCTTCAGCATTTCTGTTCCCTTCCAGTGTGTGCGCCCCCGCACGCCAGCCCCGCCGGCTGGTTAACATTTGCTTACTTCGAATTCCGATGCAATGCCACGCCAAAGGCGCCCGCGACTTTTGACTCCCTTGCCCTCGCCCCGGCGCGGGGCAATAGTCCACGATCCGAACCAGAGACCAAGGCACGCATGTCGGCCCTTGCCATCATCTCCGAGACCTCGTTCCGGGACGCGGTGGACTTCATTCCGCAAGGCCTTGCCATGTTTGATCGTGACCTGCGCCTGGTGGCGGCCAACCGCGCCTACGCGGAATCTCTCGGGCTGCCGCGTCATCTCATCGTCGATGCCACGGCCCTCTACGACATCGCGCTGTTCCTCGCGCGTCGCGGCGATCTCGGCCCCGGCGACCCGACTTTCCTCGCCGCGCAGCGCGTGCAGACCCTGACGCAATCGCACTCGACGGTAACGCAGCGGCAGGGCGCAGGCGGGCAGGTGCTTGAATTCCACTCTTCCCGCCTGCCTGATGGCGGATTGATCATCAGTTTCTCGGATGTTTCCGCCCGGGTGAATGCTGAAGAGCAGCTGGCGAGCGTCAATCAGTCGCTCGAAGGCCGCGTCGAGGCGCGCACCGCCGACCTGATCCGGCTGAATGCCGAACTCGAGGGCGCTCGCGCCAAGGCCGATACCGCCAACCGCGACAAGACACGCTTCCTTGCGGCCGCGAGCCACGACCTGCTGCAGCCGCTCAACGCAGCCCGCCTCTATACAGCGACACTGGTTGAGCGCGCCGGTGGCACGGGGCTCGACGACCTTGCCAATTCCATCGAGCAATCGCTGACGGCGGTGGAAGAAATCATGTCGGCGCTGCTCGATATCTCGCGCATCGATGCGGGCGCGGTGAAGCCGGCAAATGTGCCCTTCCAGCTGCGCGACCTGTTCAAGAAGCTCGAAGTCGAGTTCGCGCCGCTGGCAAGACGGAAGGACCTGCATTTCGGCGTCATCGACACCACGCTCACCGTGCAGGGCGACCGCGCCTACGTGGCGCGCATCCTGCAGAACCTGGTGTCGAACGCCATCAAATATACCAAGGCCGGCGGCCGGGTGCTGGTGGGCGCACGCCTGCGCGGCCAGCGGATCAGGATCGACATCATCGATACTGGCATCGGCTTCAACAAGGACCAGCACGCACTGATCTTTGCCGAATTCTCCCGCCTCGAGCATGGCGCGCGCATGGCGCAGGGCCTTGGCCTCGGCCTATCGATCGTCAAGCGGCTGGTGACGGCGCTGGGGCTGACGCTCGAACTCGAAAGCCGCGAGGGCGAGGGCTCGCGCTTCTCGCTCTACCTGCCGCTGGTGCGGGTGACGAAGCCGGCGCCCGAAGGCGCGCCGGCCCCGCGCGAGCCGGCATCGAGCCTGCATGGCCTGCGCATTCTGTGCGTCGACAACGAGCGCGCCATTCTCGACGCCATGGAAGGGCTGCTGGGCGGCTGGGGCTGCGATGTGCGCTCGGCCCGCTCGCTCAAGGATATCGACAAGGACCGGCTGCTGGTCGGCTGGCTGCCCGACCTGGTGCTGATGGACTACCACCTCGACCAGACGTCCGGCCTCGATGCGGTGGAATGGCTGCGCCACAATGTCGGCGGGCACCTGCCGGCTGCGCTTGTGACCGCGGACCGCTCGGCCGCGGTGCGGACGCTGGCCGAGGAACGCAACATCGCCGTGGTCACAAAGCCGGTGAAGCCCGCGGGCCTGCGGGCGACGATCACCGGGCTCGCGACACAGCGCGGTCCCATGGCCCACAAGGACGATTGAACGGCGTCAGTCGCCGCCGAGCAGTTCGGCGAACTGGCCTTCCTCGATGCGCGAGGCCGCGATCACCGCCTGGGTGCGGCTGTCGACATCGAGCTTTTGCAGAATGGCGGAGACATGCGCCTTCACTGTCGCTTCCGAGATGGAGAGTTCATAGGCGATCTGCTTGTTCATCAGCCCGTCGGACAGCATCATCAAGACACGGATCTGCTGCGGCGTGAGCGTGCCGAGCCGCTTCATCAACGTCGAATGTGCATCCTCGACCGGCAATTCCATGCCGTCGGGCACATAGACCTCGCCAGAGAGTACCGTCTCGATGGCGCGGCGGATATCCACCGGCCCCACCGACTTGTGCAGATAGCCCGAGGCGCCGAGCTCGAAGGCACGGCGGATGACAGCGCCCTCCTCCACGGCGGAGATGATCATCACCGGGACTTCGGGATATTGCGCCCGCACCAGCAGAAGGCCGGAGAAACCGCGCGATTGCGGCATATTGAGATCGAGCAGCACCAGATCACAATCGCGGTCGCGCTCAAGGGCCGCCATCAGGGCAGCGATGTCGCCCGCCTCCTCCACGAGGATGGAAGCATCGCCGCTCGCCAGCGTCTGGCGCAGCGCCGACCGAAACAACGGGTGATCGTCGACGATGATGATGCGCCGCGTGGTCATGTTCCAGTCCCTGCCATTCAACCGCTCATATCAGGAGCGTTACGAAGAGAATATCCCACTTAAGGTGACGCTCCGCCACGTGTTCTGGCCGGTTATTCGCAGATTGCAAGGCCCCTTAACCCTATCTTTACCATGTTTCCCAAAGAGTGCGCCTTGGACCGGAGGATAGTCTCATCCGGCCGATTCATGCCACGGGATCGATAGATGGGGCGCGCCACTTCTCAGTACCTGAAAGAGGACCAGGCGTCGCAGCGTGCCGAATGGGGCGAGCTGCGGACGGAACTCGTCGCGCTGCTCGATCAGGTGGAAGATCAGGTGGCCCGGTCGGGCTCCGGTCTCGACGGTCTCACCGAACGCATGCGCGACCTGCGCCACCAGATTGCAGAGCCCGAAGCCGACCGCCAGCGCGAACCGGTTCGGCAGCCGCGCCGTTCCGTCGAGCGGTACGCCGAGCCCGAGGACGAAATGGCGCCGCCGCTACGCAACCCGCGCGAAAACCTCGAGAACGCCATTCAGCAGATCCGCGCGCGACAGTTGGCGCGCGCCGAGGAGCCGCGCCGCGTCGCGGTGGAGACGGGGCCGCGCTTCGAGGACATGGCACGTTCCGTCGCCGGCATGACCGACCGGCTCGGCAGGCTCGAAGCCGAGCTGCGGACCCAGGCGCGCGGCCAGACCGCAAATGTCAAGGAAATCGCCGATCAGGTCGGCCAGCTCTCGCAGGTGGTGGAACTGCTGGCGGGCGCCGTCGGTGAAACCGGCCAGGTGAAGCGGCTCGAAGGCCAGATCGCCTCGCTCGCTCGCCTGATCAGCGACGAACGGCAGGCCGATGCCAATGCGCTCAGCACGCGGCTCGACGAGGTAGCGACCACCGTCGCGGCGCTGGCCCGCTTTCACACAGACCCAGGCCGCGAGACGGCGCTGGTCGACCGGCTCGACGACCTGTCGGCCACTGTCGCGCGGCTGGTCGATATCCAGCCCGCGCTGGCGCAGCGCAGTGATACATCCGGCCTCGCCCAGCGGCTTGAAGACGTCACCATGACGGTCGGCCGCCTCGCCGACCTGCAGGTGCAGTTCGCCGAGCGCACCAATACGGCGACGCTCGCGACCCGCATCGATGACGTCAATGGCACCATCAGCCGGCTGACCGAGATCCTCGCCGACCCGGCGCGGCGCGCCGAGACCACGGCCTTCGGCCAGCGCCTCGACGACATGACTGCCTCGGTGGCGCGCATCGCCGATATCCAGGCGCATCTCGCCGACCGTACCGATACGTCGACGCTGGGCCGGAAGATCGACGACATCGGCACAACAGTGGGCAAGCTGGCCGACCTGCAGATCCAGGTCGCGCAGATCGTCGACAATCCGCGCGATGGCGTGCGCGAAGGTCTTGGCGCGATCGAAGCCGGCATCCGCAACATCTACGACCGGCTCGATACGCTCGAGCGGAACGTTCCCTCGCAGAGCCTCGACGACATCTCCGACCAGCTGACACGCATTGCGGCCGCCATCAAGCAGCCGCAGGCGCAGCCGCAGGGCCTGATCGAGCTGATCGACGCGCTCAATACCCGCATCGGTGATGTCGAGGCGCGGGGACCCGCTCTCGACGGGCTGACCCATGACGTGGATTCGCTGCGAGAGGCGGTCGTCACCGCCTTCGAGCCGCGCTTTGCCGCACTCGAGCAGCGGCTTTCGGCATTGGCCGAGCGTCCGGTGGAGATCAATACCACGCAGATCGAGGCGCAGGTCCGCCAGCTCGTGGCGCGGATGGACCAGACCGGCGAGCAGTTGAGCGGGCTGGCCCGGCTCTACCAGGCCCCCGCCGATCCGGTCGAGCCCGACTATGCCCAGCTCGCCGAGGAGATCGCGGCGCGTACGCAGGCCCTTCAGCGCGACTTGCCCTTGCCCGGGATCACGCCCGATTTCGACGAACTCGAGCGCCGCATCGCCGCGATGATCGAGGCGCAGGTGATGCCCACGCCCACCGATGCCGACCCATCCGATCGCGCGGCGCTCAAGGCCACCATTGAGGAAGTCAACGACAGGCTGAAGCGGCTCGAAGCCGCGATTGCCGCGCGCTCGCACGAATCCGCGCCGCTGCCGGTCACGCCGCTGATCGATGTGCAAGAACAGGCCTACACCGCCCCGGTGGCACCCGCGCGCGCACCGGAACCGGCCATCGTCGATGCACCAGCTGGGACCGAACTCGAGAGCCCTGCCATGCCGGCGCAGGCGGCCGAACCCGACGCCCTCGATTTCCCCTTTGCCCCAACCCGCGTCGAGGTCTCCGACCCGATCGCTCCGCTGCTGCGTAGCCTCGCCGACGAGGACGCGTTCCACAGTGCCGAGCTGCGCTCCGTCGGCCCGCAGGCCCGTGACGCCATGCCGGCGCATCCCGGCAATGATGCGCCGCTGATCGATGTGCCCTTCGATGCGCCGGTCGCAGCCGAAAAGCCAAAGACCTCGCGCCCGCGCCACCCCGGCCTCGCCGATGCGGTGCCGGCCTTCGACCCCGCCAAGATCGAGCGTCCTGCCCCGCCGCGGTCGAGCCTGCTCGAGGACCTGCCGATGGCCGAACCGCAGGTGCAGCCGCAGGCGACCCGCGGCATGTCGGCCGGTGCACCAGCCGCGACCATCAGCGCGCCCGACGAACCCAGCGACCCGATCGCGCGCATAAGGCGCAACGCCCGCGCCAACGCGGCGAAGAAGCAGACCTCGGTCGGCGGCAATTCGCTGATCGGTCGCGCCTTCGCCCGTCTGCAGGCCGAGGAAGAAGCGCGCGCCACGGGCGGCGCAGCGCCCCCCATCGCTGCGGAAGTGCCCGCCAAACCCGACCGGACGCGCGACCGCAAGGCCGAGGCGGCAGTCGTGGCCAATTCTAACGTCGAGACGGCCGACAAAGCAGAGAAGGCGTCGCTGTTTGCCGGGCTCGTGCCGAAGCGGAAGCTTGCGGGCGACAAGCCGGTTCCGGCAGGCCGTGGAAAGCGCACGAAGCTGCCCGAGGCCATGGAACCGAGCGCCGACGCGCCGGCGACGGCGGCACTCCAGCCCGAAGGTGACGCCGGGGCGAAGCCCGAGAGCTTCCTGCTTCGCCACCGCCGGCCGATCCTCCTGGCCGCCGCGCTCGTCGCCATCGTCTGCCTGCTCGTCAACCTGCTGGGTCAGCAGGTGGGCAGCGCCGAGGCGGACGTCGCCGCGACGCCCGCAGCTGAGCCCGCCCCGGCAGCGGAATCCGCCGCCCCCGCGCCCGACAAGCTCAGCGACGCGACGCTCGACCCCGTACCGATGGCGCAGCAGAAGAACCTGACTGTCACCCAGCCGCGCGTCATCCCAATGGTGGACACTCTCGAAACCGGCGCGATCGGTTCGAGCTTCACCACGCCCATGTCGAGCCCGGCCATCGCTGCGGCCAACGGCCTTGCCGGGGC
Organism: Hyphomicrobiales bacterium; assembly: GCA_027487555.1. Taxonomy (GTDB): domain Bacteria; phylum Pseudomonadota; class Alphaproteobacteria; order Rhizobiales; family Devosiaceae; genus Devosia_A. The sequence goes on from JAIYDI010000051.1 coordinate 85,196, forward strand.
GCCTTCGCTCTCCGACCAGGTGCTGCCGCTGACCGCGACGCTCGCCGATCCGGTCAAGGCCGACATGCCGCCCGAGGCGCTCGGGCCCACGGATCTGCGTATGGCCGCCGCCAGTGGCGACATGCGTGCCCAGTTCGAAATCGCCGCGATCTACACGGAAGGCCGCGCCGTGCCCGAGGATCTCGGGCAGGCCGCCATCTGGTACGAGCGCTCGGCAAGCCAGGGGTTCGCGCCGGCGCAGTACCGGCTCGGCTCGATGTACGAGCGCGGCCAGGGCGTGCCCAGGGACCTGCAGCAGGCGCGCCTGTGGTACCAGCAGGGCGCCGAATCCGGCAATCGCATGGCCATGCACAATCTCGCGGCGCTCTATGCGTCGGGCGGGCTCGGCACGCAGCAGTTCGATGCCGCCGCCAAGTGGTTCGAGGAAGCCGCAAGCCGCGGCCTCAAGGATAGCCAGTTCAACCTCGGCATGCTCTATGCCCGCGGACTGGGCGTGAGGCAGGACCTGCCGCAATCCTACAAGTGGTTCGGTATCGCCGCCATGCATGGCGACAAGGACGCCGCCAAGGCGCAGTCCGACATTGCCGCGTCGCTTTCGGCGGACGTGGTGCGCAGCCTCGATTCGGAGATCGCAGGGTGGAAGCCGGTCGAGATCGACCTCGCGGCGAATTTCGCGCCGATCGGCACCTGGTCAACCAGCTTCAACCCCGGTGCCGCCATTGCCACCAATGACGTGGTGAGGAGCGTGCAGCAGGCGCTTGTGGCGCTTGGCTACGATGTCGGGACGCCGGACGGTGTCGCGGGCCCCAAGACCGAGATGGCCATCCGGGCCTTCGAGCGTGGCACGGGCATGAGTGAAACCGGCGCGATCAACCCGCGCCTGCTTGCCGTACTCGGCAGCCAGCCGGTCTGACGGCGCAGAGTTTTCCCCGCCTGACGTCGATCTTCAACCAGACCTTCGCATTTGGCTGCTAGAGGTCATCGAAGAAGACGTACCGCCATGCCATGCCGCGAAGCGGCGCCAAGGCCGCGCGGCACCAGCGACCGGACGCGCCCGTGCAGATCTACCTGCCCATCGCCGAACTCTCGATGAACCTGTTCTTCCTCGTGGGGATCGGCGGGGCGGTTGGTTTCCTCTCGGGCCTGTTCGGCGTCGGGGGCGGTTTCCTCCTGACGCCGCTGCTGATTTTTTCGGGCGTTCCCGCGCCCGTCGCCGTGGCCTCGGTCACCGGGCAGGTCGTCGCGGCCTCCACATCCGGCGCCCTGAGCTATTATCGGCGCGGCCAGATCGATCTGCATCTCGCGCTCTATCTGGTACTGTCGAGTGTCATCGGCGCGTCGTTGGGCGTCGCGACCTTCCAATTGCTGCGCAGCACCGGCCAACTCGAGCTGTTCATCTCGCTCGGCTTCCTGATCCTGCTTGGCTTTGTCGGCACGCTGATGATGGTGGAATCGGTGCGGGCCATCCTGAAGCGCCGTGCGGGTGTCGTGGTAAGGGACAAGCTGCCCAACCAGCACAACTGGTTTCACGGACTGCCGCTGCGCGTGCGCTTCAAGCGCTCGCGGCTCTATATCAGCGTCGTGCCGGTGCTCGTCATCGGGCTGTGCATCGGTTTCATCGGCTCGCTGCTCGGCATTGGCGGCGGCTTCATCCTCGTGCCCGCCCTGGTTTACCTGCTGCGCGTACCGGGCAATATGGTGATTGGCACGTCGCTCTTGCAGGTGGTGGCGATGATGGCGGCAACCACCATCCTGCATGCGGTGTCGAGCCAGAGCGTCGATATCCTGCTCGCCTTCTGCCTCATGGTCGGCGGCACGGTGGGCGCGCAGTTTGGCGCTTCGGCCGGCAAGTATCTGCGCGGCGAGCAGCTCCGCGCCCTGCTCGCCATGCTGGTGCTCGGCGTCTCAATCCGCTTCGGTCTCTCGCTGATCCTGGCACCGGCCGACGTCTTTTCCACCGCCGTGAAGGGGCTCGGTGGATGAGAGCGCTCCTCGCCCTGCTGCTGGTCCTTGCCGCACCGCTGCCCGCCGCGGCCGAACGGCTCGTCTCGAAGGTCAGCCGCGACGAGGTGGCGATCACCTCATCCTATACCGGCGAAACGCTGACACTGTTCGGTTCGATCGAGCCAGAGGCTGGCTCGACGGCGAAGTTCGTCGAGGGGCCGTTTCACATCATCATCACCGTGACCGGCCCGACCGCCGACCGGGTGACACGACAGAAATCCAGCGTCTTCGGCATCTGGCTCAATACCGCAGAGGCGGAGTTCGCGCATTTCCCCACACTCTACCAGGTGCTGTCCGACGCCAAGCTGAGCGACATCACCGATCCGGTTACGCTGGCGAAATATCGCATTCCACTGATTTCACAGGCCTATGCCACCTCAAAGGCCGGCTGGTGGAACACCATCGCCTTCAGCCACGAAACCGTGCGGCTGATGGAAAAGAGCGGACGCATGAAGCTCAACGAGCAGGGCGTGGTGTTCCATTCCGATACGTTCTATTCGGCGCAGGCCGTGGTGCCCGCCGACGCGGTGCCGGGGCTCTATATCGCCCATACCTATCTGTTCAAGAACGGCCTGCTGATCGCGGAGAAGTCCGACGGGTTCACGGTGCGCAAGATCGGCTTCGAGCGCTTCCTCGGGCAGGCAGCCCAGGAACAACCGCTGCTCTATGGCCTCGTCTGCGTGATGCTGGCGTTGTTCACCGGCTGGCTCGGCGGTGTGGTGTTCAAGCGGTAGGGATGACGCGGTGAAGGGGCAGTCAGCACTCACACCCGCAGGTTCAGTCGGCGCTCCCTCCACCCTTTACGGGGGAGGGTCCGGCAAAGCCGGGGGTGGGGGGTGCACCTTGCGCTGAATTACGCAACGGTGTGAGAGGTTTAGCGCAAGCGGCCCCCCTCACCCGGCGCTCCGCGCCACCTTCATCGCCTACCGCCGCGCCACTGGCGCGTCGGTTTCCTTCGGAACCGGCTTGAAGTCCCTCACGAGGGAGAGGGAATCCCGACTGCGCGTGCGCGAACCCTAATCCCCCATGCGCACCAGCCGCTTGGCACTCACCGGATAGACCCGGTCGCGGCCGATCATGAACACTTCGAGCCGATCCCATTGAAAATACGGCGCGAGCACTGGCGAGAGGATGTTCATCGCCCCCGTGCCGGCGCCATAGGCCGGCAGCACCAGCGTTTCGCCATCGTGCACGAAACACCGCCGGCGCGTGACGCGGCCATTGATGGCGATCTGCGCCGCCGGGTGCAGATGGCCGGCGACGAGACCGCCGCCATTGCGCTTCGGCTCATGCACCAGCGTCAGCCCACCGCGCTCGAGGCCGGGAACGCAAATGCCGCCAAGCCCGTGCGCAAGGCGATCGTGGTTACCGGAAATCCAGGTCCAGTGCGCGGCGCCAATCAGCGCCAGGAGCCGCAGGCGGTCGGCGTCGATGAGATGTTCGTGGCTTTCGTCGCGGTGGAAACTGTCGCCAAGCGCGATGACTTCGCTGGCGCCCGTCGCCTTGAGATCTGCCTCGAGCTTTTTGAGCGTCATCGCCGTATCGTAAGGCGGCAGCAGGCTGCCGCGCCGCGCATAGGCGCCGAACTTGTCGAGATGCAGGTCGGCGACGAGCAGCGCGTTTTCCTGGGGCCAGTAGAGCGCGCCCGATACAAGCGGCACGAGGCGCTGGGCGGCAAAGCCGATCACCGCCTCCGCCACGGCACTTTCGGGCTCCGATGCCACCAAGCTCATCTGCCTTCCGCCTCGCGCATCAATTCCTCTGCCGCTTCCATCAGCGCCGAATCGCGCGCCTCGCCGGGCACGCCTTCCTTGCCGATATCGAGCAGTACCGGTACCGCGAGCGGCGAGATTCGGTCGAGCGGCATATGCACGATGTGCTGCCTGATGCGGGCGAGCATCTGACCAAGCCGGGCAATATCGAGCAGCCCGCGCGCGGCGTCGCGGCGGCTGGCCTCGATAAGGATGTGGTCGGGCTCGTGCTGGTACAGCACGTCATAGATGATGTCGGAGGAAACGGTGACCTGCCGGCCCGACTTCTCCTGGCCCGGATGCCGCCGCTCGATCAGCCCCGAAATGATCGCGCAATTGCGGAAAGTGCGCCGCATCAGCGCGCTCTCGTCGAGCCAGGCTTCGAGATCGTCGCCCAGCATGTCCTCGTCGAAGAGTTCGTCGAGCGACAGCCGGCCGGACGAGATCAAGGCACCCATGTCGGCCAAGCCCCAGATGGCTATGGAGTAGTCGGACGCGACGAAGCCGAGCGGCTTTGCCCGAGCCCGCTCGAGCCGCCGGGTCAGGAGCATGCCGAGCGTCTGGTGCGCAAGCCGACCCTCGAATGGGTAGCATACCAGGTAGTAGCGCTCGCCGCGCGGGAAGGTCTCGACCAGCAGGGAATCCGGCTGCGGCAGCAGCGACACGTCGCGCTGCACGGCGAGCCAATCCTCGACCTGCCCGGGCAGCAGGTGCCATTGCGACGGGTCGGCGATCAGCTTCCGCACCCCGTCGGCGAGATAGGTGGAGAGCGGAAACTTGCCGCCCATATAGGAGGGGATTTTCGGGTCCTTGCCGGTCGAGCGGCTGACATAGGCCTCGTTCTCGAACATGCCCTCGAACGCGACGATTTCGGACCCGAACAGGAAGGTGTCGCCCTTCGATAGGGTAGTGAAGAAATATTCTTCCATCTCGCCGAGCACGCGTCCGTTGCGGCCGATGGGGCCCGTGACCGCGCCGCGGGTGAAACCGCGCCCGCGCACCAGCCGCACCTTCACCATCGGCTCTTCGATGATGGTGCCGACGTTCAGCCGGTATTGCTGGGCGATGGTCGCGTTGGAAATGCGGAACCTGCCATCCGTGGTCTGTTTCAGCTTGGCATAGCGCTCATAGGCACGCAGCGCATAGCCGCCGGTCGCGACGAAATCCACCACCCGCTCGAAACCCTCCCAGGTAAGCGCGCGATAGGGCCAGGCGCGCCGAATCTCATCGAACAGGGCGATGGGATCGAACGGGCCGGCGCAGGCCGAGCCGAGAATGTGCTGGGCGAGCACGTCGAGCCCGCCCGAGACGGGGTCTTCGCTGTCCTGCGCGCCCTGCGCCACCGCCTCGAGCGCCGCCTCGCATTCAAGCACCTCGAAACGGTTGGAGGGCACGAAGAGCGCGCGGCTCGGCTCATCGAGCCGGTGGTTGGCCCGCCCGATGCGCTGCAGCATGCGGCTTGCCCCCTTGGGCGCGCCGATCTGCACGACCAGATCGACATCGCCCCAGTCAATGCCGAGATCGAGCGTGGAGGTGCAGACCACCGCCTTGAGCCGGCCCTCGGCCATCGCCGCCTCGACGCGCCGGCGCTGCTCGACGGCGAGGGAGCCGTGATGGAGCGCGATGGCCAGCATCTCCTCGTTCTGCGCCCAGAGCTCCTGGAACAGCATTTCGGCCTGCGAGCGGGTGTTGACAAAGAGCAGCGTTGTTCTGTGCCCCTTGATGATCTCGAACAGCTCCGGAATAGCATATCGTGCCGAGTGCCCGGACCACGGCACACGCACTGCGCTGCGGAGGATCGAGAGTTCCGGCGCTGCCCCGCCTTCGGCCACCAGCAGGTCCGCACCCGCGCCGGGCACCAGCCCGCCGATCCAGTCGCGGAGCAGATCCGGCTGCGCCACGGTGGCGCTGAGCGCCGTGATGCGGAGGTCAGGCGCAAGGGTGGCGAGCCGCGCGAGGCCGAGCGACAGCAATTCGCCGCGCTTGGATGTGACCAGCGCATGCAGCTCATCGAGCACGATACGCTTGAGGCCCTTGAACATGGCGGCGGCGTCTTCGTGCGAGAGCAGCAGCGCCAGTTGTTCGGGCGTCGTGAGGAGGATCTGCGGCGGATCGCGCCTCTGTCGCTGGCGTTTTGCGGCAGAGGTATCGCCGGTGCGCGCCTCGACGCGGATTGGCAGCGCCATATCCTCGATCGGGCGCATCAGGTTGCGCTGCACATCCACCGCCAGCGCCTTGAGCGGGGAGAGATAGAGGGTGTGGATGCCCTCGCCTGGCGCTTCAACCAGCGCATTGAGACTGGGCAGGAACCCGGCCAGCGTTTTGCCCGCCCCGGTCGGCGCAATCAGCAGCGCCGAACGCCCCGCCTCCGTCGCCTGGAGCACGGCAAGCTGGTGCGCGCGCGGCGACCAGCCCCGCTGCGCGAACCAGTCACTGATCTTGGGATGGAGCGGCACGGGGCGTTCCGGTTTTGTGCCAGTATCGGTGCAGCCTGCCCGGCTTGCAAGCCCCCTGCCCATCAGCGCGGGAATGTCATACCTTGGTCGAAGGGGAGGAGTTTCTATGAATGACAATGACGTGCCCCGGCTCGAGTTGGAGCCGGCAGCAGCGCTCGATTTTCTTGTGCGCGAAACCCAGGCGCAACGCGACCGGCACGCGGGCCGCATCGCCATCGGGCTCGCCGGCGGCCCTGGCGTCGGCAAGTCGACGCTCGCGACTGAACTCGTCGCCCGCCTCAACGCCGAAACGCCCGGCATTGCAGCCTATGTGCCGATGGACGGCTTCCACATGCTGCATGCCAAGCTCGAGTCCCTTGGCACGGTGCGCGACAAGGGCGCCCCACATACCTTCGAGGCCAATGCCTTTGCCGATTTCATCGATGGGCTGAAACAGGCCACGGGGGCGGTCAAGGGCCCCGCCTACTCGCGCGAGATCGAGGACGTGGTGCTCGATGCCTTCATCGTACCCGCCGCGGTGCGCGTGCTCGTCGTCGAGGGCAATTACCTGCTGCTCGCCACCGCGCCCTGGTGGCGCATTCGGCCGCTGCTCGACTATGCCGCCTACATCGATGTGCCGCGCGAGACGGTCCGGGCGCGGCTGATGAAGCGCCACGCCGAGCACGGCCTGTTCACCGAAGAGCGCAATCGCGAGCATGTCGAACGCGTCGATCTGGCCAATTACGACATCGTACGGCGTTCGGCGAACCGCGCCGATATCGTACTGGGCATGCTCACCACCCATTGAGAAGGATTTTTCCACCCCCCGCGAAACCGGGCGAAAAGCCCTTGGAACAAAGCGTCTCCGACATTCCATTTTGCGCTGACATGTCAGATGCCCTTGATATGGAAGGGAATTTTCCTCGCCAAAAAACTGATATGCATCAGCCTGTTAGTGGGACATCGATCAAGTCGCGGAATTTATCAATCCACTGACTTTAAAGATCACGGAAAATCATTTGGCAGCCGGCACAGGAATGTGCTTAGTCATGCGCGTGTTGCCGGCATGCAAGGGTCGGCGCACCAAAGGGAGTGAGAAATGACATCGAACAAGCTGGGCCGCCGTGCGGTCCTGGGACTGTCTGCTATTGCCCTCGCCGCTGGCATGATGGGCGCGACCGCCTCGGTGGCGCAGGACGTGACGATCCCGATCATCGTGAAGGACACCACCTCCTTCTACTGGCAGATCGTGCTCGCCGGCGCTCGCCAGGCTGGCAAGGATCTCGGCGTCAACGTGCCGGAACTCGGCGCACAGGCTGAAACCGACATCAACGGCCAGATCTCGATCCTCGAGAACGCCGTCGCCGGCAAGCCCGCCGCCGTCGTGATCGCCCCGACCGAGCGCTCCGCTCTCGGCGCGCCGATCACCGAAGCCGCCAAGTCCGTGCCGATCGTCGGCATCGACTCCTCGGCCGAAACCGACGCCTTCACCTCGTTCCTGACCACGGACAACGTGCAGGGCGGCCGCATCGCTGCCGACGGCCTCGTGGCCGCCATCAAGGCCGCGACCGGCAAGGAAGAGGGCGAAGTCGCGCTCATCACCTCCGTGCCGAATGCCGGCTCGCTGGAAGAGCGCAAGAAGGGCTTCATCGAGCAGCTCGCCAAGTACCCGGGCATCAAGCTCGTGGCTGACAAGTACGCCGACGGCCAGGCGGCTACCGGCCTCAACATCACCACCGATCTGTTGACCGCCAACCCGAACCTCGTCGGCATCTTCGCCTCGAACCTGATCATGGCACAGGGCGCCGGCCAGGCGCTCGCCGAGAACAGCGCCGCTGCCAAGGTTGCGCTGATCGGCTTCGACAGCGACGACAAGCTGGTGAGCTTCCTCAAGGACGGCACCATCGACGGCCTCGTCGTGCAGGATCCGTACCGCATGGGCTATGATGGCGTGAAGACCGCGCTTGCCGCCTCGAAGGGTGAAGCCGTCGAGAAGTTCGTCGACACCGGCGCGAACCTGATCACCACTGCGAACATGGACGACGCGCGCAGCCAGGAGCTGCTCAACCCCAAGGTCAACTGATCCGGGGCGCGTGAGTTCGGGCGGGGCGCCTTGGCGTGCCCCGCCTGCTTCCTGAAGGTTGGATGGCCGGCGGTCGAATGACCGGAATCCGGCCCAAGGGAATAACAGCATGACCGACGTCAGCAGCGCTTCGGCGAGCGCGGGCCAGGCGGCTCCTGGGCCGGCGATGGCTGAGATGCCCATTCTGGAACTGCGCAACCTCGAGAAACGCTATGGCCCGGTGCAGGCCCTCAAGAAGGCCAACCTCGCCTTCCGTCGGGGCGAAGTGCACGCCATCGTCGGCGAGAATGGCGCCGGCAAATCGACGCTGATCAAGCTGCTGACCGGGGTGATCCGCCGCACCGGCGGCGATATCATCTGGAACGGCACACCTGCCGATCTCGCCTCCCCCAACGAGGCGATCGCGCTGGGCATCAATGCCGTGCACCAGGAAGTGGTCCTCTGCCGCCACCTCACGGTTGCGGCCAATATTTTCCTCGGCAACGAGACTTTGCAGTTCGGGCTTTTGAAGCAGCGCGAGATGACCCGCGCAGCGCAAAAGATCCTCGATGACCTTGGCTTCCACCTGCCCGCCGACGTGATCCTGGGCTCGCTTACTATCGGTCAGCAGCAGCTGGTTGCGACCGCCCGCGCCTCGCTGCGTGGCACCAAGTTCATCATTTTCGACGAGCCGACCGCCTACCTCACCCGCCAGGAGGCAGCGCAGCTGTTCGCGCTGATCCGCCGCCTGAAGTCCGAGGGCGTCACCATCGTCTATATCAGCCATCGCATGGAAGAGGTGTTCGACCTTGCCGACCGCGTGTCGGTGCTCCGCGACGGCACCCACGTGGGCACGCGCAACATCGCCGAGACCAACGACACCGAACTGGTGGCGATGATGATCAACCGCTCGCTCGAGCAGATCTACCACAAGGAGCAGATCCCCTTCGGCGAGACGCTGATCGAAGCCCGCGGGCTTTGCGGCAAGGGCTTCAATGACGTGTCGCTTTCGGTCCGCCGCGGCGAGATCGTCGGGCTCTACGGCCTGATTGGCGCTGGCCGCTCCGAGTTCGTGATGAGCCTGTTTGGGCGCAATCCGAAAACGGCGGGCGAGATCGTCTGGAAGGGCAAGCCCGTCAATGTCCGCAGCGAGCGGCATGCCATCGACATGGGCATCGCGCTCGCGCCCGAAAGCCGGCGCGACCAGGGCCTCAACCTCAACCTGCCCATCGGGCTGAACCTCAACCTGCCGGTCTATGACGGCATCTCGCGTCTGGGCATTGTTGATGCCGGTGACGAGAGACGCCGCGCCGACCGGCAGATCAAGGACCTCGGCATCAAGACGCCGTCGCGGCGCTCGCTGGCCTCGTCCATGTCGGGCGGCAACCAGCAGAAGATCGTCATCGGCAAGTGGCTCAACCACGGTGCCGACCTGTTCATTTTCGACGAGCCGACCGTCGGCGTCGATGTGGGCACGAAGGCCGAGATCTACCGGCTCTTCGCCGCGCTGCTCAAAAAGGGCGCCGGCATCATCCTCATCTCGTCCTATCTGCCGGAAGTCTACGAGCTGGCCGATACGCTGCATGTGTTCCGCGAGGGCCACCTGGTCGGCTCGCAGGGATATCGCGAGCGCAGCCACGAGGACGTTCTTGCAGAGGCGATCGGCGTCTGACGCCACCGAATGGAGACAAACATGACCGTCGAGACGGCCCCGGCCCCGATCAAGACCAAGCGGAACCTCAACTTCCTGTTCGCCCTGACGCTGCTCGGCCTCCTGGTCCTGCTCTGCGTGGCGCTGAGTTTCGCCACCCCGAACTTCGCCACCGACAAGAACATCTCGAACCTGCTGCGGCAGGGCTCGATGATCGCCATCCTCGCGGTGGGCCAGACCTTCGTGATCATCACCGCTGGCATCGACCTGTCGGTGGGCGCCATCGTGGGCTTTTCCACCGTGGTGGTCGGCGGCCTCATCCAGGCGGACTGGCCGGTATGGGCCGCCGTGCTCGTGACACTGATCATGGGCCTTGGCATCGGCGCCTTCCATGCCTTCGGCATCGTGTCGATGGGCCTGCCACCCTTCATCATCACGCTTGCGACGCTCACCTCGCTGCGCGGCATCGGCCTTTTGATCACCAACGGCTCGACCATCAACATCACCAAGGCGGCGGAGTTCACGCAGTTCTCGCGTGACAGCTTCCTCGGCATCCCCAACCTGTTCTGGATGGTGGTACTGGTTGCGGTGCCAGCCTACGTGTTCCTGCACCATTCCAAATGGGGCCGCTACCTTTTCGCGGTCGGCTCGAACCCGGAATCCGCCCGACTCTCGGGCGTCTCCGTGCCGCGGATGATCTATATCGCCTATGGACTCTCCGCGATGTTCGCGGCCTTTGTCGGCGTGCTGCTGGCCGCGCGTCTCGGCGTGGGCAACGCGACACAGGGCGACGGCTGGGAACTGCAGGCCATTGCGTCCTCGGTGATCGGCGGTACCTCGCTGTTCGGTGCGGTGGGCTCCATCCACGGCCCGCTGATCGGCGCCTTCATCCTCGCAGTGATCTCGAACGGCGCGAACCTGCTGAACGTCAACTCGTTCTGGCAACGCATCGTGACCGGTGTGCTGATCATCGTCATCGTGTTCTTCGACCAGTTGCGCCGCCGCGGCCGCTGATCGCCTGAACCGGGCCTTACCCGACGGCCGGCCGCGCACCGCGCAGCCGGCCGCTCGCATTCGCGGGCCGACGTCTGCAATTTGGCAATCAATTGGCACTAAAGGTTTCTGCTGCGCCATGCGTGTTTTGCGGAAACTCGGGTCATGAAGCTGCCACACTCTGCCCTTGCTGCCTTTGCCGGCCTTGTCACGCGGTTTCACCGCGACGAGCGCGGCGTCTTCGCCGTTATCTTCGCCATACTGGGCATCGTTCTGATCGCCATGGCCGGCGCGGTCGTCGATTACTCGCGCGTGGTGCAGGCCCAGACTTCTGCGCAGGTGGCCCTCGATTCCGCCGCGCTGGGCATGCAGAAGACCATCTACAGCACGCCGACGCCAACCGAGGCCACGATGAAAACCAATGCGACGGCAGTGGTTACCGAACGGCTCGCCGATTCGACGCTGACGGTGAACATCGATACGGCCAATATCAATGTCGCGAACGGGTCACTGGAACTGGCCGGCACGGTCCGGGTGCCGACGGCCTTCGTGCGGCTCGTCGGCTTCCCCACCATCACCACGCGCATCAAGTCCGAGACCGTCCGCGGCAATACACAGATCGAGGTCGCCGCAGCACTCGACGTCACCGGCTCGATGGAAGGCTCGCCCCTCGAGAGCCTGCAGACCGCTACGCGCAGCATGATCACCACGCTGCTCGGCACGTCCAATACCAGCACAACGACCCGCATCGCGCTGATCCCATGGTCGATCAGTCCAGATCTCGGAACTTACGCTACAGCGGCGCGCGGCACGGTCCGGACCTCGACAGCGATAACCAACGTGACATGGAAGGCAGGCACGGCCAGGACCATTACAGGCATAACGCGCGCCAACCCGGCCGTCGTGACATCAAATTCGCACGGCCTGGCGAACGGCGACGTCGTCTACATTACTGGCGTCAGCGGCATGACCCAGATCAACGACCGATATTATACCGTAGCATCGGCCACCACGAATACATTTGCGTTGGCAGGCGTCGATAGCAGAAGCAATAACGGCTACAGCGCCTACAGTTCGGGCGGGACAGCGCAGAGATGCCTGACAACATCGTGCGAGCTGGTCGTATCGTCCACCGCGCACGGCATGAGCAATGGCGACTCCGTGTATATCCGCAGCGTCAATGGCGTCACATACAGCTGTGGCCGTCGGTGCACCGAGAGCGTCAATACAGTGTGGACGGTGGCCTCCGCCGCGACCAATAGTTTCGCGCTCTCGGGGTCGAATGGCTGGCTCTATAGCGATTACTCTTCATCGGGAAACGCCTGGTGCGCCGAATATGGCTGCACCTACAATTATGACGGCGGCTACATCTGGACGATTACAGACTGCGTTTCGGAACGAACGACAAATGCCTATACCGAGGCAGCGCCGTCGACGACGCTGCTTGGGCTCAATTACCAGTACAATACCAGGGATTGCTCTGATATCCCCGAAATCATACCACTGACCAACAACAGCACGACGCTCACCGACACCGTGGACGATTTCGTGGCCACGGGCTACACGGCCGGCCACCTCGGCATTGCGTGGGCGTGGTATACGCTGAGCCCAAATTTCGCATCGGTCTGGCCCAGCAGCAGCCGGCCTGCGGCTTACACGACCAGCGGCTTGCAGAAAATTGCCATCTTCATGACAGATGGCAGCTTCAATACGCAATATTGTAACGGCATCGACGACTGGTATGTCAGCTGCGATTCTGCAAACGGCTCATCATCCGAACAGGCCACCAGCATCTGCAGCAATATGAGAAATGCTGGAATAATCATTTATACAATCGGATTTAACGTCAGCACAAGCAACCAGACACTTTTGACCAATTGCTCCAGCGGCACGGGTTTCAACTACTTCCCCACCACGACGAATGAACTGGAATCGGTGTTCGCAGAGATCGCCAACAACATCCAGAACCTGCGCGTTTCGAAATAGCCGCTCGGAGAAGGTCGCGTTCGGCGACATCCCGGCCACTCGCATTCTGCAACCTGGCACAAGCTCAACTTTGCGCGAAAAGTTCCGGGGCACTTTAGGAGTTCTTTACGGGCACTCCCGTGCAGTAGACATAGGCGAAGCACGCTTCGGTTTGGCGGAAGCGATGTGATTCGGTGCGCCCCATAGCGGGCCGGAGAGGCGGGAGGCTGCATGTCGAAGGGAACCTATAGCGATTTCTTCGACACGCTCGGGTTCCGTGAGTCGAGCAACCGCTACGATGTGGTGAACATCTACGGCTCGCTCGGACGCTACCAGATGGGGGAGGCGTCCTTTACCGATATCGGCCTCTATGTGCCGGACGCGAACCCCTTCGACAATCTCTATGGCGGCACCTTTACCGGCAAGTACGGCGTTTGGAGCGTTGCCAATTTTCTTGCCATGCCCGCCGCGCAGGATCAGGCGATCCGCGATTACATGGCGCTGCAGTTCACCTATCTCAAATCCGTCTGGGCCTATGACGGACAGACCATCAACGGGGTCGACGTCACCACCTCAGGCCTGCTGGCGGCAGCCCATATCCTCGGCTGGGACGGCGCGGCGGCATGGTTGACCTCCGGCGGCGACACAGTGCCAGCCGACAATTTCGGCACCACCATCGTCGAATACGCCACCCTTATGGGCGGCTACGACACCCCCTTCAGCATCAACCACGATGTCGCCGAAACCCTGGCGGGCGGCTCGGGTGCCGACACGCTGTCTGGCCGCGGCGGTAACGACACGCTGTCCGGCAAGGGCGGCGCCGACAGGCTCAATGGTGGCGCCGGCAACGATACGATCGATGGCGGCACGGGCACCGATACCGCCATATTCGATGCGGCATTCAGCACCTTCTCCATCAGCTACGACGCCAATACCGGCGCCTACACGCTGACCTCGAGCACGACCGGCACCGACACGATCACCGGGGTGGAGACGTTCCAGTTCTCCGACCAGACGCGCGCTGCGGCGGACCTTATTCCCGCGCCGCAACCGCCGGCACCGGGGCCATTGCCCACGGTTTCGGTTGCAGCCGATACCCAGAGCGCGGCCGAGGGCGACAGTGGCAGCAAGGCTTTCACCTTCACGGTCAGCCTCACCGCCGCAAGTGCCGCGCCGCAGACCCTGTCATGGACCGCTTGGGGCGCAGGCGCCAACCCAGCCGATGCGGCAACCGACTTCGCGTCGGCGCTGAGCGGGACGCTGAGCTTTGCGGTGGGCGAAACCAGCAAGACGATCACCGTCCTCGTCCTGGGCGATACCGTCTTCGAGGCCAGCGAAGGCTTCACCGTAACGCTGTCGAGCCTGAGCGCCGGCCTTGCCGCCGGCACGCTCACCGCCAGCGCGACCATCGCCAATGACGATGCGCAGACCAGCTTCACCGGTGGCAGCGGCGCAGATACGCTGAGTGGCGCCGGCAGCAACGATACGGTGTCGGGCATGGGCGGCAACGACACGCTCCATGGCAATGGCGGCAATGACTGGATTGATGGGGGCGACGGCAACGACACCATGTATGGCGGGCTCGGCGATGACACCTATGTCGTCGACAGCGCGCTAGATATCGTCAGCGAGGCCGGCGGTGGCGGCAGCGATACGATCCGCACCTCGCTCGCGAGCTTCACGCTTGGAACCGATATCGAGGCCCTGGTCTATACTGGCGTTGCCGGCTTTACCGGCACCGGCAACGCGCTAGCCAACACCATCAGCGGCGGCGCCGGCGACGACACGCTGAATGGCGCCGGGGGCGCGGACCGGCTGATCGGCGGGCTTGGCAACGACACATTCGTCTTCGACGCGATCGGCGACGCGGCGGTCGAGAACCTGAACGCCGGGATCGACTTGGTGCAGTCGAGCGTGAGCGTCTCGGCCCTGCTCGCCGATGCCGCCACGGCGGCCATGATGGGCGACAATGTCGAGAACATCCTGTTGCTGGGCAGCACGGCGCTCAACGCCACGGGCAACGGCCTCGGCAATGCCATGACCGGCAATGCCGGCAACAACATCCTCTCGGGCGGCGGCGGTGCCGACACGCTGACTGGCGCGGCCGGCAACGACACGCTGATCGGCGGTGACGGTGATGACCTGCTGCTGGGCGGCGCGGGCAATGACAGCTATTCGGGCGGCTCCGGCACCGACACGGTAAGCTTTGCGGGTACGAGCAGCGCAGTTGCCTTCAGTCTTGCGACAGGCAGCGGCCAGAACACCGGCGGTGCAGGCGCCGACACGCTGGTTTCAGGCCACTCCATCGAAAACCTGATCGGCGGTTCAGGGGGCGACAGGCTCACCGGCGACGGCAGTGCGAACCGCATCGATGGCGGCGCCGGCAGCGACACCATCAATGGCGGCCTCGGCAACGATGTGCTGGTGGGCGGTGCCGGGGTCGACTACTTCGTGTTCAATACGGCGCTGGGCAGCGGCAATATCGATGTGATCGACGGCTACAACGCCAGTGACGACACTATCCGGCTGGAAAACAGCGGCATCTTCAGTGCGCTGAAATCGACCGGCAAGCTCGCCTCCGGCGCCTTCGTCACCGGCACGGCGGCGCTGCAATCCGATGACCGCATCATCTATGACGCCAAAAGCGGTGCGCTTTACTACGACGCGGATGGCTCGGGATCGGCGGCGATGATCCGCTTTGCGACCATCACCAACCTCAGCGGCACGATCACGTCCGCAGATTTCATCATTATCTGAGGCGGAACGGACTGGCGCCAGGCGGCACCCGGCTCAGCGCAGCGCGACGAAGGCTTCGCACCAGCCCGTTTCTGCCGCGGCCATGCCGGCGCGATACTGGTTGAGCCCCAGCACGGCTGCGCCGAGATCGACGCTGCCGAAGGTTTCCCGGTAGCAGCCAAATGCCGCGCGCTTGGTGTCGACCCATTGGCCATAGGCAAACACATGTGTCGGCCGTGACGGCGTCCAGATCTCGTACCCGAGCAGTTCCTGGCGCCCCGCACGCCCCGCACGCCGCAGCGCTGCCCGCACCAGCCTCAGCGCGGCGCGGTGATCGGCGTGTTCGTCCGCCGCATGCGGCAGCACGATCCGGCTCGGCCGCATCCTGCCGATAATCTCGGCGAGTTCCGGCACGAGCCCGGCGGCATCCCGCCTCAGTTGACGGTCCCGCGCAGCAAGAAACGTCACGTCCGGCGCACCGAGCGCGGCGAGCGCCGCCCGACATTCGACCTGCCGCGCGCGCACGAGCGCATCGCGCGCCGCCCCTTCCAGCGGGCCGCGCAGCCGGGCCCCGTCGGTCAGCACCACGGTCTTCACCTGACCGCCGGACGCTGCCGTCGCCGCCATCAGCCCCCCTGCCCCCAGCGTCTCGTCATCAGCATGCGGCGCAAGCACCAGCAGCCGGTCGCCCGCAGCCACCGACAACCTTTGTGCCCGCGGCGAAGCGCGTCCGAACCGCCACCACTTTGCCATGCCCCTACCCCTTGATCGCCCGCGCGAGCAGGTCCAGCCAATCGGCAAAAATCCGATCGGGGTCCAGTTCCGGCCGCAAGGCCGCCACGCGCGCAGCGGCAACCAGTGCATCGTAGTGGGCCTCGTCATCGAACACCGCCCGCAGCGCCGCGACCCATTGCGCGATGTCCGCCTCGGCCGGCAGCAGCACACCGCCGGAGCCGACGCTTTCCGGTAGCGCCGCCCGCTGGCGCGCAACCGTCGGAATGCCGATCAGCTGCGCCTCGGTCACGACCCGGCACCAGCCCTCGCTGTCGCTCGCCACCATCACCGCCCGCGCATCGCCGAAAAGTTGCGCGGCATTGTCCACGGCGTTATGGAACCGCAGGTTGGGCAGCACCAGCACCGGCCAGTTCCGCCAGCGCAGCAATTCGCCCCAGCTATTGTAGAGGTCGAAGCGAATGTGCGGCAGACGCCGCGCCACCGCATAGACGATATCGGGCCGCTTCACCCGTGCGAGCCCCACCGCGAGGACATGCCGGCGCCGGCTGCTGACGGCACGGAACACCGCCGCCTCGACGATTGGGCGCAGCACCGGGCCATCCCGCCCGGCGCTCGGGGCATAGAGGCTGCGCAGGAATTCGGACGCGAAGGCCACATGCGCCGAGGCGGGCAGCGCGCGCTCGAAGCGCGGCCGCGTCACACCCTGGAGATAGATCACGATGGGGCGCGGCGCGAGGGCGGTGGCGAGCCGCGCGGCAAACCCGGCATTCTTCGAGGTGACCACCACGTCCACCGGCCGACGGGCAATCTCCGACATGACATCTTCGAACTTGGAAAGGCCGGCAGCGACGGACGTTTCACCCGGCACAGCCGGACCAGTACCGGTGCCGTCGACAGGTTTCCCCTTGGTCACCAGCACATTGACTGCCCAGCCCTTGGCTGCAAGCCGGCGCGCGAGCGCCAAAAAGCTGAGCCCGGTGCCGTCGCGATGCCGCGGAGGGTAGGTCCCGGTGACGATCGCGATACTGGGCATGTTCGCGGCATCCAATTCGAGTTTCGGCCAGGATCGCCGTCGCAACCCGGTGCAGCAGAGGCTCGGTCCGTGTCTGCCGCGCTCAGATTGCGCCGGTTTGTGCCAGATTCTCCCACTGGGCGAGGGCCTTGGGCAATTCGTCAGCGGTGAAGGCGGCGGAAATGTCGCCATTGACCCGCAGCTGAAACTGCGGATCGGCGCCGGGTGCCTTCACGTAGCACACGAAGACGGCGCTGAGGCCCGGCAGGCCAATGCCCGAATAGCTGTCGATCCAGTTCCACTCTGGGTCGGTCTTCTTGCGGCCAATCTTCGTGCCGCCCGCTTCGGTGTAGGATGTTCGGCTGTTCCCCGGCACAGCTGCGGCCACGTGGGCGAAGGGCTGCATCACCTCGCGGACATGAGTCTGGTTCCATTTGATGTGCCCATAGTCGCTCTTGCGGGTTTTGCCGCGCTGCCCCAATTCCGCGGCACATTTCTCCGCATAGTCGGGAAATCCCGCCGCTGTATAGCGGGCCATCAGGTCGCGGAGTTTCTTTTCGGTCAGGCTCGTGTAGTCGATGACGGGCGGAAGCTGGGCCATTGGATGCTCCATTTGTCCCGATCATACATGCGTTTGCCCACAATGGACACGTCTAGCTGCGCGGGCGGAGCCAATCGCGGCCAGTGCAGACCTGGATCACGCGATCGCGCAGCATGTCCGGCTGGACGGGAGGGCCCCCGATAAGGAATGCTGAAGCGCTTCGCGGATGACCGGCTGCGGTTCGCCGAGCGAGAAGCGCGACCAAACAATGACCTGGATCATGTCAGCGTTTCAGGTGAACGCTGACATGATCCAGTGAGCACAAGTGCCGATCTATCGCGGCGTTCGAGAAGGCCCCTATTCATGCCCCCACACGGCGCAGACACGGACTGGATCGAGATTGCGATCGCGTTCTGGAAGCATCTGGACGCAACGCGGCCGGACCTGACACGGGCCCCCTCGGTGCCGCCCCGGTTGCGTGGGATCGATGTCTACACCATGGCATCGTTCTGGAACACGCTGGGCCTTGCGCTGCAGTTCTTCTTCTCCACCCACGAGCGGTTACCCAACCTCGGACCCGATGCGACAAGTGTAGATCTCTACTTCGCGATGAAGTTCTTCGAGCCCATTCCCATGCAGCCCAACCCGGCGAGCAAGCTCGATGCAGAGAAATTCCTCGGCGACACGAGCTCTGTCCGCATCCCCCGGCGCTTTGGGGTCGGCCCTGCCCTGCCAGCGGACGACGCCGCGCCGAGCGGCAAGTACTGGCTGAAGCTGGACCTCGGAAACGCCGGCCATCGGCAGGTGACCTGGCCACCGACCGAGCCGGAGCGCGCAGAACTCGAGCAGTGGGCCCTCCGCGTGACTCGGGTCCGCTATGGGTGGAACTGGGGGGAATGGTGGTACGCCATCGGCCAGCAGCGATTCTACCTCGAGGAGGATCTGACGGCGGAGATTTCCTCCGGCTACGAATTGAAGATCGTCGTCCGTCGCGGCACGCCGGCCTGGTTGATGGCCCTCCGCTACGGCGTCGACGCGGACGGCAAGCGCAAAATCGGCCTCAAGCACTTTCTGCCGGATGGACAAGAGATAATGGGAGAGACGGGCTACGGCACAAGGGGGCAGGTGTTCTCGAATGCCATGGACCTGCCAGCCGCCGAGGGACGCGACGCAGCACTTGCGGCGGCCGCGCAGATCGGCTCCCGGTTTGATCGCCTGCGGGTGGATTTCTATGTGCCACTGGTGGGCAAGCCTATTCTGGGGGAGCTTTCCCTGTGCCAGTCCAACGCTCGGCTCGCTCTGCGGCCGGCATCCTTCGACCTTGCAATGCGGCGCGCGATTTTCGACTGATTGTACTTCAGCTGATTCGGCGTGACTCAACACACCTTCGGAAGGACGGCAGTGACCGAAAGCACCGCACGCATAGTGCAACTGAACCTCACGCCCGAGGCCCTGGGGCTGGTGATCGACTTCGTCGGCCGGCGGCCGCCCTTCTCGCATTTCGAGACGGGGACGCTGCTCGAGGCGCTCGGTCATCAATTGCGAGACCAGCACCACCTTGTCGCTTTCGACGGCCTGAAGGTCGTCGGCTATGCGGGATGGATGATGACCACCACGCAGATTGCCGAGGCATGGCAACGCAATGAAGGCGGGCTTGTCCGGCGTAAGGGCGAAGATGCTGACGCCGCTGTGCTGACAATAGTCGCAAGTATTGACAAATCCATAACGAAACGCCTTATGCGCGGCGCAAGGGAACTGAACCCGGGCCGCAGGGCCTATTTCAAGCGTGACGCAAACGACACATCCAGATTGCGAAAGATTTCTGTACGCGTCTAGCCGTATGGATATGCTAACGTATGTGCGTTATTATCGATTCTAGATTTGGAATGAGGGTTGAAATGAAGTTCAAGCCAGTTTTGCTCGGTACCGTGTCCTTGGCCTCCCTGGCAGCGGCTACTGGTATGGCGGTTGCTCAGGATGCAGGCCCGAGCGGCTATACGCTCTCCGTTGAAGGCGGCGGCATGTTCGGTGCGAATACTGTCGCCGAAGACAAGCTGGGTAGCGCCGGGTCGGCAGGCGAGATCGAGATTCAGGACAATGTGTCCTATCGCGGCTCCGTTGCTATCGGCCAGCAGATCGATGAATCGCTCGACTGGAAGATCGCGCTTGGGTTCACCCAGCAGGTGCCGTCGAGTTCCTATGTGTTCTCCGGCGGTCTGTCGTCAGGCTACGCCGAGCTTGAGAGCGCCTTCGATTTCCAGACCGCTGATCTGGAGATTGGCTTCCGTCCGTCCATCGACTCGGCAAACGTGCGCCTGTTCGGCGGCCTGCGTGGGATGCACTTCAACGAGTCTTCGGACAAGCTGGGCTACTCCAGCGGCGGGCTGGGCAGTGGCGTTGGCTTGGAAACCAACTACACCAACGAGTTTATCGGCGCAGGTCCGCGCGTTGGCGTCGAAGGCAGCGTTGCGCTGGGCGACAGCAATTTCGGCCTTTCAGGCCTTCTGGCGGCGTCGGCCATTTATGGCGTGCAGCGCGCAACGGCCGAAGCAACATACTTCAGCGGCGGCCTTTCCTCTCCGTTCCCGTTTGCAGAGATCGAGGAGGAATGGGGCACGATCTTCGATATCGAAGCCGCGCTTGGTGTCGACGTGCATCTCAACGATCAGACCACTGTCACTGTTGGCGTGCGTGCCGAGAACATCTCCGGCGTGAACGGGGTATCGGGCGGCTCCGGTGGGTCAAGCGAGTCGCGCTTCTCCTACGGCCCGACGGTAAAGCTGGTTTCGACCTTCTGATTGCTGGCACAAATGCTGAATTTGACAGCCGCATCGATGAGATGCGGCTGTTTTCGTTGGAGATAGGCCATGCTTGAGATCAATCTTGAGTCAGATCCGCTCAGCGAGACATTGCGCAACGATACGGTATCGGTTCTGTATGAACTGGCGCGTCAGGTTCCTGGGCAGCCGGTGACAATCGTCGCGGGGCGCGAGCGGTTGCTGCTCTTGCAGGATCGGGGGCGCATTCGGCATGTGCTCGTCTCCAACGCTGACAACTATCTCAAGAATTTCGGCGGCTTCGAGATGCTGTTTGGCAGATCTCGCTTCACCACCGATGGGGATATCTGGCGCCAGTTGCAGGCAATTTCGCAGCCCTACATAGCGGGCGCGCGCCCCGCAGAGGTCGTCACTGCTTCGGTAACCGCGTTCGAGCGGGCGGCGGATCGCCTGTTGGCCGCTGGGCCGGGTCCGGTGGTCATCGACTCCATTCTCAATCGCGCGACTGGCGATGTCATCGCGGATGTCACTTTTGGCGATCACGGCCTCGACATCGAGAACACTGTTGAAGACTTGCGCAACGTCCTGCGCTTCGGCTCGCAGCTGAGCTGGAATATTGGCAGCCTGTCCGCGCTGGATGATCAGGACGAAAGGCGGGTTGCCGACGCTTCGCGCACCCGGCTCGCACAATCGATCACCGCGGCGCTCGAACGGTCGGGCACGATGGTCGGTGCGTCCGGCCTGCTCAAGAGCATTTTCGAGATGGAGATCGAGGGCTCGGACCCCGTGGCGGAGGTAGCCGCGCTGCTGTTTGCCGGCCTCGACACCTCGGCGGCAGCCATGGTGTGGGGATTGTTCCTCCTCGCAAATTCTCCCGACCTGCAGAACCATTTGCGACAGCACGTGCGTGGCGTACTTGGAAACGGGCCGCCTACACAGGAAATGCTGCAGCAAATCCCTGATCTTGCTGCATTCCGGGACGAGGTGATGCGCATTTTCCCACCGGTGCCGATGCTGGGTCGCATAGCCGTGGCCGGCGACGCCGTCGATGGCGTTCAGATCGACCCGGGCCAGAGAGTCTTGCTCTCCATTGTAGGACTTCACCATGACCCACAGACCTTCCCACGCCCGGGTCAGGTACAACTCTCGCGCTACAAGTCGGGGCGGCTTGACGGCGCAGCCGCGCAGAGCCACATGCCGTTCGGCGGCGGAAAACGCATCTGCGCGGGCGTGCGCATTGGGAACGTCGAACTGTTGACCGCCTTCGCGGTGCTGCTCAGCCGGGTCGAGGTCAAGCTCGCTGATCTCTCCCCACTGAAGTTCGAGTGGACCGCGAGCTTGCGCCGACGCGGAGGGCAGCGGCTGATGATCGCGGTGGCCCGCTAGTCCGATGCGCATATTGTTCTTTTCCGCGAACTGCGTTGTCGATCCGTCGAGTGGCGCCGCCATATCGCTGAGGACCATTCTCAACGAACTTGGCCGGCAGGGCCACATCGCAGCGTCTTTCGGGGGCACGATCTTCGATGTCCCGCCGGCAAGCTCCAGCGGTGCTGCCCTCGAGGGCCTGGGTGCCCGGCCAACCTCCCCCGATGATCCTGTCGGGTCTGCGTGGCTGATCGCCGACGAGAACGCGACGCATCATGTCGTCCCGATGGCGCGACTGAAGCGGCAGGACCAAAGCCGCAGCGACGAAGAGCGGATAGCGAAGCTTGGGGTTGCCTTTGTCAGGGCGTTCCGCCCGGACATCTTCATCACTTACGGCGCGGGGCTGTGCGAGAAGCTCGTGACCGAAGCGGCGCGCGGTGCTGGGGTCAAGACCGTGTTTTATCTCGCCAATCCCGGATACAAGCGGCTTGCCAGCTTCGACCATATCGATCAGGTCGTGACCGATACGCAAGCGACCACGGACCTGTACCGGGAGCGGCTGGGCTTGCAGGCCGTGCCGATCGGCAAGTTCGTTGCACCGCCCGCCCTACCCGACGAATCCGGTCCGCGGGATCGGGTCACCTTCGTCAATCCCGCCCCGGAAAAAGGCGTCACCCTGTTCTATCGCATTGCCGAACTCGCTGCCCGCGTTGCCCCGCAACTCAAGTTCCTTGTCGTTGAAAGCCGGGCAACCCTGGCGGCGGCCACCCAACGGACCGGCATGACCTTCACCCGGTTCAACAATGTCGAGACGGTCGGAATGCAGAAGCAGATGGGGCGGGTCTTCGCGCGCACCAGAATTCTTCTGCAGCCTTCGCTTTGGCATGAGAGTGGCGGCCGGGTTGCCATCGAGGCGGCGTCCCTGGGCATTCCGATGGTGGTCAGCGACAGGGGCGGGCTTCCGGAAGTGCTGCGCGGCGCAGGTCTGCAGATTTCTCCGCCCCTCCCCCTGATCGAGAACCACTGGCTCATTCCGCCCCCGACGGCGGCAATCCCCTGGGTGGAAGCGCTGCGCAGTCTCGACGAGGACCCGGCCTTCTACGCCGAGCATTCCGCGGCAGCCCGCGCCTCCTGGCAGGCACACGACCCGGTCATCCGGACGCGTGAACTCGTGCATCTCTTTGAAGCGATCCTTGCCCGCCATGCCTGATCCCGCCGAACTTCGGGTTGTCTCGGAGCAATTGCTGCTGCAGTTCGGGTCGGACTGGCTACCGGTGCATGTGCGCACCTTCCTGCCTCCCGGGGAGTCGGAGCAGACCCTGCTGTGCTTCCACGGGTTCATCGGCAATGGCCTCGATTTTGCCGAGCTGGCCCCGGTGCTGGCGCATCGCGGTATCAGGGTCATCTGCCCGGACATGATCGGCCGGGGCGATTCCGGCAGGTTCGATGAGCCGGGTCGCTATGATCTGCGCACGGTCGTGGCAGGGGCCGTGGCCGTGCTCGAGCGGTATGCGGATAGCCCCATTCGAATCCTGGGACTGCACTGGGGTGCCATCATTGCCGCCGTGGCGCTCCAACAGAGCCGACGAAAGACAGACCTGTTCATCGCCTGCGGCCTGCCACTGGACTTCGATCCCGGCGACGACCCCTTGGTCCGCTACGGTGTTGAGCTCGGCCGCCGGCCTGTCGGCACGCTGGAAGACGCCATTGCGGCAATCCAGGCTTCGCCGGAGTTCGGCGGCACGCTGCCGGCGCATCTCGCCGCGACCCGGCTGCGGCACAAGGACGGCACGGTCAGTCTCGCTTGCGACCCCGCCATAG
Organism: Hyphomicrobiales bacterium; assembly: GCA_027487555.1. Classification (GTDB taxonomy): domain Bacteria; phylum Pseudomonadota; class Alphaproteobacteria; order Rhizobiales; family Devosiaceae; genus Devosia_A. The sequence goes on from JAIYDI010000051.1 coordinate 109,044, forward strand.
CCAGCGCGACCATGCGCCTCGCCGGACGTCGATACGACCTGCGCGGGCCCCTGGCGGAGGTCTCGAAGACGGTCGTCCTGCTCAATGACCCGGGGCAAGCGGCCCTGAAGGTGCCGCAGGGGTTTGTCGAATACCCCGTGGTTGGCAGTCAGCTCGTGTCGCGCAACGGCATGCTGTCCGCTCTCGTCACAGGGCTGTTGCTATCGCGCCGCTAGTGCGCTTCCAGGGACGTTGCATGACTTTCCTGGTTCAAAGGCGTGACAAGGCCGGCAATGGGATCGTCCATATGTCCTTGCCCAGAGCCCTCAACTGCTTCTGGACGAACGCAGAAACCGGCTCGGGCGCAGGATGGCCAGAGTTGAAATCGCCACCGGACCGCGGGCCTGCGCAACCCTAAGGGTCAGTTCAACGACCCGAACGGGCTCAAGATCGACAATGCGCCGGTAGCCGATGGAGTGCAGCTCGACCAGCGGCCTCGGGGCAGACCCACTCTCGTCGCGCACAGATACTGTCAAGACGTCGATCTGTTGGCCCTGCGCGATATCCTCGCCCAGCACCAGACCATCGATGAGCACGGGCTCGGGCCAGCGCAGAATCAGCGTCGGCTCCTTGCTGTCCGCGATCGCCGGCAGGTCCTTGCCGGGGAAGAACCCTCCGCCCGCCCGCTGCCATCGCGCGTCGCCGCTGATGTCACGATCGCCAAGCTCACCGATCAGTCTGCCAAGTTGCTCGAGTACCGCCTGGTCGGGGGCCGCGATGATGCCGCTCGCATCGGGGGGAACGTTGAGGAGGAATGTTGCGTTGCCGCCAACGCTGCGGCGGTAGATGTCGAACAATGCCTCGGCCGGGCGCACGGCGCCATCTTCAGCCCGATGATGGAACCAACCCGGTCGGATGGATGTATTGACCTCGGCCGGATACCAGACCAGAGGGTCCGCACTGGCGAGGATGGCGTTTCGGCTGCCCAGATCGTCCTCGTCGGAACGCACCAGCCGCGCAAACTGGCCGTCATCGGCCTGCTGCGAGCGCGATGCCGTGCGCTCGGCATCGCGCAGCGAGGCCGGAACGACGCTCCATTCGTTCTCGCGGGTATGGCCGGCTTCATTGCCACACCAGCGCACGTCGGGACCGCAGACGCTGATGACGGCGTCGGGCTGCAGGTCACGCACAAGTGCGAAGTAGCGATCCCAGTCGTAGAGCTGTACCCGACCGTTGGCCCCCTCGCCATTGGCGCCGTCAAACCAGACTGTGAAGATGGGCCCGTAGCCGGTGAGCAGCTCCCGCAATTGGGCGACGAAAAAATCGTCATAGCCGGTCCCGGTGCCGTAGCTCGCCTCGGTTCTATCCCACGGCGAAAGATACACCCCGAATTTCAGTCCCGCCGCGGCGCAGGCGGCTGCGACTTCGGCCACCAGATCGCCCTGCCCCTTGCGCCAGGGACTGGCGGCGACGGAGTGCTCAGTTGCCCTGCTTGGCCAGAGACAGAAGCCGTCATGGTGCTTGCAGGTCAGGATCAGCCCCCGCATGCCGGCGGCTTTCAGGCTCCGCACCCATTGGGCGGCATCGAGGGCGCTGGGGTTGAAGAGCGCCGGGTCTTCATGGCCGATCCCCCATTCGCGATCGGTCATCGTGTTGATGCCAAAATGGACAAAGCCGTAGAATTCGAGCTGCTGCCAGGCGATCTGCCGCGCGCTCGGCCTGACCGCGGCAGCTTCGGCAATGCGCGCATCCGGGTTCATCGAAAACTCCAGTTTCAGGCTGCCCCAGCCAACTCAAGACGGACACTGCCCCCGCGACAGCCGCGGGTGCGGCGTCCCGGCATTTGGCACTGCAGTAGCGCGCCGGGAATGGTGGGACTTGGGACGACCGGGGGTTTTCCACGCAAGATGCCACGAGGCCAGCGGCAACTCGTCCGCTCGCGCTGCAAAGCGGGGTACCAGCTCCGGTCGCCCTCGCCGGGCACGAGTCGCCGGCAGTCTCGAAGACGCCGGCTGTCTGGCACCCGGACGAGCCCCCAATGGTGCAGGCGCCTCTGTCTTCGGGTGTCTGGCCGCCACAAACCGTGCTGGCGCCAGAATGCGTCGGGGAAGAAGTGGCGACCTTCCTCCGGTTGGCAATGCGCCGCCAAGCAAGGATTTGGATCACGTCAGCGCTTCAGGCAAAAATCTGAAACGACCTAGAGACCGGAGGAGGGGAAGCAGTCGGCGAGGCTCAGGCGCAGCGCCGCAGGGTCCTTCCAGAGCAGATAATCGTCAATCTGCGGCCTGACTTCCTCATCATAGGTCAGCGCGAGCGCTTCGACATCGCTGCGCTGCCATCCCAGCCGCGCGGCATCGGCCGCTAGCGCGCCTTCGAGCCGCGACAGTTCGGCTAGTGCGGCAGCCTGCTGCTCGGGTGAGGTGAACGCATCCGTCTTGACCAAATTCGCATAAGCCGCGGCACACCAGAATGCCTGATCCGCTTCGGGGGATAGCTCCTGCGCCTTGACCTGCAGCGTTCCCAGACACAACGCGGCAATGAGGATGGCACACATATGAGTGACAGTACGAAGGGTCATTGGCTCACCTGCTTGAGCTGAAGTTCAAGACCCTGCGCAGCCGACGGGCACGTCCTGAGGTCGATCGCCAGTTCGCCGGGCTGCTTTGTGGCGGCATAGTTGGCCGTCCTCGGTTGCGTGAACCGGTAGAAGTAGCTGTCTATCGCTTGCGACTGCTCGAAGGCGAGGCCCTTGGCGAAGAGTTCGGTGCGGTTTGCGTCAAGCAGCGCGCCCAGCGCGTCACGCAGCTTCTGCGCATTGGCGAGGCGCTTGGGGTCGGTCAGGACCGCATGCTCGTTGATCAGCTGCCCGATGGTCTCGTAGCACAAAGCGGCCGCCCGGTGCGCTGATGTCACCCACGGCTCGAGCGCCTCGTCGAGAACAACAACATCCGCCGCAGGCGCTGATGACATCGCATCCTGCGCCAGTACCGCCGTTGGCGGCAGAAACAGACCAAGCGCGACACATGCGCCAGCGGCCGACCGAACCCAGTTTCTCACCAAACGCCTCGCGTCAGAGACTAACTCAACTGCGTGCAGTTGGCGGCGTTCTGGTGCGGGCGTCAAGGCTTCGGCACCCGACATTTGCACCAGGCGAGGATGAGATCGGGGCCAGACCGACGCCAACTCCTCTTGCTGCCACCGAGCACGCGGGCTCGGCACAGCGCCCAACGCTGACCCGGTCCCGCGCTGTGTTCCCGCGTCGCTGTGGTTGCCCGATCCCTCAGCCTCCGCCATTTGCTGGCGACAGAGTGGGTCGCCCCCAAAGCGTGACCGCACCCCGATCACACTCCGGTAGGCAAATCGACTGACCGGCTACCCTGAGCGGTCAGGGCCGAAAACGCCTGCCGCACGAGCGGCAATTGCGAGGCGGATGTCAGATCGATCACAGCCCATGCGCCACGGGCGAGCTGTCGCGCCGCACCTCGCAAGACTGGGTGGAATGGCGGACTGGCCTACAGGTCCTGGGTCCTTGCCGGGGCGCCCGCCGGGATTTCGGAGCGTGATGACGGGCGACGATGGGTGCGCGGCCGCGACGTGCCCATGTCATCGTCAGTAACCCCGTCTGGAGGGGGCACGTTGCCACTGCCCTATGGTTGAGGGCGATGACTTGGCACGCGACTCCGACACGTGCGGCACCTTATGGCACGTGGATAGAACGTCCCTCGGTCGAAGACAGGAAAACGGCTCAGCACTCGCTTGAGTGAGTCAGCGCGTGATGTTATTACGTTACATGGTTTCTTGCCATAGGATGGACTTCTGATGCTGGTCGAGCCGTTGCTGACGCCAAACCAGCAGTTGGTCCTGAGGGCACTGGCCGACGCAGCGTCGCCGTTGAGCGCCTATGCCATTCTTGAGCGCTTGCAGGACACCACCATCCGGGCGCCGTTGCAGGTGTACCGGGCGCTCGAAAAGCTCATGGAACGGGGTCTGGTGCACCGCCTCGAAAGCCTCAATGCATTTGTCGCATGCGAGCATGCGGGAGATCACGCAGAGCGCCCGGTGGCTTTTGCGATCTGCGAGAGTTGCGGCTGGGTGGAGGAGTTCGCGGATACCTCGGTCGCCAATGGTCTGGACCTCTGGTCCAAAGGCCACGGCTTTATTGCGCGACGCGTCACAGTTGAACTGCGTGGACTATGCGGCAATTGCAATGAGGTGGCGAAGTGACGGAGCCCGGCGCAACCGACACACAACCCATACCAGTCTACCTGCTCACCGGGTTTCTCGGATCAGGCAAGACCACTCTGCTCAACCGCATGATGGCGCCCGGCGGTCCGCGCGCGGCCGTCATCGTCAACGAGTATGGCAATGTGCCGATCGACAACGACCTGCTTCAGGTCACGGGCGAGGACATGACCTTCGCCGAAACCTCGACAGGCTGCATCTGCTGTGAACCCGGAAACGACATCATCTCGACGCTGGCGCGCCTTTCGGAAGCCATGGATGAGGGCAAGACCGGTCGCATCGAGCGGGTGGTGATCGAGACGACGGGCCTTGCCGACCCGGCACCGATCATCAATCAGATGCTGCTGGCCGCGCCCCATCGGATCGCTGGGCGGTATTTCGAGCTGGCCTCAGTCATTACCACGCTCGACGCGGTTCGCGGTCAACAGACGGTTGACGAGCGCATTGTCGGCCACAAGCAGCTCGCGTTCGCCGATCGGATCGCCCTGACCAAGTCCGACCTGCTCGGGCATGACCAAGCCGACCACCGCCACGTACTTTATGACCTGATCAACCGGATCAATCCAGGTGCGCATGTGGTCGACGTGCAGGCGCCGCTGGCCGCTCCAGAGACGCTGTTGTCCCCCGGATCGTACGGCCCAACCAATCGGGGCAGCAATGCCGTGGCGTGGCTGGCTGCCGAAAGCCCGCTCGCCCGGGCATTCGCCAGTCCATCGGCGCCACCGGTCGCCTCTCTATCGCGCCATTCCGGCATCTACAGCACAAGCATGGTGATGGAGGAACCGGTCGCAGCCCGCGAACTAGTGGCCTTCATCGACATGCTCCGCCGCGCTGCCGGGCCCAGGCTGCTTCGCCTCAAGGGTCTCGTGTCACTCAACGACGACCCTGACCGGCCAATGCTACTGCATCTGGTTCAGGACATCTTTCACCCGCCCGTCCGGCTCGAACGATGGCCAAGCGACGACCGACGGACACGACTTGTACTGATTGCCGATGGCATCGACGAGGCGGCGCTAGACAGCTTCCTCAACACTCTCAAGGCCAGCCCGGGCCGCAAGCGGGCCTGACTGATTCTCCCGAAAGGACCATCCCTATGGACGCTCGCGTTACCCCGATTCAGACCCCGGTTACCGTGCTGACCGGCTTTCTGGGCGCCGGCAAGACGACGCTGCTCAACCGCATTCTCTCCGAGCAGCATGGCCGGAAATATGCCGTGATCGTCAACGAGTTCGGCGAGGTGGGCATCGACAATGACCTGATCGTCAACGCCGACGAAGAAATCTTCGAGATGAACAATGGCTGCATCTGCTGCACCGTGCGGGGCGACCTCATCCGCATCCTCGAAGGACTGATGAAGCGCGCCGACACGTTCGACGGGATCATCGTCGAAACCACCGGGCTCGCAGATCCGGCCCCGGTGGCGCAGACCTTCTTCGTGGACGATGATGTGCGCGAGCGCACCAAGCTCGACGCCATCGTCACCGTGGTCGACGCCAAGCACGTGCTGGGCGAGATCGACACGGCGCCCGAAGTCCTCGAGCAACTGGCCTTTGCCGACGTGGTGGTTCTGAACAAGACCGATCTGGTGAACGCCGAGGAACTGGCGCTGGTCGAGGCGCGAATCCGCAAGATCAACCCGCTCGCCACGGTCCATCACGCCGAGCGCTGCAACTTGCCGCTCGACCAGGTTCTGGGCCGTGACGCATTCAACCTGCACCATGTGCTCGAGATCGAGCCCGGTTTCCTCACCGAAGACCATGCCCATGACCACGATGAAGAGGTCGGCAGCCTGTCATTGCTCAGCGACGAACCAATGGACCAGCGGATGTTCTCGACCTGGATTCGCCAGGTGACGCAGGTTTTCGGCGCAGGCATTCTGCGCATGAAGGGCATCATCGCCTTCAAGGACGATCCGGAGCGCTTCGTCGTCCAGGGCGTGCACATGTTGCTCGAAGGCGACTACCAGCGCCCCTGGAAGGCTGACGAAAAGCGGCAGAGCCGCCTCGTGTTCATCGGCCGCAACCTGCCCGTTCAGGTCCTGCGCGATGGCTTTGCGCAGTGCCGCGCATGATGGAGGCGGTTGCATTCGTGCTGCCCGAGCCGGCGATGCGCGCCCGGGCGCGGGACTGGCATCTTGGCGCCCCCGGCACGGGCCTCGTCTGGCTCAACGATAGCCTGGTGGCGACCGGTGGCGACGGGCGGGTGCATTTCGCCGGGCTGAACCGTGATCTGGCCAGTATCGCGCTGCATGAGGGTGCCATTCTCGCACTGGCAGCCGACCCGTCCCGAGGCCGCGTCGTAACGGGCGGCGACGATGGTCGACTGATCGCTGCAACACCTGAGGGCAGTGAACCATTGCTGCACCGGCCCGGCCGCTGGGTCGAGGCCATCGCGGTCAGCCGCAAGGGGCACATTGCTGTGGGCATCGGCAGGGACGCACTGCTGCTACAGGGCGGCGAGCCACATGTATGTGAAATGCCCTCGACGGCAGCGGGGCTTGGCTTCGACGCCAAAGGCGCAATCCTGGCCGTGGCGCACTATGGTGGGGTAAGCCTGATCGATGCGGGACACCCCAAACGTGCGCCACAGAGACTAACGTGGAAGGGCTCGCATATCCGCGTCAGCTTCAGCCCCAATGGCAAGTTCGTGGTCTCGGTGATGAGTGAGAACGCCCTGCATGGCTGGCGGATCAAGGACGGCGCCAACATGGCTATGTCCGGCTATCCGAGCAAACCACGCTCCCTCTCCTGGTCGGCGGATGGCCGTCTGCTGGCATCGTCGGGGGCGGACGGAGCGGTGGTCTGGTCGTTTGGCGGACGCGATGGTCCGATGGGCACATCGGCAGTCAGCCTCGGTGCGCGCGGCGTCCAGGTGACTGCCCTCGCCTGGCATCCCAGCGCGCCCATGCTTGCCTTGGGCTACCGCGACGGCGCCGTTCGCCTGTGCCGCGCCGAAGACGGCGCTCTGCTGCCGCTGCGCGAGCCCTTGGGCGATCCGATCTTTGCCGTGGCCTTCGATGCGGAAGGCAAGCATCTGGGCATGTTGAGCGCCGGCGGGGCGCTTTCGCGCCTCGATCTGTCGATATGAGACGCGGATTCAGGGCCCCGAACGTCAGCTGATCGCCTTGTATGGGACGAGAACGGTTTGCCAGCCGCTAGAGGCCAGCACGGACGTGGGGGCAGTTGGGTCGCCGAGTCAACCGGTCGACGCAAAACCATGGGTTTGAATGATGCACGGTCCCTCCCCAGGGGCGCATGGCACGCTAACGCGTTGGTCGAACGGCTCTGGCGGGGGATGACTTTCGAGGAGGCCGCTGTTTGGGTCCGCGCCAGAGCGCTCTCAGGGAGAGTCATGTGGATTTACTTGATAACACAAAGTCTTAGAACACTTCAGCGTTTCAACCAAAACGTGAAATGATCTGGCGTGCCGGGACGCAAGGGCGTCGATCAGCCGACAACTCGACCACTTCCACAAGGCCGCCCCCGCACTCCTGCCACGACCAGCAGACGCTCGGCGAGGCCCGCTGCGATGCGATGTCATCAGTCGCGATGGCAGCCTGTCCAAAGCAGGACTCGACGAAACGACTGCCCCGCAACTCTTCTGACAAGCCGAGCCTGCGCCAGGATACGGATGGGCAGCTGCTCGCGCTTGAGCTTGAGCTTGAGCTTGCAGCTAGTGCTGGATTGCTCAGGTATGCGTCCACGGGCGCATGTCACGCCGTGCAGCCACAGCCAATGTCGCTGCGGCCAGCAAGCCAACCCCTGCCCACTGCCACCAGTGTGGCTCCGATGGCAGCACAAGCAAAAGGGTGACGGCGAAAATGGCCGGAGCGACGGCAACACGGCGCCGCAGGGCGGTTTTGCCTCCAAACGCCGTGCCCAAGCATATCAATGCGAGCGTGGCGACCAACAGGCTGGTCGCGACTTCCCCGGGTGAGCCAACCAGCACCAGTGCAGGTTGCAGCGCGAACAGGAATGGCACCACGAACATGATCCAGCCATAGGAGACGGCCGCGTTGGCTGTTTCGGTAAAGGAGGCCCCCGAGATCGCACTGGCCGCGAGTGCGGCGAATGCGACGGGCGGCGTGATCATCGACAGCATGCCATAGTAGAGCACGAACAGATGCGCAGCGATGGGCGGAACGCCCAGTGCCACAAGTCCCGGAGCCAGCAGGGATCCGGCAACGATATACACGCCCGATGTCGGCATGCCGGCGCCAAGCAGCAACGCCGCCAGCGCGGTGAGCAGCAAGCTCAGCACCAGGCTCTGCTCACCCAGGTGGCGGATCAACAGGGTGAGGCTGACATCCAGCCCCGATAGCGCGAGAACGGCGACAAATATGCCGAGCGCCGAAGCGGCAACGACGAGCTGGGCGATAGTGCTGACGGTGCTTGGCCATTGCTGCCGCAGGTTGATCAGCAATTGCTTGGGGCCGACAAGGAACAGACCCACCACCAAAGCGGCAACCGTACCAAGAATGCCAGCCAGTTCCGTGGCGCGATCGCCGAACGTCATGACGCCCAGTATGGTCGCGAGCGGGAGCAGGTGCCACAGCAGTCTGGGCGAAAGTGCCGCTCGTTCATCATCGAGGGCGCCGACGACGGCCTCCGTCTCGTAGCGCCGCGCGAGGGCCTCCCCCTGCTGCACCATGACGACAATGCAGATGAGGCCGGGGATGGCCGCTGCAAGAGCGATCTCGCCATAAGGGATGCCCGTGACGTCGGCCATCAGAAAGGCAGCCGCACCCATCACTGGCGGAATTACCTGGCCAATGGTGGATGAACCGGCCTCGATGCCGCCCGCCAGACCAGCGGGCACGCCGAAGCGGCGCATGCTGTTGATGGAATAGGTACCGGAGGTGAGCACATTGGACGTGGCGCTGCCCGAGACCATTCCGAACACGCCCGAAGAGATCACTGTCGCCTTGATGGCGATACCTTTGCCCCTGCCGGCAAGCAGGCGCGCCACCGCGTCGATGGCGGCAGCACCGCCCGAGCATACGAAGGCGGCGCCAAACAGGATATAGATGGTCACTGTGCTGGCGATGGTCTCGAGAGCCCGCCCCAGAAAGCCATCACCACCGAAGGTCATGTAGGTGAGATACCGGTCCAGCCGCACCGGCACGGCATTGAAGGGTGGGCCGAAGTACTGGGCGACGAAGCCAAGCGCCAGCACCCCGATCATCAGTAGAGCCATGCGCCATCCCGAGCCAAGCCAGAGGGCGGCGCCACAGAGAAAAGCGAGGATCGCTGCGCCGGTGAGCAGCGCCGGCGTGGGCTGGACGAAAAACGCCTGGTCGCTGCCGAAGTAGAGTGCGAGGAGCAGGCCCAGGACAATTGCGCTGCACCCCAGCCCGATGCGTACGTAGCGACGAACCACTCCCGCAGCTGACGCTACGAAAAACGTCAAGGACATGGCGATGGTGAGTTCGATCGCCAGAAACTGGTCGACAACGAATGCACCGCTCAAGAGGCGAAACGGATCAAGAGACCAGGCTACGGGCAGCAACGCGGTGATCAGCCCGGCCGCCAGAGTCACCAGGCGGCCGACGAAACGCAAGGGCTTGTTGAGGGTCACGGATTCGCTTGCGCGTAGTAGGTTTCCGCCGCGGGATGGTAGGGCAAACCAATATCGGTGTGCATTGCAGCCGGATCGAACCAGATCATTCCGGCAACGGAACTGACCATGATCTCCTTGCCCCCCTTGAGGGCTTCTATCAATGCAACGACATTGGCGTCGTCCTCTTCGGCCGATGTATAAAGATAATAGTCGTACTGTAGGATAGTGATTGGGGCGACGATGCTGGGAAAGCTTGCGGCCGGATCAACTGTCGCAAGACTGCCGACGGGCATGCGCTGGGCGGCAGCCGAGACCGCGGCGGCGTCGCTGCCAAGGGAAATGACGTCTATACCGCCCACATCGCGCGCCACCTGCTCGTCGCGCGGCGAACCCACGACATGGATCATCGCGTCCAGGTCACCCGCTACAAAGGCCTCGGTCATTGCGGTGAAATCGCTGGTCTGCACCTTCTGCACGTCGTCGTAACTCAGCCCACCTGTCGAGAGCATGGTGCTGATCAGCAATTCGCCGGTCGGAGCGGCCTTGAATCCTGCGGGCATGCGCTTGCCGGCAAGATCGGCAATCGAGGCAATTCCGCTATCCTTGCGCACCGCGATCGCCATGCGCAAAGGGATCAAGCGGGCAACGAGACGCAGGTTGCTCAGGGGCGCGCCTGCGAAGGGACCTTCACCCACCATTGCCTGGCGTATTGCCACGGCATTCTCGAGGCCAAAGTCGATCTCGCCGCTATTGACGAAACCGGTGCCCTGCGTCGTGCTCTTGTAGGGCTGCGGTCGCAGGTCGATACTGTTCGCGGAGGCTGCGCCGGCTATCGCAAGGGCCATGTTGTAGGTAACCGAGCCCTGCGCGGCGGACGCAATAGTCACTGGGGCGGCCGTCGCGGCCGATGACAGAAAGAGGGACGCGACGAGCGAAACGATAGCTAGGCGCATGGGGTCATTCCTTTACCGAATTGGCGGAGCCGTTCGCCAGCAGGTCGCGTAGCTCGCGTTTGAGAATTTTGCCGTTGTCGCTTCGGGGAAGCGCGTCGACGATGCGGAACACGCGCGGGCGCTTGTCGGGCGCGAGGTGCGTTCGGCAGAAAGCAACCAGTGTTGCTTCTGTGACAGTGCCGTCGCCGACGACGAAGGCTGCGAGTTCCTCACCTGCCTCGGGGTCGGGTATGCCGACCAGAGCAGCCTCACTCACGCCGGGAACACGGCAGAGTACGTTTTCCACCTCTGCCGGGTAAACATTGGTGCCGCTGCGAATGATCATGTCCGACGTGCGACCGACCACAGTCAGAAATCCGTCATCGGAGATCCGGACAAGATCCCCGGAATAGGCCCAGCCGTCCCGGACGCGATCACTGCCAACGCGCTCGCGCCCGACCAAAGTGCTGACCATGGACGTGCTTCGCACCCTCAGTTCGCCGACCTCCCCGGGGGCCACCACACGGCCCTCGGCATCCACCGCCTGGCACAGGACCGTCGGGTAGATGCGCCCGTCACTGTCAGACCTCTCCCTGAGATCATTCCCTGCGAGGGCAGCGCATGTACCCGCCAAGGACGTCGCAAAGCAGTGCAGAAAACCCGGCGACAGCCGCTCGGCAGCGCGCAGCTTCTCGCTTGGCGACATCCCGGCGGCGCCAGAATACAGAACAGCAAGCCTGGGCATGGCAAAGCCCGGCTGTTGACGCTCGACCGCCAGCATGGCGCTGACAGTGGCCGGAACGGCAAACAACAGGTCGATGTCCAGGGCATTGACCTGCTCGATAAGCTCGGATGCCCCGAATATCGGAGGGTGAAAACATACCGTGCCACCCGTCACCAGCATGCCAAAGACATGACTACGGCTTGCCGAAAAGGCGAGCGGGTACGGCATCAACAACTTGCCACCATGCGGATAGTTGGGCGTCTCGTCCCCAAAGCTCCGCGCGCGCGCGATGAGTTCCCCGTGCGCGAACACGACCCCGACTGGAGAGCCCGTGGTGCCTGAGGTGAGCGAGATCAATGCCGGTGCCGCCGCGCCGCTCCTTTCAGGCAGGGGCCTCGGGCCCGTGTCCGGTAGAGACCGGAACTCCTCGTCCCAGGCAATCGAAGCGAACCCAACGGCCCCGCTGCTGCGATCCTCAACAACGAAGGACAGGTCAAAATCCGCGACGGCCGCGGAGCGCTGCTCGCCGCGGCTGCGAAAGTCGAGCGGAGTCGGCACTGCGTTCAGCAACCACAAGCCCAGCATGGAAACGAGCGTGTCGAGGTTGTCTCGAAGCGCGACGCCCACGCGTTGCTCCGGCATGACATGGCGCGACGTAAGAACGCTGGCGGCATGCTCCGCCTGTTCGAACAACTGCCGGTATGTCAGCCGACGGTTGCCGCTGACGACGGCCAGCCGATGCGGGTGTGCATTGGCGAGGGCGCAAAACAGGTCCGCCATGGTCATGCTGGACATTGCGAGCTTCTCTAGGCGTCTGAGAGAGGGCGAGCCGCTGCAAGCGGCGAAAGTATCTCATCGATACGTTTGGCGAGAAGCGAGGCGGATTCGGAGCCTATATCGGAATGGTGCTCGATGACGATCTCGGCGATCCGGTTGGGCGCGAACCTGTCCCAGGCTTCCGCGGGGTCACTGAAGCTCTTGTAGCGGTCGCGCGAGGCGAGGATATGCACCTTCCCGACGAACGGACGCGGCCAGGCGAAACGATAGGCTGCGACCAAAGCGGCACGCGGCGCGTCCTTAAGTCCAAGGCCGTCATAACGCCCGGCAAATCGAACGCCCTTCTGACGGTCCCGCTCGATGCGGCGCATCTCCCGGTGCTGCGCCCAGCGAAACTCTACCGCCCTCAGCAGAGGCTCGAGGAACGATGAGGCGGGCGACCTGCCGGTCGCCATGAAGTAGCGCAGGGTGGCCGCCAGCCCCGGCTTGGACGCTGCCAGCCTTTGCTCCGCACGATGTCGGCGGTTTACTCGTTTGGGCATGCGCGGATCGACGAGCACGATACGGTCAAGCTTGCGACCGGCGTCTTCGAGTTGCGCCGCCATCGCCAGCGCGATCAATCCACCGGCACAGAATGAGGCAAGCCGCACCGGACCCTCGGGCTGCATCCGTTGCACCTGTTGCACGTAGATGGCGGCAACATCGTCGATGGACCGCATTCGTGGGCCATCACCACGAATACCGGGCAACTCGAACATGTGGAGCCTTAGGCCGGACGTGATTGCCTTATGGAACTCCGGGCGCAAAGCCATATAACCGCCACGACCGTGCACAACGAACAGCACGCCGTCTCCCTGATGCCTGACGGTGTCGGCGGGCAGGCCGGCGCCAAGCAGTGCTGCAATTCTGCGGGGCGTACCGTGCTCGAAAATCTGTGAAATCGGAAATGTCCGACCGATCTCACGCTCAATCTCCATGCTCAGTTGCTCGCCGAGCAGAGAATCGCCACCCAGGTCGAAGAAGTCGTCGTCTACCCCGACCGGGAAGACATTGAAGACGCCAGAGAATGCCTTGCAGAGTTTATCTTCGCGCGACGACCCTGCTGGAACGAATTCATATGAGAGCTCGAGAGCATCGCGCGAAATCGGCTCGGTCGGTTCGTTCCTTCGCCCAGTCTGGTGCGATTTGAGGTCCATGCCCGACTCCAAGCAAATCTTGTCATCGTAGTTGCAACCGCAGGGTGGGCTGTCAACTGGAGAGCGGGTCGAAACACCCAAAGTCATGCCAGGTTGAATGGAGTCCGGATGAGATAATCAGCCGGGGCTCGAGGCGGAGGAGAACCAGACTGCCGGGCGATGGTGAAAGTTGCGCCTCCTGCGACACTTCAAGCACAAATGGGCATTTGCCCGGCGTCTATGTCCAATCGCTGACCACGCCGTCAGTAGACCGCGTCTGCGAGGTCTCACCGGGGGACCGTGCGCCTAGCCACACCTGCGCCCAGATCAGGAGCGGCCCACAACGCATGACATGCGTTGCCAGCTCAACAGCACAGCAACCACACCCATTGCGTCGCGTGTAGCGGTCACTTGACAGTATTTGTACCGCGCCGCCCCGAACGCCAGACCAACTCAGTCGTCACCATCCGAAGTGACATTCTGCCGAAACTTCCCCATCGCTATTCATTGCAACTCATGACAGCGGACCCTGCGTAAGCGGAACTTCGCAATGGTATCCGGGCGCAGAGGCAGTGAACGTCACAGTGCCCGACAGCGGAACCCCGGAAGCGACATAAAATTCCCTCGTTCCGGCATAGTCACCCCAGTTCGTTTCAGCCGGGCTGAGAGGCTGCCCATCAATTGCAATTGACCAACCCGAAGTCGGATCTATTGAGTCATCATTTACGGCGAAAAGCACATAAGTGGCCCAAGTGTACTTATTCTCCGCAACCGGCACTGCGCCAGGTCCGGTATAGGTAAGCACTGTCAGCGGGCAAGAAACGCCCTCGCCCTTCGCCACCACGTTGGCCGGCAGATAATCTGGCTTTTCCATAACTGCGCTGAGAATGCGGTCATGATTGTGGCCTGGCTCGGGCGTGAGAGAGACCTCACCGGCGTAGCCCACCGCAGTGCTGGCAGCAGCCTTGCTGGCTTCGCCAATACCCATGCGCCAGTAGGCCGTCAGTCGCTGCTCGTCGTCACCACCGTCCTTGTCGACGATGTAGCTATAATCCAGCCCCAGCCGGCTGTTGCTGCTGCCGGTGTCGGCGATCAGCAACTCGGTACCAGCCGTGTAGCGATCCTC
>JAIYDI010000037.1 GCA_027487555.1 Hyphomicrobiales bacterium
GTCGGCGCGATGGAGACTATCGCCGAGAAGATCATGGTCGTGCAGGAGATCGCGCGGCAGACCGACCTGCTGGCGCTGAACGCCGCCGTGGAAGCTGCCCGGGCCGGCGAGCATGGCCGTGGCTTCGCGGTGGTGGCCTCCGAAGTGCGCAAGCTCGCCGAACGCAGCCAGGCGGCGGCTGCCGAGATTTCCACCCTGTCCGGCGAGACGGTGAAGTCGGCGCAGGCGGCAGGCAGCATGCTCGACAAGCTGGTGCCCGATATCCGGCGCACGGCGGAGCTTGTCGAGGAGATCTCGGCTGCGACGCGCGAGCAGAATGCGGGCGCGAGCCAGATCAACACGGCGATCCAGCAGCTCGACAAGGTGACGCAGCAGAACACGTCTGCCGCCGAGCAGCTGTCCTCCACGTCCGAGGAACTCGCCAGCCAGGCGGAGCAGATGCTCGAATCCATGTCGTTCTTCCGGCTGGCAGGTGCAGCGCGGCAGGCCGATGACGATCGCGTGGCGACTATCCGCCGCGAGCTTGCCGAGAAGGCGCCGCACCTGCGCGCCGCGCCGCACAAGGCCACGGCGAGGGTGCCGACGCGTGTCTCTCGCAGCACTGTTGGCGGCGGTTTCGACCTCGACCTCGGCGAGACCGGGGACGATCTCGACAAGGAATTCTCCAAGCGTAGTGCAGGTTGAGGGGCCAAGAAATGGCGGAAAAGGCTCAGTATGTGACGTTGGGGGTGAATGGCGAGCTCTTCGCCGCCCCCGTCGAGCAGGTGCAGGAAATTCTGGACATGCGGCCGATCGCAAGGTTGCCGCAGGCACCCGCGAACCTGCTCGGCATGACCGATGTGCGTGGCGACGGCATTCCGGTGCTCGACCTGCGGTTGACGCTGGGGCTGATGCCCGCGTCCGACACCGAGAATACCCGCATCGTGGTGCTGAAGCTCGAGACGCCCGAGCGGCTCATGACCATCGGGCTCAGGTGCGACAAGGTCTATGAGGTGACCTCGCTCGACGAGGAGACGCTCGCCCCGCCGCCGGTGGTGAGCGGAGAGTGGCGCGGGCACTCGGTGGCCGGGATCGGGCGTCGGCGCGGCGCCTTCGTCACGGTGCTGGATCTGGTTCGACTTGTCGTGGTTGGTGCGCCCGCCCTTGCGGCGTAAGTCTTTGTGTTTTCGCGCTTCTCGACTGGCGAGCCAATGTCGACTGCCGCGGACGCTCTCGAAGGAGTTTAGGTCGTGAAGGCTTCGGCACTGGCACTCATGAATACCGAGGATGACGGGGAAGACCACCTCACCGCCCTCGAGTTCAGCCGGATCGCGCGGCTTGTTGAAGGCGAGGCCGGCATCAAGCTGCCGCCCAACAAGCGCCTGATGCTGGAAGGTCGCCTCCGCAAACGGCTGAGGGCACTGGGCTACGACACGTTCAAGGCCTATTGCGACTTCCTGTTCAAGGGGGATGGGACGGCGGGGGAGATGGGGTTCCTCATCAATGTCGTCACCACCAACAAGACCGACTTCTTCCGCGAACCCGACCATTTCGAGTTCCTCATGAAGAAGGCGGTACCGGAGTTGATCCGCCGCAGGTCCGGCGCCGAGACGCAGCCACTGCTCAAGGTGTGGAGTGCGGCGAGCTCGACGGGTGCAGAGGCCTATACGCTGGCAATGGTGCTGCATGACCGCATGGCCGAGCGGCGGGATTGCCGATGCGCCATCCTCGGGACCGATATCTCGACCACCGTGATCGAACAGGGCGAGCAGGCAATCTACCCGGCCGAGATGATGTCCCCTGTGCCCGAGGCCTTCCTCAAGCGCTACGTCATGTGGCCGCGCGTCGCGAGTTTGCGCTCGGATGTGCGGATCGCGCCTGAGTTGCGCCGCATGGTGCGGTTCGCGCGCATGAACCTGATGGACCAGCGCTATCCGTTCGACCGCGATGTCGATGTGATCTTCCTGAGGAACGTCCTGATCTATTTCGAGAAGGCCGAACAGGAGGCCGTGGTGCAGCGGCTTGTCGGCCACCTCAGGCCCGGCGGCTATCTGTTCCTTGGACATTCGGAATCGATGATCGGGAATTCCGCACCCGTTCGCCAAGTCGCCCCGGCGGTATTCCAGAAACCTTGAGGTCCCCGAAATGGCCCGTGAATCACAAAGCCGCATCAAGGTGCTGATCGTTGACGATTCCGCCTCGGTGCGGACGACTCTCAGCGACATCATCTCAGCCGACCCGGAACTCGAGGTGATTGGCACGGCGGCAGATCCGTATATCGCCGTCGAGCGCATCAGGCAGCAGGTGCCGGACGTGATGCTGCTCGATATCGAGCTGCCGCGGATGGATGGCATTACCTTCCTCCGGAAGATCATGTCGCAGCGGCCAATCCCTGTCGTGATCTGCTCATCGCTGACCGAGGAAGGCTCGCGCACACTGATGGATGCGCTGGAGGCGGGCGCGGTCGACGTGGTGACGAAGCCGCGGGTCGACACGGCGCAGTTCCTGCAGGAAAGCGCCATGCGAATCTGCGATGCGGTAAAGGCGGCGGCGCAGGCGCGGCTGAAGGGCCTGGCGCGGCCGGCCCCACGGATGAATGTCGAGGCGAAGCTGACCGCCGACGTGGTGATCCCGCCGATTTCGGCAGCACGGGCGGCGACGATTGCGAGCAACATGCCCGAGACCGAGCCGATCATCTGCATCGGAGCCTCAACGGGTGGCACCGAGGCGCTGCGCGAAGTGCTTGAGGCGCTGCCGGCGGTCTGCCCGGGCATCGTCATCGTCCAGCATATGCCCGAGAAGTTCACCAATGCCTTCGCGCGGCGGCTCGACAGCCTGTGCGCGGTGAATGTCAAGGAAGCCGAGGATGGCGACGTGGTGCAGTCTGGCCGCGTGCTGATCGCGCCCGGCAACCACCACATGGCGCTCACCCGCTCCGGGATGCGATACACCGTCAAGATCATCGATGGGCCGCATGTGTCGCGGCATCGCCCGTCCGTTGACGTCCTGTTCAGGTCCGCGGCGCAATATGCCGGGAGAAACGCCCTCGGTATTCTGCTGACGGGCATGGGTGATGACGGGGCGAAGGGTTTGCTGGAAATGCGCGGTGCGGGCAGCCTGACGATAGCGCAGGACGAGGAAAGCTCGGTGGTGTTCGGCATGCCGAAGGAAGCGATCGAACTCGGCGCGGCGCAGCGGGTCCTGTCGCTGCGCAAGGTGCCGCAGGAAATCATCGCTTTCGGACGCAAGGCCCAGGCCAGCTGATGACGCAGGCCCTCGCGACCACGCCGCACGCGCCGCACCGCATCGCCGAACTGGCCGGGGCGCTCGCGGCGCCGCGCAGCGCCATCGACGGCGCCTTTGTCGCGGCCGGCAACGAGCTGAGTGAATGCGCGCAGCTGATCACCAAGGTGACCGGGCTGATCGAAGTGCTGCCGTCGGATCTCGAAAGCCCGGACCTGGCGGAAGGCTCGGCGCGGCTGGCGGTGGTCGGGCAGCGGGCCGAGGCAATCGCGACTGAACTGGGCAGCCCGGAGGGTGATCTTGGGCGGCTGGTCCTGGCACTTGGTGGCGCGGCGACCCCGATCGACCAATTGCGGCGTACCGTAAAGATGATGGGCATCGTGGCGGTGAATGCCCGGGTCGTGGCGGCGAGCGTTGTCAGCGAGCGCGACGATTTTGGCGTGTTCACGACCGACATCGCGGAGTTGTCGAACTCGGCCGCGAATACGGTTTCGGAGTTCTTCCACCAGTACCAGAAGTTGAATGCCGTGGTGGCCGAAGCCGCCACGGCGCGCAGCCGCTTTGCCCTGACGCAGCGGGAGCCGCTGGCACGGGTGGCGCGGACTCTGCAGACGCTGCTCGACGACATGGCGGCGCATCGGCGCGATGCGGTGACGATCAGCGCGGAGACTGGCCGCATGAGCCGCGACATCGCACAGCAGGTGGCGAAGTCCGTCATGGCGCTGCAGGTGGGCGACGCAACCCGGCAGCGCGTAGAACACGTGGAAGCGGGGCTCGGCCGGCTGGGTACGGACCCGGCGCTCGAGCCGATCGCGTTCAAGGCGTTGGAATTGCAGCGGCGCCTGCTGGCCGCGGCGCGTGAAACACTGACGCGCGAGATGGACGCGGCCGCGGGCGCAGTGAGCGATATCGTCGGGGATATCGACGCCATGCTGCGCAAGGCGGCGGAACTCCATGGCGGCGGCAAGGGCAAGCAGAGCGCGCTCGATGCCCTGCGCGACGCGGTGAATGCCGCTATACGCGTGCTGGGGGATTGCGAGGCCGAGCGGCAGAAGCTCGACCATGTGGCGCTGTCGGTTGCTTCCACGGTGAAGGTGCTGCTCGAGCATGTCGAGGCCGTGGAGGCCATCGAATACAAGATGCGGCTTGTGAGCCTGAACGCCGCGGTCAAATGCGCGCAACTGGGTCCGCGCGGGCGTGCGCTCGACGTGATCTCGCAGCAATTGCGGGCGCTGACCGGCGACACGGTGGTCGCAGCCGGCGCGGCGGTGAAACGCCTCGACGAAGCGGCAACGCTGTCGGCGGAATTCGCCGCTGCGCGTGGCGGCGCTGCCGGCGACGTGAGCGCCCTTGGCACGGAAGCCGAGGCCGCCCTTGACCTGCTCGCGGCGGTGGGCCAACGCATGGATGATGCGATCGGCGCAATCGGACATGACGTGCCGCGCGCCAAGGCGAAGCTCGCCGACGTGGTGGCGGTGCTGGGCGAGCACGGGCACATCTCGGAACAGATCAGCGACGCGGAATTCGCGCTCGCCGAAATGTCGGGCACGGGCGGCGATATTGCAGCGCATGCGGATTTCTTCGATAGCCTGCGGAAAACCTATACGATGGACGCCGAACGCCGCATCCACGATCAGTTCACCGGCATCAAACCAGCCGACAAGCCCAGGATGAACGCGGAAATCGCCCTCGACGACATCATGTTCTGATCTACCTGCCTCCACTTTTCCGCCTCATTCCCAGGCCGCCATTATACGGCAGTTCGAGAGGGCGGGGACAGATCAGCGGGCGAAGGTCAGCGGCATGGTGAAGGTCCAGCTTGCGCGCCCCGCATCGGCGGGAATCGCCGGGAACGGCGCCGCGCGCTTCACGGTTGCGATGGCTTCCTGATCGAGCACCGCATGACCCGACGAGGCTACCACCTTGATGCCCGAGACACTGCCTGAGGCGGCGACGGTGAAGGTGACGGCCACGTCACCACGGGCGGAACCGGCGCCCTTGGGGAAGCGCAGGGCGCGGCGAAGCTTGCGCTGCACGAGGCCGGGATATTTCGCCACTTCGGCTGAGCCCGACCCCGAGGCCTTGGCGGCCTTTTGCGGTTTGCCGCCCGCGGACGCGGAGATATCCGCATCGGACTTGCCACCATTGCCGGATGCCGTTTTGGTCTTTGTCTTCTGAGCCTTGGTCGTCTCCGGCTTGGATTTTTCGACTGGTTTTTCGACCGGTTTCTTCTCGGCCACTTTCGCCGGGGCAGGCTCTTTGGGCACGGGCTTTTGCGCCTCGGGCTTCGGCGGCTCCGGCGCTTGCGCGGGCGGTGGTGGCACTTCGGCTTCGGGTGCAACGGCCTTTGCGGCGAGGAGCGGGGGCAGATCGTCGACGATGACAGGCGCCTCGGGGGTAACCGGGGTGATTTCGATGGGGGGTGGCGGCAGGTTCGGCAGGGTCTCGGAGACGACCGGCGCGTCCCGCGGAATTTCCTCGAGTTCAACCGGCTGCGGCTGGTTCTCGCCGGCCGACACCTGGGCGACCGAAGCGGTGCTGGCGGTGGGCACAGGATCGGACTGGAACTCGGCGGGCAGCGTCACCAGATCGACCGCGATGGCGCTCGCCAGATCGTCGGTTTCGGGCAGGATTGCGGCGCTCAGCCCCGCGAGCAACCCAAAGATGAACGCAAAATGAAGCCCGACCGAGACAAGGGCCGAGGCTTTAATTCCAACACCAGCCTTAAGCGGTGCCGAAAGGCTCGGAACGAGGTTCGTGAGCTGCAGCGGCGGAGACGGCGACAGAGGTGCGGGTGCGAGCGCGATCTCGGGGCCCAAAAGGCGGGGCGACGTCAGATCGGCGCTGAGCTCGACCGGGCGCATGCTACTTGGTGAGGATGAGCTTGCCGGCCCGCGTGATGCGGAGCCGATAGAGCTGGCCGGCGTGGCGGATGGTGAGTTCGGACCGGCCGGCAAACAGCGCAGTGGTTTCAAGATCGGCGTCTGGGCGCTCAAGGGCGCCGCGATCGGTGGGTGGCAGGGTCATGGCTGGGGGCGAGGCGATGGTCATGAGGCGATGTGGGGCAAGAGCTGCGGGGCAAACAGCGACGGGCCGGAGGGCAAAGCGACCGGGGTGAGGGCGCAGCCGAACACGGCTTCGACCCGGGATGGGGTGAGGACCTCGGCGGGGCTGCCGGCGGCGGCGATGCGGCCATCGGAGAGTGCGACGATGTGATCGGCGTGCAGTGCCGCGAGGTTGAGATCGTGCAGGATGGCGACGACGCCACCGCCCGCCGCGGCGAAATCCGCGGCGATCTGCATGACGCGGAGCTGGTGGCGGATATCGAGGCTCGACACCGGCTCGTCGAGGAGCAGCCAGTGCGGTTCGCCATTGGCGATCGGTTCCCAGACCTGGCAGAGGATGCGGGCAAGTTGCACGCGCTGCTGCTCGCCGCCCGAGAGTTCGGGGTAGAGCCGGTTGGCGAAGCCTGCAAGGTCGACGCGTTCGAGCGCGCGGAGCGGGCGGGTGCGGCACTCATCGGGGCTGAGCGCCCCGCCGCCGAGGCCAATGCCCATGCCGACGACTTCGGCGACGGTAAAGGGGAAGCCGAGCACGGAATGCTGCTCGAGCACGGCGCGGCGGGCGGCGAGCTCGGCGGGGCGCCAGTGGGCGAGGGGGCGGCCGTTGAGTGCGACGTCGCCTTCGGGCACAAGGTCGCCCGACAGGGCGCGCAGCAGCGTGGTCTTGCCAGAGCCGTTGGGGCCGATGATGGCGGTGATTTCACCCGGCAGAGCGGCGAAGTCGATGCTGTCGAGCACGCGGCGACGGCCGCGCTGGTAGCGCAGATTGCGGGCGGTGAGCATGTCTTACGCCCTCACGTCGCTGCGGCGGCGCAGCAGGATGTAGAGGAAGAACGGCCCGCCGATCGCCGCCGTGACGATGCCGATTGGGAGTTCGGCTGGCACGACGATGATGCGCGCGAGACTATCGGCGAGGATGAGGAAGCTCGCCCCGAGCAGAGCGGAGGCGGGCAGCAGGTAGCGGTGATCGGGCCCGATGACGAGGCGCACCAGATGCGGCACGACGATGCCGACAAAGCCGATGCCGCCCGAGACGGCGACCGAGGCACCGGTAGAAAGCGCGACCGAGACGATGATGAGCTGCTTGGTGCGCTCGACGGCGACGCCCATGTGACGCGCAGCGGCTTCGCCGAGGGTGAGCGCGTTGAGCGGCCGGGCGAGGCGGATGCCGACGAAGATGGCCAGCGCGATGAAGGGCAGCGTGGCAAGCACCTTCTGCCAGGTGGCGCCGGCGAGGGAACCGAGGTTCCAGAAGCTCAGATCGCGCAGCTGATTGTCGGACGCGATGAAGACCATGACGCCCATGATGGCCCCCGCGATGGCGGCGAGCGCGATGCCGGCGAGCAGCATTGTGGCGATATCGGTGACGCCCGACCGTGTGGCGATGCGATAGAGCAGGAAGGTGACGGCAAGCCCGCCCAAAAAGGCCGAAACCTGCAGGCCATAGAGACCGAGCGCCATGGTGGCGGGTGCGAGCACGGTGCCGCCGAGCACGATGACCAGCACGGCGGCGAGCCCGGCGCCGGACGATACGCCGACGAGGCCCGGATCGGCGAGGGGGTTGCGGAACAGCCCCTGCATCAACGCGCCGGAGACGGCGAGGCCAGCGCCGACCAGTGCGCCCAGCAGAAGGCGCGGCAGGCGGATATCGAGCAGGACAAGGCGATCGCGCGCCAGGAGCACCGGATCGACCTCGAAGCCGAGCAGTGCGCGCAGCAGCCGCAGCGGTGAGGCACTGGCCGCGCCGGTGGCGAGGCTCAGGCCCATGGCGAGGATGAAGAGCAGCACGAGCCCGGCGAGAGTGAGCCGGGCGCGTGTGCCGCGGTCGCCAGCCTCCGAACGGAAGAGGCCGGCGAACCGCGACCGGATGGAAGTTGCGCGTTGCGCTGGAGTTTTCTTGGTCGCGTTTCCGAACCGGAAAACCGTTGCCACTTTTCCTGGAAACGCTCCGCGGTCGGCGTCCACCCGATTGAGCATCAGTTTGCCTCGCCGTAGAGGGCGCGGGCGACGTCGGCGATGGCGGCGGGCGTGCGCGGCCCGAAGCCGAGCAGATAGGCGCCATCGAGCTTGATCACCTTGCCAGCGGTGATGGCGGGCGTGGCTGCGAGGGCCGGGTTCTGGGCAAACTGGGCGGAGAAGTCTCCCTCGCCGCCATTCGACATCATCAGGATGGCGTCGGGCTTTGCCGCGAGGATCGCTTCGTCCGATAGGGTCTGGTAGCCCTTGGTTCCGCCGAGCGGATTGATGCCGCCGGACAGCGAAATGACGCTGTCGGCCGCCGTGCCGGACCCGGCAGCGCGCACCTTGCCATCCGCCATGGAGATGATGAAGAGGACGCGCTTGCGCTCCGCATCCGGGATGGCGCTGGTGATGGCCTCGGCGACCTGCATCTGCCGGTCCACTTCGGCGGCGAGCGCCACGGCCTTGTCGGGCACGCCAAGGGCGGCGCCGACCGTGGCGATCTTCAAGAGGATGCCGGCATGGCTGTAGCTCTCGGGCACGGTGACCTGCGGGATCGCGGCCTTGGTCAGGACCTCGAGAGCTTCCGCAGGGCCCGCGCCTTCGATGAGGAGGAGCGCACTCGGGTTCACCGAGAGCACGCCCTCGGGGGAGAGGGCGCGCATGTAGCCGACATCGGGCAGGGTCGCCGCCTCGGGCGGGTAGATGCCGGTGGTATCGCGGGCGATGACCTTGCCACCTTCGCCGAGCGCGAAGACGATTTCGAGCAGCGAGCCGCCGACCACGGCGAGGCGCGATGGATCGGGCAGCGGCGCGACGTCGGTTGCGAAGGCGGGAAGCGCGAGGCTCGCCACAAGCGCGGCGGCGAGGAAGGAACGACGGAACATGGCTGGCCTCAGGCGGCGTCGGAACGGGT
This sequence comes from Hyphomicrobiales bacterium, assembly GCA_027487555.1. Classification (GTDB taxonomy): domain Bacteria; phylum Pseudomonadota; class Alphaproteobacteria; order Rhizobiales; family Devosiaceae; genus Devosia_A. The sequence goes on from JAIYDI010000037.1 coordinate 9,160, forward strand.
GAGAAGCGGCAGGCTTTCGACAAGGGCGCGCCAATCCGGGCGTTCGTCGACGCCTTCGTGGCGCTGGCCGAAGCACTGGATGATCAGCTGGCCATCGGCGCCGAGCGCTTCGACGGAGGTGACGTGACCATCCTTGGTGGGCTTGCGCACGGCCCAGAGCTCGGCGATCTGGTCGAGCCGGAGGTGGAGGTGGAAGGTCGGGTCCATGATGTTGAGCCAGGGGCCCATGGTGGCGATGTTGGTGATGGGCGCCGAGTGGATCTGGATACAGCCACGGCTGCCGACAAACACCATGATCGGCACCTGGATTTCCACTGCGCCCGAAAACAGCGCGTGCTGCGCCGACGGATCGAGCTGCCAGGCATAGTAGGAATCGATGCGGTGCAGCGCCTGCCGGCGTGTGAGCTTCAGCTCGCGCAGCATGGGGAAGAACTGATGCGTGTCGGTCATCTGTTCCCAACGGGCGCGCAGTTCCTCGGGGGACGCGGCATCGTGAGATTCCGATTCGGAGGGGGGGGGCCTCGACGATGACGGTGTCCGACTGTTCAGTGTGAGTAAGTGCGCCGACGAGCCTGGCCCAGGCAGCAAGGTCGGTGGCGGGGCGGGCATGCAGCTTGAAGCTCGCGTCGCCGGCGGCATCGAAAAACTGGATCGAGCGGCGGAGCGTGCCATCCTTGTCGGTCTTTTCGACGGCGAAGGCATGGACCCAGTGCCTGGGGAAGATGCGCAGGTCGATCTGGTCGCCCAAGGCGAGCGAGGCGTGCGGGGAGTACTTCACCTCCTCGAAGGGGCCGATCTTTTCGTGCACGGCGCTTTCGTTGCGGGTCAGCGCCATGACCTCGCCGAGCGCCGGCGCGGCCTCGAGAAAGGCCTCGACATCGGGGCGAAGCGCGGTGACGGCGTGTCCGAGCGTGTTTTCAGCGCCGACCCAGGCGGCGACCAGCTCGGCTTCGGTGAGGCCGTGGATACGGGCGAAATCGCGCTCGCGCATTTCGGGGCGCAGGCCGCGCAGGCGTCGGATTTCGGTTGGGGTCGGGCGCAGGGGCTCGGCCATGGGACAACTCCTCGGTCAATGTGATCAGGGGGTCGGCCTGGCATGCGACGGAGTGGCTCCGTCCCGGCTATCGCCAACTTATATGTTGACATCCATACTCATGATTTATAGGGCAATCAATAGTGGAGTTTCGGAGTCAACATTAAGTCCGGAACGCGACCAATCCCGCAAGCCAGCCCCGTGCCAGCCAGCAGCAGACAGAGAGCCCGACCGGGCTTGGCATGACTATGGAGACTAGGATGCGGATTTTTGTGCGGAATCGGCGCGCGCTGCTGGGTGGCGTGGCGCTGGTGGCGTTGGGCGTCGCCGGGGCGGGCGCGGCCTTCGGACAGGCGGCGGAGGCGCAGGGCTCGTTCAACTTCGTGACGCTGCTCGAGCGCCTGGTGATCGGCGCGGGCACGAAGAAGGTGGCGGTGGATACGCCGCAGGCGGTGACGGTGGTCGACCAGACCGATATCGACGCCAAGCAGGCTGAAACTACCGCCGACATGTTCAAGAGCGTGCCGGGTATTTCGGTGATCGGCGCGGACCGCCCGCTGGGCGAGGGCTTCAACATCCGCGGCATCGGCAGCCTCGATTCGCCGACGAGTTCGGGCGACGGCAGCAAGATCATCATCAGCGTTGATGGCGCGCCGAAATTTTACGAGCAGTACCGCATGGGCTCGTTCTTCTCGGACCCCGAACTCTACAAGAGCGTCGAGGTGCTGCGCGGGCCGGCGTCGTCGACGCTCTATGGCTCGGGCGCGCTGGGCGGCGTGATCAATTTCACCACCAAGGACGCCTCGGATTTCATCAAGGACGGGCAGACCGGCGCGGTGCGGCTCAAGGAGCAGTGGAGCTCGAACGGCAACCAGTCGCTGACTTCGGCGATCTGGGCGCACAAGCTGACGCCGGATATCGAACTGCTCGCGATGGGCAACTACCGCCGCTCGGATCTCCAGCAACTGGCGAATGGCAATGACCGCACCGGCTCGGAATTCGAGACCTGGTCGGGGCTGGTGAAGGGCACCTACAGCTTCGGCAAGCTTGGTGACGACGGCAAGGGCGAGGAGAAGCTGCGGCTCAGCTACCAGCACTGGGATTCGGACGCGAACGACCAGCCCTATGCGCAGAACGGCTATTCGGATGTGTCGTCGGCCTTCGGGACGATCGACCGGCACGTGACCGACGACACAATGGTGCTGAGCTACGAGAACCCGGACAGCGACAACCCGTTCGTCGATTTCAAGGGTACGCTCAGCTACTCCAACACCCTGGTGGAGCAATCGGATGCGAGCGTGCAGCTTGGCACGATCGGCAATGCCAATTATGGCTACGAGACGTTCCAGGCCAATGTCGAGAATACCTCCGAGTTCCTGTCGGGCGGCGAGGGGATCGACCACTACCTGACCTATGGCGCCGCGCTCGCCTACCAGAACCGTACGGCGGAGCCGCTCAGCGGCGGCATCATCACCACGCATCCCGAGGGGCAGCAGACCAAGCTCGGCCTGTTCGCGCAGGACGAGATCGTCATCGACGACCTGACGCTGATCCCCGGTCTCAGGGCCGACTTCGTGCATCTCGACCCCTCGGACGCGCTGACGGCCAGCGTCGAGACCAAGGACGATGTGGCGCTCTCGCCCAAGATCGCGGCCCTGTACAAGCTGAGCGACGAGGTGAACCTGTTCGGCTCGATCGCGCATACCGAGCGCGTGCCCTCGCTCGACGAGATGTTCCAGTATTCGGTGTCGAACAATGTGGTGACTCGGCTGCCGAGCCTCGACTTGAAGAAGGAGCGCTCGGACAATTTCGAAGTGGGCGCCTCGACGCAGCTCACCGATATCCTCGGTGGCGAGAACGCGCTGAGCCTCAAGGGCACGCTGTTCTACAACGACGTGAAGGACGGTATCCGGGTAAATCCGAACTATGTCAGCGCATCGCTGACGCCGGGCCTGCCGTATTTCGTCAACGTGGCGCATATGGCGCTGTATGGTTTCGAGCTCGAAGGCTCGTATGAGAGCGAAAGCCTGTTCGGGCGGGCGGCGCTGACCATCACGCGGGGCGAATATCTCGAGGATGTGAGCGCTTCCATTCTCGCGGGCTCGGTGGTGGACACCCTCGCGCAGGACAAGCTGGTGCTGACGCTGGGTGGTCGCGCGCTCGAGGGCCAGGTGGAGTATGGTTCGACGGTGACGTTTGCGGCGGAACCGCTGACGGAAGTGTCGACGGCCTCGGGTGGCGACGGGGATGCGGAGGCGTGGACCAAGGTGGACGTGTTCGCGAGCTACAAGCCCGAGGAAGGGCCGCTCGAAGGCGCCTCGATCACCGCCTCGATCGAGAACCTGTTCAATGCCGATTATCGCGAGAACCTGTCGGTCGAGCGCTCCAGCGGCCGGACCTTCAAGCTGACGCTCAGCAAGCAGTTTGATTACTGAGGGGAAGAGGGAAGTAGGAAGTAGGAAGTGGTGACTGCCGCCTCCTCGATGTCATGCCGGCGGAGGCCGGCACCCAACCTGAGGTCGTTCCGCAGCCGCCAGGTTGGTGTGGCTGCATCTCAGGATGGGCCCCGACCTTCGTCGGGGTGACCCAGTGGGCAGGTTAGATCGAGCCTACTGAAGCACCAGTGCGCGCCATACGGAATCATCTTGTCATCAGGGGCGGGAGCGGGCAGCTTCCGCCCCCGCGACTATGGAATGCCGGGAGCGTGCGCCTTGACCCAGAAGCCCTATGTGATCGACGAGCTGATCTCGGCGAAAGCCATCGCGGCCCGGGTGGAAGCGCTCGCCCGCGAGATCACCGAGTTCTACGCGGGCACCGACAAGCTGGTGGTGGTGGGGCTGTTGCGCGGCAGCTTCATCTTCATCGCCGATCTCGTGCGTGAGCTCGACCTGCCGGTGGAAGTGGATTTCCTCGAGGTCTCGTCCTATGGCAATTCGACGGAATCGAGCCGGGAAGTGCGGATCCTGAAGGATCTGCGCGGCGAGATCGAAGGGCGGGACGTGCTCTTGGTCGAGGATATCGTCGATACCGGCTACACGCTGAAGCACGTGCTCGAGATCCTCAATACCCGCCACCCCAAGCGCATCGAAGTCTGCGCGCTGCTCGACAAGCCATCGCGGCGCGAGGTGGATATCAAGGCCAAGTGGATCGGCTTTGAAATTCCCGACAAGTTCGTGGTGGGCTATGGGATCGACTACGCGCAGCGCAACCGCAACCTGCCGCATATCGGCGCAGTAAGGTTTGTGTGAGGGGCTAGCCTCAATCGAGGTGATAGATCTCCTGCAGCATCGACCACCATTCGCCTTCGGTGGCTGACTTGAGTGGCGCCTGGCAGGGGTCGGTGAGGGCGAGCCATCGTTTGGTGATCGACTTCTCGCCGAGCACGCGCATATCGGCGGCGTAGTCGGTGCCGGTATATTCCCAATAGCCGAAGAGCAGCATCTCGGGCTCGCGCAGGTAGATGGAATAGTTGCGGATATTGGCATCCGAGAGCGCCTGGTCCATCTCGGGCCAGGGCTCGGCGTGGAGCTGCTTGTACTCCTCGAGCTTTTCGGGGCGGACCGAGATCACCATACCCATGCGTTGCGTCATAACGAGTTATTCCTTGGTGCCGCCGGCGGTCATTCCCGACACGAGGAAGCGCTGGCAGAACAGAAAGACGATCATCACCGGGGCGATGGCGATGAGGGTCGCGAGCGCCAGCGCGGAGAGCGAGATGGTGGTCGAGGCGGCGTTGGTGGGGTTGAAGGCCGGTACGTTGGACAAGAGTTCGGCGAGGCCAACCTGGATCGGCGCCTTCTTCCCCGGCAGGGTGACATAGGGGAGGAAGTAGTTGTTCCAGTTGCCGGTGAAGTTGAAGAAGCCCACGAGCGCGATCACCGGGGTGGCGAGCGGCATGGCGATCTTCAGGAACACCTCGAACTCGGTTGCGCCATCGATGCGGGCGGCATCGAGCAGGTCGCGGGATACGGCGGTCGAGAAGTAGATATAGGTGAGATAGACGCCGAAGGGGAAGAACGAGAAGGGCAGGATGGCGGCGAGCGGGTTGCCGATGAGCCTGACCGCACTCAACTCGAGGAAGATCGGCAGCACCAAAGCCGTACCGGGCACCAGCATGACAACGAGGGTGGTGGCGAGCAAAGCCCGCCGGCCGGGGAACTCGGTCAATGCCATGGCATAGCCGGCTGGAATTGAGATCAGCAGCGTAATCACCAATGCCGCGCCGCAATAGAAGGCGGAATTGCCGATCCACTGCCAGATGAGCCCGCCCTGGAAGGTGACGAGGCTCGTCCAATTGGCGGCGAGTGTCGAGAAATCACCGAAGGCGAAGGGCATTTCGAGCAGCAATTGCCGGTCGGTCTTGGTGGGCGCGATCAGCAGCCAGATCAGCGGCACGACGAAGAACAGCGCGAAGGTGATGAGGACGAGGATGGTGACGGCGCGGCCGAGCCATTCGGCGGGGGTCAGGGCCCGGGCCGGGCCGGAATTCTCATGCGCGCTCAAACAGGCCTCCCTTGAACACGAAGACGATGGAGAGCACGAGCGCTACGGCGAGCAGCACCAGCGAGATGGCGGCCGAGCCGTTGAAATCGGATTGCTTGAAGGCATAGAGGAAGGCGAGCTGGTTGAGCGAGTAATCCTGCGAGACGACGCCGCGGCTCGCCTGGGCGAGGACGCGCGGCTCGACGAAGAGCTGCGTGCCGCCGGCAAACGAGAGCACCACCATATAGGCGATCCACTTGCGCATCAGCGGAATCTGGATGGACCAGGCGGTGCGGATGGGGCCGGCGCCATCGACGCGGGCGGCTTCGAGCACTTCGCGCGGGATGTTGTTGAGCGCGCCATACATGACGACGATCCAGCCACCGGCTCCCGTCCAGAAGGCGATGATGGCGAGGACGAAGGGCAGCCGATCGGCCTGCACGACACTGACCAGCGAGTCGAAGCCCATGGCTTCCAAGAGGAAGGCGACCGGGCTGACCGTGGGATCGAGGACAAACAGCCAGAGCATGACGCTCGATGCCCCGGCGAGCGCTCCGGGGATGTAGTAGACAAAGCGCATGGTGCCCGAGAGCCAGCGCATGCCGATGGAATGCACCATGATGGCGAGGACGACGACGAGGAGCACCAGCGCCACCAGCCAGACGACGAGGAAGATGCCGACATGCTCGACGGCCGGCAGGAAGCGGTAATCCTTGAAGACCTTGAGGAAGTTGGCGAAGCCGACGAACGCGCCCTTCTTGGTGAAAGCAAGATAGATGGCATAGAGCGTCGGCAGGAGCCCGAAGGCGAGAAGGAACAGGGCATAGGGTGTGACAAAGGCGAGCCCGATCCGGCCCTGTGCCCGCTCGACGCTGCCGCGGCGGTGAGATCTGCTTGCGGGGGGCGGTGTCGGGGGCATGGCGTGGTCCGGGATTCGTCGTTCAGGCTGTCAGGTGCGGCGGTCCTCGTGGTTCGACAAGCTCACCATGAGGAGCGGGGGTCACTTCGTCATGCCGGCGGAGGCCGGCATCCAGCCTGAAATCAAGCACCTTGCGGCGGTGGATCAATCCCAGGATGGGCCCCGGCCTTCGCCGGGGTGACAGCGCGTTTGCGGAAGCGTCAGCGGATCGCGCTCCTCGTCCTTCGACAGGCTCAGGATGAGGAGCGGAAGGCCGCTGCCTTTACTCCACAGTGTAGCCGACGACCTGGGCTTCGTTCTTCATTTCCTGCTGCCAGTCGGCAGAGAGCTCGGTCATGGTCTTGCCGGCAGCGAGACCGGGGGTGATGACCTTGGCCCAGGCGGTTTCAGGCGAGAAGTTCGGATAGCCCCAGCCGCTCCAGACGCTGGCGGCTGCCGTCGAGATAGCGCCCTTGAAATCGCCGGCAAAGAAGCCGGACTTGGCCTGGCCATCGAGCCATGCGTCCGCCGCCGACTGGTAGGCCGGCAAGCCGCCGGTGCCGGCGATCTTTGTGTCGGAGACGATGAACTTGAGGAAGGTCTTGACGCCCTCGGGGTTCGCCGTATGGCTCGAAGCGTACCAGACGCCGCCGCCGACATTGCCAGTAACCTTGGCGCCATCTTTCCAGGTGAGCGGCGGGGCCGCGACCCAGTCACCCGCCTTGGCATTGACGTTGCCGGGGTTCTGGAACAGCGCGCCAGCATACCAGGCAGCGCCCGGGATGGCGACGAGCTTGGAAGCATTGGCGACGAAGCTGGCGCCGAACAGGCTATCGAGCGTCAGGGTCTTGTTGGCGACCATGTGGTCGATGAGGTCAGAGACCTTCTTTGAGTTGGGGTGCGCTGTGTCGGACTTGAACGTCTCGCCCTCGACCTGGAAGATCGGGGCTTCGCCGCTCCAATAATAGACATAGGGGCCTTCGAAGCTGTCGCCGATGGCGCCGAGGAAATAGCCCGGATGCTCGGCCGCGAGCTTGTCGCCGAGCGCCTGGTAGTCTTCCCAGGTGGTGGGGGCGTCATAGCCGAACTCGGCGAGCAGCGTCTTGTTGTACCAAAAGAGCACGGGCGCCAGATCGTTGCGCAGCCCATAGACCTTGCCGTCCACGGTGACGGGGTCGAGCGCGCCGGGGGTGAAGCCCTTGAGGAACTCCGCGTCGAGGAAGCCCTCGTTCAACACCTGTGCGAAGGGCTGGACGCCGTTGGTTTCCTTCGATGCCCAGGCGGCGTCGTTGTTCTGGGTGGAGAACACGACATCCGGCCAGCCTTCGCCGGCCTGATCGGCGAGGCTGATCTTGGTCTGGAACGTGCCGGACGCGCCCGAAGAGCCATCGTCGACGACGAGGTTGACCTTGATTTCCGGGTGGGCGGCGATGAAGGCCTCGACGGCGGGCTGGCGGGTGGCGTCAGCCCACACGGTCAGCGTGCCATCCTCGGCGAGAACAGGGGTGGTGGTCAGCAAGGCCGCAAGGGCCAAAGTCAAATGAACGCGCTTCACAAGATCCTCCTTCTTGAGCAGTCAATTGGCGAGACACGGCGCCGCGCGCCTCAGGCGGTGGCGGCGGATTGCAGGGCGCGGGGAAGCCGCGGATTGAAAGGCGAGGGGCCGAGATCGGCGCGCGGCAGCAGTTTGGGCCGCGCCCACTCGCGCCGCGCGGTGTCCGAGAGCACGAGGCCATGTCCCGGCCGGTCAGGCGCATGGGCAAAGCCGTCGCGGATCACGACGGGTTCATCGACCAGGTGATCGAAATTCTGGAACGAGTATTCGAGCCACTGGACTTCGGGCAGGGCGCAGGCCATGTGCACGCCGATTTCGAGGAAGGTATTGCCGAGGCTGACCGGGATGCCCTTGTCGGCGGCGAGCCAGCCGATGCGCATGACATCGGTCACCTGGCCGTGGACGTTGAGGATGTCGGTCGCTTCCTCCTCCATCAGCACGCGCTTGCCCGAGGCATCGAGATACTCGCCCGAGTTGATCAGCGTCCAGGAGCAGGCATCCTTCAGCATGCGCAGCCCGACGAAATCGTTGCGGAGGATCGGGTCCTCGACCCAGAGCAGGTCGAAGCCCTCCTTGCGGATCACTTCGAGTTTCACCAGAGCCTCTTTCGCGCCCCAGCCCTCATTGGCATCGACCATCATCAGCGCGCCGGGGCGCACGGATTGCCTGAGGAGGCGCAGGCGGTTGAGGTCGCGCTCGAAATCGTGGTGGCCGACCTTGATCTTGAAGGCGCGGTAGCCGATGGCGTCTGCGTGCGCGAAGAGCGCGGCGAAATCATCATCGGAGAGGTGGTAGTCGAGCCCCGAGGCATAGGCCTCGACGCGGTCGCGCCGGCTGCCGAGCAGGCGGTGGAGCGGCAGGTTCACTTCCTTGGCGGCGAGATCCCAGAGCGCGACCTGCAGCGCCTCGCCGAAGGGCAGGCCGAAGGCACGCTGGTTGCCGCCGCGCGGCCGCGAGACGCGGTGGACAAGGGCGGTGGGCGGCTGGCCTTCGAGGCCGGGCCAGACTTCGGCGAGAAAGATTCGCTCGATTTCCGCCTGATCCGGCAGCGGGGCGAACAAGGTCTGGATAAAGCCCAAACCCACGGCGCCGCTATCGGCAATCAGCTCGAGCGCGGCTATGTTCACGTCGTCGGCGCGCACCTGGCTATCGCCGATGACCCGGTCGCGGGCAAACTGGAAGCGTGTGATGCGGAAGGCGATGATGCGCATGTGATCGACTAACGGCTAGCTCTGATATATCAGATGATGGGTGGTAATAGACCAATAATGGCGAGGGCACAAGTGGGCGCGAGCGTGGCGGCGGACGGGGCGATGGAGGCAGGCGCGGGCGGTCGGTTGAGCGACCTCGCCTATGAGCGCATCCTTGAGCAATTGTTCGACCGGCGCCTGCCGGCGGGCGCATTCCTGTCGCAGAGCGAGTTGGTGAAGCGGCTGGGGATCCCGGTCGCGCCCTTGCGCGATGCACTGCGGGTGCTGGAGGCCGAGGGCATCCTCACCATCCATCCGCGCTCGGGCATCCAGTTCGTGAAGCCGGGGCTCGAGCTGACGAAATCCACCTACCAGTACCGCTCGATCCTCGAGCGTGCCGCTGTGCGGGTCTTCGCCGAGACGGCGCCCGACGAGGAGCTCGACATGATCGCCGAGCGACACCGTGCGACGGTGGAGGCGATCGAGAAGCGGGGCCTCGACGCGGCGCTGATCGCCGATATCGAGGAGCTGGAGATAGTGCTGCATGGCGGCGTGATCGGGGCGCTCAACAACCCGCTGATCAATTCGAGCTACCGGCGCATGCACAACTACCTGAAGCTTGTTCGCCTTGACCGGCGCCTGACAGTGCCACTGGCACTGCGATCCTTGCGCGAGCATGCCGAGATCATCGCCGCGTGCCGGACGCGCAGCCCGGACAAGGCCGAGGCCGCACTGATGGCGCATTTCAATGCGGCGCTCCAGCGGCATATGGGGATGTATTGACGGCCTCGATCTTAGGGCCTCTTTCCCTGCCTGCAGCGCTGGAGCACACTGGCCACATGAGCGAGGTGCCGGGCGACATTGGAGCAGAGCAAGCCGGAGCGGCGGTGCGGCCGTTGATCCGCCGGCCGAGGCTGATGCAACTGGTGCTGGGGCGGCCTGAGCCGATCGTGTTGATCGAAGCCGGGGCCGGCATGGGAAAATCCGTGCTGCTCAGGCAATTGGCCGAGCACCTTGGCGTTGCCATCGGCGCGCTGCCAGGGCCGGGCGGCACCGGGCTGATCGACGTCGGACGCGATCTGGGCGGCGATATGGGCGCCTTCGATATCCCGGACATGGTCACCGACGGGCGGGCGCGACTGATCATCGTGCGGCGCACAGGGCAGGCGATGGCGGGGCTGGCGCGTGCCGAAGCCTATGGCGCGGTGGGGCGGATCGGGGCGGGGCAATTGCGGCTGACGCTCGAGGACCTGATCCCCGATTTCGGCCGGCGCGGAGCGCAGCAGGTGCTCGCCGAAACCGGCGGCTGGCCGCTGCTGCTCGGGCCGATGCGGTTGGCGGGCGCGGCGCTCAGGCCATTCCTTGCCGAGGACGTGCTGGCGCCCATGGCGGTCGAGGATCTGTTCGGCTGGCGCGACCGGCTCGTGACAGCCCCCGAAGAGGGCGAGATCCCCGTGCCGGCGGCGATTGCCGGGCTGCTCGGCCGCGAGATCGAGCGGGAGCTCGAACGGCGCGAATGCCGACCGCGGGAGGCCAGAGCGATCGCGCGCGAGGAGGCGGTCCGCGGGCGGGTGACGGACGCGATCCTGTCGTTCCAGCGTGGCGGCTTCCTCGACGAGGCGCTTGAGCGTTTCGAGGCGGGCGGCGGGCGGTTCTATCTCTATCACTACGGGACAGCGGCGTTCGACGCGGTGCTTGGCGGGTTTCCCGAGTCCTATTGGCGCGACAAGGACACCCTGGTGACGAGCCTTGCCATGCAGGCGCTGAAGCGCGGCGAGATCGCCCGGGCGCGGCGGCTGGTGGCTGATCGCTTCGGCGCACGGGCCAATGATATCGACGCGGTGTTTTCCGACTGGGAGCGGTACAGCACCGATTTCCTCGCCTTCCGCGTGGTGATGCTGATCTACGAGGATATTCCGGTCAGCGAGGCGTTGCTCGAAAAGATCTTCGGGATTCTCGCGCATTTCGACGTGAACCAACACCTGCTGCGCGGCAGCTTCTACAACTCGGTGCTGGAATTCTATATCCGCGGGCGGCGTTTCGCGGCGGCGGAGGATGTGGCGAGCCGGGCCGCGGCGCATTACGAGGCGGCGAAGGCGCCGCTGCTCGCCTTCTATATCGGGGTGCACCAGGCGATTATTGCCTTGATGACCGGAGATGCAAAACGTGCCCGGCAGCACGCGGCGGTGGCGCGGGAGCGTCTGTCGCGCATCGGCTTCGACAGCCCTGGCGACCAGCGGCTATTGACCCTTCTCGATGCCTGTGTCGGCTATGAAAGCGGCCATGCGGAGGCGCTGGCGAATTTCCTTTCGACCGAACTCGACGATTTCGTGCATGGCGAAATCTGGCCGAGCCTCGTGGAGTTCGTGCTGCTCTATGGCAGCCAGGCGCTGAGCGAGCATTTCTCGACGCTGGCGGCGCGCGGGTTCCTCGACCGCTGGCGGGTGCATCAGGTGAGCGACCGGCAGTTCGGCGCGCTGATCGAGTTGCGCGAGGTGGCGGTGCTGCAGAACGCCAATCGCTGGCGGGAAGCGTCGGACAAGCTCGCCATGGTGCCCTCGCGGATCACCCACTCGTGGGTGGCGGCGGCGGGCGAGCAGCTGCAACGGCTCGAAACACGTGATGATATCATGTTATCATTGGCGTGGTTGCGGCACCTCGTCAATGAGGCGCCGACGCGGCCATGGCTGGCGCAGCAGCTCGAGGCCATGCACGGCAACCTCAACCTCACCGGGCGGCAGCGGCTCAGCGTCGAAATCTGGCAGGCATTTTCGGCCAAGCGGCAACTCGATCTGACGCGGGCGCGGGCGGTGCTCGTCAAGGTGCTCGAGCAGGCGGCGCGGCTCGATGCGGTGGCGCCGCTCGCCGAGGAGCGGGTGTTTCTGGCAGAACTGATCGAGCATCAGCGCATCGGGCAATATCTCGAGGCCAACCACGACGCGCGGCAGATGCTCAGGCGGTTGCGTGATACCGGGCTGCCGAACTCGGAACTTGGGGTCCAGAGCGGGCTCAGCCGGCGCGAGACCAAGGTGCTGCTGATGATCGCCGAGGGCAGCTCGAACAAGTTCATCGCGCATGCGCTGGGGCTATCGGAAGCGACGGTGAAGTTCCACCTCTCCAATGTCTACCGCAAGCTCGGCTGCGCGCGGCGGCGCGAGGCAATCATCGCGGCGCGGGCGCTGGGGTTGGTGCGGTAGGGGATGGGAAGTGGGGATTAGAAGGGAGAAATCAGAAAGTCGAAGTCAGAAATTGGACGCGAAAAAATCCGACGCTGGCTCGGCGCTCTGCGCCCAATTCCTACCTTCTGCCGTCTACAACGCAAACGGCCTGAAATGCTTCGAGAGCTTCAGGGTCTGCGCCTGATAGTTCGAGCCGAGACCCGCGCCATAGAGGCGGTCGGGCGTTTCGGAGAGCCGTTCGTAAACAAGCCGGCCAATGGTCTGGCCGTGGCCCAGGAGGAACGGCACCTCGCGGCTGCGCACTTCGAGCACGGCGCGGCTGCCGGTGCCGCCGGCGGCGGAATGGCCGAAGCCCGGATCGAAGAAGCCGGCGTAATGCACGCGGAACTCGCCCACGAGCGGATCGAAGGGCACCATTTCGGCGGCATAGGCGGGCGGCACATGCACGCTTTCACGCGAGACGAGGATGTAGAACTCATCGGGATCGAGGATGAATTCGTCGCGGCCGCGGTTGATCAGCGGCTCCCAGTAGTCGAGCACATCGAGCTGATCCTTCAAATCCATGTCGATGACCGGGGTGTGGCGCTTCGAGCGGAAGCCGATCAGGCCCTTGCGCTCATCGCCCTTGAGGTCGATGGAGAGCAGCACGCCGTCGCCGACTTCGGCATTGGCGCCGAAGACCAGCGTTTCGACATTGTGCAGGGTCTTGTGTTCGTGCAGCGAGAGCCGGGAATCGCCGACGCGGAAGCGGATCTGGCTCAGCCGCGAGCCCTTGCGCACCTTGACCGGGAAGGTGCGCGGGCTGATTTCGAGAAACAACGGGCCGTGATAGCCGGGCTGCAGCAGATCGAAGCCGCGCGCACGGTCGCCAATGACGCGGGTGAAGACATCGAGGCGGCCGGTGGAACTCTTCGGGTTCGCGCCGGCGCTGACATGCTCGGGCAGCGCGAGGCTTTCCTCAAGCGGTACCAGATAGACGCAACCGCGCTCGAGCACGGCGCCGTCTGTCAGGTCGAATTCATGCAGCTTCAGCGTCTCGATGCGCTCGGCAACGGTATGGTCGGGCCCAGGCAGGAAGCTCGAGCGGATGCGAAAGGCCGTGCGCCCAAGGCGAAGATCGAGGCTCGCGGGCTGCACCTGGTCGGCATCGAAGGGACTGGCGGGAATGATGCCGCCGATCCGCGCCAGCCGCTCGATGTAACGGGCGGGAAACACGCCCTTGGCCCAGAGTTCGCCTGTCATCCGCATGTCCCGCGACCGATGCCCCTTACGCCTCCTAGCAATCATTGACGGGATGCGCCATCGCGACGTATAGCCAAGCGTGCAGGTGGCGGCGTTATCCCGAGGCTTGCGGTGGTGATTTGGCCGGTCTGATTGCAGCCACCTGAAACAAGTCGCTAAAGGGACCTCCGGACCGGCCGCATTCGCGCGCCGGTTTTTTGCTTTTCTGAAGGGCTCTTCCATGTCGAAATCCAGCAACCCGCTCAACGATCCGAAGAACCGGGCGCCGGCGACGATGCTGGTGCATGGCGGTACGCAGCGCAGCCAGTTCAAGGAGACATCGGAAGCGATCTTCATGAACTCGGGCTATGCGTATCCCAATTCGCAATATGCCGAGGACCTGTTTCTCAACAAGCTGCCAAAGCCGGCGCATAACTACTCGCGCTTCGCGAACCCGACCGTCGACATGTTCCAGGACCGGATGGCGCTGCTCGAAGGCGCCGAGGCGGCGCGGGCGTTCGCGACCGGCATGTCGGCGGTGACCAATGCGGTGATGAGCCAGGTGCGGGCCGGCGACCATATCGTCGCATCGCGGGCGTTGTTCGGCGGCTGCCGCTATGTGGTGGAAGATTTCATGCCGCGCTGGGGCGTGCCCTCGACGCTGGTCGATGGCCGCGACCCGGAGAATTTCGCGCGTGCACTGCGGCCCAACACCAAGCTGGTGTTCATTGAAACCCCGACCAACCCGACGCTGGAACTGGTGGATATCGCGGCGGTGGCCGAGATCGCCCATGCGCATGGCGCGAAGCTGATCGTCGACAATGTGTTCGCCACCGCGATGCTGCAGAAGCCGCTGGAACTGGGTGCAGACCTCGTCACCTATTCGGCGACGAAGCATATCGACGGGCAGGGCCGCACGCTGGGCGGCATCGTGCTCGGCTCGAAGGCGCTGATCGAGGGCGAGGTGCACACGCTGCTGCGCCAGACGGGCCCGTCGATGTCGCCGTTCAATGCCTGGGTGTTGCTCAAGGGCATCGAAACGCTGGGCCTGCGCGTCCGGCAGATGACGGAAAGCGCGGCGAAGGTGGCGGATTTTCTTGGCCAACACTCGAAGATCGAGCGGATTTCCTATCCGTTCCACCCCTCGCATCCGCAGTATGAGTTGGCGAAAAAGCAGATGGTGAGCGGCTCGACGCTGGTGGCGTTCGAAGTGAAGGGCGGGCGAGAGGCGGCGTTCAGGCTGTCGGATTCCCTCGCGGTGATCCTGATTTCCAACAATCTGGGCGATGCGAAATCGCTGATTACCCATCCGGCGACGACGACGCATGCGCGGTTCACCGAGGAGGTGCGGCTCGAGGCCGGCGTGACGCAGAGCCTGCTGCGGCTATCGGTCGGGCTCGAGGATGCCGACGATCTGATCCGGGACCTGAGCTACGCGCTCGACCAGGTGTGAGGGTGGTGCAGGGCCTGCAGTCGTACCCTCTCCCTCGCGAGGGACTTCAAGCCGGTTCCGAAGGAAACCGACGCGCCAGTGGCGCGGCGGTAGGCGATGAAGGTGGCGCGGAGCGCCGGGTGAGGGGGGCACCTTGCGCTGAAGCCGGTCAGTTTGCGATGGCCTCAGCGCAAGCGGCACCCCCCACCTCCGCCTGACGGCGGTATCCTCCCCCGCAAGCAGGGGAGGAGTCCCGACTGAGGGCGCTGCTGTTTTTCCACGGCGCGGTCTGTATCACTGTGACGGCTTGTCACTATCGCGCCCCTTATCCTCACCCTACCCTTACGAAAAATTCATGCAGCCTACCAATATCTAAGGCGACAGGGGCCCCCTCGGTATCTACTTACACTGAAGTAGATGGTGATTATGGGCGGCTTCTGATGCGTCGATGGCTGAAGTGGATTGTTTTGTGTCTCTGTGTTGCTGCAGGTGGCAGCGCATGGTGGTATTCTAATCAACCAGCCAAAGCCATAGCGCCAACGACCACAAGTGTCGCCAGGGGCTCGATCGAGGACACCGTACTCGCATCCGGCACAATCGAGGCGAGTGCGCTGGTGTCGGTGGGCGCGCAGGTTTCGGGCACCATCAAGACGCTCAACGGGGCGCTCGGCGACGATGTGAAGGCGGGTGACGTGATCGCCGTCATCGATTCCCTCGACCAGGAGAACGCGGTGAAGAAGGCGGCGGCGGCGCTCGCCAATGTCGAGGCGCAGCGCAAGCAGCAGCAGGCTACACTCGACCAGGCCAAGGTGTCGCTTGCCCGCGCGCAGAGCCTCAACCCGCAGAAGCTGGTGTCGGATGCGGACCTGCAATCTGCCGAGCTGGCGGTGGCGACCGCCGAGGCGCAACTCGAGGCGCTCGATGCGCAAATCCAGACCGCGCAGCTCTCGGTCGATTCCGCCAAGCTCGACCTCAGCCGCACACAGATCACCGCGCCCATGGATGGAACGATCGTCGCCGTTGCGGTGGAGGTGGGCCAGACGGTGAACGCCACGAATTCGACACCGACCATCGTCAAGATCGCCAATCTCGACAACATGGTGGTGAAGGCGGAAATCTCGGAGGCCGACGTGCCGCGCGTCGAGCCGGGGCAGCGGGTGTATTTCACCATCCTCGGTGACCCGGACACCAAGATCGACGCGACCTTGCGCGATATCGAGCCGGCGCCGGACTCGATTTCGGACGAGTCGAGTTCGAGCGCATCTTCAAGCGCCATCTATTACAACGGGTTGTTCGACGTGCCCAACCCGGACCACAAGCTGCGCATCTCGATGACGGCGCAGGTGACGATCGTGCTTGAGGAAGCCAGGGACGTGCTGACGCTGCCGGTGGCGGCGCTGGGTCCCAAGGGGCCGGATGGCGGCTATATGGTGATGGTGCTCAATGCCGACGGCAAGACCGAGCCCAGGCGCATCAAGGTCGGCCTCAACAACAAAGTGACGGCGGAGATCAAGTCGGGCCTGAGCGAAGGCGACAAGGTGGTGACCTCGACGCGCGCGGCCGCGACGACGAGTGCGGCGGCGACGACCACGACCACCGGCACGCAGAGCCGCGGCCTGCTTTCGGGCGGCCCCGGCGGGGGCGGCGCTGGCGGCCCGCCGCCGTTCTGAGCGGGGAGCCGATCGCCATGACCAGGATTGCACCAGAGCCGATGATCGAGATGACGGGGCTGAGGCGGGAGTTTCCTGCCGGCTCCGAGACGATCACGGTGCTCAAGGACATCGAGCTCACCATCAACAAGGGTGAACTCGTCGCCATCATGGGCCAATCCGGCTCCGGCAAGTCGACGCTGATGAACGTGCTTGGCTGCCTCGACAATGGCTGGACGGGTTCCTACAAGCTCGGCGGACGGGACGTGGCGAGCCTTGCGCCCGACGATCTCGCCCAGTTGCGGCGCGAGCATTTCGGCTTCATCTTCCAGCGCTACCAGCTCTTGGCCGATCTCGACGCGGTCGAAAATGTCGAAATCCCCGCGATCTATGCCGGGGCGCAGAAGGCGGCGCGGCGGAGCCGGGCCGAGAAGCTGCTCGAGCGGCTGGGCCTCAAGGAGCGGATGACGCATCGGCCGAACGCGCTCTCGGGCGGGCAGCAGCAACGCGTCAGCGTGGCGCGGGCGCTGATCAATGGCGGCGATATCATTCTGGCCGACGAGCCGACGGGCGCGCTCGACAGCAAGTCGGGCCGCGAGCTGATCGGGCTGCTGAAAGAACTGCATGAAGAGGGGCACACGATCATCATCGTGACCCATGACCCCGGCCTCGCGCAGGAAGCCGAGCGCATCATCGAGATTTCCGATGGCGTGATCGTCTCCGACAGGCGCGTGAAGGACGAGACCTTTGCCGAGGCGCCGGCACCGGCTGCGATCAAGCGCGTGCCGCGCTGGCGCGAGGCGCTCGACCGCTCGGGCGAGGCGCTGTCGATGGCGCTCAGGGCGCTCGCGAGCCATCGCCTGCGCACATTTCTCACCATGCTCGGCATCATTATCGGCATTGCGTCGGTGGTGTCGGTGGTGGCGCTGGGGCAGGGGAGCCAGGCGCAGGTGCTGGAGCGGATCAGCTCGATCGGCACCAACACGATCAACATCTATCCGGGCGCCAGCGCCGCCGACCGCAGGCTCAGCAATATCAGGACGCTGGTGCCATCGGATGCGACAGCAATTGCCGCCGAGCCCTATGCCGACAGCGTGACACCGTCCGTCTCGTCGAATGGCACGGTGCGCTACAAGAACGTTTCGGCCAGCGCGCAGGTGCAGGGCGTTGGGCCCGACTATTTCCGGGTGAACAACCGCAGCTTCAGCGCGGGCCTCGCCTTCGACACCGAAAGCACGCAGAAACTGGCGCAGGAAGCGGTAATCGACACCAAGGCGGCCGCGACGCTGTTCACCGATGGCACCGATCCGCTGGGACAGGTGATCATCATCGGCAATGTGCCCTTGCGGATCATCGGGGTGGTGGAAGCCAGCACCAATAATTTCGGGCCCTCGTCCAACGCGATCAGCGTCTGGATCCCCTATACGACGGCGATGTCGCGCATATTGGGGCAGAGCTGGCTGAGCTCGATCACCGTGCGCGTCGCGGATGATTATGATGTCAGCGCGGCGCAAACCGACATCCAGGCGCTGATGGCGCAGCGGCATGGCAGCACGGATTTCTCGCTGCAGAACACCGACACGATCCGCTCGACCATCCAGTCGACATCGCAGACGCTGAGCTTGCTGATCTCGGCGATTGCGGTGATCTCGCTGCTCGTCGGCGGTATCGGGGTGATGAACATCATGCTGGTGTCGGTGCGCGAGCGGACCCGCGAAATCGGCGTGCGCATGGCGGTGGGCGCCCGGCAGGGCGATATCCTGCAGCAATTCCTCATCGAGGCGGTGCTGGTCTGCCTGTTGGGTGGCACGATCGGGGTGGGCCTGAGCTTCCTGATCGGCTGGGGCGTCGGCGCAGCGGTGTCGGGGCTGACCTTCGTCTATTCGCCCTTCACCATCGGAGCGGCGTTTCTCTCCTCGACGCTGATCGGGGTGGTGTTCGGCTTCATGCCGGCGCGCTCGGCGGCGCGGCTCGACCCGGTGGTGGCGCTCGCCAGCGAGTGAGGCTCGAAAATGCAAAGGGGGCCGCGCGATGGCGGCCCCTTCGGCAGGAGGATGATGGCGCGGCGAGAGAACCCCCGCTCATGGACAGGCTACCATTTGCCGCCCAAAGCGATCTGGCGTGACTTGGCGCCATTGCCCGCCCCACCGCAAGAGTGTCAGCCGAGGGCTACTGCCACCGACAGGAGGCACAGCAGGGCGACGATGGGCGACATCACCAGCCGCTCGGGCCGGCTGCGCGAGGCGAGGTTCAGGCCGATGCCGAGCCCGAAATAGCCGGCGATCGTCCAGGCGAGGGGCTGCGAAACTGCGGTCGGCAACCAGAGAAGGACACCTGCCCTGTCGAGCATCGCCGCAGCGATCAGCGCGTAGATGCCGATGGAGACCGCGCTGCTGATCCGCAGGTTGGTGGGCAGCACCACATGGGCGCCGCCCCAGGCCAGCCGTCCCCAGGGCCGACCGGCGATCAGCGCGAGCTGAAAGACCGCAACGCCGGCAAGCAGGGCGGTGAGACCGAAAGCTGCGAGGACTGATGCCGACGGCATTTCAGCGATCGGCCTGCTCATCGAACTCGTGCGGATGGAAGTGGTAGTCGGCGGAGCAGAATTCGCAGACGACTTCGATCTCGCCGTTGACGACCATTTCGGCCCGCTCCTCGGCGGTGAAATTGTCGCGCAGCATGCCCTCGATGCGCTCGGCGGAGCAGGTGCAGCGCTCTTCCATTTCGACCGGATCGAAGACGCGGACCCCGGTCTCGTTGAACAGCCGGAACAGCAGCCGCTCGGACGAGACGTCGGGGTCGACCAGTTCGTCATCGGCAATGGTCGCAACCAGCGCGCGGGCGGTGGTCCACTTGTCGTTTTCGACGAAGTTCGGGTCGGCCGTTTCAGGGTTGTCGAAATCACCATCGCCCGGCAGGTCGGCCATGACGTTTTCGCCATAGGGTGGCAGGAACTGCACCAGCGTGCCGCCGGCGCGCCAATGCATGCCCTTGCCGCGCTCGGAATGCTCGGCAACGGCGAGCCGCACCATGGTGGGAATCTGCTCCGATTGCTGGAAATAGGTGTGCGCGACATCCTCGAAGCTGCCGCCATCGAGCGCGACGATGCCCTGGTAGCGCTCCATGTAGCTGCCCTGGTCGACGGTCATGGCGAGGTGACCCCTGCCGAGCATTTGCTGCGTGCGGGTTTCGCCCTGGGCGATGGCCTGCATGACCTGATCGGCATCGAAGCGCGCATAGCCGCGGAGGCCATCCGGCGCATCGAGATCGACGACGACGAGGTTCACCGGCCCATCGGTCTGGGTCTGCAGGATGAACCGACCTTCGAACTTCAGCGAGGAGCCGATAAGGGCGGCGAGCACCACCGCCTCGCCCAGGACGCGGGCGACCGGGGCAGGGTAATTGTGGCGGGTGAGGATGCCATCGAGCGCCGCGCCGAGCCGCACAGTGCGGCCGCGGACATCGAGCTGGTCGACGGTGAATGGCACCACGACGTCATCGCCGGATTCCGGGCGGTCGAGGCCATAGGTGCTGAGGGAGGTCTGGCTCATGTGGTATCCCGTCTCGGTCGGTGCGCGCCGGGGAGGGCGAGTGCGTCCGAACCGCTAGCTGATAAGTGTCGTCGGAGCGGGCCTTGCGGCGACGTCCATCAAACAGTTTTGCGGCCCAACCGCTCGAAGGCGGGGGCCGCGACGATTGCGTTACCTCGGGGGAGGCCCCGTCAGATGTTCTGCTGATCGCGGCCGAGCGCCCAGCACAGAATGGCCTTCTGCGCGTGCAGGCGGTTCTCGGCCTCATCAAACACTACCGATTGCGGCCCGTCGATGACGTCGTCGGTCACCTCGTCGCCGCGATGCGCCGGCAGGCAGTGCATGAACAGCGCGTCCTTGTCGGCAAGTCCCATGAGATGGGAATTGACCTGATAGGGTTTCAAGGCCCGGCGGCGCTCGGCGGCATCGGTATCGCCCATCGAGACCCAGGTGTCGGTGATGATGAGATCTGCATCCTTCACCGCCTCTTCGGGATCCTCGATCAGCTTCACGTATTTGCTGGCCTTGCGGATATCGGCGAGGAGATCCTTCTCCGGCGCATATTCCTCGGGCACGGCGATGGTCAGCTCGGCCTCGAACAGCTCGGCCGCGTTCACCCAGCTGGCGAGCACGTTGTTGCTGTCGCCGACCCAGGCGACCTTGGCGCCCTTGATCAGGCCGCGATGCTCCTCGAAGGTCATGACGTCGGCCATCACCTGGCAGGGATGCGCGCGGCGGGTGAGGCCGTTGATCACCGGCACGGTGGCGGCCTCGGCCAGATCGAGCAGATCCTGATGGGTGAGGATGCGGATCATGATCGCATCGACATAGCGGCTCATCACCTTGGCGGTATCTGAGAGTGTCTCCTCGCGGGACAACTGCATCTCAGCGCCGGTGAGAAAGATGGTTTCGCCGCCCAGTTGCCGCATGCCGACATCGAAGGACACACGGGTGCGGGTCGACTGGCGCTCGAAGATCATCGCCAGGACTTTGTCCTTGAGCAGCAGGGGGCGCTCGCCCTGCTTGAGGCGCGCCTTCAGATCGCCGGCGAGGTTGAGCATGCCACGCAGCGTCGACGCGTCGAAGTCATCGAGATTGAGGAAGTGTCTCGGGGCAGTCGTCATTGGCCCTCTCCTTTTGGGTCGGGGTCTCTTGTGGGGGAAGGCTCAGGCCGATCTGGCCTGAGCGGAAGGTTCAGCGTCCATGGCTTCGAAGGCCGCGGCGATCTTGCCGACGGCTTCCTCGATATCAGCCTCGGTGATGACGAGCGGCGGCAGGAGGCGCAGCACGTTGTCGCCGGCGGACTGGGCCAGCATGTGCTGATCGTTGCGGAGGCGGAGCACGAAATCCTTCACAGGGGTAGCAAGCTTGATGCCGGCGAGGAGGCCCTTGCCGCGCAACTCTACGACATGGTGCGGGAAGCGCTGCTGCAATTGCTGCAGGTGCCAGGCGAGGCGCTGGCCCATGCGGTCGACCTCATCGAGGAAGCCCGGCGCCATGAGGCGATCGAGCACGGCATTGCCGATGGCGCAGGCGAGCGGGTTGCCGCCATAGGTGGAGCCATGGGTGCCTGGCACCATGGATTTGGCGACTTCGGCCGTGGCAAGGCAGGCCCCGAGCGGGAAGCCCGCGCCGATGCCCTTGGCGACGGCCATGATATCAGGCGTGATGCCGCTCCACTCATGGGCAAAGAAGCGCCCGGTACGGCCATAGCCGCACTGCACTTCGTCGAGGATGAGAAGCAGGCCGTGCTTGTCGCAGAGGGCGCGCAGGCCGCGCATGAACTCGACCGGCATGGCGGAGACGCCGCCTTCGCCCTGCACGGGTTCGATGAGGATGCCGCAGGTCTTGTCGGAAATCAGCGCTTCCACCGCGGCAAGGTCGCCCGGCGCGGTGTGCACGAACCCTTCGAGCGCGGGCCCGAAGCCTTCGAGATAGGATGGATTGCCGCCCGCCGCGATGGCGCCGAGCGTGCGGCCATGGAAGGAGCCGGTGAAGGCGATGATCTCGTAGCGGTCGGGCTGGCCGTTGGCGAAGAAATGGTGCCGCGCCGTCTTGATGGCGCACTCGATGGCCTCGGTGCCCGAATTGGTGAAGAAGCACGCATCGGCGAAGGTGTTGTCCACCAGCCGCTGCCCAAGCTTCTCCTGCTCGGGAATGGTGAAGACATTGGAGGTGTGCCACACGCGCTCGGCGGCGGCCTTGAGGGCATTGACGACATACTCGTCGCCATGGCCAAGCGCGTTCACCGCGATACCCGAGTGGAAATCGAGATAGGGCGTGCCGTCCTGGCTGAACAATCGCACGCCCTTGCCCCGCTCGAATGCGAGCTCGGACCTGGCATACGTACCATACAGCGCGGACATGACGACTTACCCCTTTCCCGGGAGTGTTGCAAAAGACCCACAAAAACCAAAAACGCGCTGCGGTTTTGCGGCGCGTTGCAGGGTATGGATATGCCTTTAACACCTCGGAAAGTCAACGGATCGGGGGCAAGTGACTGATTTGACTCATTGCTTCAGAGTGGTTGGAAAGCTTTTCCCGGCCCGGGGTTTTCCCCGTGTAAAACCGGGCTGACTCTTGATCCCGATTCCGCGGGCCGTGTAGTATCAAGGCGTTGGGACACGATATCTCGTGTGGCGGACCCACTAGTCCTACGATGCGTTGTGTATCAGGCGGTTACCATGCGGGTAACGGTCCGGGATTGGAGTCCGTCTGACTCTTGACTGTGGGAGCTGTCGAATTGATGGGCTGGACTGAAGAACGTGTCGAGCTGCTCAAGAAGCTTTGGCTTGAAGGGCTGAGCGCCAGCCAGATTGCCGGTGTGTTGGGCGAAGGCGTGACCCGCAATGCCGTGATCGGCAAGGTGCACCGCCTGAAGCTGTCCGGACGCGCCAAGCCCGCCAGCGCCGCGCCGCGTGTGCGCGCCACGCCGCGGACCGCGCCGCGCCGCATCTCGACCTCGACGACCTCCGCGCCGCGCCCCTCCATGGGTGTCGGTGCCGGCAGCCCGGGGCTGTCCGCCGGATCGTCGGTGATGAAGAGCCGGACGATGCCGTCGGGCGCCGGTGCGACGATGAGCGCCGGTGGCGGCGGCATGGTGCAGGGTGCGACCGCGCTGAAGATTTCCGAGGAATTCGCGGTGGCCACCGAGGCCCTGCCGCAGGTGCAGGAGCTGTTCATCCCCAAGGATCGCCGTCTCAACCTGCTGCAGCTCAACGAGCAGACCTGCAAGTGGCCGATAGGCGACCCGTTGACGCCGGACTTCTACTTCTGCGGGCAGCACTCGGAAGAGGGTAAGCCCTATTGCGAGTTCCACTCGCGCCGGGCCTACCACCAGATCGACAAGAAGAAGCGCTGAGGCGGTTTGCCTCGCGTCAGAGTGCCTCTGCACAAAGGCCCGGGATCGCTCCCGGGCCGTGTTGTTTCTGGCGTGGCTGTTCACGGCAGGGCTTCGCCAGCATAGAGCGCGGCAAACGCGCCCTTGGGCGGTATCGGCGTGATGATGTCGATGAGTACGCCGTTGGGGTCGGCCGTGATGAAATGCCGCTGGCCGAAATCCTCATCGCGCAGCTGCAGCAGCATCGGCAGGCCAGCCGCGCTGAGGCGTGCATGTTCCGCATCGACATCGACCACCTCGAAATTGATGAGGAGGCCGCCGGCTCGGCCGCGCGCGGAGGCGGGGATGGTCGCGTGGTCGCCCTGTAGGATCGCGAGGTTCACGCTCGGGTCCGTGGCGGATTGCAGGTGGACATACCAGTCAGCCGAAAAGAGCGGTGTCATGCCGAAATGCGTGACGTAGAAGCGAGCCGTGCCCGTGACGTCATCGGTCATCAGTACGGGATAGTAGCTGGTGATCTTCATGCTTGCCTCTTGCATCAAAAACAGACATACTGTCTGCATGTTAAGGCGTAACATACAGGCTGCACGTATGCAACAGAGGCGGAGCAATATTGCCCGGAGTCTGGCGACCACGACGAGCCTGCTTGAGGTGGCACGGCGGCTGTTCGTCGAGTGCGGCTATGCGGAAACCGGCACACCCGACCTCGTGGCCGGCGCTGGCCTGACCCGCGGCGCGCTGTACCACCATTATGCCGACAAGCGCGCGCTGTTCCGGGCGGTCGTCGAGGCGGAAAGTCGCGCCGTTGCCGCAGACGTTGAAAGGGCGGCACCCGGCGGCGCGGACCAGATGCGCGACCTCGCCGTCGGGGGCGAGGCCTATCTCGATGCGATGGCCGTGCCGGGACGGGTGCGCCTGCTGCTGATCGAGGCGCCTGCCGTGCTTGGAGCGGCGGAAACGGCGGCGATCGACCAGGCCCATTCCGGCAGGACTCTGCGTGAAGGCATAGAGGCCGCCCAGGCCAGCGGGGCAATGCTGCCGCTGCCCATCGATGCCCTGACCACCATCCTCGGCGCGGCCTATGACCGCGCGGCACTGGCGATCTCAGAGGGCGCGGCATCGCGCTCCGACTGCAGCGCTGCGCTCGACGCGCTACTGGTCGGGCTCGGCGCGCGCCCACGGGGTTAAGGTCTCGCCCCGCGCAGCACGCAAGCCGCAGGATCGGCGGCTGCGTGCATCGACCCGGTTCTACGCCTCTACCGCAATGGTTGCCGTAGCGACAAAGCCCTCGGTGACGCTGCCGGTGACCTTGGGTGTCATCATGGTGAGCTGATCGGCATTGGCGCGGGAGAAGACGTTGTCGGTCGTGAGGGTCAGTTCGGCGAGGTTGCGCGGGCTATCGGTGTAACCTGCGGTTGCGTAGACCAGCTCGCACACATCCTGGGGAAGCGCCAGCTGCGAGGTCAGCAGCGCGTTCTTGTGGTCGGTCGCCGACGCCTGGTCGCGATAGACTTCGAAGTGGATATGCGGCCAGCGGCCGCGATAACAGCCGGGGAAGATGGTGGTGAAACTGACCATGCCGTCGTCGCCCGCCACCTGCACGCCGCGCAGGAAATTCTCCTCGGGCAGGGTATAGAGCGAGTAGAGGCCGTCGTCGGTGCAGTGCCAGATATAGATGGTGGCGCCGGGAAGCGCCGCGCAATCCTTGCCGAAATCGGCGAGCTTAAGTGTCACCGTGAGGGTGATGCCTTCGGCCGTGCCGGTAGAGGTGCCGAAGCTCGCACGGATATCGGAACGGATGACGCCGCTCTCGGCGAGGATATTGCTGGTGCCACCGGGCGCGGTGTTGGTGCCGTCGGCAGGGTAGGGGCCATTGGTGGTTTCGGCATCGACGAGACAAAGCTCCGCGGCCTGTGCGAGGCCCGGCATGGTGCCGGCGAGCGCAACGAGGGTGCCGGTGCCAAGAACGGTGAGGAGGCTGCGCCGGCGAAGACGCTGCTGCGCCAGCGCTTCGAGGTCGAATTCAAGACCGTGTCTGTGATCGTCGTGGTGCATCTGCCGCTCCTCGTGTTTGCTGCCTGCTTCATCTAGGCAGATACACAAGGCGCGGCAAATTAAGTTACGGTCACATCATTACCGCGCTGTCACGTCGCGGCGGCGAAGCGCTCGTCGAATGCATAGCCGGCGCCGCGCACGGTGCGGATCGGGTCGGCGGCGCGGTTGCGGTTGATGGCCTTGCGCAGGCGTCCGACATGCACGTCGACGGTACGCTCGTCGACATAGACATCGTTGCCCCAGACGCCATCGAGCAACTGCTCGCGCGAATAGACCCGGCCGGGATGCCGCATCAGGTATTCGAGCAGGCGGTACTCGGTGGGGCCGAGATGCACTTCGCGGCCGGCACGGCGGACGCGGTGGCTGGTGCGATCGAGCTCGAGGTCGCCTGCCTTCAGCACCGAGGTGACGAGCTGCGGGCTCGAGCGGCGGA
The DNA here is from genome assembly GCA_027487555.1 of Hyphomicrobiales bacterium. Taxonomy (GTDB): domain Bacteria; phylum Pseudomonadota; class Alphaproteobacteria; order Rhizobiales; family Devosiaceae; genus Devosia_A. The sequence continues at coordinate 35,157 of JAIYDI010000037.1, forward strand.
GCAGCGCGTTGACGCGCGCCACCAGCTCCGGCACCGAGAACGGCTTGACAACGTAATCATCCGCGCCTGTCGCAAGGCCGCGCACGCGCTCGGCTTCCTCGCCGCGGGCGGTGATCATGATGATCGGCACGCGGGCGGTTTCCTCGCGCGAGCGCCAGCGGCGGCACAGCTCGATGCCGGAGAGGCCGGGCAGCATCCAGTCCAGCAGGATCAGATCGGGCACGGTCTGCTGGATCTGCTCGATGGCCTCGTCGCCCGAGCTTGCGCCGAGGACGCGAAAGCCCTCGGCCTCGAGGTTGTAGCGCAAGAGCAGCGCCACATCCTCTTCATCCTCGACGATCAGGATGGTGGCTGCCATCAGGCCCTCCCTCAGCGGGGCGCCCGCTGCTGAGCGTCGGCGCTCAGATGCAGGCCGGTTTCGAGATAATAGGCCGCCTCGGCGATGTTGGTGGCATGGTCGCCGACGCGCTCTAGGCTCTTGGCGCAGAACAGCAGGTGCGTGCACTGCGTGATGTTGCGCGGGTCTTCCATCATGTAGGTGAGGAGCTCGCGGAACAGCGAGGTGTGGAGCGCATCCACCTCGTTGTCGCGGTTGCACACGGCAATGGCCGCCTTGCCATCGCGGGCGAGATAGGCGTCGATGCCGGCCTTGAGCTGCTCGGCAACCAGGTCGGTCATGTGGCGCATGCCGGTATAGAATTTCGGTGCGAGGCCAAGATTCTCGATCTGCTGGGTGCGCTTGGCGAGCTGCTTGGCCATATCGCCGGTGCGCTCGAGATCGTTCGCCACCTGGATGGCGGTGACGACCATGCGCAGATCGGCGGCCATGGGCTGGCGGCGCGCGATGATCGACACGGCAGCATCGTTGATGCGCTGCTGCATGTCGTCGATGCGCTTGTCATAATCACGCACGGTCTGCGCGAGGGTCAGATCGAGCTTCAGCAGCGCATTGGCGCTTTCGGTGATGGCCTGCTCGACCATGCCGGCCATTTCGGAAATGGCCTTGTTGAGGCCGGTGAGTTCGTCCTCGTAGGAGGAGACGATATGCTCGTTCAGGGAAGTGGGCATCTTGTCGGTCCTCCGTCACTCAGCCGATGCGGCCGGTGATGTAATCCTGGGTCTGCTTGTTCTTCGGATTGGTGAAGATGTCCTCGGTCTTGCCTTCCTCGATGAGCTTGCCGAGGTGGAAGAACGCTGTCTTCTGGCTGACGCGGGCCGCCTGCTGCATCGAGTGGGTGACGATGACGATGGTGAAGTTTTCGCGCAGCTCGTCGATCAGCTCCTCGATGACCGCGGTGGCGATCGGGTCGAGGGCGGAGCAGGGCTCGTCCATCAGCAGCACTTCGGGCCGCGTCGCGATGGCACGGGCGATGCAGAGGCGCTGCTGCTGGCCGCCAGAGAGGCCGGTGCCGGGCTCGTTGAGGCGATCCTTCACCTCGTTCCACAGGCCGGCGCGGCGCAACGAGGAATGCACGATCTCATCGGTGTCGGACTTGGTGCGGGCGAGGCCGTGAATGCGCGGGCCGTAGGCGACGTTCTCGTAAATGGATTTCGGGAACGGATTGGGCTTCTGGAACACCATGCCGACGCGGGCGCGCAGTTCGACGACGTCGATCGAGGGATCGTAGATATCATCGGTGTCGAGGCTGATCTTGCCGGTGACGCGGCAGCCGTCGATGGTGTCGTTCATGCGGTTGAGCGAGCGCAGGAAGGTTGACTTGCCGCAGCCCGAGGGGCCGATCAGCGAGGTCACCGAGTACTGCTCGACCTTGAGGTCGACGTCGAAGAGGGCCTGCTTGGCACCGTAGAAGACGCAGACCTTGTCGCCCGTCATCTTGGGAGGGGCGTTGCGGGGCGCGGAAGCCTGGGACGAAGCGATATCGAGGGACATGGGCTTTGATTCCGATCGGATGGCTTACCAGCGGCGCTCGAAGCGACGGCGGAGCACGATGGCGGTGATGTTCATGATGGCGAGGAAGACAAGCAGCACGATGATGGCGCCGGAGGTGCGCTCGACAAAGGCACGCTCGGCCTCGTTGGTCCACATGAAGATCTGCACGGGGAGCGCGGTAGCGGGCTGCAGCGGATTCTGCGGCATGTCGGCGACAAAGGCGACCATGCCGATGAGCAGCAGCGGTGCCGTTTCGCCGAGGGCGCGGGCGAGGCCGATGATGGTACCGGTGAGGATGCCGGGCACGGCCAGGGGCAGGACGTGATCAAAAACCATCTGCGTCTTCGAGGCGCCGACGCCGAGCGCGGCGGTGCGGATCGAGGGCGGCACCGAGCGCAGGGCAGCACGGGTGGCGATGATGATGGTGGGCAGCGTCATCAGGGACAGCACCAGACCGCCGACGATGGGCGCCGAGCGCGGCATGCCGAAGAAGTTTATGAAGACCGCGAGTCCGAGCAGACCGAAGACGATGGAGGGCACGGCCGCGAGGTTGTTGATGTTCACCTCGATCAGGTCGGTGAAGCGGTTCTTCCTGGCGAATTCCTCAAGGTAGATCGAGGCGGCGACGCCGATGGGCAGCGACACGATCAGCACCACGAGCATCATGAAGAGCGAGCCGATGAGCGCGACCCCGAGCCCGGCGGATTCCGGGCGGCTGGAGGCGCCGAAGGTGAGGAGGCCCCAGTTGAAGGGCATCGAGACGGCGCCCTTCTCCTTCAGCTGGTTGAGGAGTTCGAGCTGCTTGTCCGAGACCTTGCGATTGGCCTCGGCCACGGAGAGATCGATCTGGCCCTTGTTGGCGCTGTCGATATCGCCCGAGGCGAGCAAGGTGACCGTTCGGGTCTGACCGACGATCGAGGGATCGGCCTGGACAATCTCGCGCAACTGCACGCGGGAGCTGTCGGACACCAGGTCGCCGGCCGCCTTCATGGCGGCCTTGTCCGTTGGGTCGATGCCGAGGAAGGCGGCAACGGCGTTGCGCGCCACCAAGGGGTAGTTCGCCGCGCGCAGCTTCAGCGGATCAGTGGCGCGCTCGTTATTCTTGTCGATGATCTGTTCCGAGAACTCCACCGGCACCGTGATCGAGGTCTGCACAAAGGCCGTGTAGCCTTTCGAGATGATCGAAACGAACAGGATGATGAGGAAGGCGAGGCCGATCACGATGGCGGTAATGCCATAGAAGCGGAAGCGGGCTTCGGAGGCGTGGCGGCGCTTGAGGCCGAAATCGCGGCGCTGGGCAGCAGGGGCGGCCATGGCGCTCGGGGCGAGGGCGCTGTCGGTCATTCGTACTGCTCCCGGTACTTGCGCACGATATAGAGCGCGTAGATGTTCATGCCGAGCGTCACGACAAACAGCGTGAGGCCGAGGGCGAAGGCGACGAGGGTCTGCGGCGAGTTGAACTCGAGGTCGCCCGTCAGCTGGCTGACGATCTTGACGGTGATGGTGGTCATCGCCTCGAGCGGATTGATGGTGAGCTTGGCGGCGACGCCGGCGGCGAGGACCACGATCATGGTTTCGCCGATGGCGCGCGAGCCGGTCAGCAGCAGGGCGCCGACGATGCCAGGGAGCGCCGCGGGCAGGATCACCCGGCGGATGGTTTCGGACCGGGTGGCGCCGAGCGCAAGGGATCCGTCGCGCATGGCGCGCGGCACGGCGGTGATCACGTCATCGGACAGCGAGGAGACCAGCGGGATCAGCATCACGCCCATCACGAGGCCGGCGGTGAGCACCGACTGGGCCTGGATGAACGGTGTGCCGCCGGCAAGCGCGGCGGAGAGATCGCGCAGGAAGGGCCCCATCGTGATCAAGGCGAAGATGCCATAGACGATGGTGGGGATGCCGGCGAGCAGCTCAAGCAGCGGCTTCACGATGGACCGCACCTTGGGGGACGCATATTCGCCCATGTAGATGGCGGACATGAGCCCGATCGGCACGGCGAACAGCATCGAGACAGCGGCGATATAGAGTGTACCGGCAAGCAGTGGAATGAGACCGAACTGACCCTCGCTGCCGCCCGAACCTGCCGCTGCGAAGCGCGGATCCCATACGGTGCCGAAGAAAAAGCCGAGCGGGTTCACTTCGGAAAAGAAGCGGATGGTCTCGCCGAGCATCGACAGGACGATGCCGATGGTGGTGAGAACCGCTACCGTCGAGGCGACCACGAGCGTGCTCAGGACGACGCGCTCGACCTTGTTGCGGGCGCGGAGGCGCAGCCGCACCTGCCGATAAGCGAAGTAGGCGCCCCCCGCAGACGCGAGGACAACGAGGATCTGCCCGATGATGCGATACATCGCATGATCATTGCTGACTTCGGCGGCGAGCGTGACCATGTAGTCGGCGCCGGCTTCGGAAATGCTGAACTGCGCCGCACTGGCCGCTTCGCGCAGGGCGAGGAAGGTCGGCGGGACCTTGTCGCCGGTCAGGCCGAGCGCCTCAAGCGCGCGGACCGCATCATGCACGATGCCAACGGCGAGGCTGGCCTGGGCGGGGTCGGCGATCCGGCTGCTGACTTCGGCAGTGATCTTGCCTTCGACGATGAACCCCGTGGCAAAGGACCAGACAAGAAAGAGCGCAATAGCAGGAAGCGTCGCGAGGATGAAGGCGAACCAGCCGTGATAGGCGGGCAGCGAGTGCGGGACTTCGCCCTTGCTGCGATCGGCCGCTGCGGCGAGACCGCGGGCCTTCTGGGCTGCCATCAGATAGGCGACAGCCCCGATGCCGATGACGATGGCGATGAGCCAACCGGTGGACATGGGCAGGAACCTCCTGAGGGCTCTGGTCGAGGAAAACGCGATAGGAAAACGAAAGGCGCGGGACCTGGGAGGCCCCGCGCCAGAGGCAGATTACATCGTGGTGCCGGCTTCGAAGGCGGCGCGGGCAGCGTCACGCTCGGCGTCGGGCGCCGGGACGAGACCATACTCGGCCAGCGGCGAGTCCGGGCCGACCATCTCGTCGGAGAGGAAGAACTCGACATATTCCTTGAGGCCCGGGATCACGCCGATATGCGCCTTCTTCACGTAGAAGAAGAGCGGACGGCTGACCGGGTACTCGCCCGAGGCGACGGAGTCGACGGAGGGAACGACGCCACCGACGGTCGCGACCTTCAGCTTGTCAGCGTTGTTTTCGTAGAAGGAAAGCCCGAACACGCCCACGCCGGTCTTGTTGGCGTCGATGCGGGCAAGCGTCTCGGTGTAGTCGCCGTCGATATCCACGGCCTTGCCGTCCTTGCGGACTGCGTGGCAGGTCTTGGTGACGTCATCCTTGGCAACGCCAGCGGCTTCGAGAGCGGCCTTGTCGCAGCCGGCGTCGAGGACCTTGGTCTCGAACACTTCGCGGGTGCCGTGCTTCTCGCCCGGGATATAGGCGGCGATGTCCCAAGCCGGGAAGGCCGGGTTCACTTCGTTCCACTTGGTGTAGGGGTTGTCGACCAGCTTGCCGTCCATGACGAGCTTGGCGGCCAGCGCCTTGTAGATGTCGACGGGCTGGATGGCGAAATCCGGGCCGGCGATGTCGGTGGCAAACACGATGCCATCGTAGCCGAACTTGACTTCCTGCACGTCGGTCACGCCGGCGGTCTTGCAGCTTTCCAGCTCATCCGCCTTCATCGAACGGGAGGAGTTGGCGATGTCGATCTTGTCCTCGCCGACGCCTTCGCAGAACTGCTTGATGCCGGCGCCCGAACCGCCGGACTCGACGACGGGGGTCTTGAAGTCGGGGTAGGTCTCGCCGAACGTCTCGGCGACGATCTTGGCGTAGGGCAGCACGGTCGAGGAACCGGCAACCTGGATCTGGTCACGGGCAACAGCGGCACCCATGCCGGCGGCGAGCGCGATGACGGCGGCGCTGGCGAAAACTGCGACTTTCATTTGAGTCCCTTTCAGGAATGTTTGGGCGCGGCAGAGTTGTGAGGGGTCTTTGTCCCCGTCGCCCGTTTGCATCCCGGAACCTATGTGGGCTGCCCAAAGCTTTTATGACAGTGATCTATCGGTTTTATGACAAGATAAGTCATTGTAATGAAACAGTAAAATCAGAAGAATGCGGATCATGGCCTGTGGATCGTCGTCTTTGTCATATTCAGCGGCGGAACAGTACGTCGACTTCCGTGCCGGTGCCGGGGGTGGAGCGGATAGCCATCTCGCCCTGATGCCGGCTGACGATATGCTTGACGATGGCAAGGCCGAGCCCGGTGCCGCGCTTCTTGCGGCTGGAATCGGCATCGACGCGGTAGAAGCGCTCGGTCAGCCGTGGCACATGCTCGGCGGCAACGCCCGGCCCATGGTCGGTGACGGTAAGCTTGGCGGCAAAGCCCGGCCTTTCGGCGGCGACAAGCGCGATCCTGACCCGCCTGCCGTCGGCGCCGTACTTGATGGCGTTGTCGACGAGGTTCTCGACGACCTCGTACAGCTCGTCGCGATCGCCGCGGATCGGCTCGAGGCCGGCGACAAGATCGAGTGCAATCTCCACATTCGCGTCGGCGGCCAAGGGGGAGAGTCCCTCCGCCACTTCGCGCACCAGCACCTCGATATCGACCGGCTGGGTGGGCCGCATGTGCTGGCGCATCTCGATGCGGCTCAGCGACAGGAGGTCTTCGATGAGCTTGGCCATGCGTGTGGCCTGGCCGCGCATCAGGCCCAGGAACTTCTCGCGCGCCTGCTTGTCGTTGGCGGCGGGGCCGACGAGCGTGTCGATGAAGCCGATGAGCGAGGTGAGCGGCGTGCGCAACTCGTGGCTGGCATTGGCGACGAAGTCGGAGCGCAGCGCCTCGAGCCGGCGCTGCTCCGTCAGGCTCTGGAGTGTGATGACGAGCACGCCGGTGTTTTCGGGATCATCCTCGGCCAATGGCGCGACGGTGACCTTGTACCAGGTCTCGTTCGGCACCTGCTGGTGCAATTCGACGGTGCGCGTGCCGTGGATGCGCGTCTCCTCGATGGCATCGATCAGCACCGGGAAGCGCATGGAATAGGCAATGGGCACCCCATTGACCACGGCAGGAAAGTGGATGCCGGCCGCAGGGTTGACATGCACGACCAGCGAACGGCGATCGACAATGACGCACGGGTCTGGCAGGGCGTCGGCGAGTCGCCGCACGGCCTCGGCAAAACCGGTATCGCCGGTGGGGCGGACAATCGGCGGCGCCTCCGCCTCCCGCGCATCGGGGGCGAAGACGCCGAGCAGGAGCACGGCGGAATAGCCCAGCAGGCTGATCCACGGATCGAGCTCGCTCAGCGCACTCAGCATAAGGAACACCACCCCGATGGCGAGGAGCAGCGGCAGGCGGCCATAGAAACGGCTCCTGAGGCTCAGGCCGGCGCTCGCCATTTCGCTCCTGGTTTCGTCTGCCATAAGGCCATCCTCAAGGGCGCCGCCAGCGGTGCGCTGCTGCGCGATCCCCCATTTCGCGCGATTCGCCCGCCTTGCAAGATCGCGCTACTCATATCACGCTCATGTCGCCGTCATGACAGTCAGGAGTTCCCCATGACCGACCCGTTCGAGGGTTTCGATCTCGACAATCCCGCACTGCCGCGCTCGATCAAGAAGAAGGCGCTTGGGTCGGGTGGCTACCCCTATGAAGAAAAGATGGATTCGGACGCCTATGATGCCGAGATGACCGTCGTGCAGACGCAACTGGCGCTGCTGCAGCAGGATCAGGCAAAGAGCGGGCGTCGGATCGTCATCCTGTTCGAGGGGCGCGATGCGGCGGGCAAGGGCGGCTCCATCGCCACCTACCTGCAATATCTCAACCCGCGCTACAACATGACGGTGGCGCTCTCGAAACCATCGGACCGCGAGCGGACGCAGTGGTATTTCCAGCGCTATGTCGACTGGCTGCCGGCTGCCGGTGAGCAGGTGCTGTTCGACCGCAGCTGGTACAACCGCGCCGGCGTTGAGCCGGTGATGGGGTTCTGCACGCCCGAGGAGACGACGAAGTTCCTCGGCGAGGTGTCGCATTTCGAGCAGATGCTGACCAATGACGGCATCCACCTGTTCAAGTTCTGGCTCGCCATCGGGCGCGAGATGCAGCTGAAGCGCTTCCACGATCGGCGCCACGATCCGCTCAAGGTGTGGAAGCTGTCGCCGGTGGACATGAAGGCGCTCGAAAAGTTCGACGACTATTCCGTGGCGCGCAACCGCATGTTCGAAGCGAGCCATACAGACCACGCGCCGTGGCGTGTGATCCTCAACAATGACAAACGGCGCGGCCGGCTCGCGATCCTGCGTTCGGTGCTGCACGAAATCGAGTATGCGGGCAAGGATGTGAAAGCCGTGGGGGCGATCGACAGGAAGATCGCGCTCACCCCGGAGGCATTCAGGCACGGGCATCATAACATGTGATGTCACTGGCTGATGGCGTTGTCTTCGCCAGTAGTCGGCGCCCCTCTCCCGCCCGCGGGGGAGGGTGGCGCACAGCGCCGGGTGGGGGGTGCCGCTTGCGCTAAATCTCTATTCGCCTTGCATAATTCGGCACAAGGTGCCCCCCTCACCCGCCCTTCGGGCACCCTTTCCCTCACGAGGGAGAGGCCCGACTGCGGGACCTGCGCCAGATGCGACCCGTTCGCGACCGCCGATTGCCCCTGCCCGCCGTCACCCGTTTGACATCCTTGCGGAAACCCGCTCACATGCGTCAACAATCCGTTAAGCCTCACTTGGGGGCGGCGGGCCCGACCGGCAGGGCGCTGTCCGGGAAGGGAGAAAAAGGTGGCAGGGGTTTCGGGCGCCAACGCGGCGGCAAGCGTCAGGCGGGCAGTGGATGTGCATAATGAAGCGGGGGCCGGGCCGTTCGTGCTCGCCTGTGATCACGCCTCGAACCGCATTCCGGAGCGCTATGGTACGCTCGGCCTTACGGCGGCGGACAGGGTGCGGCATATCGCTTGGGATCCGGGCGCACTGCCGGTGGCACTCAGGCTCTGCGAAGTGCTTGATGCGCCACTCGTCGCTTCCACGGTGAGCCGGCTGGTGATTGACTGCAACCGCGACCACGGTGCGCCGGACCTGATCCCCGTGATCAGCGAGCGCACGAGTATTCCAGGCAATGCCGAGGTTACCGCCGAGGATCGTGCGCGGCGGATCGCGGAGTTTCACACCCCATTCCACGCAGCGCTGGACGGTGTGATTTCCCGCAGGCTAGCCGCCGGCCAGCCGACCGTGCTGGTAACGGTGCACTCGTTCACGCCTGTCTACAAGGATGTGTGGCGGCCCTGGCCGATCGGGCTCATCCACGGGCACGACATTCGGATGACGCGGGCGCTGGCCGATGCGCTGGTTGCCGATGCGCCCGGGTTGAACCTCGGGTGGAACGAGCCCTATTCGGCGCTTGAAGGCGTCACCTACACGCTCGAGCACCATGGCAACGCGCGCGGACTCGATGCCGCGATGATCGAAATCCGCCACGACGAAATTCTCGAACCCGACGGGATTGCCCTCTGGGCGGACCGTCTGGCGCGCTGCCTGCCGATCGCGCTCGGCGCCATCGGCGGAGCGGCGCGATATGAAGCAACTTCCACAGGGGCATGAGGGCAGGAAGGCATCGGCATGACACACGAAAACCACGAGGACAAAAAGCTCCTCCACTCGATGGGCTACGCGCAGGAACTGGCGCGGCGAATGAGCGGGTTCTCCAACTTCGCGATTTCGTTTTCCATCATCTGCATCTTGTCTGGCGGCATCAATTCCTTCGCGCAGGCCACCGGGTCGATCGGTGGCGCGGGGGCGGGTATCGCTTGGATCGTCGGCTGCGCCATATCGGGCCTGTTCGCGCTCGCGATGGCGCAGATCGCCTCGGCCTATCCGACAGCGGGCGGGCTCTATCACTGGGGCTCGATCCTCGGGAACCGCTTCATAGGCTGGATCACGGCCTGGCTGAACCTGCTTGGGCTCATCACCGTGATGGGCGCGATCAATATCGGTACGGCTTTCTTCTTCCAGGGCACGTTCGGCTCCCTGATCGGCATGACAACGGACCCGCTGCATATCGTGCTGTTTGTCGTGCTGATCACCGCGTTGCAGGCGGTCGTCAATCACCTCGGCATCAGGCTGACCGCGCTGCTGACCGACTGGTCGGGTTACCTGATCCTCATCACCACGGTGGTGCTTGTGGTGGCGCTGCTGGCATTCGCGCCTTCGCATGACTGGAGCCGGCTGTGGACCTTCACCAACTATTCGGGTGAGGCGGGCGGCAACGTGTTCCCGCAGAGCGACAACATGCTCTATCTCTTCGCGCTCTGCCTGTTGCTGCCCATCTACACCATCACAGGCTACGACGCCTCCGCACACACAGCCGAAGAGACCAAGAACGCTGCCATGTCGGTGCCCAAGGGCATCGTCAACGCGGTGATCATCTCCTCGATTGCAGGCTGGATCATGGTATCGGCGATCATGATCGCCATCCCGGACCTGGCCGAGGGCGCCAAGCAGGGCTTCTCGGTCTTCTATCTGACCATGTCCGCCGTACTGCCGTCCTGGCTCGTGACCATCCTGTTTCTGGCCATCCTCGTGGCGCAGTTCATCTGCGGTCTGGCGACTGTGACTTCGACCTCGCGCATGCTCTACGCGTTCGGCCGTGACGGCGGCGTGCCGGTGTTCTCGAAGCAGATTGCCAGTGTGTCGACGCGCTTCCGCACGCCGGTCATCGCGATCTGGACGGGCGCGGTGCTGGAAGTGCTGTTCGTCTGGCTGGCGCAGACCCAGTCGGTGGGCGGCACCAACATCTACACGCTCACCGTCAACGCGACCCTGATCTTCGTGTTCCTCAGCTTCGCCGTGCCGATCGTGGCCGGGTTCTTCGCCATCGGTACGCCGAAGTGGCCGAAGCAGGGGCCGTGGACGATGGGGATCGCGCTGTACAAGCTGGTCGCCGTGCTGGTGGTGCTGTCGATGGCACTGATCATCTTCATCGCTATCCAGCCGCCGAACGGGCAGGTGCTGTGGATCACGCTCGCCTTCCTCGCGTTGGCTGCCATCATTTGGTTCGCCTTCGAGAACAAGCGCTTCCAGGGCCCGCCGGTGGGCGACATCATCAAGAAGAAGCAGGCGGAAATCGCCGCCATCGAAGCCAAGTACGGCGAGGCATAAGTCCTGGCCGAGGCCAAGGGAATCGCGGCGGGCCGCCGCGATTCCCCAATATCAACAAGACATACCGGGGAGACACCCATGGCCGCCTATACACTCGAACAGCTCAAGGCCGACGTGAAGGCCGGCACCATCGACACGGTGCTCGTGGCGTTTCCCGACATGCAGGGCCGGCTGATCGGCAAGCGCTTCCAGGCGGAGTTCTTCCTCGAAGGCGCCATCGACGAGACGCATGGCTGCGACTATCTGCTTGCCAATGATATCGATATGGAGCCGGTGCCCGGCTACGAGGCGGCGAACTGGGGCAAGGGCTATGGCGATTTCGTCATGAAGCCGGATGTCTCGACGCTGATGAAGGCGACCTGGCTCGAGGGCACGGCGATCATCCTCGCCGACCTCGTCGACCACCATCACCACGAGCCTATTCCACATAGCCCGCGCGCCATTTTGAAGGCGCAGCTCCAGCGGCTCGACTCCCTGGGGCTGACGGCGAATTTTGCCTCGGAGCTCGAGTTCTATCTGTTCGACGAGAGTTTCCGTTCGGCCTGGGACAAGGGCTACAAGAACCTGACGACGGCCGGCTATTACGTCGAGGACTACCATATCTTCCAGACGACCAAGGAAGAGGGGGTGATGCGGGCGGTGCGCAAGCAGCTGCAGGCTTCCGGTATCCCTGTGGAGAACTCGAAGGGCGAGTGGGGCCCGGGCCAGGAAGAAATCAATGTGCGCTATGCCGATGCGCTGACCATGGCCGACCGCCATGTGATCATGAAGAACGGCATCAAGGAGATCGCGCATTTCCAGGGCAAGGCGATCACCTTCATGGCGAAGTGGGATTTCGGCCTCGCCGGCTCGTCGAGCCATATCCACATGTCGCTGGCGGACAAGAAGGGCAATATCTTCTTTGATCCCAAGGCTGAGCTGGGGATGAGCGAGACGATGCGCCATTACGTGGCGGGGCTGCTGAAATACGCGCCCGACATCACCTATTTCCTCGCGCCCTATATCAACTCGTACAAGCGCTTCCAGGTGGGCACCTTCGCGCCGACCAAGGCGATCTGGAGCCGCGACAACCGCACGGCCGGGTTCCGTCTGTGTGGCGAGGAGACCAAGGGCGTGCGCATCGAGTGCCGCATCGGCGGTGCCGATCTCAACCCGTACCTGGCGTTCGCGGCGCTGATCGCGGCGGGGCTCAAGGGCATCGAGGACAAGCTGCCGCTCGAGGCGCCCTATTCCGGTGACGCCTATTCGGGCAAGAAACTGCGTGAAGTGTCGAAGACATTGCGGGATGCGACCGAGGCGCTGAAGAAATCCAAGCTGTTGCGCGAGGCGATGGGCGACAAGGTGGTGGACCATTATGTGCACACGGCCGAGTGGGAGCAGTTCGAGTACGATCGTCGCGTCACGGACTGGGAGCTGAAGCGCGGCTTCGAGCGGAGCTGAGGCTTGCTGCGCAACACGGCTGCTACTATGTTGCGATAATCGCAACAGCCGCATCGCGAGGGCCAGATGGCGGAGCATCCTCATCCGATCGACAGGGACTGGTTCGCCGCCCGGCTCAAGGCCGCCGGGCTGTCGCTGCGCAAGGCCGCGGCCCAAATCGGCATGGACCCCTCGGCACTGTCGCGCAGCCTCAACGGCAAGCGCCGGCTGCAGATCGCCGAGGCGGACCGGCTGGCGCGGGTGCTCGGCGTGCCGGCAGCGCTGCTCATCGACCGGATCGGCGGTCGGGGAGAGGCGATTTTGCCGCTCGTCGCCGAAGAGGACACGCCGCCATTCATCCACGACGATGCAGGGTCGACGCGCGATGCGGCGGCGCAGGTGGCAGGCAAGGACGTGACGGACAAATCGTCGTTCCGGCATCATCCGGTGTTCGGCATGTGGAAGGGCATCGTGACACTCGACCCGGACTACGACTACACGCAGCCGGCCGATCCGGATTGGGGCAAGGTCTATGATGACTGACCTGCTGCTCGATACCTGCGCGGTGATCTGGCTGGCGCAGGGCCGCGCCCTGAAGCCGGCTGCCATGGCGGCGCTCGAGGCATCGTGGCAATCTGGCCGCCCCGTGACGGTTTCGGCGATTACCGCGTGGGAACTGGGCATGCTGAGCCGCAAAGCGCGACTGACCTCGAGGGTGCCGCCGCTGGTGTTGTTTGAGGATTTCGTCGCCTCGGATGGCTTCGCCCGGGCCGACTTGCCGCCCGCGGTGCTCGTCGCCTCCTCGTTCCTTCCGGGGGATTTTCACAACGACCCCGCCGATCGCATCATCGTTGCGACGGCGCGTACCCTTGACTTGACTGTCGTGACCAGCGACCGGCTTATCCTCGACTATGCCGCACGTGGCCATGTACGCGCGATCCGCTGCTGAAAGGACAAGAACATGACCGACAAGGTCCAGATCATTTCGCCCATCGATGGGCGCGTCTATGCCGAGCGGGCCTATGCGTCGGCCGGTGAGATCGAGGCGGCGGTCGCCCGTGCGGGCACCGTGCAGAAGGCGTGGCGCGAGGCGAGTGTCGCCGAGCGCGCCGGGTACCTGACGAAATTCGTCGATGCGCTGGTGTCGCTGAACGACGAAATCGTGCCGGAACTCGCCTGGCAGATGGGCCGGCCGGTGCGCTATGGCGGTGAGAAGCGCGGCGTCGAAGAACGCTCGCGGCACATGATTTCGATCGCCGAGGCGTCGCTGGCCCCGCTCTCGCGGCCGGAGAAGCCGGGCTTCACGCGCTACATCACCCGCGAGCCGCTGGGCATCGTGATGGTGATCGCGCCATGGAACTACCCCTATCTCACGGCGGTCAATTCCATCGTGCCGGCGCTGATGGCGGGCAATGCGGTGATCTTGAAGCATGCAAGCCAGACACTGCTGGTGGGCGAGCGCTTCGCGCAGGCGGCCAAACTCGCCGGGCTGCCCGAGGGGCTGTTCCAGAACCTGGTGCTCAACCATGCCGATACCGAAAAGCTGATCGGCTCGGGCCGGATCGACCATATCAACTTCACCGGATCGGTCGAAGGCGGGCGGCGGATCGAGCGCGCCGCGGCCGGCACCTTCGCGACGCTGGGGCTCGAACTCGGCGGCAAGGATCCGGCCTATGTGCGGGCCGACGCCAATCTCGACAACGCGGCGGAGAACCTCGCCGACGGCTCGCTCTTCAACTCGGGGCAGAGCTGCTGCGGGGTGGAGCGCATCTATGTGCATGCGGGCATCTACGACAAATTCGTCGCGCGCTTCGTCGAATTCGCGCGTGGCTGGACACTCGGCAATCCGCTCGAAGCCGAGACCGTGGTGGGGCCGATGGCGACGCCGCGCTTTGCCGACCTGGTGCGCGGGCAGACGCTCGAAGCCTTGCGCAAGGGCGCCAAGGCGCATCTCGACTGGCGCGACACGCGCGACGAGGAGGGCTCGGCCTATCTCGCGCCGGAGGTGCTGACCAATGTCAACCACCAGATGGCGGTGATGCGGGAAGAGAGCTTCGGGCCGGTGGTGGGCATCATGAAGGTGGCCGACGACAACGAGGCGATCACGCTCATGAACGACAGCCCCTATGGGCTCACCGCCTCGATCTGGACGGCCGATCTCGATGCCGCCGCGCGGATCGGCGCGCGGGTGGAAACGGGCACCGTGTTCGCCAACCGCTGCGATTATCTCGATCCGGCGCTGGTGTGGACCGGGGTCAAGGAGACGGGCAAGGGCGGGGCGCTGAGCGAAATCGGCTACCACAATTTGACCCAGCCCAAGAGCTATCACCTCAAGGTGGTGTGAGGACAAGGACACGGTGTCACCTCGGGCCAGGCCGGGGTCCAACCTGGGATGACGCTAGATCCGCGATGGTAGAAATATCTCAGGATGGGTCCCTGCCTGCGCCGGGATGACCCTGAGCAAGGGGCACGGCACGTGCCAGAAGAAGGGCAAAATGGCCACGAAAGCCAACTGGAACTACCCCACCGCCGTGAAATTCGGCGCGGGCCGCATCAAGGAACTGCCCGAGGCGCTGAAGACCGCGGGGATCACCAAGCCGCTGCTCGTCACCGATGCCGGGCTCGCCAATCTGCCGGTGACGCAGCAGACGCTGAAGCTCTTGCGGGACGCAGGCATCGAGGTCGGGCTGTTCTCGGATGTGAAGCCGAACCCGATTTCCGCCAATGTCGAGGCCGGCATCGCGGTGCTGCGGTCGGGCGGCTATGACGGGGTGATCGCCTTCGGTGGTGGCTCGGGGCTCGATACCGGCAAGGTCATCGCCTTCATGGCGGGCCAGACCCGGCCGATATGGGATTTCGAGGATATCGGCGACTGGTGGACGCGCGCCGACCCCAAGGGCATCTTCCCGATCGTCGCGGTGCCGACCACGGCGGGCACGGGCTCGGAAGTGGGCCGGGCGGGCGTGATCACCGACGAGACGACGCATACCAAGAAAGTGATCTTCCACCCGCTGATGATGCCGAAAGTGGTGATCGCCGACCCGGAGCTGACCGTCGGCATGCCGGCCTTCATCACCATCGGCACCGGGTTCGATGCGCTGGCGCATTGCCTCGAGGCCTATTGCGCGCCGGGATATCATCCGCTGGCGGATGGTATTGCGGTCGAGGGCATTCGCCTCGTGCTCGAAAACCTGCCGAAGGTTGCGGCCAACCCCAATGACATCGAGGCGCGCGGGCATCTGATGAGCGCGGCGGCGATGGGCGCCACGGCGTTCCAGAAGGGCCTCGGCGCCATCCATGCGCTGAGCCACCCGGTTGGCGCGCTTTTTGACACACATCACGGCATGACCAATGCCGTGTTCATGCCCTATGTGCTGGTGGTGAACCGTGATGCAATCGAGGCGCGGATCGCCCGGCTCGCGGCCTATTGCGGGCTGGCGCCGAGCTTCGAGGCGTTCCTGCATGCGGTTTCCGCGCTGCGCCAGAAGCTTAATGTTCCCAATACGCTGAAGGACTTCAAGGTGGATGGATCGAAGCGCGAGCTGATCGGCGACATGGCGATCGTCGACCCCACGGCGGGTGGCAACCCGATCGAACTCACCAAGGCGCGCGCGCTCGAGATTTTCGATCGCGCAATGGAGGGGCGGCTCTAGGGGCGGTCCAGATGTTCGCCGCCGATCCCGGGCGCAACAGGTTCATGCTGCGGGGGGCTTTGGCTCGCCGCGGCTATGACTGGTGGTGGCATAATTTCACCGCACGGCATGCCGTGACAGGGGTGGAACGGGCCTTCTCGATCACGTTCTTTGTCACCAACCCGGGCTCAGGCGGGGCGGAGCCGGTGTTTGCCGGGGCGGGCACGGCCAATCCCACGAGCCGCCCGGCTTATGGGCTCGTCAAGATCGGCATCTGGGGCGAAGGCGGGCGGCAGCTGCACCGCTACAGCGGCACACGTGCGATCAAGATCGCGCCCGATCGGCTCGACATCGAGATGGCGGGCTGCCGGCTCTCGGAAACTGCAAGTGAGGGCGAAGTTCTGGTGACGCCCGCCGACGCGGCGGCGCACCCCGAATGGGCGAGCGATGCCGGGCGCTTCCGCTGGCAGCTCAGCATCGACAAGCAGATCCATTATTCGGTGGGTGCGGGGGCATCGGCGCCGGCGCGGGCGCTGAACCTGTTCGAGATGTATTGGCACGCAGAAGGCATCAAGACGCTCTACTCTGGCTGGGTGGAGCTCGATGGCGAGCGCTACGAGGTTACCCCTGACTCCTCGTTCGGCTATGCCGACAAGAACTGGGGCCGCGATTTCACCTCGCCCTGGCTGTGGCTTGCGAGCTCGGACCTCGTCAGCCTCACGACCGGGCGGCGGCTCGAAAACTCCGCGCTCGAAATCGGCGGCGGACGGCCCCGCGTGCTCGGGGTGGCGCTGCCGAACCGGCTGCTCGCCTATTTCGCCCATGAGGGGCGGGGCTATGATTTCAACTTTTCGAAGCCGTGGCAGCGGGCGGAGGTCCACTTCGGTTTCGAGGAAGCCGAGAGCGACAATATCTGGCGCGTGGTGGCGGAAAACCGCGAGGCGCGGCTCGAAGTCGATCTGGCCTGCCGGCGCGCCGACATGCTGCAAGTGCGCTACCAGTCGCCCGATGGCGCCCGCCGCCATCCGCGGCTCTGGAATGGGGGCACGGGGCGCGGCGAGCTGCGGCTGTTCCACCGCAAGGGCGGCACGCACCGGCTTGTCGACCGCATCGCCATCGGCCATGCCGGGTGCGAATATGGCGAGTATGATGCGACCGGCCCCTATCGTCGGCAGATGTCGAGCTGAGCCTGTCGTCAAACCAGCGCGAGGAACTCTTCGACATCGGCGTCGCTTGTCGCCCAACTGGTGACGAGCCGGACGAGGGTTTCGTCGGGGTCTGGCCGAGCGTCGGGATGCAGCGCGTCGGCCGGCCATTCGTGGCAGAAGCCGCCAGCAGCCCGAATTTTGGCGAGCGCGGCGCGCGAGATGATCGGGAATACCTCGTTGGCCGAGCTTTCCCAGGCGAGCCGGACGCTATTGCTGGCGCGCAGCCCCGCGCGGAGCCTGTCGCTCATCAGATTGGCGTGGCGGGCCCAGTGCAGCCAGTTGCCATTTTCGAGATAGGCCTCGAACTGCGCAGCGACAAAGCGCGACTTCGAGAAGGTGTGGCCGGCGCGCTGACGGCGGGCGGCGACGTCATGCAGCACGCCGGGGGTAAAGATCACAATGGCTTCGGCGGCCCAGCAGCCGTTCTTGGTGCCGCCGAAGCTCATGAAATCGACGCCGGATTTCCAGGTGAGTTCGGCCGGCGAGGCGCCGGTGGCGGCGACGGCATTGGCGAAACGCGCGCCATCGCAATGGACCGGAAGCCCACGCGCCTTCAGAGGGGCGGTGAGCGCCGCGATTTCGGCGGGAGCATAGACGGTGCCGCATTCGGTGGCGTTGGTGAGGCTGAGACCCAGGAGCGGGCCGTGGCGATTGCCCTCGGGGTAGCGGGCGAGGGCGGCGGCGAGGCCGTCGGGCCGGATCTTGCCCGCCGCGTTGGCGACGGTTGCGAGCTTCACGCCGCCTGACTGGAACTCGGTCGCGCCCCATTCGTCATTTTCGATATGCGCTTCGGTCGAGCAGAGAATTTGCCCGCCCGGCCGGCCGATGGCGGCGAGCGCGAGCGAATTCGACGCCGTGCCAGTGGCCGTGAACAAGACCTCCACCTTGCGCTCGAACACCTCGCAGAATCGCTCGGTGACGCGGGCTGTCAGCGGGTCGTTGCCATAGGCGGGAGCGAAGCCGGTGCCGGCGTGGGCGATGGCGGCGCTGATCTCGTCGGGCACGCCGGCCCAGTTGTCGGAGGCGAATCTCATGGTGTGTGGTCCAGGTCGTCGGGTCTGATCGCGGCCATCGATAACTGACATGCTAGCCTGCGACGAGGCTGGAAATCACGGCGCTTTCCGCTAATGTGCCGCCGCATTCGACCCAAGGAAAGCCCATGCGCGCCATCTATTGCACTGAACCTGAAAAACTCGAGCTGCGCGAGGTCGCCGCGCCGGCGCTGAAGCCTGGTTGGGTGCGGGTCGGTATCAAGCATGTCGGCATCTGCGGCACCGACTACCATATCTTCGAGGGCAATTTCCCGTTCTTCGAATATCCGCGCATCATCGGGCACGAACTGTCGGGCGTGGTGCTCGACCCCAATGGCGAAGCGTTCACGGCCGGGGCGCCGGTTGTCATCAACCCCTATGTCAATTGCGGTACATGCCCGGCCTGCCTCGAAGGCAAGCCCAATTGCTGCGAGACGCTGAAGGTGGTTGGCGTACATGCCGATGGCGGCATGGCGGATGAACTGGTGATGCCGGCCGCGAACCTCTATCCGGCGGATGGGATTTCGCTGCGCGATGCGGCGATGGTGGAATTCCTCGCCATTGGTGCACATGCCGTGCGGCGCTCCGAACTCAAGGCCGGGCAGCGCGCGCTGGTGGTGGGCTCGGGGCCGATCGGGCTCGGCGTCGCCTATTTCGCAAGGATAGCTGGGGCCGAGGTGACGGTGGTGGATGCGGCGCCCGACAAGATCGAGGCGACGCGGGCGCTGGGGTTCCAGACCTTCGCGGTGGACGAACTGGAAGGCGCGGAATTCGGCGCAGTGAAAAAGAGCGGCTTCGACTCGGTGTTCGATTCCACCGGATCGATCCGGGCGATGAACGCGTCCATCTTCCATGCCCGCAATGGCGGCAATTACACGCTGGTGGGCGTCATCAAGGGCGACCTGGTGTTCCCGGATTCCGAAGTGCATCGGCGCGAACTCACCATCCGCGGCTCACGCAATGCGACACGGCAGGATTTCGAGCATGTCATGGCCTCGATCCGCGCAGGAAAGGTGCCGACGGACCGCCTCGCGACGCACAAGACGACAATCGAGAGCGTTTCGCGTGACATGCCGGTGTGGGCGCATGACCGTACCGGGCTGATCAAGGCAATCGTGACCGTGTGACTTGGCGGCGCGCCCCGAAAGCGCGACACAACAAGACCTCAGGTCACTTCAACGTTGCAGCCAAAGTGTCAAATGACCTGGCCGATGACGCGCGGCGTGACGTCGACCGATATCTCCTCCATGCCGAGGAGACGCGCAATGACCTCGGGCGTGTCGCGGACGACATAGACACCGGCGATGGTTTCCACCCTGGTGTCGCGCAACCCCTTGACCACCGCGACAACGTGTTCGGGATTGACGTAGATGGCGGCGCCATCGGCAGTGTCGAGCTTGACCAAACGCAAGCGAAATCCTCCATAACGCTGACATAACGGGTTATGCCCCATATGCTGTCGGGATTGTCCCCCAGGGGTGGGCCCCTGGTCAATCGATGTTTCTGCGAGGGTGCCCGGCGTTGCGGCAACGAGCGCTTGCGCATGGCACCAGCAGAGCTGACGCCTATTAACGCCATTTGCCCTTAGGCCGCGCCGCAGCCCGCTGCAGCCGCTGGCGACGGGTGTGCAGAACCTGATGACTTTGCCTGTCGCGCAATTGAATTCCTCTCTTGTCGACCCGCACCTCGGCGCCCGCCAGCGTCAGGGCAGCGACGTGATCTGCCTGTGGTTCACCGCCCGGCACAAGACATCCGGAGAACTGCGGCGCTTCACCATTGAGTATGGCGTGGTCAACCGCGCGGACAATGCCCAGCGGCCGGTGGTGGATCGGGTGCGTCGCGACGGGACGGCATTGCCGCCCTGCCATGGCTGGGTGCGGGCCGGCCTGTGGGGCAACGAACCGCGCGAGGCGGTGGTGCATGTGCCGGTGGCGGCGCTCAGCCAGACGCGCGTGGGACTCCTGGATTTCGGGCCGGCGCGCGTTTCGAGCCATGCCGCCGACGGCGCGATCGAGATGGATTCAGGTGCGCCGCTGCACTGTCGCAGCCGGTTCCGCTGGCAGCTGACCTTCGTGCTCGACGCGGCGGCGGCGGTGCGGGAAATGGGGCGGCCTGTCGCGATGACGGGTCAGATTGAGCTCGACGATGCGCCTTACCTGATCGAGCCCGAGTCCGCGCTCGGGGTGGTCGAACGTCGGATGATGCGGAGCGTGCCGGTGCCAATGGTCCGGCTGGCGAGCCGCAACCTGGCGAGTCGCGCGGCGCGTCCGCCCGGCTGGTTCAGCGCTGCCCATGAGGCGGGGCGCGAGCGACTGGTTGTGCAGGTGGCGCATGGGCGCGAGGTGCACCGGTTTGGTGGCGCGCCGTTCTGGCGGCCGGGCATGGTGAGCGTCGCGGCGACCGACGAGGGCGAGACGATCAACTGGAAGCTCCTGGGCAAGAATCGCACGGCGCTGGTCGAGCTTTCGGTTGCTTGCGCGAAGATCGAGATGCTGCGCCGCCGGCCGCAGCAGCCCGATGGCAGCTATCGACACGACGTGCTGTGGAGCGGCGGCACGGGTACGGGCGAGGCCAGACTCTATCGCCGGGACGGGGAAACGCTCGATCTCGTCGATACCATCACGCTGCGCGATGTGCTGTGCGAGTACGGCGTACCGGCCCCCCGCTTCTGAGCGGTTCTCGGTCAGGCGTGGGTTTCGGCGGCCTTCCGCCACCGCCGAGTGCTGTGATGGCATCGGTGGGCACGACGAAGCGGGTGGTGTCGCCACCGGTCGCGAGCAGGTTGAGCGTCAGCTGCTTCGATGGTCTCTCCCGGCAGTAGGGTGACTGTGCCGGGAGCGATGATCATTGCATCAGAACATGCTCTTGTAATCGACCGGATAGCCGAAATAGCGCGGGCCGACGAGCGCGATGCCCGCATCCGACTGCCATTGCGGGTTGCAGGGCAGGGCGAGGGCGACGAGACGAAGCCCATAGCGCAAGGCGTCGGTCGTCACCGGCATGCCCGACTCTGCTTCGAGCACGGTGATCAGGTCGGGCGTCGTCACCAGGATTTCGTCATCGCGCGTGGCGACGAGGAACTCGTTCTGGAAATCGAGCTGGAAGGAATGGCCGCGCCATTCTTCCACGCCCTCGAACTTGGCCGTCCCTCGGGCAAAGCCGCCGACGGTGCGCCGGTCGATGTCCTTGATGCGGCCGTGGAAAATCTGCTGCGCGCCGAGCTTGTCGACGATGGCGGCGACCGGATCGCGGTGCTCGGACTTGGCGGCGCGCAGGGTTTCGCCGATTTCGGCGCACAGGGTAAGCGTACCGCGGATGATGGCCTTCTTTGCCACCGCGCCGGACATTGAATAAAAGGCGAGCAGCGCCGAGCCGCCCATCTCCACCGTTGCGGCGCGGGCGAGCCGCTCCGTCCAGGCGTTGGAAACCGTGTCGAGCACCAGCGAATTGCCCTTGTCATCGCAGAGCACCATCGGGGTCGCCGAGACGCCATGCATGGAAAAGCTCACCATCTGCAACTCGGGATAGGCGCGACCCATGCCGTCGCCATCGACGAGCGGCAGGCCGGTCATCGCGGCAACCACGAAGGGCGTGGTGGAATTGACGCCGCCCGCTTCGCCGCAGAGCACGGCGTCGATCTTCTTGCCGAGCAGCTGCTCGAGCTGACGGAAGGCGTTGATCAGCTCCTCGCCCTGCGGCAGCTTCTCGGTCATCACCGTGGGGGCGCCCATCATGGCGACGGGCACCACCAGCGCGTCGTCGGCCAGTTCATCGACATCGATGATGTTGACGGGGCCGTAGCGCTTGATGGCCTGCTGCGCCATGAGCTTGCCGATATAGGGATCGCCGCCGCCGCCGGTGCCGAGCACCGCGCCGCCGGTGGCGATATCCTCCATGTCCTCTGCCTTGATGGTGCGCAGGAACTTCATTTCGCTTTCCCCTCAAGCGGGTTGTAGGTGAGGTCCGGGTAGCCGAAGGCTTTTGGCCCGATAATTTCGAGGGCTTTTTCAGTCTTCAGCAAATCGTGGGCGGGCAGGCCGATGACGGCGAGGCGCTGGCCGTATCGCAGCACCTCGGTGGTGAGCGGCTCGCCGGTATCGAGTTCGAGATTGACGATCAGGTCTGGCACCATCAGCACCGGCACGCCATCGACCCAGAGCACGAGGTTCTCGTTCTGGATGGCGATCTTGGCTTCCGAGCCGGCCCAGTCGCCGAGGCCCGAGAGGATCGCCTCGCCGCGGGCGAAGCCGCCGACGAGGTGGCGGCGGATATCGGTGATCTTGCCGGTGAAGAACAGCTTGGCGCCGGTTTCCTCGACCACGGTTTCGACGACGTTCTTGCGGGCCTTGCGCGCCTTGAGCACGGTGCGCCCGATATGCACGGCCTGCGTCACGGTCGCGGGGACGGCGGTTTTCTGGACGAAATCGCCACGCATCGGCGGCAGGGCCAGCATGGCGGTCGCGCCCATATCGACGGTGGTGTGGCGCGCCATGCGTTCGAGCCAGAACATGTCGATGACGTGCTTGTAGACGACGACATTGCCCTTTTCGTCCGCGATGGCCGCGGGCGCAACGCCGCCGCCATAGATGAAGAAGGTGCACATCTGCACTTCTGGGAAGGCGCGGCCCATGCCATCGCCATCGACGATGCCGATGCCGAGCTTGGCGGCGGTGATCACCGGCTCCATGGCGTTGGCGCCGCCGATTTCGCCCGAGATCATGGCGGCGACCTCGATGCCGAGTTCGGCCTCGACGGCAGCGAGCGCGCGCGTGCCTTCGTCGCCCTGCTCGAATTTTTCGGCGCTGACGACGGGCGCGCCGATGCCGCCG
Organism: Hyphomicrobiales bacterium; assembly: GCA_027487555.1. GTDB lineage: Bacteria > Pseudomonadota > Alphaproteobacteria > Rhizobiales > Devosiaceae > Devosia_A. The sequence continues at coordinate 58,296 of JAIYDI010000037.1, forward strand.
ACTTCGCCGACCCAGTCGTCCTGGGTCAGCACTTCGAGCGGGATCACCGGCACGGTGGCGCCTTGGCGGAACACCTCGCGGGCGCGGAGGAAGCCGATATAGGGGTTGCCACCGCCGCCGGTGCCGAGCAGCGCGGCACCGATGGTAAGGGCCTCGAGGTCGTCGAAGCCGAGCCGGTAGCTCTCCGCGAGCGGTTTACGCGACATGCAGTTCACCCACTGCCTTAACGCGGACGCGCGTGGCGTTGCCGGGCAGATAGGCGAGCGGCACGTCCTCGACATCGACGATTTCGATCGAGTCGGCGCGGGCGCCGGCTGCGACGGCGGCATCGGTGGCACGCTGCTTGGCATCGGCAAGCGCCGCATCGCGGCTGATTTCAGCCAGCGCATAGACGCGATCGACTTCGCCCGACACCTGCGCGATGGCGGCGCCGACGGCGTTCGCCACGGCGAAATGGTTGGGTTTGATCACTTCGAGGCCGCCGATCGGCCCATCGACGAGGATGGAGCCGCCGCCGACGACGATGACCGGCAGCGGATCGGGCGAAAGGCGCGAGCGCTCGACGCAGTCTTCCAGCATCTGCATGATCTTGACCTGCGTGCGGGCGAGAAGATCGGCCGGCAGGTGCGCGACCTTGGACTTGTCGCCCAGCTCGTAGCGGCCCGAGGCCACGACGATATCGGAGGTGGTCAACGTGTCGCCGCCGAAGATCAGCGCCTCGGTGATGATGCGATAGCCGACCGAGGTGGGGCCGACCTTGATGCCATCCCTGGTTTCAACGACATGCGAGCCGCCGCCCAAGCCGATGGAGAACACGTCGGGCATGCGGAAATTGGTGCGGACGCCGCCCACTTCTACCGCGACGGTCGCCTGGCGCGGGAAGCCCTTGTGCAGCGAGCCGACGTCGGACGTGGTGCCGCCGATATCGACGACGATGGCGTCCTTGACGCCCGAGAGGAACGCCGCGCCGCGCATGGAATTGGTCGGGCCCGAGGCGAAGGTCAGCACCGGAAACTTTTCGGCGAAGGCCGCGTCCATCAGCGTGCCGTCGTTCTGGGTGAGGAAGAACTTGCCCTTGATGCCGGCCTCGGTGATGGCGGCGCGGAAAGCCGCAATGACATGCGCGCTCAAATCGCGCAGGCAGGCGTTCATGATCGCCGCGTTCTCGCGCTCGAGGAGCCCGATGCGGCCGATTTCGCTCGACAGCGTGATGTGGGCGCCGGGGAGCGCCTTGGCGAAAATCTCGCCGGCCTGCTTTTCGAAATCGCTGGTGACGGGAGAGAAGACCGAACTGATGGCGACGGTGTTGATGCCCTTGGCCTTGATGTCGGCGGCGATGCCGAGCAGTTCCTCTTCATTGAGTGGGGAGATGACGCGGCCATCGAACTCGTTGCCGCCATGGGCCAGGTACCAGGTACCGCCGATCGCCTGCTTCAGATCCTCCGGCCAATCGACCATGGGGGGGAGCGACGCGGTGGCGGGGAGCCCGAGGCGCACGGCGGCGGTCTGCGCCAGATCACGGCGCTGTACGACGGCATTGGTGAAATGCGTGGTGCCGATCATCACCACATCGACGGCACTCGCCGCCATGCCGGAGGCTGCGAGCACATCCTTCAGCGCGTTGACGACGCCGGTCATCACATCGGCGGTGGTCGCGGCCTTGACGCCCGCAATCACGGTGCTGCCATCCATCACCACGGCGTCCGTATTGGTGCCGCCTACGTCGATGCCGATCCTGATCATTCAAGCGATCCTTCTGGGTATTCAGGGTTTGGCGCGGGCTGCGTCTTCGGCAGCGCGGCGCGCGAGCAGTTTTTCGGCGGTGGGGATTTCACCGTCGATAAGGTCGATCTTGGGGCGCATGGCCTCTTCCTCGGCGGAAATCACCGGGACGGAGGCGAGCAGCAGCCGTGTGTAATCGTGATGGGGATTTTCGAACACTTCGGCCGTCGGGCCTGTCTCGACGATCTGGCCCAGATAGAGGACACCGACGCGCTCGGCGAAATTCCGCATAAGGCTCAGATCGTGCGAGATGAAGAAGTAGGTGAGGCCGAGTTCGCGGCCCAGATCGACCAAGAGGTCGATGACACGGGCCTGCACCGACACATCGAGCGCCGAGGTCGGTTCGTCGAGCACCAGCAGCTTCGGCGCAACGGCCAGGGCGCGGGCGATGGCGACGCGCTGCTTCTGCCCGCCCGAGAGTTCATGCGGATAACGTTCGGCGAAGTTCGCGGGCAGTTGCACCATGTCGAGCAGTTCGGAGATGCGCTGGCGGCGGGTTGAACGCGGGTGCCCATGCGCGTCGAGCGGCACGGCGATGGAGGCGCCGACGCTGCGGCGCGGGTTGAGCGAGGAGCCGGGGTTCTGGAACACCATCTGCACCTTGCGGCCATAGGCGCGGGTGCCGGCTTGCCCGGTGATGTTTTCGCCATCGAGCCGGATATCGCCAGAGGTGGGTTTCGTCAGCCCCATGATCAGCCGGGCGATGGTCGACTTACCCGAGCCGCTTTCGCCGGCAAGGCCGTAGATGCCGCCCTTTTCGATGCGGAGGCTGACATTATCGACGGCCTTGACGAGGCCGGTCTGCTTGCCGAAGCCGTTGCGGACGGGGAAGTGCTTGGCGAGATTGACGAGTTCGAGCATGGGCGTCGACTTGGGCGTCGGCTTGGGCGTCGACTTGGGCGTGGTCATGCGGCCACCACCTTGCTGCCGAAACGGGTGCCGCCGGTAAGGCGCGGCACCGCGGCGATCAGCGCCTTGGTGTAGTCGTCCTTTGGAGCGTCGAAGATCTGCGCCGTCGCGCCTTCTTCAACCACCACGCCCTTGTTCATCACATAGACATAGGAGCTGGTTTCACGCACGACGCCGAGATTGTGGGTGATCATCAGCAGCGCGAGCCCGCGCTCCTCGACGAGGTCTTTCAGCAGTTTCAGGATCTGCGCCTGCGTCGTGACATCGAGCGCGGTGCCGGGCTCGTCGGCGATCAGCAGGCGCGGCTCGGAGAGGAGCGCCATGGCGATCAGCACGCGCTGCCGCATGCCGCCCGAAAGCATGATGGGGTAGCTCTTCGCGACCCGCTCCGGGTCGCGCATCCTGACCTGCGCCAAGACCTCGTGCACGCGCTGCATGCGGGCCGCGCGGCTGCGGGCGCGGCCCAGGCGACGATCGGCGTATTTCAGAATCGTCCGCATCTGATCGGCGATGGTGAAGACCGGGTTCAGCGAACTCATCGGGTCCTGAAAGACCATCGACATCTCGGTGCCACGCAGCTTCAGCCGTTCACGCGGGGCTAGCGTCAGCAGGTCGCGGCCATCGTAGAAGATTTCGCCCGAGCTGATGGTGGCGGGCGGCTGGCGGAGCAGGCCCATAATGGCCTTCATGGTCACCGACTTGCCCGAGCCGCTTTCCCCCACGAGCGCAATCTGGCTGCGCTCGGGCACGTCGAGCGAGACGCCATGCAGCACCTTGTTCACCTGCCCATAGGTCGAAAACTCGACCGAGAGGTTGCGGACGGAGAGGAGCGCGCTCATCGCACATCCTCCACCGCGAAGAGATCGCGCAAGCCGTCGCCCAACAGGTTGAAGCCGAGCGCGGCATAGAGGATGGCGCAGCCGGGCAGCACGGATTCCCACCAATAATCGGGCAGGAAGGCGGCGCCCTGCGCCACCATGGTGCCGAGATCGGGCGTGGGCGGGCGGATGCCGAGGCCGAGGAAACTCAGTGAGGCACCGACGAGGATGACGAAGCCCGCGTCGAGCGACGTCTTTACCGCAAGAGCCGACACGCAGTTGGGCAGGATTTCCCGGAACAGGATGTGGACCTTGCTGGCGCCGAGCGTTTCGGCCGCCTCGACGAATTCCTGCGAGCGCAATTGTCGGGTGATGGAGTAGATGAGCCGTGTATGCCAGGTCCACCAGAGTGCGGCGATGGCCAGCATGGAATTGATCAGATCGGGCGAGAGCACGGCGGTGACGGCGAGGGCCATCACCAGCGGCGGGATGGCGAGCGCGATATCGGTCAGCCGCATGATGACGATTTCGACCCAGCCGCCGAAATAGCCGGCGAGAAGGCCGAGCGTCGTGCCGATCGGGATGGCGGTGCCGAGCACCACCACGGCGAGCAGCAGCGAGACGCGGAAGCCGAAGATGGTGCGGGTGAACAGGTCGCGCCCGACATTGTCGGTGCCGAACCAGTGTTCGAAGCTCGGCGGCAGATGGCGCGCCTTGAAGTTCACCACCGAGCCCACGTCCTTGGGGTAGGGGGTGATATAGGGCGCGAAGATGGCCGCGAGAATGACCGAGAGCACGATGAGCGCGCCGATGACTGCGGTGGGGTTGCGCGAGAAGCGGTACCAGTTCTGGTAGGCGTTGGAGAGGCGCTTCGGCTCGGCCTGGGTGGTCATGAGGTCGCTCATGCGCGGCGCCCCCTGATGCGGATGCGCGGATCGACGAAGCCGACCAGCACATCGATGACGAGGTTGACGAGCACGAAGAACACGCCCGAGACCATCACCACGCCCATGACCGCGTTGAGATCCTTCTGCAGGATGGTGCGGATGCCGTAGCCCGCCATGCCGGGCCAGGAGAAGACCAGCTCGACGACGAAGGCGTTGCCGATCAGCGAGGCGAATTCGAGCCCCAAAATGGTGAGCGGCGCCACGAAACTGGGCCGCAGCATGTATTTCAGCACCCGCACGGTTTCGGGCACGCCGAAGGCGCGGCTCGCCTCGATATAGTCCTGGCTGGAGATGTCGATCATAGCCGAGCGGGTGATGCGCGCCATCTGGCCCATGGTGGCGGCGGCGAGCGCGATCGACGGCAGCAGCAGGTAGCGCAAGCCTTCGAGAAAGGCGTCGAAGCGGAGCTTCAGCAGGCTGTCGATCAGCACGAGGCCGGTGATATCGGGCGTGAAGCCGAGATCATGCGGCAGGCGGCCGGTGGTGGGCAGGATGTGCAGGACATAGCCCGCAAGGATTTGCAGGAGCAACGCGAGGAAGAAGCTCGGAGTGACGGCCGAGAAGATGGCGAAGAGGCGGACGAGATTGTCCGGCCAGCGATCCTTCCAGCGCGCGGCGATGATGCCGAGCGGCAGGCCGATGACGAAGGCAAGCGTGACGGTGCACAGCACGAGCTCGAAGGTGGCGGCAAAGCTCTCGCGAATATCCTCGTTGACGGCGCGCTCGGTGAGGAGCGAGCGGCCGAGATCGCCGCGGAGGAGGCCAGACACGAAAAGCCCGTATTGCTCGACGATCGGGCGGTCGAGCCCGAGCTTCTGCTGAAGGGCGATGACCTGTTCCTGCGTGGCTGTCGGGCCCAATGCCATGCGCGCCGGATCGCCGGGGATGACCCGCGCGATGGTGAAGATCACGACCGAGAGCCCGACGAGCACCAGCAGCGACCACAACACCCGGCGAAGCAGAAACAGCAGGAATTCCAAGCGAGGGACCTTATCAATGACCGGCGGTCGCCGGGAGGGATCCGGGCCAAGGCAGGGCTGTCGGAGGGATCGGCGGACTGCCCGGCCCGGAAAGGGCGCCCGTCACATGGGGGAGACGGGCCAACCCGGAGCGAAGATCATCCCGACGGGCCGGCGAAAACCAGGCCCGGTGCGATGATCAATCAGGGGAGGGAGCCGGTTGCCCGGCTCCGGGAAGTTCAGGCTCAGCAGGTCCAGCTGTAGTTGTGGAAGTCGTACTGGAACGACTGCATCGGCACATATTCGTAGCCTGCGAGGCACTTGTCGATGGCGTGCTGCTCGTTCTGGGTGAGCAGGAACGCATCGGCGGCAAGGCCGACGATCTTGTGCTGCAGCTGCTTGTAGAGTTCGGCCTGCTTGGCGACATCGCCGGTCGCCCGGGCGTCGTCGATCAGCTTGTCGACCTCGGCGTCCTGCAGCCATTCGAGCGAGGCCCAGGTGCCCGCGGCGCTCGAATGATACTGGGTGAAGAACATCGAGTCGGGCGAGGGATAGGTCGGCGAGAAGAAGATTTCCGCGATGTTGGGCGAGGTCTCGACCTTGGCCGCAAGCTCGGTGATGCGGTTCCACGGCTCGGGCTGCACTTCGACGGTGACGCCGATCTGCTCGAGATTGGCCTGCATCAGCAGGGCGATCTCTTCCTCGAACTTCAGGCCCGCGACATAGGCGAGGCTAACCTTGATCGGCTGGCCGGCATATTTCGACTGGGCGAGTTCGGCCTTGGCGGCCTCGAGATCGTACGCAGGCTTCGGCAAATCCTCGGCATAGGCCGTGGCAAAGGCCGGCGGCAGCGGGCCATTGAGCTCGCCGCCCGGGAAGATGGTCGAGCGGATGGTGTCGTAATCGGTGGCGAGCGCAATGGCCTTGCGGACATGGATATCGTCGGTCGGCGCCAGCTTGGTGTTCAGCTTGAGGTTGAACACGGTCTGGGTCGGCTCGGTGCGGATGACGAAGCGCTCGTTCTGGGCAAGCGACGTATAGGTGTCGGGGGCCTGGGCCGAGCTGGTCATGGTCAGCTCGCCGGAGGCGGCCATCGACTTCACGGTCGCTTCGTCATTGGTGATGATCCAGCGGACTTCGTCGATCGGCTTCTCGCCCCAGCCACCATAGTAGTCGGCATTGCGCTCGATGACCATCGCGGCGCCGCGATCCCAGCTGACAAGCTTGTAGGCGCCGGCGCCGGCGACATTGTCGGCCAGCCAGGTCTGGCCGTCGTCGGTGCCTTCGTTGGCCTTCACCACGTCTGCATTGAGGATCATGATCGCCGGGACGGTGGCGAGGAAGGGCGCGAAAGTCTTCTCGAGGGTGAACTTCACGGTCTTCGCATCGACGGCGACGACCGAGCCGGCCTTCAGCACGCCGGCGAAGAGATTGGCCGGGCCCTGATTGATCTTCAGCAGCCGCTCGACCGAATAGACGACGTCGGTGGCTTCGACGGGGCTGCCGTCGGAAAACTTGGCGTCGTCGCGGATCTTGTAGATGACTTCCTTGGCGTCATCCGACACGGTCCAGCTCTCGGCGAGTTGCGGGACGATCTCACCCTTGGCATTCACGGTGACCAGCGCGTCATAGAGGTTCACCGACGCCATGTAGTCAGTGTAGTCGGAGATCTTCGCCGGATCGATGGTGCCGAAGATCTGCACCGTGTTCATCGTCACGACGTTCTTTGCAAAGGCCGGCGCCGCGCCCAGCGCGAGCGCGCTCAGCGCCGTGGCGAGCAGCAATTGTGTCTTCGTCATCATGTTTCCCTGTCCTTCGAGGCTGGTTTTCTCCGCTGCGACGCCCCTCGCTGCAGCGGGCTGCAGGTTGCCCCGCTATCCGCGCCCGGACAGCGAAGGCCTGCGCCAATTCATCTCGGATGACGCGAGGATCGGGTCCTGTTGTTTCGCATCATCCGTCAGGGGATGAGGTTGACGCGCCCCATGCCTTCGCCTCAAGGCGGGCGAGGTCTAGGTTTTCGACGAAATGGTCGAGGTTCCGGGTGGGTGCGGAGGGGCGCACTCGCGGCCATTGGAGGAAGCCGGCAGTCGGGACTGCTGCTGCGTTTACCGAGGACTTCGGGGGAGTGGAAGGCGCCAGCGGCGCGACTTCCCCAAGAAGGCCATGAGGGCTGTGCCCGAGTGGCGCACGCCGTTGTCGGGCGGAGGTGGGGGGGTCCACTGACGCTGGGTGGACCCGAAACTTTCAAGGGCCAGCGCAAGGAACACCTGCCCCCGGCGCGGCCGCACCCTCACCGCTCGCGCAGTGCGTGGTTCATCCGGTCGCGGATCGGCGCCATCAGGTAATCGAAGAGGGTGCGCTGGCCATTGTCGATGAAGGTTTCGACCGGCATGCCCGCGACGAGTTCGACATCGCCCAGCCGCTCCAGCTGGTCGGGCGCGAGCTTCAGGGTGACCGGGTAGTAGGATTGCCGCGTCATCGGGTCTTCGACGAGATCTGCCCCAACCACGGCAACTTCGGCCTGAAGGTCGGGCGTGGTCGCATGGTTGAGCCCCGGAAAGCGCACGGTGGCCGGCTGGCCGGGCCGCACCGCTTCGATATCGATCGGGTTGAGCCGCGCCTCGACATCGAGCGGGCCATCGGTGGGCACGATGGTCATGACGACGCTGCCGGGGGCGATGACGCCGCCCACCGTGTGGGCCTGCAACTCGTGCACGCTGCCGGAGATGGGGGCTGGGATCTCCGTGCGGGCCAGTTGCTCGTCGGCGGCGAGGAGGCGCTGCTGCAATTCCCCGATCTGGCTTTCGGTGTCTTTCAGGTCGCGCCCCGAGTCGGCGGTTGCTGCCTGGTCGATATTGAGCCGCTGCAGTTCGGTTTCAGCGATGCGACCGCCGAGTTCCGCCTTCTGCGCGCTCAGCGCGCCGGCCTCGCCCTCGAGGCTGGCGAGCGCACGCTCCAGATCATTGGCGCGGGCCCTGGTGCCGATGCCGGTACCAGCAAGGGCGCGGGCGTTTTCGAGTTCGGCGCGGGTGAGGCGCAGTTCGGTTTCCTTTGCCCTAGCCTGTGTCTCAAGGCCGATGATCTGGTCGCGATACTGCGCGATGCGCGCGGCGAGCTGCTGCTTTTCGCCCTCGCGGCTGGCGTTGCGGACGGCAAAGAGCCGCTGCTCGGACTCGAACAGCGCATTGACCTCAGGATCGGATGTGCGGTCCCCAAGGTCGGCCGGAAGCGCAAAGCCCGGCGACAGGTCGCGCTCGGCCCTGAGGCGCGCGCGCGCGAGGTAAAGCTCGTCGAGCTTGCGCACGATGATGGCGCGGGTGGCGCGGGCCGTGGTGGCATCGAGCCGGAGCAGTATATCGCCTGCCTTGACGGCCTGGCCTTCGCTGACGCGGATTTCGCTGACGGTGCCACCGGTCTCGTGCTGCACCTTCTTGATGCTGCCCACCACTTCCAGCCTGCCGACGGCGATGACCGCGCTCGAGAGTGGAGCGAAGGCGGCAAAGCCTCCGAATCCGAAGATGAAGACCGCGATCAGCGCGAGGCCGAGATTGCGATAGCGCGAGACAGCGCCGCGGTAATTGCCGATGGGGGTGTCGGCGATGGGGGCGATATCGAGCGTGGTCATGGTGTACGGCCCCCCTTCACCACATGGATCGTCTGTGGCGGCTGCGGGCCGGGCTGCCCCGCGGCGGGGGCACTCAACTGCTTCAGCACCTCGTCACGCGGACCGAAGAGCTTTACGCCCCCTTCCATGACGAGGGCGACGAGATCGACCGAGGTGAGGGTCGAGGGGCGATGAGTGACGACGACGGCAATACCGCCACGCTGCCGCACCCCGGCAATCGCGCGGGCCAGGGCCTCGTCGCCTTCGGCATCGAGGTTGGAATTGGGCTCGTCCAGCACAACGAGGAACGGGTCGCCATAGAGCGCGCGGGCGATGCCGATGCGCTGGCGTTGCCCCGACGAGAGGAACGAGCCGCCATCGCCGATGCGCGTGCCGTAGCCATCGGGGAAGGAGACGATGAGATCATGCGCGCCGGCGGCGCGGGCGGCCTTGATAACCGCCTCGGACGTGGCGTTCTGGTCGAAGCGCGCGATGGTTTCGGCGATGGTGCCATCGGGCAGCGCCAGATCCTGTGGGAGGAAGCCGATATGCCGCCCGAGCGCGGCGCGCGGCCATTGACCGAGCGTTGCGCCATCAATCCGCACTTCGCCGGTCGTCGGGGCCCAGAGCCCGACCAGCGCGCGGGCAAGCGATGACTTTCCGGCGCCGGATGGCCCGATCACCGCGAGAGCGGATCCGGCCGCGAGCCCGAAGCTTGCGTTCGAGATCACCGGCTCTGGCCGGCCTGGCGGGGTGACAGTAATGCTTTCCACACGCACCGAAAGCTTCGGTGCTGGCAGATCGACGCCGGAACTGGCGGCCGGCGATGCGAGCTGGCGGTCGAGGCGCTGCACCGCCTCGCGCGAGGCGACGAAGCCCCGCCAATTGGCAATGGCGCTTTCGACAGGGGCAAGCGAGCGGGAAATCAGGATCGACGCGGCGATCATCGCGCCCGCGGAAATCTCCTGCTTGATGGCGAGATAGGCGCCGAGCCCGAGCACGCCGGACTGCAGCACGATGCGGAAGATGCGGGCGATGCCGCCCAAATCGGCCAGGGCATCTGAGGCGGAGAGGCTGGCGTCGCGCGCCGTGCGGGTGAGCGCTTCCCAGCGTGCCGACAGGGCCGGGCCCATGCCCATGGCGCTGATGGCTTCGGCGTGGCGGCGCGCGGCATCGAGGGTGACCTGGCGGCGCATGGCATAGCCGGTAGCGTCATCGTTGCGGCTGCGCACGGCCCAGTCGGTGGCGACAGTCAGTCCGATGATGATGGCGGCGCCCAGTACGGCCGTCAGCCCGACCAGAGGGTGAATGAGGAAGGCGCCGAACAGGAAGATCGGCAGGAACGGGATGTCGAACAGTGCCGAGGGGCCGTTGCTGGACAGGAAGCTGCGCAGTGTCTCGGCATCGCGGGCAGGCGCGAGCGCCTCGCCGGCCGGAGCGCCTGTCAATGGCAGCAACGTTGCGGCGCGATAGACGGCGGGGGCGAGTTCGGCATCGATCTGTGCGCCGATGCGGGCGAGGATGCGCGAGCGCAGCATGTCGAGCCCGCCCTGCAGCCCGAAGGCGAGCAGCGCCATCAGTGACAGCACGACAAGGGTTTCGACCGATCGACTTACCAGCACGCGGTCATAGACCTCGAGCATGTAGATGGAGCCGGTGAGCATCAGGATGTTGACGGCTGACGAGAAGACGCCGACGGCCGCGAAGTCCGGCAGCCTGTGTCGGAGCGCCGCGCGGGCAAGGCGCTCCGCCCCTGTTTCGTGTGCCATGATCGCGTTGCTCCCTAGAGGCGAGGCCTGGTCGCCCGCCCGAGGCTCAAGCGACCAGAATGAAGTCCGATGCCGTCAGGGCCAGGTTCCTGCTCAGGGTGGCAAACTGCACCATGCCGCCGGCACCCGATCCGTCGGCATCATAGTAGAGCGCGCCGGTTGATGAAGTGTAGATGATCCGGTCGCTGGCATCCGCGGCCCTTGCGCCAACGACGAAAGCGGACGCGGACAGAGCCCCAAGGGACAGCGCCGAGAAGACCGACCGGCTCAGTGCGATGGTATCTTCGACCGTGCTGAAGTCGCTGATCGTATCGACATTGCCCGAGCCGAGCGCGGTGGAGAATACGAAGGTATCCTGCCCCGCGCCGCCCCGCAGCGTATCCCTGCCGCCAAGGCCGTCGAGCCTGTCGTTGCCACCATTGCCGGTGAGCGTGTTGGCGGCCGAGTTGCCATTGATGGCGTTGGCGAGCTCGTTGCCGGTGCCGGCTATGGCATTGCTGCCCAGCAGCGTCAGGTTCTCGATATTGGCCCCGAGGGAGAAGGTGACGCTCGAGCGGACCGTGTCGGTGCCGGAGGCACTGCCCTCGGTGACGACGTCGGCGGTGCTATCGACGGTGTAGATATCGTCGCCGCGCCCGCCATTCATCCTGTCGCTGCCCGCGCCGCCATCGATTTGGTCGTTGCCGTCGAGGCCATTTATGGTGTCGTTGCCGCCGAGCCCGTTGATCGTATCGTTGCCAGCCGTGCCGTTCAGCGTGTTGGCGGAGCTTGTGCCGTTGATGACCGAGGACAGTGTGGTGAAGTTGAAGCTCGTCGCATTCGATATGCCGGCATAGGCATTGGACGACGTATCGGTGAAGGCGTTGGCGTCGATCGTCACGTAGTAGCTGGTACTGGCGAGGAGGTCCGACGACGGGTTGATGGTGACGACATTGTTGGCGATGCTCACGAGGCCCGAATTCGCGGCGATGGTGGCCACGGCAGTGCCATCCATCGTGCGGATGACGATGTTGCCCGCTCCCGCCAGCACGTTCTCGGAGAAGGTGAGGACGATATTGGCGCTGCCCGCGACACCCGTGGCGTTGTCCGCTGGAGTAAAGCTCGCGAGCGTCGGCGCCGTGGTATCGGTCACCACAGACGAGAGGCTGGTGATGCTGCGGGTACCATCCGAGAATGTGATGAACTCGATGTTCTTCAGCGTATCGGAGCCAAAGGTACCGTTCACCAGCAGGTAGGTCTGGGTGTTGGCGTCATAGGTGACGGTGCAGGCGGCGAAGGTGGCGTTGATGATGCAATAGTCGGTGCCGTTGCCGCCATCGAGGCGGTCATTGCCGAGGCCGCCGACAAGACTGTCGTCGCCATCAAAGCCAAAAAGGCTGTCGGCGCCGGCATTGCCGGTGAGCGTGTTGTTGGCCTGATTGCCCTTCAGCGTGTCGTTGCCGGTCCCGCCGACGGCATTTTCGATCAGCGATGCGGTGTTGTTCTGGTACAGATACGCGTTCGAGATGTTGCCGCGCGCATTCTGGCCCGGAAACCAGTAGCCGCCGAGGTTGGCGAGCTGGGTCGACGAGGTCGTGGTCCAGCCGCCGGGCGCGAGGTCGACCGAGAGATTTGTCGCGTAGTTGGAGAAGTCATAGGTGTCGTTGCCGCCGCCATCCCACAACGCCATGAAGATGGTATTGGTGGTGGACGCGCCCTGGCCAACGCCATTGATGAAGTTTTCGCCGGTGGTGCTGCTCCACGTATAGACCGTGTTGCCCGAATTTGTGGTGTAATTGGCTCCGTACATGTATTGCAGCGCCGCGATGTCGTTGATCATCAGCGTCGTGGGGTAGGAGCCCTGCATGACGGTGTAGCCGTTCAGATCCGCACCAACAAAGGAGCGGTAGGTCATCACCGAGTATTCGAGGGTATCGTGATCGGTCGGCAATGCCGCAAGCCCGTCCTGGCCGTGATCGAGGCCCATCGAGTGGCCAAGTTCGTGCAGGACGGTGGCATATGCATAGGTGCCCTTGACCGGATTGTTGTAGCTGGAGTGGTTGAACCACACATCGCCGCCCCAATCGCCCGAACTCGGATAATAGGCATAGGCCGTGCCGGCGTTGTTTTCCTCGGCGAAGCGGAATGTACCCTGGGTCGATGCCTCGTTGACCTCAGTGAAGCTGACATTGATGTAGCTGCCATAGAGCGACAGGATGGAGCGCACCGCAGTCTTCTGAGCGTCGTTCATCGCCTCGAAGCCGACGATCTCGCTGCCGTAGCTGTAGGTCGCGGTGCTCGTGGGGAAGCTGAAGGTTATGTTGTTGACGGCCCATTTGTAACCGGACAGCACGCCGTCGATGTCGGCATTTCCGGATGTCGATACGCTAGAGGTCGCTGGCACCTTGAATTCCCCCTGGGCTCCGCACGGCACGGGTTGAGCATGGCGCGCAGACACCACGCCCCTCGACGCATATCGGTCAAGGGTTGACGAATCTTGGTTCGTTTTGGTGGCGTTTTAGTGATCAGGCGGTGGATTTGCCGTGACTGGTAAAGGCGGCGTTAAAGCCGCGCGCTGCCGTCTGCCCAGGCGGAGGTGGTGCGGCCGGTAAGGCCGCCGACCGAGGCGAGGCCCTGCGCCCGAACCGCAGCGGCAAGCCCGCGCTTGATGCGATCGAGCAGATCCAGCCCGCCGAAGACAAGTGCCGAGTAGAGCTGGATGGCGTCGGCGCCGGCCTCGAACTTCGCCACGGCGCTTTCGGGCGAATGAATGCCGCCAACCCCGATGATGGGCAGGGTGCCGACACGCTGGCGCACCTGCGCGAGGCGGCGGGTGGCGAGGTTGAACAGCGGCTTGCCCGAGAGGCCGCCGGTTTGCGTGGCATTCTCCTGCCCCTCGACCGGGTCGCGCGAGATGGTGGTGTTGGAGACGATCAGCCCATCGAGCCCGGTGCCGGAAATCACCCGCGCGATGCCGTCAAGCTGGCTTTCATCAAGATCGGGCGCGATCTTGAGGAACACCGGCACGCGGGTTTTCGCCTTGGCGCGCGCATCGAGCACGGCGGCAAGCAGGCGGGTCAGCGCCTCGTCGGCCTGCAGGTTGCGCAGGCCCGGCGTATTGGGCGAGGAGATATTGACGGTGAGGTAATCGGCGACATCGGCGAAGCGCAGGACGCCCAGAACATAGTCGGCGACGAAATCCTCGCTGTCCTTGTTGGCCCCGATATTGACCCCCAGGATGGCGCCGACATGCGCGCCCTTGAGCCGAGCGAATGCGGCGTCGTGGCCCTCGTTGTTGAAACCCATGCGGTTGATGACGCCCTGGGCCTCCGGAAGGCGGAACAGCCGCGGCTTCGCGTTCCCCTGCTGCGGGCGCGGCGTGACGGTGCCGACTTCCACCATGCCGAAGCCCATGCGGGCGAGGGGTTTGGGCACTTCGGCGTTCTTGTCGAAGCCGGCGGCCATGCCGACAGGATTGCGCAGATCGAGCCCGGCCAGCGAGATCGCGAGTTCGGGCGGGTCAGCCACCGCCTGTTCGGGCGCGAGGCCGAGCTTCAGCGCCGAGATCGTGGCGCCATGCGCCGTCTCCGGGTCCATGCGCAAGAGCGCGTCGCGAGTGAGGCCTTGCAGCAACGGCGCGCGCAGGAGATCGCCGAGTGCCATCAGCGCACCCAACCGGGCAGGGTGACCGTGCCGTCGGCGGCGACGGAGATGGTGGCCTTTTCGATTATGGCCGACATGGGTAGCGGGCCGTAGAGATGCGGAAAGAGTTCGCCACCCCGCGACACTTCCCACTTGAGCGCGTCGCCCAGCGGCACAGCGGCGACCGAGAACAGCGCGAGGCCGGCCTGCCCGGCAAAGTAGCGGCGCAGGGTTTCGCCAAGCTGCGTGGCGGTGGAAAAATGCAGGTAGCCATCGGCCAGATCGACAGGCATGCCGACGAAATGGCCGACTGCTGCCGACTGCGCGAAGATTTCGCCGCTCGACACCTTGTAGATCAGTTCGGGGTGGGTCACGTCGCGTCCTCATCGAGGTGGATCGATGGCCAGGGGCCATGTGTATTGCTGCAACAGGTCGGCAGGCCCGGTCGGCTTCACAGGCTGGTTAGGACGACGGGCGGCGCTTTACAAGCCCCGACAGGGTGTCTAGATATTGCCCATAGGACAAGTTTCCTGTTTGCCCCTGAGTTGCGGAGCCCTTTCGATGATCGCGCATGGCGACATCTGGAACGCTATCGATGCGTTGGCGGAGCGGCACGGGCTTTCCGTGTCAGCGCTGGCGCGGCTTGCCGGGCTCGATGCAACGGCGTTCAACAAATCCAAGCGCATCAGCAAGGACGGGCGCGAGCGCTGGCCGTCGACGGAGAGCCTCGCCAAGATTCTCGATGCGACGGGCGAGCGCTTCGACGGGTTCCTCGCGAGCGGCGGTGCCTATGAGCAGATGCCTTCGGCGCCGCCGATGCTGCTCAATCGTGCCAGCGTGCCGCTGCTTGGCCTCGCGCAGGCGGGTTCGGGCGGCTTCTTCGACCCTGCCGGGTTTCCCTCGGGGCAGGGCTGGGACGAGGTGGCGCTGCCCGCCTCGACCGACGACGGCTCCTATGCGCTCGAGGTCACCGGCGAGTCCATGCTGCCGCTTTATCGCGATGGCGACATCATCGTGGTGTCGCCGACGGCGCAGCCGCGCCGCGGCGATCGCGTGGTGGTGCGGACGCGCGATGGCGAGGTGCTGGTGAAGATCCTCCACCGGCAGACGGCGCGGGTGATCGAACTGCATTCGGTGAACGAAAACCATCCGCCGCGGATCATCGACATGAAGGATGTCGAGGGCATCGGCCGGATCATCTGGGCGAGCCAGTGATGCGGGTCGGGCGCGCGGCCGAGGCGGACGCTGCGGATTGGCTGCGGCTGCGGGTGGCGCTCTGGCCACATGCGGCGGCCGAAAGCCCGGACGAAATTGCACAGATCATCGAAAGCCCTGACCTTTCGGCCTTTATCGCGCGGGACATCGAGGGGGTGCCGCTCGGATTTGCCGAGGTGGCGATCCGGCGCGACTATGTTAATGGCTGCGACACCTCGCCAGTCGGGTTCCTCGAAGGCATCTTTGTCCTGTCCGAGGCGAGGGGGCAGGGCGTCGCCCGGGCGCTGGTCGACGCCGCCGCCGATTGGGTGCTCTCGAAGGGCTGTACCGAATTCGCGTCGGACGCGGCGCTTGACAATGCCGCGAGCCACCGGATGCACGCCGCGCTGGGTTCTACGGAAACCCAGCGTGTGGTGTATTTCAGGAAGGTGTTGTGACGCTGCGGTCTAGGCTTCCGAACAGGCGCTAGCGGACATTTTGTTGAAGCTTTTGTTTGGGGATTTTGAATGACCAATATGCAGGGCGCATCGCCCCGTTTGTATCTTGCGGTTGCGTTATTTCTTTCGGGAGCGGCGGCTGGGTTCGTCATTTTCGGGAAAGACAAGCCTTTGGTCGCGGACCTACCCTCTGAGCCCTCTGAATTGGCTTCGGCCTGGAACGATCGGCTCATCGGAGCCTTTCCTGATGGGACTCGGCGCGAGAAGCTCGTTGACGCTCTGAGAGAGGCAAACTTCAGGATTACAGAAAAGGACGGCGGAGGGTCGGCGACCTACCTTCGCCAGCCGTTCTTTGCAAAATGCACTGGCTTACTTGTGAATTGGTCTGCCACTGAAACAGTTGTTTCCAATGTGAGCGGCACGATCCTGCTTTGCTGATCGGGCCTGTGTGCCGAGAGACCTAAAGTCCGGGCGAGCGTATTGCCATCGCCTCGACTGAGCGAATCTCTCCCAAAGGGTAGTGGCTCTGATCAGGCCTTCGCCGTCGACAGCAGCTTGCCGGCGAGCGCGTCGGCGATGAGCTTGCGGGTTTCCGGCACGCCATAGAGCGCGATGAACGAGCCGAAACGCGGGCCCTGATCGGCGCCGAGCAGCACCTGGTAGATGGCCCCGAACCAATCGCGCAGCGGATCGAACGCATGGGCATTGCCCACCGCGTAGACGATATCCTGCAGCTCCTTGGCCTCGAGCGTCTCCTTGCCTTCCAGTTGGGCAGCGAGATCGGCAAGCGCCGCCCGCTCCTTGTCGGTGGGCGCGCGGAAGCTCTTGGTCGGCAGAACCTCGTCCTGGAAATAGCGGACAGCATAGGATGCGAGCCGGTCGAGCTCGGGGTTGGTCTTTGCCGTGACGCCGGGCAGGCGGCGGGTGAGGTAGCCCCACATCACCGATACGTCGTGGGCGTTGGACGCGGACGCGAGGTTCAGCAGCAGGCCGAAACTGACCGGCATATCTAGCACCGGCACCTTGCCCGAATGGATATGGAAGGCCGGGTTTTCGAGCGCGGCGGCGGCATCCTGGCCGTTATAGCTCGCGACATACTGGTAATATTCGTCGACGGCGCGCGGGATGACATCGAAGTAGAGCCGCTTCGCCACGCGCGGCTTCTGGAACATGTAGAGCGCGAGGCTTTCGGGCGAGGCATAGGTCAGCCACTCGTCGATGGTGAGGCCATTGCCCTTGCTCTTCGAGATCTTCTGGCCGATCTCGTCGAGGAACAGCTCATAGACATAGTGCTCGGGCGGGGTGCCGCCGAGCGTCGCGCAGATGGCGTCGTAGACGTGCTGGTTGGTCTGGTGGTCCTTGCCGAACATCTCGAAATCGACGCCGAGCGCGTACCAGCGCATGCCGAAATCCGGCTTCCACTGCAGCTTGCAGTGCCCGCCGGTGACGGGCAGCGTCGTTTCGGTGCCATCCTCGTCGTTGAAGGTGACGGTGCCGGCCTTGGCATCGACATGCTTCATCGGCACGTAGAGCACGCGGCCCGATTGCGGTGAAATCGGCAGGAAGGGCGAATAGGTCGCCTGTCGCTCGGCCCCGAGGGTCGGCAGCATGATGGCCATGATCTGGTCATAGCGCTCGGCGGCGCGCATCAGGGCCGCATCGAACTTGCCCGACTTGTAGTAATCGGTGGCGCTGGCGAACTCGTAGCTGAACCCGAAGGTATCGAGGAAACGGCGGAGCATGGCGTTGTTGTGGTGCCCGAAGCTCTCGTACTCGCCACCGAACGGGTCCGGCACCGCCGTCAGGGGCTTGTGCAGATGCGGCTCGAGGAACGACCGATCGGGCACGTTCTCGGGAATCTTCCGCATGCCATCCATGTCGTCGGAAAAGCAGAGGAGCCGCGTCGGGATCTCGTCACGCGTCAAGAGCCGGAAGGCGGTGCGCACCATGGTGGTGCGCGCCACTTCGCCGAAGGTGCCGATATGCGGCAGGCCCGAGGGGCCATAGCCGGTTTCGAACAGCACTTCGGAGAGTCCCAGCTTTTCCACCCGCTTCAGCAGTTTCCTTGCTTCCTCGAACGGCCAGGCGCGCGCCGACTGGGCGGCGTCAAAGAAAGCGGGGTCGAGTGGCGGCAAGGAGGCAGGCACCGGAATGGTCCTC
The DNA here is from genome assembly GCA_027487555.1 of Hyphomicrobiales bacterium. GTDB lineage: Bacteria > Pseudomonadota > Alphaproteobacteria > Rhizobiales > Devosiaceae > Devosia_A. The sequence goes on from JAIYDI010000037.1 coordinate 76,517, forward strand.
GGGCTACTGGGTCAGGAAAGCGCTCACATGCACCAGTGCCACGGACCCGTCAATGCTGCCGAAGGGCATGCGGTCCGGCTGCGGCGGGCGGCGCGCTTGCCAAGGGCGGGGCGGCCCCTTAGGTATCGGGGCCAACATATCGCCAAACGATTGCCTGGAGTTCCCTATGACCCTCAGCGTGCAGGATGCGCTCATCCACATCATGGTCGTCACCGCCTCTTCCGACGAGGGGATCTCGGATGCCGAGCTCAATGCCATCGAGGAACTGGTGCTGCGCAGCCCGGTCTTCGAGGGGTTCGATGTCGGCCGCCTGGTGGATGTGGCCAACCAGGCCGTGGATGCGACCAACACCGAGGGGCTCGACGGCGTGCTCGATGCCGCAATTGCCGCCATCCCGAAGCGGCTGCAGGACACTGCCTATGCGCTCGCCGTGGAAGTCGCGGTTATCGACGTGCAATTGCCGCAGGTCGAATTGCGGCTGCTCGAGATGGTGCGCGACCGGCTCGATGTCGACAGCCTCGTCACAGCGGCCATCGAGGCGTCGGCGCGGGCGCGCATGCGGCATCTGCATTAGGTCGTTTCACGTTTCGATTGAAACGTTGAAATGGCCTAAGTCTCTGTCTGTTGCGCTTTCGAGCGGGAAAAGCCATGCAACTTTTCCTGAGAGCTCTCCCCGCTTCAATAGAAGCTGATGGGGAACCAGCGCAGGTACAGCTCGTCATAGACGCCCGAGCGCTTGAGGCGGCTCAGCGCATAGTCGATCGCCTGGCGCACCGTATCGCGACCGGGTGCGATGGCGATCGACAGGCCCTCGCCGAACAGGTCGGGCCGAAAATACGGCTCACCGGCGAAATCGCAGCAGTCGGGATGGGCGTTGAGCCAGAACGCGGCGCGCAGGCCATCGCCGAAATAGAGGTCCGCCTTGCCCGCCGCCAGCGCTTCGAGCGCAGCGGGCTCGTCGGCAAACTCTATCGCCCTGACGCCAGGTATGTAGCGGCGGAGGAACTCCGCATGCGCCGAGCCCGTCCGGACCGCGACGGCGCGGCCTGCCAGCCCTGTGGCGTCAAAATCGGCGGCGACTGTCCTGGATGCAACGAAGCGGCCGGGCAGCATCAGATAGATCGATGAGAAGTCGAAGAGCGCGCCGTTGTCCGGGCTGACCGCGAGCCCGGCGATCAGCGCATCGCCCTGGTTGTCGCCCAGCGCCTTGGCCGCCTGGTCCCACGGCCAGGCCTGCACGGTGCAGCCTATGTCGAGATCGGCGCAGATGGCGCGCGCCAGATCCACATTGAAGCCGACGAGTTCGCCCTTTTCGTCGCGGTAGTTGAAGGGCGGAAAATCTGCCGTGGTGAGAAAGCGGATCGCCGGCACCGCGGTCAGGTCCGGCACGATTTCGCGCGCTGTCGGATCGCCATGATAGGGCAGCGCCTGCCCCAGACCCAACGACGGGGCGAGGGCGACAAGACCGGCAAGGATCAGCCCGGCGAGGCTTTGGCGAAGGGCGTGCATGAGTTGGGTTATGGCGCAATTCGCCGCCGATGGCGAGAGCCGGCCCCGTTGCTTCCCCGGTCTGTGCCAGGTCGTTCCGTTCGGCGCCGCTGTTGACCGGTGCAAGTATTTCTGCGCATATACCTTCGTTAAATTGTAATAATTCTGTTTCAGAAACAGAAGGCACATGAGTCAAGATCTGCTGCTCATGTCTGCGATATTGCGCGGCGGTGATATCAACAAACACGCCAATCTAATGGACGAAGATGGTGCTGATGATGGTGATGTCGATCTGATCCATCGTCTCACCTGGATTTCGGGTCTCGGTGAAACGGAAGTCATGGCGCGGGCTGCGCAGTGGGCGAGTCTCGCGTTCGTGCCCGAGATGCCGGCATTGCAGCGCAATGATGTTGATGTTTCAGAAGTGGAGCAGGCCGCGTCCTGCCGGGCATTGGTCGCGCCGCTGGGCGGGCGTGATGTGTTCTTCGTGGCGCCGCGGTTCAGCGAGGTCATTGCCCTGCGCGAACTCACCTGGCGCGATCCCGGCCTGGCGCGGCACTTCTGCGTCGTGCCCCGCCGCAGCCTGACCGCGCAGCTCGTCGCCGTCATGGAGGAGCGTTTCGCGGCCGAGGCGCGCGGCCGTTTGCGGGATCGCTGGCCGATGGCGAGCGCTGCGGGTGAACTTCGCTTTGGCATGAGGCTCGGCTTCGCGCTGCTGATGCTGGCGATCGTCGCCGCCTTCGGCCTTGCGCCGCTGCTCGACCGTACCCTGCTGATGCCCGTCGCGAGCCTGCTGCTCGTGGTGCCGGGCGCGATGCGGCTCGCCGCCGCCCTGTCGCGCCCTGCCGCTGCGGCGCCGAATCCGGCCACTGGTCCGCAGACACTGCCGATCTACAGCGTGCTCGTGCCACTGCGCGACGAGGCGCACATGGTCTCTACGCTCGCCGCTGCACTCAGGCAACTCGACTATCCACCGGACCGGCTCGACATCATCTTTGCAGTTGAGGCCGACAGCGCCGAAACGCTCGGCGCGGTCCGGGCGGAACTGAGCGATCCGCGTTTCCGGCTGGTGCCGATCCCACCTGGCAGCCCGCGTACCAAGCCCAAGGCCATGAACTTCGTGCTGCCGCTCGCCCGTGGCGCCTATCTCGCCGTCTATGATGCCGAGGATGTGCCCGACCCGCAGCAATTGCGCCGCGCGGCCGAGCGGTTTGCCGCCGAGCCCGGCATCGATTGCCTGCAAGCCGAACTGGTGGTCGACAATGCTGCCGAAAACCCGCTGACGGCGCTGTTTGCGGGCGAATATGCCGGACAGTTCGGCCTCATGCTGCCGCTGCTGGCCCGGTTGAACCTGCCAATGCCGCTCGGTGGCACGTCGAACCATTTCCGGGTCGCCGCGCTCAAGGAGGTGGGCGGCTGGGATGCCTACAACGTCACCGAGGATGCCGATCTCGGGGTGCGCTTCGCCCGCCTGCGTTATCGCACGGCAACCCTGCCGAGCCGCACGCTGGAGGAGGCACCGCACCGGCTCGGTCCCTGGCTGAGGCAACGCACGCGCTGGATGAAGGGCTGGATGCAGACGCTGATCGTCCACAACCGCCACCCGCGCGGATTTCGCCGCGATATCGGCTGGCGCGGCTTCATCGCCTTCCAGATCTATGTGGGGAGCCTGATCCTTTCGGGGCCGCTCCATGTGGTGTTTCTGGCCGTGCTCGGGCTCTCGGTACTGGGGCGCGGGGCGGGACACCCCGACCTGTCGGATGCGATCGTGTGCCTTGCGCTGGCGGTGGGCTATGGCGGCCCGCTCCTGCTCGCGCTTGCCGGGCTCGAACGGCTCGGCCGGCGCGACCTTTTCGCCGCCCAGTTGCTGTTGCCATTCTACTGGCTTCTGCATGCGCTCGCCGCAGGGCTGGCGCTGATCGACCTCGTGCGGCGCCCGTATTTCTGGGCGAAGACCACCCATGGCGCCGGGCGTCCGACACCGCGCGACAGCGCCGTCGATCAGTAGCGGGACAGCCCCAGGTCGGAGACGTCGATATCGGGTGACTTGCCGGAGATGATGTCGGCCATCACCTGGCCCGAGCCCGCCGCCATGGTCCAGCCGAGCGTGCCGTGGCCGGTATTGAGGTAGAAGTTGCGATATCTGGTTGGCCCGATCACCGGCGTGCCGTCCGGCGTCATCGGCCTGAGCCCGCACCAGAACGTGGCGCGGGAAAGGTCGCCCGCCTCGGGGAAGAGATCGCGCAGCGAGCGTTCCAGCGGGCCACGGCGATGCGGGCGGAGCGTCGTGTCCCAGCCGGCAATCTCGGCGGTGCCGCCGATGCGGATGCGATCGTCGAAGCGGGTGGTTGCCACCTTGTAGGTTTCGTCCATCACGGTCGAGACTGGCGCCACTGCGTCATTGGTGATGGGCACGGTGAGCGAATAGCCCTTGATGGGATAGACGGGGAGGCGAATGCCCAGAGACTTCACCAGTCCCGGCATGTAGCTGCCGAGTGCGCCGACGATGATATCTGCCGTCTCGCTGCCCTTGTCTGTGATGATGGCGGTGATCCGGTCGCCCTCGGCTTCAAGGCCCAGTATGGCGGTGTTGTAGCGGAAGATCACGCCGTTGGCGGCAGCAAGCGTCGCCAGCGCCTCGGTGAACTTCTGGCAGTCGCCGGTATCGTCGTTGGGAAGCCGCAGGGCGCCAACAAATGGCACCTTAGCGGCGGCAAGTCCCGGCTCGGCGGCGATGCAGCCCGCGGGATCGAGCACCTCGAAGGGTACGCCATACTGCTTCAGCACCTCGACATCACCGCAGATATGGTCGAGTTGCGACTGGTAGCGGAAGAGCTGCAGCGTGCCCTGCTCGCGGCCCTCATAGGCAATAGCTGTCGCGGCGCGCAGGTCGATCATCTTGTCGCGCGAATACTCGGCGATGCGCACCATGCGCGACTTGTTGATGGAGTAGGCGCGGGATGTGCAGTTGGCGAGCAGCCCGAGGCCCCACACCCACATGCGCGGATCGAGCATGGGGCGAATGACCAGCGGGCCATCCTCCATCAGCAACCACTTGATGGCCTTGATGGGGATGCCGGGGCCAGCCCAGGGCGAGGCATAGCCATAGCTCAGTTCGCCGGCATTGCCGAAGCTGGTCTCGAGCGCCGGACCGGGCTGCCGGTCGATGACCGTGACCTCGTGGCCGGCAAGTGAGAGATAGTAGGCCGTGGCGACGCCGATGACGCCGCTTCCAAGAATAGTGACGCGCATTCCTCATTCTGTGACGCCCGCCCTGCGAAGGCAAGGGCTTGGCTGTGCATGGCAGGTTGGCAGAAGTGCATGGTGCGTAACCCAGTGTGGCACGGCTTCGATCTCGACAAATCCATGCAAGTTATGCACAAGACAGCGGCTCGGCAGTGGACGCTGTGCGGGGAGTTTGCGCTTGAGACTGCTCACCTTATTGCTGGGTCTTGCCGTAGCAGGGTTGCTCATCGTCCTGCCGCAGCAGTTCAACGTGAATATCCTGCCGGCCTTCGTGAAGCTCTGGCCCAATACCGAGGGCCAGCGGCAGCTCGCCAACATCATTTTCCTCGCGGTGCCCGCAGCGGCGGTGCTTGGCGGCCTGCTTGGACTTTTCGTGCCTGGCATCGCGGCGCTGCTGCTGCTGCTCGCCGGGCTCGGCTGGTTCGGTATCCTGCTCAGCATTCCCGGTGGGTTCACTCTGATGGGGGCGGCTCCGGGTGCCGTGGCCGTACTCGGCGCGGTCACCGCTTATGTCGCCGCCGAGCTGGCTGCGAGCCGCCGCCGCGATGAGCTGCGCGACGAGCGTGCGACGCGCCGCGGCAGGCGCCTGCGCGATATCGACGAGGACGCGGACGAAGACGACTACGAAGACCTGCCGCGGCAGGGTGAGCCAGCCCTGAAAGGGGCGGCGCGCGTGGAGCCTGTTGCGGAGCGCAGCACACGCCCGCAGCGGCCGCGCTATGATATTCCGCTGACCCTCGAGGATACGGCGCACAATCAGGATGACGAGATCGATGTCGTTCCGCCGCGTCGGGGACCGGTGGAGCCACAGGTCTTGCCCAAGGCCGCGCCGCGCGGCAGCGCCGCGGCGCAACGTCGCGGTTCGGGTCGTCAAGCGGCCCGCGTGGCCGAGCGCGAGCAATCGGTCAGCGAACGCGATGCCTATGACGCGGACTACGACGAGTACGGCCGGCCGCGTCCACGCCCGTCTTTCCCATGGGCTGCCGTGGTTGGCGGGGTCGTTCTGGTGGTGATCGGGCTTGCGGCGGGCTGGCTCTATCTTGAGCCGCAGCAGGGAGCCGGCACCGAGGCGACGGTCGTTTCAACGGGCGGGGCCACTGCGACAGCGGGTACCACCGGCGGGGCCGCGCTCAGCACTGTCGCTACCGGGACGACCTTTGCCGATCCCTTCGCGTATTGCCTTGCGGTCGGTACCATCGACTATGTCGATGGCCGCTATACCGGCACCATGGTGACGCCGGAGATCGCGCAGGCGCTGCGCATGCCGATCGATTCGAGTCGCGACCGCGTGGTGTGGCGCTGCGTCGGCGGCGAGGTGCTCGGCTGCTCGTCCTTCGCGTGGCCGCGCTGCGGCATCGTGCCGACGGCAAAGGAACTGGTGGAGTTCTGCCGCCTGTTCCCGGAGGTGCCGAGGCTGATCGCGCCGCAGGGGCCGTGGTCGTGCGTGGCCGGCAAGCCGAAGCTGCCGGATGATGCCACCTGGCCGGTCGATGCCCGCGGCTTCGCGGTGGGCGCGTGGATCAATATCAGTGCTTCGAGCAAGGCTCCCGCTGCCTCGCCCATCACCAATGCGCCGGTAACTGCCGACGGCACCACAGTGCTGCAGTAGGCTCACGCCGCGTGCCATCGCCGCCGTGTCTGCGTCGCGGCCATGCGCTTGTGCCGAGCCCGAACGTGGCCCTTCCGGCCCCGCCGGGCTCCGCAGGGGCAGTTTCCAGAATCTGGCGCATTTGGTCTAGCTTGGTTCGATGAGCCACGTGTACCAGCAACAGGCGAGCGAGGCAGGCAAGGGATGGCGGCACAACAGAAGCGATCCAAAGAGCGCCTCGACGCAATCCTTGCGGCGGCTTTGCGGTGTTTTCGCAGGGAGGGGTTTCATGGGGCCAGCATCTCCCGCATTTGCGCGGAGGCCGGCATCAGCCCGGGCCACCTCTACCACTACTTCGACAGCAAGGAGGCGATAGTCGAGGCGATCGTGCAGGGCGACCGCGAGCGGATTCGCGGGATGCTCGACCAGCTTGCCACCGCCCCGGACCCCGTCGAAGCGCTGATGCGGGCCATCCTGACGCCAAGTCTCGAGCAGAGGTTGCAGATCGACGGCGTTCTGACGCTCGAAATCTATGCCGAGGCGGCAAGGAACCCCCGGATCGCCGCGATTGTGAACGATTTCAACGCCCACGCGCAGGCATCTGTCGCAAACCTTCTGGCTGCTTTGCAGCGTGACGGAACAGTAGACCCAGACGCTCAACCGGACCGTGTTGCAAGCTTCCTGATCTCGGTGGCCGAGGGCCTGATGCTGCGCGAAGCCGTCGACCCATTGCATCGGCCAGACCATGTGGCTCCCTACTTGAGAAAACTGCTCCGCACCATTCTCGTCGACCCGCCCCGCAAAAAATAGAGTGATCAATCTAGTTTCCTTTGACAGGTCGCAGTTGATCGCATTATAGAGCGTTCACTCGAGTTTTGGGTCAGGCGCAAGCCCATGGGAGGAGGCATGACGTCCGCACTCGCATTCCTGGGGCTCGCCCTCACTGATGCCATGAACCCCTTCACGGTGGCCTCGTTGGCGGTGCTGCTGACCTTGAACCGCCCCCACGCACGCGGCGCGATCTTTGTCGGGGTCACGTTTGCGGTCTATCTGGTGTTTGCCGTTCTGCTGGCTGAAGGCTTTACCGCTGCGGTGACAGCGGTGTTGCCCATGCTGCCAGTCTGGGCGCCTGCCGCGCTACTGTTCGGGTTTGCCCTGCTGTGCATCGGTTTCGCGATCCACCTGTGGCTCAAGACGGGGGCAAACGAAACGGGGGTGTCCCTGGCAGCAGCCCTGACCCTACCCGGCACGGCTGTATTTGCCATCGCAAGCACGCTGACGGACGCGCCGACTGCGGTGCCCCTGTTCGCGGCGGTGGCACAGCTTCCACAGGTGGCGGAAGGCCGGGTCAGCCAATACCTGTGGCTTGTCGCGTACACGGTAATCTATGTGGCGCCGCTGCTGTTGCTCCTGGGATTGCGCCGGACGTTGGGCTCCGGGGCGGATGCGGCGCTCACCCGGGTCGCGGCCGCAGTGAACTGGTCCTTCAAGCGCCTTTTGCCCCCGGTGCTGGTTCTGGCGGGCGCGGTTGCAGGGTGGATAGCTGCCGGGCGTCTGCTGACCGCAGGATGACCTCTGCGCGACCTTTACACCTCGGGACCGCTTGGTCTCCACCTGCCGCCTCGCGGCCGCTGAACACGAACAGCTGGCAGCCTGCTGCACAGGCGCGCGCTAGCGTCGGCGGTTCTTTTGGCGGCAAGAATCTGAAAGCGGGAGTTTGGAGCGGGTGAAGGGAATCGAACCCTCGTCGTAAGCTTGGGAAGCTTCTGCTCTACCATTGAGCTACACCCGCAATGGGCCTCTATCTGCCCAAGTTGCAGCCGGGCGTCAAGCGGGGGAAGAAGTGCTGTCGGCAGCCAAGGCCCCCTGCGAAGGTGATCGCTGCGTTCACGACAGTGTGGCTTACGCTTTGCTCATCGACAGGAGTTCATCGAGAGGGGAGCCTTTGGGTGGCGCGTCAGGGCAGATCTGCTGCAAGGAATTGCTGTAGAGGTGAAGGTAGCGCGTCCGCGACGTCGTAATGTCGGATATGGAGAGGGCAGGGTCGAGAAGCAGTGCTGTCTGCTGGTGGTGGACGGGATAGAACAC
>JAIYDI010000018.1 GCA_027487555.1 Hyphomicrobiales bacterium
ACCCGATACCACCTCGCCGACCGGCGCGGCGCCGACAAACCTGCCCAACACCGCTCCGATACCCCCAAACCGCGCGCCCGACACCGCTTTCGCAGAGGCCTCGCTTGCGGGGGAGGATACCGCCGTCAGGCGGAGGTGGGGGGTGCCGCTTGCGCTAAGTTGCTGAGATCATAAAGGCTTCAGCGCAAGGTGCTCCCCTCACCCGGCGCGATGCGCCACCTTCATCGCCTTCGGTCGCTCCACCGGAGCTCCCGATCACTTCGTGACCGACTCGAAGTCCCTCACGAGGGAGAGGGAAGAGAAGAGCCATCACAGCAGCGTCGATATCCCCGGCGGCACACCGCCCATGATCGAGAGCAGCGCCTCGAGTTGCGCCTTGCGGAGCGGTGTCCAGTCGGCAGTGCGCGAGACGATGAGATTGGCTTCCGATTTCATGATCAGGCCATCCTCCAGCACGCGCAGCTGGTTGGCGGCGAGGGTGGAGCCGGTGGACGTGATGTCGACGATCAAATCCGCCGAGCCAGAGGCCGGGGCGGCTTCCGTTGCGCCAGCGCTCTCGACGATGCGGTACTCGGCGATACCGTGGCGGGCGAAGTGCCGCCGTGTCAGGTTAACGTACTTCGTCGCGACGCGCAGCCAGCGCCCATGGCGCGCCCGGAAATCCGACGCGACGTCAGCCAGATCGCTCATCGTCTGCACGTCGATCCAGGCGTCGGGCACGGCGACGATCACGTCGGCCTCGCCGAAGCCCAAGCCACGCACGAAGAGCACGTTCTCCTCGCCCGTCTCCGAGGCTTCGTGGATCAGGTCCGACCCGGTGACACCGATATCAATGCCGCCGAGGATCAGTTCGCGGGCGATTTCGGCTGCCGGGTAGAAGCGCACCGTCACCTGCGGCTGGTTCTTGATCGAGCCGATATAGGAGCGTGCGCCACCCGGACGGGTAATGGTCAGGCGCGAATTCGAGAAGACCTTGCGGGTCATCTCTTCGAGCCGACCCTTCGAGGGCACAGCCAGTGTCAGGCCGCCAGGGAGCGTGGTCATTGCGTTGCCTCCCGTTCCAGCCGATCGACCCAGAGGGCGCAGCCGGTGGCATTGACGGGCTCGGTCGCGCCGAGGCGCTCGAGCATGCGGTCATACTCGCCCCCCGAGGCGAGCACGGCGCCATCGATGCCGGTCATCTCGAAGACGATGCCGGTGTAGTAGTCGAGGCGCGGCGAGAAGCTGGCATCGAACACCAGTTCGGCGTCGGGCGACAGCGCCTGCAGCGCGGCTGCGTGGTTGCGCACCTGCACCAGCGGCTGCTCGAAATCGAAGCCGGATGCCGTGCACAGCGTCGAGATGCGCTCGAAGGCGATCTGCGCCGTATCGGAAATGGCGAGGTATTCCTGGATCAGCCCAACCGTCTCGGCTGCAATGGGCGCGGCGTCCAGCGCCTGCTTTTCGAGATAGCGGTCGGCGATTTCCTCGGGCGTGCGGCTGCCGATCAGGCCAAGGCCGCCGGCCAGCATCGAATCGGTGACGATCTCGACCACGGTCTCGCGGCTGTCTGGGGCGGGGCCCACGACCCGTGCCTCGGGGTTGGCGAGGCGGTCCATCAGGCGGCTGAGCGATTCCGGGTGCCCGAAGCGGTGGCGGATGCGGCTGCGCCAGACCTGCGGCACATCGGCGGCCTCGAGGAAGGCCTCGAACAGGCCGACGCCGCCAAGGCGCACATTCGGGGCGGTGATGTCATAGATGGCGAGCGCCCAGCGTGCGAAGGTCAGCACCTGGTCAAGTGCTGCGGCTGGTTCGGGCTGGCCGAGCAGTTCGAGCCCCGCCTGCTCGAATTCCACGGGAACGGCCTTGTCCTGCCGGAAAATCGGCCCGAGATAGGTGAAGGCCTGCGGTGTGCCGATCAGCCCCTGCTCGATATAGTCCTGCGCGATGGGCAGGGTGAAATCCGGCCTGAGGCAATATTCGACACCATTGTTGGTGGTGGTCAGCAGCAGGTTGCGGCCGAATTCCTCGCCCGCGAGGTCGAAATAGGGGCCGGCAGGCAAGAGCAGCGGCGGCGTCGCCCGGGTGACCGTGCGCGCTTCGACCAGCCGCGCCAGCGCGGCATATCGTTCGGACGCCGTCTTCACGTATTGGCCTTGAGATAGGCGGCGACCGCGGGCAGGGCGGCGATCCGCGCCTCGATCTCGTCGAAGCCGCACTCGAACTGACCGGGCCGCTCCGCCTTCCACTCGGCGTTGTCGGTGATGGCCTTGGCGGCCTGCTTGCCGGCTATCAGGTCCTTGATCTGCACGATGCCCTTCTCGCGCTCCTGCGTACCTTCTATCACCACGGCCGGCGCATTGCGCTTGTCGGCATAAGCAACCTGCTTGCCGAAATTCTTGGTCTGGCCAAGGTACATTTCGGCGCGTATGCCGGCCTTGCGCAGCCGGCTGACGATCTGCTGGTATCGGGCCGTCTGGTCCTTGTCCATCACCAGCACCACGACGGGCCCAACGGGCGGCTCGGTCGAAAGGTTCCCGGTGAGCTTCAGCGCATGCGCGAGGCGGGAAACGCCGATGGAGAACCCGGTCGCGGGCACGGGTTCCGAACGGAAACGGCTGACGAGGCCGTCGTAGCGTCCGCCGCCGCCGACGGAGCCGAACACCACGTCCTGGCCCTTTTCGTTCTGCACCTTGAAGGTGAGTTCGATCTCGAAGACCGGGCCAGTGTAATATTCGAGGCCACGCACGACGGAGGGGTCGATACGGATCTTGTCGGTGCCATAACCGGCGGCGTCGAACAGGCTGTGCATTACATCAAGTTCTGCAATGCCAATGTTCCCGTCAGGAACGGTGCCGCCGACATAGTCGAGCACTACCTGTTGCTGTGCGTCGGTCAGCCCCGCGCCCTTGGTGAAGTCGCCGCTCTCGTCCTTGCGGCCTGCGCCGAGCAGCAGCTTCACGCCTTCGGGGCCGAACTTGTCGAGCTTGTCGATGGCGCGCAGAACGGTGAGCTTCTGCTCGTCGGAGGTGACTCCGGCAGCCTCGAGCACGCCATCGAGCACCTTGCGGTTGTTCACCTTCACCACATATTTCCCGGCGAGGCCGAGGGCATCCATGGTGTCGGCCATCATCATGCACATTTCGGCATCGGCCTCGGGGCCGGCGGCGCCGACGGTATCGGCGTCGAACTGCATGAATTGCCGGAAGCGGCCGGGGCCGGGCTTCTCGTTGCGGAACACATAGCCCGCCCGATAGCTGCGATAGGGCTTGGCGAGATCGTTGAAATTCTCGGCGAAGTGGCGGGCGAGCGGCGCCGTCAGGTCGTAGCGGAGGCTCAGCCAGGCCTCGTCGTCATCCTGCAGGCTGAACACGCCGGCATTGGGCCGATCGGTATCGGGCAGGAACTTGCCGAGCGCCTCGGTATACTCGAACAAGGGGGTTTCCACCGGGTCGAAGCCATAGCGCTCGTAGACCTGGCGGATCTTCGCCGTCATCTCGGCAATGGCGGCAATATCGGCCGGGTGCTTGTCCTCGAAGCCGCGCGGCAGTCGCGGTGCGATCAGCTTCTTCTTTTCGGTCATCTTGGCCAGCGCTATGGGGAATCTTGCGCTCGGTTCCTAACGGAAAGCCCCTTCCGACTCAAGGAAAGCCCCTGTGTCTAAAGCGCAACACAGCGATGTGTTCTGCGGCAGCTTGTCGCAATCGGGCTTGGCTGGGCGCCACAACGCAGGCTATGAGCCAATTCGTGTCCAACACCAGCCGACGGAGGCGCTTCATGACCAAGTTCGATCGCCACGTCACCAGCTGGCGCGCCGGGATTCATTTCGGCTGCTGACAGCCGGATTCCGTCCGTTCTGACACCGGGGCATTGCCCTTTCCCAACCGCCGGACCTGAAGTCGCTCTCGTCAGCCATGGCGGAGCTTTCTCGTCCGGTCCCTTCACCATCATCCAGAGGACCGGGCATTTTGCGCCCGGATCACATCATGATCATCGAACGCGACTCCGTCGTTTCGTCGCCCACCATTTCCCGCCCGCGCCATCGTGTCGGGCTCGGGCGCCGCATCGGCGATGCGCTGAATGCAATCTTCGGCAGCTTATCGGCCCGCCGCATGCTCAAGCGCATCGTCATCCGCCCCAAAGCGCGCGGCGCGCCTGACCTGTCGCCCCACCTGCTGCGCGATATCGGGCTGCCGCCCGACGCTCGCGCCGGTGGGCAGGCCTGGTGGGACCACCAGTAGGCCCGGGCCAGCTCCGGCCGCGTCGCCTGGATCATTTCACGTTTTCACTGAAACGGTGAACTGATCCAGGTCTGTGTCCTGTCGCGCTTTCGAACCGGAAAAGTCATGCAACTTTTCCTGAAAACGCTCCGGGACGGCGGCCGGGTTTCATCACCAATCGAATTTGAGGAGCCGACGCGAAGACCTCGCGACCGGAACACGCATGATCATTGCCTTGCTCAAGACCATTCTCCGCCGCCCGCCGCGAACGAGTCTCCCCGAACAATCGGTGCGGCCCGTCTTTCAGGACTACGATGGACACATGCGGCGTCTGCCGCCCGTCGCCGGGGCCTCGCAGCTTGAACTGCTGCTGATGATGATGAAGCGGTAGTGCATTACCGTCCGGGTGGCGTGAATGCCGTCCGGGCGGCTTCGGCTTCAGCGCAGCAGAAGCAACCCCCGACATGGTCGTTGACCAGCCCCATCGCCTGCATGAAGGCATAGGCGGTGGTGGGGCCAACGAAGCTGAAGCCGCGCTTCTTCAAGTCCTTGCTCAGCCGCTTCGAAATGTCGGTTTCGGCCGGGATGGTGGCGCGGGTCACCGCTTCGGTGCGGCGCGGCGGCTCGAAGCTCCAGAAATAGGCGGCGAGCGAGCCGAATTCGTCGCGCAGCGGAATGGCGCGGCGGGCGTTGTTGATGGTCGATTCGATCTTGCCGCGGTGCCGGACAATGCCAGCGTCGGCGAGGAGCCGGGCGATATCATCGTCGCCAAAGGCCGCGATCTTCTCGATCTCGAAATTGGCAAAGGCCGCGCGGAAGTTCTCGCGCTTTTTCAGGATGGTGAGCCAGGACAGACCGGACTGGAACCCTTCGAGGCAGAGCTTCTCGAACAGCCGTCGGTCATCGTCCACCGGGCGGCCCCATTCGGCATCGTGATAGCCAATATAGAGCGGGTCGCTCCCGGCCCAGAAGCAGCGTTCCATTTCCCGCCTGCTCTCCCGAATCCAACATCGTCAGCATTGGTTTACCATGCCGCTTCACCGCGTCTTGGGCATTTTCACCGATAGTTCTTCACGATCGGCCGGTCCCCTCCGGCCGCCCGATTCATGAGCCTTTCCCATGCTGCGTCAGTCCCGCGCCGGCCTTGCCGCCGCCTCGCTTGTTGCGATGATCTTGCTCGCCGCTGCCCCTGTGCACGCTGCGCCCAAGTCCCTGTTCGACAATCTGTTCGGTCCGCCCGACGGGGTGACCGCCACCACCGGCACGCCGCGCAACGCCCTCCAGGTCAAGGTGGGCAAGGTGCGTCTCGATCCGCGCTTCATGCGACAGGTCGTGCCGCTCAAGACAAAGGAAGAACCGGGCACCATCATCGTCTCCACCGACGACAAGTTCCTCTATCTGGTGCTCGAGGGCGGCAAGGCGATGCGCTATGGCATCGGCACTGCACGTGACGGTTTCGAATGGAGCGGCACGCACCGCGTCACCAACAAGCGCGAGTGGCCAAGCTGGACCCCCCCGGCCGAAATGCGGGCCCGCAAGCCCGGCCTGCCGACGCATATGGCTGGCGGTGTCAACAATCCGCTCGGCGCGCGCGCGCTCTATCTCGGTGCGACGCTCTACCGTATCCACGGCACCAACGAGCCATGGACAATCGGGCAGGATGTGTCGTCGGGCTGCATCCGCATGGTCAATGACGATGTGGTTGACCTCTATGCCCGCGTGAAGGTTGGCGCCAAGGTCATCGTGATGTGATCGGGCACCGAGGTCCGTGCGCGCAATGCCGGGCTTTGTCGTAAGGCTTGCTTGACCAATTTCGGTAAGGCTCGGATTTATGTCGCGTCCGGGCCTCTTTCACGATTTCTTCGACCTTGTCCGCCGCTTCGAGCGCGATGAGCGTGGCGTCTTCGTCATCGTCTTCGCCATTCTCGCCATCGTCCTGGTGGCGGCAGCCGGCGCCGTGGTGGATTTCAGTTCGGTCGAGCAGGCCCGTACGCGCGCGCAACTGGCGCTTGATTCCGCCGCGCTCGGGCTGCAGCCGACCATCTACACGACCGGTGTCACGCCGGCGACGCTGAAGACCCAGGCGCAGGCGCTCGTTACCGAGCGGCTCGCAGACCCGACTGTCACGGTCACGCTCGGCACGCCAACGGTCAATACCACGGAAGGGACGCTTGGCCTCACCGCGGCGATTACCCGGCCGACGGCCTTCATGAACCTCGTCGGCATGCCATCGCTCACCGCCCGCATCCAGGCGACCGCGACGCGCAAGCGCCTCAATCTTGAAGTCGTGATGGTGCTCGACAATTCCAACTCGATGAACCAGTCGAGCCGGATGACCAACCTGATCGCCGCGGCCAAGTGTGCCCAGAACATCCTGTTCAATGGCGATTGCAACTCGACAGCGACCACCGCCACCTCGACGGACGTCAAGATCGCCATCGTGCCCTTCACGCTGGCGGTGAATGTCGGTACGGGCAATGCGGGTGCCGCCTGGCTCGACCGGTCGGGCGCGAATTCGGCGCTGACCCGCGACAACTTCGACAGTGACGACAATCAGGCAACTGCCTTTACCGGCACGATCGACCGCATCTCCACCATTGCGTCGATGACCGGCATGAGCTGGGGCGGCTGCGTCGAGGGACGTCTGCACGATACTGCCTCTTCGCCGCAGCGGCTCTACGACACCGACGACACGGTGCCCAGCGCTGGCGTGCCTTATTCGATGTTCACTCCCTATTTCGCGCCGGACGAACCGGATTCGGGCGGCTACAACAACACCTATCTCAACGACAGGCCGGCAAGCTGCACCAACAAGGATCGCGGCAGCTGGAGCTGGACGCAGACCAGGTTCACCTGCACCCGGAATGCCGGCAGCTATGACTCGGCAACCTGCGACGAGACGCGCACCACCAACAGCTATACGCAGCTCGATCAGAACGGCACCAATGTCTCGCCGGCCGCGACGACGCAGCCGAGCCAGATCGGCGGCAACGACCCGAGCTGCAGCACCACCTACACGACGGTGTCGAGTTCGGGTTCGGGCTCATCGCGCCGGTTCCAGATCCGCCGCGACGTCACGTGCAACTACAGTTTCACCGACCGCGAGCTGCAGGAGCGGCTGTGCAAGTATAACGGCAATGCGCCCTCGGGCATCAGCCAGGCGAGCGTGAAGGGCCCGAACGGCGATTGCCCGGTCAACCCGATCCTTCCGCTCACGGGCACCAAGAGTTCGGTCACGAGTTCCATCGATGCGCTCGCGCCGCAGGGCGGCACAAACATTCATGCCGGGGTCGAATGGGGGTTCCGCGTGCTCTCGCCGACGGCGCCGTTCACCGAAGGCCTCGCCTATTCGAACCTCACCTCAAAGGTGATGATCGTCATGACCGATGGCGAGAATACCGCCTATCAGCAGAACAACATGAATGGGGCCACCTACTACTCCTACTACGGCTATCCCTACAACGCGCGGCTGGGCGACCTCACATCGACCGACGCAGACCTGCAGGCCGAAATGGATGCGCGGATGCTGACGACCTGCACGAATGCCAAGGCTGCGGGCATCGCCATCTACACGGTAGGACTGGCGGTGTCGTCGACCTCCAACCCGACTGCGACGACGCAATTGCTGGAAGATTGCTCGAGTGGCGCCGGCTATGCCTATTTCCCGGCCAGCTCCTCCGATCTTGTCTCGGTATTCAGCTCGATAGCCGACCAACTCGCCAATCTTCGGCTGGCAAAATGAGTGATCGGCTGCGGTCTGAGCCAAATTGTTGACAGGGGGCGGATTTGGGGCCATTGAGCCAATGTCGGTGCTTTTGGCGCCGCTTCCCGAACAGGACCTGATCCCATGAACCCCGAGAGTCGAAGTCGACTATCGATCCAGGTTCGGCTCTGACGCACTCGTCCAGCTGACGAGCGCCGGTGGGGCCTGAACGTACCCGCCCAAGGAGCTCGCCAATGCTCAATGCCTATGCTTTTCAGGGGGCGCAACTGGTCCGGCGCGATGCGCTGGCTGCCGTGGCGCCCGTTTCGGCCACCGCCGCCGACACCGATACCGTCGCAACCTCGCCACTCGTCTGGATCGACCTCTACAATGGCAGCAAGGACGAGAACCAGCTTGTCGAAAAGCAGCTCGGGCTGACGTTGCCGACCATGGCCGAAATGGAGGAAATCGAGATTTCCTCGCGGCTCTACAGCGAGGATGGCGCCGAGTTCCTCACCATCATCGCGCTCAGCGCACTTGAGGGTGATGAGCCGCGCAAGACCCCGATCACCTTCATCATCAAGGGCCAGACACTGATTACAGTGCGGCACGACGAGCCGCGGTCGTTCCCGGCCTTCGTGGCACGGGCGCAGCGACCGAACGCCATTTCGTGCCGCACCGGCGAACTTGTGATGCTGGGCCTCATTGAAACGCTGATCGACCGGATTGCCGACAGCCTCGAGCGAACCGGCGACGTGGTCGACCGCATGTCAAACGAAGTGTTCCGGCCAACCGATACCAAGGTCTCCAAGAAGACGCGCAACCTGCAGACGGTGATCGAGCGGATCGGCAAGCAGGGCGACCTGCTCACCATGTTCCGCGAAAGCCTGGTCAGCATGAGCCGACTCACCAGCTACCATACGGCCATCGATGAGGTGTCGAGCCGCACCGCGGCCAAGGAAGTGCGGACACGCCTCAAGATCATCCAGCGCGACGTCGCCTCGCTCAGCGACCACGCGGCCTTTTTGTCGAGCAAGATCAATTTCCTGCTCGATGCGACGCTCGGCCTGATCAATCTCGAGCAGAACCAGATCATCAAGATCTTCTCGGTCGCGGCCGTGGTGTTCCTGCCGCCGACGCTGGTCGCTTCAATCTATGGCATGAATTTCGACCTGATCCCCGAGTTGCACCTGCCTTTCGGCTACCCGCTGGCGCTGATGCTAATGGTGATCTCGGCCGTGCTGCCCTATTTGTTCTTCAAGCGGCGCGGCTGGCTATAGGGGCGGCGGCGCGTCAGCTCGCGAGCACGAACCGGCGTCCACCGGGGAAGGCCGAAAGCGCCTTGTGCTGCTCCTCGGGGCTCAGCCCCTCGAAGCTGACCAGCATCGGCAGTTCCGGGCGGTCCGCTGGCAGGATCTGCGGGCGACGCGTGGGGCGGCCTTCCTTAGCGGCGAGCCAGAGCCGGCCCGCGCCGGCCATAGGGGGCTGCATTTCGGTCTTCACGCGCCGTTCCATCGTACCTCACCTCACCCTCACCAGAACGCGGGGGGCGGGCACTTGGTTCGCCCACTTCACCCCATGGTGACGCGGCAAATCTAGCAGCGAGGTCTGAAGAAGCTCCAAACGCGCCGTTCAGCCCGCGTTCAGAAAACGGCCGGATGGGCTTACTTGCGCGGAATGGCGATGGTGAAGCGCGCCGGCTGTTCGGCGGCCGCAGAGCCTATGTCCTCGGCGAGGGACAGATCGGTTTCCTCGACCACGCGTTCGTTGGTTTCAGTGGTGCATTTCACCCGGTAGAGCCGCGGCCCCTTGTCATGGGGCAGGCAGGCCAGCACTTCACAGGGTCCCGAGGGGCGGTTGCTGAGCCGGGGATTGGCGCGCAGCTGCAGCGTGGCGCCGACACGGTAGAGATGCGCCATGGCGCGGTCCTCGACGCTCTGGAACTGGGCGGGGCAGTACGCCCGCCTTGCAAGCGCGACAAGGAGCGGGAGGCGAGGGGCGCGAGGGCGCCCGTCGCCGGAGCAGAAGCTTGGCTTACGCCGCGCGCAGGTTGATCGCGGATTCACGACCGTCACGGCCGCGCTCCAGATCATAAGTAACGCGCTGGCCTTCGGTCAGCGTCGACATGCCCGAACGCTCGATGGCGGAGACGTGCACAAACGCGTCCTTGCCGCCGGTCTCGGGGGAGATGAAGCCGAAGCCCTTGGTGGAATTGTAGAACTTCACGGTGCCGGTCTGCATTTGATGGCGCCTTTCTTTCAGTGCTCGAAGCTTAGCAAACGAGCGATTACCCTCGTGCAGCATGCAGCGAGGGCCTAACAACGTTCGCAGTTCGGATAGAAAGCCAAGCCGCCGGCTATGCCGGAGTTCAGATCCGCCCACCGGGCGGCAGAAAACGTATCGAGCGACTCTCTGCCCTTCTCGGCGCCAAGTCAACGACAATCAAGAAAGAAAGGCGCTTTCCGGAAAGGTAAGGTGGTACCGCCTCCCCGGTTTGAACGGGGGACCCCTAGATCCACAATCTAGTGCTCTAACCAACTGAGCTAAGGCGGCCCAGAAAACGGGCGGACCATAGTTTCGGTCGCACGCTTTGGCAAGCCTCGATTTTTGCCTCTGTTGGGTCCTCGCTTAACCATTGGCAGCGAATGGTTTCTTCGAGCGTCGCAGTGGTCTGGACCGTGTCCAGACGGCGCGATACATAAACGTTCCATTAAGTTCCGCGTTCGGTTTGTACCAAACTGGCACAAATCGGGAAGAGTAGGGTGTGGATCAGCACTGGATCAAATCGCCGACGGCGCGCCGGGTGCTCATGCATTGGGCCGATGCGCGACCCGCCTGGCTCTGGTCTCAGGACGGTGCGGAGCTCGTCTGGCGCAACGAGGCTGCTGCTGCGTTCGCTGCACGCGGGCGCCGTGGCCGCGCCGTCGCCGCCTTCGAGGCCGTTCCCATCCGCGGGCAGATCACCCGGCTGATGCGGCTCGGCACGCAGGGGCGCACCAGCCTCAGCCGCGTGCAGTTCCTTGCTGGCGACCGCCCACTGGCGACCACCTGCCATTGCACACCGCTGATACTGCCCGACGGGCAGCCGGGGCTGCTGATCGTCGGGGTGGATCCTGTTGCGCCCGAGCAGGTTACCGCCCGGCAGGAGCAGGGCGCGCCAGATGACCGCCTGCCGCTGGCGCTATTCCCCACAGGCGCCGAATACCTTCTGGTGAACGAAGACGGCCAGATCGCCACGGGTTCGCCGGCCGCGGTGCTCAACTACGCGCCGCAGATCGAGAGCGAAGGCCTGCCGCCGCTCGGCGATGGCGATACCGGCATCTTCCCCTTTGGCGATGAACCTGTCGCGCTCAGCCGGTTCCAGGCGAGCCCGCAGGACGCCATGCTGCTGATTTTCGGCAGGATCGCGCCCGTCGCAACGGAAGAAAGCGCAACTGCTGCAGCACTTTCCGATCCGGATCCGCCCGTCGATGAGCCCGATGAGGCGGCGGTGGTGGACGTCGCCCCGCCGGCCGCCACCGCGCATTTGTCGGCACCGCCCCAGCCTGCGCAGCCGATTGTGCCGCGATCTGGCCCCGGTACGCAAAGCCTCGCCGAACTGTTTGACGCGCTGATGGTGGATGATGGGCTCTACGAGCCGCTCGGGCCGCAGGACGAGCATTTCGCCGGTCCGCCGCCCGACCTGCCGCCTCCCGCCCCTCATATCGACGATGCACTGCCGCCTGTTCTTTCCGAGCCGGCGCCAGGGAGTGCGGTCGCGCCGCCTGCCGCGCCTTTGTCGGAGCACCAGATCGACCAGTTGCGCGAAGACGAGGGGATGGATCCCGAGCCGCATCAGCCGGAGCCCGATCGTCCAGAGGATGCGATTGCCGCGCTGATCACCGAGGCGGAGGCCACACGGTTCGTCGAGGATGCCGCTGCCGAAGCCATCGAGGCACCCGAGGGCGACGCACCCGAGATGGACGGACCAGCCGCGGTGATCGACGCCAGTCCTGCCCCGGGGCTTGTCGCAGCGCCGCCGGACTTGCCTTCGGGCGCGCGCTCCGAGCCGCAAGAGCATCCCGCCACGTGGGAGCCGGATGCCGCAGAGGAGATGCCTGCTCCGGCTACGGCTCCTGTCCATGATGGGCCGGTGACGCTGTGGCGGATCACCGGGCGCGGCTTCACCCCAGTTGCACCGCAAGAGGATGCTGGGAGCGATGACAGCGCGCCGGACGATGAATTGCCCGAGCTGGTGGAGGCCGACACTGTCGGGCTTTCGGCCGACGAACTAGCCGGCACCGAATCCGGCATTCCCGATCGTGAGACAGTCGAGCGGGTGTCTCGCTACAATTTCGACGAGTTGGGCCGCATCCTGGCCGATCGTGTCGCCAATCCGCCCGCGGAGGACAAGCCCAAGGCGCCGGCTCCCGCGGAATCGTCGCTGGTGTCGCTCCCCGGTGAGACGCTGGTGCTCAACCGGTTGCCGCTCGGCATCCTGATTTTCCGCGATCAGCAGGTCTTGTTCGCCAATCGCGCCATGACGGACCTGCTCGGGCACGAGAGTGTCGAATCCTTGCGCCGGGCCGGACTTGATTCGGTGTTTCCCACCGAACTGGTCGCCGGGCCGGTGACGCGACTGATGAAATCCGACGGCACGGCGATGCCGGTGTCGGCGCGCCTTCAGTCGATCGGCTGGCACGGCAAGCCGGCGCTGATGCTGTCTGCCGCTACCGCTGAAACACGGCTCGGACACGAGGCCGCGGTGCGCACCTTTGCCGAGCTTGCCGCCGATACGGCCGAGGACGGGTTCCTGATTGCCGATCGTGCCGGGCTTGTCACCCTCGTCTCGCTGCATGGCCGGGTGCTGCTCGGCCGACCTGAGGCTGATCTCGAAGGGCGGGCGATCGCCGGGCTGGTGTCGCCCGCCAGTGTGCCCGAACTCCGCGCCTTTCTCGAGCGTCCGGCACGCTTTGCCGAAACGTCGCGACCGGCGGTGGTGCTGCCGCTTGCCGGTGGCGATCTCGATCTGGTCCTGTTCGCCGAGGGGCAGGCCGGCATCATCGCGGGCTATTTCGGCTTCATCCGCCGCCGCGGTGGCCAGACCGATACGGGCGAGGCTGCGGAAGCGACCGGCGCCGAGATCGAGCCGTCGATCCTCGCGCGGATCAGCCGCGGGCTCCGCCGTCCGCTCAATACCGTCATCGGCTTCGCCGACATGATCCGGCTCGGCAGCGAGACCGGACGCGCACAGGAATATGCTGGCGACATCAAGTCGGCCGGCGAGGAAATGACGCTGCTTGTCGGTGAACTCGACGATTACACGCGGCTCAGCGAAGGGCGCTATCCGCTCGAGCCCGACGAGATCGATCTGGCGAACCTGCTCGAATCCTGCCTTGTCCGGGTGCGGGGGCAGGCGGGCCATGCGCGCGTGTTCGTGCGCAGCGCGGTCTCGGAGCACCTGCCGCATATCTCCGCCGACCGCGCCTCGCTGACGCAGGCGGTGCTGAACCTCCTTGCCAGCGCCATAGACCAGACGCCGCCGGGCGGCTCGGTGATCCTGTCGGCGCAGCGCGAGGATGCCGGTGCGGTGGTGGTGAATGTCCGCGACGGCGGCGATCCACGCCGCGATCTCGGCGAGCGCTTCGTGGTGTTCCGCGACGGGCTCGGCCGCAATGGCGAAGCGCTGATGCCCGTGCGCTCGAGCGTGGGCCTGGCCCTCACGCGCTCGCTTCTGGCCGTGAACGCGCTGAAGCTTACGGTCGATCCGGCGGCAGCCGGTGGCACGCTGTTTTCGCTTGTCGTGCCATCCGATCTGGTGCGGGCAGGCTAGCCCACCCGTCCTACGAAGCTTCCAAATGCCGGCAGCGCCACCTGCCCGTGAGCGATTTCTGTTACGGTCGACGGCGCTTCCACCGGCGACACCGCGAGCCCGGCGGGCAGCGGCACGTTCACCGCCGTGTCGGACATGTTGTGGATGAGCAGCCAGCGCTCGTCGCCCAGCGTGCGGGTGAACATCAGCACGCCCTCGGGCGCGTCGAGCGTTGCGATCGTGCCCTTCTGCAGCACCGCGTGTTCGCGGCGGAAATGCAGCCAGGCGCGGTAGTGGTGCAGCATCGAGGAATTCGACTGCTCCTCGATATCCACCGCCTTGCCCAGATGATCTGACGGCACCGGCAGCCAGGCTTTCGGCGCCGTGGTGAAGCCACCGAGGTGCCGCTGGCTCTGCCACACCATCGGCGTGCGGCAGCCGTCGCGGCCCTTGAACTCGGGCCAGAACTCGATGCCATAGGGGTCGACGAGGTCGTCGAAGCTGAGTTCCGCCTCCGTCAGGCCAAGTTCTTCGCCCTGATAGAGGCAGACCGAACCGCGCATGGTGAGGATCAGCCGCGCGGCGAGCCGTCCGAAGGCGTCGCGGTCGCCATGGCTCATCCAGCGGCTCACATGCCGCACCACATCGTGGTTGGAGAAGGCGAGGCAGATCCAGCCGTTCGGCGCCTCGGATTCATTGAGGTCGATGGATTTTTTGAAGTGGCCGGGGCTGAACGCGCCGCCGAGATAATCGAACGTATAGGCCATGTGCAGCTTGTCGCCGCCCGAAGTGTACTCGGCCATCAGTTCGAGCTGGTGCTGGCTGTCGCCGATCTCGCCGACGCTGGTCGTGCCCGGATATTCGTCGAGTAGCGCACGGATGCGCTTCAGGAACGCCAGGTTTTCCGGTCGGCTCTTGTCGTAGAGGTGTTCCTGGAAATTATAGGGGTTCACTGCCGGCGCGGTCGAGGCGTTGAAATCCTCGGGCTTTACCACCGGGTTATCCTCGAGCCCCAGCGAGCAGAAATAGAAGTTCACCGTGTCGAGGCGGAAGCCGTCGACGCCGCGCTCAAGCCAGAAGCGCATGGCCGAGAGCAGCTCGTCCTGCACCTCTTCATTGTGGAAGTTGATATCCGGCTGGCTCGCGAGGAAATTGTGCAGGTAATACTGCATGCGGCGGCTGTCCCACGTCCAGGCCGAGCCACCGAAGATCGAAAGCCAGTTATTGGGCGGCGTGCCATCTGGCTTTGGGTCGGCCCACACATACCAGTCGTGCTTGGGGTTGGTGCGGCTCTGCCGGCTCTCCTGAAACCACGGGTGCTTGTCGGAGGAATGGCTGATCACCTGGTCGATGATCACCTTCAGCCCGCGCGAATGTGCCTTTTCCAGCAGCCGGTCGAAATCCCCCAGCGTGCCGAAGATCGGATCGACATCGCGATAGTTCGACACGTCATAGCCGAAATCCTTCATCGGCGAGGTGAAGAACGGGCTGAGCCAGATGGCGTCGACGCCAAGATCGGCGATGTAGTCGATGCGCTCGGTTATACCCACGAGGTCGCCAATGCCGTCGCCATTATGGTCCTGAAACGAGCGCGGATAGACCTGGTAGATCACCGCGCCGCGCCACCAATCCGCGTTCACCGGATCGGTCGGCTTCGACATCGGCGCGGTTATCGGCGCTATGGAGGGCGGAACGCTCATGGGCGGCACCTTTTCGGGCAGGACGTGGTTCCTATCTCCGCCCACGCCCGAAACCTGTCAACAGGAGCAGGTGCATGGGTGGCCCGCAAGCCCTTCCATCCGGCCGCCCGCGCCCCTAGATTAGCGCGACCTTCCTGATTTCCGAGTTTTTCCCAGATGACCGACCACGCCGCCTTCGATCTCGTTCGCACCCAGGAGATCAGCGAGATCGGCTCGCTTGCCAAGCTCTACCGGCACAGGAAGACCGGCGCCGAGGTGCTGAGCCTGATCAATGACGACGAGAACAAGGTGTTCGGCGTCACGCTCAAGACGCCGCCCGAGGATTCGACCGGTGTCGCGCATATTCTCGAACACTCGGTGCTGTGCGGCAGCCGCAAATATCCGGTGAAGAAGCCCTTCGTGGAACTGCTGAAGGGCAGCCTCCACACCTTCCTCAACGCCATGACGTTTTCGGACAAGACCGCCTATCCGGTCGCGAGCCAGAACCTCAAGGATTTCTACAACCTCGTCGATGTGTATCTCGACGCGGTCTACTTCCCGCTGATCTCCGAGGATACGTTCCGGCAGGAAGGCTGGCACTACGAACTCGACAACACCCAGGGGCCGATGGTGTTCAAGGGCGTGGTGTTCAACGAAATGAAGGGCGCCTATTCCTCGGCTGCCGCGGTGCTCGGCAAGGTCAGCCAGCTGTCGCTTTACCCTGGCACCACCTATGGGGTGAACTCGGGCGGCGATCCGGCGGCGATCCCCGACCTCACCTACGCATATTTCAAGGAATTCCACCGCCGCTTCTACCACCCGTCGAACTCGCGGGTGGTGTTCTATGGCGATGATGATCCGCTGAAGCGGCTAGAGATGCTCGAAGAGTATTTCAGCCTGTTCGAGCCCATCGACCCCAAGGCCGATATTCCGCTGCAGGCGCGCTGGTCTGCCCCGATCAAGAAGACCGAGACCTATGCGGCCAGCCCCGAAGAGGCGGGCCGCAAGGCGGCGATGGTATCGGTCAACTGGATGCTCGACGAGGTGACCGATGCGGAGTTGTCGCTCGGCCTCAACGTGCTCGAATCCATCCTCGTCGGCTCGCCGGC
The DNA here is from genome assembly GCA_027487555.1 of Hyphomicrobiales bacterium. Lineage (GTDB taxonomy): Bacteria > Pseudomonadota > Alphaproteobacteria > Rhizobiales > Devosiaceae > Devosia_A. Next base: position 16,482 of record JAIYDI010000018.1, read on the forward strand.
CTCGCCGCTCAGAAAGGCGATGATCGATTCCGGGCTCGGCCAGGGCATGACCGGCTCGGGCTATGTCGAAGGCATCCGCCAGCCCTATTGGACCTTCGGGCTCAAGGGCATCGATGCGGCCGACGCCGACAAGGTCGAGGCGCTGATTGTCACCGAACTCGAAAAGCTCGCGACCGAGGGCATCGACCCGCTGACCATCGAGGCGGCGATGAATTCGGCAGAGTTTGCACTGAGGGAAAACAATACTGGCTCGTTCCCGCGCGGCATCGCGCTGATGTTCCGCGCCATGGGCTCGTGGCTCTACGATGGCGATCCGCTCGAACCCCTGACCTTCGAGGCGCCGCTCGCCGCGCTCAAATCGCGCATTGCGCTCAAGGAGCGTTATTTCGAGGGGCTGATCCGCAATTATCTGCTCTCCAACCAGCATCGCAGCACGGTGCTGCTGACGCCCGATCCGGACAAGGCCGCCCGCGACCAGGCGACGGAGCGGGCGCGCCTCGACGCGGCGCAGGCGGCGCTCGATGCCGATGGCCTCGCGCGCGTCGCCGCCGAAACCGAGCATCTGAAGGCGTTGCAGGAAGCGACCGATCCGCCCGAGGCACTGGCACAGATCCCGGCGCTCGGGCTTGCCGATCTGCCGCGCAGCAACAAGCCGATCCCGACGGACAAGGGCGAACTCGCCGGCGTACCGGTCTATGCGCATGACCTGCACACAAATGGCGTGGTCTATCTCGATCTGGGGTTCGACCTCCATGCGCTGCCGGGGCGGTTGCTGCCCTATTTGCCGCTGTTCATGCGATCGCTCACCCAGACCGGCACCTCGAAGGAAGATTTCGTCTCCTTGATGCAGCGCATCGGCCGCACCACCGGCGGCGTCGGCGCGTCGCGCTGGAGCTCCAGCCGCCGCGACGAGGCGGGCACCTCGGCCTGGCTGTTCATCCGCGGCAAGGCGACGCCCGACCATGTCGGCGATCTGCTCTCGATCATGCATGACGTGCTGACCGATGCGCGGCTCGATAACCGCGACCGCATCCGGCAGATGGTGCTCGAAGCCAAGTCCGGCTTCGAATCCTCGCTCGCCGGCATGGGCAATGGCATCGTCTCGATGCGGCTCCGCGCCGGGTTCTCCGAGGCCGACTGGTTCACCGAAAAGCTCGGCGGCGTGTCGCATTATTTCTTCCTCAAGCAGCTCGCCGAGGAGATCGACAGCGACTGGCCGTCGGTGCAGGCGAAGTTCGAGGAAATTCGCACACTGCTGATCGGCCGCGCCGGCATGGTGGCCAATGTCACCGCCGATAGCTTCGCGATCGCCGCGCTGAGGCCGCAGCTCGAAGCGTTCATCGCCGGCTTGCCGAAGGGCACCGGCCCCGCCGCCGAGGGCTGGGGCTATCATCCGGCACCGCTGTCGGAGGGGCTGACCTTCCCCGGGCAGGTGAACTACGTGGCCAAGGGCACCAATCTCAAAGGCATCGGCTTCGAGCCCAATGGCGGCACCGCCGTCGCCATCAAGCATCTCAACACCACCTATATGTGGGACAAGGTGCGCGTGCAGGGCGGCGCCTATGGCGGCTCGTCGGGGCTCGATCCGTTCTCGGGCACCTTCGCCTTCACTTCCTACCGCGACCCGAACCTGCTTGAAACGCTCGACGCCTATGATGGCGCGGCGAAATTCCTCGCGGCCGGGGTCGGCGAGCAGGATCTGGTGCGCTCGATCATCGGCGTCATCGGCTCGGTCGATACCTATCGGTTGCCCGATGCCAAGGGTTTCACCGCGCTTGCGTGGGAACTGACCGGCGACAGCGCCGAAGACCGCCAGCGTCGGCGCGAGGAGATCCTCGGCGCCAGCGAAGCCGATTTCAAGGCGCTGGGCGAGGCCTTGGCCGAGGTCGCACAGCGCGGCGAAGTGGTGGTGCTCGGCTCCGACAAGGCGATCCGCGCCGCGAATACCGAACGCGGCGACTTCCTCACCATCACCAAGGTGCTGTGAGGCCATAGGCCGGCAATTGGCGGTCGCGGGGCTTGAACCGCGGCCGCATTCGCGGCGTTATCGCGGGCATGCAGCCCTTTCTCGCGCGCGACCTCTGCGTCACCCCGATCGATGCCACTATCGACCCGACCCGACCGGTCGAGCGCGCCATCATCACCCATGGCCATGCCGACCATGCGCGCGCTGGCCATGGCGCGGTGCTGGCCACGCCCGATACCATCGCCATCATGCAGGAGCGCTACGGCGCCAATTGCGCCGGGTCGTTCCAACCGCTTGATTTCGGCGTGCCGCTCACGGTCGACGATGTCACAATCACCTTCTTCCCCGCCGGGCATATTCTCGGTTCGGCGCAGGTGCTGCTCGAACACAAGGGCATGCGCATCGTCGATACCGGCGACTACAAGCGCCTGCATGATCGCACGGCGCAGCCATTCGAACTGGTGCAGTGTGACCTGCTCGTGACCGAGGCCACATTCGGGCTGCCGGTGTTCCAGCACCCCAAGCCGCAGGATGAAATCGCGCGGCTCTTGGCGTCGCTCGCTGCCTATCCCGAGCGCGCGCATGTCGTCGGCTGCTATGCGCTGGGCAAGGCGCAGCGGGTGATCGCACTCATCCGCGATGCGGGCTATGACCGCCCGATTTACCTGCATGGCGCCATGCTGCGGCTCTGCGCCCTCTACGAAGCGCGCGGCATTGCGCTGGGCGATCTGCGGCCGGCCACCGAGGCGTCGAAGGCCGACCTTGCCGGGCAGATCGTCATCGCGCCGCCCTCCGCCATCAAGGACCGCTGGAGCCGCCGCCTGCCCGACCCGGTGCTCGCCGTCGCGTCCGGGTGGATGAGCGTCAAGCAGCGCGCCAAGCAATCGGGCGTCGAACTGCCGCTGGTCATATCCGACCATTGCGACTGGGGCGAACTCAACCAATCCATCGTCGAAACCGGCGCGAGCCGCATCTGGGTGACGCATGGCCGCGAGGATGCGCTGGTCTACCAGTGCCAGAAACTCGGGCTTGATGCCGAGCCGCTCAACATCCTCGCCTATGAGGATGCGGAGGAGGGCGAGAATTGAGGGACTTCGCCCAACTGCTCGAACTCCTCGCGCTCACGCCGTCGCGCAACCGCAAGCTCGAAGCGCTGGTGCATTATTTGCGCGCGACGCCGGACCCCGAGCGCGGTTTGGCGCTCGCCATCCTCACCGGCGCCATTAGCTTCAAGAACGTCAAGCCGGCCATTCTCCGCGATGTGGTCGAGCGCGAGGTCGATCCGCATCTGTTTCGGCTGAGCTACGACTATGTCGGCGATCTCGGCGAAACCATCGCGCTCATCTGGCCGCATCACGACGCGACCGAGCCATTGCCATCGCTGACCGAACTCATCGAGCTGTTCACCATCACGCCCAAGCCGAAGCTGCCGGCGCTGATCGCCTCGCTCTTGACCCGTGCGGCAATCAACGAGCGCTGGGCACTGGTGAAGATCGCCACCGGCGCGCTCCGCATCGGGCTCTCGGCCCGGCTCGCAAAGACCGCGCTGGCCGAATTCGGCGGCAAGCCCTTGCAGGATATCGAGGAAGTGTGGAACGGCGTGAGCCCGCCCTATGCCGAACTTTTCGCCTGGCTCGAGGATAAGGCCGAGCGCCCCGATATCGACCACGCGGCGCGGTTTCATCCGCTAATGCTGTCGAACCCAATCGACGAAGCAAAGGATTTCGAGCGGCTCGACCCCGCCGATTTCGCTGCCGAGTGGAAATGGGATGGCATCCGGGTGCAGCTCATCGCGTCGCGCGGGCAGGTCTCGCTGTTCTCACGCACCGGCGACGACATCGCCCCGGCCTTCCCCGATATCACCGAGAATATCTTCGGCGATGGCGTGCTCGATGGCGAATTGCTGGTGGGCGAAAGCTTCGAGCCCGCGCCCTTCAACGATCTGCAGCAGCGGCTCAACCGCAAGGTGGCGAACCCGAAACACCTGACGCAATACCCGGCCTTCATCCGCGTTTACGACATGCTGTTCGATGGGCCTGAGGATATCCGCGCGCTGCTATGGACCGAGCGGCGCGCCCGGCTCGAAGCCTGGTTCGCGCGCCATCGGCAGACGCGGGTCGATCTCTCGCCGGTGCTGAGCTTCGGCTCCTGGGAGCAGTTGGGCGAGATGCGCCGGCAGGGGGCCGCCGAGCATGGCCACGAGGGCGTGATGCTGAAATTGCGAAGCGCGCCCTATCTGCCCGGCCGCCCCAAGGGCCTGTGGTTCAAGTGGAAACGCGACCCGAACCTCGTCGACGCGGTGCTGATGTATGCGCAGCGCGGGCATGGCAGGCGCTCGTCCTACTATTCCGATTTCACCTTCGGGGCGTGGAAGGGCAACGAGGTGGTGCCGATCGGCAAGGCGTATTTCGGCTTTACCGACGAGGAGTTGCGCGAGCTCGACCGCTGGGTGCGCAACCACACGGTCAAGGCGTTCGGACCGGTACGCGAGGTGGAAAAAGCGCTGGTCTTCGAAGTCGCCTTCGATTCCGCGCAAAGCTCCAGGCGGCATAAATCCGGCATCGCGCTGCGCTTCCCGCGCATCAACCGCATCCGCTGGGACAAGCCGGCCCAGGAGGCCGCGACGCTCGACGAGATGCAGGTGTTTCTATGAGCGCTTTCAGCAAAAGTTGCAGACTATTGCGGTTCGAAAGCGCCACCGGCAAACGCGGCGACGTGATGGCTTTACCAGTCGCGCCGCGCGGGGCACGATAGCGCTATGTCGCTCTCCGCCATCAGCCGCAAGATTGAAGCGCTCACTGCCGAAATGCGGGCCGCCGTCGCGGCCGAGGATTTCGAACGCGCCGCGCGGCTTCGCGACGAGATCGCCGTGCTGAAGGGTGAGGCGGGCGCGGGGCAGGGGCCCGAGGTCCGCAAGCCGCCACCGGGGCAAATAGGCTTGGGCACAAATGTGCCGGTCGTCGCGCCACCCAAGGGCTGGACGCCGCCGAAAAAGCCCGACCTCAAGACCAATGTGAAGCCGCGCAAGCGGTAGTTATTTCGAATAGTGATAGCGGCACTGCGCAATGATCAGGTCGTCCCCTTGGACGCGATAGACCAGACGGTGCTCGCCATCGATACGACGTGACCACCAGCCGGAAAAGTCGTCCTTCAGCGCTTCAGGCTTGCCGATGCCGCTGAACGGCGAGCGCGCGCAATCCTGGATGATGCGATTGAGGCGCCGAAGCATGGCCTTGTCGGTCGCAACCCAATGTCCGTAGTCTTCCCAGCCTTGGTCGAGGAAGACATATCTCATTCGTCTGGGTCGACGAGGGTGTGCTCGACCACCTTGCCGGCCTCGTATTGCGCGATCGACTCGCGCAGGCGCCGGGCGTTTTCCGGGCTCTTGAGCAGGTGGTTCGTCGCTTCCCAGGAGCCATATTCCTCCAGCGACATCACCACGACCGCCCCCTTGCCGCCCGAGCGGGTGACGATCAACGTCTCCCGGTCGTCGACGACGGCATCGAGTTCGCTGGCAAGGTTCTTGCGGAGTTCGGTAGCTGTGGTGGCGCGCATGCAAGATATGTACGCAATTCCGTACGGTTTTTCAACCGCTAGGCCTTCACCCGGTACCAATCCCCCTCGCGGACCAGCTCAGCCGGGGCACTGGCACCCGCTGTGTCAGAGGCGAAATAGACAAAGCCCAACAGCTTCAGCTCGCCCGTCCGCGCCATGGCGATCAGCGCGTCGAGTTGCTCTCGGGTCTTCACCTCGAGCCCGTCATTGCCGGCTTTGAGCCCGAGTTCCGGGTGGTTGGCGAGCACGGTGTCGATGTCCTCGGGCAGTACAATCTCGAGGCCCAGCAGGTTGTCGGCGAAGCGGGCGAGGCCATACATATAGCCTTCCTCGTCAGTGTCCTTGGTCGGCGTGACTTCCACAAGGTAGCGGCCTTCTCCGTCGGGCGGCCCCGCGAACCGCAGGCGATAGCCCTTTTCCGACAAATACATATTGCCGTCGCGGACTAACTCGTCGATGTCGTCGACGCCGAGCTTCAGCGTGTCCGGGTCATAGGCGGCGAGCTGCAGCCGGTCGGGCAGCGGCGTGACGATTTCCGCCTCATTGAGCAGCGGCGTGCGTGAGAGGATGGTGCAGCCCGCAAGCGCTACCACGAGCGCGACGAGAGCCAGAACACGAAGAGCAAGGCGCATCGATTTCCCCCAAGCCGGCCCTGGTTGGCCGCATATACATTTGACGCCGCCAGCGCCGCACGCCTTGGGTTTTGGCCTTAGCTGCCCACGCCGACCTGCTCCTCAGCCAGCTTCTTGATGTCCTTGAGTTCGCCGATGGTCGTTTCGAGGTCTGCCTTCTGTGCCTCGAGCAGCGTCAGCCGCTCCTCCACCTTCGCCACCAGCATGCGCGTCTGCTTCACCTGCGAGTGCGCATCATAGAGGCTGAGGTAATCGGAGATATCGCGGAGCGAGAAGCCGAGCCGCTTGCCGCGCAGAATAAGGATCAGCCGCGCCCGGTCGCGGCGCCGGAACACGCGTGTCGTGCCGACGCGCTCGGGCGTCAGGAGTCCCTTGCTCTCATAGAAGCGTATGGCGCGGGTCGAGATGCCGAACTCCTCGGCGAGGTCGGCAATGGCGTAGAGATCGCGGCCCTCGCTCTCAGGCCGGTTCATCGGAATTGACCCTGTCCTGGTACTCGACGCGGAGTTCCTTCTTCGACAGCTTGCCGATCATGGTCTTGGGAAGGGAGTCCTTGAAGATGATTTCCTTCGGCATTTCCATGCGGTTGAGCTGGGTCGAGAGGAACTTCCGCAACTCGAGCTCGCTCACCGTCTCGCTATCCCGCAGCTTGATGAAGGCCACGGGTGCCTCGCCGCGATACTCGTCCGGCACGCCAATCACACTCACTTCGTCGACCGCGGGGTGACTCATCAGCGCTTCTTCGATGACGCGCGGATAGACATTGAAACCCGACGAGATGATCAGGTCCTTGATCCGGTCGACGATAAAGACATAGCCCTCTTCGTCGACATAGCCGACATCGCCGGTGCGCAGCCAACCGTCGGTGAAACTTGCTCGGGTCGCCTCCGGGTCGCTGTAATAGCCCAGCATCACCTGCGGGCCCTTCACCTGGATTTCGCCGCGTTCTCCAAGCGGCACTTCCTCGCCGGTGTCGACATCGATGAACCGCAGGTCTGTCGCAGGTATAGGGTAGCCGACCGAACCCGGCTTCGATTCACGGGTGAGCGCCGCGACGCAGACCACCGGCGAGGCCTCGGTCAGCCCATAGCCTTCCGCGATCCGTGCGCTCGACACCTTTGCCCACCGGTCGCGCAGTTCGGCGACGAGCGGCGCGCCGCCCGAGATGACGATTTCCACAGCGCCGAGCGCAACCTTGGCGTGTTCGCCGGCCTTGGCGAGCGCCAATACCAGGGTTGGCACCGCGATCAGCACATTGGCTTTCGTGCGGCTCATCAGTGCAAGGAAGGCTTTGAGTTCGAAGCGCGGCAGCATCACCACTTCGGCTCCACCCGCAAGCGGCAGATTCATGCATGCCGTCATTGAGAAAATGTGGAAGAAGGGCAAAACGGCAGCGACCTTCGACGGCGCCTCGAACAGATGCCCGGCCCAGGCGCTCAACTGCCCGATATTGGCCGAGACATTGGCATGGCTCAGCATGGCCCCCTTGGGAATGCCGGTCGTGCCGCCGGTATACTGCTGTACGGCCACATCGCTTTCCGGGTTGACGGGCACCGCCTCTGCCGAAAGTCCGAGACTGACCAGCTTGTGAAAATCGGTGATCTTTGTCGCCACCGGCGAGTGACGGATATCGGCCAGGTCCTTGCGCTTTGCGAGCCGAAACAGCAGTCCCTTCACAGCTGGCAGCACGCGGGGGAAGTGCCCGACGATCAGCTGCTTTATCTGTCCGGTGCGCGCAAGCGTCTCGGCCTTCTCGAAGACGGTCCTGATGTCGAGCGTGACCATCACGTCGGCGCCCGAATTGGCAAGGATATGCTGCAGTTCCGGCAGCGAATAGAGCGGGTTGCAGTTGACGACTGTGCCGCCGGCGCGCAGCACGGCGTAGTACGCCACCACATAGAAGGGCGTGTTTGGCAGCAGCAGGGCAACGCGCGTGCCACGCTTGACGCCATATCTGTGTTGCAGGGCCCCGGCCATGGCTTCTATCTGGCGGCCGAGTTCTCCATACTTGGTCTTCGCCCCGAGGAAATCCAGCGCCGACGCATCTGGGATTGCCTTTGTCCGTGCGAGCACCCGCTCATGCACCGGGGTCAGGTCAACGTCGATCTCCCATGCGATCCCCTCCGGATAGTGGGCGATCCATGGCCGGCGCTCGCGCCCGCGTTCGTCTGCCATCATGTCCTCCCGGGCGTCTTTGCGCCCGCTGCCGTCCTTTATTCCATTGGATGACGCTAGCGTCAAACGAGCGACGCAGGTTTGTGATGCCATGGGGCCGGCATTTCCACGGCAAGCTGCGGAATTGCCGCGGTGACAGTCGTGAGTTGACGTATACGTCAACCATTCCTACATTTGCCACCAGGGACGGGGTCGGCGAGGAGGTCGGTTCCCGTCGCCAAGGGGAGGTCGCTATGTCTCTCGTCGTATTCACCCAGCTTGCCGTTGCAGCGCTGGTCGCTGCGGGCGTGCTCGCCTACCGCCACGCGCCTATCTGGAGCTGGGGCCTATGGGCGGCACTGGTCGGGATAATCGGGCAGGCGATCGGGCCGATTTTCGGCGGCGTGTGGCCCGGCGCCCTGGCATGGACGTTGTCGCTGCTGCCGGCACTTGTCCTTCTGGTTCTTGGGCTCCCCGCCATCCGGATCACCCTCGTGACTGGACCGGTTCGTCGCCTGGTGAAGCGCATCCTGCCGCGGGTCAGCCGCACAGAGCAGGAGGCGCTAGATGCGGGCACCACGGGCTGGGATGCGGAACTCTTCTCCGGCCGCCCGCGCTGGAGTGAGTTGATGGCGCTGCCGCCCCCCACGCTGACCGCCGAGGAACAGGCCTTTCTCGACGGCCCCGTCGAGACGGTGTGCAAGATGCTCGACGACTGGGACATCCGCCACAACCGCGCCGACCTGCCGCCGGAAGTCTGGTCCTATCTCAAGGCGCAGGGCTTCTTCGGCATGCTGATCGCGAAGGCGCATGGCGGCCTCGGCTTTTCGGCGCAGGCGCAGAGCCAGGTGGTGTCGAAGCTTGCCTCCCGCTCGATCACTGCTGGCATCACCGTCATGGTGCCCAATTCGCTCGGGCCTGGCGAACTCATCGAGAAGTATGGCACCGCGGCGCAGCGCACGCGCTATCTCGGCCGGCTCGCCCGCGGCGAGGAGATCCCGTGTTTTGCGCTCACCGGCCCGCATGCGGGTTCGGACGCGGCGGGGATGCGCGATATCGGCATCGTCACCCGCGAACTGGTCGATGGCAGGCCGGTGCTTGGCGTCCGCCTCAACTGGGACAAGCGCTACATCACCCTCGCGCCCGTCGCGACGCTGGTCGGCCTTGCCTTCCACCTCGTCGACCCCGACCATTTGCTCGGCGACACCGAACAGATCGGCATCACGCTGGCACTTGTGCCTGCCGATACGCCCGGCGTCCGCATCGGGCGGCGGCATTACCCGTCGCGCTCTGCCTTCATGAACGGCCCGATACAGGGCCGCAACATCTTCATTCCGCTCGACGATCTCATTGGCGGCGCGGAAATGGCCGGGCATGGCTGGCGCATGCTGATGGAATGCCTTGCGACCGGCCGCGCCATCTCGCTGCCCGCCATCGGCTCGGTATCGATCAAGCACGCGCTGCGTGTCACATCCGCATACGCGCGGATCCGTCGGCAGTTCGGTATCCCCATCGGACAAATGGAGGGCGTCGCCGAGCCACTGTCCCGCCTGGTCACATCTGCCTACCAGTACGAGGCAGCGCGCGGATTGACCGCGACCATGGTCGACCAGGGGCAGCGGCCGGCGGTACTCTCGGCGCTGCTCAAGTATCGTACTACCGAGGCGATGCGGCTCGCGATCAATGACGCGATGGATATCCATGGCGGCCGCGCCGTGCAGGATGGACCGTCGAACTATCTCTTCGCTGCCTATGCGACGACGCCGGTGGCGATCACCGTCGAGGGCGCCAATATCCTCACCCGCTCGCTGATAACATTCGCGCAGGGGGCCCTCCGGGCGCATCCATGGCTCTATGCGGAAATCGCCGCCGCAAATGAACCTGACGTACGCAAAGGGCGGGTCGCCTTCGACCGGGCCTTCTGCGGCCACGCGTCCTTCATGCTGGCGAACATGGCCGGTAGCGTCTTCCATGCGGCGACGAGCGCACGCTTCGCATCTAGCCCGGTGACGCATGAGATGGCGTCGCTTTATCGCCGGCTCGCCCGCTATGCGCAGAGCTTTGCCCTCGTCGCGGACTGGACCGTGGCGTTCCTTGGCGGCGACCTGAAGCGCAAGCAGCGACTTTCTGGCCGGCTGGCCGATATTCTCTCCGAGCTCTATCTCGTCTCAGCGACACTGAAGCGCTTCGAGGACGAGGGCCGGATCGGCGAGGATGCGCCAATCGTCCGGGCTATCGGCGATGACGCGTTCTTCGCCATCGAGCAGCACTTCGCGGCGCTGTTCCGCAACTTCCCCAATCCGCTGCTGCGCGCGGCTATGGGCTTCCTCGTCTTCCCGTTCGGCCGGCACGCGCGGCCCGCGTCGGATCGCGCCACCTATCGGCTCGCCAGGGCGGTGCTCGAACCCTCGGCGCAGCGCGACCGGCTGACCATGGGCATGTATGTGACCACCGACCCTCGCGATGTCGCCGGGTCGCTCGAAGACGCACTCCTCAAGGTGACCCGCATCGCGGAAATCGAGGCGAAGTTCCTCCGCGCTATCAAGAAGGGCCAACTGTCGCGCCGGCTCGACCGTGACGCCATCAGCGATGCGGTGGCTCAGGGCATTCTCACCGAAGCCGAGGCGTCGGACCTGCGCCTTGCGGAACTTGCGACGGAACGCGTCATCCGCGTCGATGATTTCGAGCCCGATGCGCTGGCTCGTCCGGTTGTCGTCGACCACCAACCCAGCACCCGCGCGGCGGAGTAGGCCATGAGTTTGCACCATGCCCAATATGTGGCCGAGTTGCCACAACCGGGGCTGCCGCCTTTGACGCAGTGGCGCCTCTTCGTCGATATCGAGAAGATCGCCTGGCTCACCATCGATACTCCCGGCGCCGCGGTGAACACTCTGAGCCGCCAGGCCATCGCGGAGCTCGAAACCCTCACGCCTGCGCTCGAAAGCCTCGCCGCGGAGGGGCGGATCATCGGGGTTGTGCTGCAATCGGAGAAGGCCTCAGGCTTCATCGCCGGGGCCGACATCACCGAGTTCGACGCGATGAGCGACCCGGCGGTGTTGGTGCAGGCGCTCAACCGCACGCACACGACGTTTGAGCGGCTCGAAAAGCTCAAGGTTCCCTTGGTCTGCGCCATCCATGGCTTCGCGCTCGGCGGTGGGCTCGAAATCGCGCTCGCCTGCCATTGGCGCATCGCGGTCGATGACCCTGCGACCAAGATCGGCTTCCCGGAAGTGAAGCTCGGCATCTTCCCCGGTTTCGGCGGCACGGGCCGCTCGATCCGGCAGGCGGGTCCGATAGATGCCATGCAGTTGATGCTCACGGGGCGCTTTCTCTCCGGCAAGGCAGCTAAGCGCATGGGCCTTGTCGACAAGCTCGTCCGGCATCGCGACATGCTGCATTGGGAGGCACGGCGCGCCGTGCTTTCGAAGCTGCAATCGCCTCCGGCGCCGCTCTGGAAGCGGGCGCTGCTTATCGGGCCGATCCGCAAGCGCCTCGCCGAGAAGCTGCGCACCGAGACCAGCAAGAAGGCGCGCGCGGAGCACTACCCAGCGCCGCATGCTCTGATCGATCTTTTCGCCGAGAAGGGCGGCAACTGGAAGCAGATGTCCCGCGGCGAGATTCCGGCCTTCTCACGTCTCCTCGGCTCCGACACGGCGCGCCAGCTCAGGCGGGTCTTCTTCCTCTCCGAGGGTTTGAAGAAACAGGGGCTGCGCGGCAAGGAGAAGCCCGAGTTCCGGCGCGTGCATGTCGTCGGGGCGGGCGTCATGGGGGGCGATATTGCCGCCTGGTGCGCCCTGCGCGGCTTCGGCGTCACCTTGCAGGATCTCGATATGGCGCGCATTTCACCCGCGCTCGAACGCGCCAAGGCGCTGTTCAAGAAGCGGCTGAAATCGAGGGCCGAAGTCGACGCCGCCGTGCTCAGGCTTACGGCCGATCCTGAGGGCAAGGGCCTCGCCCGCGCCGATGTGGTCATCGAGGCGGTGGTCGAAAAGCTGGAGATCAAGCAGCAGATCTTCCGCGCTGCCGAGGCGCGCTGCCGTCCCGACGCCATCCTTGCCAGCAATACCTCCTCCATCCCGCTCGAGCGGATCGCCGAGGGCCTGGCGCAACCCAACCGCCTGATCGGGCTGCATTTCTTCAACCCGGTGGCGCAATTGCCGCTGGTCGAAGTGATCCGCTCCAACTTCAACGACGACCGTGCCATCGGCATGGGCGCGAGCTTCGCGCTCGCCATCGGCAAGAGTCCGGTCATCGTCCGCTCGGCGCCGGGCTTCCTCGTCAACCGGGTGCTGATGCCCTATATGCTCGCCGCGGTGCGCATGGTCGATGCCGGCACCCCGCGCGAAATCGTTGACGCTGCCGCTGAAGCGTTCGGCATGCCGATGGGGCCGATCGAACTCATGGATACGGTTGGGCTCGATGTCGGCAAGTTCGTCGCCGAGGAGCTCGGGCAGCCGGTGCCGCCATCGAGCGACATGGCGCGGCTCATTGCCGAGGGCAAGCTCGGTCGCAAGACGGGCGCGGGGTTCTATGCCTGGGTCGACGGCAAGCCAGTGAAGGCCGAACCGCCGCCGCATCCCGATCTCGCGGGGCTCGGCCGGCAGCTCGTCCAGCCCTTGGTCGATGCCGCCGAAGCTGCTGTTGCCGATGGCATTGTCGGCTCGCGCGATCTCGCCGATATCGGCATCATCCTCGGCACCGGTTTCGCGCCGTTCCTTGGCGGCCCGCTCGCCGCCCGCGCCTCCGGGAGGGCCTGATCATGACCGAACTCCGCCCTATCGCCATTGTCGGTTCTGCCCGCATCCCGTTCACCCGCGCCCACACACTCTATGCCGAGCAGTCGAACCTCAGCTTGCTGGGCGGTGCCCTCAAGGGCCTCGTCGACCGCTACAACCTCGCTGGCGAGCGCATCGGCGAAGTCGCGGCGGGTGCCGTGCTCGGCCATTCGCGCGATTTCAACCTCGCCCGCGAGGCCGCGCTCGATGCAGGGCTCTCGCCGCGTACGCCGGGCACCAACATGCAAATCGCCTGCGGCACGTCCTTGCAGGCGGCGCTGATGCTGGGCGCGAAGATCGCCACAGGCGAAATCGACAGCGCCATCGCCGCAGGCACCGATACCGTGTCCGATGCGCCAGTTGTTTTCGGCAGCCGCTTTCAGCACCGCGCCATAGCCTTGAGCCGCGCCCGAACGACGTCCGAGAAGCTCAAGGCCTTGAAGGGCTTCTCACTCGGCGAGCTTGCGCCCGTCGCCCCAAATACCGGCGAGCCGCGCACCGGCTTGTCGATGGGCGAGCATTGCGAACTGATGGCGAAGCAATGGGCCATTCCCCGCGCCGAGCAGGATGAACTGGCCTATCAGAGCCACATCAACGCGGCGCGCGCCTATGACGAAGGCTTCCACGACGATCTCGCGGTGCCCTTCGCCGGCGTGTTGCGCGACAATAATATCCGCCCCGACACCAGCCTCGAAAAGATGGCGGCGATGGCGCCCGCTTTCGACAAGCGCTCGGGGCAGGGCACGTTGACCGCCGCCAATTCCACGCCGCTCACCGATGGCGCGGCGGCGGTGCTCTTGGCCTCCGAAGACTGGGCACGTGCGCGTGGCCTCCCCATTCTCGCCTATCTCCGCATGGGGCAGGTGGCGGCGAACGATTTTGCGCATGGCGAAGGGTTGCTGATGGCACCCACCATCGCGGTGTCCGAACTGCTCGCGCGCGCCGGGATCGGTTTCGCCGATATCGATCTGTTCGAGCTGCACGAGGCCTTCGCCGCGCAGGTGCTGGCGACGCTGCGGGCCTGGGAAAGCCCCGGTTACAACCGCGATGTGCTGGGGCGCGAGGTACCGCTCGGCGCCATCGATCGGGCGCGGATCAACATCAAGGGCTCGAGCCTCGCCTATGGGCACCCGTTCGCCGCCACCGGCGCCCGCATGCTCGGGCACACGGCCAAGCTGCTCCACACCGAGCAGAAACAGCGCGCGCTCATCTCTATTTGCACGGCGGGCGGCATGGGCGTCGCGGCGCTGTTGGAGCGGGCATCCTAGCCGTCTTCTGGGCTCGACGACGACACACATCCAAGTCTTGACGTAAGCGTCAAACGGAAGCTTGTCACGGTCCCGTCAATGTCCTAACGTGCGTACCCAACCCGGCAAAATCGACCAGTCGGGAAGAAACGGGGCATGGCTTGCCACAGGGCCTCGATGCAGGAAAACAAGTTTCCATGGAGATGGGACGGAATGAAACTTAATGGCGTATTGGCCGCGGCGCTTGCTGCGGGACTGCTGCTCGGCACTGCAATGACCGCGAGCTTTGCGGCCGAAGTCCCCGAGGGCACCACGCTCGCATCCGAGCAGATATTCAAGTATCGGGTGCTCGACAACATCAATACGCTCGATCCGCAGCTGGTTGAGGACGTGGATACTTCGGCGGTGGTCCGAAGCCTGTTCGAGGGGCTGTATAATTCCGGCCAGGGCGGCGATCCCGTCCCCGGCGTTGCCGAGAGCTATGAGGTGAACGCGGACAAGACCGTCTATACCTTCAAGCTGCGCGACGCTAAGTGGTCGAACGGCGATCCGGTCACGGCGGGCGATTTCGTCTATGCCTGGCAGCGCGCCGTCGATCCGAAGACCGCGTCGAACTATGCCTATTTCGTCGGTCTCGTGGGCGTCGTGAACGCCGATGACATCGTGGCTGGCAAGAAGCCGGTGACCGACCTGGGCGTCAAGGCCATCGATGACAAGACGTTGGAAGTGACGCTGAGCTTCTCGAGCCCGTGGTTCGTGCGGACGCTGTCGCATGCCACGCTTTTCCCCGCGCCGAAGGCCGTTATCGAAGCCAAGGGCGTCGACTGGACCAAGCCCGAGAACATCGTGGGCAACGGCGCCTATACCCTTGCCGAAAACACCCCCGGCGAGCGCGTCGTCGTCAAGCGCAATCCCAATTACTGGGACAATGCCAAGACGGTGCTCGAGGAAGTGCAGTTCCTCACCATCAACGACGAAAATCAGGGCCTGACCCGCTGGCGCGCCGGCGAAGTCGACCAGACCGACGTGCCAGCCGGCCAGTATCCGGCGCTGAAGGCCGAACTGCCCGACAACACCTATTCGGTGCCGAACTTCTGCACCTACTACTTCAGCGTCAACATGACCGACAAGCAGACGAACGCTGCGCTCAAGGACGTGAAGGTGCGCGAAGCGCTGAGCCTCGCCATCGACCGCGACGTGATCGTGAACGGCGTGCTGCAGGGCGGCCAGACCCCGGCTTATTCCTTTACGCACCCGCTGACCGCCGGCTTCAAGATGCCGGATATTCCGGCAGCCAGCATGACGCAGGCGGATCGAGACGCCAAGGCAGTGCAGCTGATGGCCGAGGCCGGCTATGGCAAGGACAAGCCGCTGGAGATCAACTACATCTACAATACCTCCGAAGCGCACAAGAAGGTCGCGACGGTGGTCGGGCAGATGTGGAAGGAAAAGCTCGGCGTGACGCTCAACCTCGCCGACATGGAATTCCAGACGCTGCTGGATACCCGCCACGCCAAGACCTACGAGCTGGCTCGTAACGCCTGGTGCGGCGACTACAACGAAGCCTCGACCTTCCTGTCGCTGCTCGACTCCAAGTCCGAGCAGAACGATCAGGGCTATGCCAATGCCGATGTCGATGCGCTGCTCGCCGCGTCCAAGACCTCGGCTGATCCGAATGTCGAATATGCGGCTGTCGAAGTTCAGGCGTCCAAGGACGTGCCGATCATGCCGATCTACTTCTACGCCAAGGTGTTCATGCAGTCCGCGAGCGTGAAGGGCTGGCCCTTCACCGACGTGGAGCAGAACTGGTACGCAAAGGACCTCTACAAGGTCGCCGAGTAAGCTCGGACCAGTACGGCGCTCCGTCCTCGTGACGGGGCGCCGACGCGTTTCCTTGTGCCATCCCCGATGGCGGGAACCCCTTCAATGATTGCATTCATCCTGAAGCGGCTGGCGGTGGCTATTCCCACACTGCTTGTCCTGATCGTCATTTCCTTCATCCTCATGAAGGTCGCGCCCGGCAATCCGTTCGCCGGCGAGAAGACCGTCCCAAAAGCGGTGCTCGACAACATCTTCGCGCGCTACGGCCTCGACAAGCCCGAGTGGCAACAGCTGCTCGAGTACATCTACAACGTGGTCTTCCATTTCGATTTCGGCCCCTCCTTCAAGTATCGTGACCGCACCGTCAACGACATCATCGCGCAGGGCTTTCCCGTTACCTTCACCTATGGCGCGTGGGCTTTCCTGTTCGCCACCGTCATCGGGGTGTCGCTGGGCGTCGCCGCAGCACTGAGGCAGAACGGCTGGATCGACCATCTCGCGGTCGGCCTCAGCATTGGCGCGCAGGTTGTGCCCAATTTCGTCATGGCACCGGTGCTGGTGCTGGTGTTTACGCTGTGGCTGCGGTGGCTGCCGGGCGGCGGCTGGGATGGCGGGCACTGGTCGAATATCGTGCTGCCGGTCATCGCGCTCGCGACCAGCTATCTCGCCTCCATTACCCGCATCATGCGCTCGTCCATGCTCGAGGTGCTGGGCTCGAACTATATCCGCACGGCGCGCGCCAAGGGCCTGCCAGGCTGGCAGGTGGTGTTCCGGCACGCGCTGCGCCCGGCCATGCTGCCGGTCGTCTCCTATCTCGGGCCGGTGTTTGTCGGCATGGTCACCGGGTCGGTTGTCATCGACCTGTACTTCTCCACTGGCGGTATTGGACAGGCCTTCGTCAATTCCGCGCTCAACCGCGACTATTCCACCATCCTGGGCATCACTATCCTGCTCGGCGCGCTGACCATTGCCGCCAACCTAGTGGTCGACGTGCTCTATGCGTGGATCGATCCCAAGATCAAACTGTGAGGCCCGCCAATGCTTACTGATCGTCGCATCGGCAACCTCGCCCACCCGGCACCGGCACCCATCGAAGAGGCTTCCGCGCCCGAGAAGGGCCGCTCGCTCTGGATGGATGCCGCCCGGCGCTTCCGGCGGAACCGGGCAGCTCTCGTCAGCCTCGCCATGCTCATTCTCATCGTGCTCTTCACCTTCGTCGGTCCGCTGCTGGCCAGGTGGGACATCGAGACCATCGACTGGACCGTGGTCGGGAGCGTGCTCACCAAGGGCATGCCCTCGTTCGAGACGGGGCACTATTTCGGCACGGACGAAGTTGGCCGCGATCTCTATTCCCGCGTCATCCAGGGCACGCAGGTGTCGCTCACGGTTGGTATCGTCGGCTCGGTGATCGCCGTCATCGTCGGCACTTTCTATGGCGCGGTTGCCGGCTATTTCGGCGGGCGGCTCGACAGCGTGATGATGCGCTTTGTCGATATCCTCTATTCCATCCCCTACATGTTCATCCTGATCCTGCTGCTCATCATCTTCGGGCGCAGTTTCATCATGCTGTTCGTCGGTATCGGCCTGATTTCCTGGCTCGGCATGGCGCGTGTCGTGCGTGGGCAGACCATGGCGCTGAAGAACCGCGAGTTCGTCGAGGCGGCCATCGCCGGGGGCGCCAAGCCCCTGACCGTGGTGTTTCGGCACATCGTGCCCAACCTGCTGGGCGTGGTTGCAGTCTATGCGACACTGCTGATTCCCGAGATGATCCTGCTTGAGAGCTTCATCTCCTTCCTTGGACTCGGCGTGCAGGAACCCAACACCTCGCTCGGCGCGTTGATCAGCGAAGGCGCGCAGACCATGCAATATGGCACCATATGGCAGCTGGCCTTCCCGCTGATCTTCTTCGTGCTGCTGCTGTTTTCCTTCTTCTTCGTCGGCGACGGGCTGCGCGATGCGCTCGACCCCAAGGACCGCTGAGGCCAAGCCCATGAGCCATCCGAAATCCGACGTCCTTGTCGTCGACAATCTCGATGTCATCTTCGCGCTGCACGAGGCCGAGGTGCGTGCCGTCAACGATCTGAGCTTCCGCCTGTCGGAGGGCGAGACGCTCGCGGTGGTGGGCGAAAGCGGCTCGGGCAAGTCGCAGGCTTTCCTCGCCATCATGGGGCTCTTGGCCAAGAACGGCCGCGCCACCGGCAAGGCGGTCCTTGGCGGTGTTGACCTGCTGTCGCTGTCCACCGCCGGCCTCAATCAGCATCGCGGCAAGGATATCGCGATGATTTTTCAGGATCCGATGACCTCGCTCAATCCGGCGCTGCGCATCCGCTCGCAGCTTTCGGAGGTGCTCGTGCGCCATCGCGGTTTCACCCCGGAGGCGGCCTTCAAGGAAGTTATCGCCATGCTGGAGCGCGTCGGCATCCCCGAGGCAGCGCGCCGTGCCAATGCCTATCCGCACGAGCTGTCGGGCGGCATGCGGCAGCGCGTGATGATCGCCATGGCGCTGCTGTGCCGGCCGCGCGTGCTCATCGCCGACGAGCCGACCACCGCGCTCGACGTCACCGTGCAGGCGCAGATGCTCGATCTGTTCAAGTCGCTCTCGACGGACTTCGGCACGGCTATGCTCCTCATCACCCACGATCTCGGCGTCGTCGCCGGCGTCGCTGACCGGATGATGGTGATGTATGCGGGTCGCGCCGTCGAAACCGGCCCCGTCGACGATCTGTTCTACGATCCGCGCCACCCCTATACGCTCGGGCTCCTCACCTCGACGCCGCATATCGACAAGCGGCAGTCGCGATTGACCCCCATCACCGGGGCACCGCCGAACCTCGAGCACCTGCCCGATGGCTGCGCTTTCGGGCCGCGCTGCGCGTTTCGCTTTGATCGCTGCTCGCTCGACAGGCCACCGCTCGGCGAGTTCGCCCCGGGCCGACGGAAGGCGTGCTTCTATCCCAAGCCATTGATCGGCGAGGAGGATGCGGCATGAGCAACGAACCGGGTATCCAGCGCGGCGATGAATTGCTGCGGGTCGAGAAGCTCTCGAAAAGCTTCATGATCGGCGGTGGGTTGTTCCGGAAGCCGGTGGAACTGAAGGCGCTGCAGGATATCTCGTTTTCGGTCAGGGCCGGCGAGACGCTCGGCATCGTGGGCGAAAGCGGCTGCGGCAAGTCCACCCTCGGCCGCTGCATACTGCAACTGATCCGCGCGGAAGAGGGGCAGGTGCTCTGGCTCGGGCGCGATCTCGGCAAGCTCGCGGGCGAGGATCTGCGGTTGCTGCGCGGCGACCTGCAGGTGATTTTCCAGGATCCTCTGGCCTCCCTCAACCCGCGCATGACCGTGGGCGAGATCATCGCTGAGCCGCTCCGCGCGCTCCGGCCTGATCTCGATGCGGCGGAGCGCCGCGAGCGCGTCCTCAGCATGATGAGCGGCATGGGGCTTCGCCCCGAAATGATCAACCGCTACCCGCACGAGTTCTCGGGCGGGCAGGCGCAGCGCATCGGCATCGCCCGGGCGCTGATCACGGGCCCGAAGCTCATCGTCTGCGACGAGCCAGTCTCTGCGCTTGACGTCTCCATCCAGGCGCAAATCCTCAACCTTTTGTCCGAAATTCGCGACCGGATGGGCCTCACGCTCATCTTTATCTCGCACAACCTGTCGGTAGTGCGGCATGTGTCCGACCGTATCCTCGTGCTCTATTTGGGCCGCATCGTCGAACTCGCCGATTCCGATGCACTCTACGACAGCCCGCAGCACCCTTATACCCGTGCGCTCCTGACGGCCGTGCCGGTGCCCGATCCAAAAAAGGCGCGGCAGCGCAATATCGACGGGCTCACGGGGGAAATTCCGTCACCCATCAACCAACCCTCGGGCTGCACGTTCCGCACGCGCTGCCGCTTTGCCGAGGACCGGTGCGGCAAGGTCCGCCCGGCGCTCGAAACGCTGCCGGATGGCCGCCTCGTCGCTTGCCACCGTTGGCGCGAACTAGAACTGGCCGGAGGCGCATGAACCCGGCAAAGCCCATGGAAACTGCCGTTTCGGCGTTGACACATGGGCGTTTTGCCCGTAATCACCCGCTCAACGACGGGCGCTCTGCGCGCCCCTTTTTATTTCGACCGAGGTAGGAAATGAAGGTCACGAACTCGCTGAAGGCACTGATGGGCCGCCACCGCGCCAACAAGCTGGTGCGTCGCCGCGGTCGCGTTTACATCATCAACAAGGTGGACAAGCGCTACAAGGCCCGTCAGGGCTGAGCGTCTGTCGCATCGGAATTCAAAAGGCCCGCCTCGTGCGGGCCTTTTTGTTTTGGGGGCTTTCAGCCGGGAGTCCTGCTGCGGTCACGGGGGATGTGAGGGACTGGAAATCTCGCCGGTCGCGTGATTGCTCCGATTTCGCACGCTTCCGCGCACCGCCTGCACCCGGCCCCCAACTGTAGCCAAATCCATTGCGCTCAGAGTTCGTGCAGCCTGTCGCCAGCCATCAAGCAATACCAATACAAAGAAGCGTAGCGCGGCCTGGATGCATTCCAAGTTGAATACGAAGAGTTTCAGATATAAACCGTAGCAATGTATCGAAAAGAGATTGTACAGGAAAAATGCAATTGGTTCCGTATCCGTACAAAACCGGATGATGCCGAAATCCGCGATATTCGCGACGCACTAGATGGCGTACTCGCCCCCATGAGCAAAAAGGAGCGGGTTCAGCTGTTCTGGCAGCGCGTGTTTTTGCGCACTACGGATAGGGCGTATCGCGTTTATTGATTGCAGCACAAAGAGTTCGCCCCTTTCGCCCGATACGCGAAAGGGGACTTCGTGCCCGACGCTGTCAGAACGGTGCGACGGGCCTATTCCGCCAGCTTGTCGAGGATCCGCACCCAGGAGCGGATGCCCTTGTGGAAGCTCGAGAGGTTGTATTTCTCGTTGGGCGAATGCACGCGGTCGTCGTCGTGCGCAAAGCCGATCAACAGCGTATCGAGCCCGAGCACGCGCTTGAAATCGCCCGTCACGGGGATCGAACCGCCCGAGCCCATCAGGGCAGGGGCCTTGCCCCACTCGTCGGCCAGCGCGGCCGATGCCTTGGCGACGAACGGCCCGTCGCTCGGCGTCGCTACGGCGGGGCTGCCGCCATGTTCCTTGAAGGTCACCTTGGCGTCGGGCGGCAGGCGCGCCTCGACATGGGCGCGGAACGCCTTGCGGATCTTTGCCGGGTCCATGTCGGCCACGAGGCGGAAGCTGATCTTGGCGCTGGCCTTTGCCGGAATCACCGTCTTGAAGCCGTCGCCGGTATAGCCGCCCGTAATGCCGTTGATCTCGCAGGTCGGCCGGGCGCGGGTCTGTTCCAGCACGGAGC
Organism: Hyphomicrobiales bacterium; assembly: GCA_027487555.1. GTDB lineage: Bacteria > Pseudomonadota > Alphaproteobacteria > Rhizobiales > Devosiaceae > Devosia_A. The sequence goes on from JAIYDI010000018.1 coordinate 37,981, forward strand.
GGCCCTTTTCGCCCGCGGGCGTCGTCAGCCCGGCGCCTGCCATGAAGCCTGCCTCGTCATAGCCGAGCGATTGCCACTGCGCCTTGATGGCGTCGGGCAGTTCCTTCACGTCGTCATAGAAGCCCGCGACTGCCACCGAGCCATCGGGGTTGCGCAAGGTGGCGATGATCTCGGCCAGCACCTGGATCGGGTTGCGTGCGGCGTTGCCGAACATGCCCGAATGCAGGTCGTGGCTGGCGCAGGTGATCTCGATCTCCTCGCCCACGAGGCCGCGCAGCGTGGTGACGATCTGCGGGGTCGTTGCGTCCCACATGTCGGTATCGCAGACCAGCACCACATCGGCGCCGGCAAATTCCTCGCGCGTGCGCGGCAGGAATTCCGGCAGGCTCTTTGAACCCGATTCCTCCTCGCCCTCGAAGAACAGCGACACCTTGCAGGGCAGCGCGCCATTCACCGCGCGATAGGCGCGGCAGGCCTCGAGGAAAGTCAGCAGTTGCCCCTTGTCGTCCGACGTTCCGCGGCCGATGAGCACCGTATCGCCATCCGCACGCTTCTGGATTTCCATCTTGAACGGATCGGTGTGCCACAGGCTCACCGGGTCCACCGGCTGCACGTCATAGTGGCCATAGAACAGCACATGCGGCTTGCCCTCGGCCGAGAGGTCGTGCCCGACCACGACCGGATGCCCGATGGTGTCGGCGACCCTCGCCGTAAATCCCAACAGGCGCACTTCCTCGGCCAGCACTTCGGCGGCGCGGCGCACTTCGCCATCATAGGCGGGGTCGGTCGAAATCGAGGGGATCGCCACCAGCGCCTCAAGGCGCGCGATGCTCTCATCGAGATGGGCATCGACATGGGCGAGAACGGCATCGAGCTTGGACATTGTGAGTCTCCTGGTTCGCGTGTGCGGCGGGAGCGCGCCAGATGCTCGAGTGTTACCCCGGCGCAGGCCGGGGTCCAGCTTGAGATAGGTCCCCAGCCGCAAGGTGCTGCATCGGGGGATGGATGCCGGCCTGCGCCGGCATGACATCCGAGAAATATGGGCTTCGAGGTAGCCCGCCAACCCTCACCCTGAGCTTGTCGACGGGCGAGGGCCTCTACGTCTGTCCTCCCCTGCAGGCGGGGAAGGGCGCATCCGGACCTCATCCTGAGCGTGTCGAAGGATGAGGTCCGATCAATGCATCTGCGCCTTACGAGGACCCGGCACCGTCCTGCCGCACGAAGGCGATGCGCAGCATGTTGGTGGCGCCCGGGGTGCCGAGCGGCACGCCGGCGGTGATGGCGATGCGGTCGCCGGGGCGGGCAAGGCCTTCCTGGTAGGCGATGACGCAGGCGCGGTCGACCATGTCCTCGAGGTTCACCGCATCAGGTGTCTCGACGGTATGCACGCCCCAGACCACCGAGAGACGGCGGACGGTCTTGAGGTTGGGCGAGAGCGCCAGGATCGGCTTGCCGGGCCGCTCGCGGGCGGCGCGGATCGCCGTCGAACCCGACGCGGTGTAGGTGACGATCGCAGCGAGGTCGAGTGTCTCGGCCACTTGGCGGGTCGCCGCCGAAATGGCGTCGGCCGCGGTTGCCTCGGGCTCCGCTGCTTGGGCGCGGATGATGCCACGATAGTTGACGTCGTTCTCAACCGCCGTCGCGACCTTGTTCATCATGGTCACGGCTTCGACCGGGTACTGGCCCGAGGCGCTTTCTGCCGAGAGCATGATGGCGTCGGCGCCTTCGAACACCGCGATCGACACGTCCGACACTTCGGCGCGGGTCGGCACCGGCGAGGTGATCATCGATTCGAGCATCTGCGTCGCCACCACCACCGGCTTGCCGAAGCGGCGGGCGATACGGATCATGCGCTTCTGCAGGCCAGGCACGGTCTCGATCGGCATTTCCACGCCGAGGTCGCCGCGGGCGATCATGAACGCGTCGCACAGCCTGATGATTTCCTCGAGCCGCTCGACGGCCTGCGGTTTCTCGATCTTGGCCATGACGCCGGCGCGACCCTGAACGATCTTGCGCACGTCGATAATGTCCTCGGGGCGCTGCACGAAGCTGAGCGCGATCCAGTCCACCTCGTTCTCGAGCGCCTTGAGCAGGTCCGCATGGTCCTTCTCGGTCAGCGCACCGACGGGCAGCAGCGTGTCGGGCAGGCTGACGCCCTTGCGGTCGGAAAGCTTGCCGCCATAGATCACTTCGGTCTCGATGATGCCGCCGCCGACGCGGGTGGCCTTCAGCTGCAGCTTGCCGTCGTCGAGGAGCAGGCGGTCGCCGACCGAGACGCTTTCGATGATTTCGGGATGCGGCATCTGCACGCGTTCCGCCGTGCCGGGTGCATCGGAGGAATCGAGCTGGAACTTCGCGCCCTGCGCCAGCATCACCGCGCCATCGGCGAACTTGCCCACGCGGAGCTTGGGGCCCTGCAGGTCGGCGAGGATGCCGATCGGGTGCTGGATGCGGTGCTCGACACTGCGGATGCGCTGCACGGTCTGCTTCAGCAGATCGTGGCTGGCATGGCTCATGTTGATGCGGAACACATCGGCGCCCGCGCGCGCCAGCTTCTCGATAGTCGCCTCGTCATTGGACGCCGGGCCCAGGGTGGCGACGATCTTCACGCGTCTCATGCGTCTCATTGGGGAATTGCACCTTCATCGGTAGGAACGTCATCGGAGGACCCTGCGGCGCCGTCGCCACCATCGGCCCCATCTGCTCCGGTTTCGTCGCCAAGCGGCGCGCCACCTTCGAGCGACTGGTTGTCGTCAGGTGAGTCGGTGCCGTTGCTGACTACCTCCCCGTCCGTCAGCTGCAGCGTCCAGTTTGGCTTGTTCTGGGTATCGACTTCGAAAAAGCCTGTACGTTCGTAGCCCCGCGCCAGACAATCCTCAACCCCGAAGATGGTGAAGCTCTCGTCACGGGTGCACATGTAGTTCGTGCCGTCCCAGACTCCGCCGCCGTCATCGTCGGCCGCGAAGATGTAGTAATAGCGCGCGTCGAGGCGGCCGTTATAGACATCCTTGCATTCGCCGGCCTTTGCCACCCACCAGCCTTCCGACTGCCAGCCCTTCACGGCCTTGTAGCCGAGCGCGATCGATACGGTGTTTGACGTCTGGTTGCAGACCTTGAGGCTGCCATCGCCGTTCTCTGCGGAATTGTCTTGCGCAGGGGGCGCACCGGCGGCAGGCGCCGGGGTTGCCGTACTCTGCGCCTGCGCCGAACCGGGCACGCCTGCGCGGGGAATGAAACTATAGAGGACAATCGCCAGGACGATGGCGGTAAGCAGACCGGCGATGGCCAGGATATAGCGCAAGGGTCGGGTCCGGCGTTCGAAAAAGCCTGTAGTCAGTCGGGCGGTGTTGTGCCACGCCACGCCTTCAAGTCAACACTTAAGTCGTATGCTCGCATGGGCGCGGGGCGGAATTGCGGAGCCCGTCCGGCCTTGGTTGCTAAGCCGCCCGGCGACCGGCCGCAATGTGGATTGCGCGGAGATTGTCGGCCTTGGGGCTTGAGTTGCGGCGCGTGACGCGCTTCAAGGAGCGCCGCACAACAAAGGAAGAGCCATGTCCACCGTCTCCCCCGATAGCGTCGCCCAGGACCAGCTGCGCGCCTTCATCGAGCGTATCGAGCGGCTCGAGGAAGAAAAGGCTGCAATCGCCGAGGACATTAAGGAGGTCTATGCCGAAGCCAAGGGCAACGGCTTCGACACCAAGGTGCTGCGCAAGATCGTCTCCATCCGCAAGCAGGATCACAACGAGCGCATGGAGCAGGAAGCGCTGCTCGAGCTCTACATGACGGCGCTCGGGATGGCTGCCGCCCCCACCGAGGCCGAGCTCGACTGAGCCTCGGCATTTACCCCGCCTAAAGCGGGTCTCGGCTAGGGTCGGCCGTTCCGGAGCCGACCCTGTTCATGACCGACATGCCCCTCACTCCTGCCCGGCGCGCCCTGCCGCGCCTCGCACTTGCCGATCTGGTGCTGCCTGTCACCGTGCTGGTGATCCTCGCCCTGCACCTCTCCGGGCCGCCGGGACCCGATGTGGCCTGGCTCACGACGGTCAGCGAGCGCATCCTTGCAGGCCAGCAGCTCTACGAGCAGATTCTCGAATCCAATCCACCCATCGCGGCGTTCCTCTACATGCCGGCTGTGCTGCTCGGGCGGCTGCTCGGTACGGCGCCCGAGCCCCTGATCGTCCTGCAGACGGTCGGTCTCGCGCTCGCCTCGGTGCTCTATGCCACCCGCCTCGTCCGCCGCTACGGCCTGATCGCGCGCCCAGAGATTTTCGCTCCCTTGGCCTTCATGCTGGTGGGCGCCGCCTGGGGCATGGATTTCGCCCAGCGCGAGCACTTTGTCACCATGGCGCTGCTGCCGGTGGCCGTTGGCGCCGCCATCCGCGCCAAGGGCGAGCGGCTGCCGCTCGGCACCATTCTTGTCCTCGGGCTGCTGGCGGGTTTCGCTGCTTGGGTGAAGCCCTATTTCGTGCTGCCGCTTGTCGGCGTGGGGCTGTTCTACGCCGTGCGCCTCCGGTCCATCCGACCGCTGTTCTGGCCGGAACTGCTGATCGCGGCCGGACTTTTTCTCGCCTATTGGGCGCTGACGGCGCTCTACTTCCCGGCCTATTTCGGCACGCTGTTCCCCAAGCTGGCCGTTGCCTATGTGCCCGACCGCCGGCCATTGTGGATGATGTTCATCGCCATCCCGGCGAGCGGCTTCGTCGGCGTCGGCCTCATCGCGCTCCTCACCGCGCGACAGCATTTCCGGCTGTCGCCGCTGTTCCTCGCCTTCGCGGTGATGGCGCTTGGGCTGATGGCGAGCTATCTCGCGCAGTCGAAGGGCTATTTCTACCAGGTCATGCCGGCCTTCACCTTCCTGCTTCTCGGCTATCTCCTCGCCTTCGCCGAGGCCAATCGGCAGAGCATCCGCCTGTTCGACAAGGCGCTGCCGCTCGGTGTGGCGCTGTTCTTTGCCGTGCTGCCCATCCAGCAACTGCTCGAGGTGTGGAAGGGCCGCGTGCCGGTGGTCGAGCATCTGGCATCCTTCGGGCCGGGCCGGCTCGTCGCGAATATCAGCTCCGACATCGGGCTTGCCAATCCGGCGATCCGACAGGTCGGCGGCAGCTTCATCAATTCCGCTCCGGCCATGCTGACCACGCTTAGTGCCTGGCGGTTGCGCGCCGACACGCAGGCTCGGGGTGCCGCGCTGGAACGCATCAACGCCGTCGAGATCGACGAGCGCGCGACCCTGCGCGAAGATTTCAAGCGCACGCCGCCCGATCTCTTCGTCACCTCGCAGGATGGCTTCGATTGGGTAGGCTGGGCCGCGGAAGATCCGGAATTCGGCGCGATCCTCGCCGGTTACGAGAAATCCGCCGATATCCAGTTCTTCAACGAGTATGTCACGGTGTTCCGCCGCAAGGGCCTCGTGCCCGGCGGCTGAACCGGCGGCTATTCGGCGGCGCTCTTTCGCACCACATCGTCTGGTGCTGCCGGGTCGCCCGCCGCCGTCTCGGTGCCGAGGTCGGGGAAGATGATCGAGCGGCCGGCCTTCTGGTCGATGCGGATGACAATCAGGCCGCGCTCCTCGTAATAGCTCAGCAGTCGTCGTGCGCGGCTCGTCGAATGCGTGCCGTAGATGCGCGCCAGCGCCGCGTCGGGCGGGCAGGGTGCACCCGCAATGCTCGCCTGCGCCAGGAGCAGGAAGACGCCCTGCACGTCCTCGGCAAGGCCCTCGGCGAGCGCCAGCGCCCGCGACCAGATCTCGGTTTCGGTCGCCTCGTGGTCGACACCGGCGCGCACGACCGCCAGCCGTCGCCGGAAGGCAGGCAGACCAAGGCTTTCGCCGCGCACCCGGCGGATGCGGCAGCGCACCAGAAAGTCCTGGTAGAGGACCGGCACGGTGCGGAAGGCTGCGTCGGGGTCGTCCAGCAACTCGCTCAGCACCGCATCATACAGCGCGTTGCGTTCAGCCTCGCCGAGTTCCGGCTCCGTCGGTCGCAGCGCCGTCGCCGGGGCGGGCGTGGGCTTCACCAGCCGAGCGAGGAGGTCCGCTGTCGCCTCGGGCATGGGGCGCGGTACGGCACGACGCACCACGCGCTCATCTTCCGGCTCGGGGCGGAACAGGTCCTCCGTCGAAATCGCGGGCGCGTCCGGCAGCGGCAGCAGCTTCGGGCTCGTCGAGCGCGCGCCGGTTTCGACCGTGCCAATCACCACCGGCAGCGGCCGTCGCGACAATGCCGGCCCAAGGGCCACAAAGTGGCCGCGCTGCAGGTCGCGGAACATTTCGGCCTGCCGCCGGTCCATGCCGAGCAGGTCTGCGGCGCGCGCCATATCGATATCGAGAAAGGTGCGGCCCATCAGGAAGTTGCTGGCCTCTGCAGCCACGTTCTTGGCCAGCTTTGCCAGCCGCTGTGTCGCGATCACCCCGGCAAGCCCGCGCTTTCGGCCGCGGCACATCAGGTTGGTCATGGCGCCGAGCGAGGCCTTCCGCGCCTCGTCCGAGACTTCGCCTGCGACGGCGGGGGCGAAAAGCTGCGCCTCGTCCACCACCACCAGCACCGGGTACCAGAAGTCGCGCTCGGCATCGAACATGCCGCCGAGGAACGCCGCCGCCGCCCGCATCTGCTGTTCGGCGTCGAGCCCTTCGAGGTTCAGCACCACCGAGACGCGGTGCTGACGCACCCGGCCGGCGATGCGGGTCAGTTCGGCTTCCGAGCGCTCGGCATCCACCACCGTGTGCCCGAACTTCTCGGCCAGCGTGATGAAGTCACCCTCGGGGTCGATGATGCATTGCTGCACATAGGGCGCGCTCTGCTCGAGCAGACGGCGCAAGAGGTGCGACTTGCCCGAGCCGGAATTGCCCTGCACCAGGAGGCGTGTCGCCAGCAATTCTTCGAGGTCGAGTGCGGCCTCGCCGCCCGCAGCGCCGGGGCCCGGCGCCGTCCGCCCCATATCGATTCTTACCTGCATGTCGGCTGGTTAGCAGATTCTCGGTCCGGGAGTCCTGTGAGGGTCAACCGTACGCACGCAAAAGCGGGGTTGCGATATCGAGAGCTCATCCCGGACTCGTTTCAGGAACGCGACCTGCGGGTTACTGGAGCTTGCCGACAATCTTCGCCGCGGCGTCCATGCCGAGTGTCGCAAGCACCGTCGCCACGATGCCGGCGCGGTCGAGCCCTGCCTGGGCATACATGTCGTTTATCGAGGCCTGTTCGGTAAACGTGTCGGGGATCATCAGGGGGCGGAACTTCAGGTGCCCGTCGAGCAGGCCCTGGCGGGCGAGGAACGTCGCGACATGGCTGCCAAAGCCGCCGACGCCGTTCTCCTCCACCGTCAGCAGCACCTCATGCTCGCGCGCCAACCGGGTGATGAGCGTGGTGTCGAGCGGCTTCATGAAGCGGGCGTCCGCAACCGTGGGTGAAAGCCCGTAGGCGCCGAGCCGCTCCGCAGCGGCAAGCGCTTCGCCGAGCCGCGTACCATAGCTCAGGATGGCGACCGACTTGCCTTCGCGCAGCACCCGGCCCTTGCCTATCTCCAGCACCTGGCCACGCTCGGGCATGTCGACACCCAAGCCTTCGCCGCGCGGATAGCGGAAGGCGATCGGGCCGGAATCATAGGCGGCCGCTGTCGCCACCATGTGCTTCAACTCGGCCTCGTCGCCCGCGGCCATCAGCACCATGTTGGGAATGGCGCCCAGAAAGGCCGCATCGTAATTACCCGCATGGGTCGGCCCATCCGCCCCCACATAGCCCGCACGGTCGATGGCGAAGCGGACAGGCAGGTTCTGCACGGCCACGTCATGCACCACCTGGTCATAGGCACGCTGCAGGAAGGTCGAGTAGATGGCCACGAAGGGCTTCAGGCCCTCGGTGGCGAGCCCCGCCGCGAAGGTCACGGCGTGCTGCTCGGCGATGCCGACATCGAAGATACGGCTCGGGAACAGTTCCTCGAACTTGTCGAGCCCGGTGCCGGACGGCATGGCGGCGGTGATCGCGACGATCCGATCGTCGGCCTTCGCCTCGGCGATCAGGCTTTGGGCGAACACAGACGTGTAGGAAGGCGCATTGGAGGGGGCCTTGGCCTGCGCGCCGGTAATGACGTTGAACTTCGTCACGCCATGGTATTTGTCGGCGGCATTCTCGGCGGGGGCGTAGCCCTTGCCCTTCTTGGTCACGACATGCACCAGAATCGGTCCGGTCTCCGCGGCCTTGACATTGGCCAGCACGTCCAGCAGGTCGTTGAGATTGTGCCCGTCGATCGGGCCGACATAGTAGAAGCCCAGTTCTTCGAACAGCGTGCCGCCGGTAAAGAACGAGCGGGCGAATTCCTCGGTCTTGCGCGCCGCCTCGTGGATGACGCGCGGCATCTTCTCGGTGATGGATTTCGCCGTATCACGGAAGCCACGATAGGCCGGACCGGACACCAGCTTGGCGAGGTACGATCGCATCGCGCCGGTGGGCGGGGCAATCGACATGTCATTGTCGTTGAGGATGACGACCAGCCGTGCATCCATGGCGCCGGCATTGTTCATGGCCTCATAGGCCATGCCTGCCGACATGGCGCCATCTCCGATGACGGCGATGACGTTGCGGCGCTCGCCCTTGAGCTCCGATGCGACAGCCATGCCGAGCCCGGCCGAGATCGAGGTCGATGAATGCCCGGCTCCGAACGGGTCATAGGCACTCTCCGCACGCCGGGTGAAACCGGAAAGCCCTTCCTTCTGCCGCAGCGTGCGGATGCGGTCCCGCCTGCCGGTCAGTACCTTGTGCGGATAGGCCTGGTGGCCGACGTCCCAGATCAGCCGGTCATGCGGTGTATCGAAGGTCGCGTGCAGCGCAACAGTCAGCTCGACGACGCCGAGGCCCGCTCCCAGATGCCCGCCCGTCACCGACACGGCGTCGATCACCTCGGCCCGCAATTCCTCCGCCAGCTGCTGCAACTCGTCGCGGCTCAGCCCCTTCATGTCAGAGGGCCAGTCGGTTTTGTCGAGCAATGGGGTTTGCGGATGATCCAAGATCGGCAGCCTGTTCGGGTTGGGCGCGGCCATGCCGGACCTCGTTCTGACTTAGAGGCTGGGCGCGTGCAAATCAACGTTCGCGCGCTGGGTTTGTGCCCAGATTGCGCTGAGTTTTGGGCGGTATCGTGCAGGATATATGCAGACCCGTCGAATATGTCGCGGGGCCGGCCCTCAGATACCGGCGACGAGCAGTGGCGTCGATACTACGATGAACGTGTCATAGACCGGCACGGCCGTATCCGGAGCGACGAAGGCAACCCGCCCGGTGAGCGGCCCGAGTTGCGTGCCCTTCTCGATATCGCCCTCGGCTTCGGTCAGGTCGGCCCAGAAGGCGGCTGTCATTGGCTGCGGTTCGACCAGCGTCTCGTTCACGTGGTCGAGTTCTGGTGCGACGAGATCGAACTCGGCGAGGCTGATCGCGGCGTTGGGCTGGCGATTATGCGCCAGGGTTGCCAGCGCCCGTGCAACGTCGCCGCGCGCGGCAGCGCCAACGGCGCCGAAAGTGCCCTCGAACATCGTGCCCCCCGAGCCAATGGGTTGGCCCATCGGCAGGTCCGGCAGAGCCGCGAGCTCGGTCTTGTCGTCAATCAGCGAGCGGAGCTTGAGCTCGGCGCCATCTGGTGCGGCATAGGCCGCCATCATGCCCGAGCCATTGCTCATCAGCACACGGCCCTTGGGGGCGCTGTCGATGCTGTCGAGCGCCGCGAGCGCGGTGGTGGGAACACCTTCGATGGGCGCGACGTCATGGGTCGCAAGCTTCATCCGCTCGGATTTCATGGCAGGGAAGGGGGCACCGGCCGCCGCGAAGGCATCCTGCATGGTGCCGTCCTTCTGAGGCGCGAGCGCGGCGACCTGAATTTCGCCGCCGCCGAGCCGCGCCGGACGTTCGACTGGCAGCGGTGCGGTCACGGCGATGGTCGGCACGACGCGCTGCGTCGGGTCTTCTGCGGCCGCCATCGCGAGAGCAGGCATGTCGGCGGCAAGCGTCGCGGGGCGCAGCGCCGGCACTGGCGCGGCAAGGCTCGGCGCCTTCTCCGCGGGCAGGCTCGCAAGCATCACGCTGTCATCGGTTGGGCGCGCAAATATCTCGCCACGCCCACAGGGCACGGTTCGGCACTTGTTCCATTCGGCCATGGCATATTGCCTGCCCGCGGCCGACAGCGGCTTGCCGTCGACGGGCAGGTGCAGGGTCTTGCCGTCGGGGAACACTTTGGCGAGCTGCTGGCGTGTCATCCGCGGCCAGGCCCTGACGTTGCCGGTATCCATATGGACGAATGGGCTGCCCGAAGTCGGGTAGTAGCCGACGCCGCCCACCTGGTGCTTCATGGCGGCGGCCCGCAGCTTGTAGAGGTTCACTCCGGGGATGAACACGTCCATCGCCTGGCCGCGCATATGCTGAGAGTTCTCGGCAACGCCCGACGAGGCCTTGCGCAGCATGGAATTTGTCTTGGGCGAGCGGTACGATGAAACGATGTTGTAGGGCTGGGTGGCGCCTACTTCCTGGTACACTTCCCAAAGCAGGTCGAACAGCTTGGGGTCCATCTTGGTCGCGTCCTTCGTCCGCCAGTCGGCGAGGAAGACGTTCATCCGGCTCAGAACTGTCTGGTCGTATCTGCCGTTCTTCATGTAGGTGAAGCGGCCGGTCTCTCCAGTATGGGTGTGATGCAGCCAGAGGGTACGGTCGCCGCCGCCGGCACTGGCCTCGCCACCGGCGCCTGCCGTGAGCAGTGGTCCGGCGACCAATAGGGCAAAGACGGCTGCTCCGATGAGCCGCGTCAACCTGCCCTTGATCAATCCAGCCAGTCTCAACACGCCTCGATCAGCCCATCTTGTTACGCATTACCGGCACGAGACTAACGCCAACTCGATGAGGAAAAGTTAACGCTAACACCCCGTAAAGACGGCATGGAAATGCCCTCCGAAGCGAATTGCTATGCGCCAAAACGGGCTTAAGCAAGGCCGAACTGCTAAGCGGCAGTTAATGCTCGGTGCCCGGCGCCGATCGAAAGCCCCTCAATCCCTCTATATCGACGTCGTCACTATAGGACGAGTCGGACGAAAAGTCGCCGCCCGGTCCGCGTTTTCAGCGTCCGGGCGGGGTGGCAAATGGTCTCTTGCGAAAGCCGGTGCGGTGACAGGTCGGGGGTCTCAGAGACCCAGCAGGTCGATCAGCTTCTTGTTCGCCCCATAGACGTCGCCATAGGAGCGGATCGAGCCGTCCTCGTCGACACGCAGGGTGAAGTAGGAGATGTGGACAGGGATCTTCTGGGTGAGGTTCAGCCAGCGCTCCTTGTCGCCGCCCACCATGCCTTCGATCGAGGCGAGCGTTATCTTCGGCTCGAGCGCCAGCAGCGCGCCGGCAAACTCCATCGGGTTCTCGACGCGCACGCAGCCGTGGCTATAGGCCCGGAAGGAGCGGGCAAACAGCGACTTGGAGGGCGTATCGTGCAGGTAGACGTCGTGCTCGTTGGGGAACAGGAACTTGATCTGGCCCAGCGCGTTGCCGCCACCCGGCCGCTGGCGGATGTGGAACTGCCTTATGTTGGCCTGGTTCCAGTCGATGGCCGAGGCGTTTACGACCTTGCCGCCATAGAGCATTTCCATGTTCTGGCTGGCGAGATAGCCGGGATTCGCGATCAGGTGCGGTTTGATCTCGTTGACGGCGATCGATGACGGCACGTTCCAGTACGGGTTGACGACGATGTGCTCGATCACATCGTTGAACACCGGTGTCTGGTTCTGTGGCCGGCCGACCACGACGCGCGTCGTGTAATGCACGGCGCCGTCCTTCTTGATCCAGAGGCGGAACTCCGGAATGTTCACTTCCACCTCGAAGGTGCCGAAGTCATCGGGCTCCCAGCGCCACCGCTCCATGTTGGCGATGATGTCTTGCTTGGTGGTGGCGGTCGCGCCATTGAGCGCGGCGATGGTCGCAGGCCCGACCACGCCATCGGCGTTGAGGCCAAGGCTCTTCTGGAATTCCTCGACGGCAGCGACGAGCGCTGCATCATAACTGATGTCGGCCTTGGCATCGGCGCCGGCGGTTTCCGGAATATCGGGCTCGGCGACGTTGAGCCGCTGGCGCAGCAGCGTCACACGCTCGTCCAGCATGCCGGGCTTCAAGAGCTTGCCATCGGGTATGGTGATGGCCTCGTCCTTGACCTCGTCATCCTCATAGAACGTCGCGAGGGCGGCTTTCAGCCCGAGGAACTCGCGCGACTTCGGGCTCAGGTCATACAGAACCTGACCCGGGTCGGTGCTCTCGGCCAGCTTCACCAAGGTATCGGCTTCACTGATGCGCTTGGGGGTGATCGTCCAGGCATCGTTGACCTTGCGCGGGTCGACACGGCCGCCATAGGCGTCCTGCGCATAGCGCACCGCGGCCGATGAAAACGCTGTCTCGAGCGCCGCGAGCTTCACCGGGTCGTTCCCCGCCGCGACAAGGTCGAGGTCTGGCGTCAGATAATCCTCGGGGCGGAAGCCCTCCAGCGCGGCATTCTTGAACACCGCGATGATCTTTTCGGCATTGGGCGACAATGTCGCCGTGCCATCGGGCTGCTCGGTCAGCCAGATCGGCTCGAAATGCCGGGCGCCATAGAAGAAATACAGCTTCTGCGTCTGGGCGTAGCTGCGGCTCGCGCGATCGGCCGACTGATAGGCGACGGAAAGCTGCGCCTTGATTGTGCGTCCCAGCTCCGTCTGGGGCGGTGCGATCACGACGCGTGTCGCCTCGACGCCCGCGACCTGAACCACCTCCTGAGCCATTGCGGCAAAAGGAGACAGCAGCGCGAAGCTGCCCGCGAGCACCATGGCCTTCAACTGCGACATCATTCACTCCGTGCCCCCGCCGGGGCGTCGAGATAGGGGGTGTGCCAAGGGGGAGCACGGCCTCTTCCCAACTCTGATCTGTGCTTAACTCACAAAACCTGAACGCGACAATTCCTCGCGTTTTTGTGAGAGCCGAGTGTGGATTTGCAGCAACGGGTCGCCCCGCTCCCGCTAGGCCGCATCGCTCTCCAGCCCTTCGTCCAGTCCATATTCCCTAAGCTTCCGATAGAGCGTCGATCGCCCGATCCCGAGGGCCCGCGCCACGCGCGACATGCGGTGGTTGTGGTGCCCCAGGGCAAATACGATCAGATCGCGCTCCATGTCGGCCAAGGCCGCCACTTCGCCAGTCGGTGCAAGGAAACGATCCTGCGTCGCCTCGCTCCGTGCGCTTTCACGCTTGATCAGACTAGGATCGTCGATATGAACCGGAGCTGAAGCCGTCTCGCGCAGCATCAGGCGCACCAGTCCGTCGCGGCCAGCATCGGCACGCAGCAATTGCGGAAAATCCTCGGCCGCGACCTCGGAGCCGCTCGCAAGCGCCACCGCGCGATAGACCGCCGTCTCGAGCTCGCGCACATTGCCCGGCCAGGGCTGCCGCGAAAGCAGCGCCAAAGCATCGCCCGCGATGCCCGTCACGCGGCGGCCGGTCTCGGCGGCGAAGCGCGCAAGGAAATGCCGGGCGAGCAGCGCCGCATCTTCGCCGCGGTCGCGGAGCGGCGGCAGGTAAACCGGGAAGACGTTGAGCCGATAGTAGAGATCCTCGCGCACCAGCCCGGCCTTGGCGAGGTTGAGCAACCGGCGGCGGGTGGTGGTGATAACCCGCACATTGGCGCGAACCGGGCGCTCGGCGCCGAGCGGCAGATATTCGCCGGTCTCGATGAACTTGGCGATCCGGCCCTGCAGATCGCCGGGCAGTTCGCCGATTTCCGAGAGCAGCAGCGTGCCCCCATGGGCCTCCATCAGCTTGCCGGGGCGATCCGGCTGCGCGACCCCTGTGCCACCGCGGCGCTCGCCGAACAGCATGAGTTCGAGTTCGGCCTCGGACGCACCGCCGCAATCAAGGCGCACGAAAGGCCTGCCGGCCCGGTCGGACATGCCGTGGATGACGCGCGCCAATCGCTCCTTGCCGGTGCCGGCTTCGCCTTCGATCAGCACGGGGAAGGCCATCTTGGCCGCACGGGTCGCCAGCGTTGCCACGCGTTCCATGCCCGGGCCGAAGCCCAGCAGTTCGTTTGCGCCCATCGTGCCATTGGCTCGGGCATCGGCACTCTGTACCAGCCGTTCGAGGGCACTGAGCTTCAGCGCATTGCGCAGCGCCATCAGCAGGCGCTCGGGGGAGGCGGGTTTCACGACAAAGTCGGTGGCGCCGAGCCGCGACAGGGTCTCGATCGTCTCGATTGCCGGCTGCGTCACCTGCGCGACCACCGGCACCCCGATTCCTTCGGCGCGCATGGCATCGAGCACGGCAAAGCCATCGGTTTCCGGCATCACGACATCGAGCACCACGGCGCGAATCGCCGGGTCTGTCCGCAGCATGTCCAGCGCCTGCCGGCCCGACATGGCCGTCATCGGCTGAAACCCTGCCTTGGCCGTAGCTTCGGCCGTATGTCGCAACTGCGCCGGTTCGTCGTCAACAATCAGAATACGCGCCATCGTTCCCCAAGTCTTCTTCTGGCGAGAGATATTTCCGCACCGGATCGGCGACCCTGCCGACTCGTGCTGTCTCGTTTTGGGGATGGTCAACCGGCTCCGGTTAAGGCGCGATTAAGGCTAAGAAATTTCTACCAATCCGCCCGTGCCGATTGCCTCGCCGCCGAAGCGCTCGCGATAGTCGCGGGGGGCGAGCCCGGTGGCGGCGCGGAAATGCTGGCGCAGGTTGGTCGCGCTGCCGAAGCCGACGATGCGGGCGATTTCGTCGACAGGCGCGCTGCTGGTCTCGAGCAGACGCCGCACTTCCTCAATGCGCACCCGCGCCAGCCATGCGCCTGGCGCCGTGCCCGTCGCCTCGGCAAAGCGGCGGAGGAAGGAGCGCTCGCTCATCGCGGCGGCCCGCGCCATGTCGGCAATGCTCCACCGCCTCGCAAGATCGTCGCGGATCATGTCCAGCACAGGTGCCAGTCGCGATCCTGCGTGACGCGGCACCGGGCGGTCGACGAATTGCGCCTGTCCGCCGCTCCGATGCGCCGGCACCACCAGCCGCCGCGCCACCGCGTTGGCTGCGTCGGGGCCGAAATCGCCGCGCACGATATGCAGCATCAGGTCGATCCCGGCTGCCGAGCCGGCCGAGGTGAACACCCGGCCCGTCTCGGCATAAAGCACCGAGGCATCGACCGTGACCTCCGGGTAGGCCCGCGCCAGGGCCTCAGCGTAGCGCCAGTGGGTGGCGGCGCGCTGGCCATCGACCAATCCCGTCGCTGCGAGCACGAAAGCGCCGGAACAGATTGACGCGAGCCGCGCACCCCTGGCGTGAGCCGCCTGCAGCGCCGCGGCAAGCGCCTGGGGCACCGGGATCGCGATGCCTTTCCATCCGGGCACAATGATCAGGTCGGCCACATCCAGCAGTTCGAGCCCGCCGTCGACCTCGAAGCGCAAGCCGCCATGGGCGCGCAGTGGTCCCGGCTCAACCGCCGCCGTAGCGAAGCGGTACCAGCCTGTGCCCATCTCGGGCCGCGAAAGCCCGAAGATTTCCGCGGCGATTGCATATTCAAAGGTGCAGAGCCCGTCATAGGCCAGCGCCACGACCAGCGGTCCGGTGAGCTCTGGCGTGCTGGGGGCAGGGGGCGGTGTCATTGGTGTGTGCCTGCGTGCCAATTTGGCGGGATTGTTGCGAATGCTGGCGATCCTGCCACTCGTGCGTTTCGATGGGAAGCGGCAAAACCGGCAATGTCCAGACAAGGAGTGCCAGATGTCCAGTGCCGTTGCTGAAACCCCCGCAGCCCCAGCCGCAGAGGCCGTGGCGCACTTCGCCGCCGAGTTCGGGTTCGAAACCGATTGCTGGGATGTGCATGCCAGCCTGCCGCCCAGCGATTTCGTGCTGCTCGATGTCCGCAGTCCCGCACTGTTTGCCGAGGGGCACGTGCCGGGCGCTGTCAACCTGCCGCATGGCAAGATCACCGCCACCCGCATGGCGGCCTGGCCCGAGGATACGCTGTTTGTCACCTATTGCGCCGGCCCGCATTGCAACGGCGCCGCGCGCGGCGCATTGCGGCTCGCTCGACTCGGCCGCAGGGTGAAGATCATGGCCGGTGGCGTCACCGGCTGGCGCGATGAAGGATTCACGCTCGACACGCAAGTTGTCTAGCTGCATCTGCGAGATAGTGTGCCCGGGAATTCTTCTCCGATAGAAATCGTGGTGGCCTGACAGCACACATTGTCCCGTCAAATACGGTTTCGTAACCATCTGAGCGCATTGGTTTGGGAGATAGCGTCGAGAATTGACCCGAATAAAGTGCGCGCCCTCGTTCCAGCCATGGCCTTTGGCCTCGTGACACTTGCTGCAGTTGCCGCCGACAGGCTCCAGCCTGCTGAGCGTGGCGCCGTAGCTGTGGTGTTCCCTCCTTCCGTCGACGAGACGGCGGCGTGGGAGCTGGTCATGGCAAGCGGCGGGCTCATCGTCGGGCCGACGCAATTGCCCAATGTCGTCGTGGCGTTTGCCCCCGATGCGGGCTTCGAAGGCCGGGCGCGCGCCCGGGGCGCCCTTCTCTTCATGAAAGCGAGCGGATTGTGCACGACACCCACGCCAATGACGGCAGCGACTCCGCTGCCAGCCTGAATATCGATCGCCTGCGCCGCTGGGCCGCGGGTCTGGTTGCCATCCTGTCAGCCCTCGTGACGGCCATTGTTGTCGTCACGGACCTTGTGCTGAACGGGGGGCCGGGCCTCGGCTCTATGCTGTCCATCGCCGGACTTGCGGCCCTCGGGCTCACTTACCTGGTGGCCAAGACCGGGCCGAGCTTTCGCTATCTCGCCGTTGCGGTGATGATGACTGAAGTCGTGGCGCTGCTGATCGCCACCAAGGGGCAGCCCTACCAGACCGATATTCACATGGCCTTCTTCGCGGCGCTTGCCATCTGCGCGCTGCTTTACGATGCGCGGGCCATCATCATCGGGGCGGCGCTGGTCGCGGTGCATCACCTCGCCCTTGGCATGACGGTGGACGACCTGGTGTTCTATGGCGGTGGCGGCTTCCCGCGCGTCCTGCTGCACGCGGTGATCCTCATTGTCGAGACCGGCGCGCTCGTCTGGATGACGGTCAATACCGGCCGCCTGCTACGCGTGGCCGACGAGCGCTCCGAGATCGCCCGGCACAATGCCGACAAGGCCGCGGAACTGGCGCGTGATGTCGAACGCATGGACCAGACGCAGCGGCAGAGCCGCGCCCACATGATGGAGCAGCTCTCCACCGATTTCGCGCGGGTTGTCGCCGCCGCGAGCCGTGGCGATTTCTCGCAACGCGTTGTGGCCAAGTATGAGGACGAGGCCATGTCGACCCTGTCGTCCTCGATCAACGGCCTCCTCGATACCGTCGGCACCGGCGTCGATGAAACCGGCAAGGTGCTGGCGCGGCTGGCGGCGCTCGATCTCACCGTGCGCATGCGCGGCACCTACCAGGGTGCGCTCGCGCGCCTGCAGGATGATACCAACGCCCTGGCCGACCAGCTCGAGACCGTCATTTCCAATCTCGGCCAGTCTGTCGGCGGGTTGCGGCTCGCGACGGGCGAACTGCTCGAAGGCGCCAACGACCTCTCCGACCGCACCACGCGGCAGGCGTCCACCATCGAACGCACCACCAAGGCTATGGAAGGCCTTGCCGCGGCCATGGCTGCCAGTGTCGAGCAGGCGCGCAACGCCAGCCGCAATGCCGAGGGCCTGTCGCAGAATGCCGAAGCCGGCGGCGCAGTCATGGCCGAGGCCACCGAAGCCATGGCCAAGATCAGCGCCTCCTCGGCCAATATCGCCAATATCATCGGCATGATGGACGATATCGCCTTCCAGACCAATCTGCTTGCGCTCAATGCCTCGGTGGAGGCCGCCCGCGCGGGCGAAGCGGGCAAGGGCTTCGCCGTTGTCGCCATCGAGGTGCGGCGGCTGGCGCAGTCGGCCGCCGAGGCTTCCTCGCAGATCAAGGGGCTGATCGATCTGTCGGTCTCCGAGGTCGGCACCGGTACGAGGCTCGTCGCCGATGTCGCCGATCGGCTCGATGCCATGCGCCGCGCGGCGCGCGACAATGCCGAGCTGATGGACCAGATCGCCAAGACCGATGGCAAGCATGCTGCCGCCGTCGGCGAGGTTGCCCGCGCCGTGCGCGAGATGGATGACATCACCCAGCAAAATGCCGCGCTGGTTGAACAGACCAATGCCGCCATCGAACAGACCGAAGGTCAGGCGGCGGCCATCGAAACCTCGATCGCCGACTTCACGGTGCGTAGCCAGACTGCCCATCAAAAGGCGCAGCGCCGGTCGGCGGCATGACGATTGGCGCCCGATAGGGCGCCGCTGCGGAACAGGACACAAAAAGCAGAAGGCGGGACCGATTGGTCCCGCCTTCCGTTTTCCGGTAGCCAAACACCGTGATCAGTGTCCCAGCGCCTTGACGATTTCCTCGGTGACTTTCTTCGCGTCGCCAAACAGCATCATGGTGTTGTCGCGGAAGAACAATTCGTTCTGCACCCCTGCATAGCCCGCAGCCATGCCGCGCTTGATGAACAGCACGGTGCCCGCTTCTTCGACGTTCAGCACCGGCATGCCATAGATCGGCGAGGTCTTGTCGGTCTTTGCCGCCGGGTTGGTGACATCATTGGCGCCAATCACGAAAGCGACGTCCGTCTGGGCGAATTCCGAGTTGATGTCCTCGAGTTCGAACACTTCGTCATAGGGGACGTTGGCTTCGGCCAGCAGCACGTTCATGTGGCCCGGCATGCGGCCCGCCACCGGATGGATGGCGTATTTCACCGAGACGCCCTCGGCCTTCAGCAGGTCGGCCATTTCGCGCAGCGCGTGCTGGGCCTGTGCGACCGCCATGCCGTAGCCCGGCACGATGATGACCTTCGAGGCGTTCTTCATCAGGTAGGCGGCGTCGTCAGCGGCGCCCTGCTTTACCGGCCGGGTCTCTTCCTCACCCGATGCAGTCGCGGCGGCATCGGCGCCAAAACCGCCGAGGATCACCGAAATGAAGCTGCGGTTCATCGCCTTGCACATGATGTAGCTGAGGATCGCGCCCGACGAGCCAACCAGCGCACCGGTAATGATCATCGCCGTATTGCCCAGCGTGAAACCAATGCCAGCGGCCGCCCAGCCCGAATAGGAGTTGAGCATCGACACAACCACCGGCATGTCCGCGCCGCCGATCGGTATAATCATCAATACCCCGAGCACCAGCGCGACGATGGTGATCAGCCAGAAGAAGATCGGGTTGCCGGTCGAAAAGAACAGGGCGATGAGGAGCACCAGCACCACGCCGAGCGCGATGTGGATGGTGTGGCGGCTGGGCAGCAGGATCGGCTTGCCGCTCATGTTGCCATTGAGCTTCAGGAACGCGATCACCGAGCCGGTGAAGGTGAAGGCGCCCACCGCGGCGCCAAGGCTCATCTCGATCAGCGAGGGCGGGTGGATATGGCCCACCTCACCGATACCGAAGCTCTCGGGCGCATAGAGCGCAGCCGCCGCGACGAACACCGCCGCAAGGCCCACCAGCGAGTGGAAGGCGGCGACGAGCTGCGGCATGTCGGTCATCTTCACCGTACGTGCCATGAACGCGCCAATGCCGCCGCCGATCACGAGGCCGCCGATGATCAGCACCCAGCTGAGCGGGTCGGTTGGCCCTGCCACCGCCAGCGTCGTCAGCACGGCGATGCCCATGCCGAACATGCCGAAGCGGTTTCCCTGCCGCGCCGTTGACGGGCTCGACAATCCGCGCAGCGCGAGGATGAACAGCACACCCGCGACCAGATAGAACAGCGCGGCGAAATTGCCCGAAATCATGGTGTCGTTTCCCCCGCGGGTGCTGTCCGGCTCAGCCGGATCACGCCCGTCGCCACAGATATCGTTGAGATGAAGAAGGCGGCCATGGCGCCCAGCAGCAGCGCGCCGGATTCGGACTGTGCACCCGATTGCAGCGCCCGCGCCGTGAGCAGGAAGCCCAGCGGCGCGATCAGCAGCCCGATGCCGAACCAGCGTTCCGGCCAGCGGGTCAGCATGTTGCGCGCGAAAGTCCATGTGCCAAGATAGAGCGCGAAGCCCAGGCCCGTGGCGATATAAGCCGCGGCGGTGACGAGGCCGATCATTCGGAGATCACCTCAACATTGCTCGGTGCAAACGTGACATCGGCGAAGGCGGGATAAACCGCGACCAGCACCTCGACCTGCGCCGCTTCGGACACCCGCACCAGATACCAGGTGCCGTTGTCGTAGAGCCCGAGCGTATCGCCCGTGGCCCGATAGGTCTTTTCGGCCAGCTTGAAGGTGGTTTCCGTCGGGACCAGCGCATAGGGCGTGCCATCGGAAAGTTCAAGGAATTGAGCGTCCTCGAGCGACATGGAAAAGTCCTGCAGCTCGACGCCCTGCATCCCCGCTTCCATCATCTGGGGCAGGCGCTGGATAAAGTCCTCGGTGCTGAGGCCTGCACCTTTGGCGAAATGCGCGAGAAACGCCGGCGGGATGGTGCCGATGACGGTGGCAAAGTCATTGACCCGCATGGCGGCATCGAATGTCTCGATCTGCGCGGCCAGCGCTGCGCGTTCCGCATCGGTGAAATCGCCCGCGAAAGCAGGCGCCTGAAGCAGCGCAAGGCTGGCCAGCAGGATGAGAAAGGCTCTCATTTCCCGGCCGCCTTGGCCGGGGCGTCCTTCTTCTTGTACATCGCCAGCATGCGCTCGGTGACGAGGAAGCCGCCAAATATGTTCACGCTCGCGAGGATCAGCGCGAAGAATCCGCAGATCTTCGCCGTCCAGTTCGGCTCGCCGATCTGGTTTACGCCCACCGCCAGCAGTGCACCGACCACGATCACCGAGGAGATGGCGTTGGTCACGCTCATCAGGGGGGTATGCAGCGCCGGGGTCACTGCCCAGACGACGAAATAGCCCACGAATATGGCGAGCACGAAGATCGCCAGCTGGAAGATGAAGGGATCGATCGCGCCCATTCTCGGCCTCCTCGCCGTATATGTGTCAGGGTGTCAGGCGGCGCCCGGCACCTTGATATTGGGGTGGACGACATGGCCGTTTCGGGTGAGCAGCGTCGCCTTCACCAATTCGTCATCCCAGTTCACCGCCAGTGTCTTGGCCTTCTTGTCGATCAGAGTCTCGACGAAGGCCGAGAGATTGCGTGCATAGAGCTGGCTCGCCGAGGTGGCGATGCGGCCCGCGACATTGGTGAAGCCGACGATACGGACGCCGTTATGGTCGACCACTTCACCGGCGCGCGTCAGCTCGCAATTGCCACCGCGTTCCGCCGCAAGGTCGACGATCACCGAACCGGGCGCCATCGTCTCGACCATCGCGGCCGAAACGAGAATCGGCGCCTTGCGGCCCGGGATCAGCGCAGTGGTAATGACGATATCCTGCTTGGCGATGTGCTGCGCGGTCAGCGCGGCCTGCTTCGCCTGATATTCCGCCGACATCGGCTTGGCATAGCCGCCCGAGGTCTCCGCCTGACGGAACTCGTCGTCCTCGACGGCGATGAACTTGCCACCGAGCGATTCGACCTGTTCCTTCGCCGCCGGCCGCACGTCATTGGCCGAGACCATCGCGCCGAGACGCTTCGCCGTGGCGATCGCCTGCAGCCCCGCGACACCGGCGCCCATCACGAACACCTTGGCGGGACGGATCGTGCCCGCCGCCGTCATCATCATGGGCAGCGCGCGGTCGAATTCCGATGCGGCGTCGATCACCGCCTGGTAGCCCGCGAGGTTCGCCTGGCTCGACAGGATGTCCATCACCTGCGCACGCGTGATGCGCGGCATGAATTCCATCGCAACGGTTGAAACGCCGGCATTGGCGAGCGCGACGATGTCGCCCTCGTTGCCATAGGGGTCCATGGTGCCGATCACCAGCGCCCCGGGGGCTATCCCCGCGAGCAGGCCGGCGTCGGGGCGCCGCACGGTCAGCAGCACGTCGGCGCCGGCCACAACGCTCGTTGCGTCGCCCAACTCCGCGCCCGCCTTCTCGTATTCGGCATCGGTAAAGCGCGCGCCGAAGCCCGCACCCTGTTCGACGGCAACTGTCGCGCCGAGCGAAATCAGCTTTGTCGTTGTTTCGGGCGAGAGTGCCACGCGGCCTTCGCCCGCGGCACGTTCTTTCAGAACCGCAACCCTCATCTGCCCCTCCCTTGGCGTCAAAAGGACCGGTCCGCTCCGGTTGGAGCGGCCCGCAGGATGGGCCGGATCAGGCCTTCGATTGCTTACCCATCACCACTCCGGCGATCGGCACGACGACGGACAGCACGAGCAGCAGCCAGCCGACGAGACCGCTATGTCCCTCGATGAACGCGTAGAGCGCCAGCACGATGAACGTCACGGAGACGATGCCCCACTTCACCAGCCCCATGAACAGGTTCCAGGTCGCCTCGTGCTGCGCATAATCCATCGCAGTTTCGTGGGTCTCGGTGTGGGTGTTCTGCTCGGCCATCGGCGCTGTTTCCTCGGTTCAGATGCCGGCGCCGCGGGCGCCGGGTGGTCGGTAAGTCTTCAGCTCGGCGCGTTCGCCTCGAGTTCGCCGATCAGGCGCTCGATCATCGACAGGCCCAGCGACCAGAATTGCGGGTCACGCGCATCAAGCCCGAACGGCGCGAGCAGTTCGGAATGATGCTTGCTTCCCCCGGCCGAAAGCAGCTCAAGATAGCGCTCCGCGAAGCCGGTTTGCGCCTTTTCATACTGTGCGTAGAGGGAGTTCACAAGACAATCCCCGAAGGCATAGGCGTACACATAGAACGGCGAGTGGATGAAGTGACGGATATAGGACCAGAAGATCTCGTACCCCTCGTTCAGCGTGATGGCGGGCCCAAGGCTTTCGGCTGAAACCTCGAGCCAGATGCGGTTCAGATCCTCGGTGGTGAGTTCGCCCGCGCGCCGCTGCGTGTGCACCTCGCGCTCGAAGGTATAGAACGCGATCTGCCGCACCACGGTGTTCAGCATATCCTCCACCTTGCTGGCCAGCATGGCAAAGCGCTGCTGCTTGTCGGTGGTCTTGTCGAGCAGTGAGCGGAAGGTCAGCATCTCGCCGAACACCGATGCCGTCTCGGCCAAGGTCAGCGGCGTCGGCGCCATCAGCGCGCCTTGCTGGCCCGCCAGCACCTGGTGCACGCCGTGTCCCAACTCATGGGCGAGCGTCATCACGTCGCGCGGTTTGCCGAGGTAGTTCAGCATCAGATAGGGATGCGCGCTCGGCACGGTGGGGTGCGCGAAGGCGCCGGGCGACTTGCCGGGCTTGCTCGGCGCATCGATCCAGCCCTTTTCGAAGAACGGCGTCGCGATTTCCACCAGCTTCGGCGAAAACTTGCCATAGGCCTCGAGCACGGTCTCCTTCGCGGCGTTCCAGTCATAGAGCCGTTCGTCCGATGTGGGCAGCGGCGCGTTGCGGTCCCAGGCGTTGAGCTTGTCCTTGCCGAACCAGCGCGCCTTCATGGCGTAGTATCGGTGGCTCAGCCGCGGATAGGCCGCCCGCACCGCACTCTGCAGCGCATCCACCACGTCGCGCTCGACCGAGTTTTCGAGGTGGCGGCTGTCGGCAATGTCCTTGAAGCCATGCCAGCGGTCGGAGATTTCCTTGTCCTTGGCCAGCACATTGGTGATGTGGGTGAAGAGCCGCGCGTTCTGGGTCAGCGTCTTCGAGACACCATGAAACGCCGCCGCGCGCTTCGTCTCGTCGCGGTCCTGCAGCAGGTTGAGGATGCCTTCGAGGTTCAGCGTCTCGCCATCCGCCTCGAATTCGAGCGCTGCCATGGTTTCGTCGAACAGCCGGTTCCAGGCCGATGCGCCCGTCACGCTCTTTTCGTGGAAGAGCGATTCCGTCTTCTGGTCGAGTTGGTAGGGCTTGGCCTTCCTGAGTTCGGCAAACCAGGGCCGGTAGCGGGCGAGTGCAGAGTCCTTTTGGAATGCCTGTTCCAGCACCGCCTCGTCGATCAGGTTCAGTTCGAGCCCGAAGAAGATCAGCCTGGTCGACAGGTCGGTCAGTGCCTGGCTGGTGTCGCCGAGGAACTTCACCTTGTCGGCCTCCTGCGTGTTCCGCACATATTGCAGGAAGGCGTAGGAGCCGATCTTGCCGGTCACATCGCTCAGGGCTTCGTAACGGGAGATCGCAGCGAGCAGCCCACCCGAAGCGGTGAGGTCCGTCAGTTTGCCCTGGTAATCCGCCTCGAAGCTCCGCGCTTCCGCGATAGCCTTCGCAAGATCTAGCTTCAGCGCGGTCGACTCATTGCCGGGATAGAGATCGTCGAGATTCCAGGTCGGCATCTTGCCCAATTGCTTGCTGGCCTTCTGGGTGGCGGCTTCGGCCGCGCGCGGCAAACGGATATCGGACACGGGCAATCACCTTGGGATGGGTCGAACGCAATGCGGCGCGGACCTTAGCGATGCCGGAGCGGGAAGGGAAGGTGGCGCGATGGCGCCGCGCTTCTCGCGCCTGGGATGCGCCTCAGAACCCGGCCGAGAGCGTGGCGCGGGCGGTCGTGGCGTGGCTGCCGGCGGTGTCGGCGGCATATTCGATATCGCCCGAGACGGTAACGCCGCTTTGGAGCCGATAGTCGAGGTTGGCGCCGAGGAACCCGCCAAAGGCCTCGCCCGCCGATCCGGTCGCAAAGCTTATGTCGCTGCCGAGCAGGTTGGCATCCACCTCGTCGCCGGTGCGCCTGCGGCCGTCGGCGCCGGCGCGTAAAGTCCAGGTCAGAGTGCCGTCCTCGGTCAGCATCGGAACGAGCGCCAGCGCCAGTTGTGCCCGCAGCGCGAATTCGGAGACGGTCCGCTCGTCAACCACCAGATTGTCGTTGGCGCCTGTCTCCTCGTAGCCGTCGAGCGACATCTGCGTATAGCGAAGTCGCACGCTCGGAGTCAGCACCGTGTCGCCGAGCCCGATATCGGCGCCCGCCGTCAGCACCGGGGTGAAGAAGCTGCCATTGAATGTGGCTTCGGCGCTGGTGAGGCCCCCCGACAAGGTATTGTCGGCCACCGAGCGGGTGCTGGTGATGTCGAGCAGGCCATAGATGGCCGAAAGATCGGCAAAGAAATTCCCCTGGTCGAAACGGAGATGTGCGCCCAACGCGCCGCCTGACATGGATGTCTCCTGGCTCAATCCCACCTCGCCAGTCGCTACAAATGCGGCCACGGAGACACCCCCCGTGATCGTGTCGGAGGTCATGACTTCGAGGCCAGCTCTGGTTCCCAAATGGTTCAGGCTTCTGCCTGCGAGGTCCTCCTGGCCGTCCCGATCAACCACGCCACCAAACTGTCCGACCCAGGCATGGACATCGCACCGTGAGGCCGATGCCTGCCTGGCGCCCGGCTGATCGAGGCACGCGCTGTTTCCCGATTGCGGCAGGCCGCCGGCGCCGTCAGTCAGCGCGAGGATCATGTCCTCGCTCAGCACCAGACCTGCCCGATCGAGCACGGCGATTGTACTGCCCGCGCTGGCATAGGGGTTAACGGATTCAATCGTGTTCGCACTGCCCGCGTAGGTCAGCACTGTGTTGAGGCCGGGGCCAAACCCCAGATCAATGTTGGAGCCATCGAGCACAACCCGTCCTTCCACAATGGATCCGGCCAGGAAGTTCAGGGTTGAGTGAAAAGCAGATATCGCTGCGTATGACCCCGTTATGTACCCGCCATTGTCCATTACAGAGTAGGCAATATTCACCCCTGTAGATCGAGCTCCAGAAATCGTTCCGGAGTTATATATATAACCTCCAGCCCCGCTCAATGTGACGGCAACAAGCCCATCGGTCTGGATATTCCCTGAATTGTATATTCTTGAGTTGAATCCGTCGGATAAAATAGCGAAACCAATATCCACATCTTTGTTTATAAGTGATCCACTGTTGTATACTGTTAGTTCGTGGCCAACGCTGAATATATTAGATGCGAAAAAACCGCCAGTTTCGATGAGTCCGGAGTTTGTAATCGTAGTGCCGTCTGCTGCGTTATACAGGCCAAACATTCCGTTTTCACCCAGATCAATGCGACCTGTATTGACTGCATCGGTATTTGCTCCGAATATACCAATTCCATTATTACTATATCCGAAACCTGTGATGTCTCCCGTATTCAAAATTGTCGTCCCGAGTCCTGAAGTATACATCGCGTAACCGCCGTCACCGCGCGACTCGATCGTCCCTCGGTTTGTCATGGTTGCATCCACGCCGGAAACCGACATCGCTTCGCCCGATGACCCGTAGGTCACAATAGTGCCGGAGTTGACGATGCGCGAACTTGCGCCGATACCGTAGAGACTGCGCACGTTGTCGCCCGTCGTCACAACAGAGCCCAAATTGTCGATAAAGCTATTGTCGCCCGCGATGTAGATGGCGGTGTCGCGCGAAGACATGATGCCGTGGTTGTTGATGGTCGCTTCGTCGCCGGGCGCCCACACGACAGAGCCGCTGCCTGAAGCGACTGTGATGGTCCCGTAGTTCGTCAGGGCTTGCGAGAGGCCATTCATCTCGACGGCATTGATCCCGTCGACGGTGACAGTCCCGCCGGTCTCGACCCGGCCGATATCGCCGTCATCTGCCATCACCTGCTGCGCCACCGTCTGCCCGTCGACGATCGTGAAGCCGTTGGCCAGGGCAAATCCGGGAGCCAGCGCCACGCCCAACGACAGCACGGCGAGGCAGCGGCGCCGGAGGCGCGTCGTGGTAGCGGCGTCAGCGCACCTGCAGGCGCAACTCCAGGTGCTTGGCAGCATAGTCTCAATCTCCCAAGATATGGCGCTGCCGCGGAAGTTTGCCGCTTGGCGCATCGTCTTGCCCGGCGCCCGCGCATAGCAAGCGCAGGCCACGGATGTTCCGGCAGGGACACGGCAAAATGGTGCGCATTTGGCCTGCGGGACCTTGGGCCGCGGCATGCCCATCCTGCCCATGTGCCATAGGCAACCTTCTTGCGCGCGTCAGCCCACCGGAACATCCATTGGCTATTGGGTCCCGATGGCATCGTTCAAGTGCATTTTCGCGGTTGGGACGAATGGTTAAGGAATTGAGACGGACTGATAAGTCTGCGATGTATGCATCATGTGGTAACCAGTTGTCGGTCCGTATCGGGGGGGTGGCGACAATGACAGGCGCGATTGAATCGTCCAGCTTTTCAGCCACGATAGACTGCTATTCGGCTGAGTTCGGTGGCAATGGACCATATGGCGTCGCGGCCTATGCCGAGGTGCTGAAGTCTTCCTTCGATTTCTCCATTCCCGACTTTGCCCTGCATCAGCCCTTCTTCGCGCGGGCGGAGTTGCGCTTTCTGCCCGACCTGATCGTATCGCGCGCCCAATCGTCCGCTTCCCGCCTCAGCCGCACCGGCCGTACCATAGCGTCGCGCGCCACCGACCAGATCCTTGTCGTCACCTACTCGACCGGCCATTTCGACGTGACGATCGATGGGGAGACCCGGCGGGTCGAGCCGGGACAAGTGCTGTTTGTCGACCTGGCGCGCGAAATCGCCATTGAGGCACCACATGTCGACAATCTCTGCCTCGCCATTTCACGCCACAGGCTTGAGGCGCTTGTCGATCGGCTCGATAGCGCTCACGGCTACATCAGGCCGGACGATGCGCTGTCGCGGCTTCTGCGGGGCATGATGGAGCGGGTCATCACCGACGGTCCTGCAATCAGCGTCGTTGATGCGCGTGGCATTGCCGATGCTCTCTTCCGTGTTGCGGCGGCCGCGATGGCGCCGCCGTCACGGCAATCGACGAATTCCGGGCGCGCAACCGCATCGCTGGTCGACATCAAGGCCTTTATCGAGGAGCGTCTGCTCGAGCAGGCGATGGGGCCGCAGGTCCTGCTCGAGCATTTCGGCATAACCCGGTCTTCGCTTTACCGCCTCTTCGAGCCGCTGGGCGGGGTCAGCGCCTTCATTGCGAAACGTCGGCTCACCTATGCGTTCCGACGCCTGTCGGATACCCGTACAGCGCGCGACCGGATTTCGCGCCTTGCCGAGGAACTCGGCTACAGCCATCCCTCCGCCTTCACCCGCGCCTTCAAGGACGCCTTCGGCCTGTCGCCCAGGAATGTACAGGCGCTGGCCGCACACGCCCGTGACCATGATGTGCCATTGATGACAACGCGCGAGCCGTTGCAGTTCTTCACGCCGCTCGACAAGGGATGAACCCGTCTTTCGATTGCCAGGGCCATTCAGGCGCACGACCTCGTCGCTACGCGACTTCTCGGCTTTCCATGGCGCCTACCAGCGCATCATCGAGCAGTGGCAGGGGATAGACCACTGCCAGCCGATCGAAGCCCTGGAAGATGGCGGCTGCCGTTTCCGGGTCTTGCGACAGGGACTCGAGCAACAGGTGTCGCAGGGCGGTGGCCGCGCGTCCGGCCTCGGCGCCGAGCGCCGCCAGCGTACGGAGCGTCTCGTCGCTCCCGGCGCGCGCATCATTGTCTGCAGGGCGCCCCTTGAATCGCCGGGTCACCTGCGCGGTGAAGTCGGCGGCGAGATAGGCGGCGCCCAGCATGCCGGGCTCAGCCGGTTCGGCGGAAAGCCGGGCCCAAACGGCCGTCAGCGCAAATCCTGCCGGGCCCATACTGTCCGCAATCTCGGCAAATGCCGCGCCGTCAAACGGTTCGGTGAGGTCCGGCGCATAGGGCAGGGCGGGCGCGAGGCCGAGTTGCAGCGCCGCCGTCACTCGGTTGGCCAGCGCCGCGCGCAGGTCCGGGCGCGTGTCCTCGGCCATCAAGGCGCGCACCGCCTGGTGGCTGGCCGCGGCGCTCACGCTGGCCGAAGTCCTGTAGTACAGGTCTGCAAAAATCTCGAAGGCTACAGCCGTATAGGCCGTGCCTCGTGGGCCGATTGCCACCATTCAGGACTCAATCAGGAGGATGTTGCGGTTCGGGTCAGTCCCCAGCCGGTGCCGCCCCCAAAACGGCTGCCGGTATCGGGTAGGCCAGCGCCTTGGGTGGGTGCGGCCCGATATGTTCGAGCTGCGTGCCGTCGACGCTGGTGGCCTTCTTTCGCCTCGCCCGCAACTGCGAGGGGACCGTTCTTCGCGCGATCCGTGGTATTGTGCCGATGGCAATACAGCAGATCGCAAAAGCGGCTGCAAGTGACTCCGCAATTATACATTCGCGTGATGTGTTCGATTACGACGTGGGCGCCGGTTTCTATTCATCTTGGCTTCATGTTTGCGGCACGCGCGTGGCGCAATCCGGGCAAGGCCGGGTCATCAACTTCGAGGGGAGGTGTCGATGCCTCCTCGGGGATCTGTAGTTAGGTCGCCAAGCCACTGGATTTGCGTGATATTTTCTGGTCGCGAACTTGTCCCCGCGGCCCGTCGCCATGCGATACTGGGCCTATCGCAAGCGACAATCTGCGGAGGCGGAAATGTCCTGTTCAGATTGTTGAAATGTGCCGTGGCGGGGCCGCTTGGCGGGGAACATGGGCACATTCAGGTGCGTGCTTGCATCGGAGGGCTGAACATCCGATTTTCGCGGCCATGCAAGACCGGAAACACCCATGAGCAAATCGATCCGCATCGACTACTTCACCGATATCGTCTGTCCCTGGTGCCTCGTCGGTGGCGAGCGCCTCGACCAGGCGATCGCCGGCCTCCCCGCCGATGTTGCGGTCGAACTCGTCACCCATCCCTTCTATCTCGATCCCAATACGCCGGAGGATGGTATCGTGGTGGCCGATATGCTGCGGCAGCGCTATGGCCGTGACCCGAGGGAGATCTGGGCACGCGTCGAGCAGGAAGCGGCGAAGACCGGCATCGCGCTCGATCTCAGCCAGCAGCCGCGCGCTTACCCGACTGCCAAGGGGCACACGCTGGTGCGTCTGGCGGCCGAAAAGGGCACGCAGCACGCGCTCTCAAATGCATTGGCGCGGGCCTACTTCCTCGACCACAAGCAGGTCAACGAGATCGAGGTGCTCGCCGAGCTTGCGATCGCGCATGGCTTCACTTCAGAGGAGGCGCGCGCCCTGCTTTCCGACCCGCGTGAACTGGCCATCACCCATCAGCTTGCCATGGACGCGGCCCAACAGGGTATCCAGGGCGTGCCGTTCTTCGTGTTCGAGAATCGCTTCGCGCTTTCGGGCTGCCAGCCGCACGAAGTGTTCGAGCGCGCGCTGGCCCTCGCGCAGCAGCCCCCCAAGGCCGATGCTTGATAGGCGTGGGGCAAAAAGCTGTGGCGCCGTGCTGTCCGCATCGGCGCCACGCGCTTCATTGTCCGTTGGCGGGCTGCGCTCAGTAGAGCGTCAGGCCGGTCAGCGTCACGGCCCAGTTGAGGCCGACCTGGCCCTGGATCGAGAGCGGCTGCAGGGCATAGCCGCGCCTCGAGCCACCGATCAGCCAATTGCCGCCCAGGCCGACACCGAGGGTTGCTTCCGCAGACCCGCCGACATAGTTGCCCGAAAGCGAGCCCGTACCGTACTTGGTGTTGCTGGCCGAAAACACCAGCCACTCGATATGGGTGTAGCCGGTCACACCGATGTCGATACCGAGCTTGTCGATGCGCCCCTCATAGACTTCGGTCTTGTAGCCGCTGCGGTAGAACTTGCAGGTCAGATCTTTGCTGGAAGCAATGATCAGGCCGATGCCCGGTTCCACGTCGCAGGCGAGGCGACCCACGCGTACGCGGGTGTCGGCCTGTGCGGCGGGGACTAGTGCGGTAATCGCAAGTGCGGCAACCGCCGCGGCAAGAATGGCTTTCATGATGGATTCCCTCGTGTTTGACGCGTCTCGAATGGACCCTCGCGAGGGGTGAGTCTTATCCGTCGGCGCGAACGGAACAAGCCCCCACGGGCGACGGCACGGCAGCCGCTTCGCCCATGCTGAACGCGCGGATGTCCCAAACGAAAACGCCACCCGTATGGGGTGGCGTTCCTGAACCATGGCTGAATATTTTCAACCGCATCTTACGCGCGAGCGGGACGTGCCGCTGCTGCCGGTGCGGCGATGCCGCCTTCGCGCTGCGCACGCTTGCGGGCGAGCTTGCGAGCCCGACGCACGGCCTCCGCCTTCTGGCGAGCCTTCTTCTCGGAGGGCTTTTCGTAATAGTTCCGGAGCTTCATCTCCCGGAACACGCCCTCGCGCTGCAGCTTCTTCTTCAGCGCCCGGAGCGCCTGATCCACATTGTTATCGCGAACAACTACTTGCAAGCGCAACCGCCCTTCGGAAAGTCAGATCTGTTTGAGTTACAAGCACATCCACCAAAGCAGATATGCCGACCGGCACAAGGCCGATCACGTTGGTGGCGCTATATAGCCCCTCGGATTGCGCTTGTCCACTCCTGCGCGCGCCGAAACGCCGTCATTTCTGGCGGTTTTTGACCATGACGTGGTTCACGTGCCCCATCTTCCGGCCCGGGCGAGCGTCGGCCTTGCCATAGGCATGCGGACGCGCCGTCTGGCCAAGACGGTCGGGAATCACCTCGATCTCGTCGCCCACGAGATTCTCCATCACTACGTCGGCCAGTCGCGCCGGGTTGCCGAGCGGCCACCCGAGAATGGCGCGAATATGCTGGTCGAACTGGTCGGTGATGCACACCGCCTCTGTCCAGTGGCCGGAATTGTGCACGCGCGGTGCGATCTCGTTCACCAGCAGGCGGCCCGATGGCAAAACGAAGAACTCCACCCCCATCACGCCGACATAGCCGAGCGCCTCGACGATTCGCGTTGCGATCTGCTCGGCTTCGCGCGCTGTCTTCTTCTTGATGGTTGCCGGGACCGTGCTGGTCTTCAGAATATGATGGCGGTGCACATTCTCCGCCGGTTCGAAGGCCCGGATTTCGCCGGCGGCGTTGCGCGCGATCACCACCGAGATTTCCTTGTCGAAATCGACGAAGCCTTCGAGCACCAGCGGGTGCGGCGCCAGCATCTCGAAAGCGTTCGCCGCCTCGGGCAGGCTGCGCACGATGCGCTGGCCCTTGCCATCATAGCCGAGCCGGGTGGTCTTCAGCACCGCGGGCGTGCCGATTTCCGAGAGTTCCGCTTCGAGGTGATCGAGGTCGGCGATGGCGGCGAATGGTGCCACGGCGATTCGATGGATCGTGAGGAACGCCTTTTCCGCCAGCCGGTCCTGGCTGATGGCGAGCGCATTGGCGCCGGGTCGCAAGGGCTTCAGGCCCTGCAGCAGTTCCGCAGTGGTCGCCGGCACATTCTCGAACTCGTAGGTGACCACATCGACCTGCGACGCGAAGGCCCGCAGCGCCTCTTCGTCTTCATAAGCCGCAATGGTCCTCAGGGGCGTCACGTCGAAGGCCGGGCTCGCGGGGTCCGGGCAATAGATATGCGTCTTTGCGCCGAGCCGCGCGGCGGCGAGCGACAGCATGCGTCCCAGTTGCCCGCCGCCTAGAATGCCAATGGTGCTGCCCATGGGCAGCGGCGAAGAGTCAGGGCTCGTCACTGGGGAACTCCGGCACGGAACGGGTCTGGTGGGCGCGAAAGTCGTTGAGCGCATCGGCGATGTCCTCGTCGGAGATCGCAAGGATTGCGGCGGCGAGCAGCGCGGCATTCACCGCGCCCGCGCGCCCGATGGCGAGCGTGCCCACGGGGATGCCGGCCGGCATCTGCACGATCGAGTAGAGGCTGTCCTTGCCACCCATCGTCTTGGTTTCAGCCGGCACTCCCAGCACCGGCAAGGGCGTCAGCGCCGCGACCATGCCTGGCAAGTGTGCGGCGCCGCCAGCGGATGCGATGATCACCTTGAAGCCCTCGGCTTTGGCGCCCTTCGCGAACGCCACCATCCGGTCGGGGGTGCGGTGCGCCGAAACGATGCGCGCCTCGTACTCGATCTTCAGCGCGTCGAGTGTCTCTGCGGCATGACGCAGGTTCGGCCAGTCGGACTGGCTTCCCATGATGATGGCGACGGGCGGTGAACTGGGCACGATCAAACCCTCATCTCTCGTGGCGCCGGTGTGTCCCGGTCGGTGCAATGGCCATCCCTAAGCAGGCAGACGGGCAGGGCGCAAGCCTCAGGCGATGATATCGGGCAGTAGGATATTCTCGAGCTGGACGATGCGATCCTTGAGCGCCAGCTTGCGCTTCTTCAGCCGCTGCAGCAGCATCTGGTCGGCTTGCCCGGTCTTGGTGAGCATCTCGATGGCCGCGTCTAGATCCGCGTGTTCCTGGCGCTTTACGGCCAGTTCCAGGCCAAGGGCGGCTTCCTGTTCCTTGGTCAGCGGCAGCATGAGTGAGTTTCCGTGTGGCAAAGGCCCCAAAAAGCCACTTTCGGTTAACCCATCACACGAAGTTTTGCATCTGGTTTTCAGAGTGGGAGTTCAAGGTGGCACTATTGCGCATCGACACCACGTGAATTTTTTGTGACGATTGAGTCGCTGTAGTCAGCAGGAGGAGTTGCTATGACGACCGAAGGTCACATGGAGGCGCTCATTCGGCGCCACCGCGAGCTTGATCGCA
This sequence comes from Hyphomicrobiales bacterium, assembly GCA_027487555.1. Classification (GTDB taxonomy): domain Bacteria; phylum Pseudomonadota; class Alphaproteobacteria; order Rhizobiales; family Devosiaceae; genus Devosia_A. Next base: position 71,363 of record JAIYDI010000018.1, read on the forward strand.
AGATCGAAGCAGAACGTGTCCGTCCCAGCCATGACGACATGGTCATCGCGGCGTTGAAGCGTCGGAAACTCGAGATCAAGGATGAGCTCGAACGACTGAGGCATAGCGAAACTGCATAGTCCCTGGCGTACTTCCGAAACCTGTTGAGGCCGTGGCACGAGACCACGGCCTTTTTGTTTACCGGCGCCGGCGGGTTGGCGTTCAGCGGAAATCGTTGATCTCGAACCAGTAGCCGTTTGGATCCTGCACAAAGATAGCCCGCATGCCGTCGGACCGGACATTCACGGCGCCCGCCGTGCCCTTCATGTCCGAAAACGCCACGCCCTTGGCATTGAGGTGCGCGACCACAGCGTCGAGATCCTGGGCGGAAAGCGCGAAATGGGTGCGCTTTTCCACATGAACGCGGCTTATGTCACCCTGCTGCACATGAAAGCGGTTGCCGCTGCCGATCTCGAACCAGCGGATTTCGGTGCCGCCCATCGGGTTGTCTATCCGCTCGATCTGCAGAACCTCGGTCAGGAAACGGGTGGTCTCCTCAAGGTCCCGAACCAGCAGCGCGATGTGGTCCAGTCGATAGGAAATCGCCATCAGCCTCAGCTTCCCGAAAAGAACACGCCCACCGCACCATCATAGATGATCTTGATGGCAAGCAGGAACACCAGCCAATAGGTCAGCTGGTAAAAGCGTTTCATCGAAATGCGCCTGACGAGAAACACCCCAAGCAGCACGCCGGCAATGGCCAGCGGCGCGAGCGTTATTGCATGGGTGAGGTTCGCGACGTTGAGCTGGCCGAGGAAGAAGTAGGGGATGAGCTTTGCCGAGTTGACGATGGCGAAGAAGAACGCCGTCGTGCCCGAGAAGTTCACCGGCGTCAGCCGCTGCGGCAGCACGTAGATCTGGAATGGCGGGCCGCCGGTATGGCTGATGAAGCTGGTGAACCCGGCCGCACCACCCCAGAACCTGCCCCAGCCCCTGGACGGCGGAAGGCCCTCAAGCTTCTTCCTGATCGGCAGCAACGCATCGAGAATGAACAGCAGTGTCAGGATGCCGACAAACAGCAGCACCATTGCATCCGAGACGAAGCTCCACAGCACCCAGCCCACCGCCGTGCCGACAAATGCGCCGGGCAGCATGATCTTGAGGATGCGCCAGTCCGCATCCTTGCGGTATGTCCATACCGCTATGACATCCATTACCAAGAGCAGCGGCAGCATCATGCCCGCTGCATCGCGGGCTGGCATCACCAGCGATAGAAGCGGCACGCCGACGAGCCCAAGGCTGCCAACCAGCCCGGATTTGCTGAGCGCAACGATGAACACCGCGAGGCACGCGATGCTCCAGAAATAGATGTCAGCCATGAAATGAAAACCGTTCCGGAAACCGGATTGCGAGGACCCGGCGCTACTGGGATGGCGCGTCGTCCGGCTTGTCAATATCGGCCTTTGGCGGAGGCGTGGCTTTGTCCAGTGTTGCCGGCGGGGCCGTCATGCGGTCCGAGCGCATCACCTGGTCGAGCATCTCCGTCGAGCGCCGCACGAAGCCAATATAGGCGGCCTGATCATTGCGTACGATATAGCTGTCATAGAGCAAGCGTGTATCGTGGTCTTCGAAGGCCTCTGAGACCGCATGGGCGTTGGCCGGATCCCGACCGAGCGCCACGAGTGCCTTCTCTCCCAGCCGGATGGCCGCGCGGAAGGTTTCGCGCTCAAAAACCTCGACGCCGATCGCCATGAGGTCATGGGCATGCGACCGGTCTACGGCACGGGCAGCGACAATCACTTTGGGATAGTGGCGGCGGATCAGCCTGGCAATTTCGAGGATGCGCTCGCCACCCGCAGTGGCGATGACGATCATCTTGGCATGTTCGGCACCCGCCGCGCGCAGGATATCGAGTCTGCCGCCATCCCCATAGAACACCTTGACCCCGAAGCGCTTTACCAGCTCGATTTGCGCCGGATCGTCGTCGATCAGGGTCATTTCAAAGCCTTGCGCGCGCAGCATGCGGGTAACGATCTGGCCGAAACGGCCATAGCCGAGCACCATCACCTTGTCGCGGGCGTTGAGCTCCGACGCGTCGGGGATCGGCGGCGCGACGCTTCCAGCATTGAAACGGGGCAGCCACACCCGGTCGAACAGGAAGATCACCAGTGGTGTCGCTGCCATCGAAAGCGCCACAACCACGGTCAGCAGCTTGAGCTGCTCATTGTCGAGCGAACCGGCAGTGGTGGCGAACTGCAGCACCACGAAGCCGAACTCGCCGGCCTGGCTCAGAAGCGCACCGAGAAGCAGTCGCTCCGCCGTATGCATCTTGAAGAAGGTCGCCAGCACGAAAAGCACGGACATTTTCAGCGCCAGCAGCGCAACCACCAGGGCCAGCACCAGAAGCGGCTGGTCAAACACCACGTCGAAGGCGATCGACATACCGACGGAGATGAAGAACAGCCCGAGCAACAGGCCCTTGAACGGCTCGAGGTTGCTTTCGAGTTCGTGGCGATACTCGCTGTCGGCCAGCAGCACGCCGCCCAGAAAGGCGCCGAGCGCGGGCGAGACCCCGAAGCTCTCGGTCAGGAGCGCTGCGCCCACCACCAGCGCCAGCGCGAACGCCGTGAAGGCCTCGGGTACCTTGGTCAGCGCGATCCAGCGCATCATCGGTCTTATGACGCGACGGCTACCGACGAGCGCGGCGCCGAAGGCGGCGATCAGCCCCAGTGCCGTCCACCAGGTAAAGACATGGCCGCCGCCATGCGCGGCTGCGTCCGCCACGTGCCCTGTCGCTCCGCCCAGCGCGGCCAGCACCGGGATCACTGCGAGAATCGGGATGACCGACACGTCCTGCACCAGCAGGATGGCGAGAGTCGCGCGACCGGTATCGGTCTTGGTTATCGAGCGCTGGGCGACCATCTGCATGGCGATGGCGGTGGAGCTCATTGCAAGAGCGAGGCCACCGGTCAGCGCACCTGTCCAACTGAAGCCTGCGAACATCAGCAGCGCGGTCACGGCCGCGGCGGTACCGACCATCTGGGTCAGGCCCATGCCCAGCACGTGGTGGCGCATGCGCCACAGTTCGTAGGGGTCGACCTCGAGCCCGATGAGGAAGAGCATCATCACGACGCCGAATTCCGAAACGGTACGAATTGTCTCCGTGTCGGATATCAGTGAAAGGCCATAGGGGCCGATCAGTACTCCTGCGGCGAGATAGCCGAGGATAGACCCGAGGCCCGCCCATTTGGCGAGCGGAACAAGCAGCACGGTGGCCACGAGCAGCACGAAGATTGCAAGCAGGCCACCATCCATCCGGTCATCCGCGCGACGCGCGGCTTTCTATCAGTCGTTGTTGGAATCGCCCTTCAGGGACTTCAGTTTCGCAAACACCGAATCGGCGTCAAGCTCTTCCTCGCGGTCGAGGCGCGGGCTGCGCTCTTCCGCATCGGAATCGTGGTGGCCACGATGCGCGCCGGCAAGTGCCTCTTCGGCGGTGAGCAACATCGTGCCCTGGTTGAGCTCGTCGGCAGGGGTCGAGCCCTTGCTGGCGCGGCTCACCTCGAGGTCGAGGTCGATCTGGCTGCACAGCCCAAGCGTTACCGGGTCCATCGGCGTGATGTTGGGATTGTTCCAATGCGAGCCTTCACGCACCGAGTCGATCGTCGACTTTGTGGTGCCGACGAGTCGCATGATCTGTGCATCCTTCATTTCCGGATGGTTGCGCAGCAGCCACTTGATGGCGTTGGGCCGTTCGTTGCGGCGGGAAATCGGCGTGTAGCGCGGGCCCTTGCGCTTGGGCGCCGCGACACGGACCTTTGGCTCGCTGATCTTCAGGCGATAGTTGGGGTTTGCCTCGCCCCTCTCGATTTCCTCACGGCTCAACTGGCCGTTCTGCAACGGGCTCGCGCCCATGATGCCGTTTGCCACGTCCCCATCGGCCACGCCCTGCACCTCAAGGGGATGTAGTCCGCAGAATGCGGCGATCTGGTCGAACGACAGTGCGGTGTTGTCGACCAGCCATACGGCTGTCGCCTTGGGCATCAGAAGGGTCGTGGCCATGATGTGTCTCCTTGAGGCGCGGCCGGAGTTCGCCGGTCCGCCCCGCCTCGTCATATCCAAATGAGGGGGTATAACGCCTATATACGCGCGCCTTTACAGGCTTTCAATTGGATTTCCCTTCGTCGCTGCACCATCGGAAAGACCTTTGTCAGTCACGAGGATGATCTTGCCGAAGCTCGACTCCTGCTCCAGCGCGCGGTGTGCACCGGCGGCATTGGCAAGCGGCGTTGCCCGGATACGGAGGCCGCTATCGGCGTGGCCGGGCAGCCGTGGAAGGACGTCATCAGCAAGCCGCGCAGCTATGGCGGCCTTGGTGGCGGTGGTCTGTGGCCTGAGGGTCGAGCCGGAAATCGTCAGCTGCTTGCGCATTAAGAGGCCGGCGTTGATCTCCGCCTCGGCCCCCGCCTGTGTCGAGACCAGCACGATATGCCCGCCAGTCGCCGACGCCGTGATGTTCATGGCCAGCGTTTTGCCCCCGACGATATCGACGATACGATCTGCCCCATGTCCGCCGGTGATCTGCATGACGCGTTCGGCGATGTCGTCGCTGCGCCGGTCGATCGTTGCTTCCGCGCCGAGGCGACCGGCATAGGCGGCTTTTTCGGCGGATGACACCACACCGATAGGCTTGGCCCCGAGGATGCGGCAGGTCAGGATTGCCGCGCCACCTATGCCTCCCGCCGCGCCATGCACCAGCACCCAGTGACCAGCGTCAAGGTGCGAACGCATCACCAGTGTCTGCGCTACCGTGAAGAAGGTTTCGGGCAGAGCCGCCGCGCTGAGCGTGTCCCAGCCCGCGGGGATTGGCACGACCTGGCCGGCGGGCACGGCCGCGTACGCGGCATAGCCGCCACCATTGGTGAGGGCCATTACGCGCTCGCCGATCTGGTGAGTCGCGACATCGGTACCCAGGGCCACGATGACGCCCGCGACCTCCAGCCCGGGGAGCGGTGATGCACCGGGTGGAGGTGGATAGACGCCGCGGCGCTGCGCCAGGTCCGGCGCGTTGACGCCTGCGGCATGCACTTCGATCAGCACGTCGCCGGGCCGCAACTCAGGCAGAGGCACGCTCACCGGCTGCAGCACGTCCGGCCCCCCGGGCATGCTGATCGCCATTGCCGCCATCAACCCGTGCATACGATACTCCATTCTGCGGGGCTTGCCTCGTCCCCCGTCGGCACTAAACTTGCAGAAAAGCCATGGAGGGAGAAGATGATGGAAGACGAGAACGCGCCCCGACGTCCAAAGGCACATGAAGTGGGCATGCCGCTCGATGCCATGGGTGTTGCCGAGCTCGAGGATCGCATTGTCCTGTTGCGGGACGAAATCGCGCGGATCGAGGTGGCGCTGGCGCAGCGGCAGAAAACCCGAAGCGCCGCAGAGTCGCTGTTCAAACTCTGACAGTCTTCACACGCTCGTGTTCACGACTTCGTAAGGTTACCCAAACGAAGAGACTTAACGGCGGATTAACCTGTTCGTGGCAACCTGAGGCTATCCGGTTCTCTGGATCCTGCGGAGTGGCCTCGCCCTCTGCTTGACGCCTCCCTGTCAACTTTCGAGAGCCGTTCCTGCGAGCGGCTCTTTCTTTTTGTCGCGCCACAAACGCTGCCGCGTTAAGGATTAGGCAATCCGGCCGGCGCACAGATGAAGCTGTGCGATCGGCGACAGACCGGCGGGGCAACGGGGGCAGCACGGGTGACGAAAAACGCGGAGCAGGGGCAACCCGTATCTATCGGTTTACGCATCGTATCCTCCGGCGGGTTCGACACGCTCTATCGCGAGGGCATGCGGCTGATCGAGGATGTCGCTGCCTATCTCGACGGCAAGGGCCGGCAGGACAGCCGAAACCTGCCGCGCGAGGCGTCGCTGGTTTATGCGAGCGAAAGCATGCGGCTGACGACGCGCCTTATGCAACTCGCGTCCTGGCTGCTCTTGCAGCGCGCGGTGAATGAGGGCGAACTCACCGCCGAGACGGCACGCGCCGAAAAGGAGAAGGTGCGCTTCTCCGCGACACCATCCGATCGGGGTGGGCCCGGCTACGCCGATCTGCCTGCGCCGCTCCGGGATTTCATCGCCAAGGGCGATCGTCTGTTCGACAAGGTGCAGCAGTTTGATCGGCTCGAGCGTGCCGGCGTTCCCGAGCAGGTCCCCGTCGGCGAGGGCAGCATTTCCGATCAGCTTGCGCGGCTCAAGGCGGCGTTCGGTTCTCTCAGCCGCTGACGATTTCACACGCTCGCGCGGACCGCGCCGATCGTACGACGCCGAATCCCGCCCAAACAAAAACCCGGCGCAAGGGCCGGGTTCTCGAAAGCCTGGCGCTTTGACTTAGAGCCCGAGGCCCTTGAACTTGTCCTTGAAGCGCGTCACGCGGCCACCGCGGTCGAGCAGGTTGCCGGTCACGCCGGTCCAGGCCGGATGTGTCTTGGGGTCGATGTCGAGCTGCAGGACGTCACCGGGCTTGCCCCAGGTGGTCTTGGTCTCATAGGTCGTCCCGTCCGTCATCTTGACGGTGACCAGGTGATAGTCCGGGTGGATGTCGCTCTTCATGGCGTGCCTCAAATCAAACGGGCGCCTACGCGCCCGGACGGAACTGAACAGGTTTGAGCGGCTGCATAAAGAAAAAACCGGGGTCGCGCAAGTGTGGCCATGCGGCAATGCTTGCAACAGGTCTGGCCGCTGCGGCAATCGGCTTGTGTGCCGTGCATTGCCCGCCCGCCGCGACAGGCCTATAGAACCGGCGAACTCGAGTGCTCCCATGACCGAACCGAATTCGTCCGGGCAAACCTATCTCTCCACCAGCCGGAAGCATCGACCCGGCAGCAAGGATCTGCGCCCTCTGGCGCGGCTGCTGCCCTTTCTGCGCCGTTACCCAAAGCGGCTGGCGCTGACCTTCCTTTTCCTTATCGTGGCGGCACTGGCGTCGCTGGGCGTGCCGGCTGTTGCCGGGCGCATCATCGACAAGGGTTTCGTTGAACAGAATCTCAGCCACGTCACCGAGTTTGGCCTGATCGCAATCGGGCTGGCGGCGCTTCTGGCACTCGCGAGCGGCGCCCGGTTCTATCTTATTTCGAGCGTGGGCGAGCGCATCCTGACCGATCTCAGGAAGAGCGTGTTCGACCATCTGCTCACCCTCGATGCTGCCTTCTTCGATCGTCACCGTGTCGGCGAACTGACCGCTCGGCTCAGCGGCGATGTCATGATCATCCGCACCGCGGTCGGCACCAATCTGTCGATGACCGTGCGCGGCATCATCACCATTATCGGTGCTGTCGTGCTGATGGCGTTCACCAGCCCCTATCTGACGCTGGCGGTGGTGGTCGTCGTGCCGGCCATTCTGATCCCGGTCCTGCTGATCGGTCGCCGGCTGCGGACAATGTCGCGCACTACGCAGGACAAGCTTGCCGAAATGTCGGCGATGGCGACCGAGTCGTTCTCCGCAAATCGCACGATCCGCAGCTTTGGGCAGGAGCCGTCCCAGAGCCGCCTCTATGCCGACCGCGCGGAGCAGAGCTTTGTTGCCGAAGTGAGCCGCCTTGGCGCGCGGGCCGCGCTGCTGGGTGCGGTGATGTTCCTCGGTACCGCGGCGCTTGTGGCCCTCATCTGGTGGGGTGCGCGCGCCGTGTTTGATGGAACGGTCACCGCAGGACAGCTGGCGCAGTTCACCATCTACGCGCTGATGGCCTCGAACGCGCTGACCTCGCTGTCCGAAACCTTTGGTACCCTGCAGCAGGTGGCCGGCGCCATGGAGCGGCTGGTCGAGATACTCGATACCGAGCCGTCGGTTGCGAGTCCGGCGGAGCCCCGGCCCATGCCGGTTCCTCCGCACGGCACCGTTCAGTTCGAGGATGTGCGCTTCAGCTACAACGCGCGCGACGACGAGACCATCATCGACGGTGTGTCGTTCAATGTCGCGCGTGGCGAGACGGTAGCGCTTGTCGGCTCGTCGGGTGCTGGGAAGTCGACACTCCTCGCTCTTGTGCAGCGCTTCTATGATGTCACGGGCGGCCGCCTCCTTGTCGATGGGCTCGATATCCGCGAAGTGGCCCTTGCCGATCTCAGGTCCCGTTTCGCCTATGTCGAGCAAGAGCCGACAATCTTTGCAGGAACCATTGCAGACAATATCCGTTTCGGGCGACCGGATGCCTCCGAGGCAGACATCGAGGCGGCCTCGCGCGCGGCATTGGTGCACGACTTTGTCACCCAATTGCCCAATGGCTATCTCTCGCTGGTGGGGGAACGAGGCGTCATGCTGTCGGGCGGCCAGAAGCAGCGCGTCGCCATCGCCCGCGCATTGCTCAAGAACGCGCCGATCCTGCTGCTCGACGAAGCCACCTCCGCCCTCGATGCCGAAAGCGAGCGCCTTGTACAGGTCGCGCTTGATCGGCTGATGGAGGGGCGCACGACGCTGGTCATCGCGCATCGGCTCGCCACCATTCGTGACGCCAACCGCATCGTCGTGCTGGAAAAGGGCCGTGTCATCGACCAGGGCACGCATGACGAGCTGGTGCGCAAGGGAGGCAAATATGCCGAGCTCGCCAAGCTGCAGTTCCGCGCTGAGACACTGGCGGCGGAGTGAGTCGGTAGGCAGACAGCAGTTGGAAGTTGGAAGTTAGCGGCTGAGGCCCGCGCCACTGGCTGTCTTCGGCGATGGCCTGCAGGCGGGGGCGATCGATGCCAATCTCCGAGGCGCGATCCCCTTCATGCCCTGAGGCGAGGTGGCCACCATGAGATCACATCCGCTGTTCAAGGGCCGGTCTATTCCGGCACTGCACGCCCTTGGCGACCTTATGCTCCGGGCGCTCTCGATCGATGACCTTGAGCGCGACTACGCCGCGGTCATGGAAAGCGCGGCCGATATCAAGGCGGCGAACCCCGGCTCGAGCTGGCCGGATGGACTGACGCGCAAGAAGAACTTCATCGATCTCGCCTGGCATCAGCGCGAGTTCGAGGCGCGCCGCAGTTTTGCCTGGGTCATCGAAGACGCGATGGGCGACTATCTCGGCTGCTTCTATGTCTACCCGTCGATAGCGGGTGAAGCGGCAGCCGATGTCGCCTGGTGGTGGCGCAGCGGCAGGGGGCATTCGGACGCAACATTCAGAGCCGAGCTTCTTGTCTGGCTGGCGAGCGACCCGTGGCCGCGCCTCGATTACCGGCTACGGTCGCGGTGACTTGCGCTCGTGCACGACGCGCCGAAGCGCGTCTCACCCATCCGTCAGCTTGAACTCGATCCTTCGGTTCTTCGCCAAAGCCTCCTGCGAATCCGCGCCATCGATCGGCCGGCTGTCGCCAAACCCGGCCGCCACAAGGTGCTGTGCCGGGATGCCCTGCGCCACGAAATACTTGGTCACGGCGATGGCGCGCGCCGCCGACAATTCCCAGTTCGAGGGGAACTCCGGAGTGTTGATCGGCCGCTTGTCGGTATGGCCATCGACGCGAAGCACCCAGTTGATGTCCTCGGGGATCTGGCTCGAGAGGTCCTTGATCACGCTTGCAAGCTTGCCCAGTTCTGCTTCGCCTGCTGACGAAATCGCCGCCTCACCGGCGCCGAACAGCACTTCGGACTGGAACACGAAGCGATCTCCCACCACGCGCACATCCGAGCGCCCCTCGAGCACGGCCCTGAGCTTGCCGAAGAAATCCGAGCGGTAGCGGCTCAGGTCCTGCACACGCTGCGCCAGCGCCACGTTCAGCCGGCTGCCGAGGTCGGCGATCTGCGACTTGCTCTCGGAATCCTTGGCTTCCGAGGCCTGCAGGGCTTCTTCCAGCGCGCCGATCTGCTGGCGCAAAGCTGCGAGTTGCTGATTGAGCAGCGTTACCTGCGCCTGCGCTTCGCGCGATAGGTCGCCCTGCTGTGTAAGCTTCTGGTTGAGGTCTGCGATCTCCGCATCCTTCCCAGCAACCCCCGCGCCGGCCCCGGCCGCCTCTGTCGCGAGCCGGTCCCGTTCCGCTGAGGTGGTCGAAAGCGTCGCCTGCAATGTCGCGAGGTTGGATTCGAGGTCGCCGGAATTGGCCTTTTCGAGCTGCAGCAGGTTGCTCAGCTCCGCGATTTGCGCGTTGAGCCGCGTCATCGCCGTGTCCTTGCCACTGATCTCCTGGCCCAGGAAGAACTGGCTCAGCATGAACAGCGAGAGCAGGAAGATGATGACCAGCAACAGGCTCGACAGGGCATCGACGAAGCCCGGCCAGTAGTTCGTCACCTGCGACCGGCGGGAGCGGCCCGTTGTCACCATAGTCAGGCGCTCCTCAACTGGATTTGCGCCCGGAATCCGCCTCGCGCTCGCTTTCGCGCAGCATGGCTTCCATCAGCAATTGCAGGCGCTTGTTGGTTTCGCCCTGCTGGACGATGTGGCCGCGTAAATCTTCCTGCTCGGCACGGATATGCTTGACCAGCCCGTCGATGCCACGGGCCAGTTCCGCCATGGCGCGGATAGCGTTCTGGCTCGATCCGGCGTTCTGCATCGACGAGCCGAACTGCGCGAGCATGGCCGACATTTCGTCTTGCGAAAGGCCGAGCCCCGACGCCTGCATCTGCGTCATCGGGTGGTCGAGCTCCGTCATCGAAGTCATCCAGTCCTCAAGGTCGGTATAGAAGGCATTCTGCGCCTGGCTCGTCTGGAGGTCTAGGAACCCGAGGATCAGCGAGCCGGACAGGCCCAGCAGCGAGGCCGAAAAGGCGGTTCCCATGCCACCCAGCGGGGCGGCGAGGCCTTCTTTCAGGTTGGAGAACAGGCTGGCCGTGTCGCCCCCAGTCGCATCCAGCGCCTGGATGGTGCCGGCGACGTTCGTTACGGTTTCCAGCAGGCCGTAAAATGTTCCGAGCAGCCCGAGGAAAACCAGCAGGCCCGTCAGATAGCGCGAGGTATCCTTCTGCTCGTCAAGACGGTTGCCGACCGAATCGAGGATGGAACGCATCGATGAGGGGGTAATCACCGCCTCGCCCAGCCGGTCGCGCAGCAGGTTCGCCACTGGCGCAAGGAGCTTTGGCTGCTGCGCCGGCATGGTGCCCTGCTGTAGCGCGTTGACCCACTTGATTTCGGGGAACAGCCCCATGATCTGGCGGATGCTCAACAGGATCCCGATTGCCAATGCCAGCAAAATCAGGGAGTTGATGAACGGGTTTTGCCAGAAAAACGTCAGCAGCTGGTTGAACAATATGGCCGCGACCAGCGCCACGAGCACAAGAAAGATCAGGATTTTGATCAGGTAGACCGTCGGACTGGCCAGACGATATGGATCATAGGTCTGCGACATGCGGTGGCCCCGGCTTGAAGGTCAACGACGAGTCTAGAGCGCCTTTTTGTCCGATGTGCAATCACTGCCTCGGGCAATCGACAGTCCATCCTCCCCGCGCCGTCGCCGGGGTGACATGCGAGTGTGGCGCGGACGCGGCTATTTCACCGATTGCAGCAGCTTCGACAGCTGACCGTGGATGGTTTCGTTGCCGGCGAGCACATTGCCGGTCCAGATTGCGCCGGGCTTGCCGGCCTGGTCGGAAATCGTGCCACCAGCTTCCCTGACCAGCAGCAGGCCGGGGGCGACATCCCAAGGGGCCAGGCCCGCCTCCCAATAGGCATCGAAGCGGCCCGACGCTACCCAGGCCAGATCAGTCGAGGCGGAGCCGGTGCGGCGAATGCCTGCCACAGCGGGTGTGACATGCGCCAACTGCTTCAGTTGATGCAGATCCTCCGGCCGCCCGCGCGAATTGATGCCGGTCACCAGCAAGGCGTCGGCAAGGTGGCGGCGGTTGGCGACGCGCAGGCGCTTGCGGTCGTTGAGCCAGGCGCCACCGCCCTTTTCGGCAGTGTAGAGTTCGTCCATCACCGGATTGTAGATCACGGAAGCGACGATCTCGTCACCGCGCTCGAGCGCGATGGCCACCGCAAACATCGGCACGCTGTGGAGGAAATTCGTAGTGCCGTCGAGTGGATCGACGATCCAGCGGTGCTGGCCGTCCGTGCCTTTGACCTCGGTGCCTTCCTCGCCCAGAAAGCTGTAGGTCGGCCTGGCCTTCTTCAGTTCCTCGAAGACAATCTGTTCAGCCCGCCGGTCGGCGTTCGATACAAAATCCGCCGGGCCCTTCAGCGAGACCTGCAGGTTTTCGACTTCGCCGAAATCTTTCGAGAGCGAGCGACCCGCCTTGGTGGCGGCCTGGACCATGATGTTCAAAAGCGCCGAGCGCATGGCGTAAACTCCGCGCAAGTCAGGGGAGGGGCAGGGAAGGGGGCCTTGTGCCGCAGAACCGGCGAGAGCGCAAGGGCAGGTCAGGGCGAGGGGCTGGGAGAAGGCCCGTTGGCAGCCACCTTAGTTGGCGGGGGCGATGGCCAGAACCGTGCCCTTTCCTCGGCGCGGGACAATGCATCTTTGTCAATTGCGGCGAGAAGCTTGTCGAGCCGTGGGTCGGTGAGCCCTTGTCTCTGCGCCAGCGCCCGCCACATTGCCGCCGCCTCGATGTCGACCGGTACGCCCTCGCCCGCAGCCAACAGCTTGGCATAGCGGTTCTGCGCTACCGGGTTGCCACTTTCTGCGGCGCGCTCGTACCAGCGGGCAGCAGCCGGCTTGTCCTGCGGCACGCCCTTGCCCAGAAACAGCACTGTCGCATAATCGATCTCGGCGGCGACCAGCCCCGCCTCAGCCGCCTTGCGGTAATACTCCGCGGCGCCCTCGGGGTCCGGCGCTGTCCCCGCGCCTTCGGTCAGCAAGCCAGCATAGTCATATTGCGCCTCCGGCAGGCCGGCGGCCGCTGCCGCGCCGATCAGGCGCGCCGCTTCCACCATGTCGGGCGGCATGTACAAGCCTTCGATATGCAGCAGGCCGAGATTGTAGCGCGCCGGATTGTACCCTGCATCGGCCGCCTGCTTCATCAGCGTGGCGGCTTTCTTGCGATCCTTCTCCACGCCGTCGCCGTTTTGGTAGAGCATGGCGAGCGAGAAGATGGCGATCGGGTCGCCGGCGCGGCTGGCAAGCTCATACCACTTGGCTGCCTTTGCCGGGTCGCGGCCGATGCCGTCGCCGCGCTGGTAGATTTCGGCGATCAGCGTCTGCGCATATCGGTCACCCTGCTCGGCCCGCGGCAGGGCGAGTGCGAGTGCGGTGAGAAAGTAGCCGCGCTGATAGGCGCCATAGGCATCGTCGACTCGCGGTCCGAACACCTGTGCGCTGATTGTCACCGCATCCTGCATCTGCGCTGCGGTTTCCGCCGGGGCCGGGCCCAGGGGTAGCGTCTCCGTTGGGGCCTGCGCTAGCGCCCTGCCGGCGCCAGCCGCTCCTACAGACACGGCCAGCACGACGAGCGCCAGCGGCGCGAGCCGCTTCATTTTGCCGGCTCCGGCAAGCGCAGCGCGATGAATTCGCAACCTTCTGCCTCGAACGCCACCGCGTGTGCCTGAGGGTCGGAGAGGATGGACGGGATTTCCATGGTTTCGGCCCACCAGCGCGCCAATTCGCGCTCCGGTTCGGTTATGGCGCCGGAAAGCGGCCCAAATAGGATGTAGTCGAGTTCAAGCTCGGCCTTCTGCATCGCGTCATGGCGCGTGCCGATATCGCCCGCGCCGACGATGTAATTGGGCTTCAGGACGTCGACGGCCTCACGCACCGCCTTGATGCCACCGGGCACATGCAGCCCGTCGGCCCCAAGCAGCCGCACGAGGCCAGGCTCGCCTTCCACCAGCACCGCCGCCCCCGCCTGCTGCAGCGGCGCCACCAGCTGCTTTGCAAGCGTCTTGTAGGCGTTCTCTGCCATGTTGCCGCGCTCGAGCAGCACAGCCGATACGGTGTGATGCGCAAGATAGTCCAGCAGTGCCGGCTTCAGCGTTTCGATGGGGTGGTCGGTCGGGGCGATGAGAAAGATTTCGGTCGTCATGGCCCGTCTTATATCGAGGTCCATGGCGAAAGGCAGGCAAAAAGCTCTCGATGCATCGACGTCTTGTCGATGCATCGAGAGAAAGCTCAGGCTGCCAGGTCGAGGTCCGGGCGCCATTCGCCGAGCGCTGCCAGCGCGTTCATCCGTGCCCGGTGGGTGAAGGCCGCCTGCGCCGCCGGCACGTTCGCCTCCTCCCCGTTCCAGGTGAGGAGCGCGGCCGTCTGCAACGCGCGGCCATAGGAGAAGGTCAGCTTCCAGGGCAGGCCGCCGAGCGCATTCATCGCCGAAAGGTGCGCTGTGGCTTCCTCGTCGCTTTGTCCACCCGAGAGGAAGGCAATGCCCGGCACCGCGGCCGGCACCGTCGCGCGCAGCGTGTTCACCGTGCGCTCCGCTACTTCGGCGACGCTCGGTTTCGCCCGGGCGCGGACGCCCGCCGTCACCATGTTGGGCTTCAACAGCATGCCCGCGAGATCGACGCCCGCGAGGCGCAGCTCGCTGAATACCGTGTCGAGCGTTTCGCGCGTCACTTCCTCGCAGCGTTCGATCGAATGGTCGCCCGGCTCGCCGTCGGCCAGCACCTCCGGCTCCACCACCGGCACGATGCCCGCCGCCTGGCAGGCCGCGGCATAGCGCGCCAGCACATGCGCATTGGCGCGGATGCCGTTGCGGGTCGGCGCCTGGTTGGTAATTGCGATCACGCCGCGCCATTTGGCGAAGCCCGCACCGTTGCGCGCATAGTGCTCGAGCCGATGGTGCAACCCGTCGAGGCCCTCGGTGATCTTTTCGTCGCGGGTGCCGGGCAGGGGGTAGGCGCCGCGATCGACCTTGATGCCGGGAATGACGTCGGCCGCCTGCAGCAGCTCATAGAACGGCGTGCCGTCCTTGGCCTTCTGCTCCAGCGTCTCCTCGATCAGGATGACGCCCGAGATGTATTTGGTCATCGCTTCGGTCGAGCGGAACAGCATTTCGCGATAGTCGCGGCGGCTTTCCAGCGTAACGGGCAGGCCGATCAGCGCGAAGCGCTTGGCGATGGTGCCTTCGGATTCATCGGCGGCAAGGATGCCCTTTCCGCTCGCGACGAGTTTCTTGGCGATGGCGTTGAGCGAGGTACCGTTGGACATGGGAGCTTCTCCAGCGTTTATGCCGAAGACTCTGCCCCACATGCCTCCCCACCCGCCATCAGACGTTCAGGTATCAGACGAAGGGGTGAGGCGCGGCGCCGGTCCTGGTGCTGGTGCTGCTGTGGCTCAGTCTTCCCAGTTTTCCAGCTTCAGGCCCTCTACCCGCAGAAACTCGCGGGTGTTTCGCGTCACCACCGTCAGGTCGCGCGCCAGCGCCTGACCGGCGATCAGCACGTCATAGGCGCCGATCGGCGTGCCGCGCGCTTTGAGGCTCGCGCGGATTTCGGCGGCGCGAAATGCGTCCTCGGCCTCGAAGGGCAAAAGTTCGAACCGAAAGCTCTCGATGCTCGCAAAGCTTTCCTGCCTGCGGTCACTGTTCACCGCGCCGTACACCAATTCATGGTAGACAATCATCGAGATGCCAACGTCCTCGGCCCGCAGAAAGCGAAACCGGTCGACGACGCTTTGCTTGTTCCGCATCACCGCTATCAGCGTATTGGTGTCCGGAAGGTACTTCACTTGAAGAATTCTTCGGCGTCGGTCGGGCCTTCGGGCATCGGCACCGGTTCGTTCACCGCGGCGATGAATGCATCATCAGGGGGGGTGAGCTTCTTCAGCCAGCCCCATTCCTTCTCGAAATCGACTTCGCCATCCTTGCCGGATGCCGGCTCCAGCACGACGCGGTCGCCCTCGCGGCGGATCGTTACCTCGTCGGTCGAAAACCGGAATTCCTTGGGCAGGCGCACAGCCTGCGACCGCCCCGACCAGAAGATCTTGGCGCGCTTCTCGGGCACGTGGGGCTTGTTCATGGCATCGCCTCCCGATGATATATACCACTGATATATACCATCGAGAGGCGGCCTGTAAGGCTTACCTCTTCAGCGCTTCGACGCCGGGCAGGGCCTTGCCTTCCATCCATTCGAGGAAGGCGCCGCCGGCCGTCGACACATAACTGAACTTGTCCTTCACCCCGGCATGGGCCAAGGCCGACACCGTGTCGCCGCCGCCTGCCACCGACACAACCTTGCCGTGATGGGTGCGGTCTGCGACGTATTTGGCGATCTCGACGGTGCCCTGGTCGAAGGGCGTCATCTCGAAGGCGCCGAGCGGCCCGTTCCACACAACGGTCTTGGCGTCATCGACTGCGCCCTTGATCCGCTCGATCGAGCCCGGCCCCACATCGAGGATCATGCCATCGGGGTCTATCGCGTCCACGCCATAGAAGCGGTGCGGCGCATTGGCCTCGAAATGCCAGGCCACCGTCGCGTCGATCGGCAGGATGATGGCGCAGCCCGAGGCTTCCGCCTTGTCGCGGATGCGGTTGGCGGTTTCGGCCAGGTCCTTTTCCACCAGCGAGCGGCCGACGCCGAGCCCCCCGGCATGGAGGAACGTGTTGGCCATGGCGCCGCCGATCACCAGCGCGTCCACCTTAGTGACGAGGTTTTCGAGAAGGTCGATCTTGGATGAAACCTTGGCGCCGCCGACAATGGCGATCACCGGGCGCTGCGGATGCCCAAGGCCGTTTTCGAGCGCGATCAGCTCATCCTGCATGGCACGGCCGGCCGCCGACGGCAGCAGGTGCGCCACGCCCTCGGTTGAGGCATGGGCGCGGTGGGCCGCAGAAAACGCGTCGTTCACGTAGATGTCGCCAAGGCTCGCCATGCGCTTGGCCAGTTCTGGATCGTTCTCTTCCTCGCCCTTGTGGAAGCGGGTGTTCTCGAGCACCAGAACCGACCCGGCCGGCGCAGCATCGATGGCTTCCTTCACCTTCGACACATCCACCCAGTCGGTCGGAATGAAGCCCACCGGGTGTCCGGTCAGCTCGACAATCGCCGGCACCACCTGCTCGAGTGAGAATTCCGGATCAACCTTACCCTTGGGGCGGCCGAAATGGCTGAGGATCACCGCCTTGGCATCCTGCTTCACGATCTCGCGGATCGTCGGCAACAGCCGCTCGATGCGGGTCGCGTCGGTTACCTTGCCGTCCGCCACCGGCACGTTGAGGTCGGCGCGCAGCAGCACGCGCTTGCCGGTGAGATCGTAGTCATCGAGCGTCTTGAAGGCGGCCATGGCGGGCTCCGCTTGGTTGGCGAGGTGCCCGTCTAATACCAAGGATTGAGAGTGGGGCAAGGGGGACGGGTGCGGCCGGGCTAGCCCGCGAGCGTGGCTCTGGTCATCGCGACGAGAGCGAACAGCACTGTGCCCAGCAGCATCTGGCTCAGTGCGAAGTTGAGGTTGGTGTTGAAGGTGAAGCGCGCGAAGCCTTCGCTTGGCCATGCGCGCGACCCAATCCTGCGGCGCAGGGCGCGGTCCTCGAGTATGAGGTACGCAACAAACACGCTGCCCGAAATGGCGAACCACATTGGCATGCCGGTCCAGCCAGCACCCAAGCTGCCGAGGATATTGAGGGCGAACAGCAGTCTTTCACTATCGCGCACGGGATGGTTCCGCATCTGATGCTTCGACACGGATCGATTTGGCAGATTCGCGCGACAAGCCTGTGACGCTGTTTGCAAAAGGCAAACGCCCCACCACAGGGCGGGGCGTCCGTTGTACTCAGGCGTTCTGATGGTGATCAGCCACGACCGGCGAACACGTTGAGCGGCAGTACCGTGTCCAGGCTCGGTCCGCTGCGATCACGCGCCTTCAGCGTGTCGTCACCGAAATTGAACTTCAGTCCAACAAGCAGGCGGTATCCATCAATGCCGCCGTGGCCGTGATCCTCGGAGCTGTAGTAGTCAACCTGCCCGAACGCGCTGATCGGACTGTCGTCGAATTTATACTCGATGCCTGCGCCAATCTTCGCTGTGGTCAGTTTGACGCTGTAGTCGTCGATCTTTGCGGAATCGAGGCCCACATATGCGTCAAGACGCAGATTGTCCGTCACGAAGTAACGAATTTTCGCTTCCGCAAAAACGCTGCTCAGCTCACCCCACTCAGAGTCATCAACACCCGTCGCTGAGACGCCCACCTTGCCGTACAACGTCACGTTGTCGATATAGAGCTGGGCTTCCGCGCCGCCATAGATGGCGGTCCAATGCGATGAGTCGCCTGAGTTCGGATCCGTGATCGTCTTGCCGAGCTGTGCGAAGCCGCCAATAAGATAAGCTTCGTTACGGAAGAAGGCATGCAGCGCGGCGTTGGCTTCCGTGCTGCTCATTTCGTAGCTGTCGATCTTGTTCTGGTGGGAACCAAGTATCAGGTCGCCCTGCACGCCAAGCTCAGGAGTGAACTGGTAGACGCCGCTGGCGGCCAACTCGATGGCACCGCCGTCGCGATAGGAGTCATTGCTCCAATAGGTCCAGCCATTCGTCCCGGCACCGAGCGAAATGAACGCGCTGTCGGCGAGAGCCGGCGTGGCGGTTGCGGCAATGACGAGACCAATAGCTCCTGCCAGGCGAACGTTAAGCATTTATGATTCCTCAAATTTCAGACAAATGCACTTGATTGGATCATCTGGCACAATGGGGGAAACACGTAAACACCCAGTCACCCGAAAGGACAACTGTCGTTGCGTTGGCGCAACAGTGGAGTGGCGCAGCCTTGCCCCTTTGTTTGTCACAAAAAGCAAATCGCCGCCCGGTGAGGGGCGGCGACCGCTGGTCTGAAACTCGTGGAGGGCGAGACCGTCAGAGTGTCTTCGCGAGTGCCACGGTGACATCGCACATGCGGTTCGAGAAGCCCCACTCGTTATCGTACCAGCCGAGGATGTTGACGAAATTGCCGTCCATAACCTTGGTCTGGTCGAGCAGCATGGTCGCCGAATGTGGATCGTGGTTGAGGTCGGACGAGACCAGTGGATAGTGCGTCACGGTCAGCACGCCCTTGAGCGCGCCATTGCTGGCGGCGATCAGCGCGTCGTTGACTTCCTGCACGGTGGTCGCGCGCTTGGCGATGAACTTCAGGTCAACGAGCGACACGTTCGGGGTCGGCACGCGGATCGAGATTCCGTCGAGCTTGCCCTTCAGTTCGGGCAGCACGAGGCCGATAGCCTTGGCGGCACCGGTGGAGGTCGGGATCTGGCTCAGCGCGGCGGCGCGAGCGCGGTACAGATCCTTGTGCATGGTGTCGAGCGTCGGCTGGTCACCGGTATAGGAGTGGATGGTGGTCATCATCCCCTTCTCGATGCCGACGAGGTCGTTCATCACCTTGGCCATCGGGGCGAGGCAGTTGGTGGTGCACGAGCCGTTTGAGATCACCACGTCATCCTTGCCGAGCAGGCCGTGGTTGATGCCGTAGACGATGGTCTTGTCGGCGCCGTCGCCGGGCGCCGAGATGATCACCTTCTTGGCGCCGGCGGTCAGGTGGGCCGAGGCCTTCTCCTTCGAGGTGAAGATACCGGTGCATTCGAGCACGATATCGACGCCCATCGCGGCGTGCGGTAGTTCGGCCGGGTTCTTCACCGCGGTGACCTTGAACTTCTGGCCATGCGTGGTGATCGTGTCGCCCTCGACCAAAACGTCGAACGGGAACCGGCCGTGCACGCTATCGAAGCGCAGCAGGTGGGCATTGGTTTCCACCGGGCCAAGGTCGTTCACCGCCACCACTTCGATGTCGGTCCGGCCGCTCTCGACGATGGCGCGGAGGATATTGCGGCCAATGCGGCCAAAACCATTGATTGCGACGCGAACAGCCACGGACGGCTCCCTGTAAAAGCAAAAGGCGGACGAAGGGTCAGCGGTCTCTTACAACCGCCTCATGACAGCTTCAACTGCCCACTTGGGAGGGATCGAAAAGCCCAGGCTCAAAAGCAAGGGGCCAGTTGCGTCAGCCGGCCCCTCCCAGAACGCTGCTGCTCTGCGCCTACTGCGGGGGAGTATACAGGTATTCCGACGGCCAGACCGGGTTGAGCGTGGTGCCCTTGCGGTCGCGGTCGAGCAGGGTGTCTTCGCCAAGCGCGAACTTGAGCCCCACCAAGGCACGGGTTGCCTCGTGCTCGCCGTCATAGATGTTAGTCGTCGCGTGTAAGTAGTCGAGATTGGCCGTCAGGCTCAGCGGGAGGTCGGCAAGCTTGTATTCGGCGCCAATCCCCACGACCAGGTTCGTCAACTTCTGCCCCTGTGAGTCTTCGAAATCCACCTTGAACAGGCCGGCATTGGCCGAGAGCTTGAGGTCCGGCGTGAGGAAATACCGTGCTTCCACGGTGCCGAACCAGCCTTTGCCGTCTGCGTCGAAGGCGCTGGCGCTATAGCCCGTCAGGCCCAACTGGGCACTAAGGGTGAGATTGTCGAGATAGACCTGCCCCTCAACGCCGCCATAGGAGCGGTCAAACTCGTAGATCAAGGCGTCCGCGTACTCATATGTATCGCGGCCGAACTGCGCAAATGCGCCCAGCAGGTACTGATCCGACGGCCGGAGGTACATATGCAGCGCGCCATCGATCGACGCCTTGTCATACGTGCCGCCGGCAGTATCGAAAGCCAAGGAATTTGCCAGAATATCGGCCTGAACTCCAAAGCCGTTGTCCAACGTGTAGCTGCCGCTGACCTGCCCGCGCAGGTCCGTCGTGGACGGGTTCTCTTTCCCAGGGAGATTAGACTCCGTAAGAAGCTCGATTACGGTGCCATAGGCCGGCGTGAAAACACCGGCGCCGGCCTGACCGCTGACGAAAATGTCGCCGCCCGCATAGGCGCTACCCGAAATTATTGTTGCTGCCACTGCTGCGGTTACGCCGATTCTAAAAATGCCCATCATCAAATCACCCCAATAAAATATGAGCAAATATACAGACTTGCAGATGATTGGACAGAAAAAACACACGGGCCGGTCACTACGACCGGCCCGTGCGGCAAAACTGTATCAGTTGGATTGCGGCGGGCTTAGAGCTGCGCCTTGACGGCTTCAACCACGGCGTCCGCGGTGATGCCGAAATGCTCGTAGAGCTTTTCGGCAGGGCCGGAGGCGCCGAAGCCGTGCATGCCGATGAAGCGGCCATTGTCGCCGAGCAGCTTCGTCCAGCTCAGCTCGATGCCGGCTTCGATCGCCACCTTGGCGCGGGCGTTGCCGATCACCTGGTGCCGGTACTCCGGCGATGCCTCGGCGAACAGTTCGATCGAGGGCACGGAGACGACCTTGGCGGCAATGCCTTCCGCCTTCAGCTTTTCGAGCGCGGACACCGCGATCGCAACTTCCGAGCCGGTGGCGAAGATCACGATGTCCGAGGCCGCATCGCCGGCAATCACATAGGCGCCCTTGGCCGAAAGGTTCTCCTTTTCGGCGGTGAGGCGCAGCGGCGGCAGGTTCTGGCGGCTCAGCGCCAGGATCGCCGGGCGGTGCTTGCTCTCGACGGCGATCTGCCAGCACTCGAGCGTTTCCACCGCGTCGGCTGGGCGCAGCACGAGCAGGTTCGGAATGGCGCGCAGCGCGGCCACGTGTTCCACCGGCTGGTGGGTCGGGCCGTCTTCGCCAAGGCCGATCGAATCGTGGGTCATCACATAGATCACCCGCTGGCCCATCAGCGCCGAAAGACGGATCGCCGGGCGGGCATAGTCAGTGAACACCAGGAATGTGCCGCCATAGGGGATCAGCCCGCCATGAAGCGCGATACCGTTCATCGCCGCCGCCATCTCGTGCTCGCGGATGCCGTAGCGCATGTAGCGGCCGGTGCGGTCCGTGGCCGTGAAGGGCAGGGTCTGCGTTGTGTTGGTCAGGTTCGAGCCGGTCAGGTCGGCAGAGCCGCCCAGCGTTTCGGGCAACAGGCCATTGATCACTTCGAGCGCCATCTGGCTCGCCTTGCGGCTCGCCACCTTCGGCTTGTCGGCAACCAGCTTGTCCTTGTAGGCACCGATCGCGTCCGCCCAGTTGGCCGGCAGGTCGCCCTTTATGCGGCGGTCGAACTCGGCGCGCTTGGCGGCGTCGGCGGAGGCCAGTCGGCCTTGCCAGGCGCCCACTTCATTGGCCGAGCGCGTGCCGGCGGCGCGCCAGGCGTCGAGCGTGGTAGCCGGAATCTCGAATGCCGGGTAGTCGATGCCGAGCTTCGCCTTGGCGCCGGCCAATTCTTCCGCGCCGAGCGGCGAGCCGTGCACGGCATGGCTGCCGGCCTTCTTGGGCGCGCCATACCCGATTGTGGTCTTGGCGGCGATCAGCGTCGGCTTGTCCGAGGATTTCGAGGCGATCAGCGCGGCTTCCACCGCATCCTGATCGTGGCCGTCGACTGCGATCGTGTTCCAGCCAACGGCCTTGAAGCGGGCGATCTGGTCGGTCGAATCCGCGTTCGACACAGCGCCGTCGATGGTGATGTTGTTATCGTCCCAGATCACCGTGAGCTTGTTCAGCTTCAGGTGTCCGGCAAGCGAGATCGCTTCTTGCGAAATGCCTTCCATCAAGCAGCCGTCCCCCGCGATCACCCAGGTGCGGTGGTCGACAAGTTCAGTACCGAACTCGGCCGCGAGCTTCTGCTCGGCGATGGCGAAACCCACCGCATTGGCGATGCCCTGACCGAGCGGACCGGTGGTCGTCTCGATCCCCTCGGCATGGCCATATTCGGGGTGGCCCGCCGTCTTCGAACCCAGCTGGCGGAAATTCTTGATGTCCTCGATCGATATGTCATTGTAGCCGAGGAGATAGAGTGCAGAGTAGAGCAGCATCGAGCCGTGGCCGGCCGAGAGGATGAACCGATCGCGATCCGGCCAGTGCGGCTGCGTGGGGTCGAATTTCATCACCTTCGAGAACAGCACCGTCGCGATATCGGCGACACCCATCGGTAGACCGGGATGCCCAGAATTCGCCTTTTCGACAGCATCCATCGAGAGGGAGCGGATGGCATTGGCCATGTCGTCGGCGATCTTGGAATTGGGCATCGAACAGCCTCCCTCTTCGTCCTTTTGGGGTCCGGATTTCCGGCGGATTGTCCCGTTCCGGGGCGGCGTGAGGCTTAGCACGTTCCCCTCACCTGTCAATGACAGCAGTCCGGGCCGGTTGCCAGCTCTGCCGCGCTCTGCGCTATAGTGTTGGGCAAAGGGATTCGCGTGGACCGCCATGGCAGTTGAACCGACAGCGCCCGAGCCGCACGAAGAAAGCTATGAGGCCGCCGCGCTTCGGTTCGATCGCGCGTTTTCGCGGCTCGAAGCCAGTGTCCGCAGCCTCAATGGCCGCATGCGTGCCCATGCCCGCATCGAGGCCGATACGGTGAAGCTGGTCAACGAGCGTGCACGGCTCGCCGCCGAGCTCGACAAAGTCAGCGCCAAGGCGAAGCGCCTCGATGACAGTGCCGCCGATGTCTCTCGCCGCCTCGTCGGTGCGATGGAAACGGTGCGCGAAGTGCTGGCGAACGAGGAGTAGTCGAAGTGCCCGAAGTGAGCGTCGACATCAATGGCCGCAAGTACCGCATGGCCTGCGAGGAGGGGCAGCAGCCGCATCTGCTGTCGCTGGCCGAGCGCTTCAACCGGCAGATCGACGGGTTCAAGGGTACGTTTGGCGAGATTGGCGACAATCGCCTCACGGTGATGGCCGGCATCGCCATCCTCGACGAATTGGGCGAGGCTGAGCGGCAGATCGCCGCGCTGAAGCGGGAACTGGCCCAACTCACCGCCGCCGGCGAAGCGCTGGCTCGAGAGGCCGAGGAACTCGAGTTGAAGTTCACGCGGCGTCTCAACGACGCCGCCCGCAAGATCGAGGCAATTTCCACCGCCATCGATGAAACCGGCTCGGCGCCCACGGGCTGATCTCCCCGTCAGTTTCCAGCGCTTATGGCAAACTTTGCCAATCCTTGGTAGGGTTGTGCAAAAGGAGCGCGCGCCATGGCCACGATGAACATTTCCCTGCCTGATGAAATGAAGGCGTGGGTGGACGAGCAGGTCTCCCGCGGGCGCTATGCCAATGCCAGCGATGCCATCCGCGACTTCATCCGGCGCGACCAGCAGGCGGTGGCACATTTGCAGTCGTTGATCGACGAGGGCGTTGCGAGCGGCATCAGCGAGACACCGCCCGACAAGCTGCTCGAGGATATCAAGCGAAGGACGCGCGCCAAGCTCAAGGCGGCAGCACAAGATGCAGCTTGAGATCAGCCGGCGGGCCGCTGCCGATCTTGAGGATATCCACTATTACGGCATGCTGCACTACGGGGTCCGGTCGGCCGATGCCTATCTCGAGCAACTCTTCGCGGAGTTCGAGCTGATCGCGCAGTTTCCGCTTTCGAAGCCCGAGCGCCGCGAAATCCGGCCGCCCATTCGGCTCGCCCCGTTCAAGGGGCACCACATCTTCTACCGGATCATCGAAGACCACGTCGTTGTCCTTCGCGTCCTGCACCATTCAGCAAATTGGGGCGGGCTGCTCTCCCCGTTTGCGTTCGCCCCGCCGGTGACCTATATGTCTCGTGCTGCCCGGTGCGTGTTGGATCAAATTTCCCCGGGGCCGTACTGATCCTGAAGGGAGCTGTCCCTGACCGAACCCGTGGGTTCGGACACACGGCGCCCACCTACGTAAGTAGGTTCCCGGGATCTGTATCCCACGGCCAGGGCGGCACCTTCATTTACCGGTCCACAATGGCCGATCGCGACCCCAAAGCCGAAAAAGCCGAGTTCCGACGCGTGCTTCGCCTCTGGCGAAACAGCCTCGACCCTGCACAGCGTGACCAGTGGTCGCGTGCAGCGGCCGGCCATGCCCAGTATGCACTGAACCTGCCGCGGGCGCTCACCATCGGTGGCTATCGGGCCATCGGATCGGAGGCCGATCCGCTGCCGCTGCTTGTCGCCCTCAGCGACGCCGGCCATCGCGTGGCGCTGCCGGTTGTCACGGAGCGCGACGCAGCGCTGGTGTTCCGGCTCTGGTCGGCGGAGACGCCGCTCGTCCCTGCCGGCTTCGGTACCAGCGCGCCCGGCCCGCACGCGGAGACCGTCCTCCCGGACCTGCTGATTGTGCCGCTCCTCGGCTACGATGGCAGCGGTACCCGGCTCGGCTATGGCGGCGGCTACTACGATCGCACCATCGCTGCTCTGCCCGATCGTCCGCTTCTTGTGGGCTTTGGCTTTTCGGGCCAGCGCTGCGATGCTATTCCCGCCGAGCCCCATGACATAGCGCTCGATGCCGTGGTGACCGAAACCGGCCTTGTCCGCGTCACGGCGCGGCTGGCCTTCGCCCGCGACCCAGCACCCAACCCAGCGCCCAACCCAGCGCCCAACCCAGCGCCCTTGGGGCAGCGAAAGGACTAGTCGATTGCGACTCTTGTTTCTTGGCGACGTGGTGGGCCGCTCCGGCCGCGATGCTCTTGCCCTGCGCCTTCCCGAGCTCCAGGCCCGCTACGGTTTCGACCTCGTGGTGGTCAATGGCGAGAATGCCAGCCATGGCCGTGGGCTCACCGAGCAACACTACCAGGAAATCCGGGCTGCGGGCGCCGATGTCGTGACCCTCGGCGATCACGCTTTCGACCAGCGCGATACGCTGAGCTTCATTGCGCGCGAGAGCCAACTGTTGCGCCCGATCAACCTCGCGCCTGGCACACCCGGCCGCGGGGCGAACCTGTTCGCCACCGCCACCGGCTTCCAGGTGCTGGTGATCAACGCGCAGGGGCGGGTGTTCATGGATCCGGTGGATGATCCGTTCCGCGCCGTCGAGGCTGCCATCTCCGCCTGTCCGCTCAGCGAACAGGCCGACGCGATCCTCGTTGATTTCCACACCGAGGCGACGTCCGAAATCCAGGCCATGGGGCACTTCCTCGATGGCAAGGCGACGCTCGTCGTCGGCACCCATACCCATATCCCGACCTCCGATCACCGCATCCTCAAGGGCGGCACGGCGCTGATGTCGGATGCGGGCATGTGCGGCGATTATGATTCCGTCATCGGGGTCGAGGTCGACGAGCCGCTGAACCGCTTTCTCACCGGCATTGCCTCGGGCCGCTTCACCCCGGCCGATGGCGAAGGCACGCTTTCGGGCGTCATCGTCGAGACCGATAACCGCACCGGTCTCGCCACCCGCGTCGAACCCGTCCGACATGGCGGTTCGCTCGCGCAGTATCTCCCCGTGTTCTGACGCCACGCCCCGGCTTTATTTTCCTGCGCGGGGCCCCTATAAGCCGGGCACTTCAACCTCAGACTATGCCCCAGGGGGATGACCGCATGGCTGGCCATTCACACGCCAAGAACATCATGCATCGCAAGGGCAAGAGCGATGCCGCACGTTCGAAAGTCTTTTCCAAGCTTGCCCGCGAAATCACCGTAGCCGCCAAGCTCGGCGTGCCGGATCCGGCCTTCAACTCGCGTCTGCGTCTCGCCGTGGCGAATGCGCGCGCCCAGTCGATGCCGAAGGAAAACATCGAGCGCGCCATCAAGAAGGCGTCTGGCACCGAGAGCGAGAGCTACGAGGAAATCCGCTACGAGGGTTATGGCCCCGGCGGCGTCGCAGTGATCGTCGAGGCGCTCACCGACAATCGCAACCGTACCGCATCGAATGTCCGCTCCACTTTCTCGAAGAATGGCGGCGCCCTGGGTGAAACCAACTCGGTCGGTTTCATGTTCGATCGCGTCGGCGAAATCGTCTATCCGGCTTCGGCTGGGAACGCCGACAAGGTGATGGAAGCGGCCATTGATGCTGGTGCCGACGATGTCGAGAGCGACGCCGACGGCCACTGGATCTACACCTCGTTCGAATCGATGACCGATGTCGCAGCCGCGCTCGAAAAGAACCTCGGTGAGCCCGAGTCGGCCAAGTTCATCTTCAAGCCGCAGAACAATGTGCCGGTGGATGCCGAAAAGGGCGAGACGCTGCTCAAGCTCATCTCCATCCTCGAGGAAGATGACGACGTGCAGAACGTCTATGCAAATTACGAACTGAGCGACGAAGACGCTGCCAAGCTCGGCGCCTGATCCTCGTCCATCCAGAACCCATGCAAAGGCGGTCGGTCACCCGGCCGCCTTTTTCGCATCTCGGCCCTCAGGCCGCCGCGCCGAAATGGATGCGGTTTCGGCCGGCGGCCTTGGCGGCATAGAGCCGCTCGTCGGCGATGCGGAACATCTCGGCAAAACCGGTGCCCGGTACACCATGCGCGCCGCCGATGCTCACCGATAGCCGGTGCTCGCCGCCCGGCAGGAACTCCAGTTCGGTGATGGCGAGGCGGATGGCGTCGGCCGCCAGCGCCGCCATCTCTTCGGGATGGTCGACGAGCAGGATGCCAAACTCCTCGCCGCCGAGCCTGCCCACCAGCCCATCGCCATCCGTGGCGCGACGGAAGGCCTCGGCCATCAGTTGCAGGGTCCGGTCGCCGACTTCGTGACCGAACTGGTCATTGATCCATTTGAAGTGGTCGGCATCAATCACCAGCAGCGTGCCGCGGCGCGTCTTCAGCGCCTCATCGACCTCGTGCGTGAAGGCGCGGCGGTTGAGGCAACCCGTAAGCCAATCGGTCGAGGCCATCGCTTCAAGCCGCTTGTTCGCCAGCTTCAGTTGTTCCGTCTTCAGCAGCACGTGAAACAGCACCGGCGTTGCGAGGATTATCGGCATCAGGAAGGCCGCGATGGCGCCCTGGATATCCATACCCTTCGAAATGATCAGCATCAGGATCTCGGCGAGAATCACCGAAAGCACGCCGGATATCAGGGTCACGGCAATGGTGCCGCGGATGACAGCGACCCAACGGTCGTGCGGCAATGAATTATTGGATTGCATCAACGGTCTCGTAACTCGCTCGAACTCTATGTCGAAAACCGTCAACGCAAAGTTTACCGAGCTTGTCGCAGTTCTAGGCAGAAATGTTGCCGTTATGTTCGCATTTTCCTTGGGTGCGATGCGGCCTTGGCCTAAAGGAGAAGCATGGTGCAGACCGTCAGAATCATTGGCATCGATCCGGGCCTTCGCCGCTGTGGCTGGGGCGTCATCGACGTGACTGGCTCGCGGCTCAGCTTTGTCGCGTCGGGTGTTCTCATGCCCGACACGACGATGGAACTCGCAGACCGACTTGTTGCTATCCACAATGGAATCAACGAGTTGCTCGATCGATTCCGCCCTGATGAGGCGGCCGTGGAAGAAACCTTCGTCAACGCGGGCGCGCGCTCGGCGCTGCTGCTCGGGCAGGCGCGCGGCGTTGTGCTAATGACACCGGCGCTTCGCGGCACGCCGGTCGGCGAATATGCCGCCAACCTCATCAAGAAATCCGTGGTCGGCACCGGCCACGCTGAAAAGGAGCAGATCCAGGCCATGGTCAAGATCTTGTTGCCGCAGGCGAACTTCAAGACTGCCGACGCCGCTGATGCGCTCGCCATCGCCATCTGTCACGCGCATCACCGTACCATGCGCAAGCTGGCGGCCAGCGCATGATCGGCAAGCTCAAGGGCGTGGTCGATGGCTTTGTCGGGGAGGATCGCGTCGAGCTCGACGTGCACGGCGTCGTCTATGATGTCTGGTGTTCTGGAAAGACGCTCTCGGCGCTGCCGCGCGCCGGCGAAGCGGCGGTTCTGCTGATCGAAACCATCGTCCGCGAGGATATGATCCGGCTATATGGCTTCTTTGCCCAGGCCGAAAAGAGCTGGTTCCATACCCTCACGAGTGTACAGGGCGTTGGTGCAAAAGTGGCGCTCTCCATCCTTTCGGTCCTCACGCCGTCCGAACTTTCGACCGCCATCGCTCTCGGCGACAAGGCCATGATCGGGCGTGCCAATGGCGTCGGCCCGAAGCTCGCGCTCCGTATCGTCACCGAGTTGAAGGGCAAGGTGCCCGATACCGGCGCTATCGACCCCGGCACGCTCGGCTTGCAGCAGGCGATCGGCGAAGGCATTGCGCCCAGTGCCGTAGCCGATGCCGTCTCGGCGCTCACCAATCTTGGCTATTCCAGCGCCCAGGCCTCGGCGGCGCTCGCCCGCGTCGTCTCGCGTGAAGGCGACGGCTTGCCTCCCGAAAAGCTGATCCGGCTTGGGCTCAGGGAGTTGAGCTCGTAATCCTTGATGATGGGTGCATTCCTTACTATGTTAACGGGGTAAGGAATTGGAGTGCTGTCATGAACAAGATCATGGCCATAGAGGCGCAGACGGCTGTTACCAGCAAGGGACAGACCACCATTCCCAAAGAGATGCGAGATGCCCTCGGCATCAAGGAAGGCACGCCGCTGCGGTGGCGTTTGGAAGGCGGCGTCCTTACCGTAAGGCCCAAGAGCCGCCGGCTGGAGGAATTCGTCGGCCTTCTGGGCAAGCCACCCAACGGACGGCATGCGACCATCGAAGAGTTGAGCGCCGGCATTGCAGCTGCAGCGGCCGGAGAAATGCAGGACGAGGGCAAGCAGTGATCGGTGTCGACTCCAACGTGTTGATCAGGCTGTTCGTCGAGGACAACCCACAGCAAGCCGAAGCCGCGCGGAAGTTCTTCGCCAGCAGGTCTCCGCGCGAAAAGGCGTTCATCTCGACTGTGGCGATTGCCGAACTGGTCTGGGGCCTCTCCGGTGTCTACGACTATCCGCGGCGCGACGTCTTCACTGCGCTCGATTCCCTGCTCGACAGTGAGAATGTCGCACTCGAGAACGAAGTGGCGGTCGTTGGCGCCATCGAGCTGGCCCGACAGAAGAACGCTCATATTGCAGATTGCATCATCGCTGCCGCTGCGCGTGATGCGGGCTGCACAGCGACGGTGACTTTCGATCAGCCGGCTTCGCGTCGTGTTCCCGGAATGGAGCTCATCGCGTGAGCGATCTCACCAATGCCGCTGCCGGGCGCGATGACCAGCTCGATGTGTCGCTGCGCCCCTCGGGGTTTTCCGAGTTTGTCGGGCAGGCCGATGCGCGCGCCAATCTCGAAGTGTTCATCGAGGCGGCGCGGCAGCGAAAGTCCGCGCTAGACCATGTGCTGTTCGTCGGCCCGCCCGGCCTCGGCAAGACGACGCTGGCGCAGATCATCGCGCGCGAGCTTGGCGTCGGTTTCCGCGCCACGTCCGGCCCGGTGATCGCCAAGGCGGGCGATCTTGCGGCGCTTCTTACCAATCTCGAAGAGCGCGACGTGCTGTTCATCGACGAGATTCACCGGCTCAACCCGGCCATCGAGGAAGTGCTCTATCCCGCGATGGAAGATTACCAGCTCGATCTCATCATCGGCGAAGGCCCTGCCGCCCGCTCGGTGCGTATCGATCTGGCGAAATTCACCCTGGTCGGTGCCACCACCCGCGCCGGGCTCCTCACCACGCCCCTGCGTGACCGCTTCGGCATCCCCATCCGGCTCAATTTCTACACGCCGGAGGAACTCCGCCTGATCGTCGAACGCGGGGCGCGGCTGCTCGGGGTTGGGATGTCGTCCGAGGGCGCCATGGAAATCGCCCGCCGCTCGCGCGGCACGCCCCGCATCGCCGGCCGTCTGCTGCGCCGGGTTACCGATTTTGCGCAGGTTGCCGGCGCGCCGCAGGTCACCCGCGACATTGCCGACAAGGCGCTGAAGCGCCTCGATGTCGATGCACGCGGGCTCGACCAACTCGATCGGCGCTATTTGAAGATGATCGCCGAGTTCTACAATGGCGGCCCGGTCGGCATCGAAACCATCGCCGCCGCGCTCTCCGAACCGCGCGACGCTATCGAGGAAATCGTCGAGCCCTATCTCATACAGCAGGGCTTCATCCAGCGCACGTCCCGCGGGCGCATGCTCACCGGCGTCGCCTTCCAGCATCTGGGCCTTGCCGTGCCGCCGGGCTTTTTCGGCACGCAGTCGAGCCTGTTCGAGGAGCCGGGCGAGGAATGAGCCTCCATACCCTCCCCATCCGCGTCTATTACGAAGACACCGATTTTTCCGGCAACGTCTATCACGCCGCCTATCTGCATTTTTTCGAGCGCGGTCGCACGGAGTTCCTGCGCGATCGCGGCATCCACCATTCCGAGCTGATCGGGCAGGGGATCGCCTTCGCCGTGCGCCGTATGGAGATCGATTTCATCGCCGCCGCCCATATTGATGACGCACTCCTGGTCGAAACGGAACTCGCCGAGTCGAGCGCGGTGCGGCTCAACCTCGTCCAGCGCATCAGGCGGGGCGACGTGTTCCTCACCGAGGCGCAGGTGCAGGTCGTCGCCATCAAGGTCGGCGGCGGGGTGGCGCGGCTGCCCAAAGCCCTGCGCTCAACGCTCGGCTCTACTTCCGAGGCCACAGAACAATCTTAACACTCTATCCACCATAATTGCGGCAGGGAGAGACCGGGGTACCTGTAGGCCCGGCATACCGGACTTTTCTCTTAAATTTGACAAATTTCGACCCCAACGACCGCCCCGGTTACGGTCACCGGTGCTGCCTGAAAGGACGTATCTCAATGGATACCACGCAAGTCGTGGCCGCTACACTGCCCCATGCCGATCTGTCGATGTGGGGCCTGTTCATGCAGGCCGATATCGTCGTGAAGTCGGTGATGATCGGCTTGCTGGCCTCCTCGATCTGGAGCTGGGCGATCATTGTCGACAAGCTCATGCTCTATGGTCGGGTCAAGCTCGACATGAACCGCTTCGAGAAAACCTTCTGGTCCGGGCAATCGCTGGAGGAACTCTACCAGCAGATGCAGGAGCGTCCAGCGCGCGGGCTTGGCGCCGTGTTTGTCGCCGCCATGAAGGAGTGGAAGCGCAGCCACGAGCAGAATGCTGCCTCGTTCATGGGCGTGCAGAGCCGACTCGAGAAGGTGCTCGACGTCGCGATCACGCGCGAGAGCGACCTGTTGGAAAAGCGCCTCGGCTTTCTCGCCACGGTCGGTTCGGCCACGCCATTCGTCGGCCTGTTCGGCACGGTCTGGGGCATCATGAATGCGTTCACCGCCATCTCGGCGGCCGAAAGCACCAATCTCGCCGTCGTCGCCGGCCCCATCGCCGAAGCGCTCTTTGCCACGGCCATTGGTCTTGCTGCCGCAATTCCGGCGGTTATCGCCTATAACAAGCTATCAGGCGATGCGAACAAGCTGATCGGTCGGCTCGAAGGCTTCGCCGATGAGTTCTCGACCATCCTGTCGCGGCAACTGGAAGCCCGGGGAGCGCGCTGATGGGTATGGCTTCAGGGGGCGCAGGCGGGGGCGGCGGCAGGCGTCGCGGCCGCCGGCGCCGCGGCTCTGGACCAATGTCGGAGATCAACATCACCCCCATGGTGGACGTGATGCTGGTGCTGCTGATCATCTTCATGGTGGCGGCGCCGATGATGACCGTCGGGGTACCGATCGACTTGCCCAAGACTGCAGCGAAGCAACTGGATTCAGATCAGGAGCCCATCTCGATTTCCGTAGACAAGTCCGGTGCGGTTTTCCTCGGCGACCAGCCCGTGGCCATCGACGCGCTGATCGATGCAATCGGCCAGCAGGCGCAGAGCACCGACGACACCATCTTCCTGCGCGGTGATGGGGCGACCAGCTATGGTGCGGTCATGCAGGTGATGGGTGAGTTGTCGGCGGCCGGTTACACGAAACTTCGTCTGATCACCGAACAGGCACAGGATCAGTGAGCCGATGCGGACCGGCGTCGCGGTTTCAGCCTTCGTCCATGCCGGCCTGATCGTGCTCGCGATCGTAGGGCTCGGGTCTGGCCGTCCGCTACAAACCCCGCCTGTCGAGTCGATCGCGGTCGATCTCGTGCCCGTATCTGAGTTCACAAATATCCGGCAGGGCGCGCTCGATTCGACCGTGGTCGAAACGGAAAACCCTTCGGCTGTCGATGCCGAAACGCCTGCCGAGCTTGCCAAACCGACAGGCAACACGGCCGAGGATCAGCCGACGCCTCAAGATAACGAGAAAGTGACCCCGGCGCCGACGGAAAACACCGCACCGCCCCCGCCCGCCAGCGCGCCCGAACCCGAGCCAGACCCGGCGCCGCCTGTTCCCGCGGCGCCGTCGGAACCGCCGCCGCCGGCGGAGCCCGCACCCGCGCCCGACCAGGCGGAGCCCGCGCCCCCCGATCCGACGCTGGCCAGTTCGGCCGATGCCACTGATCCGGCCGAGGCCGTGCCGAAGCCGGCGGTGCGGACGGCATCTCTCGCGGACAAACGCGCCGCATTCAAAAAGCAGCAGCAGGCCGAAAAGGATGCTGCCGAAGCCGAAGCCAAGGCGGAAGCCGATGCCAAGGCCGAAGCAGAAAAGAAGAAGGCTGCGGAAAAGAAGCTCGCCGACGACAAAAAGAAGGCCGAGGAGCAGGCGAAGCAGCAGGCACAGGCCGATGCCCAGAACAAGCCGGCTGACGAAATCGCCAATATCCTCAACCAGGAGGAGTCGCGCGGCGCCACCACCGGTGAGGGTGGCGCCAAAACGCTGGGCGCGGAAAGCGGCCGCTCGGCGACCCTCAGCCAATCGGAGATCGCTGCGCTCGTCGCGCAGATCCGCGATTGCATCGCGCTGCCTGCCGGCGCGGAGGAGGCCGATGCGCGTGCCGAGTTCCTCTTCACCATCGGCCCAGACGGCATGGTTTCTGGCCGGCCGCAAATGCTCTCCGCCCCCGCCAACGGGGTGGAATCGACCTATGCCAATGCTATTGCCCGCGCATTGATGCGCTGTGGCCCCTATACAATGGCCGCCGGCCAGGATGTGCGCGCGCAATTTGCCGCTCGCGCGTTCTGATCGCGGGCCGATCGAATGATGGAGAACAAGATGACCCTGATCACACGGCGCAATGCGCTCAAGCTCGGCGTCGCAGGCGGCGCCCTTGCCCTCACCACCCATGCGTCGCAGGCACTCGTCGAAATCGTCGTCACCGGCGGCAATTTCGTGCCGCTGCCGATCGCCATTCCGGATTTCGCTTCGTCCGATGCGGCCTTTGGCGCTGAAATCGCCGAAATCGTGCGCGCCAATCTCCGCCGCTCCGGGCTCTTCAGCCCCATCGACCCGGCGTCGCTGCCATCGCGTGTCGGCGACGTGGAGAACGAGCCCGATTTTGCCGCCTGGCGCGGCGCTTCGGTCGATGCGCTCGTGATGGGCTCGGTCGAGCGCGGCGGGCAGGTGTCGTCGCAGGTCCGGGTTTGGGATACGCAGGCGGCCGCCCAGGTGGTCGGCAAGTCCTACCAGACCGATCCGGACAATTACCGCCGCATCGCCCATATCGTGTCGGACGCCATTTATGCCTCGCTCTCCGGCGGCACCGGCTATTTCGATACCCGCATCGTCTTCGTGTCGGAGAGCGGCCCCAAGGCCAATCGCGTCAAGCGGCTCGCCATCATGGATGCCGACGGCTTCAACCAGCAGTTCCTGTCGTCCGGCAAGGCGCTGACGCTCGGGCCCAAGATCGGGCCCAACGGCTCCTCGCTCGCCTTCACTTCCTATGAGGATGGCAATCCGCAGGTCTATGTCTCGGGCCTCGGCGGGCAGGCGAAGAAGCTGATCAACAACGCGCCGATGTCGTTCGCCCCGCAATTCTCGCCCGATGGCGGTACCGTGGTGTTCTCGGTGTCGAATGGGGGCGCCACCAATATCTATGCGGCGGGCGCGGGCGGCGGCGCGCCGGTGCAGCTTACCTCGGGCTCGGCCATCGATACCTCGCCATGTTTCTCGCCCGACGGCTCGCGCATCTGCTTCGAAAGCGATCGCGGCGGCAGCCCGCAGATCTACATCATGTCGGCGGGTGGTGGCGGCGCGCAGCGCATCTCCTTTGGAGAGGGCACGTATTCAACACCGGTCTGGGCCCCCACGGGTGATTTCATCGCCTATACCCGCCAGTCGGGCGGGCAGTTCCATATCGGCATCATGAAGCCCGACGGTTCCGGCGAGCGTATCCTCTCCTCGTCCAACCAGGTGCAGGAAGGCCCGACTTGGGCGCCGAACGGCCGTGTCATCATGTTCTCGCGCGATCCGGGCGGCGATGCCGGCCCCGGCCTCTGGACCGTCGATATATGGGGCCGCAACGAGCAGTCCATCAATGCGCAGGGTTATGCGTCCGATCCGAGCTGGTCGCCGCTGCGCTCCTGATTTCGCCTTATGGTGAATCCACAAAGGCTGTGTCCGCAATGACACAGCCTTTGACATGCCCGGGAATCCGCCATATTCGCGCCCCTTTCAGCAACAATTAACCTTACCGACGAACCGGGCCTTAAGATAACGCGCGGTAAATATCGCCCCAACAATCGACGTCTTAGGAGATCGAACCGGATGCGTTCGCTAACGCTTCTCACCAATATTCTCAAAGCCGCGGCCATGGTGGTGCTCGTCGTTGCCGTAGCAGCATGCGCCCGCAATGGCGCCGGCGGTACCGGTGTCGGCAATCTCGGGCCTGGCGGCGGTGCTCCGGGCAGCCAGCAGGAATTCCTCGTGTCGGTCGGCGATCGCGTGTTCTTTGAAACCGACTCGTCCAACCTGACGCCCACCGCGCAGGCAACGCTCGACAAGCAGGCCGCCTGGCTGAGCAAATACTCCAGCTACCGCATCATGATTGAAGGCCATGCCGATGAGCGCGGCACCCGCGAGTACAACATCGCGCTCGGTGCTCGCCGCGCTTCGGTTGTGGTCAACTATCTCGTGTCGAAGGGTGTCCAGTCGGGCCGCATTTCGTCGAAATCCTTCGGCAAGGAGCGCCCGGTTGCCATCTGCAACGATATCTCGTGCTGGTCGCAGAACCGCCGCGCCGTCACTGTCGTGCAGTAAGCCGATCGCGGCAGCCCGCCTGTTCACCGAGAATACCGCGCCGGATCCCAAACGGGTCCGGCGCTTTCTTTTTGTCCAATTCTCCCGTTATGGATTGAAGACCGCCGGTCTTCTCCGGCGAATCCCTTGCTCGACGGAGTTTCACCTTGCCCCTTCGCATTCCCGGCGATCCCAGACGGCGGATCGCGCTTTTGGCTGTCATGCTCGCTGGCGCAGTCGCCCTGCCGGGCTTCACCCTCGCGGCGAGCTCCGGGCTGTTCAATGCCGCCCCGCAGCTGACGCAGAGCCCGTCATTCCTGCCGCCGGCCGATATCGCACCCCAGGTGGTGCATGTGGCGCAGAACCAGCAGTCGGCCGCGCAATTGCTCGTCCGTATTCAGGAGCTCGAGGATCAGGTCCGCACGCTGACGGGCCAGGTCGAGGGGCTGCAGTTCCAGCTCACGCAGATGCAGACCATGCTGCAGAAGCAGGCCGAGGACAACGAGTTCCGCTTCCAGCAGTTGGAAGGGGGCACCCCCGGAAAAAAAACTGAGGCGGCAACGTCCATCGATGGCGCGACGCCGTCGGCTGCGTTGCCGCAGGACCCAGCTTCCCAGCTTCCCGCCGGACCCGCGACGCCCACAGATGCTGCTGCCGCCCAGCCGGCGACCGATCTCGCCACGGACGGCTCCGGTCCGACGCCGCTCGCCATCGAGGGCGACGACAGTCTCGGTGACTCCGGCGACCCGCTGCTCAAGGGCGGGCTCGATCAACTCGGCACCATCTCCGCGGACGATACGGTGGGCAACCAGCCGCTGAGTTTGAGCACGGATGGCGGCGTGATCTCGCAAGGTGATGCGGAGGCGCAGTACGATGCCGGATATGACGCCATCACCAGGGGGGACTACACCTTCGCCGAGGAGCAGTTCTCGCAGTTCCTCAAGCTCTATCCCACCGATCCGCTCGCGCCCGACGCGACAAACTGGCTGGGCGAGGCACTGTTGCAGCGCGGGGCCTATACCGATGCCGCCGAAGTGCTGGTCAACGGTTATACCCAGTACAAGGACAGCAAGCGTGCGCCGGATATCTTGCTGAAGCTCGGGGTGGCGCTCGCCGGCGACGGACAGGTCGACTATGCCTGCCGTACCTACGCAACGCTCGCCAAGACCTATACCAGCTTGGCGCCCGCGTTCCGACAGCGGCTCGCCTCAGAGCAGCAGAAGGCGCAATGCCCCGCGTAGTTGCAGATACTGGCTGGCTCGATCCTGTCAGGCGCCTTGCGCCGCTTGTCGGCCAATCAGGCATCGGCGTTGCCGTCTCTGGCGGCGCCGACAGCCTTGGGTTGATGCTCCTCGTTGCGCGTTGGCGCGCCCTAGTACCCGACGCGCTGCCTGTCGTGGTCTATTCCGTCGATCATGGGCTGCGGCCAGAGGCGGCGGATGAAGTCGCCATGGTACTGCGTGAAGCTCATCGCCTCGGGCTTCCGGCGCGCGGGCTGCGCTGGGATGGCCCGAAACCCGCCAGCGGGCTGCAGGCGGCGGCACGGGCAACGCGCTACCGCTTGCTTGCGGCTGCCATGTCCGCCGACGGACTCAGTGCCTGCGTCACCGCCCATCACCTCCGCGATCAGGCCGAAACCGTGCTGATGCGCTTGGCCCATGGCAGCGGCGTCGAAGGGCTCGCCGGCATGGCCGCCTGGTCCGAGGTCGAGGGGTGCCGGCTGTTCCGACCACTGCTTGATGCCGAGCCTGATGCGCTGCGCCGCCTGGTGCGCGATGCTGGGCTTACGCCTGTGGATGACCCCTCCAACGCCGACACGTCCTACGAGAGGGTGCGTTGGCGGCAGGTGCTGCCGCGCCTGGCCGAGCTTGGGCTCGATGCCGCCCGGCTCGGTGTGTTCGCGACCCGAATGGCTGAACTCGATGCCCTTGTCGAAGCCGCACTCGAAACGGCGTGGCTGCGGGTTGTCACCGGGGCTGAGTCCGGGCGTCACCTCAGGCTGGACAGGCGGGCCCTGCTCGAACTCCCGCATCCGGTCGGCGTACGGCTTCTCTCAAGGGCTCTCGTGCAAGTTGGGGGTGGCAGCAAGCCCCACGCCTTGGGGCAAGTCGAGCGGCTTTACGCGCGCATCGGCGCGGAGCCCGCCCTCAAGCGGACAAGTTTGCATGCTTGTCTGATCGAATCGAACGGTTTTCACGTTGATATTCTCAGCGAGCCGGGGCGCCAGCGCGCCGTAGAGGACGTTCCGGAAGACTTCGCGTGACGTGACGTTAACCGGGCAAGCGCAAGCTCTCTCGACTTTTTGCGCAAAGGGCCGCACGAACGCCGCGGACGCCCGTCTTGTAAGCACATGGGCTGAAGCCTACATTCGCCGTATCGTTCCGGTCCTGATGGCCGGATTTCAGGACAGGACTGATGAACGTCAATTTTCGGAACTTCGCCATCTGGCTGGTGATTCTGTTCATGCTGATGGGCCTGTTTCAGGTCTTCCAGTCGTCGACCCGGAGCATTTCCGTCACGGACAAACCCTATAGCCAGTTCATTTCCGAGGTGGATGCTGGCAAGGTCAGCTCGGTGGTGATCACTGATGATGTGCTCTCCGGCTCGCTCACCGGCGGTGGCCGCTTCGAGACGGTCATCCCCAAGGGAGCCGAGCAAAGCGTCGTGAGCCGCCTCGAGGCACGCGGCGTGCAGATCGAGGCCCGTGCGCCCGAGGGCAGCCCGTTCTGGGGCGTGCTGCTGAGTTCCTGGCTGCCGTTCCTCGTCATTATCGGCGTCTGGTTCTTCTTCATCCGGCAGATGCAGGGTGGGGGCCGTGGTGGCGCCATGGGCTTCGGCAAGAGCCGCGCCAAGCTGCTCACCGAGGCACAGGGCAAGATCACCTTCGAGGACGTCGCTGGCGTCGACGAGGCCAAGCAGGATCTCGAGGAGATCGTCGAGTTTCTGCGCGATCCGGGCAAGTTCCAGCGCCTCGGCGGCAAGATCCCGCGCGGTGTGCTGCTCGTGGGTCCGCCGGGTACCGGCAAGACCCTGCTCGCACGATCTGTCGCGGGTGAAGCCAATGTGCCGTTCTTCACGATCTCCGGTTCCGACTTCGTCGAAATGTTCGTGGGTGTCGGCGCGAGCCGCGTCCGCGACATGTTCGAGCAGGCCAAGAAGAACGCGCCATGCATCATCTTCATCGACGAAATCGATGCGGTCGGCCTTCAACGCGGCGCCGGTATGGGCGGTGGCAATGACGAACGCGAGCAGACGCTGAATCAGTTGCTCGTCGAGATGGACGGCTTCGAGGCGAACGAGGGCATCATCCTGATCGCCGCGACCAACCGCCCCGACGTGCTCGATCCGGCGTTGCTGCGTCCGGGCCGTTTCGACCGCCAGGTTGTCGTCCCCAATCCGGACGTCACCGGCCGCGAGAAGGTGCTCAAGGTGCATGTGCGCAAGGTGCCGCTCGCGCCCGATGTGGACCTCAAGGTCCTTGCTCGCGGCACGCCAGGCTTCTCGGGTGCCGACCTGATGAACCTCGTCAACGAGGCGGCACTGCTCGCGGCACGGCGCAACAAGCGCTTCGTCACTCACGCCGAGTTCGAAGACGCCAAGGACAAGATCATGATGGGCGCCGAGCGGCGCACCCTCGCCATGTCCGAGAGCGAGAAGCGGCTCACCGCCTATCACGAGGCAGGGCACGCGCTCATCGCGCTCAAGCTGACCGGCATCGATCCGATCCACAAGGCCACCATCATTCCGCGCGGTCGTGCGCTGGGCATGGTGATGACGTTGCCCGAAAGCGATCGCTATTCGTTCAGCAAGGAGAAGGCGCTCGCGCGGCTCACCATGCTGTTCGGTGGCCGTGAGGCCGAAATCTACAAGTTCGGGCCCGAGAAGGTCACGAGTGGCGCGTCCGGCGATATCCAGATGGCGACCAGCCTTGCCCGCTCGATGGTGATGGAATGGGGCATGAGCGAAAAGCTCGGCCGTGTCCGCTACAAGTCCAACGAGCAGGAAGTCTTCCTCGGCCACTCGGTCACGCAGTCGACCTTGATGTCCGACGAAACCGCCAAGCTGATCGACGAGGAGGTTCGCCGCCTCGTCGAGGAAGGCGAAGAGAGTGCCCGTCGTCTGATCCACGAGCATATCGACAGTTTTGAAGCGATCGCCCAGGCACTGCTCGAGTTCGAGACCCTCACCGGCGACGAGTTGCGGGCCCTCATGGAGGGCAAGCCACCGGTCCGTCCCAATGACAGTGACCTTCCGCCCAAGACCACCGGCGTTCCCGCTGCTGGCAAGGCCGGCAGGAAGCGCTCGGATCCCGAGCCAGACGCTGAGCCCGAGCCGCAGCCGGGCAGCTGATTGTGCCAGAAACGTCAAGGGTCGCCTCCGGGCGGCCCTTTGGTTTTCCGCCGCCTGCTGAAAGCCTCGCCGCAGTGCCGCCGTCTTCTCAGCGTTAAGCAAACCTCACCGAAGGCTTTCTAGAATCCCGGCAAACGCGATAGATTCGCGACAGCGAGCCTCAAATGGGGGAACATCATGCCGCGCAAGTATTTTGGGACGGACGGTATCCGTGGCCTTGCCAATGGCGACAAGCTGACGCCCGAACTTGCCATGAAGGTCGGCATGGCTGCGGGCCTCAAATTCGTCAACGGCAACCATCGCAACCGGGTGGTGATCGGCAAGGACACGCGCCGCTCGGGCTACATGATCGAGAACGCATTGACCGCCGGGTTCACCGCCGTGGGCATGGATGCCTATCTCCTCGGCCCCATCCCGACACCTGCGGTCGCCATGCTCACCCAGTCCCTGCGGGCTGACCTGGGCGTGATGATCTCTGCTTCGCACAACCCCTTTGACGATAACGGCATCAAGCTCTTCCGGCCCGATGGCTACAAGCTGTCCGATGCCGTCGAAGCCGAGATCGAGGATCTGATGGAGCAGGATCTGTCCGCGCATCTTTCCCGCGGGCGTGACATCGGCCGTGCCTTCCGTGACGCTGGCCCCGCCGGCGGCGAGGCCTCGCAGACCCGCTACATCGAATTCGCCAAGCGCACGCTGCCCAAGGGCGCCGATCTGACCGGCCTCCGCGTCGTCATCGATTGTGCCAATGGCGCTGCCTACAAGGTCGCCCCGATCGCGCTATGGGAACTTGGCGCCGAAGTGTTCACGCTCGGGGTCGAGCCTGACGGCTTCAACATCAACGACAAGGTCGGCTCAACGGCTCCCGACGCGCTCATTGCCAAGGTACGCGAGCATCGCGCCGACATCGGCATCGCGCTCGATGGCGACGCCGACCGGGTCATCATCGTCGATGAAAAGGGTGAGATCGTCGATGGCGACCAGTTCATGGCCGTCATTGCCGAGAGCTGGCACAGCCGCGGCGAGTTGCGCGGCGGAGGCCTCGTCGCCACCGTGATGAGCAATCTCGGGCTCGAGCGCTACCTGACCGGTATCGGTCTCGGTCTCGAGCGTACCGCTGTGGGCGATCGCTACGTGCTCGAAGCCATGCGTGCCAAGGGCTTCAATGTCGGCGGCGAGCAGTCTGGCCACATCATCCTGTCCGATTTCACCACCACGGGTGATGG
The DNA here is from genome assembly GCA_027487555.1 of Hyphomicrobiales bacterium. GTDB lineage: Bacteria > Pseudomonadota > Alphaproteobacteria > Rhizobiales > Devosiaceae > Devosia_A. Next base: position 112,423 of record JAIYDI010000018.1, read on the forward strand.
CCTCATCGCCGCCCTGCAACTGTTGTCGGTGGCCAAGCAGGCCGGCCGTCCAGTCTCCGAGATCTGCCGGCGTTTCGACAAGGTGCCGCAGCTGCTGCAGTCGGTGCGCTTCAAGGAGGGCAAGCCGCTTGAGCACAAACTCGTGCAGCAGGCCATCAGTGAGAGCCGCGCTCGCCTGGGTGACGGAGGTCGTCTCGTTATCCGTGAATCCGGCACCGAACCGGTCATCCGCGTCATGGCCGAAAGTGATGACGAGAGCCTCGTGCGTGCGGTGGTTGCCGAGATCGCGCAGACCATCAAGAAGGTGGCCTGAGCGGGCGGGCAGGGGGTGTTAACCCCCTGACACTGCATCAATTACTCGCTGTTAGGGTTAAGTCTTAGGGTTAAGTCGGCATTAAGAATAATCGGGCAGAGTGAGGCCAATCGACGATCGTCGTTTTGGCAAGAGGAACTGCCGATGACTTACAGATTTGCAATTGCGGCTGTGGGGGCCCTGTTGCTCGCCTCGCCCGGTATCGCTGCTGACATGCCCGATTACCATGATGTCACTGTCCCGGACGTCGACTACAATATCGGGGGTTCGTTCTACTTGCGCGGCAGCGCCGGGCTGAATTGGCACTGGGCCAAGACAGTGACGCATCCATGGATCTCGGAGAGCTACGAGCCCGTCGAGTTCGGCTATGGCTACAGCGTCGGCGCCGGCTTCGGCTACGAGACGGGCACCGGGCTCCGCTTCGACGCAACCATCGACCAGGTGGAAACCCGTGGCCTCAAGATCACCAAGGATTTCAACAATCCGGCGGTCGATGGCGACTATACGCTGATGCTGCGCTCGACCTTGGCGCTCGCCAACGTCTACTATGATTTCGGTCTTTCCGGACACGGTCCGGGCAATGGCAGCTTCGCCTATGTCGGCGCCGGCGCCGGCGTCGCGTGGAACCACGCCGAGGTCAACTCGCCCACTACAGCAACCGTGCCGGTTCCGACCGGCGGCAATGTCAGCGTCGCGGCGGCCGTCATGGCGGGTATCGGCTACGACATGGGGAGCTGGGTCGCCGACATCGGCTATCGCGGCATCTATGTCGACAAGGTCGCCAATGAGCCGACCACCGACGCCGACGAGTATTATGAAGTCAACAACAGCTTCATCAGCGAAGTCCGTGGTACGGTGCGTTACCGCTTCAACTGAGCGGCACGCGCCTCGCGGTCTCTACTGAAGGGCGGCCCGGAGCGCTTTCAGGAAAAGTTGCATGAGTTTTCCGGTTCGAAAGCGCGACAAACATAGACCTGGATCATTTGATCGCTTCAGCTGAAGCGTGAAATGATCCAGGCCGCCCTCTTCATTTGCCGAGCTGAAACCGCTCGAACCGGGTGAGCTCGTCTTCGACGATCTGGCGCAGGCGAGGCGTCTCCTCAACCAGCCAGTGCCAGGCCTGCACCAGCACGCGGCCCGCGGCACGGTCGGTCTTCAGGTCCAGCACGGCGACGAAGCGGTCGCCCACCAGCACCGGCAGGGTGAAATAGCCGAAGCGGCGCTTGTCCTTGCTCACATAGGCCTCGAACACGTGCTCGTAGCCGAAGAATTGCGCGAGCCGCCCTCGCTGGATCACCAGCGGGTCGAAGGGCGAGAGAATGTGTGCAAGTTCGGGGTCGAGTGCGGGGAGCTCGGTGTCGACAATCGCACGCTCCGCCCAGTATGCACTGTCCCACCCATCAACCCGCACCGGGACCAGCTTCCGCCCCTTCACGCGCTTTTCAACCAGCTCCGCCAGTCGTGGTGTCAGCGTCAGACGCGGATGCATGAGCGAGCTGCCATTGACCAGACCCTGCGCCCTGAGGCCCCGCGCCAGAAGATATTCGGCGACATTGTCCTCGGTTGCGGGCTTCGGGTGTTTGCGCAAGCCGAAGTGCCGCGGCAGCAGCTCATAGGTCTTCACCATGCCGTCGCGCCGGCTGATCACCAGATCGCCATTGTAGAAGCCAAGCTCCAGTACGCGCTTGCTCGGTTTGGTGCTCGCCCAAGGGTGGTCCTTTTCTACCCGCACGTCGCCATCGACATCGCGGATCGAGACGGGACCCTCCTTGCGGATGTGCGTCAGCAGCGCCTCGAGGTCCTCGGGTGTGCATCGGCCGAACCATGGTGACGGGCGCGCCCGGTGCGCCGCCATCTGCGGCACAAAGAACTTCAGGTCCCGCGTCGGCACATAGCTCAGCGCATGCGTCCAGTATTCGAATACTGAGCGCTCATCGGACTGCAGCGCGGCGAGGTCGGCGCGGCGATAGTCGGGAATGCGCGTGAAAAGCTGGTGGTGATGTGCCCGTTCGATCACGTGGATAGTGTCGATCTGCACATAGCCCAGGTGTTCGATTGCCGCCCGCGCCGCTTCCGGCCCGGCGCCGAACGGCGCCCGCGTGTCGAGCCGACTGGCATGGAGCCACAGACGCCTCGCCCGGGCGGCGTCGATCGTCACTGGCCGCTTCACTTTTGCCACATCTGCCGCATGTTGGCCTTCAGATCGACCTGCGGCGTCGCGCCGGGCAGCGGGCGGAGCGCCGCGGGTGCGACCTTCGGCCAGAACACGTCCTCGAAAAGCGGCAGTACTGTCCTGGGGATGAAGCGCGTGCGCTGCGCATAGACGTGCCGGTCGCCACCCGGCGCTTGCTGCCGCACGAAGAAGCGTTGTGGTGTAACCAGATGCAGGCGGTCGCGGGCCCGCGTCATCGCCACATAGAGCAGCCGCCGCTCCTCCTCGATTTCGGCATTGGTTCCGGTGGAGAGGTCCGAGGGGATGGCGCCATCCACCACGTTCAGCACATGCACATGCCGCCATTCCTGCCCCTTGGCGGAATGGATGGTGGATAAGATCAGGTAATCCTCGTCCTTTAGCGGCACACCGGGCTCGTCCGATGTTGCCTCGGGCGGATCAAGCGTCAGCTCGCTCAAAAACCGCTCGCGGCTCGGGTAGCCCTGCGCGATCCGTTCAAGCTGGGCGATGTCTTCCTTTCGCAACTCGGCATCCTCGTAGTGCGTTTCGAGCAGTGGCTGATACCAGACCCGCAGCCGGCCCATGTCGCCCGGCCAGGTCGCCTTGTCAGCCCTGAGGTGCCCGACAAGGTCAACGAGCCCCTGCCAGTGCACGGCGCTCCGAGGCGGAGGCGTCACCTCACGCAGCTTGGCGAGCGGGTCGGCCTCGGCAGCAATTTTGTCGATGATCCGCTTGGCGTGTCCAGGCCCGATACCGGGCAGCAATTGCAGCAGGCGGAACCCGGCAATCTGGTCGCGTGGGTTTTCCAGAAAGCGCACGGCCGAAAGCAGGTCTTTCACATGCGCCGCTTCGAGAAACTTCAGCCCGCCGAACTTCACGTACGGGATATTGCGTCGCGACAGCTCGATCTCGAGGTCGGCCGAATGGCTCGATGTACGGAACAGCACCGCCTGCTGCTTCAGCGTCGCGCCATTCTCGCGCTCCGCCAGCACACTTTCCACCACATAGCGGGCCTGGTCGGCCTCGTCCTTCACGGTCACCAGTTGCGGCCTTTCCGCCGATTGCCGGTCAGTCCAGAGGTTCTTGGTGAAGCGCTTTTCGGCGAGCGCGATCACCGCATTCGCCGCCGCGAGGATCGGCTCGGTCGAGCGGTAATTGCGTTCGAGCGTCACGATCTGCGCCGGCGGCGAAAAGTTCGCGGGGAACTCGAGTATGTTGGTCACCGTCGCAGCGCGGAACGAGTAGATCGCCTGCGCGTCGTCGCCCACCACGGTCAGTCCATCGCCCGTCGGGCGCAGCAACATCAGGATGGAAGCCTGCAGCCGATTGGTATCCTGGTACTCGTCCACCAACACGTGGTCGAAGCGCGCCTCGATCGTCGCCCGTATATCAGGCTGCTGCATCATGCCGGCCCAGTAGAGGAGCAGGTCATCATAGTCGAGCACGCCCTGCGCCTGCTTTGCCTCGACATAGCCGGAAAACAGCCCCTGCAATTGCTGCGTCCAGGCCGCGCACCAGGGGAAGCTCTCCTTGAGGACCGCCTCAAGCGGCGCTTCGGCATTCACCGCGCGCGAGTAGATCGCAAGGCAGGTGCCCTTGGTGGGGAAGCGGTCCGATGTGCCAGAATAGCCGAGCTCGTGTCGCACCATATTCATCAGGTCGGCCGAATCCGTGCGGTCGTGGATGGTGAAGGCCGGCTCGAGCCCGATCGCCCCGGCATAGTCGCGCAAGAGTCGCGCGCCGATACCGTGGAACGTGCCGGCCCATTCGAGCCCCTGTGCAATGGTCGCGCCCTTCGCGCCCAGCGCGTCGGCCAGGATGCGCTCCACCCGCCGTGTCATCTCTGCTGCCGCGCGGCGCGAAAACGTCATCAGCAATATGCGCCGGGGGTCTGCGCCATTCACCACCAGTTGCGCCACACGATGCGCCAGCGTGTTGGTCTTGCCAGATCCGGCGCCCGCGATCACCAGCAGCGGACCACGGCCATGCCGCACCGCTTGCAACTGCTCTGGGTTCAGTTTGTCGAATGTGCTCGCCGCCGCGTTCATGCGAATCGTCCTTCCGCGTGCCAGTGAGCCTTATTCCCGTTTTGTTCGCTAGTCTCTTGCGCCCCGCCGCTGCAGAAACGCTTGCCATGGCCGCGACCGCACCATGGTCCAGTCGGGAGGCGGGCCGCGCCGATCGGGCAGGGCGCGGAGGGCGGCGACGAGCGCCAGCGCGTCGATCTGTTTCTGCCGGACGCGATGATTGGCATAGTCGACGGTCACGGCATCCTGCCGATGGGGCGGCAAAGCGGTCAGCATCGCCTCCAGCGTCCGGTCGCCGAAATACATCGCCTCCGCATGGGCCCAGAGTTGCGCGCTTTCGTTTTCGGTGATCCTCCCGGCAGCGCATAGCGCTGCCAGTGTCGGCTCCACATCCACCAGCGGTTCGCTCAGCGGCGCATAGTCCAGCTCCGCAGGCGCATGCACCAGGCAGACATCGGCGTCGCGGGTCAGCGTCCCGTTCAAAAACCGTTCAGCTATTCGACCAACCGGTGTCATTCCGAAGGCGGCGCACTCTGCCGCGCGGAGCGCACCCATCGATGCGGCGCCGAGCAGGTGCACGCCATTCTCGAGCGCGTATAAGATTTCCTTATGCCAGACCGACGGCACGAAGCCGAAGACGCCGTCGACGAGGCCGATTGCTGCGGCGCCCAGTTCCACCGCAGCAAAGATATCCCCCTGGCACGCCGGCGGGCTTACTATCAGCCCATCGAGATTGGCCAGTCTGCCATGCAGGGACGGCCCAATGAAAAGGAATTTGCTCATTGGCCCAGCATAGCCCGCACTGCCCGCCGTCCAGGTCGCCAGTGCCGGTTGGTCAGTCGATCTTCCAGCCCCGGTACAAAGAGCTTTTCGACGTGGATACCCATCTCTGCTCCGCCAATCGCTACAGCCACGATGCTGTCATGCCCGTGCTCGATAAGCATCTTCAATACATGCCTCAACTCGGCTGCGGGGCCGTGGCCGATTTCGAGACCCTGCGGAGGGGAGCGGAATGTGGCGGCACCGGGCAGGTCCGGGGTGGTGGAAAATGTCCGTTCATATTCAGCTTCGGCAATGTCGTCACGAACACCGGCAATCAGGCTGACGCGGGTCTGGGCAGCTTCGAGCAGGGCTTTACGGGCCGCGACAGCTGCAACCGGATGGCAGGCGGCGCCAGTGGATACTCCAAGCTTAAGGTCCGTCTGCCGGTCGGTCATCACCGCGTAGATCGTCGGGATGGCCAGGTCGCTGGTTATGTCGAACAGCCCGACATCGAGGTTTCGGTCGCGCGCCTTCTCACAAAGCGCAGCGAGGCCCGCGTCGCCGAATGCATACGGGTTGAGTTCCGTCGCGGCGGCCGACGCATCCGACCGAAACCCCCACAATACCATCGCATCACGCTCAATCAGTTCGCAGAGGGCATGGCGCCGGGCATGGTCCTGGTCGAAGCCTGCTGCGAGGCCATTTGTACTCTGCGAGAGGCCGGGCATGTCCTCGGCATCAGCCAGCTTGACCATATCGCGCGGCACGAACACATCCTCGCCGCTTACAAGGTCAGTTCCAGCCATCCAACCGATCCCTCTCTCGCGAGGCAGGGGCTCGCCGGCCGGCAGAACCGCATCTGGCAGCAGGTATCGAGCGCCCTTTGCCGCGAGATGATCGCAACTGGCATGAATGACCGCCGCAGGCGGCCGTTCGGCGCATGCGTATTCTGCTGCCTCCATCAGCGCAGAAAAGGCCGCCGCTTCCAGCGTTTCGCCCTTGCCCTGGTGGGTCGTCACCGTGGCCGCATTTGGCCTTGTCGCTGCCATGCAAGGCACGCCGAGACGATCCAGCCCGGTTTGGTCGGCAAGCCGTGTCATGCCGTGTCGCCGCATAGCTTCGGTCAGTCTCCGCAGCAAGGCCGCGGAGACCGTATCCGTGGGCTGGTCACCGAGTGGCATGAACCAGCCTGCCGCCTTTGCTTACTTGTTCTCGAAGAACCAGATGGAACTGCCGTCTTCGCGCTGGTTTACCGCGAGAGCCAGATCGACCCCCTCGACATGCGCATTGCCGGCGTCGCGCGCCATCTGGATGTTCTGCGGAACCACGGAAGCCGAGTCGAGCGCCGACACGGTCATGGTCTTGGTATCGACGACGAGGACCTGATCGCTGCCCTTCTGGCCGATGAGTACATAACGCATAGGGTAGTCTCCTATTTAAAGCCGGCCCGCTTCAGGGCCTCTATGTACAGGTCGACGTCCGCTGGATCCTTCTGCGGCACACGAGAAATCCAGCGGGCGATGGTGAAGTCCGGCTGCAGTTCGATTGCTCTGAGCCGGTATTTCCGCGCCAAGTCAGCGTGTCCCGCCATGGCTGCCGAGGCAGCCAAGAGCCGCAACGCGGGATCAATGTTACGCATCTGGGTCAGTTGCGAGATGGACTGCTCCCAGCGGCCACGGAAAAAGCTGATGCCGCCCCAGGTCCAGAAATACTCGTCTGGCGGCAAGGGGTTGAGGCGTAGAGCTGCCTCTATCTTCTCCTCAGCCGCATCGAAGTCCGAGTAATGGGCAAGGGTATCGGAATAGTCTGCAAGGATGTCGGCGTGGTGTGGCGCCAGGCCCGCCGCGCGCTGCATGTGCTCGATCGAGAGGTCCAGGTCGCCGGTAAACAGCGCCACTCGGCCAAGCTCGCGATACGCGGTACCGTCGGTCGGGTCGATCGTCACCGCGCGCTCGGCATGGAGCCGCGCCTTGTCGAGCAGAGTCCGGTCCGACCCCGAGCGCAGCACCCATTCCACCACATAGCTCCGGGCCAGGGCGCTCTCGATCGAGGCCTCTTCAGGCTCGATATCGCGCGCGATGCGCAGCGACTTCCGCCCGCGCCGGACTTTCGGCAGGTCAAAGGTGCGCAGGTGATGCCGCCCGTCAAGGTAGAAGCCATAGGCATCGGCGTCCCGAGCTGTCCGCTCCTGTGCCAGTTCTGCCGCCTCGATGTTGTCGGCAAGGCCGCGCGCGATGCCGTTGGCGAAATCCCAGTAGACCTCCGGCGACGTGGTCGTGCTGAGTATGAACTTGTCCGCCCAGACAATCTCGCGGGTGGCGGCTCGAACAAGCCTGATACCGACCGCAACACCACCGGAGCCAATATCAGGCGCTACGCGGCTTTCCACACCATAGTCGATCTGGTGCGCACGCACTTCGTCGAGGGCGCCGAAAGGGTCCATCTGCCATGCGGTATGCGGCGCAATCACCGAAACGCTCTTCAGCCGGGTCAGGCGGATCGTGACATCCTCGATCAGCGCCGGTGCGAGATGGCGCGGAAGGTCCGCCAGCTTGGTGTCCTGAAGTGGCGGAAGAAGTACGACGCGCGGAACGAAAGTGGCCTTAAGCATCGGCGCCGGCTCACCCCGCGCGCGGACTGGTCCAGCCGCTGTGGCGACAACAGGCTTCCTCGCTGCTTCTACTTCCAGGAGGCGCTGCATATCAGCCGAGGGTTCGGCACCGAGATCTCGTGTCATTCGTGCAGTGAACTGGTTCAGCACGAGTGTCGCAGTCGCGATATTGCCGATCTTTTTCAGCAGCAAGATCTGAGTGCGGGTAACCTCCTCACTGTAAGGCAGGCGTTCAGCGAGCTTGGACAGAGCCGGCAGGCTGCTAGGGCCGATGCGAAGTGCAGCCTCGGTTCCATTGCGTATGAAGTTGTCCTCGACATGGCCACGCATTGTGTGAAGCCATTGTGTCAGCTCGGGGCCAAAATCGTCGAGACCATCGAGAAGGTCGCCGTGATAGAGCGACACCAGACGCTCGAGTTCGGCTCCCTCTTCCACGGTGCGGATACGTCCCAGTTCCCTGAGGTCGATGCGCAAGTCGGTAGTGAGCGCTATCGTGGTGTTGTCGATGTGGAACAGGGCGACGTTGTGCGGGTCGCAGCTTGCGCGGGTCTGCAACAGTGCCTGCCGCAGATTGGTCATCGCTTGTTCGGGTTTGCTGGTTTCCCAGATCTTCTCTGCGATGACGGCCCTGCGAGTCCGATCGTGATACTCGAGATAGAGCAGTGCCGCGATCGCATAGGCCTTCTGCCGCAGTTCCACTGGCGAGCCGTCCGGAAGGCGCAGTCCCGGCGTTCCTGTCAGGTGCAGAATGGCAGACTGCTTCACGTCAAGTTCCCACGGATTTGGCAGACACCGTACGTAAACGCTCGAAACAAATCGGACAGGGATTTCTCCGCCACCCGTAACTGTAACGCTCACGTAACGCCGCACTGTAGAAATCTGAGGAGACAGCAGTCAATAGCCGATCCAAATTACGATCGGCTAGGTAGATCACGGCAGTGCAAATCGCCGACTTTTGTTGTGCGCCGATCGGACGTCATCGCCACTTTGGCGCAGCGGCACCTATCAAATCTGCATGTCGAATTTAACCACACATAGCGCCCGTTATCTCCGTGCGTCATGAAAGAGCATCGTGTCAGATCTTGGACCACACCGCAGAGCGGAAACTACGAGTATATTCAGGCATGTGCCCCGTATAGATTGGGATACTAGAAACAAAAAGGGTCGGCATCGCGAAGATGCCGACCAAGACTCTCGCCGGCGCAGACTGGAGGTCGCCGGAGACAGGATCCATCGTTCACCACTGGTAAACGCTGGCAACACAGGACCCGAATTTCCTATGCCCGATCTGTATAGCGCATGTAGCGTGACGCAGGCGTTATGTGAATGAAGGTGTCCGCGAGCTCCGGCAACCGCTGCCATCGGATGAAGCTTCGCCAGAGTGACGCCCATTTTGAAGCGCCGACAAGCGTGCCAAAGAATCTACGTCCGCTAAGCTGGCCGGCCTTAGCGGACGCACAATTCGAGCAGAAGGCTAACGCCCCGCCGTTGAAAGCATTTTACGCCTTTATGCGTAGCATCTGGTACGAGTACGGCGGAAGCTTGAGAGTGACCTTCCCATCGCCGATAACTGCGCCAGTTCCCTTGGCGGGAGCAACTGCATTTGGGTTCGCCGCTGTGTTGACGGCCACGAGGCTGGCGTGAGTCATTACCTGGTGATCGATCACCTGCGATGGGTTGAAGCCCTGCAGGTCCAGTTCAACCTCAATGGTTTCTGTCGCGTGGCGATTGACCGCAAAGAAGCTGAGGGATCCAGCTTCCTCGTCATGCACTGCCGAGATGTCAATGTAGGGGACATTGTCGGCGACGTCGGCATCGTAACCTGGGGAGTTGACCTTGAGGTTCAGCGCTGTTCCCCGCCCGAAGATCGAGGCGAAATAGTACGGATAGTAGATTGTTTGCCGCCAGGCCGCGCCTTTGGGGTCGGTCATAATCGGGGCGATGACATTCACCAGCTGCGCTATGCAGGCGAGCTTCACCACGTCGGACCGCCGGATGAAGGTGTTGAGGATGCAGCCCACCTGCAGCACATCCTCAAAATTGTAGATATCCTCGAGCAGGTGCGGTGCATGCGGCCAGCCGTCGCGGCCCTCGAGGATCTTTCGATCCTGCTCGTTGGAATGGTACCAGACGTTCCACTCGTCGAACGAGATGTGTACGTCTCGCTTCGAGCGCTTCTTAGATTTCACGTAGCGGATGGTCGACGCAATTGTCTCGATATAGTTGTCGAGTTTGTGGTTGAGCGCCAGGTAATTTGCGGTATCTTTGGCGCGGTTCTGGAAATACATATGCAACGAGATGTGGTCGACAGATTCATAGGTATGCTCGAGCACGACCCGTTCCCATTCCGGATAGGTCTTCATATCAGAATTGGAAGAGCCGCATACCACCAGTTCCAGCGAGCGATCGAACAGCCGCATGGCCTTTGCAGTTTCGTTGGCTAGGTGGCCATACTCGTCGGCGGTCTTATGGCCAACTTGCCAGGGGCCATCCATCTCGTTGCCCAGGCACCAGAGCTTCACGTCCCACGGGTCCGCGCGGCCGTTCTTCTTGCGCAAATCGCCCCAATAGGATCCGGTCGGGCCGTTGACATATTCGAGGAAGTTGCGGGCCTGGTCGAGGCCGCGCGAGCCGAGGTTTACCGCAAGCATCATCTGAGTGTTGACCGTTTCGCACCAGGCTGCGAACTCGTGGATGCCGACGGCATTGGATTCCGATGTGTGCCAGGCTAGGTCGAGACGGACCGGTCGGTCTTCTCGCGGACCTATGCCGTCTTCCCAGTTGTAGGCCGAGACAAAGTTACCGCCAGGGTAGCGGACCATAGGGATGTTAAGGTCTTTCACCAGTTTGGCCACGTCGCCACGCATGCCGTCTGCATCTGCCGTCGGATGATCCGGCTCATAGATGCCCGTGTAAATGGCACGGCCCAAGTGCTCGAGGAAGGCGCCATAGACGCGATCATCGATTTTCGAGATGGTGTAGTCCTTGTGCGCAGTGACGGTCGCCCGCATTCGATCCTCCCGGAAACCCGAAGTTCTGATTTATATCGCCATCTGTGGTAGATAGGGGGCGTTGCGTCAAGTGCTTTTGCCACTGCGGCATGTTGGTTGAGGTCGGGCGAACGTTCAGTTGTCCGTCTCTAGCCTTAGAATGATGTCCTGGTCGTAATTGCCGAAGCCGCGGCCAAAAATATTGATGCCCCCGGGATGCCGAGCGTCCGCCTTCACACCGATGCGGAGGCGAATGGAGTGGTGCTTGTCGAGATCCAGGTCCTTGACCGACACCGGCGATACCTTCATTCCATCGACATATGTGCCCGCGGGGGTAACGCGGAAGCTCTTGAGCTTGCCATACTGGCTTCCTTTCAGCTTCCACCAACTTGGCGTGAAAACGCCACGCTGGTCGCCGAAATCACCGGGGCTGGTCCAGGTGGCGACGTCCTGACCATTGATAGCGATGGTAATGTCGCTCGGCCAGTCAGCGCTGGTGCCGGGAACCTCGGAACTCAGTTCGACTGCAACCTCAAGTGACTGGATTGACCGCTGCGCCAGACGGGCGTTGTTTGGAAACTGGTACTCGACATAGCCGCGCGTGAACCACATCAAGCCGGCCTTCATCCGGTCCGGGTCGAGGAACGTGTCGGGTACATCCAGAAGGCCAATGATGCCTTCGGCCGAGCAGAGCCCACACGGAGCAGTGACATCGCAACTCGTGTACAGGCCCAAAGGCATCTCAACTTCGATGGAGTTAGAGCGCAGCGGCCTGATATCGTCCTTGAACATCACCATCACCTCGTCAAAGAGTGAATGGCAGATCTTCTGGTTGCCCTTCTTCGCCTTGTGCGTTTCCGTTCGGACAAGCCCGGCGTCCACGAGCACCTGGATATTGGACGAGATCGTCGATTGCGGCTGGGTGAGCTTATCTGCGATGTCGTTGACGTTCAGTGGACCTACGACATGCAACAGCTTGAGGATAGCGACCCGCACCTCGGACGCCAGGGCGCGCAGAACCTCAGGCTTTTCTTCGGGGTCGACCAACAGAAAGTTCCTGCTCACGGGCACTCCAATCCAGTTCGCTACGGCTTTATGAATTGGATTTTCGGATTTAATCAAGGCGCAGACCGATATCGGACCCATAGCATTGGTGGCGTTCGTGAAGGGCCTCGAAGAAACGGAGGCTAAATCAGGGCTGGTTTGTCGATCTGCTCTGTTCAAAAAGGCGGGCGGAGGCGCTATGCGTCGACTATTGGAGGCAAGAGTGCCGCAGCCTAGAATCATACTGACGGTCCTCATTCTTGCGCTGGTGTCCGGCAGCGGTTTTGCCAGCGAGGCTGAACTGATGCCGAATGTCGGGCGCGGCTCGACATTGACTGCCGTGACCCTCGTGACTTTGGTGCTCGCGGCGATGGTTTTCGGTTTGTCGCATTGGCTCGAACGCCTGCGGCTGAGGCGTGAAGCCGTCGACGGTGATTCTGCGGGTCCTACGAATTCGGAGAACGCAGATGAGGGACGCGCAATAGCCCCACGCCTCGCTGACGTGCCGGATAACCCAATGCTGGATGCGCTGCAGGCCAAGCAGGCCACCATTGCCCGCAGTGACCCGGAGGATGTTTCCGCAGCGGACGTCACAGCGAAGGACGACGCTCGCTTTACCCATGCGGCCCAGTAGAGACGCTCGTCGCACCTGCGGCACTTGCGATCGTGGCTTGCTGATTGACAGGTGGGGTGGCCTCGCATATCCACAGCCTCAGGACATCTCGCCCTAACGCGAGACGCATAGGCCTGGGAGGGCCGCACAAGATGGCTGATATGCCCCTGACCGCACCGGCGGTGAAACCGGCTAATCCAAATTTTTCGTCGGGCCCCTGTGCCAAGCGTCCGGGATGGACGGTTGAAGCGCTGAGCAATGCGCTTGTGGGTCGGTCGCATCGTGCCAAGCCCGCCAAGGCGCGCATCGAAAAGGCCATCAACCTCACCCGCGAATTGCTGGAAGTTCCGGCAGACTACCTTATCGGTATCGTACCGGCGTCGGATACCGGCGCCGTTGAAATGTTCATGTGGTCGGCGCTGGGCGCCCGCGGCGTCGATATGCTCGCCTGGGAGAGCTTCGGCGACGGCTGGGTCACCGACGTTGTGAAGCAGCTGAAGCTCGACAACGTCAGGACACTGAAGGCGCCTTACGGCGAGCTGCCGAACCTTGCCGAGGTCAATTTCGACAATGACGTGGTGTTCACCTGGAACGGCACGACCTCGGGTGCGCGGGTGCCGAACGCGGACTGGATTCCGGCTGATCGCAAGGGGCTGACGATCTGCGACGCCACCTCGGCTGCCTTTGCGCAGAACCTCGATTTCGCAAAGCTCGATGTCGTCACCTTCTCGTGGCAGAAGGCGCTGGGCGGCGAAGCCGCGCACGGTATCCTGATCCTTAGCCCGCGCGCCGTCGAACGGCTCGAAACCTACAAGCCGGCCTGGCCGCTGCCGAAGATCTTCCGGATGACGAAGGGCGGCAAGCTGATGGCCGATATCTTCGAGGGCGCGACCATCAACACCGTGTCGATGCTGTGCATCGAGGACGCGGTGGATGCGATGGAGTGGGGCAAGTCGATTGGCGGGCTCAAGGCCATGCAGGCGCGCGCCGATGCCAACTTCAAAGTGATCGCCGATTGGGTCGAGACAACTCCTTGGATCGACTTCCTCGCCAAGGTGCCGGCGGAACGCTCGAACACGTCGGTATGCCTGGTGATTGCCGACCCGGAGATCGCTGCGCTCAGCGATGATGCGCAGGCGGCCTTTGCCAAGGCGATCGTCTCGCGCCTCGACAAGGCCGGGGTGGCCTACGATATCGGCGCCTATCGCGATGCCCCGACCGGCTTCCGCATCTGGACGGGTTCCACTGTCGATGCCGAGAGCCTCAAGGCGCTGACGCCTTGGCTCGACTGGGCGTTTGCTACCGAAAAGGCCGCGCTCAAGGCTGCTGCCTGAACTTCGTGAGTAGTGAGTGGTGAATGGTGAGCGGGCTGTTTGCCCCCACCATTCCCGATCAACGCCCCGTCCCTCGACACGCTCAGGATGAGGCACCCCGATGTTTCTGCAGGATGTGGGTCCAAATCCCGCTCCCGCGCTCAATTCCAGGAGGGCGGCATGCCCAAGGTTCTCGTTTCGGACAAGCTGTCGAAGACTGCCGTGCAGATCTTCAAGGACAACAATATCGACGTCGACTACCTGCCGGATCTCGGAAAGGACAAGGACAAGCTGCTCGAGGTGATCGGGCAGTATGATGGCCTTGCGATCCGCTCGGCCACCAAGGTGACCGAAAAAATCATCGCGGCGGCGAACAACCTGAAGGTTATCGGCCGCGCCGGCATCGGTGTCGACAATGTCGACATTCCGGCCGCGACCAAGAAGGGCATCATCGTGATGAACACGCCCTTCGGCAACTCGATTACGACGGCGGAACACGCCATCGCGATGATGATGGCGCTGGCGCGCCAGCTGCCGGAAGCGGATGCCTCGACCAAGGCGTCGAAGTGGGAAAAGAACCGCTTCATGGGCGTCGAGATCACCAACAAGGTGCTGGGTCTCATTGGCGCGGGCAATATTGGCTCGATCGTCGCGGACCGCGCGCAGGGTCTGAAGATGAAGGTGGTAGCGTACGACCCGTTCCTCACCCCGGAACGCGCCGTGACGATGGGCGTGGAGAAAGTCGAGCTCGACGAGCTGTTCGCGCGCGCCGACTTCATTACCATCCACACGCCGCTGATCGAAGCGACCAAGAACATCGTCAACGCCGCGGCCATCGCCAAGATGAAGCCGGGCGTGCGCATCATCAACTGCGCCCGCGGTGGCCTGGTCGATGAGGTGGCGCTCCTCGAGGCGTTGAAATCGGGCAAGGTCGCGGGTGCGGCGCTCGACGTGTTCCTCGAAGAGCCGGCCCAGAACAATCCGCTGTTCGAACTGCCGAATGTGATCTGCACGCCGCATCTCGGCGCATCGACCACCGAAGCGCAGGAGAACGTGGCGCTGCAGGTGGCCGAGCAGATTTCGGCCTATCTGAATACCGGCGAGATCGCCAATGCGCTGAACTTCCCCTCGATCACCGCAGAGGAAGCACCGCGGCTGACGCCGTGGGTGAAGCTGGCCGAGGCGCTCGGCTCGTTCGCCGGTCAACTGACCGAGGACGCGATCAAGGGCATCCGCATCGAGTTCGAAGGCGTCGTCGCCGCGCTCAACACCAAGCCGATGATTGCGGCCGCGATCAATGGCGTGCTGAAGCCGTCGCTCGGCGACATCAACATGGTCTCGGCTCCGCAGATCGCCAAGGATCGCGGCATTGCCGTCGAGACGACCAACCGCGACCAGCAGGGCTCGTATGAGGGCTATATTCGCCTGACGGTGATCACCGAGAAGCTGGAGCGCGCCGTGGCCGGAACGCTGTTCGCCAGCGGCAAGCCGCGTATCATCCAGGTGAAGGGCATCAACCTCGAAGCCGAGCTGACGCCCTCGATGCTCTATGTCACCAATGAGGACAAACCGGGCCATATCGGCCGCCTCGGCACGCTGCTCGGCAACCTCGGCGTCAACATCGCCAACTTCAACCTTGGCCGCGCCGATGTCGGTGCCGACGCGATTGCACTGCTCTCGATCGACGGCACGCTGACGCCGGAACAGACCAGGGAAGTTGCCGCGCTGCCGGGCGTGCGGCAGGCCAAGGCGCTGAAGTTCTGAACGCTGAACCAGCGATGAGTTCGGAAGGCCGGGGGAAACTCCGGCCTTTGCATTTTCTGCGCTGAACAATGCCATTTCCACCCTCCTTTCCGCGGCCCAAGGTCAAGATGAACGGGTTTTTTGCACCATGGGCTGCCACGGGGCTGCCGCCACAATTCAAGCCTCGCCTCGACCTCTTCCGACCCGACCATTGTCGCATGGTGGCAGCGGGCGGGGATTGATTGAAAACGTGAGGCGCCAGAGGCTTGTAGGCAGACTCCTGTGTCGGGCAGCACAGCAAGCGGCGTAAAGAAACGCGATGGTGCTGCTGCCGCGAGGAGGCCGCTGCCACGAAATTGCCCCCCGCACTGCACATTGATGAACGGCTTTTGCACCCCGATGAACGAGGTCGTGGGCGATGTGAGCGACGCCTCACCTCACCCGCCGGGCGCTCCATTCGGCGAGGATGATGCCGATGGCGATGAGGATGGCGGCCGAGAGGTGGAAGAGCTCGAAGCGCTCGCCGAGCAGCAGTACCGAACCGAGTGTGCCGAAGAGCGGGATCAGGTTGATGAAGAGGCTGGCGCGATTGGAGCCGATCAGCTCGACGCCGCGGACGTAGAGCACCTGCGAGAGGATGGAGGGAAAAAGGATGGTGTAGGCGACGACGCCCCAGGCGGTGGCGTCGAGGGTTGGCACGGTTGCGAGAAAGTGGCCGAAGCCCGCGCCGAAAGCCTGCATGTAGACCAGCGAGGCGATGATGGCGCCCGAAATGGTCATGATCAGAAAGCTGAGCCAGCCGGTCTTCGGCTTCCAGCGCAGGATGACGGAATAGGCGGCATAGGCGAAGCAGGCGATGAGGACGAGGAGATCGCCGAGGTTGAGATCGAGTCTCAGGATGCGGCTGAGGTCGCCATGGGTGGCGATGAGCGCTACGCCGACAATGGTGACGGCGACGCCGAGCATCTGCAGCGCTGCCACGCGCTGGCGGAACAGGACAAAATTGATGGCCAGCACGAAGATGTTGACCGCCACCTGTTCGAGCGCCGTGTTGACGCCAGAGGTGAAGTGCGCGGCAACATAGACCAGGACGTTGAAGGTGGCATAGCCGAGCGCGCCATAGACGAGATAGAGCCACCAGCGGGTGCGCAGCACCGGCCAATCGGCTCGGAGCTGCCTGGTCGCGAAGGGCAGCAGCAGAAGCAGCGCGCCTGCCCAGCGCAGGACCATGAGCGTATAGGCATCGATATGGCCGACGGCGAGCTTGCCGGCGATGACATTGCCGCCCCAGAACAGGGTGGTGAGGACGAGGATCAGGTACGGCCGATCCATGATGCCGGCGCGGGGCGCGGCGGCGGAATTGGGGGCGGGCATAGGGGCACGTCTGTGGAAGCGCCGCGGGGAGGGCGGCCGGTGGCGCGGCTTTAGCGCAATTCGGCGGCGAAGGGAAATGTGCGCGGCTGGATCGTCTTTTCGACCCACGCTGCCACCTCGCGGCTGCGGAGTGATCTCGGCATGACACTGAGTAACCGGTACCCTCTAGAGCATTTCACGTTTCAAATGAAACGACGAAATGCTCTAAGTCTTTGTTTTGTCGCGCTTTCGAACCGGAAAAGTCGTGCAACTTTTCCTGAAAAGCGCTCTAGCCCCGCAAGCAGGGCCAGACTGAAAGCAATCGGCGTTTATCGTCTCAGCTGCGGGCGCGGGATTTCAGCCAGCGATCGAAGGCGACGGCGATGATGAGGATCAGTCCGATGACGATGGACTGCGTATAGGACGAGACGTTGTTGAATTGCAGGCCATTCTGCAACACGCCGATCAGCGCCGCGCCCACGACCGTTCCGCCGACCGAGCCTATGCCACCGAACAGCGATGTGCCGCCGATCACCACCGCGGAGATGACCGTGAGCTCATAGCCCATGCCGGCCACGGCCTCGGCGGAGTTGAGGCGTGCCGAGAGGACGAAGGCAGCGAGCCCGCAAAAGAAGCCGACGATGACATAGACCGACACCAGGATGCGATCGACGCGAAGGCCCGAGAGTCGCGCCGCTTCGGCATTGCCGCCCACCGCATAGACCGAGCGGCCGAAGCGCGTGTAGCGCAAGACGATGTGGCAGATGATCGCGGCGATGGCGAAGATGATCACCGGAACAGGGACGGGGCCGACAAGGCCGGTGCCAAACCAGCGGAAATCAGGCGCGAAGCCGGAAATGGGACCGCCATTCGAGAGCGTGAGGGTCAAGCCCCGGAAGATGGTGAGGCCGCCGAGTGTGACGACAAAGGGCGGGACCTTGAGCCGTGTGATGGCGACGCCCTGCACCCCGCCCGCCACGGAGCCTACGACGAGTGCGGCAAGCAGAGCCGCAAACCAGCCAAGACCGGCTTCGGGTCCGGCAGACAGGGACATGGTATTGGCCGCTCCCCCCTTGGCGACAATGGCTGCGACCATGCCGCAGAACGCCAGCAGCGAGCCGACGGACAGGTCGATGCCGGCGGTGAGGATGACGAAGGTCATGCCCAGGGCGATCAGGCCGGTGATCGATATCTGCCGCATGATGTTGAAGACGTTGATCGGATCGATGAACGACGGCTTCAGGGCGGCGAAGACGGCAATCAGCACGATGAGGAAGATCAGCGGGCCGAACTGCTTGAGAATACGGAAAAGGTTAGGCCCGGATTTCGGCTCGGGCGCCGAACTGCTGGTGGTCATCAATGGGCTCCCTGCCGCCGATCGAGCGCCATCAGCGCCATCAGGTTTTCTTCTGTCGCCTCGGGAGCCGGCATTTCGCCGGTGATCCGCCCCTGGCGCATGGTGACGATGCGGTCGCTGACCGCGAGGATTTCCGGAAGTTCCGACGAGATCACCATGACGGCGATGCCGCGCGCGGCGAGCTGCACGAGAATCTGGTGGACTTCGGATTTGGCGCCGACATCGACGCCACGGGTGGGCTCGTCGACGATTAGTACCTTCGGGTCACGGGCGAGCCAGCGCGCGAGGATGACTTTCTGCTGGTTGCCGCCCGAGAGGCCATCGATCTGCTGCTCGGGCGAGGCCATGCGGATGGAAAGCTGCCCCTTGAAATCAAGCAGCGCGGCGCGCTCGCGGGCTTCGGTCATGAAGCCGAGTGCATTCGACCAGGTGTCGAGCGTGGCGGTGGAGAAATTGTGCTGGATGCCCAGCATGGCGAAGATCGCCTGATGCTTGCGATCCTCGGGCACGAGGCCGATGCCGAGCGCGATGGCGTCGGCGGGAGAACGGGGGCTGATGGGCTTTCCGTCGAGCTCGATGCTGCCCGCCGCGATGCGGTCGGCGCCGAATATAGCGCGGGCAAGCTCCGTGCGGCCCGAGCCGACGAGGCCAGCTATGCCGACGATTTCGCCGGCGTTCAGGTCGAGATCGACGCCGTTGAGCACCACGGCGTGTGGCGCATCGGGGTTGCGCACGGTGCGCAGGCCGCGGACGCGCATGCGGGTCGGGCCGGCGGCGTGGCGTTCCGAGGGGCGGGCATAGAGGTCCGAGGCGGCCCGGCCGACCATGCGCTCGATGATGTGGGGCAGCGGGATGGGCCTGCCGTTTTCGCGCACCAGCGTGCCGGCGAGACGGCCATCGCGCAGCACAGTCATGCGGTCGCAGATCTGGCTCGCCTCCTCGAGGCGGTGGGTGACGAACATGATGGCGACGCCCTCGGAACGGAGGCGATCCATGATGGACAAAAGCCGCGTCACCTCGGATTCGGTGAGCGCGGAGGTCGGCTCGTCCATGATGATCAGCCGGCTCTCGAGCGAGAGGGCGCGGGCGATTTCGACCATCTGCTGTTCGGCGACGGAGAGGGCGGAGACGGGGGTGCGCGGATCGATGGCGAGGCCAACGCGCGCGATGATATCGCGCGTGGCCTCGTTCATCCGGCGCCAGTTGACGAGGCCGAGGGGGCCGGTGGGCGCGCGCCCGATAAAGATGTTCTCGGCGACAGTGAGCGTCGGGATGAGGCTGAGTTCCTGGTAGATGGTGACGATGCCCATGCGCTTGGCGTCATTGGGCGTCGCGGGACGATAGTCCGCGCCGGCAAAGCTGATGCGGCCCGAGGTAGGCGGCTGGGCGCCCGACAGGATCTTGAGGAGGGTCGACTTGCCAGCACCGTTCTCGCCCATGAGCCCGAGGATTTCCCCCGGCCGGACATCGAGCGAAACGTCGTTGAGGGCAATGACGCCCGAAAAATGCTTTGAAACGCCAACAACTTCGAGGAGCGGCCCCGAAGCGTTGGGCGCAATGGCCGGCTGGGCCATGGGACAACTCCCGCGCCTTGCAGAATAACGAGAACCGGGGCGCCCGCTGGTCGGGCACCCCGGCGATGGACCGATGTGGTTACATCACCTCGCCAAGGCGCTCGGCCTTGTCGAGATTGTCCTTGGAGATGACGATCGGGGTCAGCAACACCAGCTTTTCGGCCGGTGCGGTCTTGTCCTTCGCATAGGCGACCGCAATGCGGACGGCAGTACGGGACTGTTCGCCCGGGAACTGCTCGACAGTGCCGGCGAGCTTGCCGTCGCGCACGGCGGCGAGAGCCTCGGGCAGGGCGTCGAAGCCGAAGATCTTCACATCGGTGTAGCCACGTGCGGCGCAGGCTTCCATGGCGCCCAGTGCCATGTCGTCATTGGCGCAGATGATCGCGTCGGGCTTGCCGTTCGCGGCAAGGCCGGCCTCGGTGACCGAGAGAGCCTGATCGCGGGCGAAATTGGCGGTCTGCTCGAAGATGATCTGGTACTTGTCCTTGACCGCATCTAGGACGTTGTGAACGCCCTTGTTGCGATCGATGGCGGGACCGGCGCCGGGCTGGCCCTGCAGGTGGAAAATCTTGGCGCCATTGGGGAAGGCATCGACCAGGGCCTGGGCCTCGGCTTCGCCACCCTTGACGTTGTCGGCACCGACATGGGCGAGAATGCCCTCGACGCCATCGACGCGACGGTCGATGGTGACGACCGGCACGCCAGCCTGCACCGCCTGCTCGATGGCGGGCGCCAGCGCGTTGACATCAAGCGGCGAGATGACGATGGCGTTGACCTTCTGGACGATGGCTGCCTCGATATCGGCGGTCTGCTTCGGCGCCGAGTTCTGGCCATCCGATTCGATCAGGTTCACGCCCTGGGCCTCGGCCTCGGCCTTGATTTGGTTGAGCATGTGCACGAAGAACGGGAAGCCGAGGCTCGGCACGGAGCCAAGTATGGTCAGCTTGTCCTGGGCGAAAGCCGACGGCGTGGCTGCCGCGAGGGCGCCGAGCGCCACCGACGACAGCAGAAAACTGCGTCTATCCATAGTCTTATCCTCCTCATGGGGCATGCGTTCTTGAAGCCGCTATGCTGGGGTGACGGTAGGGGAGTTCCCCGAAAGGCGCAAGCACTGACATGTTAGCATATTGCTGCATCCCGCCAAAGTGACAGGTTTCCGCGTAAACCTGCGGCGCAGGCGCGCATAGGCGCCCTCGGAGGGGTGGTTGAGCATTTGTCATATGCGGCGGGTTGGTTTATTGGACTTCCGCAACTGCCACCGCTTCGCATCCGGGCAAGAGACCCGGCCGGTAGTTGCGCCGAACATGGACAAGGTCTTGCCGCCCGACGCAGCCAGCGCTCGCCGCTGGCAGAGGCCGGCTGAAACAGGGCAATTCGCGCAATGGCAAATGTGATCGTCGTCGGCAGCCAGTGGGGTGACGAAGGCAAGGGCAAGATCGTCGACTGGCTGAGCGAGCGCGCCGATGTGGTGGTGCGCTATCAGGGCGGCCACAATGCCGGGCACACGCTCGTGATTGACGGGGTGAGCTACAAGCTGGCGCTGCTGCCATCGGGCGTGGTGCGCGGCAAGCTCTCGGTGATCGGCAATGGCGTGGTGGTCGATCCGCATCACTTCGTGGCCGAAGTCGAAAAACTGGCCGGGCAGGGCGTCAAGGTGACGCCGGACATCCTGAAGATCGCCGACAATGCGCCGCTGATCCTCAGCCTCCATCGCGAACTCGATGCGGTACGCGAGAACGGCAATTCGGGCCTCAAGATCGGCACCACCAAGCGCGGCATCGGCCCCGCCTACGAAGACAAGGTGGGCCGGCGCGCCATCCGCGTGTGCGACCTCGCGGAACCCGAGACACTGCTGCCCAAGATCGAGCGGCTATTGGCGCACCACAATGCGCTGCGCCGCGGCATGGGCATGGCCGAGCTTTCCGCCGAGGCCATCGAGACCGAATTGCTCGAAGTAGCCGACAAGATCGCGCCCTATGTCACGCAGGTCTGGCGGCTGCTCGACGAGAAACGCAGGGCTGGCGACCGAATCCTGTTCGAAGGGGCGCAGGGCGCGCTGCTTGACAATGACCACGGCACCTATCCGTTCGTGACCTCGTCGAATACCGTGGCGGGGCAGGCGGCGGCCGGCTCGGGCCTCGGGCCGACGGCGATCGGGTACGTGCTGGGCATCACCAAGGCCTACACGACTCGCGTCGGTGAAGGACCGTTCCCCTGCGAATTGTTCGACGATATCGGCCGGCATCTCTCCACGGTGGGCCGCGAAGTGGGCGTCAATACGGGGCGTCCGCGTCGCTGTGGCTGGTTTGATGCGGTGCTGGTGCGCCAGACGGTGAGAACCTCGGGGATAAACGGCATCGCGCTGACGAAACTGGATGTTCTCGACGGCCTGAAAGAGATCAAGGTATGTGTCGGTTACGAGCTCGACGGTCAAAAAATTGACTACTTGCCCGCCTCAATGGGGGCACAAGCGCGTGTTACGCCGATCTATGAAACGCTCGAAGGATGGTCTGAAACTACTGCGGGGGCGAGAAGCTGGGCGGAGTTGCCGGCACAGGCGATCAAGTATGTTCGCTACATCGAGGAACTGATCGGGGCGCCGGTGGCCATGCTGTCGACGAGCCCGGAACGACTCGATACGATCCTGGTGCAGGACCCGTTCCAAGACTGAGCGAACTTGGCTACAAAGCTCCCCACACAGCGGGTGTCGAATAAGGCATGGCGGATTACAAAGAGCTGTTACGCAGGGCGGTAGAAGCACTGCCCGAGAACAACGGCGCCGCGCGGCGCGCGGTCTACGAGAAGGCGCGAGCCGCTCTCGTCGGGCAATTGCGCGCCATAAATCCGCCGCTCGCCGCGCGCGACATCACCGCGCATCGCCTGCAGCTTGAAGATTGCATCCGTCAGGTGGAGCAGGAAGCGAGCGAGGCGGTGATCGCCGGCCTCGGCAGTGCCCGCGAGGAAAGTCCGCCGCCGCCGCCCGTCTATTTCGAGCCGCCGGCCAAGAAGGTGCCGACCGGGGTGGCCAAGCCCGTGGCGAAGCCACCGCTGGCAGCGACCCCGGCGAAGGAGCCGCCAAAACCCTTGCCGGCGGGGGCATCGATCGAAGAAATCATCGCTGCCGCCAATGCCGAGCATGTCGAGGCAGCCCCGGACCAGACGCGCAGCGTGAGCCGGCCCGATGCCAAGCCGGCCGGCAAACCGGTGCCGAAGCTGGTGCAGGCGCCCGCCGCCCGTGCTCCAGAGGCCAAGGTGGCGAAGCGACCGGAGCCGCCGAAGCCCGAGTCAGAACCCGACTATGCCGAGGCGCTGGAGGATGAGCACGAGACGCTGATTCCGGACGAGCCGATCGAGGTTGCGCCCCGCGCAGTTCCCGAAAGGGCGCCGCAGCCAGCGTTGCGGGAGCCGGTCAAGCCGACGCCGACTGCGCCGACCGGCCGGCCGCTGCCCTCCATCGTGGCGCGCGCCGAGGCGGCGAAACGCGGCGGTGCACCCGCCCCTGCGGTCGGCGCGCCCATAGATGGTGCGCGCCGTGGCCCGAGTATCGAGCCCAGGCGCGATGTCGCCGCCGCGCGGATCGAGAGCGGTCCGCGGTCTGGTCCGGCGTTCCAGCCACGCGCGGCGGCGGCCCAGCCGGCCGTGGACTATGAAGACGACGTGCTGACGGCGATGAGCGCAGTGCGTGAGGTAGACGTCGAAACGGAGCCTGTCTCGCTCGACCCGCAGGGCGCAATCGACCGCGCCATCGCGACGCTCGATCGCGAGGCCCGGGCCGACGCGGATGCCGAGAGCGAGGGAATGAATGGCCGCGATATCGAGGCAGCGCTCTCGGCGCCACTCGATGATCGTTCGGTTCTGAAGAAGCCGGTGCGAAAGCCGCGCCCTGCCGAAGACGACGAGCCGGAACCGCGCCCGCGGCGCGCCGATGCACCGAAGGTGGGCCGGACGGGCCGCGACGAAAAGCCGGCGAAGCCTGCCAAGGCCGCGGCGTTCGCGCCATCGGCGAAAGTGCGGCCGCAGGGCAAGCGCAACCTGGCGCTCGAGGCCGATAGCGGCTTCCCCCGGGCGCGTGAAGAGCGCCGGGGCATTTCGGCGGTGACGATCTTCCTCCTCGTGTTTGCCGTGTTGCTGGTGGGCGCTGGCGGCGCCGGGTTCTGGGCGTGGCGCGAGGGCTACATCAACCTCGACCAGATGTTCGGGCGCGGGGCGGCGACAGAGACGGCCGCGGCTGCCGCGACCGCGCCGGCTCTATCGGCAAGTGCCGAAGCCCCGGCAACCGGACCGGGCAATACGGCGGCACCAACCGAGCCCGTGCAATCGAATGTCGAGCTGAAACAGGAAACACGCCTCGGCGCGGACCCAAGCGTGGCGGCGAGCCAGTCGGCGGCGTTGCCGCTGCAAGACCCGAGCAAGACGGATTCGCGGCTGGCGTCGGCCGGTGAAACGGCAGTCGATGCGGCCGCTGCGGCTGCGGTCGACCCGGCAGTCGCAGATGGTAGCCAGTCGCTGCTGCTCGAGGCGCAATCGAATGGCACGACAGGGGCGGTGCCCTATTCGGGCACGGTGGAGTGGACGCAGGGCAAGGATGAGATGGGCCTGCCGACGCTGATCGCCAAAGCCAATATCCCGGCGCGCAACCTCGCCGTCGACGTGCTGATCCGCAAGAATTCCGACCCGAGCCTGCCGGCGAGCCACCTGATGGAGGTGAATTTCCGGGTGAACGACGCGTTCGTGGGCGGGTCGATCGCCGGGCTGCCGGGCGTGCTGCTGAAGAACGAGGAACTCGTGCAGGGGACGCCACTGGTGGGCGCCTCGGCACGTGTCGTCGGCAACTCGTTCCTGTTTGCGCTGAGCGCGCGGCCCGAGGACATCGCGGCCAATGCCAAGCTGTTGACCGACCGCAAGTGGATGGATCTGGCGCTGATCTATGCCACCGGGCAGCGCGCGATCATCACGCTCGAAAAGGACGATCAGGCGACCTCGATGTTCAACGAAGTGCTGGCCGAGTGGGGCAGCAAGACCGCGGCGACGCAGTAATGGCGTGAGGGGCGCAGACTGAGGGAGCGGGAGGTGGAATTCCGACTGAGAGCGTTCCTGTCTGCAGCCTTTAAAATCCGCTACTCGACCAGCCCAAGCTCCCCATCCGCGAGCACGTAACGGCGGGTTGCGAGGGCGGCGATGTCATCCTGGTGGTGGCTGACGAGCAGGGTGATCCAGTTGCGGGCGCGGGTGAGGCGGTAGACGAGATCGCGCACATCGCGCCGCGTGACATCATCGAGTGCGGAGAATGGCTCGTCGAGCAGCAGCACCGGCCTGTTGCGCAACAGAGTGCGGGCGAGCGCGACGCGCTGCTGTTCGCCCCCGGAGAGGGTGCCGGCGCGCTGGGCGGCGACCTGCGGCAAGCCGACTTCGGCCAGCGCGGCGGCGATGCGCGTATCCCGATCCGCTCGCGGCGTAGCGGCGGGGAGGCCGAGGGCGAGGTTCGCGGCGGCGCTCAGGTGTTCGAACAGCGAATCCGACTGGAAGAGGATCGACACCGGCCGCGCCTCGGGCGGGAGCGGCAGGAGATCGCGGCCATCGAGATCGAGCGCACCAGAATGCGGCACGAGGAAACCCGCGACGAGATCGAGCAGCGTAGATTTGCCGGAGCCACTCGATCCGGAGACAGCGGTGATCTCGCCCGGCACCGCCGTGAAGCTGAAGCGGTAGGCAAGATGACGCTCGGGCCGGGTGAAGGTGAGGTCAGCGGCTGCAAGCATGGCCAAGCCTTTCGAAAAGAAGAGGCAGCAGCGTGAAGGCCGCGACCGAGAGCAGCAGCATGAGCGCCGCGATGGCGCCGGCATCGGCGCTGCGATAGGCACCGAGGCTGCGATACATCAGCATGGGGAGGGTGGTGATCTCCTCGGTGCCGAAGAGCGAGATGACGCCGAGATCGCCCAGCGAAAAGCAGAAGCCGAGTGCGAGCACGACGCCGATATCGCGGGCGAGCAGCGGCCATTCGACGGCGGTGAACTGCCGGAGGCCCCCGAGGCCAAGCGCGCGGATCAGCTTGCCGCGGGTCGTGGCGATGGCCTCGAGTGGCGGAGCAAGCGTGGCAAGCGCGAATGGCAGCGCGAGGAGGCTGTTGGCGAGGATGACGACGGGGAGGGCCAGCGCGCCGGGCGGAATGCCGAAGCCGCGCACCAGGAGGAAGAAGCCTAGCGCGAGCACGACGGAGGGGACGGCGAGATAGGCGTTGGCCGACAGGCCAAGGCCGACGCGCGCGGCGGAGCTTTGGGTCGCGCTGCGGGCCGCGGCGACCGCGAAGGCGAGGACGAGGCTGAGGCTGGATGCGCAGACACCGATGAGGAGGCTGGTGACGAGGCTTTGCCAGAAGCTCGCGCGGCTCAGGAGCGGGGGCAGGGCGGCGCCGAGGCCATCGATGAGCACGGCCAGCAGCGGCAATCCAAAGCCGACGATGCCGAGGATGAGCACGGCAACGGCGGCGAGCCGGGCGGGCCCGTGCTCGCGCCAGAGGGGGACGGCGCTGCCGGTCAGGCGGCTCGGGACGGGGGCGAAGCCCGCAGCCAGCCCCAGGACAAGGGCGCAGAGCGCAACCTGCACCAGCGCGAGGCGGACGGCGCCGAGCAGATCGAAATCGAGCCGGACGGCGGAATAGATCGCGACTTCGAGCGTCTGGTTGGCAGGGCCGCCGCCAAGCATCAGCACAATGGGGAAGCTGGTGAAGGCGAGGAGGAAGATGATGGCGCCGAGGCCGGGCAGCGACGGGCGGATGGCGGGCCAGTCGATGAGGCGGAAGCGCTGTAGTGCCGTGAGCCCGAGGCTCTGGCCAGTCTTCAGCCGGGCGGCGGGGATGGTTTCGAGGCGGGCGAGGAGGATGCGCGCGGCGAAGCTTGCGTCGAGCACGACATGGGCGAGGAGAATGCCGAAAAGCCCGAAGAGCGGCAGATCGAGCGGGCCGCCGGTGACGGAGGACCAGAGCGCGCTGGCCCAGCCGGCGCGGCCCCACACGGCGATGAGACCAAAGGCGACGACGAGGCCCGGGGTGACGATGGCGGCGGAAAAGAGTCCGATGACCAGCGGACGAAAGGGAAAATCGAGCCGGTTCAGCGCCCAGGCGAGCGCGGTGCCGACGCCGAGCGAGAGGAGCGTGGTGAGCCCGGCCTGTGTGGCGGTCATCACCACGAGGCGCAGGATATCGACGCGCGAACTCGTGCCCGCTGGCGCGGCCTCGGCGAGGATGGACCAGAACACCAGCGCGATGACGCAGAGGATGCCGAGCGCCACGCCCGCCCCGGCCATAAGCCGGAACGGGCGCGGCGGACGCGCAGAGGGGCCGCTACTGAAGCGCGGCAAGCGCGGCATCGACCCAGTCCCGGCTCTTGGCAGCGATGGTCGCCTCGTCGATTGTCAGCACCTTTTCGGGCGGTGTGCCGAAGGCGGCCGGCAGATCGGCCCCCAGATCGATAACCGGGTACATCCAGTTGGTGGTGGGGATGACCTTCTGTGCATCGACCGACATCAGGTAGGCAAGGAAGGCCTTGCCGAGCTCTGGCTGCTGCGATGATTTCAGCAGGCCCGCGACCTCAACCTGCGGCACGAAGCCCTCGGAGAAAGGCGCGAAGGCGTAATTCGGATTGTTCTCGGCGACGGCGTGGTAGGCCGGCGAGGTGGTGTAGGAGAGCACCATGTCGGCCTCGCCCTTGAGGAACAGGTCGTACGACTCGGACCAGCCCTTGGTGACGGTTAGGATATGGGGCTTCAACCCCGCCCAGATTTCGGGCGCGCGATCGCCATAGGCGGCCGCGATCCAGAAGACGAGGCCGAGGCCAGGGGTTGAGGAGCGCGGATCTTGGATGACGATCTTGAAGCTGTCGGGCTTCGCAATCAGCGCCTCGAAGGAGATCGGCGGGCTCGGCAGCTTTTGCTTGTTGTAGACGAAGGCGAAATAGCCGTAGTCGAACGGGATGAAGGTCGGGTCCGTCCAGTCGAGCTCGAGGCCCGTGGGCGCAAGGCCGTGACTGGCGAAGAGCCCGGTCGAGCGAGCCTCGCCGGCAGTGGCGGTATCGAGGCCCACCAGCACATCGGCGCGGGTGGTTGTGCCTTCGAGCTGCACCTTGCGCAGGGTCGAGATGGCATCCTCGGCGCTGGTGAAATTGACCGTGCAACCGCAGGTCTTTTCGAAGCCCTGCTTGAGCGCGGGGCCGGGCCCCCACTCGGCGGCAAAGGAATCATATGTGTAGACCTCGAGCACCGGCTTGTCGGTGGCGAGGGAGGCTGCAAGGGGCGCGAAGACGGTAGCAAAAGCCGCCAACGCGAAGAGGCGAACCGAGTGCATCGGCAAAGTCCTTCGTGTCGAGGGCCATGTGGAATGAAAGGAGCAGATTTGGCTAAGGACGCAGTTATGCGTCCTTGCCTTCTCGAACTTCCTCCGCCAGCATGACCTGGTTCAGGTTCAATGGGTGTTTCTCAGCTCCGGAAAATCCGGAGCACCCCAGCGAGACATCCGACTATTAGTCAGAGTTTCCCCGCCGTGCAAGCGCGCGCCAATCAGCATACCGTCGCAGTTTTCGAGGATCTGCTCGTCGTCGTGGGCGGTGGAACGGTCGACAGGACCCTGTTGGCCGAACTCTATGCCTCGGGCGGGCACCTCGTGGCGGCCGACGGCGGGGCGGACCAGATCGTCGCGGCGGGGCTCAAGCCCGAGATGATCATCGGGGATTTCGACTCGCTCAAGGATCCGTTCGCCTGGCTGGGCAAGACCCGACTCATGCAGATCAAGGAGCAGGAAACTACCGATTTCGAGAAGGTGCTCTATTCGACCCGTGCGCCCTTGACGGTGGCGCTTGGCATGACCGGTGGGCGCTTCGACCATACGCTCGCGGCGCTCGACGTGGTGACGCGCTACGCGACGCGGCGGAAGCTGATCCTTGTCGATGCGGAAGACGTCGCGGTGGCGTTGACGGAGCAGTTCAGCTTCACGGTGGCGCCGGCGGAACGCGTGTCGATCCACCCATTGGCGCCGGTGAATTTCTGGCGCTCGGACGGGCTGAAATATCCGCTCGATGCGGTGAAGCTGGCGCCGGGGCTGCGCACGGGGACGTCGAATGAAGCGCTGGACGGGCCGTTCACCATCGTACCCGAGGAGGGCATCCACGCGCCGTATCTGCTGATCCTGCCGCGGCACCACCTGATGGGGCTGATCGAAGCGCTGCTGTGAGGGGGCAATCGGCAGTCGGGAATTGGCAGTCGGGAAGTGGGATGTAGGAAGTAGGAACTAGGAATTAGGAATTAGGGGGCGCCGTCCTCGTCCTTCGACAGGCTCAGGATGAGGACGATCTATCAGTCGGGATCCCTCTCCCGTTTACGGGGGAGGGTGCCCGAAGGGCGGGTGGGGGGTGCAAAGTGAACCGAATCACGCAACCGCGTCAGAGGTTTAGCGCAAGTGGCCCCCCTCACCCGGCGCTATGCGCCACCTTCATCGCCTACCGCCGCGCCACTGGCACGTCGGTTTCCTTCGGAACCGGCTTGAAGTCCCTCGCGAGGGAGAGGGAGTCCCGACTGCAGTCGATCGTGAGAGTTCAAGCCTCGGCGCGGTGACGGGCGAGGGCGGCTTTCTGCACGGCTTCCTGGACCTTTTCGAAGGCACGGACCTCGATCTGCCGGATGCGCTCGCGGCTGACATTGTATTCTTGCGCCAGTTCCTCAAGCGTCGCCGGCTCGTCCTTCAGGCGGCGTGCCTGGAAAATGGCCTTTTCCCGGTCGTTGAGATCGCCCAGCGCCTGGTTGAGCAGCGCCATGCGCTCGTCATATTCCTCGGAATTGCCGAGGGTGGTTTCCTGATCCGGCGTGTCGTCGACAAGCCAATCCTGCCACTCGGACGCGCCTTCGTCGGCGCGCATCGGCGCGTTCAGCGACGCATCGCCGGAGAGGCGCTGGTTCATCGATACCACATCCGCCTCAGAGACCGAGAGCGTAGTGGCGATCTGCTTGATCTGGTCGGGGTGGAGATTGCCGTCCTCGAGAGCGGCGATCTGCCCCTTGATCTTGCGCAGGTTGAAGAACAGCCGCTTCTGCGCCGCGGTGGTGCCGATCTTCACGAGGCTCCACGAGCGCAGCACATATTCCTGGATGGCGGCACGAATCCACCACATGGCATAGGTGGCAAGGCGGAAGCCCTTTTCGGGCTCGAAGCGCTTCACCGCATGCATGAGGCCGACATTGCCCTCCGAAATGACTTCCGAGATGGGCAGGCCGTATCCGCGATAGCCCATGGCAATCTTTGCAACGAGGCGCAGATGCGATGTTATGAGACGCTGGGCCGCGTTCGGGTCCTCATGCTCGCGATAGCGCTTCGCCAGCATGTATTCCTCGTTGGGCTCCAGCATCGGAAACTTGCGGATTTCCTGCAGGTAGCGGTTGAGGCCGCCTTCCATCGACAGTATGGGCAAATTGCTCTGGGCCATGATGCACCCTTTTCCTTCCCCCGTCTGGCTGGTTTCGCTTTCTCACTGAAACGCGACGTCAACCAGGTTGTTGTGTTGCGGGCAGATCGCTGCCCCCGTCCGAACCCGGCACGGCGGGCAGATGTATCTTAGATATAGGTCGCAGATTGGCCTTGATAAGACCCCTGGCCGACCTTCGGCGTTCAGATGACGACAAACACGTATAACGGCCAACCTGTAACTAAAGTTCCGCGCGGATCGGAAGAATTTCCGGGCACGCCTCAGCTGGGACGGGCAAGATCGAAGGGCGCGAGGTGCGCTTCGAGATTGGCAAGGTCCGGCGGGAGCGGGGCTTCGAAGTGCATTTCCTCGCCCGTGACCGGATGCTCGAACCCAAGCTCCGCGGCGTGCAGGGCCTGCCGCCCCAGCGTTGCGATATCGGTACGGAGCGGCTCGGGCAGTCGGTTCACCTTGGTGGCAAAGCCCGGCGCATAGAGCTGGTCGGCGACCAGCGGGTGGCCGATATGGCCCATATGGACTCGGATCTGGTGGGTGCGGCCGGTTTCGAGCACGCACTGGATGCGGGTGATGTCCCAGCCCTCGCCGCCATACCGTGCCTCGACGGCGTAGTGGGTGATGGCCTCGCGACCATCCTTGCGGACAGCCTGCTTCAGGCGATTGGCCGGATCGCGCCCGAGCGGTGCATCGACCATGCCGCGGGCCTGCTGGGTGCGGCCCCAGGCGAAAGCAGTATAGGCACGGTGCAAAGGACCGGTGCGGCCATGGTCGGCGAACTGCGCGGCAAGGTGCTGGTGGGCCTGGTCGGTCTTGGCCGCGACCATGACGCCGGACGTATCCTTGTCGAGCCGATGGACGATGCCGGGGCGCTTGACGCCGCCAATGCCGCGCAGGCTGTCGCCACAGTGGTAGAGCAGGGCGTTGACCAGGGTGCCATTGAGGCTGCCGGGGGCCGGATGGACAACCATGCCGACGGGCTTGTCGACAACGATCAGATGCTCGTCCTCGTAGAGGATATCGAGCGGAGTATACTCGGGCTCGGGATCGGCATCGACCGGCTCGGGCGCGACCAGCACCAGTTCATCGCCCGCCTTGACCTTGAGTTTCGGCTCATCGACAGGCTTGCCATTGATCGCAACGGCGCCGGTGAGTATCAGGTCCTTGATGCGATTGCGCGAGAAGGTTGGCACCCGGCGCGCCAAGACGACATCGAGCCGCGCGCCCACGTCCTCGGCCTCAGCCGTGAACGCCCATTCCGTCTCCTCGCCTGGAGTGACCTGCATGTCCCTGCCTCAAGATGAAAACCAGCCCGCACCCGAGCTGACGCCGGAATCGCGGGCGGTGTTGGCACGAGCACGACGGAGCTTCCTTGTCTCCATGGGACTTCTCGTCCTCGGGCTCATGGTTGTTGTTGGCGCGGTTGTCTATCGCACCAGCGGCTCTGATTCAAAGGGCAGCGTGCCGTACCAGATCGGTGCCCTGAAGATTCCGTCGGGTGGCGAGGTCATTTCCGCCGTTGCGGCGGACAATCTCGTGACGCTCACCTACCGGATCGGCAGCACGGTGTCGATCCGCGTGTTCGATGGCAAGACCGGCGACGTGGTGCGCGAGATCCCGGTGGTGGCGGAATGAGGGAAGTAGGAAGTGGGAAGTGGGGCGCTGAGCTCTCAACTCCCTCTCCCGTTCACGGGAGAGGGTGGCGCGTAGCGCCGGGTGAGGGGGGCCGCTTGCGCTAAACTCCTTCCGGCGTTGCAGGATTCTCCGCAAGGTGCACCCCCCACCCGCCCTGCGGGCTCGATGCCATTCGGCCACAGGCCTCATGGCCTTCTCGGGGAAATCGCGCCACTGGCGCGATTTCTAGTCCCTCGAAGTCCCCCGCAAGCAGGGGAGGGGATCCCGACTGCGACTTCTCTTCGCTCTCGCGCAAACCGGAGAGGGAAGAAAGAGCGGCATCTCACCCGTTGTCCTGCAATTCCCGCAGCGCCTTGAGCCGGTCGGAAACCGGGCTCTGTGGCCGCGGATCGGGGCCCGGCGGTCCGCCCGTCGGCTCCATCGGGTCGACGAAGCGCTGAACGCGCTCGAACAGCGTGCCGTCGAGGGCAGCGAGGCCCTGGCCATCGAGAGCGAGCACGATGCGGCTCACGTCGGTGGCGATGTCGTTGAGGCGCTCGCGCAGGTGCGATTGCTCCAGACGCTCGGAATCCCAATCGGCCATGATGGTCGATTCGACACTTGCCACCTTGCCGCGCAGCCTTTCCATCTCGTCTTCAAGCGTCAGCTTGTCGGCCAGCAGCATGTCGCGCTCGGCCTCGGTGCCGACGATGAGCCGCGAGGTCTCCTCGAGAATGGTGGAGACGCGGGTTTCGGCATCGGCGATCCGCGCCTCTGCATCGACCAGATCGGCCTCGGCTTCCGCCGAGCGATCGGCGCGGTCGGCTAGCTGGGTACGGGCGATGACGGCCGATTCGCGCAGGGACGCCTGGCTGCGATCGGCAAATTCGAGTTGCGCGAGGAGGTTGCGGTTCTGCGCCTCAAGGAAATCCGAGCGCTTCTTTTCAAGTTCATAATGCTCAAGCACGAGTTGCACGTCGCGCAGATATTCGCCGGAGAGCGGCCGACCATTGAACGCGGGCGCATTGGGCACGATGACTGTGCCCGGGCGGCTGGCGAGGCTGTCGCGCAGGGCCTCGATCTGGTTTTCCTTCTCGGCAAAGTCGCGCTCGCGCATCCTGAGCTTCTGCGCGAGGTCGGCGCCCTCCTTCTCGAGCTCAAGCACCCGCTTCCGCGCCGCGGCCTCGCGCTCCTCGAGCTCGCGAACGATCTGCAGGTGCGTGTCGCGCTCGGTCTTGATGGAGCCGAGTTCGGTCTTGCGGCGTGAGACATCGCGCAACTGGTCGGCAAGCCGGCGGCGCAGGGCCTCGACAGTCATCTCCAGCCGACGCGTGGACAGAGCGAACTCGGCGCGGAGCTGATCCTTGTCGGCGCGGAACTCGGCCATCGTCATGGGCGTTGCCGCCTCGATGCGCTTCTTGGTCAGGCGCACAGCCCGCTGCCACACGGCGGGGATGATGATGAGCGCCACAAGCGCCGCAGAGAGCAGGCCAAGCGCGAAATACATAATGTTTTCAAGCATCATGGCGCGATACTCCCCAGACCCGACGATACGCCCGGGCCCCCGACTGACCAAACTCTAGATCATTTCTTGTTTCATCTGAAACGCTGAAATGATCGATGTCGCTGTTTCGCCGCGCTTACGAAGCGGAAAACCGTTGCCACTCTTCCCTTAAGCGCTGCAGCCTAAGCAAAGAACGGGGTCACGCAAGGCGCAACCCCGATCTCAAGACATGGGTAATTGGCGTCTGCGCGGCGTGCGTCGTCAGAACGGGTTCCAGGTCGGTTCCTGGGTGAACTTCAGGTAGCCGACATTGAGCCCAAGTCGTGCGCCTACGCCCGAGCGGATGGGCACGATGACGACGTCGCCATACTTGATGACCGTCATACCGAGGCCGCCCACCACATAGGCGGAACCATCGACGCCGGGATAGCGGCCGAAAATGTCGGATACGGCGGAGAGGTTGTAGACCAGCATCATGACCTTGGAGCCATCCCCGCCGAAATCGAGACCCACTGTCGGGCCTTGCCAGTAGATGGGGTATTCGCCCTGGTTGCGGGTGTACATGCTGCCTTCGCCATAGCGGGCACCCGCGAATATGGCGCCGCCAGCCTCGGTGCCGAGCACATAGGCGTTGGGCAGGCCGAACTGGCTGACGGTGCGCTCGACCAGCGAGGCAAGGCCCTGCGCCACGGAGCCGAAGAAGGCGCTGCCGGTGTCGACGAGTTCCTCACCGGAATAGGTGTCGCTGAGCGAGCCATTGCTGGATTGCGCGTAACTCATGGTGGGCGCAACCGCCAGTACCGCAGCGGTTGAAAGCAGGAACAGCGCGAGAATGACGTAGACGAGGCGGCTGACCATCAAGTTTTCTCCGGCTTTTGACCCAGTGGGCGTCGATTGCATTTACACGGCGCTTACCGCGGACACGGTAACCTGTGCACAGGGACGAAGCCCACCTTGGCCAAGATAGCTCCCCAACACGGCGATCATGCGGCAAAAGCGTAAACAAATCTTAACCATAACCGGACTTCTGCTGGTCCTCGGTGCCATGGGGCTACCGATGGGCTCGGCACGGGCGGAAGCACTGGTGCAATCGGTGGTGACCGATCCGCTGACCGGTGTTGCGCTCAATGGCTTCGACCCCGTGAGCTACTTCATCGGCGCTTCCCCGATGATGGGACTGGCAGACTACACCTACACCTTTGCGGGCGTGCCCTGGTACTTTGCCTCGGCCGCAAACCGCGACGTATTCATGCGGCACCCGGACGTCTATGCGCCGCAATTCGGCGGGCACTGCACTACTGCGCTGGCGCGCGGCTATCTCTCCGATGGCAATCCGCAGCTCTATGCGGTGGAGGGGATGAAGCTCTATCTGTTCTACTCCATTGCCAACCGCGATGCGTTCTTTGCGGCCGATACGGCATCGGTGAAGACAGCAAGCGCCACCTGGGCAAGGATGCAGAAATCCATCGCCGGCCCACAGGCGCCAATCGCGCCAACGGTGGCAAGCGCCGACTGATGCTCGGCTGTCGCCTGCCTTACCGATGATCTAATGTCGGGATTGATTGATTCGACCCCTCTGAGGAGCCCCCGTACATGCCCGAGATCATCGAGCTCCAGGCCACCGACCTCGCAGCGATGCTGTGTTCGCGCGTGTGCCATGACCTGATCAACCCGGTCGGGGCCATCGGCAATGGTCTGGAAGTGCTCGGCGACCCGACGCAGGCCGCCATGTCGGATGGCGCGCAGGAGCTGATCGCCAATTCGGCAAAGCAGGCACGCGCCAAGCTGGAGTTCGCGCGCCTCGCCTATGGCGCGAGTTCGACGGCAGGGACCGATATCGACACGCGCGAATGCGAGCGCGTCGCGCGCATCCTGTTCGATATCGAAAAGGCGGATCTCGACTGGCAGGTGCCGCTGATCCTGCTGCCTAAGCACAAGGCCAAGCTCTTGATGAACATGCTGCTGATCGCGGCGACATCGGTGCCGCGCGGCGGGCTTGTGACGGTGAAAGTCGAAGGCGCGGCCGGGGCCGAAGTGTTCACGTTCACGTCGAAATCGGACCCCGAAAAGCGGCAGAAGACGCTGATGCCGTCGGGTGCCGAGGGCTTGCTGTCGGGCGCGCCGGAAGGCGGTGTCGATGCCCGGGGGATCCAGCCGTTCTATACCGGCATCCTCGCGCGGATGACCAAGATGGACATCAAGATCGGCATCGAGAACGAGCAGTTCCTGTTCACCGCCACCCCGCAGGCCGAAGCCGCGGCGGCGTGATTTCCAGCCGAGGTGTAAAGGCCCGCTAACCATTCGCAAGGGTTTTGCGGGATAAACTGGCAGCGCGTCTCGTTCGACTTGACGCGCTTTCGGTTGAAAACCGGGCGCGGCTTGCGGCAAGGCTGTTCCAGCGTCCCCTCGGCACGGAGAAGCGCCAGATGAAATCCTGCCTCGTGGTCGACGATTCGAGCGTCGTGCGGAAGGTCGCGCGCCGCATCATCGAGGATCTCGACTATATCGTCGACGAGGCCGAGGATGGGCAGGAAGCCTTCGACAAATGCCGGCAGGAAATGCCCGACGCCATTCTGCTCGACTGGCAGATGCCGGTGATGACCGGCCTCGAATTCCTGAAACTGCTGCGCGGCTATGTCGGCGGCGCCGCGCCGCGCGTGGTCTACATGGTCACCGAATATGACGTGGGGCAGATCGCCCTGGCGCTGAAGGCCGGGGCCAATGATTTCATGATGAAGCCGTTTGATCGCGACGTGCTGGAAGCGAAGTTCAACGAAGCCGCGATGGCGGGTGCCTAGGTCACGTCGCGATCTATTTCGGTTGTCGCGCCGCCGAAGCGGAAAAGCCTTGCAACTTTTCCTGGCGACGCTCCGGGGCGACGTGCTGGACGGGAAGTTCGACGAAGCCGCGATGGCGGGTGCTTAGGTTTCCCCCCGCCGATAGTGCAACGCCTGCGGTTGCATCTCAGGATGGGCCCCGGCCTTCGCCGGGGTGACCCGGTGGGGGGCGCTTCCGATGCCAGGCTTCAGCCCAGAAGCTTTTCCATGAAGATCGAGAGCGGATCGGGCGAATAGGGCGCAAACGCGTCGCGCTCGACATAACCCTGCCGGCGATAGAGCCCGAGCGCCTCGGTATTGTGGATGCCGGTTTCGAGCCGGATGACCGAGACGCCATTGTCTGAAGCGTGGTTTTCGACATGGGCGAGGAGGCGCTTCGAGAGCCCCTGTCCGCGCGCTGCAGGTACAACCCACATGCGCTTGATTTCCGCCCAGCCGTCGTTGAGCACGATGGCGCCGGTGCCAATGGCCGTGCCCGACGCGTCGCGCGCGACGAGGAACAGCACGTTCGGCGCGCGCAGCGCATCAAGCGGCAGGTAGTGATTGCTCTCGGCCGGATAGAGCGCGGCGCCATAGGCCTCGCCATCCTGAAGCAGTGCGAGCACATCGGGGGTGCCGGGATCTTCGGGGGAGATGGTGATCTGGGTCATGGGGCCGTGGGAGGTAGAAAGTAGGAAGTAGAAAGTAGAAAGTAGCGCGTTTCGTCAGGGCTGCCAGCCGGGACGGAAGAGCGCCATCTGGTGCACATCGAGATAGGTGCCGCCGACGCGGGCGCCGAGGCGCTTGGTGCCTTCGAGGGTGAAGCCGTGGCGTTCGTAGAGCGCGCGGGCCTTGGGGTTCGACGCGTAGACTTCGAGTTCGATGCGCTGGAAATCGCTCTGCCAGGCGGCAGCAATGGTTGCCGCGATCAGACGCGTGCCGATGCCGCGCCCACGGTGGGATGCGATGACGCCCATGCCGAGCGTGCCGACATGATCGAACACGATGCTGCCGGAATGGCACACGTCGCACCAGCCGACGATCTGCCCCGCGCTTTCGGCCACCAGTTGCACATTGGCGCCGGTGATATTGCCGACAATGAAACTCGCAACGTTCGGCAGCGGCGCGGCGCGCTGGGTCGAAATGTAGATGCCTTCCTGAGCGACGCTATCGAGCGCGGCATGGAAGCCGGGAATATCGGCATAGGCGATGGGACGAATGGCGATGTCGGGCAGCGACATTGTTGCAGCTCATTGCGTAAAGACGACAAAGCCCCCGCGGGGATCGCGCAGGGGCTTTGCAGACAGAGGCTGAGCGAAGCGTCGGCTTAGGCGACGCTCGACTCGGCGAAGCTCTCGTTCTCGTCGGGCTCGCGCAGCACATAGCCGCGGCCCCAGACGGTTTCGATATAGTTCTTGCCACCCGTGGCCACCGACAGCTTCTTGCGCAGCTTGCAGATGAACACGTCGATGATCTTCAATTCGGGCTCGTCCATGCCGCCATAGAGATGGTTGAGGAACATCTCCTTGGTAAGGGTGGTGCCCTTGCGGAGCGAAAGCAGCTCCAGCATCTGGTATTCCTTGCCCGTCAGGTGCACGCGGGCCGCCTGGACTTCGACAGTCTTGGTGTCGAGATTGACGGTCAGGTCGCCAGTCTGGATGACGGACTGCGCATGGCCCTTGGACCGGCGCACGATGGCGTGGATGCGGGCGACCAGCTCGTCCTTGTGGAAGGGCTTGGTCATGTAATCGTCGGCACCAAAGCCGAGGCCGCGCACCTTGTCCTCAATGCCGGCAAGGCCGGAGAGGATGAGGATGGGCGTCTGCACCTTGGCGACGCGCAGCGTCCGCAGCACCTCGTAACCCGACATGTCGGGGAGGTTCAGGTCCAGAAGGATGATGTCGTAGTCATAGAGTTTGCCGAGGTCGACGCCTTCCTCACCGAGGTCGGTGGTATAGACGTTGAAGCTCTCCGACTTGAGCATGAGCTCGATGCTCTGCGCCGTAGCGCTGTCGTCCTCGATCAAGAGTACACGCATGCCGATCCCCTTAAAGCGTTCCTCGCTGGAACACGGCGCAAGGCTTTGACCTGGCCCGCCGCCGCTGACCCGTACTGGATATGACTCAAAGCTAAGCGCAATTAGTTAACAAAGTTTAATTCTGATCCGCAAGATGCAAAGCTATTTGCGTTAGCAATAGGTTAACGTGTTGAAAACATTGAATAAACCGGGAAAAACGGACTTAAGAAACTAGGTTAAGAAAGCCTTGCAAACGACTCGTCTGATTCAAGGATCGCGCGGTTTTGGCACACAGTGCCAAGGGCTTGCGGCCCGGCGCAGCGACGCAGAAGGCTGATCCAATGATTGCGGCACGCTGCTTAACGATCGGTTACCTTCTTTCACAGTCGATTCGCGCGCAGAATTCAGGCCATGCAGTCCCTAATCTCCGCCATTGAGGCCATTGACGACGTCGAGGTGTACGGGCGCGTGCGCACGGTGCAGGGTCTGCTCGTCGAAGTGGTCGGCCCGGTGCGGGAACTGAAGGTGGGTGGCCGCGTCGCCATCGAGACAACCGGCGGTGGCACGCTGGGCGCGGAAATCATCGGATTTTCCGAAGGCCGGGCGATGTGCCTGCCGTTCGGGCCGCTCTCGGGCGTGCGGCTCGGCTGCCGCGCCGTGTTCAAATCGAATGAAGGCGCGGTGCGCCCATCGGATAGCTGGCTGGGCCGAGTGATCAATGCCGAAGCCGAGCCGATTGACGGGCTGGGGCCACTGGCGCAAGGCGCGGACCCTTATCCGCTCAGGCAGCAGCCGCTGCCCGCGCATGAGCGGGCGCGGGTCGGCGCGCCGATCGACCTGGGCGTCCGCACGCTCAATACCTTTACCACCATGTGCGACGGGCAGCGCATGGGCATCTTCGCGGGCTCGGGTGTCGGCAAGTCGGTGCTGATGTCGATGCTGGCGCGCAATGCCGAAGTGGATGTCGCGGTGATCGGGCTGATCGGCGAGCGGGGCCGCGAGGTGCAGGAATTCGTCACTGAATATCTGGGTCCCGCCGGGCTCGAGCGTGCGATCGTGGTGGTGGCCACCTCGGACGAGGCGGCCTTGATGCGACGGCAGGCGGCATATCTGACGCTGACGCTCAGCGAATATTTCCGCGACCAGGGTAAGCGCGTGCTGTGCATGATGGACAGTCTCACCCGCTTTGCCATGGCGCAGCGCGAGATCGGGCTCGCCATTGGAGAGCCGCCAACAGCCAAGGGTTACCCGCCGACAGTGTTCACGGAATTGCCGCGATTGCTCGAACGGGCCGGGCCCGGGCTGGTCAACTCGGGCTCCATTACCGGACTGTTTACCGTTTTGGTGGAAGGTGACGATCACAATGAGCCCATCGCGGACGCCGTGCGCGGCATTCTCGACGGGCACATCGTGATGGAGCGATCGATTGCCGAGCGGGGGCGCTATCCTGCCGTCAATGTGCTCAGGTCCATCTCGCGCACCATGCCGGGTTGCGTGCCGACGAATTACCGGCCCCTGCTCCAGAAGGCGCGGGAACTGATGTCGACTTATGCCGACATGGAGGAGCTGATCCGGCTGGGGGCTTACCGGAAGGGATCGGATCCGGGCGTGGACCGCGCCATAGCGATCAACCCGGCGCTGGAGGCGTTTCTGAGCCAGCAGCGGGAAGAGACGACGACAATTGCCGACGGCTACAAGTTGCTGGCGGGAATTGTGGAGAAGGCGGGCGCCGCGCCATGAGGGAGTGCGCGCGCCGCAGTGACGTGAATGGCTTGGTTAGTAAGGAGTGCAAGTCATGAAATCTCGCAGCGAGAGCCTGATCCGGCTCAAGAAGTTTCAGGTCGACGAGAAGCGTCGGCAGGTCACCCAGATCGAGATGATGATTGCCGATTTCGAACGCATGGCGTCCGAACTCGACCAGCAGATCGAAATCGAACACCAGAAGACCGGCATCTCGGACGTGGCGCATTTCGCCTATTCGACCTTTGCCAAAGCTGCGATCAACCGCAGGGACAACCTGCTGGACAGCGCCAAGGACATGCGGGTGCGGCTCGAGGCGGCGCAGGATGCGCTGGCCGAAGCGCTCGAGGACCTGAAAAAGGTGGAACTGCTCGACCAGCGCGAGCAGGGCCGCGAGCAACAGGCCGAGAACAAGGCCGAGCAGGCAGAGTTCGACGAGATCGCGCGGCTGCGGCATTTGCGGCGCTGAGGGCGTAGGTCCTCGGCGGAAAACGTCAATTTATACAATCACATCGATTTCAGGATGGATCCCGGCCTCCGCCGGGATGACATCGGAGCTTTCACTCGGCCCTGCCCAGGTCCGGGCCGGTGAGAAACGGCGTGATATCCACGCCGTCGCCTGAAAAGAGGGTAAAATGCGGGTGATCGGCGAAGAGCCGCGCCGCTTGATCAATGTCCTCCGCCTCGACAATCACATAGCCACAAATGGTGTTGCTGGCATCTTCGACGCCCGCGCGGGTGACGCGGCGCGTTTTGCCGACCATGCCGCCGAGATTGGGCAGATGCGCGGTGTTTCGTTTCCCCCATTCCTCCCAGAGCGGGATGCCCCTGGCATCGACCGCGTCCTGCTCGGCTTTCGGCAGGGTGCGGAAGGCGATGAGCGCCGCGCGCGGCATTGTGTAGACGGCGAGGAAATGGGACATTGCGCCCTCCATCGGTGAGCCAGGCGATGAGGCTAGGCGGCATGCCGGCGATGGGCAAGCCGCCGGCGCACGCGGAGACGCAGGGCACGAGCCGTGGCGATGTGCCGAGGGCCTGAACAGATCGAAGCCGGCGCGCGCTGATGCACGGCCGGCCCCTTCCGCCTCCCCGGCGGTTCTCTGGATCGGGGTATGCTTTGGAGGTCACCCCACAGAAAGAAAGGCTAACGGATTATTTCCGGCGGCGCGCGCTTTGCCGGGTTAACCGGTTAAGCGGGGGTTAAGAGGCTGGTTTGGCAAACCAGAGTTCGAAGTGGTGCTGGCGGATGCTGGCGTTCTCGAAACCCGACACAAAGCGGGATGGGGCGTCTATGCCTCCTGCTTTGAGCTGGCCAGAGATGGTGTCAGCCAGACTCTGCTCTGCAGGCAGGAAGTATCGCAACTCCGTCACTGAGGGTGCTTTAGTGCCGACGCGTTCGATGCCGGGCGCCAAACAACCTGCGTCACGTAGGATGGACTGCGCCTGGTCTGCGACGTCGCGGTGTGCGTTGTCCGGAATCTGGATGTATACGCGCGGTGTCAGTTCGGCGGCCGGCGTTGCAGCCTGGTCGGAAGGCGGTGCTGCAGTCTTGCTGGTTTCTATGGTGGTGAGGGTTTGCTCAGCCTTCTGTCCGGCTTCCAGTTGCTGGTCCAACGGCCTCGGATCGATCTTCACGAGACCAAGAAACACGCCCACGGAGATCACAACAACTTCGACAAGCAAGACCGTCTGCAGTTGCTTTTTGAAGCTCTCATCGACCCTGAGTAAGCCGACGGTGGAGAGTATCGCGATGACCGCAGTGCAGATAAACACGCCAACGCATGTCCATCCGATGACCAAGTGCATTACGTCGACGCCTAAAGCCATTGCCGCCCCCAACTGTTAAAGTGAGCGGCAGCAGAGCTCTCGGCGTCGTGCCGGTCAAATCCGGACAACTGCCATTGGGATGCTTCCTATTGGGAGAGCGGCCCCCGGTTGATCGGGATCGGGCCTGTGGGCCCCGGTACCGTCCACCCGATGTGGCCGGCCGCGTAGAGCAGGCGCGAGACGTAGCCGAGCTTTTCGACCACCGCCGGGCCGAGCACGAAGGGATAGGCGTCGTTCTGCCCGACGGCACGGTTGAGGTTGTTGATAAGCGAGGCGAGCGGCACCCAATTGTCCATGAGTTCGGCGACATCGTCGCGGGCATAGGGATCGTAGGCGATCTGCGCCGTCAGTTCGCCCGTGCGATCCACGGCCGGGCGCAGGTGAAGCCCGAAGGCCGACGCCATCTCGGTGGTATCGACGAGATGGAGGAAGTGCGCGAAGGTTTCGGCGAAATCCTCCCACGGATGGGTGGTCGC
Organism: Hyphomicrobiales bacterium; assembly: GCA_027487555.1. Taxonomy (GTDB): domain Bacteria; phylum Pseudomonadota; class Alphaproteobacteria; order Rhizobiales; family Devosiaceae; genus Devosia_A. Next base: position 154,750 of record JAIYDI010000018.1, read on the forward strand.
ATAAGCGGAGATGTAGCTCAGCTGCCAGTCGGACGGCGCGCGTTCGGCATAGTGGCGCCGCAAGGCGGTAGCGTAGTCGGCCCGTTCGTCGCCGAAGAGCTGGCGGAACCTGCCCTGCTCGGCTGCTGACCCGGCCACGAGAATATCCCAGTAGTAATGGCCGATCTCGTGGCGGAAATGTCCAAGCAATGTGCGGTAGGGCTCGTTGAACTGCGTGCGGCGATATTCGCGCGCCGCGTCATCGGCTTCCTTGAGCGCGATGGTGATGATGCCGTTGTCGTGCCCGGTGAGGACGGGGGCGGGGGCCGTGTCCTCGTCGAGGAAACGGAAGCTCAGGCCGTGCGCCGGATCAATCTTGCGGGTGGCGAGCGGCAGGTTGAGGCGGAGCAGCGCGTAGAAGAGGCGCTTCTTGGCACGTTCGATCACCCGCCAGCGGCCGAGATCGACCGGATCGGCGACATCGGGCACAAGCGCGTTATGGCAACAGGCGCGGCAATAGGGGTCGCCGCCCGGCTGATGCGGCAGGAGCCAATTGCAGGCCCCATGCCGGGCGTTGTCGCAAAAGACGAAGCTGCGGCTCTGGAGGTGTGGTGCCGTGAAGACATCCGGGCCGCCATCGAGCGAGACAAGGCTGTTGCTTTGCGGCTCGTAGCCGAGGGCGCGGCCGCATCGCTCGCATCGGGTGTTCTCGAAATAGAGCATGTGGCCGCAATGGTCGCAGCGGAAGAGCTTCATCGGTGACCCCAGATGGACGCGAGACCAGATAATGCCGCGGAGCCCAGGGTGTTCCACTGGCATGGCAGCTTTTCCTTAGCAGAGTGCGGCTAGTGTCGGTGCGACATTCGAGAGCGGGGCAGGGCGATGGGCGAGGCGGGGCTGGCAGGGAAGCCGTTTGCGACGGGTTTTGCGAATGTTGCGCCCGGGCTCGCGCGGCTCGTCCTCGGTGTGCTTGCGCTGGTGATCGCGGCGTTGATGGCCGTGGCGATCTCCGTGCCGGAAGTACCGGAGGATCCGAATGCGCGCGGCGACCTCGGGACCTACAAGCAGATCGTGACGCGGCTGCAGGCCGGCGAGACCTACCATCAGGCGCTCCATACCGAACTGGTGGACGGCGGCTATGGTACGCGTTCGGTCTTCAACTGGCGGCCGCCGTTCTTTCTCGAGATGATCGCGCTCATGCAGACAGAGCAGGTCAGCCAGGCCGTGCTGGTAACGCTCTCGGTGCTCGCGGTGAGCCTCGCCGGATGGGTGGTGCTCAACAGCGCCGGTTCGGGCATGGCGATCGCAGTGGCGGTGACACTGGGCATGAGCCAGATGGCTGCGATCGCGCCGGTGGCGTCGATCTGCTGTGAGCTCTGGGCCGGGGCACTGATCCTCCTCTCGGTCGTCGCCTATGGGCGCGGGCGTTACTGGCTCGGTTTCGCGGCGGCCTTGCTCGCGCTCTGGATGCGGGAGTTGAGCGGGCTCTATGTGCTGGTGGCGATCTATTTTGCCTGGCGGGCCGGGCGTCGCGACGAACTCCTCGCCTGGGCCATCGGGCTCGCCGTGTTCGGTGCCTATTTTGCCTGGCATGCGATGACGGCGATGAGCCTCGTGCTGCCCACCGACCCGGCCTACAAGGATGGCTGGCTGCAGTTCGGCGGCGCGGCGTTCGTGCTCGGGACGGCACAGTTCAATGGTTTGTTCCTGCTGCTGCCCTTGCCGGTAACCGCCATAGTGCTGCCGCTCGCGGTGCTGGGCTTTGTCGCGTGGCAGCACCGGGCCGCGCAATATGGGCTTGCCGCGGTGCTCGCCTACATCATGCTGTTCGCGTTTTTCGGCCGGACGGCGAATGGCTACTGGGGCGGGCTCTATGCGCCGCTGCTGATGCTCGGCCTGCCGTTCGGGGTGGTGGCGGTGAAGGACTTGGTGAACGCCGCTACCCTGCAGCAAGCGGCACCCCCCGCCTCCGCCTGACGGCGGTGTCCCCCCTTAAACCAGGGAGGAAGCCCGACTGTGAGGTCAGCTCAGGCTTCTACACACTGCCGATGGTCTTGAGGCGGACGCGGGGGTGGACCTCGTTCTGGCTCATCACGACGGTCTGCGGGCGGAAGCGCTCGATGATCGCCCGGATATGCGGACGGAGCGAGGGCGAGGTGATGAGCACCGGGATCTCGCCCATGCGGGCGGCGTTCTCGAAGGACTTCTGCGTGGCAACGATGAATTGCTGCAGCTTCGAGGGTGCCATGGCGAGATGACGGTCGTTCCCGTCGCCGACCATGGCTTCGGCGAAATCGCGCTCCCATTGCGGCGAGAGCGTGAGGAGCGGCAGGTTGCCGTCCGGCCCGAGGTTTGACGCGCAGATCTGCCGGGCAAGGCGGGAGCGCACATGCTCGACCACGGTCTGCGCAGTGCGGCCGGGAGAGGCGATCTCGGCGATGCCTTCGAGGATCGTCGGCAGGTCGCGGATGGAAATGCGCTCGGAGAGCAGCGCCTGCAGCACACGCTGCACGCCGGAGACGGAAATCTGGCTCGGCACGATGTCCTCGACGAGCTTGTGCTGCTCCTTGGGCAGGCCCGATAGCAGGCTCTGCACGTTGGAATAGCTCAGCAAGTCCGCGACATTGGCCTTGAGCACCTCGGTGAGGTGGGTGGAGATGACTGTCGAGGGGTCGATGATCGAATAGCCGCGCAGTTCGGCCTCGTCGCGCAGCGCCGGCTCGATCCAGGTGGCGGGGAGGCCGAAGGTCGGCTCGGTGGTGTGGATGCCGGGCAGGCCGATCTCGTGGCCCATCGGGTCCATCACCATGAGCTGGTGGGCGTAGACCTGCCCATGTCCGGCCTCGACCTCCTTGATCTTGACCTTGTAGTGGTTCGGCTCGAGCTGCATGTTGTCGAGGATGCGGACGGGCGGCATGACGAAGCCGAGTTCGGTGGCAAGCTGGCGGCGGAGCGCCTTGATCTGCTCGGTAAGCCGATCGGTACCGGTGTCGTCTTCCTTGACGAGGCTCAGTAGACCGTAGCCGAGTTCGAGTTTCAGCTCATCGATGCGGAGGCTGTCGGTGATGGGCTGCTCGTCGATCTTGCCGCCGGGGGCGGTGGGTGCGGCGGCGACCTGGGCGGCGAGGGCATCGGCCGCGGCCTTCGCCTCGCGGACATTCTTGTTCCTCGTGGATTTGAGGGCGAGATAGGCAACGCCGCCCGCGAGCGCGAGGAAGGGCAGGATCGGCATGCCGGGCAAGAGCGCCAGCAAGGCGATGACTGCGGCCGACATGCCCAGTGCCTTGGGATAGCCGGTGAACTGCGTCATCAGCGCCTTGTCGGCGGACCCGGCGACGCCGGCCTTGGACACGAGAATACCGGCTGCGGTGGAGACGATGAGCGACGGGATCTGGCTGACGAGGCCGTCGCCGACGGTGAGCAGCGTGTAGATGCCGCCGGCCTCCTCGAAGCTCAGGCCCTCCTGCAGCATGCCGATGATCATGCCGGCGATGATGTTGATGAAGGTAATCAGCAGGCCGGCAATGGCGTCGCCGCGGACGAACTTGCTGGCGCCATCCATGTTGCCGAAGAAGGCGCTTTCCTGCTCGAGCGTCTGGCGGCGGGTTCTGGCAGTGGCTTCATCGATGAGACCGGCAGAGAGATCGGCGTCGATGGCCATCTGCTTGCCGGGCATGGCATCGAGGTTGAAACGGGCAGCGACTTCGGCGATGCGGCCCGAACCCTTGGTGATCACGATGAAATTCACGATCAACAGGATCGCGAAGACGACGACGCCGATGACGAAGTTGCCGCGCATGACGAAGTTGCCGAACGCCTCGATGACGTGGCCGGCCGCGTCGGTGCCGGTATGACCTTCGGCAAGGATGAGGCGCGTGGTGGCGAGGTTGAGGGCGAGGCGCAGCATGGCCGCGACGAGCAGCACGGTCGGGAAGCTCGAAAACTCGAGCGGGGTTTGGATGAACAGCGCCGTCATCAGGATCATCACCGAGAAGACGATCGAGATGGCGAGCAGGATATCGAGCAGCAGCGGCGGCAGCGGAACGATGAGCACCATGATGATGCCCATGACGCCCAATGCGAGGCCGATATCGGCCGTGGCAAGCCAGCTCCGCAACTCCCTGACGGAGGGGACCTTGAAGCCGGAGCCCGAGGGCTTTCCGGGGGAAGCGGAGATATCGGCCATGGCTCAGTTCGGCTCCCGGATCAGGCGGCGTTGCCGCGCCGCTCGCCGGGCGGCGGGACGGAAATCCCCTCGTCGGCATATTCGTTGAGTTTGTTGCGCAGCGTACGGATGGAAATGCCGAGGATATTTGCGGCATGCGTGCGGTTGCCGAGAACATGGTCGAGCGTATCGAGGATCAGGTCGCGCTCGACATCGGCGACAGTGCGGCCCACCAGCGTTTCGGCGACAGTCTGCGCCGTGCGGACTGCCTGAGTGGCGACGGAATTGCGCGCGGCGTCCTCGAGCCCCGTGCCATCTGGCATGAGGATGGCATCGGGGCCGATGATTTCGGAGGGCGCGAGCAGCACGGCGCGATGCAGGGTGTTCTCGAGTTCGCGCACATTGCCGCGCCAGGGCGCCCTCAGCAGCAGGTCGCGGGCTTCGTTGGAGAGCATGCGGCGCCCTAGGCCATTGGCCTTGACGTATTTTTCGACAAAGAATTCCGAGAGCGCTGCGATATCCTCGGGGCGCTCGCGGAGCGGCGGCAGCTTGAGGTTCACGACGTTGAGCCGGAACAGCAGATCCTCGCGGAAGCTGCCTTCCTTCACTGCATCGGCAAGGTTGCGGTTGGAGGTGGCGATGACGCGGATATCGACCGGCACGGGCTTGGTGCCGCCGACGCGATCGATCAGGCGTTCCTGCAGGGCGCGGAGCAGCTTGGCCTGCAGCCGCACATCCATTTCCGAGATTTCATCGAGCAGCAAGGTGCCGCCCGAGGCTTCCTCGAACTTGCCGATACGGCGGGCGATGGCGCCGGTGAAGGCGCCTTTCTCATGGCCGAAGAGTTCGGATTCGAGCAGCGCCTCGGGGATGGCGGCGCAGTTGACCGAGATGAAGGGCTTTCCGGCGCGTTTCGATCTGGCGTGCAGGTGCTTGGCCATCACCTCCTTGCCGGTACCGCTTTCGCCGGTGATTAGCACCGAGGCGTCGGAGGGAGCGACTTGATCGGCGAGCTTCACGACGCGGGCCATGGCTGGATCGCGAAAGAGGAAATCGGTCGATTCACGCGCGACGGCGGCGATGATCGCGGCGATCAGTTCGGCATCGGGCGGTAGCGGGATATATTCCTTGGCGCCGGCGCGAATGGCGTTGACGGCCGCGGCCGCGTTGCTCTCCGTGCCGCAGGCGACGACAGGCACGACGATGCGCTCGGCATCGAGGCCTGCGATCAGCCCGGCGATATCCATGATGACGTCGACGAGCAGCAGATCTGCGCCGCGCCCGGCGCGGAGCGCGGCAAGGGCGATCTCGATGGAGGGCGCATGGGCGACCTTGGCACCGCCCTGCATGGCGAGACGCGTCGCTTCAGTGAGTTGGCCCTCGAGGGGCCCGACGATCAGTAAGCGCATGGGAGGTCTCCGCGGGCGGTAGTCGGCAATCGGCCAAGAAGGGCAATCGGCAATCGGCAATCGGCAATCGGAAAGGGGACGAAAGCAGAGGGGGCAGGAGGCGATTCGACTGCCGATTGCCGATTGCCGATTGCCGTCTCAGGCAAATGGAACGCGCTGTGCATCTCTCACGCCGCCTTGATGATTTCGGTCATGGTGACGCCGAGCCGGTTTTCGACGAGTACGATTTCGCCGCGGGCGACGAGCCGGTCGTTGACGTAGATCTCGACGGCTTCGCCAACCTGCCGGTCAAGCTCGACCACGGTGCCGATATCCATCTTGAGCAGTTCCGCCACGGGAATCTTGGCGCGTCCAAGAACCACCGAAATGCGGACGGGAACGTCGAAGACCGCCTCGAGATCGGCGGCGGTGCGCTCGCCGATGACAGGCTGGCCGTCGCGAGCCTGCGCCTGCATTTCCTCGAAGCTGCCGCCTGCGCCCATGTCGCCGGTGCTCATTGTGAGATCTCCTCATCAGGATTGGCCACGATGCCGTGGGCGGCGAAGTAATCGGCAATGCGCCGGTCGATCTCGGCATTGATCTCTGCCGACGAGCGCACCACGCCGCCGTCGGCCCATTCGAGCCGGGCGTCACCGAGGGGAATATCGGGATCGCCCAGAACGACCAGGCGACCCGAAAAGCCGGAGGTCTGCATGCGCGCCGTGGCGATGTCGCGCACGGCATCGGCAAGCTCCGGGGCACAGCGGATGACGAGGTGCGGGACCCCGTTGAGGCTCGACATGCAATCGGCGATGAGCGCTGAAAGCTCGCCGGTGGGCTCGCGCTCGACAAAGGCGGCGGCGAGCTTTCGGGCAATGGCGGCCGCGAGGATCACGGCTTCGCCGGTGGCATGGCGGCCGAGATCGTCCATGCCCGCGACGAGGGCAGCCGCCTGGTTGCCGATCTGGTCGGCGGCGGCGAGCAATTGCTTGTTGGCCTTGGCGATCGCGGTCTTTTCGCCGTCGACGAGACCAGCCGCATAGCCTTCCTTGCGTGCCGCCTCGAGTTTCTTCGACAGCGCGCTCTCGGTCATGAGCGAGCCCTTCTCGGCGTTGCGACCGAGGTCGAGGTCGAAGGTGAACTTGGCGGGGGTTGCGGTCATGTCAGCCGATCATCGCGTCGTCGGACTTGTTCTTGGTGATGACGATCTCGCCCTTTGCGGCGGCGTCCTTCGCGGTTGCCACCATGCGCCCCTGCGACTCGTCGACATCCTTGAGGCGCACCGGGCCCATGGCGGCCATGTCGTCCTTCAGCATCTTGGCGGCGCGGCCCGACATGTTGGTGAAAAACACATCCTTGACCGTATCGGAGGCGCCCTTGAGCGCTAGGGCCAGTTCCTTCTTGTCCATTTTCTGAATCAGGGTCTGGATGGCGGCTGCTTCGAGCTTGGACAAATCCTCGAAGGTGAACATCAGCGACTTGATACGCTCCGCCGATTCACGGTCGCGCTCCTCGAGCGTGGTGATGAAGCGCGCCTCCGTCTGGCGGTCGAAGGCGTTGAAGATTTCCGCCATCTGCTCGTGGCTGTCGCGGCGCTTGGTGTGGCTGAGGGTCGACATGAACTCGGTGCGCAGCGTCGTCTCGATCTTTTCAAGAATCTCCTTCTGGACCGGCTCGAGGGAGAGCATGCGCTGCACCACTTCCATCGAAAGTTCCTCGGGGAGCGAGGCAAGCACCTTCGAGGCGTGCTCGGGCACCAGCTTGCTGAGCACGACGGCGATGGTCTGGGGGTATTCGTTCTTCAGGTAGTTGGCGAGTATGTCTTCCTGAACGTTGGACAGCTTCTCCCACATGGTGCGGCCGGCGGGGCCGCGGATTTCCTCCATGATCGCGTCGACGCGATCGGGCGGCAGGAAGGAGAGCAGCAGCCGCTGCGTGGTTTCGGCGTTGCCCGAGATATTGCCCTTGGACGAGACCACGGTAACGAACTCGGCAAGGAGCATGTCGAGCATGTCCTGCGTGATGGGGCCGAGGCGGACCATGGCGCGGGACAGTGTGCGGATCTCCATCTCGTCGAGCTGCTCGAGGATGGGGCGGCCGAAATCGGGGCCGAGCGCGAGGAGCAGAACCGCAGCCTTTTCGTCGCCGGGAAGGCTGCGCTGCGTCGCCTGCGCGCCGACGATGAGGCTGCCGGTGAAGCTTTGCGAAGAGCCTGCATTGAGATCTGGAACGGCCATCTACCTACTGCCTGCTCAGGTGGCGTTGGAGAGCCAGTCGCGCACGATCAGCGCGGCCTGCTTGGGGTTTTCCTCGATGAGACCGCCGACGGTCTTCATCGTCTGAATTTGCTGCTCGCCCATCGACTTGGCGTTGCGGACCCAATCGGGGAGGCCCTTTTCCAGCTCATCCTCGGGATAGGAGGAGTTGCCCGGCAATTGCTGGATCGGCGAGGTGATGGTGACCGAGCCGAACTGCCCTGGCCCGCCGGCACCCGCGGTGCCGATCTCGGCGCTTTGCGGCAGGGAGAGCGGCGCTTCGGGCGCCATGACGCGCTTCAGCAGCGGGCGCATGATGAAGAAGATGAGAGCAAGCCCGATCAGGACCGTCACGGCCATCTGGGCCATGTTCATCAGATCATCGCGGGTGAAGTCGAAGAGGCCGGGGGCAGCGGTGCCCTGCGCGGTGAGCTCGGGCCGATCGGCGAACTGCAGGTTGGTGACCTGGATCTGGTCGCCACGGGCATCGGAGAAGCCGACGGCGGACTTCACCAGCGCCGTGATCTGTTCGAGTTGTACCTGGTCGCGCGGGGTGTAGGTCGACTGGCCGGAGGCGTCGGTGGTGTAGACGCCATCGACGACGACCGCGATCGACAGGCGCTTGACCGACCCGGCCTCGGTCATCTCGGTCTGGGTGACCTTGGAAATCTCGAAATTGGTGGTTTCCTCGGTCGTCGAGCCCTCCTCGGAGGTGCCGCCATTCGCCGTACCGGCGCCACTCGCGCCCGGCAGCTCGTTGGCGACCGATACCTGGCCACCATCGCCCGGGCCCTGCGAGGTGTTGGCGAGTTCGCGCGTCTGGGTGGAGCGGGCGACCTGGCCATTTGGATCGAAGGTCTCGGAGGTCTTGGTGAGTCGGTTCATGTCGAGCTCGGCGGAGACCTGCACCCTGGCGCGGCCCGAGCCGACGATGTTGGCGAGCATGTCCTCGACGCGCTGGGTCAGGCGGGTCTCGACGGCGAGCTGGCGCTCCTCCGCTTCGCCAGCGGCGACATCATCCGGGCCATTGCCGGCACCGGACGCAAGCAGGCGACCGGAATCGTCGACGATCGAGACGCGGGTCGGGGTCAGTCCCTCGATCGCCGAGGCGACGAGATGCTGGATGGCACGGATTTCGCCGCCGGCGAGTTCGCCACGGACGGAGACGACGATGGAGGCGGTCGGGTCCTTCTGCTCGCGGCTGAACAGGGCGCGCTCGGGCAGGACGAGATGGACGCGGGCGCTCTTGATGCGGGCGAGCGAGGAGATTGTGCGGGCAAGTTCACCTTCGAGCGCGCGGACATTGTTGATGTTCTGCACGAAGCTGGTCGAGCCGAGGGTCGATTGCTGGTCGAAGATTTCGTAGCCAACCTGGCCGCGGTTCGGCAGGCCGTTTTCGGCGAGCGCCATGCGCAGCTGGGTGATCTGATCGCGCGGGACGAGCACGGTGTCGCCATCGCCCCTGAGTTCATAGGGGACGTTCTGGGTCTGCAACTCCTTGATGATCGCGGCGGAATCCTCAAAGGACAGGCCCGAATAGAGTGGCGCCAGCTGCGGTGTCGAGGCGCGCATCACAAGAAACGCGATGACGCCAAGGGTGAGCAGCGCCACCATGCCCATGGCGGCAAGGCGCGCCAGCCCGAGCCGATTGAAGAACTGCAAGACCTCGTTCACGCGCCGAACCCGACCTTTGGACCCCCAGCCGCAAGCGGTTTCCCGACTCCGGCCCGATAGGCAAAAATTACCGAGCGGTTGGTAAACAAGTGGTTAATGCCGCGTCGCGTTTTGCAACATGCGGCAGGTTTTGCCGGGGAGAGTCAGGGCTTCGTTAACAGGTGTTGCCGAATTGCCGACGCGAATGCGCAGACCGAGCGCAGGGCGCCAACGCGAAAGCCCGCCGCGGCGATGCCGGGCGGGCCTTTGAACGCGCGGTGGAAGGCAGATCAGCCTTCGCGGTAGTGCTGGATCCAGGTGGTCCGCAATCCGGCGAGACCGTGCTTGTCGATCGCGGCCTGCCAGTTGAGGAATTCGTCAACCGACAGGGTATAGCGCTGACAGGCTTCCTCGAGGCTGAGGAGACCACCGCGAACAGCGGCGACGACCTCGGCCTTCCGGCGGATCACCCAACGGCGGGTATTGGTCGGGGGAAGATCCGCGATCGTCAGCGGACTACCGTCCGGACCGATGACATACTTCACCCGAGGACGCATTTGGACGGTCATTGTACTCACTTACTCAACCCTGACCACGATTGAGACGGTACCCGAACGCGCTTAAAATTCGGATAAGACATTGCTTACAATACGTTAAAAGCTTTCGGCATTTCCCCGCAAACGGTTCGGAAAGACGCAGAATCCGTCCGGACCCCAAGACTCGCCGTCAGGGCTTATCCGGAAGTCTGCGTCGCGGGGCCGTCGTGTGTCGTTGCCGGTGCCTTGTCGCGGTTCTAGACTGGTCCGAGACCATGGAGGGCCAGATGGCCAAGGACTATCCTGCGCTGACGCCGCATCTGAGGGAGTTCATTTCCCGCCAGCATATCTTCTTTACCGCAACGGCCGCGGCGGGGACGCGCGTGAACATCTCGCCGCGCGCTACCGATCAGTTCCGCCTACTCGGCGACAATGCGGCCTGCTATCTCGACCGGACCGGCAGCGGCAACGAAACCAGCGCGCACCTGCTTGCGGACGGGCGGATGACCATCATGTTCTGCGCGGTCGAAGGGCCGCCGCTGATCCTCAGGCTCTATGGCAAGGGGAGGGTGATCCACCGCTCGGACGCCGAATATGCCGACGTGCTGACAGGGCAGTTCGCGGGGGTGGAGCCGCTTGGCGCCCGTCAGATCGTGCGAATTGACTTCGACCTTGTGAAGACGAGCTGCGGCTATGGCGTGCCCCTGATGGCCTATGAAGGCGAGCGGGACACCATGGATCGCTGGGCGGAAAGCAAGGGCGGCGACGGAATACGCGCCTATTGGCAGGAGAAGAACCTCGTGAGCATGGACGGGCTGCCCACGGGGTTCGTCGAGTAGGCGGAAGTGGCAAGTGGGATTTAGGACGTGGGAAGCAGGAATCTGGTACGGCCCGCCTCGCCTTTCGTCGTTCGACACGCTCACGATGAGGAACTCAGGGCAAGGCTACCATGTGCACCAGGGCGTCCTGGCGTGCGGCAGGACTGCTTGTTGACCTGACCGCAGCGAACAGGACCCATCCCGAGGGTGTCGAAGGACGAGGACCGAGAGCGCTTTAGCCCAAGTGCATGAGGACCATCGCTCCCTGCACATGCGGTCAGGTTCCGGTCGTGGCTGTCGTCTTCGCCGAGACGGTATTGACCGCCGAAAGCGTGACGCGGCCGGTGCCGAGCAGCAGCACCGGCTCGTCGCCGGAGAAATCGACGCCGGTGACTTCGCCCGCCATCTGGGTAGCCACGCTGACCACCTTGCCGTCGGAATCCTTGGCGCTGATCTTCAGCGAGTAGGCGCCATCGGCTTTGGCCTTGCCGTCATTGCCGATACCGTCCCACTGGAAGACGCTTTCGCCCTGGGCGACATTCCCCGTCTTGGTGAACACTGTGTTGCCATTGGCATCGACCACACTGGCGGTAATCGTGGCGGCCTTGGGCACCGAGAAACGCCAGCTGGCGGCGCCATCGGTGAGCTGAGTCTTGGTGCCATCGGCGGTAATCACCTTGCCGACATAGCTTACTGCCTGGGTGTTGGTGGAGTTCTGCGTCGCCTCCATCATGGCGGCGAGATAGTCGTTGGTCTTGAGCTGCTGCTCGACGCCGGTGAACTGCACGAGCTGCTGTGTGAACTGGTTTGTATCGAGCGGATCGAGCGGATTCTGGTTCTTGAGCTGCGTGGTGAGCAGCTGCAGGAATGTATCGAAGTTCTGCGCGATGGTCTGGCGGCTGGAGCTCATGGCTCCGGTGCTGGACGCACTGGACGTGGACGAGGTGGAACTGACGGCCATTCAGGCCTCCTAGACGAACAGGTTGAGGCCACGCTGTGGAGCGGTGCCGCGATAGATTTCGACGGGGGCAGGCGCGGCGTCGGCGGCGGCGAGCGGGCCATCCGAACGACCCCGAGCGGCGCCGCCCCAGCCTTCGAAGCTCTGGCCGTTGCGGCCAAAGCCGTTTTGACCCAGCGAGAACTCAAGATTTGTCTTCGACATGTCGAGGCCGGCCTGCTGCAGGGCCTGCTGCAAGGAGCGCTGGTCGCGCTGCATCATGTCGAGGGTTTCGGCGCGCTCGACAGTCATCCGGGCCTGGACGACGCCGGAATTGTCAACACTGAGCCGCACGTCTATGCGGCCGAGTTCGGGTGGATCGAGGCGGATCTGGAAGCGCTTCGAACCGGCCTCGACATGACGGGCGAACTCGAACGCGACCTGGGGGAAGCTGGGGACAAGGCTTTGCGCCTGATAGGCGCCCTGGGCGGTGCGGGCGACAGCCGGGGCAGCGATGTTCGCCGGTGCCTGCGGCTGCTGGGCGAGACCGTTCGTGTCCGGCGCATCGGCGGCCGCCGCCGTCCTGTCGGGCGCAGCGCCAGCCTCGGTCTTCGCCGGTGTCACCGGATCCATCGCGCGGTCGGCCGGCCTCGTATCCACGGGTTTGGCATCGAGTGTCGCCGCTGCGTCAGTCCGCGGGACCGTCTCGGTGGGTGTTGCTTGGCCCGAAGCAGAGGGTATGGCTTGCCCTGTGCCATCGGTGGTCTTCGAAGCGCCGAGCGGTGTGTCGGGCAGGTCGAGGCTGGGCGGCGTGAAAGCTCCGGTCTCGGATCCGGGCTTGGCGGGCTTCGGCTGGGCAATGCGCTGCACAAGGTCGGCGATCTCGGCCGCTGCGTCGTCGGCAAGCCCGAGTGCGTCGAGGATTTGCGGCGTGGTGGCCGTGCTTTCGAGTGTCTTGCCGAGCGCGGTGAGCTTTTCGGCGAGCGCCGGGGCCTTCTCGGAGAGTTTGTCGGCGACCTGATCGAGCACCTTTGCGAGTTGCGCCATCACCGGGTCGAGATCGGCAGCAGGAGCGTCGGATGCCGTAGCGGCGCTGATTGCCGAAGACATCGTGTCGGTATCGGCGGGTGCCGGGGTGCTGCCTGCGGCTTTGACTTCGGCGTCGCCATTGTCGGCGCCGACACCGGATGGCGCAAGGGCCGCGATCAGATCCTTCAGGGTCGCGGCGAGATCGGCGGCGCCGGCATTGCCGGGCGCATCGACGGTGGTGATGGTCGCGCCATTGGTGGCGGGTCCCGTCGAGGTGGGCGGTGCGAGCGCGGGCTGCGCCTGGGCAAGGAGCCCGGCAAGCACAGAGGCCAGGTCATCGACGCTCTCGAGCTGCTTCGCATCGGGGTTGCCCCCCGCTTCGAGGCTATCGTTGAGGGCGGTCAGCGCATCGGCGAGCGACTTGAGGAGGCTCTTGCCGCCAGTGGTGTCGAGCTGCTTTGCCGCATCCACTATGGCAGCGAGATCGGTGGGCATACCGGCCGTTGGATCGGTTTGCGCAGGAACGGACAGGGTGGGCGCGACAGGCGTGTCGGTTTCGCCCGCGGAGTCGAGCAGCTTGCCGGTGAGACCAGCAAGATCAGACGTGGCGCCCTCGGCTCCGTTGCCGCTACCAAGCAGCGCCAAGAGCTGGGAGAAGAGGCTGCCGTCACCGGTGGCGCCGGTCGCAGGGGTGTTGGCGTCACCCGTCAGGGACGACGTAGCGCCAGCAGGAACAGGGGAAAATCCGACGGTAGCCGACACGATACGCCTCAGGATGCCAACTTGCACAAAAGCTGATGCAAGTGGCGTGCCGGATAGGAAAACAATTCAAAATCAATGGGTTGCTGGAATCATGTGCGAGGCAGATTCAACTCTGGGCAGGGTGTGCCCGGCAGGAATTGCCGGCCTGCGCAGGGACGGCTAGTCAGCGGGGCCGGTTTGGCGCTATACGCCTGCCCATCCAATGGCCCTTGAACCCATCCGGATGGACAGGAAATGCTGAATTCTCTCGATGTGCCGAAGCGGCCCGAGGACACGCGCGTCGTTGTCGCGATGTCGGGCGGTGTCGATAGCTCCGTGGTGGCGGGTCTGCTCGCCCGCGACGGCTATGACGTGGTGGGCGTCACCCTGCAGCTCTACGACCACGGCGAGGCGACGCACCGCAAGGGTGCCTGCTGCGCGGGCCAGGATATCCACGATGCCCGGCGCGTGGCGGCGGCGCTCGACATTCCGCACTATGTGCTCGACTACGAGCAGCGCTTCAAGAACGCGGTGATGGAGCCTTTCGCCAATGCCTATCGGCAGGGTGAGACGCCAGTGCCCTGCATCGCGTGCAACCAGAGCGTCAAGTTCGTCGACCTGTTGGAGGTGGCGAAGGACCTCGGCGCCGATGTGCTCGCCACCGGCCATTATGTCCAGAGCCGGCTGGTCGATGGCCGCAGGCGGCTGTTCCGCCCTGTGGACGACAGCCGCGACCAGAGCTATTTCCTGTTCGCCACCACGCAGCAGCAGCTCGATTTCCTGCGCTTTCCGCTGGGGGGCATGACCAAGCCCGAAGTACGTGCGCTGGCGCGTGAGTTCGGACTCGAAGTGGCGGAAAAGCATGACAGCCAGGACATCTGCTTCGTGCCGCAGGGCAAGTATGCCGACGTGATCAGGAAGATGCACCCGGAAGCGCTCATGGGCGGCGAGATCGTGCATCTCGACGGGCGCGTGCTGGGGCAGCATGAGGGCATCGTCAACTACACGGTGGGGCAGCGGAAGGGCCTGGGGATCGCGGCGGGCGAACCGCTCTACGTCATAAAGCTCGAGCACAGGACGAGCCGTGTCATTGTCGGGCCGAAAGAGGCGCTGATGACCAAGGTGCTGCGCCTGCGCGACGTGAACTGGCTGGGGGCGGCGGCGCTTGCCGATCTCGCCCGGGGCAATGGCCTGCCGGTCGAGGTGAAGGTGCGCTCGACGCGGCCGCCGCAGCCGGGCGCCATTCACATGCAGGACGGCCAGGTTTTCGTGACGCTGTTTACCGGTGAGCACGGGATTTCGCCGGGGCAGGCCTGCGTGTTCTATGCCGACGAGCGCGACACGACCGAAGTGCTGGGCGGCGGCTTCATCGCCGAGGCGGTGCCAGAAGCGCTGGTCGCCGCCTGATCAGGGCGTGGCAGGCGCGGCCGGCTCCGCGGTTTTGGCTGCAGTCGCGGCCTCGCGCAGCGCCTGGTAGTTGGCGAGGCCACCCATCATCGCGGAAACCGCATAGACGAGGATCAGCACCCCGAGGATCAGGATGACGATCCGGGCGCCATTGAGCTTGAGCGGGCTTTGCTTTTGCGGTTCGGGCGGGGTCTGGGTCATATTGTCCGACGTATCGCCGAAAAGCGCCGGGGGCAAGGCTCCGGGCTGTCGCAGCGGTGTGCCGCATTGAGTCTGCGCGCATTTGGAGCGGGCGATCAGGTTTCCGAAGCCGGGCTGCGCAGCTTTTCGCGCAGCTCGGTGGAGGAGATGCCGGGCGTGCGGGGCAGGTAGTGAATCTGGACGCCGCGATAGTTGCGAACCTGTTCGTAGCGGGGGTGGTCCTTCCAGTCGTCGCCGATGACGAGATGGGCGGCGCCGAAGCGCTCGATATCGAATTCCTTCTGATCGAGCTGGCGCTGCATGAAAACCTCGCGCACGAAGGGCAGGTCCCGGACGCGTGCGGCGCGTTCGTCCTCCGACTGCATCGGCTGCTTGCCGCGCTGCGCCGCAACCGCGTCGGACACCACTCCGACTACGAGATGATCGCCCAGCTTTGCGGCGCGCTCCAGCAGTCTGAGGTGGCCGTGGTGAAACAGGTCCCACGTGCCATAGGCCAAGACCGTGACGCGGGGAATGGGCTCGAAGCAGGCCGTGTCGACGGGCCCGAGCTCGCTGTTTTTTTTCGGGATGCGCCATTCCGGCCCGAAGCGCCAGGCGAGATAGTCTTCGATTGGGGAGGGGATGTTCACCGTCAGGTTGGCGTAGCCCGGCCAGAATACTTTCCGGCGATTCTCGATCAGATGCGCGGGCTTGCGGCGCAGGGTTTCGGAGTTGATGTTGAGGTAGCGGCCCTCGCTGATGCCGGAATAGAAGTAATAGATGTCGAGGATTGCGCCTTCGTTGTCGAGATCGACGAAGGCGTGCTGCATCGGTCGGCCATCGAAATAGACCTCGCGCATGAGGACGAACCGATTGGCATAGAACAATTTGACGGTGGCGAGCCCGAAGGCAAAAGCCTCGGCGTTGGAGCGATAGGCGACGCCGATACGGATATCGACATCGGTGTCGGAGGCGATGATGCGCTGTTCACGCGCATAGCCGAGGGCGGTTCCGACGCCGATCCACCACGGCGGGATGCCGGCGCGCCCAAAATTTAGCGGGTCGTTGAGCAGGCTGGCGGCGCGTCGCAGCGTGCGCAGCAGGCCGAGATTGCCCGACACGCGCACGATCAGGTTATCCGAGTATCTCAAAGATACGCGGCCTGCCATGTGATCACGGATACCTTCGGACTTCGCCATAAGGAAGCGCTGGGGGCGCGCGAAGGCGTCAGCTATCCGGGTTCCTGTGTCGCGGTCCACATCTGGCATCATCGATCGTCCCTTGGGGCGTCATGTGCATCTATCAAGATATGTTCGGCTCTTGCTGCACCGCAAGCCGGTTGAACGTGCTTCGTATTCGCCGCCATGCAACAAGTGCGGAGCGTCGGCGCGGCGCAGAGGATGGGCCGCAGGCGAAAATAGTCGAGATTTGACCAAAGGAACACGGAGGAGGGCGCGTCACATGTTCGGATCATTGAGGGAAAGCCCCGTCAGGTGCTGCGGACAACTGAATTGACGCCACAATTCGTCGAGACACAAAGAGCCACCACGCCAAGCGACGAGGCGTTGATCCGCCGCGCCGTGGGCGGGGACCGGCAGGCCTTCGCGGCGCTGGTGGAGCGCCACTATGATTTCGTCTTTCGCACCGCCTGCAAATGGTGCGGCAAGGCATCGGATGCCGAGGATGTTGCGCAGGAGGTGGTGATCAAGCTCGCGGGCGTGCTCAAGAGTTTCGATCACCGCAGTCAGTTCACCTCGTGGCTCTATCGCGTGACGCTGAACGCGGTGCGTGACATGCAGCGGGCGCGGAGCCGGCGCGGCAGGAATATCGATCGCTATGCAGAAGTGGCGCCCGAGGAATACCTGCCCGACCAGGAGGATTCCGCCGCCGCCAAGGAAATGTGGACTGCCGTGCGCCGCCTGCCCGACCAGCAACGGGACGCAGTGCTGCTGATTTATGCGGAGGGGATGAGCCACGCGGAAGCGGGCGTGATCATGGGGTGCAAGGAGGCAACCGTCTCCTGGCATGTGCATGAGGCCAAGAAGACATTGCGGGGGCTGCTGTGAGTGACAAGATGAACGACGACAAGCTCAAGCTGCTCGGGACTTCCAACCTGCCCACTCCGCGCGCGGAGGCAAAGAAGCTCGCCATGGTGGCGGCGCTCGCCGCATTCGACGCGGAACAGGCAAACAAACACGCACCCCAAGGAAGCGCCCTCGGTGCCCGTCTCAGGTCCATCACCGCGATGATGCGAGGGACCTTCGAGATGAACACGCGACTGAGTTATGGGTTCGGCACTGCCGCGATTGCCCTGCTGCTGCTGCCGCTCGGCTACCAGCTTTATACGACGACGGCGATCTCGCCTGTTGGCCGGACGGAAGTGCCGGTGTTGGCGGCGAAGCCGGCCGACGCGCCTGTGACGACTGAGTTGAAGCAGGACAGCGCCGCGGATGCGGGTGCGGCACGCGCCGAAGGTGGTGTGGTGGCCGATGCGGAAGTCGCCTCGCAGGTGGCGAACTCGACCGCCGCCGTTGCACCCAGCACGGTCGCCGCGACACCGCAAATAGCCCGCAAGATGGCTGCCCCCGAGGTGATGGCCGAGATGGCGCCGGTGGCCGAGGGCGAGGCGGACATTGCCGTGGGCATGGCCGCGCCTATGGCAGCATTGGCGTCGCCCGCCGGCGGGTTGCCGCAGGTGGCGGCGCCTTCGGGCGACCAGTTCCAGAGCTTTGCCGAAAGCCCGGTCAAGCTTGTCGCGGCCGAGCCGGTTTCGACCTTCTCGATCGATGTCGATACGGCGAGCTATGCCTATACGCGCCAGATGCTGAGCGAAGGCTATGTGCCCGAGCCCGACGCGGTGCGGATCGAGGAACTGATCAACTATTTCAGCTACGACTACCCGGCCGCGACCGACAAGGCGAAGCCGTTTCAGCCGAGCGTGATGGTCTATCCCGCCCCCTGGAATGCCGAGCACCAGATCGTGCAGATCGGCATCAAGGGCTATGTGCCGCCGGTGACGGAGCACAAGGCGGCGAACCTCGTGTTCCTCATCGATACGTCAGGCTCGATGGATGAGCCCAACAAGCTGCCATTGCTGAAGCGGGCCTTCGCGCTGCTCGTGAACCAGCTGAGCGAGAACGACACGATCTCCATTGTCGCCTATGCCGGTTCGGCGGGCGTTGTGCTGGAGCCGACCAGGGCGACGGAAAAGGGCAAGATCCTCGCGGCGCTGGACAATCTGTCGGCTGGCGGCTCGACTGCGGGCGCCGCGGGCATCGAGCTCGCCTATCGGCTGGCCGACGCGCACAAGATCGAGGGCGGAAACAACCGTGTGATCCTCGCGACCGATGGCGACTTCAATGTCGGTATCGAGGACCCGGAAGAGCTGAAGCGCTTCATCGGCAAGAAACGTGACACTGGCGTGTTCCTCTCGGTGCTGGGCTTCGGCGAGGGCAATTACGGCGACGACACAGCACAGGCCCTGGCGCAGAACGGCAATGGCAATGCCAGCTATATCGACAGCTTCAAGGAAGCGCAGAAGGTGCTGGTGGAAGATGCGGGCGGCACGCTCGAAACCATCGCCAAGGACGTGAAGATCCAGGTGGAGTTCAACCCTCTGCTGGTGAGTGAGTACCGGCTGATCGGCTACGAGACCCGGGCGCTCAACCGCGAGGACTTCAACAACGACAAGGTCGATGCGGGCGATGTGGGGGCGGGAACAAGCGTGACCGCGCTTTACGAGATCACGCCCGTGGGGGCGAAATCGCAGCAGATCGACCCACTGCGCTATGGCGATATGCCGCCGCAGCCTGCCGGGCTTGCCGGCCCCGATGCCGAGCTCGGCTTTTTGAAGCTGCGCTACAAGCTGCCTGACGGTGCGACGAGCCAGTTGATCGAGGTACCGATCAAGCACGACAGCGCGGCCACGAGCCTCGACTCGGCACCCGACGACGCGCGCTTCGCCGCTGCGGTGGCCGCTTTCGGGCAGAAACTCAAGGGCTCCGCTTACGGCGAGATGAGCTGGGACGCGATCCGGGCTCTGGCCGCTGGCGCAAAGGGCAAGGACGAAGCCGGGCACCGGGCCGAGTTTGTGCAACTGGTGGGCCTTGCGGGCCAGATCGTCGGGACCGGACCGGTCTGCGCGAGCGATAGCGAGACCAACTGCCGGTAGGCGCTTTTTGTCGGGATCGACAGGCGCAAGCCGCCTGTCCCGGAAGTAGCGCCGGTACCGCCCCCCACGGCGCTATGAGCGCGGTTCCCCTTGCTGGGGGAGCCGCGCTCTCACCATTTTCAGAGCGGCTTGAGGCCAGCCTCGATCGCGGCGCGGCGGGGTTCGAGGAAGGGGGGAAGCGCCAGGGCTTCTCCCAGCGTTTCCAGCGGTTCGTCAGCGGTGAAGCCGGGGCCGTCGGTGGCGATTTCGAAAAGGATACCGTTGGGCTCGCGGAAATAGAGCGAGGTGAAGTAGTAGCGCTCGACCTCGCCCGAGGAGCGCAGCCCAAAGCTCGTGACGCGGCGTACCCAGTGGTCGAACTCGGCCTTGTCGGGCGTGCGGAACGCGACGTGGTGCACGCCGCCGGCGCCCGGCCTGGCCTGCGGCAGATCGGGGTTCACCTCGACATGCAGTTCGGCCGCGGCGCCCCCTGCACCCATTTCGAAGACATGGATGGCGCCGCTGCGCTCACGCGCCGGGTAGGTGCGGACCTCGCGCATGTTCATCACCTGGGAGAGGACAGGCGCTGTGCGGGCAAGGTCGGGCACGGACATGGTGATGGGGCCGAGGCCGATGATCTGGTGCTCGGCCGGCACGGGACTCTTCTCCCACGGATGGCCGGTCTCGGCCTTGGGGTCGGCGAGGAGGCGGAAGCGCTGCCCCTCGAAATCCTCGAAGTCCAGCGACAGGTGACCGGCGCGCTCCTTGATATTGCCGGACTGGTAGCCCTTTGCCGCAAGGTGTTCCTTCCACCACGCGAGGGTTTCGGCGCTGCGGACGCGGAGACCTGTGCGGGTGATGGAATGCGTGCCGCGCTTTTCAGGCGCGGTCGGCCAATCGAAGAAGGTAAGATCGGCGCCTGGCGTCGCGACGCCGTCGCCATAGAAGAGGTGATAGGCGGTGACGTCGTCCTGGTTCACCGTCTTCTTGATGAGCCGCAGCCCAAGAACCTGAGTGTAGAATTCGAGGTTGCGCGGGGCCTGCGCGGTGACCGCGGTCAAGTGGTGAATGCCCGTCAGTTCGAGTGCCATGTTCGGCTCCGTTCGTTGCTCGCGTGTCAGGTTGGACTGCTTACGCGGGTTTCAAACAACGGACCAGTGCAAGGTCCGTTCGACAAATCCGAACAATCGGGCGCTCCAGTGCGGAACAAACGCTTCAGCGCGACTACCACGGCGGCGCCTCGCGCCGCCGTCGAGACCGTTGGTCTGAGGCGTCAATCCTGCGTCGACGCCAATATGCGTTACTGCGTCAAGACGGCCAGTGCATGCCCGGCGGCGTCGTTGATCGAGTCGACATTGAAGAGACGCAGGCCGAGCGCACTGTAATCGACGCGATAGAAGCCGTCCGCCGCGACGGAAACGGCATGCCTCCACCTGGGGCTCGCGAGCACGTCCTGCGCCATGACGCCGGTGAATACACGATCATCGCCGACATAACGGAAGGTGTAGATCGGCAGGCCGTTCGGCAAGGCGCCAACCCTTTCGATATCCTGCTTCAAGCGGCGATCAGAGGGAGCGGGCGGCGCAGCCTCCTCATCCAGGCGATCGGCAAGCAGTACGCCGCCGGCAATGACTGCTGCACCCGCTACACAGACGCCCGGATTCCTGCCGCAATAATCTATAGGCGACGTTGCGCAGCCGCTCATCACAAGCGGCAAAACCCACAATGCGGCAATAGACCAAAAGCGCATGCAAACCCCCAGGGTGCTACAATGAGTTTCTCTCTGACCACGCGCAAATGCATCGCGGCTGCTCGCTACAGGCTCTGATCCATACCACAGATTCTTATGAATTTTAACAGGACTTAAACACAAACGCGCCGCTTTCTTCGGCGTGGTCTGCAATGGCCGTCGCGCTACACTTTAGCTGGCACCTGCGCGGCGACGCGCATGGCAACTTCAATAATTTGGGCGTCGTGCCGACAGTGACAGCATCGCTGAGTGCGTGCGCATGCCCGTGGTTTGACCTGTTCTATATCGCCGAACAGCCGCTGGATCAGTTGCGGAAGAGGCGTTGCAAGGCGACTTCGACTGCGGCGACACGCTTCGGATCGGCGCCCCTGAACGCTGTTTCGACCCGGGCGAGGGCGGCCTCGAGGCTCTGGATATGCTCGCCGCGCAGAAGGCGCAGCGCGGCGAACACTGCCGGGCCATCGCATAGCGGTGGCTCCAGGCTCCACTCGGCGCTGGTTTCGCCATCGGGGCTGGGGGCAAGTCCGCAGCGTCGATAGGGCGGCGCATCGCGCCAGAACAGCGTGAGGATATCGCTCAGCGCCGATATGTCGTCGGCGAAGTAGGAGTGGGCCAGCATATCCTCGCCCAGCACCGACATATCGATGGAATCGACGAAAGGCGGGATGAAGACGCCTTCGGAGCCTTCACCGGCCCGCGGCGCGCCGCCATTGACGGAGTTGGATACCTTGAGGGCAAAGTCGTTCTTCGAGGTGTACAGCGTCAGCCGCTCGGCAGCGGGAGAGATGGTCTCCATCATCTTGGCGAAGAGGCCAGCGTCGATATCGGGGGCGGTAAACAGCACCTGGTCGAAGGCAGGGCGCTCGCCGGCATGGCGAAGGGCATAGAGTTCGAGCGCCTCGGTGAGGGCGCGGTTGCCCATGGAATGCGCGATGAGGTGAACGCGTTTCGCGCCGGTGCGCTGCACTACATCCTCGAGGAAATCGGAGAGATAGCGGCCCGAGAGCTGCACCACGGCGCCATCGGACATATAGGCCAGCAGCGAGCCCTGCGAGGGCCACGAGAACAGGATCGGCAGCCCGTCGAAATTCATGTCGTAGGCCATCTGCGCTGTGCGGCGGGCAGCGTCGGCAAACGTGACATTGAAGCCGTGAACGAAAACGAAAGCCTCGTTGGAGCCGGTCTTCTTCAGCTGCAGCTGCATGTCGGCAAGGACATCGGGCTTGGCCAGCGGCTGCACGGTGGTGAGAATGAGGTGGCGATCGGGGTTCTCGACCACGTCGAGCGTGAAGATCGAGGGCGCTTCGAGGGCGCCGGCGCGGTGCGTCTTGGGGATGCTGACTTCGGCGATGCCGTAGTCCATCGGCCCACGATCATAGCCGTAGATCTCGGTCGGCCGGATGGATTTGGTGCGGGCGCGGTTGGTGGCGTAGTAGATGCGGACCAGTGAGTAGCCCTCGTCACCCTGGCCCTTCGGAGGTTTCGGGCCCTTGGCTGCGGTGAGGGTGCGCAGCGCCGCGCGCTCGGCTTCGAGGGTAGATTTCTGGCGCTGGTTGAGTTCGGCGCCGAGCGCATCGAGGCGCGCATTGAGCGGGTGGCCGTCGAGCTTGGCGCCCGCAAGCACATCGACGCGGATGGCGGCCAGAAAGGCGGAATAGGCGGCGGTCGGATTGGAGGCAAGCGCCTCCATGTCGCCGGCTTTCTCCCAGGAGGTGGCGACTTCCTGCGCGCGCGGGCCCAACCGCTCGGCAAGCGCCGTCGCGAGACGTCGCCAGGATTCGGCGGCAAGGCCGAAATCCGCGTTGGCCGCATGCAGTTCCGCGAGGCGCCGCAACAGTGCTTCGCGCAGTTCGGGCACGTCGGCTGTCACCAGTTCCCGCTCGACGGCCG
This sequence comes from Hyphomicrobiales bacterium, assembly GCA_027487555.1. Classification (GTDB taxonomy): domain Bacteria; phylum Pseudomonadota; class Alphaproteobacteria; order Rhizobiales; family Devosiaceae; genus Devosia_A. The sequence goes on from JAIYDI010000018.1 coordinate 177,628, forward strand.
CGATAGCGAAAGAGGGCTGCCCCGCCGCGAGCGCCGAGGTGATTTCGCTATCGAGCGCGAGGTTGACCTCGGCGCGCGCGGTCACGGTGCCGAGCAGGACGGCAAGGCTCAACGCGCCCAGAAGGCGGAACAGGCGAAACACGGCAATTCTCCTAGCAGCTGCCTGAGGGATTGCAGCTTTGCGCGCAATCTTCGGCAAAGTTCGGGCCTTTGCCAAGGGGGGAGGGCGCTTATGGCCAGCGCGCAGGGAAGGAAAAGCAAAACCGCCCGGCGAGGGGCGGTTTCGATAAGCTTGCTGTGCTGGTGGCCGGGGCATCGGGCACGCCTCTTGACCATAGGTCTCGGGGCCTGACCTGCTAAAATCAGTCCACCGGACTTCAGGCATCGAGCATGCCCCTCGAGCGTAGCTATCGAGGTCTTCGGACCTGAAATCAGTCCACTGGACTGATTTCGCCAACGCGATCCGTCGGCCGGTCCTCAGTCTTTAGCGCGTTCGACGTAGGAGCCGTCTTCGGTCATGACCACAACGCGGGTGCCGACACCGATATGCGGCGGGACCATGGTCTTGACGCCGTTGTTGAGGGTCGCCGGCTTGAAGGATGACGACGCGGTCTGCCCCTTCACCACCGGTTCGGTCTCGACGATTTCGAGCGTGACGCGCTGCGGCAATTCGATGGCGATGGCGATGCCCTCGAAGGTCTTCAAATAGCAGAGCATGCCATCGGTGAGGTAGGCACCGAGATCGCCCACGACGTCCTTGCTGACCGCGATCTGCTCGAAAGTCGCCGGGTCCATGAAGTGGAAGCCCTCGTCGTCATTGTAGAGGTACTGGTACTCGCGCTCGTCGACATCGGCCTTTTCGACCATTTCGACGGTGCGCCAGCTGGCCGCGACCTTCACGCCATCGGAGATGCGGCGCATGTCGACCTTGGTCACCGAGTTGCCCTTGCCGGGGTGAATGTTCTCGGCGATGAGGACGATATAGAGCTTGCCGTCGTCGTGCTCGACGACATTGCCCTTGCGCAGGGACGAGGCGATGACCTTGACCATAGTTCTTCCTTGTTCAACGGGTGGCGACGGCCTAGAAGCGGCGACAAGGCCGGGCCGGACGCGTGGACTGTGCTATCTGGGTGCCGCCCGATAGCGCAAAACGGCGCGTTCCGCCAGCCCTCTGCCCAATCCCGTTTGCTGCTTCATGCCGCGATTGCCACAGGACTTCTGAAGCCAAGTGCCGAGCCCCTCGTCCAACCCGCCCGTTTCGCCCTGGTGGAGCCCGGACCGGCACCAGGATCGGCTGCCCATGCTCCGCGCGCGGGCGCGGATTGAACTTGCCGTGCGGAGCTATTTTTCCGCCGCGGATTTCCTGATGGTCGACCCGCCGGGCCTGCAGAGAAGCCCCGGCAACGAGACGCACCTGCACGCCTTTTCGACCGAGATGATCGGCAATGACGGGGCGGGTACCATGATGTATCTCCACACCTCGCCGGAATTTTCGATGAAGAAGCTCTTGGCGGCCGGCGAGCGGCGGATCGCCAGCCTCGGGCATGTGTGGCGCAATCGGGAACGGACCGCGCTGCACCATCCGGAATTCACCATGGCGGAATGGTATCGCGCCGGCGAAAGCTATGACGCGGTGATCGCGGATTGCATCGCGCTCTGCCGGATTGCGGCCGAGCAGGCGGGCATCACCGAGCTGCGGTTTCGCGACAAGATGGCGGACCCGTTTGCCGCGCCCGAGCGGATTTCGGTGCGCGACGCATTCGTCGCCCATGCCGGCATCGACCTGTTCGAGACGATGGACGCACAGGGCGAAACCGATGCCATGGCGCTCGCCGACTACATGGCGGCCGCGGGCATGGAGGTGCCGCGCGACCCGACATGGTCGCATCTTTTCTCGCGCATCTTGGTGGAGAAGGTCGAGCCGCAGCTGGGGCAGGGGCGGCTGACGGTGCTGGACCGGTACCCCGCGGCCGAGGCGGCCTTGGCGCGGCGCTGTGCCGATGATGCGCGAGTGTCTGAGCGGTTCGAGCTTTATGGGGCGGGCGTGGAGCTTGCCAACGGTTTTGGCGAGTTGACCGATGCTGATGAGCAGCGGCGGCGGTTCGAAGTCGAGATGGCGGAGAAAGCCCGACTCTATGGCGAGACCTATCCGCTCGACGAGGACCTGCTCGCGGCGCTGCCGCTGATGCCGGAGACGTCGGGCGTGGCGCTGGGTTTCGATCGGCTGGTGATGCTGGCGGTCGGTGCGCGGCGGATCGAGGATGTGCTCTGGGTGCCGGTGGCAGGAGGCGCAGCATGAAGCTCGACCGGACGTTGCGGACTGGCGCAGACCTGCGGGCGGCGGGGCTGATCGGGGATGATGCGGTTGCGGCAGCAGACGCGGTAGCGGAGCGCTATGCCGTGGCGGTGACCCCGACTGTCGCCGGGCTGATCGACCGCGACGACCCGAACGATCCGATCGTGCTGCAATATTTGCCCCGCATCAGCGAGTTGACGACGCTGCCCGAGGAGCGCGACGACCCGATCGGCGATCTGGCGCATTCGCCGGTCGAAGGCATCGTGCATCGCTATCCCGACCGCGTGCTGCTCAAGGCCGTGCATGTGTGCCCGGTCTATTGCCGCTTCTGCTTCCGCCGCGAAATGGTTGGGCCGGAGGGGCTCGGTACGCTCACGGCCGAGGCGCTCGACCGGGCGCTCGACTATATCGCCGGGCACAAGGACATCTGGGAAGTGATCCTCACCGGCGGCGATCCGCTGGTGCTGTCGGCGCGGCGGCTCGGCGCGATGATGGAGCGGCTGGCGCAGATTGCCCACGTGAAGGTGGTGCGCATCCATACGCGCGTGCCGGTCGCCGATCCGGACCGGGTGGATGCGGCGTTGCTTGCCGCGATCAAGGCCAGCGGCAAGACGACCTATCTTGCGGTGCATGCCAACCATCCGCGCGAGCTGTCGGGGGCGGGCGAAGCGGCGGTGCGCCGGATCGGCGCGGCGGGGATCGTGCTGCTCAGCCAATCCGTGCTGCTGCGCGGGGTGAATGACAGGGTCGAGGTGCTGGCCGACCTGATGCGGCGCTTCGTCGAGCTCGGGGTGCGGCCCTATTACCTGCATCACCCCGACCTTGCGCCGGGCACGGCGGAATTCCGCCTATCGATTGCCGAGGGGCAGGCGCTGGTGAAGGCGCTGCGCGGGCATGTGTCGGGGCTGTGCCAGCCGACCTATGTACTCGATATTCCCGGCGGGTTCGGCAAGGCGCCGATCGCAGAGGCGGTGGTGGCGCATGGCGAGGACGGGACGATGGTGACGGATTTCCGTGGCCGCACGCATGCTTATCCGCCGGAGGGGTAGGGGGTCATCGGCGCTGAAGCCTCAGTCGGCGTCACTCTCCCTCTTGAGGGACTTCGAGCCGGTCGCGCAGCGATCGGTCGCTCCGGTGGAGCGACCGAAGGCGATGAAGGTGCCCGGAGGGCGGATGAGGGGTGCACCTTGCGCTGAAGTTATAACTTTTTCAATAGCTTAGAGCAAACGGCACCCCCCACCCGGCGCTCCGCGCCTGACGCCATTCGGCCATAGGCCTCACGGCCTTCTCGGGGCGATTGCTCCACTGGAGCAATCGCTGATCCCTCGAAGTCCCCCGTAAACGGTGGAGAGACGCCGACTGAGAGCCTCACGTCCCTCTCGGCTTTGCCCGGTTTGTGGCTGCGGCTTCGAGTGGGTTCTCCGGCCAGTAGTGGCGGGGATAGCGGCCCTTGAGGTCCTTCGCCACATCTTTCCAGCTGCCGCGCCAGAATCCGGGCAGGTCGCGCGTCGTCTGGATGGGACGATGCGCCGGCGACAGCAGCACGACGAGCAGCGGCAGCTTGCCATTGGCGACGGCGGGATGGCGATCGAGCCCGAAGAGTTCCTGCACGCGGATTTCTAGCGCCGGGCCGTTTTCGGCGGCGTAGTCGATGGGCAGGTGCGACCCGGATGGCGCAGCAAAATGGCTCGGAAGCAGGCGGTCGATCTCCTGCCGTTTCGCCCAGGGCAGCAGCCCATCGAGGGCGTTGCCGAGGATATCGGCAGTGATGTCGCCGAGGGCGCTGAGGCCCGAGAGATGCGGGGTCAGCCAGCCGATATCGGCGGCCAGCGTTGCGTCCGAGAGGTCGGGCCAATCCTCGCCGAGCAGCTTGCGCAGCAGGTTGGAGCGGTCGCGCGTCGCGATTTGATCGCGCGTCCAGGGGAGGACCGAGATGCCCAGCCCGGCGATGCCATCGGCGAGCGCCTCTGCTGCAGCGGTGGGGTCCGCGAGGGCGACCGGGGTTTCCTCAAGACGCAGCGCGCCGAGGCGACGGATGCGGCGGGCGCGGACGGCGCGGGCTTTCACATCGAAGGCGGCGATGGTTTCGGTGACGATGTGGGACGAAAAGATCGCCTCGAGTTCGTCGCGGGTGAGCGGCGCGGCGGCGCGGATGCGGCCGTTCTGCGCGCTGCCGGTAAGGTCCGTGACGACGAGGAAGGGCGCGCCAGCGAGTGCGTCGGTGTCGTCGAGGCTGGCCCCGCGCCCATTGGCGAGGCGAAAGCGGCCGCGAGCACCGGCGGCCTGCGCGACGCGATCGGGATAGGCACGGGCGAGGTGCTCGCCGACCGTACCACCACGCCCGGTGTTGCCGGCAAGTTTCGCCCAGCGAAGGGCCATTCCACGCGCGTCGTCGGCGCGCCGGGAACGATCCCGTCCAAAATTCTCGAACCGTCTGGACAGGTCGAGACTGTCGCCACCAAGGCCGCGCTCGGCGACGAGGGCCGCGAGTTCGGCAGCGGCGAGGCCTTCGCCCTGTTCGGCACCACGCTGCACCATGTGGCCGAGACGGGGATGCAGCGGCAGCTTTGCGAGGGCGCGACCGGCGGCGGTGATGCGCCCGGTTGCATCGAGCGCGTCGAGATCCCTGAGGAGCGCCACGGCTTCGGACCAGGCGGGGCCGGGAGGCGGATCGAGGAAGCGCAGCAGCCCCGGGTCCGACACGCCCCATTGGGCAAGATCGAGCGCGAGACCGGTCAGGTCGGTCGCGAGGATCTCCGGCAGGTCGAAGGGCTGGAGCGCGGCGTTCTGGCCCTCGTTCCACAGCCGATAGCAGGTGCCGGGCGACGTGCGGCCAGCGCGGCCGCGGCGCTGATCGGCCCCGGCGCGCGAGACACGGCGGGTTTCGAGCACGCTCATGCCGGTGGCGGGTTCGTAGGCCGGGGCGCGGCGCCAGCCGGAATCGACGACGATGGTGACACCCTCGATGGTGAGCGAGGTTTCGGCGATGGACGTGGCGAGCACGATTTTGCGGCGGCCAGCGGGCGCGGGCGCGATGGCGCGATCCTGCTCGGTGGGGGTGAGCTGGCCGTAGAGCGGGTGGATGTCGATATCGGCCGCCACGTTGCCACGGAGCTTTTCGGCGAGGCGGGTGATTTCGCCCTGGCCGGGGAGGAAGACCAGCGCCGAGCCCGCGTCGTCCCGCAGCGCCTCGCGCAGCACAGTCGCGACCTGATCCTCCATGCGCTGCAGCGGATCGGGCTCGCGATAGAGCGTCTCGACGGGGAAGGCGCGACCCTGGCTCTCGATGATGGGTGCGCTGTCCAGCAGGCTTGCGACGCGGGCGCCGTCGAGCGTCGCCGACATGACGAGCAGGCGTAGGTCGTCGCGCAATTCGGCAGCATCAAGGGCGAGCGCGAGGCCGAGATCGGCGTCGAGGCTGCGCTCGTGGAACTCGTCGAACAGTACCGCCGCGATGCCCGACAATTCCGGGTCGTCGAGAAGCATACGGGTGAAGACACCCTCGGTGACGACTTCGATACGGGTTTTTGCGCTCACGCGGCTATCGAGCCGGACGCGATAACCTACTGTATCGCCGATATTCTCACCAAGTGTCACGGCCATACGGTGCGCTGCGGCCCGGGCAGCCAGACGTCGCGGCTCCAGCATGACGATGCGGCCATCGCGGCGCCATTTGGCGTCGAGGAGCGCCAGCGGCACGCGCGTGGTCTTGCCGGCGCCGGGCGGCGCGACGAGTACGGCGCGATTGCCAGTCTCCAGTGCGTCGAGGAGGCCGGGGAGTGCGTCGTCGATGGGGAGGGGGGCGAAATCCATGCCGCTACATGGAGCGGAATGGCGGGTTCGGCAAGCTGGTCAGGTGACGGTCTTCAGCAGTTCGAGCAGCGAGCCCTCGAAGCCCTCGTCGACTTCGGGCTCCTTGGGTGCCGCTGCCTTGGACACGGCGATCTCGGCCCAGCCGGTTGTGACCATGACGCCGCCAACCTTGCGCTCGGTGAGGAACCAGGGGGTGATGATGGTATTGAACAGGATGCCCTGATTGGTGGTGGGGCTGACGAAGCTGCGCTTGGTCTTGACCGGCTGACCCTTCAGCGCCCGGTCGAATTCCGAGACGATATCGGGCGCCATCGTGCCGAAGAGCTGCACGAGGGACTTGCCCACGACTTCGCGGCGTTCGACGAAGCGATGGGCCTTGAGCCACATGATGGAGCAATCCATGACGCGCAGCTTATCGTCGAGCATGACGACGGGGCAAGGCATGTCCTCGACCATGTCCTGCATGAGCTTCAGTTTCGCGGCAGCGGCGATCTCGCGGTCGATATCCTGTGTCACGTCGCGGCTGAGGCCGAAGAGGCCGAGCACCTTGCCGTCGCGGATGCGCAGATCGGCGATGGTCTCGATCATGCGCAGGTTGCCATCGTGGGTGTCGAGGCGAAGACGGCAGTGAAAGCCGCGCCGCCCGTCGAGTGCCTGCGCGATCATGGCGAGCAGTTTGCCGCGATCCTCGGTGTGATAGAGCTTCACCAAATTCTGCAGCGGCATGGACCCGTCGCTTTCGGGCAGGCCGAAAAGGCCGGCTGCGGCTTGCGAGAGCATGACGCTGCCGGGAAACACAATCTTCCAGTCGGCATAGCCGGTGCGGGCAGACACGAGCTGCAATGCGCGCTCCGGCTCGACGACACCTTCCGGCTCCGTCAGGGCTTGGGATTCAGCAGCGTTGGCGAAGACGAAACGGTCATACATCGGGCGTGGTCGTCGCTATCGTTTGGGTGAAGATAGCACCGGGTTCTTAACTAACCGTACCGTGCGGACTGACGGGCTTCCCCAGCATGCGGCCCGACGGCACCGATGGCGAACGTCGCAGCAAAGCGGGCGGCCTCGGCGGCGGGCATGGCGGGGGAGAAGAGGAAGCCCTGGGCGTCGTCGCAGCCTTCGGCCTCCAGGATTGCCAGTTGCGCCCAGGTCTCGACGCCCTCGGCGGTGACGCGGGCCTTGAGCGCACGTCCCAGCCCGATGATGGCCTTGACGATGGCGCTGGCTTCCGAGGAACCGGGCAGGTCTGACACGAAGGATCGGTCGATCTTGACCTTGTCGAAGGGGAAGCGGCGCAGATAGCTGAGCGAGGAGTAGCCGGTGCCGAAATCGTCGAGGGCGACGGACACGCCCATCCGATGCAATTCGCACAGCATGGAAAGGGCAGTGGCGCTCTGTTCGAGCAGCACGGACTCGGTGATTTCCACCTCGAGACGGCCGGGGGATATACCGCTTTGGCGCAGTGCCTCAGCAATGGTGGGCAGAAGGCTCTTCGAGCGGAACTGGACGGGCGACAGGTTGACTGCGAGGCGCAGGTGTTCCGACCAATTGCTGGCATCGCGCATGGCCTGCGCCAGCACGAATCCGCCGATCGCGTCGATCTGGCCGCTCTCCTCGGCGATGGGAATGAACTCTGCCGGCGATACCATGCCGCGCTCCGGACTGTTCCAGCGTAGCAGCGCCTCGAAGCCGACCAGGCGGCGCGTGGCGACATCGACCTGCGGCTGGTACACCACCGACAGTTCCTTGCGCTTCAGCGCGAGGCTGAGATCGTGCCGCAGCTTCCGCCGCTCGCGCTGGGCCTGATCCATTGCCGGCTCAAAGAAACGATAGGCGCCGCCATGCTGCGCCTTCACCTGATAAAGTGCGACATCGGCATTGTTGAGCACGATTTCGGAGTCCAGCCCGTCCTGCGGGGTGAGCGCAATGCCGATACTTGCGCCAATGGTCGCAACATCCTCGCCGAGGCGAAAGGGCTGCAGCATGGCGCCAAGACAGGCCTGCGCGATATCGGCCGCAGCCGCCGCATCGGCAACGGGCGCCAGCAGGACGAATTCGTCGCCGCCCAGCCGGGCGACAACACCCCGACCGCCCAGGCAGACGGCTAGCCGCATCGCGACCTGCCGCAGCAGCGCGTCGCCCGCGGGATGGCCGAGGCTGTCGTTGACCTGCTTGAAGTCGTCGAGGTCGATTGCCATCACGGCCAGCATGCCGTCGCGCCGCTCCAGCAGCATTTCCTGGAAGCGTTCGCGGAAGCGGATGCGGTTTGCCAGGCCCGTCAGCGGGTCGTGGCGGGCAAGATGGGCAACGCGATCCTGCGTTTCGCGCCGGGCCGTGACATCGCGGAAGAAGACGGTGATGGCCTCGGAACGGCAATCGGCCTGCACTTCATACCACTTGGCTGTAAGCGGCAGAAAGCGCTCGAACGTTGTGGTGGTGCGCTGCTCCATTGCGACCAGCATCTGCTCAAGGAAGGGGCCGATCTCATCAGGCTCGAAAAAGCCCCGGACATCCCTGCCGAGCGCGTCGTGCAGCATGGGCAGTTCCTGCATGCAGCGATGGTTCATGTAAGTGACGCGGAACGCACGGTCGAGGCTGATGACGTTGTCAAGTGTCCCCTCGAGGACATTTGCCAGTCGCTCCGCCGAGGCCGCAGCCTCGATCTGGCTCAGGTGCGTCTCGGTAACATCGTGCGACATGGCGAGGAGCCGCGAAATGCTTCCCTCCGCGTCCCGCACCGGTGCAAGGGTGAAATCCCACCAGCGCGGGTTACCCTTTGCGGTGGGGCCGAACAATGTATGGCGGGTGACCTGCCCATTGCGTGCGGCATCGATCATGGAGGCGATGACCGGACGGGCTTTGTCGGGCCAGACATTGAGGAAGGAAACGCCGCGGACCCGTTCGAACTCCTCCACCTCCATCATCTGGAGGGCCGGGCGGTTCATGTATGTGAGCCGCCCTTCGAGATCGAGCACCTCGGTGGCAATCGAACCGCTATCAAGGATCGAGCGGGCAAATTCCTCGCTTTCCTTGAGGGCGGTCAAGGTCAGGTGGCGGTCATTGACATCTTCGAGGGTGCCGTACCAACGCAGCTTTTCTCCGAGGGGGCCGAGGCTGGGGCGGGCGCGCGCCCGCATCCACTGGTGGACGCCCGAGGCCGTCCGCATGCGGTATTCGATATCGAGCGGCGTTCCGTCGCGCACGCAGCGGCGCCACTCCGCAATGACGCTGTCGCGATCGTCGGGATGAAGGACCTGGATCCAGCCCTTGGTGTAGTCCGTCTCTGGCGGCAGGCCGGACATGATGTGCCAGCGCGGACCGACTTCGGTGAGTTGGCCGTCGGCATTGGCCACCCATGGAATCTCGGGATTGAGCGCCACGGCGTTGCGGTAGTGGGCCTCGCTTTCGTCGCGCGCCTTCTCGGCACTGGCGAGGCGCGACAAGTCCTGAGAGATGATCTGGACGAAGCGCGACGGCAGGTCGGTGTCGGCGGGGAAATAGGTGATGTTGACAGCAAGATCGGCGCCATCTTGTGTGCGTGCCGTGACACGGACCTGGCCGGACTCTCCGTGCCGCGCGCGTTCGATCTGGGCGGCGACTCCCTCGAGATCGACCGCCTCGACAGCAGCCAGCAGCGTCCGGAGGCCAAGGCCCTGCGGTGGCGGCGTCGATTTGGTTCCTACGGCGGAGTGGTAGACCTCGTCCCGGACGCTATCCCAGGTGAACACCGCAATACCGGCGTACTCGGCCAATTCGGCGAGCGACGGCTGCACAAGCTTCATCACCGGGGCGTCGGATCCGCCAGTCGCCATCTCTGTCACGGACCCACTCACGCGCCGGCCACCCTCGTTCTGCCTCGTCCGCAGAATATGTGCGGATGCCGTACTAAAGGTTAAGCAGCGGAATTGGTTTGCGCGGTCGGCGCTTTGCGGACCGCGCTTTCTTCCGTGTGGTTAAGGACGTGTTAAGGCGTCACGCCCACTCGCCCTTCCGCATGACCGCCGTGCGGCTGCCATCGGCGCCGATGCCGTCGATGTCGATTTCGCCCGAACCGATCATCCAGTCGACATGGATGAGCGAGGAATTGCCGCCGCGGCTCGCGATCTCATCCTGCGTGAGCTTGGTGCCGCCGATGAAGCAATCGGCATAGCACTGCCCGAGCGCGATGTGGCTGGCGGCATTTTCGTCGAAGAGCGTGTTGTAGAACAGGATTCCCGACTGGCTGATCGGCGAGGAGTGCGGCACGAGCGCGACCTCTCCGATCCGGCGGGCGCCCTCGTCGGTGTCGAGCAGCTTGTTGAACACATCCGCCCCCTTGGTGGCATGGGCCTCGACAATACGCCCCATCTCGAACTTAACCGCGATATCGGTGATGAGCGTGCCGTTGTGGCTGAGCGGCTTGGTGGAACGGACGGTACCGGAAACGCGGTCCTTGTGCGGAGTGGTAAAGACTTCCTCGGTGGGGATGTTCGGGTTGCAGGTTATGCCGTTCTTGGCCTCTGACGCGCCGCCCTTCCAGCGATGGCCATCGGCGAGGCCGATGGTGAGGTCGGTGCCGGGGCCGGTATAATGCAGCGCGGAAAAGGCCTGCCCGTTGAGCCAGGTCCAGCGATCTTTGAGCCTCGCGTTGTGCGCCGACCATGCGCCGATGGGGTCGTCGACATCGACGCGGCTCGCGGCAAAGATCGCGGTGGCGAGCTTCTTGACCGCAACCGCTTCCGGATCATCGGGGAAGACGAGCCTGGCCCACGAGGGGTTCGGGTAGGAGACGATGTTCCAGTTGATGTCGAAGCCGGTGATCTTTTCGAGGGCTGGCTTGTAGGCCCTGGAGGTGGCGCGGTTGGCGCGCGAGACCTTCTCGACATCCTGGCCGGCGAGCAACATCGGGTTTTCGGCGGAAATGGCGAGGCGCGCGGCATTGGCGCCAAAGGCCTTGCCCATGCCCTCGAACAGCCAGTCGGCGGCGCGATCAAAGCTCAGGTCGTGGGCATTGCGATAGCGCGCGAGAGTGATTTCCTCGTCGGAAAAGATCGGCTGCACGATGCCGGCGCCGGCCTTGTAGGCGTGTTCGGCAATGCGGCGGACGAGAGGCAGTGCCGCCAAAGGCGCCGTCAGCACCAGATCCTGGCCTTCCTGCAATTGCAGGCCGACCTTGATGGCCACTTCGGCGAGGCGATCGAGCAGGACGGGATCTATAGGGTTGGTGTCGGGCATCGGCGTGACCTTCGAAGTGGTGAAACTGGGCTCCGGTTTAGCGGCTGATCGTGGCGAGAGCCAGACCCGACCGCTAGCGAAGCTCCGGTCAAACCAGTTAAGTCAGACCTCTGCGGCGGGGCCAATGCCGGGGGCGGCGACGACGCGCGGTGGCATGCGGTTGAACGCATCGAGGGCCGCGATCTTGTAGGCTTCGGCGAGGGTCGGGTAGTTGAAGGCATTCTCGACGAAATAGTCGACCGTGCCTTTGAGGTTGAGCACGGCCTGCCCGATATGGACGAGTTCGGTTGCGCCTTCGCCGATGATATGCGCGCCGAGCAGGCGGCGGGTTTTGAGCGAGAAGATCAGCTTCATCATGCCGCCCTGCAGCCCCATGATGTGGCCACGCGAGGTTTCGCGGAAGCGGGCAATGCCGCACTCGTAGGGGATGTTTTTCGCTTTCACCTCGGCCTCGGTGAGGCCGACCGTGGAGATCTCCGGCACAGCGTAGATGCCGTAGGGGAAATAGTCGGGCGCGGGCGGGATCGGCGCCCCGAAGGCATGGCAGGCAGCGATGCGGCCCTGTTCCATCGAGGTAGAGGCGAGGGAGGGGAAACCGATAACGTCGCCCGCGGCATAGATATTGGGCACATTGGTCTGGAACGTCTTGGGATCGACCTTGAGCCGGCCGCGATCATCGGCGGCGAGCCCGCAGGTCTCGAGACCGAGCCCGGCTGTGGCGCCGACGCGACCCGCTGCGTAGAGCAGCATCTCTGTGCGGATGCGGCGGCCGTCGGACAGGGTGGAGATGGTCCAGCCGGCTTTGTCGATTTCGACTGCGTCGACCTTGACGCCCAGACGCAATTGCATGCCACGCTTGCGCAACTCGTGGACAAATTCCTCGATTATCTCGCGGTCGATGAACTCGAGGAACTGCTCGCGCGGCTCGACCAGCGTGACGGGTACATCCATGGCGGAGAAGATGGTGGCGTATTCGAGACCGATGACGCCGGCGCCGACGACAGTGAGGCTCTTGGGTACGCGCGGCTCGGCGGCGACGTTGTCGCTGTCGAAGACGCTTGTATCATTGAACGGGATATGAGGCGGGCGATAGGGCGCGGTGCCGACGGCGATCACCACGTTGTCGGCCGAGAACAGCAGGTCCTGATCGTCGCCATTGCGGACAGCGATAGTATGGGCGTCGGTAAACCGGGCCTTGCCCGCCACCACCTTGACGCCATTGCGGGCGAACTGGTGCTCGAGCACGTCGATCTCATGGTCGAGCGTCATGCGGAGCCGGGCGCCCAGATCCTTGCCCTCGATGTCCTTCTTTACCCGGTAGGCAAGGCCGTAGAAGCCGCGCTCGCGCCAGCCCGAGAGGTTGAGCACGGTTTCGCGCAGGGTTTTCGACGGGATGGTTCCGGTATGGACCGAGACGCCGCCGACACGCAGGCGGTTCTCGATCACCAGCACGGACCTGCCGAGCTTGGCCGCCTGGATGGCCGCCCGGCGTCCAGCCGGCCCCGACCCGATGACGATGATCTCGTAGTGCTCCACGACGCGCCCTCCATGTGCCCGCGCGGAGCTTTACATGCGCAAGGTTTCCACCCTATTGCGCAGGTTGCATGGCGGGTCTGCAGCAGCTGAGTTCAGCTCAATAGACTTCGGGCACGTAAAGCTCGGGCGGCACGGGATGCCGCTTGTAATCCGGGTTGCGGACGCGCGGAGGCAACTGGACTTCCTGCTTCGGAACTTCCTCATAGGCCACCTGGCTCAGCAGATGCTGGATCATGTTGAGCCTGGCGCGCTTCTTGTCGACGGCCTGAACAACCCACCAAGGAGAATCGGCGGTGTGGGTGCGGTCGAACATTTCTTCCTTGGCGCGGGTGTAGTCCTCCCAGTGGACGCGGCTTTCCAGGTCCATTGGCGAGAGCTTCCACTGCTTCAGCGGATCATGGATGCGCATCTTGAAGCGGAATTCCTGCTCCTCGTCCGTGATCGAGAACCAGTACTTGACGAGGATAATGCCGGACTTGACCAGCATGCTCTCGAAGGCCGGGACGGTCTCGAAGAACTCCTCCAGCTGGTCCTTGGAGCAGAAGCCCATGACACGCTCGACGCCGGCGCGGTTGTACCAGGAGCGATCGAACAGCACCATTTCGCCGGCAGATGGCAGGTGCGGCACGTAGCGCTGGAAGTACCACTGGCCGCGTTCCTTTTCCGTGGGCGCAGGCAGGGCGACAACGCGGCACGAGCGGGGATTGAGGCGCTGGGTGACGCGCTTGATGGCGCCGCCCTTGCCGGCGGAATCGCGCCCTTCGAAGATGACCAGCATCTTCAGCTTCTTGAACTGAACCCAATCCTGCAGCTTGACCAACTCGTGCTGGAGGCGGAACAGCTCGCGGAAATAGACTTTCCGGTCGAGCGTGTCCTCGGCCGGCGCCGACATGCCCTCCGCGACCAGTTCGTCGAGACGCTCGTCCTCAAGTTGCATCTCAAGCTCTTCGTCGAAGTCGTCGGCAATCGCCTGCTTGATGCGGTCGAGTTCGTTGGGATCGCGTGGATCGAAGTCAGGCATATGGACCTCCGTCATTCTCGCGCATGGGGTGCCCGCATGATGTGACGGTGATGTGACGTGTCGCCAGATCACCGGAGCGGGTCACCCCTTGGGCAACAATCGGAAATCCGGGAGTTCGCGCAGAAGGCGCTCGGGACCGGCGGGGGAGTAGACCACGAACAGCTGCATCGGCACGCTGCCGCTATTGAGCGTCGAATGAAAGCGGCTTTCCGGCACGAAGATGGTGCAGCCAGGCCCGACCTCGCGGGTTTCCGGCACGCCATCCGGCGTTTCCACCATCTGCTGGCCATGACCGGAGATGACGAAGATGATCTCCTCCGCACCGGGATGATTGTGACGCGTATGGCCCTGTCCGGGGGGCAGGTCGACGACTCCGCCGGAGAAGGTTTTCGCGCCGTTCACCTCGGGCGCGACGGTGAGCGACAGTTTGCCCCAATCGAAGCCAAAGGCCTCGACATCGCGGGGGTAGACGAAGTTGTTCTCGGGCATTTGGTCCTCCTCCGATTGCCTATTCCTGACTTCCTGTCCTCAACCCTTTGAAACTCTCTACCTGCGCCTTGATGGCGATTTCTACCGGCAGGCGCTCCATCGAGCTGGCGCCGTAGAAGCCGTGGCAGGCGGGCACGCGATCAAGCACGTAGCGGGCGTCGTCGGGCATGGCGATCGGCCCGCCATGGCAGAGCACGATGACATCGGGCTTCACGGCGCGAGCGGCGTCGGCGATGGCGGTGACCTCGGCGCAGCAGGTGTCGAGCGATTTCGCCGCCTTCGCGCCGATGGCTCCGCCCGTGGTGACGCCCATATGCGCGACGACGATATCGGCACCGACAGCGGCCATGCCGCGGGCCTCGTCCGGGTTGAAGACATAGGGCGTGGTGAGGAGATCCTGCCGATGGGCCTCGGCGATCATATCGACCTCGAGGCCATATCCCATGCCGGTCTCCTCGAAGCTTTGCCGCATGACGCCATCGAAGAGCCCGATGGTGGGGAAGTTCTGCACGCCGGAAAAGCCCATGGCTTTGAGTTCGGCGAGGAATTGCGGCAGGAGCATGAACGGATCGGTGCCGTTTACGCCGGCGAGCACGGGCGTGTGCTTCACCACCGGCAGCACCTCCTTCGCCATGTCCTTCACGATCTCGTTGGCATTGCCATAGGCGAGGAGACCAGCTGCCGAGCCGCGTCCAGCCATGCGATAGCGTCCGGAATTGTAGATGATGATGAGATCGATGCCACCAGCCTCCTCGGACTTTGCCGAAATGCCGGTGCCGGCGCCGCCGCCCACGATGGGAACACCACGCGCCACCATGTCTTGAAACTTCGAGAGGATTTTGGCGCGCGGAATGGCAGGCATGGGAGCTCCTAGGGGGCAATGTCCCGCAAGGCCTCGACCGCAGCAGCGGCGAAGGCAGCGTCGTTGATGTGGCAGTCGAGTTCGATGAGCCGGCGGCTGCCGGTCCAGTCGCAGTCCTGGCGGATTGCGTCGAACAAAGCAGCATCGGCGGCAGGGTCGAAAAAGGCGCCCCCCGCGATATCGAGCGCGGAGACGCCCCGCAGCGGTAAAAGCATGGTGACTGGGCCGGTGGCGCGGGCGAGTTTGCGCGCCAAAAAGCCACCGATCTTGCGGTTTTCTTCGGGCGTCGTGCGCATCAGCGTGACATTGGCATTGTGCTGATAGAACAGACGGTTGGCGAAGGTCGCCGGGACTGTGTCGCGGGCCCAGAAATTGACCATGTCGCAGGCACCGACCGAGCCGACCCACGGAATGCTCGTTGTCGCGAGGCAATCGAGCCGTTGGGGCAGCGCCGGAAGCACGCCGCCCACCAGCAGGTCGGCGATCTCAGTGGTGGTGATGTCGAGCATGGCCGTAACGAGGCCCGAGGTGACGAGGCGCTCCAGTGTGCGGCCACCGATGCCGGTTGCGTGAAAGACGAGCGGTTCCACACTCGTGCCGAGCAATTCGACGATCTGAGTCACCGCTGGCGTGGTGACACCGAACATGGTGAGCCCGACGGCGGGCAACGTGCCGGTCGCCACGCGCGGGACGCGGGCCATTGCGGTGATCGCGGCGGCGGCTTCTGACAAGAGCACACGGCTCAGCCGGTTGAGGCCCGCGAAATCGGTGACGGCCGGCATCATCAGGATATCCGAGATGCCGACATAGGGCGCAACATCGCCTGAGGCGAGGGTCGAGACCATGAGCTTCGGCAGCCCGATGGCGAGCTCGCGCATGCCTGCGGTGACGATGGAGGTGCCGCCGCCGCCGCCGATCCCGATGATCGCGTCGATATCGCTGCGGGTGAGAATGAAGCGGGCGAAGGCTTCCGCCATGCCGGAGACGGCGACACCACGATCCGTGCCGGTCAGCAGCCCCGGCGCGCCGAGGGCGGCAATATCCTTGGCGGCGATATCGACAGGGATGCGGGGTGTGCGGGTGCCGACGTCGACAAGCTGGGTGTCGCCGCCTGCAGCGCGGATTTGCGCTGCGAGAAACGCCAACTCCTCGCCCTTGGTATCGGCCGTGCCGACCACATAGATGCGGCCCAAAATTCCCTCCGGATGCACCGCTTGTTGCCGCCGCGGCCTGTGACCGGGCGGGCGCGATGCCCTTGCCTTGCGCGGATATAGGCAGAGCTCCGGATGTCTTGCAACGGAATTTGAGATGTGCGTATCATTTCGGCATGAGCGTCTCACATTCGACAGCAGTGTTGACCGAAACCGGTGTGCGGGCGCGGACCCGACGCTTGATGCTCTCGACGGCGATTGACCTGATGCAAAGCGGCAAGACGCCCTCGGTCAGCGATGTCGCCGAGGCGGCGGGCGTGTCGCGGGCAACGGCTTATCGGTACTTTCCGAGCCAGTCTGCGCTGGTGATGGCTGTGGTGGACGAAGCCCTGGGGCCGATCCTCAATTGGCAGTCAGGGAGCGAGGATCCGTCGGTGCGGATCAAGGACCTGCTGGTGACCTCGCTGCCGCGGATCGTCGAGTTCGAGGCGACATTCAAGGCGTCGGTAAAGCTGTCGCTGGAGCAATGGGCGGAACGGCGTTCCGGCCACGGCAATCGCGAGCCGCCATTCAAGCGCGGCCACCGCGTCGAGATCCTGCAGAGAGCGATAGAGCCGCTGCGCGACGTGCTGCCCGAGCACGCATTCATGCGATTGGCGAAGGCCCTGTCGCTGACCTACGGTCTCGAAGTTCTGATGGTTCTCAAGGACTTGTGGGGTCTGGACTTCGAAGAAATGCAGGATGTCGCGGTCTGGGCAGCGGCGGCGATGGTGAAGGCGGCGCTTGATGAAGCGAAGGCGTCGGAAGCCTGAGCGCCGCCCCAAAAGTTGTTTGCAAAATGCTAGCATGTTAGCTTGACGTCGTTGTGGGAATGGAGACAGAGTAACAATCAAGCTTCAGTCGACAAGGAGTTGAGTTTGGCGGCGGGCACTGAGGGGGGGGCGAGGCGGAAGAGGAAGAGCCAGAGGCCGCTTCGCAAGCCGCCATTGCCGGAAGGGAAAGCCGGTTCCGTCATTGGAGGGTTCGCACAGGTTCAGGCGATGAACCGCTCCAGAACTGGTTTGGCAGCGCTTTCACCTTCGAAAGTTCCGGTTGGACTTTCCTGAAGGCGTGCCGGGTCTGGTTCTGCCGCGCCACGAGCGTGGGAGGACAAGGAGCTGTCGCGCCCCCGGCAACGAAGGGGCGCCGGCCGGCGGGGAGCTGGCTGGAAGACGCGCGAGAGGGAGGAAACTATGCGCATTGTTACGAGGAGCGTGCTGGCCGGTCTCGGCTTCATGCTGGCGTCGAGCACGTCGGTGCTGGCCGCCGAACTGACCATCTTCTGGGCCGAATGGGATCCGGCCAACTACCTGCAGGAACTGGTGAACCAGTACGAAGCCGAGACCGGCGTGAAGGTCACGGTGGAGACGACTCCATGGTCGGATTTCCAGACCAAGGCCTTCACAGAGTTCAACGCTCAGGGCTCCGCCTACGACCTGATCGTGGGCGACAGCCAGTGGCTGGGCGCTGCGTCCGAGGCCGGGCACTATGTCGACCTGACCGATTTCGTTAAGCAGAACGGCGTTCTCGACAAGATGGCGCCGGCGACGGTGAAGTTCTACTCCGAGTACCCCGGCAATTCGGGCAAGTACTGGTCGATCCCGGCAGAGGGTGACGCCGTCGGCTGGTCCTATCGCAAGGACTGGTTCGAGGACCCCACCGAGATGGCCAATTTCAAGGCCAAGTACGGTTATGATCTGGCACCGCCCGCCAATTGGCAGCAGCTGCAGGATATCGCCGAATTCTTCTACCGGCCGGACGCCAATCCGCCGCGCTATGGCGTCGCGATCTATACCGACAATTCCTATGACGCGATGGCGATGGGCTTCGAGAACGCACTGTTCTCCTATGGCGGCGAACTCGGTGACATGTCCACCTACAAGGTCGACGGCATCATCAACTCGCCCAAGGCCGTGGCGGCGCTCGACGCCTACAAGAAGCTCTACAGCTTCACCCCGCCGGGCTGGGCCAAGACGTTCTTCGTCGAGAACAACCAGGCCATCACCGAAAATCTCGCGGCGATGAGCATGAACTACTTTGCGTTCTTCCCCGCGCTGATCAACGAGGCCTCGAACCCGAACGCCAAGGTCACCGGCTTCTTCGCCAACCCGGCCGGCCCGGATGGCGACCAGTATGCCGCACTTGGCGGGCAGGGCATCTCGATCGTCAGCTACAGCCAGAACCAGGAAGAGGCGTTCAAGTTCCTCCAGTGGTTCATCCAGGACGAGGTTCAGCAGAAGTGGGCTGATCTGGGCGGGTATACCTGTTCTGCAAAGGTGCTGGAGAGCGAGGCCTTCCGCAAGGCAACGCCCTATAACGAGGCCTTCTACCAGACGATGTTCAAGGTAAAGGACTTCTGGGCTGTGCCGGAATATGCGGAACTGCTGACCCAACTGAACCAGCGGCTCTACCCCGCCATCGTTGGCGGCGAGGGTACCAGCCAGGAAGTGCTCGACGCGCTGGCTTCGGACTGGAAGGCAACATTCGCCAAGTACGGCCGCGGGATGTAAGGCGGACCACCCCCAAATGGCGGGTGCCCTGGCCCCTTGCAGGCCAGGGCACCCGAAGGGCGGGCAAGGGTTGCTTCAGCGATCGCCGGAACCCCTCACACCGCGGCTGGCAGGCCATTTTAGCCCGCTGCGGTGGAGTGCCTGTCCGGTGGGCCCTGTAGCTTGTTCGCATCTGTTGCCGAGAGCAGGCTGACCATTCGGCCAAAGCATCGAGGATATTGCCTTGACCAGCATGATGACCAGGCTCGATCCAGCCTCGCGCGCTGCGCAGCGCGGATGGAGCGACATGACCATCAGGAACGTCTTCGTCATTCCGACGGTACTGTTCCTCATCGTCTTCAATGTGTTTCCGCTGCTCTACTCGCTCGGCTACTCGTTCACCGATTTCCGGGCTTCGACCAAGGATCCCGCCAATTTCATCGGGCTCAAGAATTACACTGACCTGCTGTCGGATCCTTTCATCTGGCGCAATTTCACCATCACGGCGCACTATGTCATGGTTTCGGTGGTCGGGCAGGTGATCGTCGGGTTCGGGCTGGCGCTGCTGCTCAACCGGCAGATGCCGTTCAAGGGCCTGCTGACGACGCTGCTGCTCTTGCCCATGATGCTGTCGATGGCGGTGGTGGGGCTGTTCTGGAAGCTGCTCTACGATCCGAATTTCGGCATCATCAACTATGTGCTGGGTCTGGGCCGTTTCGAGTGGCTGGCGGATCCGGACTTCGCGCTCTACGCGGTGGCGCTGACCGATATCTGGATGTGGTCGCCCTTCGTGATGCTGCTGTCGCTCGCGGGGCTTTCCGCCGTGCCGAAGCACCTTTACGAAGCCGCTGCGATCGACCGCGCCGGACGGTTCTATACCTTCTTTCGGATCACGCTGCCGCTGGTGGCGCCGATCCTGCTGATCGCGATCATCTTCCGCACCATGGAAGCCTTCAAGACCTTCGACCTGGCCTATGTGATGACCAGCCAGCCGACAACGGAAGTGGTGTCGATCCGGCTTTACAAGATGGCGTTCCAGGAGTGGCAGACCGGCAAGTCCTGCGCGCTCGCCTATATCGTGCTGATCATGGTGCTGTGCATCACGAACGTCTACGTGAAGTACCTCAACAAGGCGAAGGAGCGGTAGATGGCCGTCGTCAGCTCATCTGGCCAGCGCCTCGGCAACCGCGTTGCCATAGCCGCGGTGGTGGTGATCACCATCATCTTCCTTTTGCCGATCTACTGGATCGGTTCGACGGCATTCAAGCCGCGCAACCTGGCGACGACCGCGCCGCCGACCATCGTCTTCCAGCCGGAGATTTCGCCTTTCGTGAAGCTGTTCACCAAGCGTGTGCAGTTGAAGCCGAACGAGAAGATCGACGTCGCCAATGCGCCCTGGTGGGAGCAGATGATCTTCGCGGGCGGCGAGCGCATCTCGCGCACCGGGAAGGGCGAAATCCAGCTTTCCGGCTATCCGGACCGTTTCATCAATTCGCTGATCGTCGCGATCACCTCGACCGTGCTGGCTGTGGGGATGGGGACGATCACTGCCTATGGCTTCTCGCGCTTCAAGGTGAAGGGGGAGGCTGACCTCCTGTTCTTCATTCTTTCGACCCGAATGCTGCCGCCTATCGTGGTGGCGATCCCGATGTTCCTGATGTACCGGGCGGCGGGGCTCAATGACAGCCATCTGGGGCTGATCATCCTCTATACCGCGTTCAACGTCAGCTTCGCGGTATGGCTGATGAAGGGCTTCATCGACGAAATTCCGCGCGAGTATGAAGAGGCGGCGCTGGTCGACGGCTACACGCGGCTCGAAGCGTTCCGAAAGATCGTGCTGCCCGAGGCGGCGACGGGGATCGCGGCGACGGCGGTGTTCTGCTTCATTACGGCGTGGAACGAATATGCCTTCGCGCTGATCCTGACCAACAAGAAGGCGCAGACTGCACCGCCCTTCATACCGAGCCAGATCGGGTCTGGCCTGCCGGACTGGACGGTGATTGCCGCAGGCACGTTCCTGTTCCTTCTGCCCGTCGCGATCTTCACCTTCCTGCTCCGCAACCACCTGTTGCGCGGCATGAGCTTCGGGGCGATCCGCAAATGAATATCCGCGTGTTCAACCAGCGCGTCCTCGAGCCGGGCAGCCAGTTGCTGATGATCCTCGGCATTATCTTCCTCTGCCAGCCCTGGGTGGAGGTGCTGCATCAATGGTCGGTGACGGTCATGCTGATCGGGCTCGTTGGCTTCAATGTCGCGGTGCATATCCCGCCCCCGGAAAAGCCGGTGATCGAGGAGGCCGAGCGGACGCACCATGGCTGAGATCGAACTGAGGCATATCGACAAGCATTTCGGGGTTGTCCACGTCATCAAGGATGTGAGCCTTACGGTGAAAGACCGTGAGTTCGTGGTGTTTCTCGGCCCCTCGGGCTGCGGAAAGACCACAACACTGCGCGCCATCGCCGGTCTTGAAGAGATCGATAGCGGCGACATCTTGCTCGACGGCAAGCCGATTCAGAACCTGCGCGCGGCAGACCGCGACATTGCTTTCGTGTTCCAGAACTACGCCCTCTACCCGCATTTCACCGTGTACCAGAACCTGGCATTTCCGCTCGAAGCCGTCCGAACGCCGCGAGCCGAGGTCGAGCAGGTGGTGCGTTCGGTGGCGAAGTCGCTCGGGATCTCGCACCTGCTCAGGGCGCGCCCTTCGGCGCTGTCTGGCGGCGACATGCAGCGCATCGCGATCGGGCGGGCCCTGGTGCGGCGGCCGAAGGCGCTTCTGCTCGACGAGCCAATCGGTTCGCTTGATGCGAAGCTGCGTGAGCAGATGCGGGTGGAACTGAAGCGGCTGCATTATGAGAACGGATCGACATCGATCTATGTGACCCACGATCAGGTCGAGGCAATGTCACTCGCCGACCGGATCGTGGTGATGAACGAAGGGGTGCTGCAGCAGGTGGGGACGCCGACCGAGGTGTATCTTTACCCAGCCAACCTGTTCGTCGCGCAGTTCATCGGCTCGCCGGTCATGAATGTAGCGCCCACCGTGGTGCGCGAGGTGGACGGCGCCGCGGAAGTCGCGCTCGACGGGCTCAAGTTCGGCATGCCGGCCGACCTGATCGGCATGCTGAATCTGAAAGCGGCGCGCTCCGACCTGTCGCTCGGCATAAGGCCCGAGGGCGTCGAGGTAAGTCTTGCCGAAAGGCCGGGCTATCGACCCGTTGAGGCGCACCTGATCCAGCCCTATGGCGGCTTCGATATCGTCGATCTCAAGTCCGGTGATCGGACGCTGAGGGCCCGGACAGTATCGGGCTTCGTGCCAAGGCCGGGGACGCCGGTGTTTGCGCGGATCGACCCCGCGCAGGCGCATTTCTTCGACAACCAGACGGGCGCCTCGCTTGGTATTCGGCTGGAGCGCTTTCAGGAAAAGATGCCAGAGTTTTCCGGTTCGAAAGCGCTACCAAACAAAGGCTTGGATCACTTTGGCGTTTCGGCTGAAACGCCAGGTGAAGCGGGGCAGGGGGCCTGACATGGCACGCATCCGGCTCGAAAACATCGCGAAGAGTTTTGGCAACCACATGGCTGTCGGAGGTCTCGATATCGATGTGGCCGACGGTGAGTTCTTCGTGCTGCTTGGGCCGACCGGCGCGGGCAAGACGACGACGCTCCGGATGATCGCGGGGCTCGAAAAGCCGACGGTCGGGCGCGTCCTCATCAACGAAGTGGACGTCAACGCCTGGGGACCGGCAGAGCGGGACGTGGCGCTGGTGCTGCAGCAATACTCGCTCTACCCACGGCTCAGCGTGCGCGACAACCTGAGCTTTCCGTTGCGCTCCCGCATCCGTGGCCTGACGCAGCCGGAGATCGACGCGCGTATCGATTATGCCGCCAAGACGCTCAGGATCGGGCACCTGCTGGACCGCAAGACCGATCGACTGAGTGGCGGCGAGATGCAGCGCGTCTCGATCGGCCGCGCCATTGTGCGCGAACCGCAGGTGTTCCTTATGGACGAGCCACTTTCGGCGCTCGACGCGAAGCTGCGCGAGGCGCTGCGCTCCGAGCTCAAGGATTTGCAGATGCGGCTCGGCGCGACCTTCATCTTCGTCACCCATGACCAGGTGGAGGCGATGACGATGGGCGACCGGATCGCGGTGATGAACAAGGGTCGGATCATCCAGGTCGGGAAGCCGCAGGAGGTCTATTCCCACCCGGTGAATACCTTTGTTGCGAGCTTTGTCGGCTCTCCGGTGATCAACCTTATTGCGGGGCAGGTGGCGGGCAATGCCGCGGTGGTATCGCCGGGCGCGTTCGAGTTGCCGATTGCAGGGGGAGGCCGCGAGGGGCGCTATACCTTCGGCATCAGGCCCGAGGATGTGAAGGTCGAGCAGGGCGCCCCGGTTGTGGCGCGGGTGCACGATATCGAGAACCACGGCATCGAGAAGGTGGTGACGCTGCGCATAGGGGAAACCCTGGTGCGGGCCAATGTGCCGGCGCGCGTCGCTATCGGGCTCGAGGATGAGGTTCGCTTCGGCTGGAATGCCGAGAAGGTGATGCTGTTCGACGCCGACAGTGGAGTGAACATCCGGGCGGCGTGAGGGAGAGCGCACCGTCCGCACGATGATGAGGACCCCGATAAGGAGGAGGGGACCATGGCAAACAATTATCCAAAGCTGCATAACGCCGCCTGGCCGGGCATAGTCGGCAAGGGCACGCCAGACAGTGAGCCGATCATCGCGCTCGATACGCTGTTGAAGCTTACCGCCAATGCCGAGGTCGACGGCCAGAAGTTCGATGGCATCGACCTGTTCGTCACCGCGCCGCATTTCGATATCGACGCCGACGCGGGCGAAGTGCGCAGGATGACCGACCATATCGCCAGCTATGGGCTGAAGGTCGGCTCATTCGTCGCGCCGATCTGGGGCGGGGCCGGTGGCGGCTCGGCCATGGGCGATGCGGACGATGTGAAGCGGTTTCTGACACAGGTGAAAAAGGCCGCCAAGATCGGTCAGCAGATGCGGGAACTCGGCATCCGCCCGACCGGCGGCATCCGTGTTGACTCGTCGACAGGCGTCGAGGCGTGGGACAAAGACCCCGAGGGCAACACGCGGAAGATTGCCGACACGTTCCGGGAAGCCGGAAAGATCGCGCAGGACCATGGCGAGATCATTGTCGCCGAAGGCGAAATCTGCTGGGGCGGCATGCATTCGTGGCGCGAGAACGTCAAACTGCTCGAAATGGTCGGCATGCCCGGAATCGTCGGGTATCAGGCGGACATGGCGCATTCGATGCTGTTCGTTCTGGGCGCGAACGCCGAGGCGGACCGGATCTTGCCGAAGGATTTCGAGTGGAGCGACAAGGCGGCGCTGGACGCCGCCTATCACAAGGTTGCCGACGCGCTCAGGCCCTGGACGCTGGATTTTCACGTGGCGCAGAATGACGGCACCACCTTCGGATCTGGCGACCATGAAAAGACCGGGCGGCATTGCCAGATCGACGATCCGAATGGCCGGCTCGATGTGACCAAGCATGCCGGCTATTGGCTGCGCGACGACAAGGGCAATCTCACCAGGCGCATGCGCCATATCTGCTGGGATGGCTGCATGTTCCCCAATGCCGTGATGGAGCGGCAGGAGACCTGGAACAAGGTGCTGGGGGCCATGCTGAAAGTGCGCGAAGCGCATGGCTGGGTGGAGTGAGGGAGCGCAAATGACCAAGCAACTCAATATCGGCATGGTGGGCTACGGCTTCATGGCGCGGGCGCACTCCAATGCCTGGGCCAATGTCAGCCATTTCTTCGAAACCGGCTACAAGCCGGTGCTGAAGGCAGCGGCGGCGCGCAACGTTTCCAAGCTCCGGCACTTCGCCGACATGTGGGGATACGAGAGCGTCGAGACCGACTGGAAGGCGCTGATCGAGCGCCGCGACATCGACGCCATCGATATCTGCGTGCCCAATGACATGCATGCCGAGATCGCCATCGCGGCCGCGAAGGCCGGCAAGATGGTGCTGTGCGAGAAGCCCTTGGCCCGCACCGAGGCCGAGGGGCTGCCCATGGTGGAGGCGGTGGAGAAAGCCGGCGTCGCCAACATGGTCTGGTACAATTACCGTCGGGTGCCGGCGGTGATGCTGATCAAGCAGATGGTGGAGGCCGGCAAGCTCGGAAAAATCTTCCACTACCGCGCCAAGTTCCTGCAGGACTGGACGATTTCGCCCGACGTACCGCAGGGTGGGGCAGCCACCTGGCGGCTCGACGTCGATGCGGCGGGCTCGGGTGTGACGGGCGACCTGCTTGCCCATTGCCTCGATACCGCGATCTGGATCAATGGCTCGATCTCGACGCTGACCGCGATGACCGAGACCTTCATCAAGGAGCGCAAGCATGCATTGACCGGCGAAGTGCAGAAGGTGGGGATCGATGACGCCTCGGCGGTCTTGACCCGGTTTCAGAACGGCTCACTCGGGACCTTTGAGTCCACCCGATACGCGCGCGGCCACAAGGCGGCCTATACGCTCGAAATCAATGGGGAGAAGGGCTCGTTGAGTTGGGATCTGCACGACCTCAACCGCGTGCAGTATTTCAACCATGGGGTCGAAGGGGCCGTGCGTGGCTGGACGAATATACTCGTCACCGACGGCGACCACCCCTATCTCGGCAAGTGGTGGGTGCCGGGCCTGATCATCGGCTACGAGCACTCGTTCACGCACCAGGTGGCGGATTTCCTCTACGGCTTGCGCGACGGGAAGCCGGCGGCGCCGACCTTCCGAGACGCGCTCGAAACCAACCGGGTATGCGATGCCATCCTCGCTTCGGGCAAATCCGGGGCGTGGGTGACGGTATAGGCGCAAGCCAGGTCCTCGTGGTTCGACTGGCTCTCCACGAGGACCGTTTCTGCGCCCGAGCAGCCTTCGCCGTGCGTTTGTCGAATTGAGGAGGGCGTGACCCATGAAACTCGGATTCAACCTGCTGCTGTGGACGTCGCATGTCACCGAAACCGAGTGGCCGGTGATCGCGGCGCTGAAGGCCACGGGCTATGACGGGGTGGAAATCCCGATGTTCACCGGGACGCCCGATCACTACGCCAAGCTCGGGCGGCGCCTGAAAGCCGAAGGCCTCAAGGCGAGCGGCATCGGCATCATACCGCCCGGCATCGGGGCAAACCCGGTGTCTGCGGTGAAGGCGGAGCGCGACAAGGCGCTTCAGCACATGATGTGGCTGATCGACTGTACGGCGGCGCTGGAGGGCGACATAGCGGCCGGGCCGCTGCATCAGCCGCTTGGCGAATTTGTGGGCCGTGGGCCGAACGCCCACGAAATCAATTGGTGTGCCGATGTACATCGGGCGGCCGCGGAGCATGCGGCGCAATTTGGCATCACGCTCGCCGTAGAGCCTCTGAACCGCTTCGAGTGTTACATGCTCACCTCGGCGCGGCAGGCTGCGGATCTGGTGCGCAAGGTTGGCGCGCCGAACTACGGCTACCTCTATGACACGTTCCACTTCAATATCGAGGAAGACTCGATCGTGTCGGTGATCCCCGAGACGATCGCCGAGATGGCGCATGTGCATATCTCGGAGAACAATCGTGGCGTGCCAGGGGCTGGACATATCGATTTTGCGAGCGTCTTCAAGACCCTGAAGGCGGCAGGCTATGATGGCTGGATGACGATCGAGGCCTTTGGCGCCGCGTTGCCTGACCTTGCAGCGGCCACGAAGATCTGGCGGCCTCTTTTTGCCCGCTATGAGGACGTCTACGAAAAAGGCTTCCGGCTCATGCGCGACGGCTGGGACCGAGCCTGAGAGGGCGCCCCGATGCAAGGTCATCGACCAGGGCGGCGGCGCGTCTCAGCCGGGTTTGAGCCGTCTTTGCACTCGCAATCTGCGAGACGAGCCCGCGGCGCTTGCCGGGCGTCAGCGCCTCCCAAGCGGCAATAGCCGTGGAGTTCTCCGCAAGGAGGGCAGACAGTTCCTCGGGGATGTCGACGGCATCCTGGTCGGCAATGTTAAAGCGGAACTCCACCTGGTCGCCGACATCTATGTGGGCGTCGCGGCAGAAGCGGGTGGAGAGGATCACGTAGCGCCGCTTGCCCGGATCGGGGTTGAAAGCGAGAGACACCGGCAGTTCGGCAATCTCGCCGGTGACGCGCAGGCGCGGATGGGTGGTGAATGGCAATTCGGCCTCGACATCCGCCGGCAGGCGCAGGATGCGATAGGTGAAGGCGCCAGGATAGACCAGCTCCTCTATCGGGCCTTCAAATACATGGGTAAAGTAGCTCATCTCGCTTCCTCCAGTGTCTTTACGAGGGCGGGTAAGCGAGGAGATCACGACCATCTGCCACTGGCGCGGGGGCAATGGCTCGCATAGAAGACGGCAGTGATTTCGAGGAGCATTCGATGAGCGTGATCAAACTGTTGTCCGGGTCCTATTCTGGCGCCGGTGGGGCGGGCCTCGGGCTGTTGAGCTTCGACAGCGCGACCGGGCAGATTGCCGAAATCACGCGCTATCCCGGTACGCCCGATGCCTCCTGGATTGATTTCGACGCCGCGCGTTCAGTGGTCTATGTCACCGACGAGATGGCGGCCAAGGTCGGCGCGTTTGTGCTCTCGGCTGACCGGTCGAGCGTGACACCGCTCGGCTATCGCGACACTGGCGCAAAATACCCCTGCTATCTGCGACTGAGCCCAGGCAGGGATCTGGTGGCAGTAGCCAATTACGGCGATGATTCCGTCGTGGCATTCAGCGTCGACCCCGATGGTGCGCTGGCCGCTGACCCTCAGGTGCTGCGCGGCGTGAAGCCGGCGGACCAAGGCCATGCGCACTGGACGCAGTGGTCTCCCGAGGGCGACCGCCTTTACATGGTCGATCTGGGACATGACAGCGTGCGCTTCTATGAGCGCGATGGCGCGGCGGGCCGGTTCAAAGCGCCGCAGGTGGCCTATTTCGCCGAGAAGGATGCCGGGCCGCGGCATCTGGCGTTCCATCCCGATGGCAAGCACGCCTATCTGTTCTCGGAATATGCGGTGCGGCTCACGGCGCTGACGCGCGAGGCGGATGGGCGGCTGACGCGCTTCGCGGAAGTTGCGAGCCTGGCGGATGGCGTAAAGGACGGCGAGACCGGCGCGCATATCGCCATCAGCCCAGATGGCCGTTTCGTCTATGTGTCGAACCGCAAGCACAATTCGATCTCGGTCTTCGCGCTTGATGGCGCGGGCGTGCCGAGCCTCATCCAGAACATTCCGAGCGGCGGCAACTGGCCGCGCTTTTTCATCCTGCTGGGGCAGCACCTGATCGTCGCCAACCAGCTGAGCGACGACCTTGCGGTGTTTGCAGTGGGTGGGGATGGCAAGCTGACGGATACCGGCACACGGTTTGCTATCGACAAGCCGGTGTGCCTGTTGGCGATTTGATTGCCTTGCCGCGGGGCGCTCAGCTGCCCCGCGTCTTCGTCCACTCGCGATACCAGGCAACGAAGCGTGTGATGCCCTCTTCCACGGGGATTGTGGGGATCCTGCCCGTAAGCGCCTGCAGTGCGGTGGCATCGGCGGAGGTCGAGCCGACATCGCCTGGCTGCATCGGCTGATGGTCGATCAGCGCGCGCTTGCCTGTGGCGGCCTCGATGGCGGAGATGAACCGCATCAGGGGCACGGGCTGGCCACCGGCGATGTTGAGGACCCGCCACGGCGCGGCGCCTTCGTTGCGCTTGGGCACGAGATCGACCAGCGCTGCCACCGCATCGATATTGTCATCGATATAGGTGAAGTCGCGCTGCATGCGACCTTCGCCGAACAGCGTGATCGGTCGGTCGTTTTCGATCGCATCGACGAACTTGAACAGCGCCATATCCGGGCGGCCCCAGGGGCCGTAGACGGTGAAGAAGCGCAGCGCGGTGACCGGCAGCCCGAAGAGATGGGCGTAGGAATAGGTCATCGCCTCGCCTGATTTCTTTGTCGCGGCGTAGAGCGATATCGGGCGATCTGTCTTGTCCGTCTCGCGGCTCGGGCTGCCGTCGGTCTGGCCATAGACAGAGCTCGATGAGGCAAACAGCAGGTGGCGCGGCGGCGCCTCCCGGCAGAGTTCAAGCAGGTTGAAGGTGCCGGTAAGGTTGGCATCAAGATAGGTGCGCTGCATCGAGAGCGGATTGCGGACGCCCGCCTGCGCGGCCAGATGGATGACGATCTCGGGCGCAGCCTCGCGATAGGCGGCCGCGAGCGTCGGCTGATCCTCAAGCAGGCCGGTGCCAGCAAAGAAGCCGGGCAGTGGCTCGAGCTGTGCGAGGCGCTCACGCTTGAGCCGCACGTCGTAGTAACTGGTGAGCCCATCATAGCCAAAGACCTGATGGCCGGACCCAAGAAGGCGGCGCGCAAGGTGCATGCCGATGAAGCCGGCGCTACCGGTCAGAAAAATGCGCAAGGCTTTGCTATCCGGCTCTGACGCGACATCGCGACCACGGTTATCCCCCACGTACCGCGCCGTTCAAATGGAACACGCAGACCGGCAGGCTTATAGCAGGGCCCCGAAGGAAAGCGAGATGCGGCAGCAATAAACCGGGAGGCTTCAACAGCAGCGCGCGCTTCACCACAATCGCATTTCAGGTGCTGGTCACCAATTGCCGGACCGTTTCGGCCGCACCATGGGCGAATAGCGAGGCGAGGTGCTGGGCCACCGCCGACTTGAAGGCCGGGTTGGCGGGCAAATCGGTGCCGAACACTTCTGCGACGCCAAGCAGGGCCGTCGCGAGCTTTTCGGCGTCGCGGCCCGCCGCATCGGCCAGCGCGCGCAGACGCGCGGCATGCGGGTCCTTCACCTCGATGGGGTTTCCTGCCTCATCGATGCCGGTGACATAGCGCATCCACGCGGCAACGCCGAGCGCCAGCCGGGCGACGGAATGCCCGGCGGCGAGGCGGTCGCGCACGGTGCCGAGCAGACGCTGCGGCAGCTTCTGCGTGCCGTCCATGGCGATCTGCCAGGTGCGATGGTTCAGGGCCGGGTTGGCGAAGCGCTCGAGCAACTGATCGCGATAGGCGCCGAGCTGTTCGGCCGGCATGGGCAGGGTCGGGATGGCCTCCTCGGTCATCAGGCCATGGATCAGCTGGCGCAGATTGCCGTCGCCGACGGCCTGCGCCACATATTGATGGCCCGAGAGATAGCCGAGATAGGCCATTGTCGAGTGCGCGCCGTTGAGCATGCGCAGCTTCATCAGCTCATAGGGTTCGACATCGGCGACAAGCTCGGCGCCGACCGTCTCGAAGGGCGGGCGGCCCGCGGGGAAGTTGTCCTCGATGACCCATTGGGTGAAGGGCTCGGTCATGATCGGCCAGGCATCGTCGAGGCCGGTGAGCTCGGTAACAATGGCCCGGTCGGCATCGGTGGTGGCGGGCACGATGCGGTCGATCATGGTCGAGGGGAAGGCGACGCGGGCGAAGTAATCTGCGAGGTCGGGCCGAGCCAGAGCGGCGAAGCGGGTGACAATGCGCTTCGCGGTCTTGCCGTTCGAGGGGAGGTTGTCGCAGCTCATCACGGTGAAGGGCGCGAGGCCCCGGGAGGCGCGGAGCGCGAGAGCCGCGACGATGAGGCCGGGGGCACTGACAGGTTCATCGGGGTGTGCCAGGTCGTGGGCGATATCGGGGTGGGCCTCATCGAGGGCGCCGGTCGCCGGATCGTGGCAATAGCCCTTCTCGGTGACTGTGAGCGAAACGATGCGGATGGCGGGGTCGGCCATCAGCTCGATCAGTTGCCGGCGCTGCTGGTTGGCATCGAGCACATCGAGGATGGAGCCGATGATCCGGCACCGGGTGCCCGCGGCCGAGCGGATGGCGAGGGTGTAGAGGAAATCCTGCGGGGCGAGGGCGTCGCGCGTATCCGGGCGGCGGAGCGACGCACCAATGATGCCCCATGTCGGGTTGGTCGCGAGCAGGTTATCGACGTATACGGCCATGTGGGCGCGGTGGAAGGCGCCGATGCCCAGATGCACGATGCCGGGGGATATCGTGGCGCGATCATAGGCCGGTACGGCTAGGCCGTTGGTCTTGGCGCGCAATTCGCTGGAGCTGAGGCGGGGCATGGCAATCTCCTCCGAATGAACGGGCCGCTCGCTTCGGCCCTTTGCGGATTGACCCATAGCCGCGACACGCGTGTTTCGCCAGCATGACCTTTGTTCGCGTGGTTGCGAAGCGGTGGCTGGGCCAGCTAAGCATAGGCGAGGACTGCGTGATCCGGCTCCGGCCGGGATCGAGCGAGGGAGAAGCGAGTTGACCCTGCGGTTTGCCAGCGTCGGCGAATGCATGATCGAAATGTCGGGCGGCGAGGACAAGACCTACCGCCTCGGCTATGCCGGCGATACGCTCAACACGGCCTGGTACATGCGGGCGCTGTTGCCCGAGGGCTGGGACGTCGACTATGTGACGGCGCTCGGCGACGACATGTATTCGACGGACATGCTGGCGTTTCTCGGCAAGGCCGGGATCGGCACCAGCCATATCCAGCTGCTCGCGGGGAAACGCCCCGGGCTCTACATGATCCACCAGGCGGATGGTGACCGGCACTTCACCTATTGGCGCGGACAATCTGCGGCAAAGCAGCTGGCGGACGACCGCGAGGCGCTGGCGGCCGGGCTGGTCGGTGCGAAATATGTGTATTTCTCCGGCATTTCGCTCGCGATTCTTGCGCCAAAGGCGCGCGGCCGGCTGATGAAGGCGATCGTCACGGCCCGTGAGGCGGGGGCGACAGTGGTGTTCGATACCAACCTGAGGCCAGCGCTCTGGACATCTCCCAAGATCATGGCCTCGGCTCTGACGGCTGCGGCAACGATTGCCGATATCGTCCTGCCCACTCACACGGACGAGGCGCCGCTATTCGGCGACAGGTCGCCCGAAGCGACGGCGGACAGATATCTCGAGATCGGGGCGAGCGAAGTGGTGGTGAAGAATGGCGCGGATCCGGCCTTCGTGGCGACACGCGATGGGGTTCGGGCAAGCGTGCCGGCGCCCAGGGCCGAGAAGCTCGTGGATGCGACAGGCGCCGGCGACAGCTTCAATGGCGGATACCTGAGCGCGCGGGTGCGCGGTGTCGATCCGGCGGCGGCTGCGGCCTTCGGACACCGCATCGCGGGCGTGGTAATCGGCCACAAGGGTGCGCTAGTAGACCCAGCGCTGGTGAAGGGGCTGTGATCTTTGCGGCTCGGTGACGCCTTGGCTGGTGAAAGCTGCCAGGGGGCGATGTAGAACGCTCGATGACGAGGGCAAGATGGCAGTAACCCGGCAGGATATCCACAACTCGCAGGTGCCAGCGGTTTGCGCCAGCTGCGAGGCCCGGCACAAGGGCATGTGCGGCGCGCTGACGCCCGACGAACTGCTCGCCCTGAGCCGCGCGACCCACCGGGCCCGGCATGAAGCGGGCGCTGAACTCGTCGGCGACAGCACGGCCATTACCTCTTATGCCAATGTGATGAAGGGCGTGGTGAAGCTCACCAAGGTGCTCGAAGACGGCCGGCAGCAGTTGGTAGGGCTGCAATTTGCGCCCGATCTGCTCGGGCGGCTCTATGGCGAGGAGCACCAGGTAACGGCCGAGGCGGCGTCCGATGTCGAGCTTTGCGTCGTGCCGCGGCGCGCTCTCGAGCAGATGATCGCCGACAGTCCGGCGCTTGAACGCCGGCTCATGCAGCAGACGCTGAAGGAGCTGGACCAGGCTCGCAACTGGATGGTGACGCTGGGGCGGAAATCGGCGCAGGAGAAGGTGGCGAGCTTTCTCTACCTGATCGCGACACAGGCGGAGCCAACGCAGCACGCGGACCAAATCAGCTTCGATCTGCCGCTGAGTCGCGCCGATATCGCGGATTTCCTTGGACTCACCATCGAGACCGTATCGCGGCAGATGACCAAGCTGAGACAGATGGGCGTCATTGACATCCACAACAACCGCCATGTCATGGTGGGCGACGTGGATCGGCTGCGCGATTTATGCGGCTGACGGGTTCCGCCGGAGCACAAGCTCGATCAGCGGGACGATGAGTTGCAGTTCGTGTGCGACGTGGCGGCGCAAGCTTTCGAAGAACCCGCGCAACATGAACCCCGCAGCATCCGACGAGATATGCGGACGGCCTTCGCCCAATCCATGCAGCATATCCTGCACATCCTCGGCATAGCAGGCATCGACCTGATGCTCGAGCTTCAGCCGCTCGATGGTCTCGAGCAGTTCGCCATGCAGCGCCGGCCATTCGAGCAGGACCGGGAAGATCTCCGTCTCCTCGAAGTGCTGTATGCGGTTCAGCATCGGCCCAATGGCGCGGGAGAGAATCAAACAATCCTGCCGGTCGATTCGGCCGGGCAAGTCGTCGGCCACCTGTTCCAACCGGTCGCACAGCGCGAGCAGCGCCTGGTAGTCTTCGGCCAGCCGGCCAGGAAGAGCACGGTCGCCGTATGGGAAGATCATGCCCTTGGGCAGTTCGGTCGACAAAGACGGATGGCGCATGGAGCAGGCCTTTCGAATTGAGGACATCCTGCCCCCTCTCGCCAATGCCTGACCTTGATCTGGATCAATGGAGGCCGAAAAGCGGATTGCCCGGGGCGGCGCCTCGGCATAGCTTCCCGACCGGTTTTATCGAGCAAGGCAGCGTGCGATGGCGAAGGTGGCGTTTCTGGGCCTGGGCGTGATGGGTTACCCCATGGCGCGGCATCTGAAGGCGAGGGGCCACGAGGTCGTCGTCTACAACCGCACGACCGCAAAGGCCGAAAAGTGGGTGGCGGAGCAGGGGGGACGTCTCGCCTCGACTCCGGCGGAAGCTGCCGCGGGACAGGAGTTTGTCTTTGCCTGCGTCGGCAATGATGCCGACCTGCGCCAGGTGACGCTTGGGCCTGACGGTGCGTTCGCCGCGATGGACAAGGGCGCCGTGTTTGTCGACCACACGACGGCATCTGCTGAAGTCGCGCGTGAGCTTTCGGCTGCAGCCGCTTCGGGTGGCTTCGGATTTCTCGATGCGCCGGTATCTGGCGGCCAGGCAGGCGCGGAGAATGGCCAGCTGACTGTTATGGTGGGTGGCGAGGAGCCGGTATTCGCGCAGGCGCAGCCGGTGATCATGAGCTTTGCCAAGGCGGCGCGGCTGCTGGGCCCTGCGGGCTCGGGGCAGCTGGCGAAGATGATGAACCAGATCTGCATCGCGGGCGTGGTGCAGGGCCTCGCCGAGGCGTTGCATTTCGGCAAGCAGGCCGGGCTCGACACCGAGGCGGTGATCGACGTGATCTCGAAAGGCGCAGCCCAGAGCTGGCAGATGGAGAACCGTCACAAGACCATGGCGGCGGGTAAGTTCGATTTCGGCTTTGCTGTCGAATGGATGCGGAAGGATTTGGGCATTGCGCTCGACGAGGCGCGGCGCAACGGCTCGCAACTGCCGTTGACGGCGCTGGTCGACCAGTTCTACGCCGAAGTGGTGGCGATGGGCGGCAAGCGCTGGGATACGTCGAGCCTGATCGCGCGGCTTGGAAAGAAATAGGACGGGTTAGAGGCCCTTGATACGGGTCTGCCAACGGCGGATCAGGTGTTCTGATGCCGCCTCTCCGCCTTGGCGGTTGGCGCTCTCATAGACATCGATGGCGATGCCCCTTGCCGCGAGACTTTCAACTGCTTCGGCCAGTATGGCGTTGACGAGGAAGACTCCGGCGAGGGTCGAGGTGGGGCCCATGGCGATGTCGCGGTCGGCAATCCGCAAGGCGGCGTCGCCATAGATGCCGCCATTGTCGATGACAATATCGACAAGCTCGAAAAGCCGTTTGCCTGACGGGTGGCGCGACTCGGTCAGCTTCGCGTGCGCAAGTGATGTGATGGCAATGGTGGTCGCGCCAAGGCGCCTGGCCTCCATGGCCAGTTCCACGGGGTAAGCATTGCGGCCGGAGTTGGAGGCGACGAAAACCACGTCGCCCGGCATGATGTCGTAGCGTGCAAGGACCTGTGCGGCGCGGCCAGGTTCGCGTTCGGCCTGGGTGGAGCGATAGGCGCCCATGTGCAGCATGAGGTCTGGCTCGAGGATGGCCTGCGCCTGAGCGATACCGCCCGCGCGGTAGAAGGCTTCGAGGGCGATCAGATGCGAGTGGCCCGAGCCGACAAAGGAGATGACCCGATCGGCGGCGAGCCCCTCGGCAACAGTATCGACGGCCCGGTCGATGGCGCTGGCTGACCCCTCCAGCATGCGGTCGAGGGTTGCGACGACGATGTTGCGGTAGCGCTTTCGGGCTTCGGTCATGGGTTCAGCCTCTGATTTCGCCGACATATTTGTAACGATCGCCCCGGTACCAGCTGACGCCATCCTCGACGACGCGGCCATCCTCTGCATAGCCCAATTGGGTGATTTCGAGCACCGCGGCACCGATCCTTACGGCCAGTTGGTGCGCGAGGTCGGCGTCTGCTTCCATGGCCTTCAGGCTCTGGATGATGCGGCGCGGCCTGGCTCTGCGCGCATCCATGCGGTCGTACAGGGAGCCCGAGCCGTCATAGTCCTCGCCGACAGCGTCGAGCGGTACCATGGCGCGTTCAAGCGACATCGGTTCGCCACCCGCAAGGCGCAGGCGCACGAGAATCAGGACGGGCGTACCGAGCGACAACCCGGTACGAAACGCTGACTCTGGGTCTACCGTGCCGATGCTGCGCTCGATGACCCGGGAGGAGGGGAGCAGCCCGCGCAGTTGCATGTCTTCGGTGAAGCCGGACAGGCGCGACAGCGACTTCGGAACCCGGCCGAGGACCATGGTGCCAGCGCCGTGCCGGCTGGCAACGAGGCCCATTTGCGCCAGATCCTTCAGCGCCTGGCGGAGTGTTGAGCGCGATACCGCGAGCCTTTCGGCCATTTCGCGCTCTGGCGGCAGCGACTCGCCAGGCTGCACTATGCCGCGGTCAATGACCTCGCCGAGCGCAAGTCGCAGGCGTTCTCCGAGCGGGCCGTGCTGGCTTTGCATCCGCTCGCGCAGGGCATCGTAAAGGTCCAAGCGTCTCCCCCGAAACGTCACTTGTGCGAACGTCGTTTCCGCGAGTGGTATGATTTTGGTTGAAAGCTGTCCAGTGCCCTTCAGCTCGCAAAACTATGCCAAAGGACGATATGGACAAAACCGATTGAACCAATAACATACCAATCGGACGCAGTCAGGATGATGGGGATGTGAATGCAGATGTTTCGGGGTGTGCTGGCGGGGCTGACGCTTCTCGCCATGTCGGGCACGGCGCTGGCGGTGACCGAAATCAGGATCACTCATGCAACGACGGGCGGCGCCGAAAAGGAGGTGTTGGACCAGATTGTTGCCGATTTCGAGGCTGCAAACCCCGACATCAAGGTTGTGCAGATCCCGTTCGACGACGATACCTATTCGGATACGGGGCTGATCACGCAATTGCAGGGCAATCCGGTGCCCGACATCTATTTCCAGTGGGCCGGGTATCCGGTGGCGCGCGATGCGAATGCTGGCTATGCCGCCGACCTGACGGATGCGCTGAAATCGGATGGCTGGGGCGATACCTTCGTGCCTTCGGTCTGGTCCGCAGGCGCCGGTACCATGGTGGATGGCAAGCCCTATCTCATACCGGCCTCGCTCGATGTGACCAACACGATCTGGTACAACAAGACAATCTTCGCAGAGGATGGGCTGACTCCGCCCAAGACCTGGGAGGAGTTCCTCGCCCTCATCAAGGTGCTGGTCGAGAAGGGCGAGACGCCGATCATCGAGGGTAACCAGGAATTCTGGCCATTCGGCAACTGGGCATCGCATATCGCTGCCAAGGTCGTGCCGCCCGAGGAATACGCGGCAGCCTTCGAGCAAACAGGCAAGTTCAATACGGCTGGTTTCCTGAAGGCACTGAACCATATCCAGGAACTGCACACGATCGGCGCGTTCAACAAGGATATGGCCGGACTGGGTGCTGATCCGGCCATGGCGACCTTCATCGAAGGCGCAGCCGTGATGCATCCGATCGGCTCGTGGCTGATTGGTACGGCGAAGGAGCTTGGTGACGCGGATTTCGACTATGCGTCATTCGACACACCAGTGATCGATCCGACCCATCCGCTCAAGGACAGCGTGATCGGTACGGTGACCGGGTGGGTGGTGCATGCCAAGAGCACACATCAGGCCGAGGCCGTCAGGTTCCTCAAGTTCTACACGAACGAAGCGAACCAGATAAAGCGCGCCGAGGCCGGATCGCTGAGTCCTATCAAGGGCGTGAACGAAAAGGCTAATCTCGATCCTCAGACCAAGCAGATGGCCGAAATGCTGGCAACGGCGCCCGCCATGGTGCCGCCGCCCGACACGACCTATCCTGTACCTGTGGCCGAAGCCTACTATCAGGCGGCAGCGATGGTCGCGACCGGCGAGAAGACTCCGGTCGATGCACTTGTCTGGCTCGACGATACGGTCGCGGTGATCGGCAAGCAGTAAGCCTCGTGTCAGGGACCACCTCAGCCCGCGAAGACCGCGCCGCTCCCATCGCTTCGGGAGCGGCCATGCTCTGGTTCGTCGCGCCGGCCATGGTGCTGTTCGGGCTGTTCGTACTGTGGCCGATGGCCTCAGCCTTCTACTATGCCTTCACCAAATGGGACGGG
Organism: Hyphomicrobiales bacterium; assembly: GCA_027487555.1. Classification (GTDB taxonomy): domain Bacteria; phylum Pseudomonadota; class Alphaproteobacteria; order Rhizobiales; family Devosiaceae; genus Devosia_A. Next base: position 215,102 of record JAIYDI010000018.1, read on the forward strand.
TTTACGGCGCCTGTCTGGGTTGGGCTCGCGAACTTCCAGCGTGCCTTTGCCGACAGCGTGCACCTGATGAGCTATGTGCATGTGGTGCTCTATATCCTCGGCACCTTCGTGTTCGAGGTGAGCTTCGGGCTCGTGGTGGCGGTGCTGCTGAACTCCGACAGGCGCGGTTTCGAGTTCCTGCGGGGGCTGTTCTTTTCGCCGGTGGTGCTGTCGATGTCGGCGGCCGGCGTCCTCTGGGCCTTCGTGCTCGATTATCGCTCCGGCCTCGTCAACGCACTGCTGAAAGCGATGGGAGCGGGGGACCTGGCGCAGCCATGGCTCAGCCAACCGACGACGGCGCTGATTGCGATCACCATCGTTTCGGGCTGGAAGTATTCTGGGTTCTACATGGTGATCTTCTTTGCGGCGCTCCGGCGCATTCCCCGCAACATCTATGAAGCGGCGCGGCTCGACGGCGCCGGTCCGGTACGGATGTTCTTCTCCATCACGCTGCCGCTCCTGAGGCAGAACATCATGGTCGCGATCCTGCTGGCGGTAACCGGCGGCTTTGCCGGGTTCGACCTGTTTTTCACCATGACAAATGGTGGACCGTTCTCTGCAACCGAGGTGCCGGCAACCTGGATCATGAAGCAGGCCTTCGACCAGAATCAGCTGAGCTATGGCATCGCGCTCACCGTCATCCTGACCATCGTCGTCATGGTCGTCTCCATCGTCTACCTGAGGTTCTCCGAACGTGTCGGCGTCGCGCGCTATTGATAGGCCGCGTTCGGCGGCGGAATGGCTGCGCTTCGGCGTCGGCGCGGCGCTGGTTGCGGTGATGTTCTATCCGACCGTGTGGATGGTGCTGTCGGCGTTCAAATCGAACCGGGAGATATTCCGGCAGCCCTTCGGATTGCCGGCGAGCTGGCGCTGGGAGAATTTCCTTGAAGCGTGGGAAAAGGGCGGGCTTGGGCAGCTTTACCTCAACTCGCTGTTTGTGACGGCAATCGCGGTGACGCTTGCGGTCGGCGCGGCGACTGCCGCGGCATTCGCCTTCACGCGGCTGGAATTTCCGGGGCGTCGGCTCTGCTATCGCCTGCTGCTGGTGGGCCTGCTGCTGCCGCCGCCGACCGTCGCCATCCCGCTCTTCACGCAGTTGCGCGACATGGGGCTGCTGAACACGCCTTGGGCGCTGATCCTGCCCGGCGCGGCCTGGTCGCTGTCCCTGACGGTGTTCCTGATGCGGTCTTATTTCAACACGGTCAGGCCCGACATGGAGGAAGCCGCGCGGATCGATGGCGCGAATATCGCCCAGATCTTCGCTTTCGTCTCGGTGCCGATGGTCTGGCCGGCCATGCTGACCATGATCATCCTCAACACCATCAATATCTGGAACGAGTTGCTGTTTGCACTGTTGTTCATCGTCGACGAGGACAAACGCACCCTCCCGGTCGGGTTGGTGCGCTTCTACGGCTACCACAGCACAGACTACGCGCTTGTGTTCGCGGCGCTCAGCATCACCACGATCCCGATCCTCATTCTGTATTTCATCCTGCAGCGGCACGTGATCGCCGGACTGAGTTCCACGGCGATGGACTAGGAGTTTCATGTTCTTGACGGGTGTAATCGAAGGCTTCTATGGCCGGGCGTGGTCGGCGGCGCAGCGGGGCGAGATGCTCGACTGGATTGTCGCGGCGGAGATGAATGCCTTCGTCTATGGTCCGAAGGACGACGTGAAGGTGCGCGCGCGCTGGCGCGAGCTGTATTCCAACGCCGAGCTCGAGGCGATCGGTGTTCTGGGCGATGCGGCTCGGGCGCGGGATATAAGGTTCTTCGTTGCCATCGCGCCGTCCCTTGATGTGACCTATTCCGATCCGGCGGACCTGAGCGCCCTTCAGGCGCGGATCCGTCAGCTCGTCGGGCGCGGCATCGTGCACTTCGTGCTGCTGTTCGACGATATTCCGCGCGAGATGAACCAGGCTGACCACGCGAGTTTCACGAGTCTTGCGGCAGCGCAGGCGCAGTTTTCGAATGATACGTTCGCAGGCTTGCGCGCGCTCGTGCCGGAGGCTGAACTGATCTTCTGCCCAACGGAGTATTGCGGTGCCTTCGCGCGACCAGACGTGGCGCGGTCCGGCTACCTCTGGGACCTTGGGCAATTGCTCGATCCGCAGATCAAGGTGTTCTGGACCGGGCCGGACATTGTTTCGGAGGAGATCGATGCGGCGTCGCTCCGGCAGATCGGCGCGATCCTCAACCGCAAGCCGGTGATCTGGGAGAACTTCCACGCCAACGACTACGATATCCGTCGGGTCTATGCCGGGCCGCTCGGCGGGCGCGGGGATGACATCCTGAGCCTGATCGACGGCATCATCACCAACCCCAACAACGAATTCGAGGCGAATTTCGTCGCGGTGCATTCGACCGGGGCCTGGGCCCGTGGCGGCTATGACGAAGGGGCGGCGCTCGAGGCGGCGATCAGCGCCTGGCAGCCGCGTTTCAAGCTCGCCTATACCGAGCCCGAGCGGCATGTGGGCCGTGAGCAGATCCGGCTCCTGACCGAGATCTGCTACCAGCCCTTCACCTGCGGTCCCGAGATCGAACGGCTATTGGGCGTGGCGCGCAGTCTGCTTGGCGTGCATCGGCCAGAAATCACCCCGGCCTGGCGCGCCGGCTGCGCCGAGATCGTGGGTCTGCGCGACGAGATCCGCGCGCTGTTCGACGTGATGACCGAGCTTGAGAACCGCGACCTGTTCTATGCCTTCCACCCCTATTTGTGGGAGGCGCGGGAGGAGGTGACGCACCTGTGCAGCTATCTCGAATGGCTGTCGGACGGGCCCGCTTCCGAGGCGGAGTTCCCCGACCGGGAACGGATCTATAACTTCTACCGGCGCGGCTTCACGGTGGCGGTCCAGGAACTGCTGAAACGGGATGGGGAGGGGCGCTATCACCATGCTGATTGACTTCGGCGATGGCTTCGTGTTGCGGCACGCCGAGCCCTCGGACCATGCGGCGCTGAGGAACGTCTGCCTCAAGACCGGTGACAGCGGCAAGGATGCCACGGCGCGAGAGGATGACCCAAACCTGCTGGGCGAAATCTACGCTGTGCCATATCGCGTCTATGCGCCGGATTTTGCCTTCGTCGTCGACAGCCCCGAAGGTGTGGCAGGGTATATCCTCGGCGCACCGGACACGCCTGCCATCTATGCGCGGATGCGGGACGAATGGTTTCCGCGGCTGGCGGCGAAGCTCCGCGATCCGGGGCCGGACGAGAGCCGGTGGCAGCGGAGCGACTGGGCGCGATATGCGCTGCATCACCCGGATTTCGTCTATCCGGAGGTGCTGCATGAGTATCCCGCCCATGGGCATATCGACCTGCTCGAGGTGGCGCGCGGTCGGCAGATCGGCTCGCGCGGCATGCGCTACATGTTGGATCGGTTGGCCGAGACCGGCGCCAAGGGCATGCACCTTCAGGTGAGTCCGCGTAATTTCGGGGCGCTGAAGTTCTACGGCACGCTGGGGTTCTCGCTGCTGAGCCATGAGAGCCTGCCACGCCACACGGCGTTCATGGTGAGACGGTTCTGACGACGAATGGCGTTGCCGCCGCCCGGGCTCGTCCATTCCGGCGGGTGATCGCTATCGATCGGGAGGTGTCGGCCTGCCGGGTCGATCTTTCGGCAGCTCCGCCACTGTGCCTAGATAAGGTGCAAAGATTTTAGAATTCCATTTGACTTAATAACTCGCGCCATCCTAGCCTCGGGTCGTTGAGGGGATGCAGATGAGCCTCAGGGGTACCAATCAGGAATATGGGCGGCCCTATAACCGCCGCATCGTGCTCGAAGCGATCCGGCGTGACGGTGCCTCGACGCGCGGCCGCATCGCTGATGCTGTCGGCCTCACCGTGCAGACGGTTTCCACCATCATCCGCGAACTCGAGGACCTGGGGCTGATCCTTGCGAGCAAGGTCGAGCCCAAGGGCAGGGGCCTGCCGCCGACGACGCTCTCGATCAACCCCGAAGGCGGCCATGCCATAGGGCTGTGCGTTACACCGCTGGGGGTGGATGCGGGGCTTCTGAACCTTGCCGGTGATGTGATTGCAACGCGCCATCGTCCGCAGCGGCAGGTGACGGCCGACGAAGGCTTCCGCCTGATCGCCGAACTCGTGCCGGAACTGGTTGCGCTCAGGCCTGGGGGGCGGATGCTGGGTGTCGGGCTTGCGATGCCGGGACCATTCGATGTGGAATCGATGAGCTTTGTCGGCCCGACGACGATGGCTGGCTGGGGCAATGTGCCGATCAAGGAGCGGCTGACAGAGGTCACGAAGCTGCCGGCCTTCATGGCGACGGATATGAGCGCGGCGGCGCTCGGGGAACGGCTTTATGGTCGAGGCGCCGAATTTGGCGATTTCTACTACCTCTATTTCGGCGTCGGGCTCGGCGGGGCGATGATGCATGATGGTCAGGTCCATCGCGGCGCTTGGGGCAATGCCGGCGAGATCGGACATATCCCGGTGGTGCCAGATGGCGAACCGTGCCCTTGCGGCAATCGCGGCTGCCTTGAGCGCTATGTGTCGTTGGATGCCTTCGCGCGGAACGGGCACGGGGACGCACCCATAGGCTGGGCGCGCCGGGTGGCGCCGCAGTTCCGAGCCGCCATTACCGTCATAGAAAACCTGTTTGACCCCGAAACAATCATTCTCGGTGGCGTGGCCGACCAGGAGTTGCTCGATGCGCTTGGCGCAATGACGGGGGAACTCGCCAGTTCCGTCTCGGCGCGTCGCGACCGCAAGGTGCCGCGTGTCCTCGTCTCCGATGCCGGGCCGCAATCGGTCCTGCGCGGTGCCGCGGCTCTGGCGGTCGCCGGGGTGCTCAGCCCGCGCTTCGGACAATTGCTTGCGCCGGAGCGCGCCGAGAGAGATCCGCTCAACCACAGGGGACTGGCTGCATGAGCCAATTCGCGCCGCTGCTCGAACTCGTCGATATCCGCAAGAACTACGGCGCGATCGAAGCGCTGAAGGGTATCAGCTTTTCAATAGGCAAGGGCGAGGTGGTGGCGCTGTTGGGCGACAATGGCGCGGGCAAGTCCACGCTGGTCAAGATCATCTCGGGCGGGCTTGAGCCGACGTCGGGCCGCATGGTGTTCGACGGGCGGGACTATGAGGCACGCTCTCCGTCGGAAGCCAAGGCTGCGGGTATCGAGACCGTGTATCAGGACCTGTCGCTGTGCACCAATGTCGATGTCGTGGCGAATTTCTTCATGGGGCGCGAACTCACCCGCAAGGTGCTGGGCATTCCAGTTCTGGACGAGAAGGCGATGGAAGACGTGGTGGCCAAGGCGCTGTCGAGCGCCGGTACCCGCATCCCGTCGCTGCGCGCCAAGGTCGAGACGCTCTCGGGCGGTCAGCGGCAGGCCATCGAGCTCAACCGCTTCGTGCATTGGGGCGGCAAGCTCGTCTTGCTCGACGAGCCCTTTGCGGCACTCGGCGTCGACCAGACACGGCGCGGGCTCGAGATGATCCGCCGCGTGGCGGCGCAGGGCATCGGCGTCGTCATCATCACGCACATCATGCAGCAGGCCTTCCAGGTCGCCGACCGGATCGTGGTGATCCGGCAGGGCCTGGTGGCCGGCAATATCGAAACCAGGAATACCAGCCCCGATGAGGTGATCGGCATGATCACAGGGGAGCAGCTTGCCGTGGCCGGAGCGGCGGGATGACGGGTTCTGGAGGGTCCGGTCGCAAAGGAGTAAACGAATGAAGCGACTGCTTCTCACCGTGCTGGGCGTCATCGCCCTGGCGATGGCCATGCTGACGCCGGCCGTCGCCCAATCGAAAGGCAAGGTCTACTATCTCGTCCCGACGCTTCTCGACGAGTTCCAGACAGGCTCCGTTTCGGCGCTCGAAACCTTTCTCAAGCAGGTAGGCTACGACGTCCAGACGCTGAACGCGGATAACAAGACCGACGTGCAGCAAAGCCAGATGAACGACGTCATCGCGCTGAAGCCCGCGGCGATCATCCTCGCCGCAGTGGATTTCAACGCGCTGAAGCCTTCGATCGAAGCCGCAATGGCCGCTGGTATCCCGGTGGTCGAGTTCGACCGCCAGATCACGTCAACTCCATCAGCCTTCACATCCGTGGCCGGCACGATCGAGATCGGCTACATCGCGGCAGAACAGGCCGAAAAGCTGCTCACCGCCAAGTACGGTTCGGTGAAGGGCAAGGTGCTGCAGATCCTCGGCGATCCGGGCGACCCGTATACCCTCGATATCCAGAAGGGCTTCGAGGAGAAGATGGCGGCCTTTGCGGACGTCAAGATCATCTCGCTTCCCGCCATGCTGTGGGAGGCCAGTAATGCCGGCACGATTGCTGCCGACCAACTGGTCGCAAACCCCGATATCGACCTGATCTTCAGCCATGCCGCGCATCTCTCCGTGGCCGTGGTCGCATCACTTGAATCGGCCGGCAAGAAGCCGGGCGACATCATGCTGATGAGCTCGAACGGTGCACCAGTCGGCCTCGACCTGATCCGCAAGGGTTGGCTCAATGTCGAAGTCGAGCAGCCGCTCTACGCGCAGGCCGCAGCCGTTGCTGCCTTCATGGACAAGATCGTCAACAAGCAGGAGATCAAGCCGGGTGAGTACGACATCATCGGGCTGAACGGCGTGGTGACGACGGAAGCCTGGGGCCCGAATATCAAGCTGCCGGGCGCCGCCATCGACAAATCCAATGTCGACGATCCGAAGTTCTGGGGCAATCTCAAGCCCCCGACCGACACGGTGAAGGCGATCGAGTAACCGCCTCGGCTCCTCCCGCTCCCTGGTGGGCGGGAGGAGTATCCTCTGCTACCAAGCCCAATGGACGCGATGACACCCCAAACCCGCCGCACGCTCGAATTCGTGCTCGATAACCTCGTCTGGTTCATGCTGCTGGCTGTGCTGGTGGTTTTCTCGGCCTTTGTGCCCAACTACTTCCAGCCCGGTATCTTTGCGAACATCATCGAGGCCAGCTCCGTGCTCGGCGTGATGTCGATCGGCTTGGCGCTTGTGGTCATAGCCGGTCACATGGATCTGTCGGTCGAAAGCGTGGCTGCGCTCAGCGCCATGGCCGTCGGCATCCTGTTCTGCTCGGCGGGTATAGGTATCGGCGTAGACCTGCAGCCCGAATGGCTTGCCGTGCCGGTGTCGCTGTTCATTGCGCTTGGTGTCGGTGCTGCGGTCGGGCTGCTCAATGGTTTTCTTATCGTGCGGTGGAAGGTAAACGCCTTCATCGTCACGCTCGCCAGCTACATCTGGGTGCGCGGGCTGGTGCTCGCCCTGTCGGGTGGCCGCTCCGCGCAGGATCTTGCGCCGGCCATCCGCTGGTTTGGGACGCAGCGGCTCGGCATAGACCTGCCGGGTTTCACCTTCACGGTGCCGCTGACGGCATGGCTCGCCATCCTGTGCTTCGTCGTGTTTTCCTTCATCATGGCCAAGACGCCGTTCGGGCGGCACCTGATGATGATCGGCGGCAACGAGACCGCGACGTTCCGCGCCGGTATCAAGGTCAACAAGCTGCTGATCATATCCTTCGTGATGGCAGGTGCCATTGCCGGGCTCGCAGGCTGGCTGCTCTCGATCCGCACGTCGGGCGCTACTGCAAATCTCGGCACCGGGTTGTTGTTCAACGCCTTTGCGGCGGTCGTGATCGGCGGTGTGAGCCTCAAGGGCGGCGTCGGTGCGCTGCCGGGGGTCTATGCCGGGGTGCTGCTGCTCTCGTCCATCAACACCGCCATCAACCTGATGGGCCTGCCTGCCACCTCGACACAGGTGATCCACGGGCTCCTCGTGCTTGCCGCCGTACTCCTCGACACATTCAAGCAAACCCTGAGGCAGAAACTCGCATGACCCACCGGCTCGAGAACAAGATCGCCATCGTTATCGGGGCCGCAAGCGGTATCGGACGCGGCGTCGCGGTGCGGTTCATCGAGGAGGGGGCGAAAGTCATTCTCGGCGACGTCGACCCAGCCTGCGCCGCAACGGCGCTGGCGATCGGCGCGGACTTTGTGCCAACCGATGTATCCAGCTTCGCCGATGTCGAGGCGATCGTCGACCAGGCGGTGAAGACCTACGGCCGGCTCGACATCATCGTTCAAAATGCCGGCATCTACCCCTGGCAACTGATCGAGAACACCTCGGCGGACGATTGGGACCGGGTGATGGCGGTGAACCTCCGTGGCAGCTTCAACGCAGCGCGGGCGGCAGTGAAGGTGATGAAGGCGCAGGGTTCGGGTCGCATCCTCTTCACGTCTTCGATCACCGGGCCGCATGTGACGAGTCCCGGCCACGGACATTATTCGGCGACGAAATCCGGCATCAACGGCTTGATCCGCGCGGCGGCGCTGGAGTTTTCGGGCTATGGGATCACGGTGAACGGCGTCGAGCCGGGCAATATCCTTACCGAGGCGATCCAGTTGCATCGCTCGCCGGAGTTCATCAAGTCGATGGAAGACGCGATTCCGCTTGGACGGCTGGGCTCGACCCGCGACGTGGCCAATGCGTTCCTGTTCCTTGCTTCCGATGATGCGAGCTATGTCACCGGTACGACGATCGTGGTCGATGGCGGGCAGCTCTTGCCCGAGGGCAATGATTTCCGCCTGGCGCCGGATAGGCCTTAGGCGAGAAAGGACCTATTGCGCCCTCGTCCTTCGACGGGCTCAGGATGAGGGCTTCTCCTCCACATCCCCAGAACGACCTCATGGTGAGCTTGTCGAACCACGAGGTCGGGTCGCCGTCCGCCTACTTCAACGCGCCCTGCGTCAGCCCACGGATGAAGAAGCGGCCTGCGGCAAGGAACAGCAGCACTGGCGGCAGCGCGGCGATGAGCACCGCGGCACTCTGGTCGCCGACGCCCGCGCCCATTAGGGCCACGGTGATCGGCTGCTGGTAACCCGAGGTGAATACCATGCCGAACAGGTATTCGTTCCAGATTGTGGTGAATTGCCAGATGAGGCTGACGGCGAGGATAGGCGGGGAGAGCGGCAAGACGACGCGATAGAAGATGCGCCAGAACCCGGCCCCATCGATGCGGGCGGCCTTGATCAGTTCATCTGGCAATTGCGCATAGTAGTTGCGTGCGAACAATGTGGCAAAGCTCAGACACTGCACGGTGTGGATGAGGATGAGCCCGTGCACATTGTTGGCGAGGCCGAGCTTGCCCATGATGAAGGCCCAGGGCAACAGCGTGATCTGGCCAGGCATGAAGACACCCACCAGCATCATCAGGAAGATCGCCTCCGAGCCCGGGAAACGCCACTTGCTCAGCACGTAGCCGTTGAGTGTGCCAAGGAGGGTCGCGGCAAGGCTTGATGGTATAGCGATATAGAGCGAGTTGAAGAAATTTGGCGCGATGCCACGGCACACGCCGCTGACGCAGGTTTCCGACCACGAATGGACGAAGCTGCGAAACGAGACCCCTTCCGGCCAGGCGATGAGGCCGTGGTCTGCCACTTCGCGGTACGTCCGGAACGCGTTGAGCAGCACGACCAGAACCGGCACGATATAGATCACCGCAAACAGCGCGAGGATACAGTAGATCAGCGCGCGGATGGCGAGATGGCGCAGCGAGAGGCCGGTTTCTGCGCGCATCACGCCAGGCCGGGCCGGCACGGCAGGACCGCTGTCGGCAAGTTGGGTGGTGGCGATAGCAGGTCTCCTCGAGCACGCAGACTATGGGCAGGGGACGGTGCTGCCAAGGGCCCTGGGTTAGGCCATTGGTTGCAGCAAGGCATGCGATTTGCGCAGCGATGCCCAGCCGCGCCGAATGTTTGACATAGGGGATGGTGCTGCTTACTTCTCGTCAGTGATACCGGACGAGTTTTCCATGCCAAAGCCCCATGCCCCGCTGCTTGCGACCGCGCCCATGATGCCGCGCGGGCAGCTTTTGTCCGAACTCTGCCCCTCGCGCGAAGTGCTGCGCCATGTGACGGGGCGCTGGGGCGTGATGGTGATGATGGCGCTCTTGCCGGGCGAGCGCCGCTTCGCCGAACTGGCGCGGCAGATCGGCGGCATCAGCGACCGCATGCTGGTGCAGACGCTTGAGGATCTGGAGGCGGACGGGCTGGTCGAGCGCCAGGCAGCGGCGGGCACAATTGCCGTCACCTATCGCCTGACTTCGCTCGGTGCTGACCTGTCGCCGCACCTAGCAGGGCTGGCCAACTGGATCGAGACAAACCTGCCGGTGATCCAGAAGCGATACAAGGGTGAACGCGGCGGCTGACCCCGGAGGATCGGCCGCCGCGCGCGGATCAGCGGAAGAGAATGGGCAGGTAGATGTCAATCAGTGCCGCACCGCCATAGGCGGGGCAGCGGTCGAGCAGGCTTGCCTTGTAGGCAGCGCTGTCGACACCCTGCGCGACGAGAGCGTCGACGGTATCAAGGTATGCGAGGCTTACGTCGATGATTTCCTTGCCGCCTGGCTCGCCGTGGCCGGGCAGAACCAGCGAAACCCCCGGATCCGCCTTCAACGACTCAAGCGCCTTGCGCCAGCCGGTCGTTGGGCCGGTCACGAAGAGATGGACGCCGTTATAGACAATGTCCTGCACAATGGCGACGCCATGCTCGGGCAGGCGGATGACCAGCGACACCGCTGCCTCATTGTCATGCGCTGTCGAGAACGCGAAGGTGACGCCGTCCACTGTTTCCGTGCCTTCGGCAACATCGTACCGCGGCAGGTTGAGGGTGCGGGCAATCAGCGGGCCGAACGCCTGCTGGCGCGCGGCGAGCGCCGCCGGACCTTCGGCGCGGATGCTGGCGCCGATCTGGGGCAGCGCATAGACCGGCACATCTGGGAAGGCATCGCCAAAACCCAGATAGTGGTCGGGGTGATCATGGGAGATATAGAAGCGAGTCACCGGCTTGCCGAGGCTATCGGCAAAGGCTCGGACCTCGGCACCGTATGGTGCGAAGAACTGCCCGTCGATGACCAGCAGTTGCGTAGGCAGTTCGATGACATGAGTGGTGTTGGCGAAGAAATCCGGCGGCGAGATCAGGGTATGGATCTTCAGCCCGGCCCCCTCATAGACAGTACGATTCGTCATCGGGGGAAGCGTGGGGTCGGCCATGGTGTACTCCGTTCAGTTGTGTGGTGGGTCTAGCGAACCGGATCGGAAGATAGGTGCTTCACTTACGAAAAGTAAGTAGGCGGGTCAAAGTAACCACGGCACCCTACGGATACGACCTGTGGAGAAGGCATTTGTGGCGCCGGTCGAGCCTGGTCCGGTTCGATCAGGCGATGGTGATGCGGTTCTCGACCAATGCGACGCCGGGTGTGGCCCAGGCGGTGGTTTCGGCAAGGCTACGCAGCGCCTCGGACGCCACCCGCCCACGCAGGGTGACACGAGCACCATCGATATCGATGGCGATGACAGCGATTTCGCCGGGGGCGCGTGTGCTCGTGGCACTGTCAATTCGCTGCATGAGGAGGGCGGCATCGAGCAGCGGCCGCACCTCGATCTCGTCGATCACATGGTGGGTACCGGAGTGACGCCGGATCTGGTCCAACACCGCCTGGCGCTGGAACTGCCAATCCAGCAGGCCGGACACAGTGACAGTTCCGGCCCGACAGGTGATGCGCAAACGGTTGGCTGGCACGACGCCAACGGCGCTCAGCCGAGCGGAAATGCTCTTGGCTGTCGCGAGATCGCCTGCATTTGCGACGGCAACCGACGCTGGATCGTCAACATCGGTCCCTTCAGGCACAAAGCGCGTGAACTGCATACCAGTCGGCATCGGTTTCTCCTGCCACATGCATGCATTCGCTCTACGTTGGCGGGTGCCGGTCGGATTTATGTAGCGCAAAAATAAGTGCCAATACTGACAATCAAGCAAAGAAAAAGCACGTAACGCCTTGTCGGCGTTACGGCTAAACTTGGAGTAAAATGCTGCCGAGATCAGGCCGTGGCGGTGGCAAGGATTGTCGGCACTGGCTTGTGGGGCAATGTGGCGATGATGACGGACCCGAGGCCATATGAGGTGACCAGAAGGCCGACGATCCAGCCGATGACGGGCAGGAGACCGATGAGCCCGACGCTGAGTACACCGAGCGCGAGTACGGCGAGACGACGTACGAGATTATCGGGTGCGCGCCAGCCCGATAGCAGGCGGAATGCAATGAGATAGCCGCCGAGCGCGTGAGCCACGATCAGCAGAAGGGCGGCGAAAACGAGCGCAAAAGGCACGAGCAACAGACCGACAATAGTGATGGCGAGCAGCGGCATGGCGCCGATGGTTGCCGCGAAAGCCGAGATGCCCCAGCCGAGCTTGCGCCAGGTGCCGTGGCCGGCGTCGGCTTCGAGGACCGGGCGGAGTTTTGGCATGAGCGCAAGTGCAATGGCGCCGATGATCCAGAGAGCCAGCCACCAGGGCAGTGCCTGGCCGAGGCCGAGGGTCGGCGATGGCGGCACGCCCACGGACGGAGGGTCGCTCGCGCGTGCTTCGGGCGGGAGCAGTGTTGCGCTGACGCGATCGGCCGAAGCGACGCGCTCGGGGACGGTGACGGCGCTGGCCGTTTCGAGTGTCAGCCGACCCGAGACCCGGGCATTGGCGCCGAAGCTGATGTTGCGGCCGGTAAAGACGAGGTCGCCGGTGATCGGACCATTGAGGGTGAGCGTTTCTGCACCGATCAGCGCCGAGCCCAGAATAGGGCCATCGACATGCACCTTCCCACCGTAAAGTCGGGCATTGCGACCGATCTGGCCCGTAGCGCCGAGGGTGATGGACGTGCCGAAAAGCGTCGCGCTGCCGCGTACCGGGGCATCCAGCGTGATGGCATAGCCAGCGCCATAGAGATCGGCATCGACAGCGGCGCGAATGCCAACATTTACGCCGGCGGCATGGGCGTTGCCGGTAACTGGAGCGGTTATGGCAACGTCATAGCCGGCAAGGAACGCGTCGCCCGCAACCGGAGCGGAGGCGGTGGCGGTTTGGCCGGCGGCATAGTGGTCACCACCGATATCGCCGGCGGCGTCTTCGGCTCCCGCCGGAAAAGCGAGGAGGCAGCCGAGCATGGCAACGGCGAACAGACGAGCAATCGACAGCATGGTTGTCTCCTCCAGGTTTCAGAGCGGCTCCGGCGAGTGCTTGTGGCCCTATTGGGCGACGTACCCACCGTCTACCAGATGGTAGGAGCCGGTGATGAAGCTCGCCTCGTTCGATAGCAGGAAAAGCGCCAACGCCGCTACCTCGTCGGAAGTGCCGAGCCGCCCGATGGGATGCAGGCCCTTGATATAGTTGAGCGCGTCCGGTGTGAGGTTCTTCGAAAGCAGCGGGGTATCGATGAAGCCCGGCCCGATGGCGTTCACGCGGATGTTCTGCTTGGCGTATTCGATGCCGGCATTCTTGGTCAGCCCGACGACGGCGTGCTTTGCCGCAACATAGGCGGGGGACATCGCAAAGCCCACGGACCCGAGGATGGAGGCCATGTTGACTATGGCCCCGCCGCCCGAGGCGAGGATCGCCGGGATTTCGTAGCGCAGGCCGTAAAAGACACTGTTGAGGTTGACGTCGATGACCTTGTGCCAGCCTTCCAGCGGGTATTCCCCGGTGGGGGCGGCGGGGCCACCGATGCCGGCATTGTTCACCGCAACGTGCAGGCCACCGAACATGGAAACGGCCTGTGCGACCATTGCCTCAACCTCGGTAGCACTGCTGACGTCCACCTTGTGGGCTTCGGCCGTTCCGCCCGCCGCCTTTATGTCGACAGCAAGCGCCTCAGCGGCGGCAAAATCGAGATCTGCAACCAGTACCTGGGCGCCGGCCTTGGCGAGATGCCGCACGATGGCAGCCCCGATGCCGGAGGCTCCGCCGGTGACGATGGCACTCTTGCCGCCAAAATCATAGGTCATCCTAAACTCCTCAGTCCGGTCGGACGGGCCACAGCGGGGCGTGCTGCTGCCAGCCTGACTATCAGGTGGGGAGTGTAGTCCGCGCAATCGAGGCCGCCTTGACGCAGATCAGGTCACATTCGGATGGAACCATTTCCAACGCCCGCCTCCAGGCCTGCGGCGCCCGGCCAATCAGGCGACTTCGCCGCCGTCAAGGGGCAAGGTGAAGGTGAATGTGGCGCCGCCATGGCGGTTACCCTCCACGGTGATGTCCCCGCCATGTGCACGGATGATGCGGCGCGAGATTGACAGCCCGATACCCATGCCGCTCGCCTTCGAGGTGACGAAGGGCTGGAAAAGCCGCGATGCCACTTCGGGCGAAATGCCGGTGCCGGTATCCTCCACAATGACGCTGAGTACATTGTCCGCGACGCGGGTGCGCAGGGTGAGCCTGCGCTCTGGTCCGTCGCGCATTGCCTCCATGGCATTTCGCATCAGGTTGGTGAGCACCTGCTGTACCTGCACGCGATCGACCAGCACCACTGCTGGCGACGGATCGTACTCGAACTCGGTGCGGATGCCACGTTCGCGCGAGCCGACCAGCGCCAGAGCTGCGGCTTCCTCCACCAGTTGCTTGATGTCGGAGGGGTGCTTGTCGGTGTCGCCGCGGGTGACGAACTCGCGCAGGTGGCGGATGATGTCGCCGGCGCGCAATGCCTGCTTTGCGGTTTCGGCCAAGGCGAAGCGCAGGCGATCGGCTACATCGCCGTCAAGCTGGGCGACGATCCGGACACAGCCCTGCACATAGTTGGCAATAGCCGATAGCGGCTGGTTGAGTTCGTGGGCGAGGGTAGAGGCCATTTCGCCCAACTCGTTGAGGCGAGCGAGCCGGGCGAGTTCGGCCTGCGCGGCTTCAAGCTGGGCGGCGCTTTCCTGCCGCTCGGTCAGGTCGCGGATGAAGCCGGTGAAGTAGATCTTGCCGCCTGAACGGGTTTCGCCCACCGCGAGTGTCATGGGAAAGGTCGAGCCGTCCTTGCGCTGGCCGACCACGACGCGATCGATACCGATGATCCGCTTTTCGCCGGTCGAGAGGTAGCGGCGGAGGTAGTTGTCGTGATGCTCACGATAGGGTGTGGGCATCAGGATGGAGATATTCCGGCCCACCACCTGGTCCGGCGAATAGCCGAACTGACGGACCGCAGCCTTGTTGAAGGTGGTGATGGTGCCATCGGTTTCGATGACGAGGGTGGCGTCCGGAACGGTATCGAGCACCGATTGCAGATGGGCCTCGCGCCGGATCAGTTCGGCCCGGGCTTCGGTTCCGGACGTTCGCTCGGTGTAGAGCTGGGCGCCGAACCAGGCGATTGCACCACCGACAACAAGGAACAGCAGGACCTCAAAACCGGCGCTGGCAAGGCCGTGCCCGCTGGTAAAGAGGAATATCAGCGGGGCGGCGGCGAAGGCTGTGACACTTCCTGGCCCCAAGCCGCCCAAGCGAGCTGCGACGAGGATGGCCGGTACATGGAGCAAGCTCCACCCGGCATTGGGCAGGAGCGGCTCGACAAGCCCCCTGAACAGCGCCCCGAGCAGGACAAGCCCGAGGCCGGCGGCATAGGGTTGGGCGCGGTCAAGGAACTGGCGCTTGTCGGTCATGTTCCTCTCCCGTTTTCAAGGCCTTGAGAGGCGTAGCCGTCTGCCTGGGGCAAGGCAAGCTATCCTGCATGGAAGCCATGCCATGCCGCGGTGCAGGGCGCTTGACCTGTATCAAGGAGGCGGAAGAGGTGATGCGCAATGTGCGGCACGGCGATTTGACCTCAAGGAGACCCACATGACCACCCGCAACCTCGAAGCCGCGATGCGGCCGGGCTCCATCGCCATTGTCGGTGCCTCGGAACGGGAAGGTTCGGTGGGCGCGGTAGTGCTCGCCAACATCAGGTCGGCGGGCTATCGCGGGGATATCTACCCGATCAACCCGAAATATACCGCGCTGTTCGGTCTCCCTTGCTACAAGGATGCAGCAGCGCTGCCCGAGGCGCCGGACCTCGCAATCGTCGTGACGCCGCCGGGCGCGGTGCCCAAAGTGGTGGGCGAACTCGCGCGTCGGGGCACACGTGCCGCAGTGGTCATCACCGCGGGCGTCGGCAGCGAAGGCGGACTCAGGCAGGCCATGCTCGATGCGGCGCGGCCATCGCTGATGCGCATCATCGGGCCAAATACCATTGGAATCCTCGCCCCGACGCTCGCGCTCAATGCGAGCTTCACCCATATTGCGCCCAAGGCCGGCGGCCTGGGACTGATCTCGCAATCGGGCGCGGTGCTGTCGTCCATCGTCGACTGGGCCGCCGCAGAGGATGTCGGGTTCTCGCAGCTGATCTCGCTGGGCGATATGGCGGATGTCGATGTCGGCGATTGCCTCAACTACCTCGCTTCGGACCCCGACACCAAGGCGATCCTGATGTACCTGGAATCGCTGCCCGACCCGCGCAAGTTCATGAGCGCCGCCCGTGCCGCAGCCCGGGTGAAGCCGGTGATCGCGGTGAAGCCGGGCCGCCACCAGGAAGCGGCCGCCGCAGCAGCAACGCATACAGGCGCGCTGGCGGGTGCGGACAATGTGGTGGATGCGGCGCTGCGGCGCGCTGGTGTCATCCGCGTCAACGACCTCGAAGACCTGTTCTATGCCGCCGAGATCACGGCCCGGTTCCCGCCACTCAGGCGCGGCCGGCTGGCGATCGTCACCAATGGTGGTGGTGCGGGCGTGCTCGCGGTCGACCGGCTGCTCGACGAAGGCGGCGAACTCGCTGCGCTCACTCCAGAAACCATTGCGGCACTCGATAGGCATCTGCCGCCGACCTGGTCGCATGCCAACCCGATCGATATCATCGGCGATGCGCCGCCCGAGCGCTACGCGCAGGCGGTGGTCGCGGCTGCTGCCGATCCCGGCGTCGATGCGGTGCTGGTGATGAACTGCCCGACGGCGCTTGCCTCGCCGGTGAATGCGGCGACGGCAGTGGCTGGCGTGGTGACCAACGGCCTCGTTAATGGCAAGCCGCTGCTTGCCACCTGGCTCGGCAAGCATGCGGCGGAGCCGGCACGCGCCGTGTTGCGCGGCGCAGGTGTTGCGACGGCCGATACACCGGCGGCAGCGGCGCAGGCGGTCAGCCTCCTCACTCGCTGGTCGCAACTGCGCGCCCGGCTTGAGCGGATTCCGGAAAGCACCGGGCAGGTGGTGGCCGACCATTCGCTGGTGACGGCGATTGTCGATGCCGCGGCGGCGGAAGGGCGTCGTGTGCTTGATGAGCATGAGGCGAAGCAGGTGCTGCGCGCCTATGGCCTGCCGGTGCCGGAAATCCGCGTGGTGAAGGACGAGGCCGCCGTGGAGGCTGCAGCCACCGACATGCTGGCGCATTACGATGCACTGGTGGTGAAGCTGCACTCGCGGACGATCACCCACAAATCCGACGTGGGCGGCGTGGCGCTCGATCTGCGGACGCCACAGGCGGCGTTCACCGCAGCGCGGACAATCCGCGAGAAGCTCGCGGCGATCGGGCAGGAAGCGGCGCTCGACGGTTTTACCGTCCAGCCGATGGTGAGGATGAAGGCGGCCGAAGAAGTGCTGGTGGGCCTTTCGACCGACCCGAGCTTCGGGCCGATCGTGCTGTTCGGCGCGGGCGGCACGGCGGTGGAGGTGGTGAAGGATTCGGCCACCGGCATTGCCCCCATCGACGAAGTGCTGGCCGGCGATTTGATCGATTCTACCCGGATTTCGAAGCTGCTCGCCGGCTATCGTGATCGGAAGCCGGCGGACCGGCAGGCGATCATCCGCGCGCTGCTGGGGCTGTCGCAACTGGCGGTGGATTTCCCGGCGATCGTGGGCGCCGATATCAATCCGCTGTTGGTGAATGCGGATGGCGCGATGGCGCTCGACGCGCGCATCGAGATCGACCCGAGCCGCATCGGCATCAAGGCGCCCAATCCGCGGCTCGCGATCCGGCCATACCCGATGGGCTGGGAGGACGTGCTGCCGGTGGGTGGGGGGCGCTACCGCATGCGGCCGATCCGCCCGGCGGACGCGGGGCTCTATCCCGAGTTCCTCGAGCATGTGTCGGCGGAGCATCTGCGGCTGAGGTTCCTCACCCCGATGAAGACGATTTCGGGCGAGCTGCTGATCCGGTTGAGCCAGCTCGACTATGACCGCGACATCGCCTTCGTAGCGCTTGACGAGGCGACGGGGGTGCTGTGCGGCATCTCGCGCTATGCCGCCGACCCTGACCACGAGCACGCGGAGTTCGGTGTTCTCGTGCGCTCGGACCTGCAGGGGCAGGGGCTTGGACGCGCGCTGATGCTGAAGCTGATCGCCTATGCCCGGGTCGAGGGGCTGAAGCGGCTCACCGGCCGGGTGCTGCGCGAGAACAGCGGCATGCTGCAATTGGCCGCCGAACTGGGCTTTGCTCCCGCCCCATCGGCTGATGACGATGCGGTGATGGACGTCGTGCTGGAACTGGGGCGGTAGGGACTTGATCCACCTCGTGGTTCGTCGTTCGATACGCTCACGATGAGGAGGCTCACCATGAGGCGGATCGAACGTGGTCGCTCTGCCCGATCCTCATCCTGCGCTTGTCGAAGGACGAAGATCGGACCGCTAAACCCGCTTTAGTTCCGCAATCGCTGCATTGAGCAGCGGGTGGGCTTCCGCGCGCGTTCCGTCCGCTCGGATGAGGAGCACGCGCTGCACAGTGTGGTCATTATACAGGCTGACCATGAAATCGGGCGTCGACAGGCTGGCATAGTCGGCAATCGGCACCTCGACGGCTTCGGTGACGAGCCGCGGCCCATCGGGGCGCAGCGACGCGAGCGCCATGATGTCACCGAGCGCAGGGGCGCGAGTGGCGATATCTGCCCGGAAAGCCAGGAGGTCACCTGTAGCGTCGGCGCTTGCCGCGAAGCGGCTGTCGATTGCCGCATCGATCAGCATGGCGACCAGCATGGCCCGTTTCGCCGAAAGCGGTGCGGCCTCCGCATCTGCGAAGGCCACCTGGAGAGTGGCGAAATGGTCGAGGCCGGACACGCTCAGCCGATATGCTGGCGGAAGAAGGCGAGGGTACGGGCAGTGGCGGCGTTGGCCGCTTCCTTGTTGTAGCTGCCACGGTCGGAACAGCAGAAGCCGTGCTCGGCGTGGTAGAGATAGATGCCGACGTCAGGGTATTTCGCCTTCAGCTGCTCGACCTGCTCGACCGGGATCCCATGGTCCTGGTCGCCATAATGCATTTCGAGCGGAATGGTCGGGGCCATGTCGATATAGTTCGCGACGCCGCCGCCGTAATAGCCGGACGCCGCCGAGAGCCCGAGGCCGAAATGCGCGGCGCGCCAGCTGGTCGAGCCCCCGAAGCAGAAGCCAGTGATGCCGACCTTGCCGGCGGACGCGACAGCCTTTACCGCCGCTTCGACATCGAGGCGAGCGGTCGCATGGTCGAACTTCTTCATCATCTCGCCGATGATGACAAACTGATCGGGGGCGTAGTTCTCGCTCTCGTAACCGAAATCGACGCGGTCGAACATGGCGGGCGCGATGGCCAGATAGCCCTCGGCGGCGTAGTAATCCACCACCGAGCGCACCCAGTTGTTGACGCCCCAGACTTCCTGGATGACGACGACGCCACCGCGCGGCGTGCCCTTGGGCTCGGCTTTGTAGGCGTTGAGGGTGAAGCCGTCGCTGGCCGTGAGGGTGAGTTTTTCGCCCATCGTTCATACTCCGCAAGTCGGGGAAATCGGGAGGCATAGGAACCACGGATCGACCGGGATTGCCAGATGGCGGCGTTCGGCCTGGCCCGTTTGACATTCGGAGGTGTCCGCCGACATTGCCGCCCCGGGGTGATGGATCAGAGCAATCCAGGCGGCGCCAGCGGCTTGCTGCCATCCCCTCCAGCACCGCCGATGAAACGAAAGCCGCGGTGGCGGGGGGCGCACGGCTCCGCTAGATTATCGTTCAACCAACAAAACGCCTCGGAGGAGCGCCCCATGAGTCTCAGCATCCTGTTCGTCGGCGGCACCGGCCAGATTTCGCTGCCCTGCGTCGCGGAAGCCGTGAGGGCCGGGCACAGCGTGGCGGTGTTCAACCGCGGCCAGCGCGATGCCGCACTCCCCGAGGGCGTGCGGGTGATCCAGGGCGACATGAAGGACCAGGCCGCCTATGCGAAGCTTGGTGACGAGCGCTTCGACGTGGTCTGCCAGTTCATGGTGTTCACGCCCGCAGAGATGCAACAGGACATCGCGACTTTCGCGGGCAAGACGAAGCACTATGTCTTCATCTCCTCGGCCTCGGTCTATGAGAAGCCGGCGCGCCACTACGTGATCACCGAGAAGACGCCGGCGGTGAACCCCTATTGGCCCTATAGCCAGGCCAAGATCGCCTGCGAGGAGCTGCTCGCCGCCTCGACCAACCTGCCCTGGACCATCGTGCGGCCGAGCCACACGGTGCGCACCGGGCTCCCCACCATGACCAGCGAGGGCGACGTACTGCCGCGCCGCATGCTGGAAGGCCGGCCGGTCTTCGTGGCCGGCGATGGGGCAACGCCGTGGACGCTGACCCGGTCCGAGGATTTCGCCGTGCCCTTCGTGCGGCTCTTGGGCCAGAGCCAGACGCTCGGTGAAATCTACCACATCACCGGCGACAAGGCGTTCACCTGGGACCAGATCTACCGCGCCATCGGGCGCGGGCTCGGCGTCGAGCCCAGGATCGTGCATGTGCCCACCGATACGCTGGTGCGCTACAAGCCCGACTGGATCGGGCCGCTCGTCGGCGACAAGAGCTGGTCGGCTTTGTTCGATAATTCCAAGGTGAAGGCGGTGGCGGGCGATTTCACTTGTGAGACCGACCTCGACAAGATCCTTTCCGAGCCCATCGCGCATCTCAAGAAGCGTCTCGCCGCCGGCAAGCCCCCGGAAGGTGAGATGGACGCGCTGATCGACCGGATTTGCGCGGAGCAGGCGGGGTTGGGGGTGTGACGGGGGCTATCGCTCCCCAAATCTAGCGGTGGCGCCCTTTTCGGGGAGCTGCCGCTCCCGAGCGCGGGCGACGCAGTGCCAATGGCCAGGGCGCGCGTTCCCGGCCGGCAGCCACTCGTCTCCCGTTTTGGGCCAGGAGCGTCTTGCTCAGTGGAGTTCGCGTGAAATGGCTTCGCGAATGTCGAAATCGCTGAAAGTGACTTCGAAGCCTTCGCGCTGGGGCGAGCAGCACATAACGCCCAGATCGATTGCAGCCGTCTTCGGGATATAGGCGAGACGCGCGGCCTTCCAGGCGTCGTCGTTCTGGTCGAGGTATTGTATACGGATCGCGTCCCCCTGACGCGTCAGCCTCAGGCGGATTTTGCCCCCGTCGGCCCGCACCAGTAGCTGCGACCAGTCCGAGTTGTCATTGGTTACGACCACGGAGAAATGCATCGCTCCGTCAGTATACTCGATGCCGGCCTTGACCCAGCAGCTTTCGGAAAGCCGGACCATCAACCCGGCCTGATCGTAGAGTTCTTCGAACTTGCCTTCGATCGTCACTTCGGCAGTGAAATCCCCCTCGATCCGCTGATGGAGGAAGTGCCCAGAGTCACGCCAAAATCCGTAGAAGGTGCCGCGCCAGAAATCGGTCTGGCCGCCGGTCTTGACCGACAGTGTCTGCCCGTCAAGTTTCGCTTCGGGGGGCGGGTTCAGCCAGGTCATCGAACCGAAATCAGCCACTCATGCATTCCATCTGAAGGGATCGCTCAAATTGTGGACCTGTGGGTCCTGACGCCTGAATGGAGACCACATCCGTCTTCGCAGTCGTAAGCCAAAACTGACCGAAGCATACGAACTCAGCATTGACCAGTTTTGAGCGGTGGTCTCCGAGCTTTCTTTGCAGCGTCCCAGCGAGCACCATTGATCACCCTGTTGTGAGCGAATCGCAACCACAGCAGACGAATGATCCGATGGGGCCAGAAGCGGGCTCAAGTGAACCGTCCGGCATCCGAGCATGCGCAGGTCGCACTCGCCTGAGCGCGAGCGTTGCCTTGCAGGAACCTGCCGGTGACCATCCCGCGCCAGAACATCCCACCAAAGTCGCAGTCCACACCCTTCTGGAATTCCGCTTCGACCCCCTTGCTCGTGACAGCACTTCGTGCCAGAAATCCGTGAAGAGAAAAGCTTTTCCCAAATTGCAGCGTCTGCCCTTGCAGCGGCGTGTGCTCCCCAGTGGGAAAAGCTTTTCTCAAGATGGCTGCGAAGGCGTTGCATTGCGTGTGTAGCGCGCAGGTCTGCGGTCTGGTGCCTCTGTTCCGCGTCGAAAAGTGGCGGTGCGGGGCGGTGGGCCAAAGCGGGAGGTCGGCAGATTGCGGCCATCCTCCCGGAACATGCCCGTCGCGCGGGCAAAGCAATATCCGCTGATACGCCCCGAATGGGGTCGGCGGAATAGGCCCGGAGGCAGAGCTTTCCGGGGACGTTAGGGAGAGACGCTGCGGGCCCACAGGGCTGCGCCGCGGTGACATGATCCGTACTGCCGGAAAAAGGACCCCGAACGGGACTTCGGCAGGGGACAAACGGGAGGAAAACCGAATGAATATGCCAGTTCTGGGCAGGACGATGCTTGCCCTTTCACTATCGGCCGCACTGTTCGTGCCGGCGGTAGCACATGCCGAAACGCTCTCGATCTGGGCGCGTGCGTCGAGCTCGAACGCTGCGCAGCACATGATCGACCTGTGGAACGCGAGCCACGAGGACAAGATCGAGCTCACCACGATCCCCGACAACCAGATGGTGACCAAGCTCGCCACCTCGGTACAGGCGGGCGATGTGCCGGACCTGATCTCTTTCGACCTGATCTTCATGCCGGATTTCATGAAGGCCGGCTTCCTGACCGATCTGACCGATACGCTCGGGGCCGACCCGAACCAGGCCAAGGTGGCGCAGGCGTTCCGCGATCTCGCCAGCTATGACGGCAAGCTGTACGGCACAGGGTTCACGCCCGACGTGTCGATCCTGCTCTATAACAAGGGTCTGTTCACGCAGGCCGGGCTCGACCCGGAATCCCCGCCCAAGACGGTTGCCGAGCTTGAGAAGTTCGCCATGCAGATCAAGGAGAAGGTGCCCGGCGCGTATGGCTACTATTTCTCCGGCTCGTGCGGCGGTTGCAACATCTTCACCCAGGCGCCGATGATGTGGGCCTCGGGCGCGACATTGCTGCCAACCTCCGGCGATGCGCCGGCGATGGACGGCACGGGCGTCAAGGAAGTGCTGACCATGCTGCGCAACCTGTGGACGGCCGGTGCCATCCCCGAGAGCGCGGAAGCCGATACCGGCGCGAATTTCCAGGCGACGTTTGAAACCGGCACGGTCGGCATGCAGGGCTCGGGTGGCTTCGCCATCGCTGCGCTCAAGGCCAACCATCCGGAGATCGATTTCGGCATCGCGCCCCTGCCGGGCGTGAACGAAGGCGATGCCTCGAGCTTCGTCGGCGGTGACGTGATCGCCGTGCCGAAGGGTTCGAAGAATGCGGCAAAGGCCATCGAGTTCATCCAGTGGCAACTGACGGACGAGGCGCAGCTGAATGCACTCGCCAAGAACCTGATCCTGCCGTCGCGCTCGGATCTTGCCGACAATGAGTACTTCAAGGCGGAGCCGCGCTACATCACCACCGCCAAGGCGGTCGGCATCGGCAAGACGCCCTATGCGTTCAAGTTCAACGACATGGTGAACGCCGACCAGTCGCCCTGGCTGACCATGCTCCAGACGGCGGTGTTCGATGGTGACATCGACGGCGCCATCGAGGCAGCGCGCGAGACGATGCGCGGGATCGCCGCACAGTAAAGTCCTCCCGGACTCGTGGCGGCGGCGAACCCGGCCGCCGCCACATTTGTCGCTTCGGAACAGGGGGACGCCGTGTCGGCCGTCTTGAGAAAATACCAGGGGCTGTTCTATGTGCTGCCGGCCCTCGTGTTCGTTGTGCTGTTCGTGCTGTGGCCACTGGCGCAGCTGGTGTATCTGAGCCTCACCGATACCTCGCTGCTGGGCGGCGGAAAGTTCATCGGGCTCGAGAATTACGCCAAGGCACTCGAGGACAAGTCGTTCTGGCGGGCGCTGGGCTTCACGGCCAAATACACGGTTTTCATAACGCCCATCCTGATGGGTCTGGGTTTCGCGCTGGCGCTCTTGACCGCGCCCAACCGGCCACTGCAGCAATTGACGCGCGGCATCATCTTCCTGCCGGTGGTGATCGGCATCGGCTCGTCGAGCCTGCTCTGGTTCTGGCTGTTCGATCAGCAGGTCGGCATGTTCAACCGTATCCTTGTCGATATCGGGCTCTTGTCCGAGCCGATGGTGTGGTTCACCAAGGCCGACCCGGCGCTGCTGGCGGTGACGATCTCCATCACGTGGAAGGTGATCGGCTTCGGCATGCTGCTGTTCGTCGCCGGCATCCAGTCGATCAACGGCGAAATCGGGGAAGCGGCGCTGATCGATGGTGGCAATTACTGGCAGCGGGTGTGGTACATCATCCTGCCCTTGAGCCTGCGCGTCATCATGCTCACCACGCTGATCTCGGTGATCGGCTCGATGCTGGCCTTCGATCAGTTCTACATCATGACGGGTGGCAACCCGCGCGGCCAGACGTTCACCTCGGTCTACTGGATCTACCAGAACAGCTTCATCAGCTTCAAACTGGGCTATGGCGCGGCGCTCTCCATCATCCTCACCCTGATCATCCTGGTGTTTTCCACCCTGCAGGTGATCCTTTCGAACCGGAGTCCACAGGCATGACTGCGCTTGCGGAAGGGGCCGTCGCGCCCAAGGTCAAGGTCAAGGCCTATGTCGCTCGTACAGCCGGCGAAAGCCGCGGGCTCGGCTATCTCATCGGCGCGATCTGCGTGTTTCTGATCGTGGTGATGATGGCGCCGATCGTCTTGAGCTTCATCGCCTCGATCAAGCCATCGGCCGAGGCGCGCGTGTCGCCGCCCGAATATCTGCCGCGGGCGCTGAGCCTCGAGAACTATCTCAAGGTGTATGAGTACCAGGCGGGGCTGCTCAGCTATCTGGGCAATTCGATGCTGGTGGCGGCGCTGACCATCCTCTTGTGCCTGCTGCTCGCCGTTCCGGCCGGCTATGGGCTGGCGCGGTTCAAGATGCCGTTCAAGGAGGTGTGGTTCATCATCCTGCTGGCGCCGCTGATGATTCCGTATCAGGCGCTGCTGACACCGCTTTACCTGACGTTCTCGAAATGGGGTCTCGCCAACTCGCATATCGGGCTCGCGATGGTGCACACCATCCTGCAACTGCCGTTCTCGATCTACCTGATGCGCAACAGCTTCGAAGCGATCCCCAAGGAAGTGGAGGAGGCCTCGCGGGTGGATGGTGCGAGTTCTTTCCAGGCGCTGATCAGCATCTTCTTGCCGCTGGTGGTGCCTGGCGTGGTGACAGTGGCGCTCTTTGCCTTCATCGCCAGCTGGAACGAGTTCCTGTCGGCGCTGATCTTCATGAACAAGGAATCGAGCTTCACCGTGCCGATCATGCTGGTCAGCGTGCGCGCCGGCCGCCTCGGGGCGGTGGACTGGGGCGCGCTGCAGGCCGGTGTGATCCTCTCCATCCTGCCATGCGTGCTGATCTATATCCTCTTGCAGAAGTACTACGTCGCGGGCTTCCTGAACGGCGCCGTGAAGTAGGACAGCAGCTATGACCGACCAGCCCATCCCCAGTATCTCCCGCGCCGGCCGCCATGGCCCGACGATCCGCGACGTCGCGCGGCTCGCCGGAGTATCGCTCGGCACGGCGAGCAAGGCGCTGAACGGGGAAGGGCGGTTGCGGCAGGAAACGCGCGAAAAGGTGATGCAGGTGGCCCGCGAGATCGGCTACCGGCCGAACGACCTGGCGCAGAGCCTGCACCGCACCCGCAGCCGCACGGTCGGAGTGATCTCGTCGGACGCGTTCGGGCGCTTCACGCTGCCGATTTTCCAGGCGCTGGAGGAAGTGTTCGCCGACGAGGGTGTGGCGGTCTTCATGTGCAACGCCACCGACGACCCGGAGCGCGAGCGGCAGCATGTGGACCAGTTGCTCGGCAAGCGGATCGACGGGCTGGTGGTGACGGCGCGCCGCGCCGACCGGCGTCCCCCTGTGGGTCCGCTGCCGGCCGGATTGCCGGTGATCTATGTCTACTCCGAACCCGAGGACGGGTCGGCCTTGTCGCTGCTCGCAGACGAGGAGGCCGGCGCGGCGCTTGCGGTCGACCATCTGGTTGCGGTGGGATGTCGACGCATGGCGCATGTCACCGGGCCCGAGCGGTTCGAAGCCGTACAGCAGCGCCGCAACGGCTTTCACGCCGCGCTTGCCCGGCACGGGCTCAAGGCCGAGCCAAGCCATTGTGTGACCGGCAATTGGAGCGAGGAATGGGGTCGTCAGGCGGTGGCGCAGTTGTTCGGCTCTGGTGCGGTCGCGCCGCCCGACGGGGTGTTCTGCGGCAATGACCAGATCGCGCGGGGCGTGATCGAGGCGGTGCGTGAGCGCGGGCTCAGCGTGCCACAGGACGTGGCCGTTGTCGGCTTCGACAATTGGCAGGTGATGACGGAGGCCGCACGCCCGCCGATCACCAGTATCGACATGAACCTTGCCGATCTCGGCCGCGAGGCCGGGCGGGCGCTGATCGCAATGATCGGCGGGGAAGCAATTTCGGGCCTCAAGCGGCTGCCCTGCACGCTGGTGCAACGGCAATCGACGGCCCGGTGAAACCAAACAGGCTTTCGTCCGGCTCGGGCGGAGGCGAAAGGGAGACAAGATGAGCGAGTACAAATCAGTCAGGTTCGTTGATGTGCGCCTCGAGGGCGATTTCTGGAAGGAGCGGCTCGAGACCGTGCTGGCCCGCACCATTCCCAGCCAGCACAAGAAGCTGGCTGAGTATGGACTGCTCGACTCGTTGAAGCTGCCTAATCCGCCGCCGCCGCTGCGCTTTCCACGCCATGCCAACGGCTTCACCGTGCAGGTGTTCTGGGATTCCGACGTGGGCAAGTGGATCGAAGCGGCGTCCTATGCGCTGAGCCATCGCCGCGACCCCGATATCGAGGCGAAGATCGAGGCCATCGTCGACGATTTCGAGAAGGCACAGGAGCCGGACGGCTATCTCAACTGCTGGTATCTTGGCCGCGAGCCCGAAAAGCGCTGGAGCAACCTGCGCGACAACCACGAACTCTATAACGCCGGCCACATGCTGGAAGGCGCCATCGCGTATTACGAAACCACCGGCCGTCGCCGCTGGCTCGATGTGATGGAACGCTATGTCGAGCATATCCGCCAGACCTTCGGCACCGGACCGGGGCAGAGGCGCGGTTATTGCGGCCACCAGGAAATCGAGATCGCGCTGATCAAGCTCTATCGGCTGACCGGCGAGAAGAAGCATCTCGACCTCGCCACATATTTCATCAATGAGCGTGGGCATCAGCCGCCGCATTACTTCGATGTCGAGCGCGAGGGGCGCGAAGCGAAGGGCTGGGAGTGGCAGCGCTACACCCAAGGCACCTACGAGTATTCGCAGAGCCACAAGCCGGTGCGCGAGCAGGACAAGGTGGTGGGGCACGCCGTGCGCGCCATGTACATGTACACGGCGATGGCGGACCTTGCGGCCGAACTCAACGACGCGAGCCTCAAGAAGGCGTGCGAGACACTGTGGCGCGACGTGATGGACACCAAGATGTATGTGACGGCGGGCCTTGGCCCCTCGGCGCACAATGAGGGGTTCACCCATGATTTCGACCTGCCCAACGAGACGGCCTATGCCGAAACCTGTGCCTCGGTGGCGCTGATCTTCTGGGCGCAGCGCATGCTGCATCTCGATCTTGACGGCAAATATGCGGACATACTCGAACTGGCGCTGTTCAACGGCGCACTCTCCGGTTTGAGCCGCGACGGCGAGCACTACTTCTATGCCAATCCGCTCGAAAGCATCGGCAAGGCAGAGCGCTGGGACTGGCATACGTGCCCGTGCTGCACGATGAATGTGAGCCGGCTGGTGGCCTCGGTGGGCGGCTATTTTGTCTCGACCTCACCCACGGGTCTGGCACTTCACCTGTATGGCGGCATCTCGACCACGCAGGCCGTGGCGGGCACCAAGGTGACGCTCAAGGAAGAGTCGAACTATCCGTGGTCGGGCGACATCAAGGTGCATGTCGACCCGGAGACGGATGCGCGCTTCGAGCTGAAGCTGCGTATTCCCGGCTGGTGCCAGGGTGCGACGCTGAAGGTGAATGGTGAGAGCCATGCCGTGAACCCGGTGAGTGGCTATGTCACCATCGAGCGTACCTGGAAGAAGGGGGATGTCATCGCGCTCGACCTGCCGATGCAGCCTGTGCGTCTCTATGCCAATCCGGGCGTGGTGATGGACACGGGCCGCGTGGCACTGAAGCGTGGGCCGCTGGTCTATTGCATCGAGGAAGTCGACAATCCGGGTGGCCGTGTGCAGCGCTTCCGTCTGCCGCGGGAGAGCGAGATCAGCGTGGTTTCGCGGCCGGATCTCTATGGCGCGGTGTCGCTCAAGGCACCCGCGGTTGAGATCGAAGAGAAGGGATTCACCGAACTCTATCGCACCTCGCCACCTGCGGAGAAATCTTCCGCGCTGACGGCGATCCCCTATTACCTCTGGGCCAATCGCGGCAACGGCTCGATGGTGGTGTGGATCCCGGAGGCGAAGTAGGGCGCAAAGCGCGCAGTTGGGCCCTCCCCCTTGCGGGGCTCTCCGTCAGGGCCCTCTCCCGCAGTCGGGATTCCCTCCCCTGCTTGCGGGGGAGGGTGGCGCATAGCGCCGGGTGGGGGTGCCGCTTGCGCTAAACCACTGAGATCGTGAGGGTATTCGGCGCAAGGTGCCCCCTCACCCGCCCTTCGGGCACCCTCTCCCTCACGAGGGAGAGGGACGCCGACTGCAAGCTCCGGTTTGCCCTTCACCCCCTCAGAACGCCACCGGCTCCGGCTGAATCTGCGCAATCACCGCATCCAGTTCGCGCTGGGTCAATGGGTCAATGGTCATGGTCGGGCTGCGCACATGCGCTGTTCGGATCACGCCGCGGCGGACCAGCAGCTGCTTGTGCACGTGGTAGAAGATGTCGCCGCCCTGGCCGGAAAGCCGGTTGAGCGCGGTGAAGGCGCTCTCGAATACCCGCATCGCGCCCGCCTCGTCGCCCTTGTTGAACAGGTCCCAGACCGCGACGAACTCGGCCGGCTGCGAGCAGAACGGCATGGTGCCGCGCGCGCCACGGCGCAATTCCTCGATGAAATAGCCGCCACCAGCACCGCCAAAGATCACCAGCTTGTCGCCCGCGGCCTTCGCCATATCGGCGACCTTGGTGGTGACGGGCAGGGTCTCGACCTTGATATAGCTGGCCGATGGGCTCGACTCGACGATACGGAGTGCGAGCGAGGGTGAAATCGGCGCCTGCGGAATATCCTGCATGATCAGCGGGATAGAGACCGACTTTGCGATCTGGCGGTAATAGTCGGCGATCTCGTCGGCCCCGACAGGGAAAAAGCTCGGCGGGAAGATCATCAGCGCGTCGGCGCCTGCCTCTTCGGCGAGGCGGGCATAGTGTACCCCGAGCGCGGTACCGTTGGCGCCGGTGTTCATCACCACCGGAACGCGGCCATTGACCGCCTGCACCACGCGGACGGCGATATCCTGCCGCTCGGCCTCGGTGAACTTGAAGATCTCGCTCCCAAGCGCCACGCCGAGGCCATGCACGCCAGCGGCTATGTTGAAATCGATCAGGCGTTCGAGGCTTTCGTCGTCGATGCTGCCATCATCGAAGAACGGGGTCACGAGAATAGGGACGACGCCCTCGATCATGGATTTCGGCATTGAACTAGTCCTCGGCTATCGAACGGGGCGAGAAGTGGAACATCTCCTCAAGGGGATATTGCACGGGTGAAAAATCGGGATGGGTGTCCATCAGGGGCGCCATCATCTCCCACCAGCGCCAGGCAGTAGCGCTGGGCTTGTCGGCAGGATCGGGTGGGTTGGTGCGTTCCATATAAGCGAAGAGATCCAGCCCATGGCGGTATATTGAGAAGGTGCGAATGCCGCCCGCTTGCATTTCTGCCAGCATTTCTGGCCAGATCTCGTCGTGACGCTGCTTGTACAGCGCTTCGTTGCCGGGCTTCAGACGCATCATCCATGCGATGCGATGGGTCGGCATGTGCGTTCTCCTCAGGCCAGTTCGGGGGTGAGGGTGGTGGTGACCGGCACCGGCGGCCAGCTGCCCGAAAAGCCGAGGCGGCGGCTGACATGGCCGCAGGCATCCCAAAGCATTTCCACTACCGGCATGATCCCGGGCCCGGGCGCCTTGGGCGACGGGCCGGTGACGCTGATGGCGCCGGCAGCGCGCCCGGTGCGGTCGAGGATCGGCACCGAGACGCAATAGACGCCCATCACCACCTCCTGGTCGTCGATGGAATAGAACCGGCTGCGGATCCTGGCGATCTCGTCGCGGAGCCGGGTTGGGTCGGTGATGGTCATCGGCGTGAAGGCGGGAAGGGGCGCCAGATAGATATCCTCGCGCTCCTCGTCGCTCATATAGGCCAGCATGGCCTTGCCGGCGCCGCCGCAATTGAGGGGCCCGCGGTTGCCGATGCGCAGATCGAGCTGCATGCGCTCGTTGCCGCGCACCTTGTCGATGCAGATGCCCCAATGGCCCGAGAGTGCATTGATGTTGACCGTTTCCTTTGTCGCCTCGGCGATGCGTTCGGCGAACGGCCGGCAGAGCCGGGGCAGGTCGATGCGCTCGAGCTGGTGGCCGGTGATCTCGAGCAGGCGATAGGAGAGTTCCCACTCGCCCGAGGGCGTGCGGTCGACGATGCCTTCCTCCAACAGGTCATGCAGCAGGCGATGCACCGAGCCCAGAGGCAGCTCGAGCTGCTGGGCCACGGCGCGAACGCCGAGCGGCCCCTTGCGAGCGAGGAGGTCCATGGCCTGGATTGACCTGGTGATGGCGGACATTGGCGCTAGGTCCTCGTTCTTCGCAGTCGGGTCTACCTGCCCCTCTCGGGGAGGCGGCAGGGGTGGGGGGACAGAGATACACCAAGGCTTTGGGCCTCGGCGAAAAGCCAACACCCCACTCCGGCCCTCCCCGTCAAGGGGAGGGTGCCGGCCGGTGCGTCTGGCCCCCTTCGAGCCATTACCAGTGCTGCTTCTTCAGCGTCGCGTTGGGCTCGGTGAGGTTGTCATCGATATAGTCCCACTCGATTTCGTAGCCCATACCGGGCCCCTTGGGCAGATGCACATAGCCCTCGGCGTCGATGGCATCACAGGTGTTCTTGAGATAGGGGTGCGGCTTGTCGTAATCGACGCCCGGCGCGAGCAGGCCCTTCTCATAATATTCCGACGTATCCTCGGATGTGGCGCCGCAGACCTGCAGGTTGCCCCAGCCGGCCATGTGCATTTCGCAGCGCAGCCCATAGGCCTCGGCGACGATAGCCGTCTTTCGCGCCCCGGTGATGCCGCCGCGCACGACGTCGATGCGGCTCATGTCGCCCGCGCCACGCAGGATCCACTCGGCGCGGCTGAAGACGCCGCCTGCGACGATTTCCGGCGAGAGGATCGGGATCGTGAGCTCGCGCGAGAGGCGCACATAGCTCTCGACGCGATATTCCGGCATCGGGTGCTCATACCAGTAATAGTTGAGCTTCTCGAGTTCGCGGCCGACCTGGATGGCCTCCTCGAGGCTCATATAGGTGCCCCAGGGGTCGTACATCAGCACATAGTCCGGGCCGACCGCCTCGCGTACCAGGTGGATTGTCTCGATATCGGCCTTGATGTTGGACGGGCGGCCGGGCGTCGGCTGGCCGGTTTCGGGGTTCCAGAAATAGTGCGGGTGGATCTTGTAGGCGATGTAGCCTTCGTTTTTGCAGGCGAGCGCGTGCTCGGCATAGACATGCGGCTTGCCGATATTGGGGTAGGTCGAGGCATAGGCCTTCACCTTGTCCCGCGCGCCGCCCATCAGCTTGTAGACCGGCAGGTTGGCGAAGCGGCCGGCGAGATCCCAAAGGGCGTTGTCGATCACCGAGGCGACGTTTTCCGGAATATTGGCGACCCAGAGCCATTTCCAGATCATTTCGCGATCCATCGGATCCTGCCCGACGAGCAGATCCTTCAGGCGCCAGACGATCATCTGCTGGTCGACGACGTTGAGGCCCTCGGCGTCGCCATGCGAGCCGCCGCCGAAATAGTGCCCGACCACGCCCTCGTCGGTGTGGATGGTGAGCACGGTCTGCAAGAGCGGATGATCGACGAGCGGCAGGGCGTGGCCCACGTCCCAGCGGTCGGCAGTGGTCTTGAAGGTCTTGATGGTGATGTCTGAGATTTTCACTTGGGTTGTTCCCGGACGGAGGTTTGGGCGGATTATTCGTAGGAGTCGCCGCCACGCAGGCGGTCGAGCAGCACGGCGGCGAGCAGCAGCAGGCCGATGATGATGTTCACATAGTACGGGCTGATGGCCTTCAGATCGAGGATGTTGGCGACACCGGCGACGACGAGCAGGCCGAGCGCCCCGCCAATGGGATTGCCGACGCCACCGCGCAGGATGGAGTACCCGCCGATCATCAGCGCGGCATAAACCTGGAACTCGAGGCCGAAGCCGGTGGCGCCGGCCGCCGAACCCAGCTGTCCAACATAGACGAGGCCGCCGAGGCCACCGCCAAAGGCCGAGAGCATGAGCGCGGCGGTGCGCACGCGGCCGACCGGGATGCCGGCGCGTCCTGCTGCCTTGTCGTCGCCGCCGACCGCCTGAACATGGCGGCCGATCCGTGTCTTGGTGACGATCAGCGCGGCGAGCAGCGTCAATCCAATGGCGATGAGGAAGAACAGCGGCAGCCCCAGAACCTGCATGTTGATGAGATTGAACCAATCGATATCGAAGGCGGAGATCATGCGCTGGTTGCCGGCCAGCACCCAGGTGATGCCACGCAGGGCGGTCAGCATGCCCAAGGTTGCGGCGATCGGGTCAGCGCCGAAGCGCACGATGGCGAGGGCGTTCAGCCCACCGATGCCGAGGCACATGACGAGCGTCACGATGGCGGCGCCGGGCACGCCCCAGCCATGGCTGATCAGGTAGGCAAAGACGGCAGCGGAGATGCCGACGATCGAGCCGATGGAGAGATCGACGACACCTGCGAGAAGCGCGAAGCCCGCGAAGGCGCCGACAATCAATGGCACGATGAGGAAGGTGCCCATGATCGACACATTGCCGAAGGACAGGAATTTCGGCCCCACCCAGAGGAGGCCGATGGCGACCACGGCGATGAAGGTGAAGGCGATGGAGGCGACCGAACCGGTGAGGAGATCGCGCAGCGGGTGATGCGGCAGCTGATAGGCCGGCAGCGTGCGGTCGTTTGTCGTGTCGGTCATGTTGGGCTCCTCCGCGCCCGGTAGCCGTCGATGGCGACGGCGATCATCAGCAACACGCCCTGGAAGATCGACTGCGTGTCCGACGAGAGCCCGAAAAACACGAGGGACGTGGGGATTGTGGAGAGGAAGCCCACCGAAAGCAGCAGCATCCAGAAATTCCCGCGTCCACCCGCGAGCGAAATGCCGGCGAGGATGACGGCGGCGATGACATTCAGCTGCAGCGTGCTGGCGGAACTGGGGTTGAACGGGCCGGCCGCCGAGGCAAAGAGCACGGCGGCGAAGCCGACAAAGCCGCCCGCCGCCATGAAGGTGCCGAAGCGCATGGCTTTCAATGAGATACCGCGCGCCTTGGCTGCGGCGCGGTTGCCGCCCACTGCGGTGGTGCGCCGACCATACCGTGTGGAGCGCATCAGGAAGCCGGTGACGACGATGATGAGCAGCATCGGCCACCAGATCGCGGGGAGCCCGAGGATATTGGTGCGCCCGAAGTGATAGATCTCGCTGCCGTTCGGCACCTGCGCCAGCTGGAAGATCAGGTAGAGCGCGGCGAGGCCGATGAAATTGGTGGCGAGCGTCACGATCACCGGGTTGAGCTTGGCGAAGACGATGATTGCGGCATTGAGCGCGCCCCAGGCCATGCCCGTCAGCACCGCGCCGACCACCACCAGCGGCAGTGGCAGCCCGGCCTCGGAGAGGCGAACGGCAATGAGGCCCGAAAGGATGAGGCCCGCCGGCTGGCTCAGATCAATGAAGCCGCCGGAAATGGCGATGATGCCCTGACCGACGGCGAGCACGCCGACCACTGCCATGGTGAAGGCGATGGCGAGCAGGGTCTGGTGGGCGAAGAAATCCGGACGGTAGAGGCCGGTGGCGATGAGCAGCGCCGCCCAGACCGAGA
Organism: Hyphomicrobiales bacterium; assembly: GCA_027487555.1. GTDB lineage: Bacteria > Pseudomonadota > Alphaproteobacteria > Rhizobiales > Devosiaceae > Devosia_A. Next base: position 249,223 of record JAIYDI010000018.1, read on the forward strand.
GCAGCAGGATCGCGGTGCCCCAACCCCCGAGACGCGCCTTGAATGGCATGGCGGGCGGCGCGGTTTCAATGGCTGGAGCGAGGGACATTTTGGTTCCGGGTCAGTCAAGAATCTCGGCCTTGAGTAAGCCACCCGCTCCTTCGAGCGGGTGGCCCTCATACTGTCCAATCACCCCTTGTTGGGGCAGAACAGGTCGTAGGCGGTGGTGCCGGCGGGCGCAGCGAGGAGCTGGGTCACGCGTTCTGCCATGTCGGGAACGGCCTTGGCCTGTTCGGCGGAAACCGGGCAGGGCTGGACCTTCGAGGCCGGATCGCCAGCATCGGCCTTGAGCGGAACATCCTTGCCCTCGGCGATCGGCTTGATCACGTCGCGGATGGCGTAAACCGCATAGCCCTCAAGGAAGTAGAACACCGAGCCGGCGAGATGCGGGTTGACATTGTCGCCGGTGATGAAGGCGCCGTCCTGGCCCCAGCCGATCACCTGATCGGCGCGGCCCAGTTGTTCGGCGGCGTTGATCAGGCCGAGTACGCCACCATCATTGATGCCGACAACGGCCATCTTGACGGCGTTCGGGTTGGCGGCGAGCAGGTCGCGTGCCGGCTGCAGCGCCACGGCCGCATCACCAGAGCCTTCGAACGAGACGAACTTCTCGGCGGGGATATCGGGGCAGATGTTCTTGACACCGGTGCGCATGCCGCCCGTCCGCCACTCGTTGACGATGCCGGCACCCGCGCCTTCCGACGAGATGACGAGATCGGGCGCGCAGTTCCACTTGTCCTTGATGATCATGCCGAGCTGTTCGCCACCGGCGATGCCGGCCGCGAGATTGTCGATGCCGACGAAATACATGCCCGGATCGGCAATGTCATAGGTGACGATCGGGATGCCGGCAGCCTTCATCACGGCGCTGATCGCCGGGTTGGACGAGGGCTGGCCGTTGAACTGGATGACGGCCTTGGCGCCTTCCTGGACCATGATCTGGGCGTTCTTGAGCGCAACGGCCGGGTCATTGTTGTTGGAAAGCTCGACATAGTCCCAGCCCTCCTTTTCGGCGAGGGCGCGGGCGACATCGCCCTGGGCCTTCATCCACTCGCAGCAGGTATTGCCACCCACCAGCATGCCGAGCTTGAACTTGTCCTGTGCGGTGGCGAGGCTGGTGAGGCCAAGCAGCGCCGGAACGGCGAGCGCCACGATGGCAAGCGCGCGGGTGTTACGTGTTTCAAACATAGAGTGCTCCTCCCTGAGCATGTTCTCGATAAGGACGCGGTTCGGCAGGTTCTCCCTTCCCGCCGGATCGCGTGTCAGGCCGCTGACTGGGCAGCAGACTGTGCCAGTGCCTCGGGCGAGTCGCCGGGGATGGCCCCGGTGATCAGCCCGACGATTTCGTTGACTTCGGTGTCCTTGACAGTGCGCGTGGCGATGGAGCGCCCCAGCCGCATGACGGTGATGCGGTCAGCGACGCTCATCAATTGCTGCATGTTGTGGCTGACGATGATCACCGACACATCGTGCTTGCGCAGATCGCGGATGACTTCGAGTACCTGTCCGGTCTCGCGCACGCCGAGCGCCGCCGTGGGCTCGTCGAGGATGACGATACGGCGCCCCCAGAGCAGCGCGCGGGCGATGGCGAGGCATTGGCGCTGCCCGCCGGACATGCCCTTAACCGCGACATTGATCGAGGGCACCTTGACCTGCAGCGCGTCGAGCACCTCGCGGGCGCGGGCGCGCATCTTCTTGTCATCGACGAGGTTGAAAAAGCGCGCCACGGGGTTGGGCGAGAGTTCCTCTCGCCCAAGGTAGACATTCTGGTAGGCGGACATGGTGTCGACAAGGGCAAGGTCCTGGTAGACCGTCTCGATGCCCGCATCCATGGCGTCCTGTGCGCGCCGCAGCAGCACAGTTTTGCTGTCTATGACGATGTCGCCGCCGGATGGCGCGACAATGCCCGACAGGATCTTCAGCAAGGTCGATTTGCCAGCGCCGTTGTCGCCGACGAGGCCGACCACTTCGCGCGGATAAAGATTCAGCGAGGCATCAGCCAGCGCCACCACCGCACCGAAGTGGCGCCTGATGTGCCGTGCCTCCAGCACGGGTGCTGCATCCTGCATAGCTGACCTCCCAAGGCCTTATCGGACAATCTCTTTCGGATTGTTCCACATTTGGAACATCTGTCCCAATAACTGAACGTTAAGCTTCGTGTGTGGGGCGAGTCAAGGCAGCGCCGCGAGGGGCGATATGCGACGTTGGGAGGACTTCGACGACGGTCGCCGGAGGCGATGCATGTCTTCGGTGGAGTCATGCAGGTCGAGAAGGCCATGAGGGCTATGCCCGAATGGCTGGGAGGTGGGAGGTAGGAGGTAGAAGGTAGGAGGTAGAAGGTAGAAGGTAGAAGGTGGGGCGGTGCGCTCGCAGTCGGGCCCTCCACCGCCTGCGGGGGAGGGTGCCCGACGGGCGGGTGGGGGGTGCACCTTGCGCTGAATTGTTACTGTATAGCAGAGGTTTAGCGCAAGCGGCCCCCTCACCCGGCGCTACGCGCCACCCTCTCCCGTAAACGGTAGAGGGTCGCCGACTGGAAGTTCGTAACAGCCCCGACTGCAGCTTCTGAGGCTCTACCCCAGCCGCTTCAGCGCGTGCGCCAATCCATCGGACACGATCTCCGCCATCACCGAACCGGCAGCTTCCGCGTCTCCCGACTCGATCGCGCCGACGAGGGTTTCGTGCTGTCGCGTGGCAGCAAGGCGGGCGGCGCGGTTCTCCTCGTCCGTCCCGGCCTGCGCGCCCAGGGCGAGGCAGAGTTCCACGACGCCGACCACCGAGCGGAGAAGCGGATTGCCCGAGGCCTCGGCGACGAGGCGATGCACTTCGAGCGCCGCCAGCGCATGGGCCTCGAACAGATCGCTTGCCAGATCCATCTGGTGCACCCAGTACTTCATCAGGCGCACTTGCTCGGCATTGCGATTGCGGGCGGCGTGCGCCACGGCGCGCTGCTCGAGTGCGAGGCGCACATCGAACAGATGCTCATAAAAGCCGCGATCGAGCCGTGCGTCGAAATGCCAGCTGAGCACCTGCGGATCAAAGAAATTCCAGCGGCTGCGTGGGGCGACCCTGGTGCCGACCTTGGGGCGCGCCTCGACCATGCCCTTGGCCTCGAGGGTGCGCAGTGCTTCACGAAGCACAGTGCGCGAGACGCCGAAGCGCTCCATCATCGCCGCGTCGGAGGGCAGGATCGACCCGACGGGGAAGGTGCCGGTAACGATGCCATGCCCGATTTCATTGATGACGAAGGTGTGAAAATTCCGGGCAGCCGGTCGCCCCGATAATGAGCGGATAAGGCTGCCGGCTTCAGTCATATCAGGCTTTCTCGGACGATTTCCCCCCGGGCGCGGAGGCGGCAAAAACCAGACGCTGCAGGACGATGAACAGGAAGAGCAGGGCCCCGATCACGATCTTGGTCCACCAGCTCGACAATGTTCCGTCGAAGATGATGTAGGTCTGCACCAGCCCGAGCAACATCACGCCGACAAATGTACCGAGCACGAAACCGTACCCTCCGGTCAAGAGGGTGCCGCCGATTACCACTGCGCTGATCGCATCGAGTTCGACTCCCACGGCCGCGAGCGGCTGCCCGGCACCGGTGTAGAACGAGAAGACGATGCCGGCCAAAGCCGCGAGCACGCTCGACAGCACATAGATGGAGACAGTGGTGCGCGCTACCGGAACGCCCATCAGCGAGGCCGAGGTGGTGTTGCCGCCAAGCGCATAGACATAGGACCCGAAGCGTGTGCGGTGGGCGACGATGGCACCGATGATGAAGATGGCCACCATCAACAGTCCGAGGAAGGTCAGCCGACCGCCGCCGGGAAGCTTGAAATAGAGCTGCGCGATGAAGCTGTAGAACTCGTGGTTGATGGGCACGGAATCCTGCGTGATCACTGCCGCCGCGCCGCGGGCGAGGAACATGCCGGCGAGCGTGACGATGAAAGGCGGTACTTCGAGATAGTGGATGGCGAGGCCCATGGCGGCGCCGAAGAGCGCGGCAAGTCCGAGCGCCACGACAAAGGCAACGAGCGGGTGGATACCGAACCAGGTGATGAGCGCCGCGAGCAACACGCCGGTAAAGCCGATGACAGCACCGACCGAAAGATCGATGCCCCCCGAGATGATGACGAAGGTCATGCCGACGGCCGCGATGCCCAGATAGGCATTGTCGGTGAGAAAGTTGCCGAGCACGCGGGTGGATGCCATCATCGGGAAATTGGCGATGGCAAGGCCATAGGCGACGATGAAAATGAGCACCGTCGCGGCAAGCGGGCGCAGGGATTTTCTCATTTTTCGGCCCTCCGGCGCCGGCCAAGCCGGGCAGCGAGTGCTGCCGCCAGCGGGGACTGGATCAACAGGATGGCGATGATCATGCCGGCCTTCACCACGAGGTTGAACTCGGGCGGGAAACCCGAAACGAGAATGCCGGTATTCATCGCCTGGATGATCAGGGCCCCGAGCACGGACATGGGAATTGAAAAGCGGCCGCCGAGAAGCGAGGTGCCGCCGATCACCACCGCGAGGATGGCGTCGAGTTCGAGCCAGAGGCCGGAATTATTGGCATCGGCGCCGCGGATATCCGCCGCGACGATAATGCCGGCGATAGCGGCGCAGAGCCCGCTCAGCGCATAGACCATCATCAGCAGTACGCGGCTCTTGATGCCCGCGAGCGTCGCCGCCGAGCGGTTGACGCCAACGGCCTCGATGAAAAGGCCGATGGCGGTGCGGCGCACGCCGAGCGTGACGAGGACAAGCAGCGCGGCGGCAATCACCACCGGCATCGGCATGCCAAGCAGCGAGCCCGTGCCGATGAAGACCAAAGCCGGATCGTTGAAGGTGACGATCGAACCCTCGGTGATCAATTGCGCGATGCCGCGACCCGCGACCATCAGCACCAGCGTCGCGATGATCGGCTGGATATCGAGCAGCGCGACGAGGATGCCGTTCCATATGCCGCACAGGAGCCCGACAGCAAGCGCAGCTGCAACGGCAACCGGCATGGGATAACCGGACACCACAAGTGTCGCGGCGACGGCGCCGGACACGGCCATCACCGCCCCCACCGAGAGGTCCACACCCTTGGTGGCGATCACCGCCGTCATGCCGATGGCGAGGATGGCGACGGGCGCGCCGCGATTGAGCACGTCGATCACCGAGCCGAACAGACGCCCATCCTGCCAGGTGACCCTGAAGAAGCCAGGGAACAGCAGCCAGTTGAGCGCAAGCACACCGATGAGCGCGATGAGCTGCGGGTTGACCAGCCGGGAGAGAGGGAAGCCCTTCATGGTGCGGTACCCTCGGTGATCGCGTCGGGGGCGGCGTCGTGGGTGGCGATGGCCTGCACGATGACACCCGGGCTGATATTGTCGCCACGCAGTTCCGCGACGAGTTTGCGATCGCGCATGACGACGATGCGGTTGGAATAGGCGACAACCTCGTCGAGCTCGGACGAGATGACGACGAGGGCAAGGCCATCTTCGCGCAGCCTGTTGATAGTCCGGACGATCTCGGCATGGGCGCCGACATCGATGCCGCGCGTCGGCTCGTCGAGGATGAGAAAGGCCGGATCGGTGGCGAGCCAGCGTGACAGAATCACCTTCTGCTGGTTGCCGCCCGAGAGCAGCTTGATCGGCATATCCAGCGAGGCGGCCCGGATATCCATGGCCTCGCCGAACTTGCCGGCGATCTCGAGCTGTTCGTCGCGGGTGAGCGCGCTGAACCAGCCGAGCTTGCCCTGCAGCGCGATGACGATGTTCTCCCGCACCGAGAGATCGCCGAAAATGCCGTCGGCCTTGCGGTCTTCCGGGCAATAGCCGAAGCCGAGCCCGATGGCGGTGCGTGCATCGTTGATGGCGACGGGTTTGCCGTTCATCTCCGCCGTGCCCTCGTCGGCGGGGTCGATGCCGAACATGGTGCGCGCCATTTCGGTGCGTCCTGAGCCAAGGAGCCCCGCGACACCGATCACCTCGCCCTTGTGGATGTCGAGATCGAAGGGCTGTACGGCGCGCTTCCGGCCATAGCCCTTGAAGCTGATGAGCAGATCTGTCGCGGGACGCTCCGTTTCAACTGACGTGGCGCCCGAAAAGGCGATGTCCTTGCCCAGCATCATGCGCACCACATCGGTGCGGGTCAGGGTATCAAGACCGCGGGTTTCCACGAGCCTGCCATTGCGCAGGATGGTCACCCGGTCGGCGATGGCGAAGACCTGATCGAGGAAATGCGTGATGAAGACGATGGCGAGGCCGCGCGCCTTGAGTCCTGCGATGACCTCGAACAGCCGCAACACTTCATTGCGATCGAGGCTGGCGGTGGGCTCGTCGAGGATCAGCACCTTGCCCGACAGCGCGACGGCTCGAGCGATGGCGACAATCTGCTGCACGGCGACCGAGTGGCTGCCAAGCTCGGAGCCCGGATCGATCTCGAGGCCGTAACGCTTCAGCAGGTCGCGGGCGTCGCGATCCATGCGGCGGCGGTCGACGAGACCGAAGCGCGTCGGCTGGTGGCCGAGGAACAGGTTCTCCGCCACAGGGCGGTTGGGCAGGAGGTTCACTTCCTGGTAGACGGTGCCGATGCCATGGACCTGAGCGTCCTGCGGATTGGCGAGGCGCATCGGAATGCCATCCATCAGCACGTCGCCGCCAGTCGGCTGATAGGCTCCGGTCAAAATCTTGATGAGAGTGGATTTGCCAGCGCCGTTCTCGCCAAGCAGCGCATGGACTTCGCCGGCCCTGAGGCCGAAATCCACCTTGTCGAGCGCAAGGTGGTTGCCGAACCGGATGGACACGCCCCGCGCCTCCAGCCGAAATGGCTCTGCGCCAGAAACCGTCGTCACGTTCCGCCTCCCCCTTGACCGCCTTCTCCCCTGGCGGCAGAGCGCTCCGCCAGCCAACCGGCGGAGCGCTTCGTCATGTGGCCTCGCTATGAGGTTGGCTGATTAGTAGCCCAGGCCCTTGCGCCTGTCATACTCGCCCTGCGGATCATCGGCGGCCGTGAACAGCTTCGACTCGGTGATGATGAACTTCTGTGGCACCGTGCCGTCCTTCAGGTACGCGTCGAGGGCGTCGAAGGCTGGGCCGGCCATGTTGGGGGTGAGCTCAACAGTGGCGTTGGCTTCGCCGGCGGCGATGGCGGCGAAGATATCCGGCACAGCGTCGATGGAAACGGTGAGGATATCCTTGCCCGGCTTCAGGCCGGCATCCTTCATCGCCTGGATGGCGCCGACCATCATGTCGTCATTGTGGGCGTAGACGGCGCAGATGTTCGCCCCGCCGTTTTCGGCCTTGATGAAGCCTTCCATGACTTCCTTGCCCTTGGCGCGGGTGAAGTCGCCGGTCTGGCTGCGGATGATCTTCAGGGTCGGCACGGCGGCGACGGCGTCGTCGAAGCCCTTCTTGCGGTTGATGGCGGGCGAGGAGCCGACGGTGCCTTCGAGCTCGACGATATTGCAGGGCTTGTCGCCGACAGTGTCGATCAGCCACTTGCCGGCCACGGCGCCTTCATGCACCTGGTCCGAGGCGACTGAGGTCAGGTAAAGATCCTCGGGGCCATCGATGCCGCGGTCGAGCAAGACGACCGGGATACTGGCTTCCTTGGCTTCGCCGAGCACGTCATCCCAACCGGTCGCAACGACCGGCGCGACGAGAATGGCCTGCACGCCCTGGGCGATGAAGCCACGGATGGCCTTGATCTGGTTTTCCTGCTTCTGCTGGGCATCGGCAAACTTCAGGTCGATGCCGCGCTTTTCGGCTTCCTGCTTGGTCACCGAGGTCTCGGCGGCGCGCCAGCCGGATTCCGAACCGATCTGCGAAAAGCCCACGACAAGGCCCGCGGCCATCGTGCTCGTGGACAAGGCGGTAGCGAGGCCCGCCGCGACGGCGAGCTTGGTCAAAAGCTTCAAGATGTCCTCCCTCAGGTGGCCGGGATGTTTTCATCTCCGGCGACATCAGGACGCTAGCAAAAGTACTATTATATGTAAAGTCGGTGTCGACGTGACCGGGCGCTGCCCGTACCGCAAGGCCTGTGGTGGACACTTATGCAAACAAAAGCAATGTGTTGGAGGAATCGCGCGCTGTTGAGAACAAGCTTGAGCGGCGAGGGTGCCCCTCCGCCAAATGTGGGCGGCGGAGGGACGAGACCGGTGTCAGTACAGCTTTACGCCATTGACCATCAGCCGCACCGCGTACAGCGAGGTGGTGCCGCAGATATAGAGGATATTGCGCTTCGGGCCGCCCCAGGCGACGTTGGCAACACCTTCGGGCACCTTCACCTTGCCGATCAGCGTGCCGTCAGGATCGTAGCAATGGACGCCGTCGCCGGCGCTGGTCCAGATGCGCCCGGCAGTGTCGAGCCGGAAACCGTCAAACAGCCCGGCGGTCGGTTCGGCAAAGACTCGGCCATTCTGCGGGCGACCGCCCACCATGTCGAAGGCCATGATATTGGCCGGACCACCGTGAGTGCGGCCGGTATCGGCGACATATAGAATAGTCTCGTCAGGCGAGAAGGCGATACCGTTCGGCCGTGTCATCGAGGTGACGACGGCTTCGATCGCGCCGGTCGTCGGGTCGACCCGGTAGACATTGCAGTTCCCGATCTCGCTCTCGGATTTGTTGCCCTCATAGTCGGAGTCGATGCCGTAGGTCGGGTCGGTGAACCAGATCGTGCCGTCGGACTTGACCACCACATCGTTGGGGGAATTGAGCCGCTTGCCCTCGAAGCGGTCCGCGATGACGGTGATCGTGCCGTCTATCTCGGTGCGGCTCACTCGACGCCCGCCATGTTCGCAGGAGATCAGCCGGCCCTGCCGGTCGACCGTGTGGCCATTGGTGTTGCCGCAGGGCGACCGGAACACGCTGACCGAGCCATCCGTCTCATCGAAGCGCAGGATGCGGTCATTGGGGATGTCGGACCAGATGAGATACTTGCCGGCGGCGAAATAGGCTGGGCCCTCCGCCCAGCGGCACCCGGTATAGAGCTTGTCAACCTGCGCGCTGCCGTTGAACAGACGTCCAAAACGCGGGTCGAGCACTTCGTAGTAATCTGCGGTGGCCAAGCCGTCCTCCCTGATGCGCCGGCTGACCCGGCGTCGCACTGACATGTCAGGAGTACTACCCATAAGGGTGCGCCGATCAAGCGATTGTCGTGCCCGTTCGTCGAAAGGTGGAACCAGCACGATCATGGCGGGCTGGGCGGCTTGTACCAAAAGGGCGCGCGTGGGCTCTGCCGGGACGTCCCAACCCGGCACTATCGCTGTACTCATTTCGACCAAGCCAGACGAGGTGTTCGGACTCAACGATCGCCGATGGCCGGAGCGCCGGAATTGGCGGCGAGATACTTCTCCTCCCACCAGGTGAACAGCAGGTCGCGCAACGCCGCGCCCTCGTCATCGCCATAGAGCGGCAGGCGCAGAGCGTCGAAAGCTTCGGCCTCTTCCTCGCTGAGCGTGACGGCCAACTCCTCGATGCGGATCGGCACATTGGTGAACTGCGGCTGATAGGCCGGGTCGCGGCTCAGTTCGCGGGTGGCCTTGATGTTGGGCTGGCGGAAATCCTTGGGCGTGCGCTGGCTGCGCAGCACCGGCACTGACGGCACCTGCCTGAGGTCGGCCTCGGCAGCTTCGTAGATTTCGAGCTTGATCGGCTTCAGCGAGAAATTCGAGGTGCGCATGATATCGGCGCCGCAGACATTGGGCACGGCCAGCACATCGACGAGCGCCAGCAGCTCGACATAGTCGCCCGCCTTGCTCGATTGCCGGGTGATCGTTGCCTTGCCGTCCTGGCCCACCTCGGTGTTCATGAAGAAATTGAAGCTGTCATGCACATCGTCGGGCGTCAGGCCATATTCGCGCTGCGCCTCGGACTGGATGTCGTGGCAGTTGGTATGGTCGTGGAAGCCGTAGGCGCTCTCGTAGAGATAGGCCGAGCAGCGCGGAAACAGCACGTCGTTGCGCTTCACGGTGTCCTTCAAAATGTAGAGCAGGGCGCGCTCACGCGGCGGCTGGCTCCACAGGAAGCTGCCCTCGGTGGGGTTGAAGCCATGCACTGTGCGGGTGCGGCCGCAATGCATGAATTCCTTGTAGTCGTTGAGGTTGAAGGCGTTGAAGTCGACGCACTGGCCGCCCTCGATCTGCTCGATGCGCAGAATCTGTCCGGCGCGGAGTTCGATCGCCTTGCCGGTGCCGGGCTCGAGGCGGATGGTTTCGACCAGCGTTCTCATTTGTTCACCTTTGCGGCCTGCTCGGAGATGGCGAGGCGCACGAGCGCTGCGCGATCCGGCGCAATACCCGACGCGATGGTGCGGTCGAGCAGTTCGAGCTGCTGCTGGTTGAGCTTCAGCACGATGGTGCGCTGTGCCATGGCAAACCCCATTCCTGTATCCAAACGCTGTATACTTGATGCCGGACAAACCCCGCATTTTCGTATACGAAAAAATGCATGTCTGGTATGCGAAACGAGCAGGGCGGACGGATTCTGGGTGATATTGGGGGCTAAGTGGCGGAAAATGCTGTGTTTCGGCTAGGCCTTTGCCGCGCGCTGGCGCCAGAGCGTCGGCTTGTCGGCTGAAATCTTGTATGCATGAATGGTCGCAACAGAGGTTTGATATGTCCCGACCGTCTCCCCGCACCGACCTGGCCCATGAGGCGCTGAAGCAGGCGATCCTCGAGCAGGCGCTTGAGCCCGGCACCAAGCTGCCGGAGGACGAGATCGGCGCGCATTTCGGCATGAGCCGCACCCTGGTACGCGCCGTGCTCGCCAAGCTTCAGGCCGAGGGGCTGGTGGATGCGCGGCCGAAGCGCACCGCCACCGTGGCGCAGCCGACGCTGGCCGAGGCGCGTGAAGTGTTCGAGGTGCGGCGCGCGCTCGAGATCGAGATTGTGCGGCTGGTCATCAAGCGCTGGAAGCCGGCCTTCGGGGCCGAGCTCGAAGGCATGCTGCGCGAGGAAGAGGCGGCGCGCCGGCGGGGCGAGCCCAAGGTCGCCGGGCGGCTCGCCGGCGAGTTCCACATTCGCCTCGCCCAACTCACCGGTAACCGGCTGATCGCCCGCTATATGGAAGAGCTGGTGACGCGGTGCTCGCTGATCCTCGCTGTGTTCGGGCAGCCGCATGGCGCCGATGCCGGGCATGACGAGCATAGCGAACTCGTTGCGGCCCTCCGGGCCGGCGATGCCGATGCCGCCATCGCCATCATGGACCACCACATGGGCGTGGTTGAAAAGCGCGCGCTCGCCGAAGAGACGCCCGCTGAAAGCGCGGCGCTGGGCGACGTTTTGGCCCGCTATGCCGGCGCCATCGGCGCGCGCGACGCGGCCGTACCGCTCGTCGCAGCGCAGAAGCGGGGGCGCGCCAAGTGACCTTCACCCATTTCGACTTCGCCGCTCTCACCGAGCGGCAGCGCTACAAGATCCTCATCGGAACCGTGGTGCCGCGGCCGATCGCCTTTGTCACGACGGTCAATGGGGCGGGCCAGCCCAATGCCGGGCCGTTCAGCTTCTTCAATGTGCTCACTCACGACCCGGCCATCGTGGCGCTCGGAGTCGAGAACTATGCCGACCTCCGCTTCAAGGATACGGCGCGCAATATCCGCGAGACCGAAGAGTTCACCGTGCATATCTGCGACGATGCGCTGGTGGAGCAGATGGAAACCTGCGCCATCAAGTTCGGCCCCGATGTCAATGAACTGGAGGTCGCGGGCCTCGCGACCTTGCCGGGGCAAATGGTGAAATCGCCGCGCATCGCTTCGGCGCCGGTGGCGCTCGAATGTCGCCGCTACATGACGCTCGAAGTTGGCCGGGCGCGCGAAATCATCCTGGGGCAGGTGCTCGGCGTGTTCATCCGTTCCGACCTCGTGGACGCTGAAACGCACCATGTCGACCAGATCGGTCTCGATGCCGTGGGGCGGCTCGGCGGGCATTCCTACGCCCGCACCCGCGACCAGTTCGAGATCAAGACCCTTTCCCTCGCTCAATGGCAGGCGCTGGGGCGCCCCGCCACGCGCGAGCCCGAAGCCGGCGCCGCCTGAGCAGCGCCGACGCCTAGCGACGACCCGCAGATGGTGCCTTTCCAGGCGCCTTCGCAGCGGAGGACGCATGCCGCGCCCTCCGATCGATGCAACTTGGACAACAGGGGGTGCAAACCGTGTCCATTACCCGTTCGAGCCTGCCCAGACTGACCCGCCGCGGCTTTCTCGGCTCCGCCGCCGCGACCTCGCTGCTGCTCGCCTCCGGACTCCGCTCCGTGGCCGTAGAGCCGCTCACCATCGGCATGATCTATGTCGGCCCGGTTTCCGATTTCGGCTGGAACCAGGCGCATGCCGTCGGCGCCGCGGCGCTCAAGGCGCTGCCTGACGTCACAGTGGTCGAGGAAGAAAACGTCCCCGAGACCGACGCCGTGTCGAAGTCCATGGAATCAATGATCCAGCTCGATGGCGCGAAGCTGCTGTTTCCGACATCATTCGGTTATTTCGACCCGTTCATGGTCGACATGTCGAAGAAGTACCCCGACGTCGAATTTCGCCACCCGACCTCGCTATGGAGCGCAGAAAAGCACCCGACGAACCTCGGCGGCTATTTCTGTTATCTCGACCAGGCGCACTATGTGAACGGCATCGCGGCGGGCCTGTCGACCACGTCGAACAAGATCGGCTTCATCGCGGCCAAGCCCATCGCTCTGGTGCTGCGCAATGTCAACGCCTTCACCGTCGGGGTGAAGAAGGTGAACCCCAATGCCGAGGTGCGCCTGATCATCACCGGCGAGTGGAGCCTGCCGGTGCGCGAGGCCGAGGCGACCAACGCGCTGGTCGATGCTGGTTGTGACGTCATTGCGTGTCATGTCGACAGCCCGAAAGTGATTGTCGAGACGGCGGAATCGCGCGGCGTGAAGAGCTGCGGCCATAATGCCGACCAGGCGAGCCTCGCGCCCAAGGGCTTCATCACCGGCGCCGAGCTCAAGTGGGGAACGGTCTATACGCAATATGCCAAGTTGATCGCCGCCGGCGAAAAGCTGCCCAACGTCAACGAAGGCGGCTACGACAAGGATATGGTGGCGTCCACCGCCTTCGGCGCGGGCGCCACCGAGGAAGCCAAGGCGGCCGCCGAGAAGGCCATTGCCGAAGTGAAGGGCGGCGCGCCGATCTTTGTCGGCCCGCTCAAGGACAATACAGGCAAGCAGGTGATCGATGGCCCGCTCGGGCTCTATGACGGTTCGCTGTGGGGCACCGACTATCTCATCGAGGGTGTTGTCGGTTCGCTGACCTGACGGGGTTGGCGTCCGGCAATCGCTGCGATCAAACCGGCTCGGCGCTCAGCGTCGGGCCGGAATGCCGGGCTCGGGGCAGAGACGCGTCACGCTCGGGGCGCTTTGGGCAGCAGTCCGCGCAGCCGCGAGAATGCCTGCAGGTAGATCATGTCCCCGGTGGCGCAGTAGGCCTGCTTCAGTTCGTCAAGTGCCCGCAACCGTTGGTATTCCGGGCGGCCGCGAAGGTGGGTTTCGACGATCTGGATCTGTTCGCCAAGGTCTATACCCGATACCGACAGGCCGCCGAAGTAGAGCACCACCGAAGACAGGCGCTCCTGGATAAACACCTTCATCGGTGTGTCTGACTTGCCAGCCTCCTGATAGACGGTCTTAAGGTCGCGCAGCGGAGAGTTCGGGCTTTCGCAATAGTCAAAAAACCGCTCGGCGAGTTCCCGCCATTTGTCCCAATAGGTCTTCCGGCCAATGACGAAATTTGAATAGGCGCTGTTGAAGGTGTGGGAGACCAGTTTGGAAAGGTCGTATCCAAGCGGCCTCAGGAATATCTCGGAGGCGGCGATCAGGCCCTTGTGGCGCCGCTCGCCTTGTTCGAACTGGTTGATAAAGGGGGCGACCTGATCAAGGAAGGTCGGCAGCACGAGAGCGTCCCGGTCGTCCGGCAGCTGTGCGAGCGTCGACTTCACAACTGCCGGGCTGAGACGGGTCTTCCAGCCAACCCCGGGGGAGACGAAGCCGTACCAGTCGCCCGGCTCCAGGCGGTGCGTGCGCAGATACTGCAGTATGACCCAGAATTCATACCAGTCCGGCCGTTTGTTTGCCGTGTTGTCGAGCGGAATATAGCCGGAATCGAGCGCGGCGCGGGACGCAGCGTCATAGAAGATCTGGTGAATGTGAATATCCGACAACGTCGTGCCCTGACCCTTGCTGCCACTCTTCCTGCCGGGATAGCGCAATGACTATACAGAGGCAATGTCTGGCGTTGTGACAGCATCCGCGTGATCCGGTGGGGAGGCTCGCGCGTTTGCGGTGTATGTTTCGAACTCCCGCCGCTTCGGTCAGGCAGGCCGCTACCCTCCTCCCCTATTTCGGGGCCTTGCCGTTCTATCTGGGGCTGGCGCTTTGGCCCGTATGGAGCGGCGCGCCCGAGGCGGTTCTCGCCTATGGCGCCGTGATCGCCGCGTTCGTGTCCGGGCTGGGCTGGACGCAGGCCATGGTGCAGCCCGCGCGGGCGCCGGCGGGTCTGCTGATCCTCAGCAACGTCACGGCGCTTGCTGCATGGGCGGCGCTGCTTGTACCCCCCGGAAAGCTCGGCTACGCGCTTGAAGTGCTCGTGTTTGCCGTTCTGCTGGGCATAGACTGGCGGCTCACACGCGCCGGCGCGTGGCCAGATTGGTTCTGGCCGGTTCGGCGCAATGTCAGCGGGCTGGTGATCGGCGCGCTGCTTGTCTGGATGGTGCTGGCATGACACGCGTTGCAATCGTTGGCGGAGGGCTTGGCGGGGCGGCGCTGGCCGGAGCCCTGGCGAAGCACCATGAGGTGGCGCTGTTCGAAAAGGGCCGGGGGTTCGGCGGTCGCATGGCGACCCGGCAGACCGCGGGCTACAGGTTCGACCACGGTGCGCAGTATTTCACTGTCGAGGCCCCGCGTTTCGCGGCGCTGCTAGAGCCGCTGCGCGCCGCCGGCGTGGTGGCGGAATGGGAAGGCGGGGAGGCGCTGTTCCGCGAGGGGCGGCGGCTGGATGTGACGAAGCCGCGTCGGCCGCGTTTGGTAGGCGTGCCCGGGATGAGCAACCTGGTACAGGCACTGGCCGGCACGGTCGATGCACAGTTCGGGGTTGATGTCGCGCTGCTTGCCGAGCGCCAGGGCAGCCTCTGGGCGCTGTCTGATGTCGAGGGCAAGCCGCTCGGAAGCTTCGATCTCGTGATTTCCACCGCGACGCCGCGGCAGACCATCGGCCTGTTCGGGGATCGTGTGCCAGTGGGGCATCCGTTGCGCGCGCAACGCATGGTGCCCTGCTACGCGCTCATGCTCGGCTGGGACCGGCCCTGGAAAGAAGACTGGGTGTCGGCGCGGATCGAAGGCGGCAAACTCGGCTTCATCGGCGTAAACAGCTCAAAGCCTGGACGTGACGCCACAACCACCGCACTCGTGGTGCACACGACGCCGGAAATGGCAGAGGTCCTGCTCGACCTTGCGCCGGACGAGATCGCGAGACGGGTCCAGACGGCCTTGATCGAAGAGGCAGGCATTGATGCCTCCGATGCGGCACTGTCGGTCGTGCATCGCTGGAAATCCGCGCGTATGGCGCACGAAGCGGCGTTAGGCCCCTGGTTCGATGTCGAACAGGGACTGGCCGCGACCGGCGATTGGGCCGGCCGCTCGCGCGTCGAGCATGTGGCGCTGGCGGCGCTCGATCTTGCCGCCAGCATTCATTCCGAATAGGGCGTTTCAACAAGCGCGGGTACGATGCGGTGTCGCGTGGCCTGTTCATAGGCATAGGCATACGCGAGCAGATCCGCCTCGCTCCACATGCGGCCAACGAAGATCAGAGCGAAGGGGGCGCCATTGCTGTAGCGGCCGGCGGGTACCGTGACTCCCGGCAACCCAGCGATATTGATCTCCGACACCGTTGTCGCCGGGTAGGTGTCGTTGCTGAAAATGCCCGGCAGAGGATCGCTCGATTGCGGGAAGACCAGGCCATCGAGCCCGAAGCTATCGAGGGTCGCGTTGAAGAGTGCCAGATAGTCGGTGCGCGCCTTGAGGAATTCCGAAAGATCCGGCGGGACGGTAGGGTCCTCAAGCGATTTCGCCAGCACCGGGCTTTGCTTTGGGTGGCCACCGAGGATGCCGCCGGGCGCAAACGGGTCTTCCGGGAGCAGCGCCTTGAGCTTTGCAAAGCTTGGTGCCCTGGCCGATGGACCGAGGCGCCGTAGCCAGAGTTCCATGTCGTAGGGCATCGATTCCATGCCGCGCGGATCGAACTCGCTATTGGCGCTCAGCCCGGAAAACGCAGTTCCCGCGAATGGGTCATCGACCAGTTCGGCGCCCAGCGACTTGATCTCGGCTACGGCGCGGTCATAGAGCGCCTGCGTTTCGGGCGCGATCGGCTTTGTCCGCCAGCCGGTACCGTAGAGCCCGAGCTTCTTGCCCTTGAGAGCCGACGGGGTGAGCTTTGACGTGTAGCCGCCGGGCGGGATATTGCCGATCGCGGCGACGGTCTTGGGGTCCTCGACCGAGTAACCGGCGAGAAGATCGAGCAGGATAGCCGCATCGATGACGGTGCGGGCATGCGGTCCGACGACATCGCGGGTGGAGCCGGCGAGCGGCGCCACACCGGCATTGGGGATAAGCGCAAAGCTCGGCTTCACAGAGATGAGGCTTTGCGCCGCGCCCGGGTTCTGGATCGAGCCGCCGGTTTCTTCGGCGAGGCCGACAACGGCAAAGCTCGCCGAAATCGCCGTGGCAGTGCCTGACGAACTGGCGCCGGGGCAGATGGCGCGGTCGACGGCGTTGAAGGTCGGGCCGTCCCAGCTGGTGTTGGCCCGCGCGCCATCATGGCTGAACGCCGGGATATTGGTCTTGCCGAGGATGACTGCCCCGGCCGCCTTGAGCCGCGCCACGACGGGCGCATCGCGCTCCGGCATCAGGTCGATGCCGCCGACGGCGGAGGCGAGTGGCGCCCAGCCGGCAGTGGAGGGGAGGCCGACCATGTCCATGGCCTCCTTCACCACCACGGGGACGCCTGCGAGCGGGCCGAGGGCTTCGCCCGCCGCCCGCCGGGCATCGATGGCGCGGGCGTCGTCGAGCGCCGTTGGGTTCATGAATGTGAATGCATTGTAGTAGGGCTCATAGCGCGCGATGCGCGCCAAATGCGCCGCAGTCAGCTGCTCGGAGGTGAACTTGCCCTTGGCAAAGCCCTCCTGCACATCGGCGATGGTCAGTTCAACAATGTCGATATCGGCGGCGGGCGCTAGGGCATTCATCGATGTAGGCTCCTGATGGGGAGGCTGCCGGTCCTCGGAACGGCTGTGTGCTTTCAGGCGGCGGCGCGGGCCGCCGTCGAGCTGGCGATCAGATCCAGAAGATAGGGTGTATCCATGACGTCAGCAAAGATCGTGTACATGGAGAGCAGCGTCCCCAGATGCTCTTCGTCCGACAGCGTGGCGTTGGCGTCGGACATGAAGATGACGTTGTAGCCCATCTGCAGCGCGTCGCGTGCGGTGCTCTCGCAGCAGCAATTGGTGAGAGTTCCGGTAATGATAAGGGTGTCGATGCCGCGCGCCTTGAGGATCCGATCCATGTCGCAGGTTTCGGGGATGAGCGCCGAAAACCGGGTCTTGTCGACGATGATGTCGCTGTCGAGTACCTCCATCGACGGATCCATCTCCCAATCCAGCATGCCGGCGCGCATCGTCTCCTGCGCGGCGAGCTGAGACGGCGGCAGGGTGCGGAACCAGTGATCCCAGCTCAGCTTCTCTGACGGGTCGTAGGTATAGCGGGTGAAGACGTTGACGCCACCGGCGGCCCGTATCGCTGCGGAAATCGTGTTGATGGTGCCGGTGATCTCGCGTGTCATCGGCACCTCGATCGGCGCGCCTTCGGCGACGAAGCCGACCTGCATATCGACGCAGACATGCGCGACGCGGCTCATGTCGAGGGTCGAATAGATGTGGTCGCCGCCACGAACCTTGCGGACGCGCTCGATGATATGGGCTGGAATCGTGACCTTGTGCATGGGGCAACCTTTGTCGGAGTGCTTGCGTTTTGGATAATAGAAAATGAAAGTATATGCTCAGGCCTTCATGTGCAAGTAGCATGATTGCCCACAAATTAGGCAACTGGCCTTTTCGCTGGTTTTGTCGGCAGATATTTGACAGGCCGAGGTGATCCATGCACTCTTGAGTGTCCGGCGCGCGGAAGTTGTAGCCTAGGCAACCATTTCGTGCGGCCCTTGCCCTTGTGGCGTTGCAATGGGGAGCCGGTGAAAGGAGCGGGCGATGAAGGTCGGTTTGTTGCATCCGCGCTCGGGTGTAGGCGGGCTCTGGGGCCCGGCGCTCGAGGCTGCTGCTCTGGTGGGCGCGGCCGAAATCAATTCCAAGGGCGGCATAGACGGCCAGAAAGTGGAGATAGTCTTTGGCGATTGCGGTTTTTCGCATGATGAGGCGATGCAGACCGTCGACAGCCTGATCGAGGTGGAGGAGGTAGGCGCCATCATCGGGGGGCATGCCTCGAATGTGCGCGACGCCGTCAGCGCGCGGATCGCGCAGCGCGTGCCCTATATTTACACCCCGCAATATGAGGGTGGCGCGACTGGCCCGGCCACCGTGGCGATCGGCAGCGTCGACGCGGAATTGCTGGCGCCGGCCCTGGCCTGGTTCAAGGCAGAGCGGCACGCGGAGCGGTTCTTCTTTGTCGGCAACGACTATATCTGGCCGCGAATGGCGGCGACGACCACCCGCAATATCCTGCGGCGAGAAGGCCTGCATCTTGTGGGCGAGCGGTTCTTGCCAGTGCAGATGGGCGTCGACTACGATCTGGTTCTGAAGCAGATCGTGCAGAGCCGGGCGCAGGTGGTGGTGCTGGCGCTTATTGGCTTCGCGGCGGTAGAATTCAACCGCGCCTTCGCGGCGGCCGGGCTCGACCAGAAGATGCTGCGCTTCGGGCTGATCGTCGACGAGACGGTCGTGGCCAATATCGGCGCCGAGGCTTCCGTGGATGTCTATACCGCCGCGCATTACTTCAGCAGCCAGCGCAGTCGGTTCAACGATCATTTCCTTGAGCTCTACCATGATGCGTTCGGCGCCTATGCTCCGCCCGCCTCCTGCGCATCCATCGGCTATTACGAGGGTTTGCATTCCCTCGCCGGGCTGGTGCGGGAATCAGGGTCGAGCGTGCCGCGCTACCTGGCCCATCGGCTTGACCGGCTCGGTACCCCGCACATGCGCGCGCACAGACCGGGCGGCTCGTGTCGCAGCGTGCAACTCGGCGTTGCGGACGGCGCGACGCTGCGCGTGCTGGCCAAATTGACGCATTGAGGCGTCAGCGCAAGATTATTTGCCAATGCAATATTGTCGCTTCGAAGGCGTGGTGCTATACGGCGCGCGCTTCGGGGGTCTCGTCGCCGGTTCGGCGCAAGCGATCATGATCGAAGTGACCGACATTGTGGGGCCATGCGGTCCCGGCTGGTGTCGGCAGGCTGGATATGATAGAAAAAGAAACGGTCGAAAAATAAAGGAGGAGGGCGATGGCAGCACCTCGCATGAAAGACCAGTTGGCCTATCTGATCGCAAGCGTGAACCGCCAGCTCGAACACGAGCTCGAAGAGCGCCTGCGCCCCGGTGGGGTGCCGATCGAGCAGTATCGCATTCTCGAAGTGCTCGATGCGACCGAGCCGTGCGCGATGGGGGAGATCGCGACGCAGTCGCTCATCGAGCCGCCGACCCTCACCAAGATCATCGACAAGATGGTGGCCGAGGGCCTCGTCTATCGCGCGCCGGATCCAGCCGATCGCCGCCGCGTGCTGATCCTTACGGCGCCTGCCGGCAAGGCGCTCTACAAGCGGCTGAAGGGCGTTTCGACAGCACAGGAGCAGCGGCTCGTGGAGCTGCTTGCGTCCGACAAGGCCTCGGCGCTGCGCGATATTCTGCGCGAGCTGATGCAGTAGCCTTCAATATCGCGCCAGGTATCGTGCATAGTGCAGCGGCCCCCCGGGGCCGCTGTTCTTGTTCATGAGGGACGCCGACGGCTGGCGGGGGCTCTGGATTGCAAGCTAGACTGGGCATCATGCCCAAAGGTTCGAGGTCCGGTCGCGTACGCTCGACATCGCTATTGCCGGGGCTGGGCCGGGCGGTCTCGCCGCGGCGCTGTTCCTCGACCGTGCCGGCCATCGGGTGACCATATTCGAGCGGTTCGAGCGGCCGCAGCCTCTGGGCTCCGGGCTTATCCTGCAGCCGACCGGACTGGCAGTGCTGGATGGTCTCGGACTCGGTGACGAGCTTGCCACGCTTGGCACCCGCATCGAGCGGCTGCATGGCACGGAATCGGCCAGCGGGCGCATCGTCCTCGATGTCCATTACCGCCCGCTCGGCGCCTATAGCCGCGGCATAGGCCTCCACCGCGCCACCTTGTTCGACGCACTCCACCGTGCGGTTCTCGCGGCGGGCATCTCGGTCGTCTCGGGGGCCACGATTACCGACGCACCGCTCGCCTCGGGGCGGCGCTGGCTGGATATGGGTGGGCGAAAGGAGGGGCCATTCGACCTCGTCGTCGATGCCACTGGCGCGCGCTCGCCACTGCGGGGCCACGCACGCTATCCGGTCTCTCCCAGGCCGCTCGCCTATGGCGCGGTGTGGGCCACGGTTCCGTGGGTCGAAGCGGGGTTCGATGCCCATGCCTTGACGCAGCGCTACCGCAAGGCGCGGGTGATGATCGGTGTCCTGCCGATCGGCCGGCGCGAGATGGGCGGTCCAGCACTGGCGGCATTCTTCTGGAGCCTGACGCCTGAGACCTATCCGGCCTTTGTCGCGCGTGGCTTTCAGGCCTTTCGGGACGATGTCCTCTCGCACTGGCCCGAAGTGGCGCCGCATCTTTCCCACATTTCGGATTTCGACGCGCTGACCCTTGCACGATACGCCCATGGCACCATGCGGCTCCCCGCCGGCGAGGGCATCGTCTTCATCGGCGACAGCGCGCATACGACAAGCCCGCAACTGGGGCAGGGCGCCAACATGGCGCTGCTCGATGCCGCGGCGCTTGTCACAGCGCTCACGCGAAGCGCGTTCGTCGGGGAGGCACTCCAGCGTTATAGCCGCCTCCGGCGCTGGCATGTGCGCCTTTACCAATGGGCGTCGCGTACGCTGACGCCCTTCTACCAGTCCGATGGCAATCTATATCCGCTGCTGCGCGACGTGCTGCTGAGTGGCGTCGCGCATGTGCCGCCCGTGCCGTGGTTGCTCGCCGCGCTGGTCGCCGGCCAACTGATCGACCCGCTCAAGTCGCTGGACCTCGCAGAGGGCTGATCGAGGCGCCTCCCAGGGGCTTCAAAGACCTCGTTCAGACTCTGTTCATCAATGCGGCAGCCAGATGGCGGCGGTGGGCATTCGGGGTGGGCCTGCGCAGGCGCAGAGACGTGGCGTCGCCCTCAGGGCCATTTCCAAGCTATCTATCAAGCTTCTGATATTCCATCCGAATTACCTTGTCCCCGTCACTCCCGGCCATGCGATAATGGCGGTGTTTATTGATCCCCTGTTGAGGTCATCAACTACAGGTCGGAGGCAGGAATTGCAGTGTCGAAAGGCCCGTTCATCTTGAGAAAAAACACCCGGATTGCTCCGGGTGTGAGGTGTCCGCCAGCGGTGCGTCTGACGGAGGTCGGGAAGGCCGGGTCAGAGGGCCGGATGCCTGGTGTGCCAGTCGGTCGCCTGCTGATAGGCGTCGGCAACCTTGAGCAGCAGCGCTTCGGAGCCAGGTGCGCCGGCGAGCTGGAAGGCGATGGGCCGGCCATCCGCCGTGAAGCCGCAGGGCAGGGTAACCGTCGGAGTGCCGGTGGCGTTGAAGGGGGAGGTGAATTTGCCGATATTGTTGAAGTCTTCGGCGACCTGGGCGCGCATTTCGCTCCAGGTCGGGGTGCCGAGCCGGAAGACCGGCATCACGAAGATATCGATCTCGGTGAAGAGCTTGATCACCGCGCCGCGGAACTTGCGCCGTTCGACATTGCCCTGTCCGGTCTCGGCGGGCGTGACGTTGGCCACCTGCATCATCTGCTTGATCGCGGGGCCATACTCGTCGGCGCGGGAGGGGTAGGTTTCGATATGGGCGGCGAGCAGTTCGCCGATGGTGAGCGGCATGGTGTATCGGAGCAGAGCCTCCTGGGACGGGAACGTCACCGGGCGGGTCTCGGCGCCGAGGCTTTCGAGCACCTTCACCGCGTCCTTGAGGGCGGCAAGTGTCTGCGGCTCGCAGCCCTCGCCGACATGGTCCCAGTCGAGGCCGATCTTCACGCCCGTGGCCCCGTAGATGCCCTTGAGGCCGCCGAGATAGTCGGGCACCGGGTCGGGCAGGGTGGTGGTGTCGTTTGGGTCCCACCCGGCCAGGGCCTGCAGCATCGCTGCAGCGTCCGCGGCCGAGCGTGCCATGGGGCCGAGATGGTCATAGGTCGCTGCGAGGTCGAAAATGCCGTAGCGGGAGATCAACCCCCAGGTCGGTTTGACGCCGGTAAGGCTGTTGCAGGCGGAGGGGAAGCGGATCGAGCCGCCCGTGTCGGATCCGATGGAGCAATAGGTCAGCCCCGCGGCCGTCGCGACGCCGGAGCCAGAGGACGAAACGCCGACCCAGACGTCGGATTTCCACGGGTTCACCGGCTCGGGGAACTCGGGGTGATGCTCAAGCGTCGCGCCCTCGGTCATGTGCAGCTTGCCGAGCAGCACGGAACCCGCTTCGGCAAGCTTCGTCACCACCGTTGCGTCATAGCCCGGCTTGAAATCGCGATGGATCGACATGCCCGCTGTGGTGGTGATGCCCTTGGTGAAGCAGAGGTCCTTCACGGCAAGCGGGATTCCGTGCAGCGGTCCGCGATAGCGGCCGGCGCGGATTTCCGCCTCGGCGGCCTTTGCCTGCGCCATGGCCAGTTCTGGGGTCACCGTGGTGTAGCTCCTGAGACCTGGGTCGAGCGCTTCGATGCGGTTAAGGATCGCCTCGGTCACCTCGACCGGCGAGATCGCGCCCGACTTGATGTGTTCGGCGACCTTGGTGAGTGGCTGGTAATGGATATCGGTGATGGACATGGCGGGTTCCGATGGACTTTTCAGTGGAGCGGCGGGCGGCTTGTGTGCCAGTCGGTCGCCTGCTGATAGGCGTGCGCCGCCCTGAGCAGGGCACCCTCGCTCAGGTGCGGACCGATGAGTTGCACGCCGATCGGCATGCCGACTTCGGCAATACCGCAGGGGAAGGTGATGGCCGGGACCCCGGCGAGATTGTAGGGCGAGGTGTAGCCGACAAGGCCGGGCAGGTCCTCGAGCGCCTTGTCCATTTCATCGTAGCGCAGGCCAACCTTGTTGTAGATCGGCGAGATCAGGGCATCGATGCCCACGAAGGTGCTTGCAAGGGTGCCGCGCCAGCGGGTCTGGGTGATGTAGGCGCGCGACAGGTCCAGCGGACCATAGGTAAGGCCGCGTTCGATGGCCTTGCCAAGTGCCGGACCGTATTCGTCCCGCTTTTCCGCATATACCTTTTGGTGCCACTGGGCGCACTCGGCATCCGTGATCTTAAGTGCTGCCTGGTAGGCGTCGGTGCGATCCGGGATCTTGACCGTGACAAGTGTCGCGCCAAGCGCAGTGTAGGTCTTGATCACCGCCGCGATGGCACTCTGGGTCTCTGGGTCGATATTGTCGGAGAGGTAGGCTTCGTCGATGCCGATGCGGAAACCGCGGGCGCCAAGGACACCATCCAGCATGCCCAGATAGTTCGGCACGGGCGCTGTGAGCGCTGTCGGATCATTCGGGTCTGCGCCGGCAAAAGCGCCCAGCATGGCGGCACAATCGGCGGCCGTGCGGGCCATTGGCCCGATGGTATCGAGCGAGTCGGCGAGAGCGAAAACGCCGTAGCGGCTGGTCCGGCCCCAGGTCACCTTGAGGCCGGTGACTCCGCAGGCGGCGGACGGAAAACGGATCGACCCGCCGGTATCGGTGCCGAGCGACGCGTAGCAGAGCCCTGCGGCGGTCGCGGAGCCGGAGCCAGACGACGAGCCCCCGGGCCAATAATCCTTGTTCCACGGGTTTATGCAGTCGCCGAGCATAGGGTGATGCTCGGCAAAGGCGCCTTCGTGCAGGTGCAGGTGCCCGAGGATGACCGCGCCGGCAGACTTCAGCCGGTGGATGATCGTCGCGTCCTTGTCCGACACGACGTTGTACGCCTTGGTGGCGAAGGTTGCGGGCGCACCCTTCACCTCAAACAGGTCCTTGATGCCGATCGGCACGCCATGGAGCGGACCCCGGTGGCGTCCGGCGGCGATCTCTGCATCGGCTGCCGCAGCCGCCGCGAGCGCTGTTTCGCCCGTGACCAGCAGATAGGCATTGAGCGCTGGGTTGAGGGCGGCGATGCGGTCGAGCAGGTGTCTCGTGAGCTCAACCGAAGTGATCTCGCGTCGGGCGATCTGCGCAGAGACATCCATCAGCGATGCGTAGTGCAGTTCGTCGGCAGCAGGGGATTTTTCCAGCATGTCATGCAGCCTTGGAAAGGACGGGGAGGGTGGGGCGATGCGCGACTACGCCGGCGGCCGCCTCGAAGGCGGCGCCGACGCGCAGCACCAGCGCTTCGGCAAAGGGGCGGCCGACGATCTGCGCGCTCAAGGGCAGGCCGTTGGCGCCGAAGCCGATGGGCAGCGCCAGCGCCGGGCTGCCGGTGACATTGAAAGGGCCGGTAAGGATGCCGGACCATTTGCCGGCATCGGGGCCCATTTCGTCAAAGCGGCCGGCGGTCATCAGCGCATTGGGAGCGAGCAGGACGTCATGGCTCGCGAGTGGACCGTTGTAGACAGCCGCAGTCAGTTCGCGCCGAAGGCGCTGTGCCTGGACGACATCAGCACCAGAGAGCAGGGCGCCCGAAACGAGGTGCTGATAGGCATAGCGGCCATAGGCATGGGGCCGGGTCTTCAGCGTCTCTTCATGGATGGCATAGGCTTCAGCGAAGAGGATGGCGCGGTTGCAGGCGTCGAACAACTCGAAGGGCGGCATGTCGACCTCGTCGACCGTGGCACCAAGCTTGGCGAGGAGTTCGGCAGCGCCATCGAGGCCGGTGAGCGCCTCGTTGGTGAGCGACGGGTTGTCTATGAAGAACTTCCGCGTGTAGCCCACGCGGATGCCCGAAATGCCGGCATTGAGTCCGGAGAGGAAATCCGGCACGGGGACATCGGCGGATGCTGGGTCAAGCGGATCGTAGCCCGATATCACCTGCATCGTGATGGCCGTGTCCTCCACAGTACGCGACAGCGGCCCAGCATGGTCGAGCGAAAAGGCGAGTGGATAGACGCCATGACGCGATACGCGGCCATAGGTCGGCTTCAGGCCGACCGTGCCGCAGAAGGCGGCCGGCCCGCGGATTGAGCCGCCGGTATCCGACCCCATTGCCATCCGCATCATACCCGCGGCTACGGCGGCGGCGGAGCCAGACGAAGAACCGGATGTGGTGTGCTCGAGATTCCAGGGGTTGCGGGCGGGTGGCGAGAAGAGATCGAAGCTCGGACCGCCGATGGCGAACTCGAAGGTGCCCAGTTTCCCCAGCATGACACCACCGCCGGCCCGTAGCTTGGCTTCCACCACGCAGTCTGCGGCGGGAATGTTGTCGCGCAGCAGGTTGGAGTGACAGGTGGTGCGGATGCCGGCGGTCGAGAAGATATCCTTGAGCGCGTAGGGAATGCCCTGCATCGGCCCCTTGTCGACCCCGTTCGCGAAGTCCGCGTCGGCTTGCTCGGCATCGTGCAGGGCGCGCTCGATGGTGGGCAGCACGAAGGCATTCACCACAGGCTCGAGCGCCGCGATTTTCTTCAAGGAGGCTTCGGTGAGCGTCCTCGAGGTAATTGTGCCCGAACGCAGCGCCGCTCCGGCTTCGGCGATGGAGAGATCGGTGAGGTCGGCGGGATGGGCGCTCATTCCGTCCACTCCTTGAGGCTCATCATATGAGCCGGCTCCGCGCCCAGCGGCCTGGGGCGGCGGAGCCAGTGGAGGTTCCCCAACATCCGTGCGGCATTCGCATATGTGCCATGGGCCCGATCATCGGGCGGCACGATGCCCTGGGCACGGAACCGCGCGGCGATGGCATCGAGATCGAAAGGGGGATCCTGGGGCGGCTTGGGCGGCATGGCAAACTCCATCAGGCTCAATGACGGAGATGTAGCATGAGCCTTTTTAATTGAAAACGAAAATATTGATTGTACAAATAATATGCAGATTGCCGGTTTTTTGCGCTGAGCCAACCTAGCATGCGAGCTGCCGAAGGCCGCGGAAATCCTGAGGTGATCGGTACGCCTGCTCCCCCACGCTCGATCCAAAAGAGTTAATTTCTTTCATAATCAACCTTTTAGTCTTTTGAGTATCCTCCATGCTTCCAGCGCAGGGTTGGCTGGCATGGTGCTTGCAAAGCTTTCTCACTAGGGGCGCCAACCCGAAAGCGCCACCGCTTGCAGGAGAGAAGCATCATGAAGGTTTCGAGAATGCGAGGCATGTTCACCGCCGCGGCGATCGCCGTGCTGAGCGGTATCGGCATGGCCTCCCCCGCTTCGGCGGAGACCGTATTGCGGGTCGCGATGACCGCGGCGGATATTCCGGATTGGACCGGCGCCCCCGACCAGGGGTATGAGGGCTACCGGTTCGCCGGCTACACCATGTATGACGCGCTGGCGCTGTGGGATCTGTCGAGTTCCGACAAGGCAGCCGACATCGTGCCCGGCCTCGCGACCAGTTGGGAAGTCGACCCGGCTGATCCGCTGACCTGGACGTTCAAGCTGCGCGAGGGTGTCACCTTCCACGATGGGTGCCCTTGGAACGCGGACTCCGCCATCTGGAACTTCGAGCGCGTCAAGAACTCCACCTCGCCGCAGTTTAATGCGCGGCACGCCGGCATGCAGGGCTGGGCCGTGGGCGCCCTTGCCGGCTACGAGAAGGTCGACGACTATACCATCAAACTGAAGACGACCGTGCCGGCGTCGATGCTGCCCTACAGCATGGCGATGCTGTACATGATCTCCAATTGTGGGGTCACCAAGCTCGACAACAACTACGAGAAATACGCCGAGCGTCCGGCCGGTACCGGCCCCTACATGTTCGACAAGCTCGTGCCGCACGAGCGGCTCGAACTGGTGAAGAACCCGAATTACTGGAACCCGGCCCGTGTGCCCAAGCACGATCGGCTCGTGCTGCTGCCGATGCCGGAAGCCTCGACACGCGCCGCTGCGCTGCTGTCGGGCCAGGTGGATTTCGTCGAAGCCCCGTCGCCGGACACCATCCCAGCGCTCAAAAACGCGGGAATGCAGATCGTCACCGTGCCCTATCCGCATAACTGGGACTACCTGCTGCGCGTCGACAAGGGGCCGTTCTCGGACATCCGTGTCCGCAAGGCGGCCAATATGTCGATCAACCGTCAGGACGTCGCCGACATGCTGCAGGGCGTCGCGGTGCCAGCCTACAACACGCTGATCGAATCCCAGCCGTGGTATGGTTCGCCCCCAATCTACGAATATGACACGGAAGGCGCTCGCAAGTTGCTTGAAGAAGCCGGCTGCCTGCCCTGCAAGGTTAAGATCGGTATCTCGACCTCTGGGTCGGGCCAGATGCAGCCCTTGCCGATGAACGAACTTGTCAAGGAGCAGATGGACGAAGCCGGGTTCGAGGTCGAACTCGTGCCGATGGACTGGAACGCGCTGATCGCGGTGTTCTTCCAGGGTTCGGAAGCCTCGGGCTTCGATGGCATCAATTTCTCGATGGCGCCGATCGACGCGAGCCAGGGCGTGGTCAACAAGTGGTGGAGCCAGATGGCGCCGCCGAACTGCTGCAACTGGGGCTTCTACAAGAACGAGGAAGTCGACAAGCTGGCACTCGCGGCCATGGCCGAGTTCGACACCGCCAAGCGTGACGCCATCCTGACCGAGATGAACAACAAGGTGATGGCCGACGCGCCGGAACTGTTCATCGTGCATGACCTAAACCCGCGGGCGCTCTCGCCCAAACTCTCTGGCTTCGTTCAGGCCCAGAGCTGGTTCCAGGACCTGACCCCGATCGTGGTCAACCGATAATCGCAAGCCTCGGCCACGGGTCCCATCGGGGTCCGTGGCTCTTGTTTCTACCCAGGAGAGCGAACCCATGTGGCTCTACGCATTGCGCCGACTGCTTCTGACGATCCCCATCCTGCTCGGTGTCACCATCATCTGCTTCGCCCTAGTGAAGCTCGCGCCTGGCGATCCGATCCAGAACCTGGTCCGTCCCGAAACGCCCCCCGAGGAAGTCGCCAAGCTGCGCGCCTATTACGGGCTCGACCAGCCGGTGGTCATCCAGTATTTCGTCTGGCTTTGGCGGGTATTGTGCGGCGACCTCGGCCGCTCAATCGCCAACAATGCGCTCGTCTCCGAAGAGGTGGTGCGCGCTTTCCTCAACACTCTCAATATCGCGCTCATCTCGGTCGTGATCGCTTTCGTCGCCTCGATGGCGCTGGGCATCATCGCTGCAACCCGGCAGGGCGGCGCGGTGGACAAGCTGGTGACCGCTATAGCCGTTTTCGGCATATCGGTGCCGACCTTCTGGCTCGCTGTGGTGCTGGTCATCTTCTTCGCGGTGAACCTCAACTGGCTGCCGGCCACCGGAATGGGTGCCGACGGCTCGCACGGGTTCAACTATTTCGACTGGAACGATTTCAAGTTTGCCGTGATGCCGATCATCGCGCTGGCGCTGCCGCCACTTGGCATCATGACGCGCACGACGCGGTCGGCACTGAGCGAAGTCCTTAACCAGGACTTCATCCAGACCCTTCGCGCCAAGGGCCTGAGCGAGGGCCGGATCATTGTCCACGCCGTGCGCAACATCATGCCAGGCGCCACCGCCATGCTTGGGTTGCAGCTCGGCTACCTGATTGGCGGCTCGGTGCTGGTCGAGACGGTGTTCACCTGGCCGGGCACGGGCTTCCTCCTCAACAAGGCGATCCTCACTCGCGACATTCCGCTCCTACAGGGCACCATCCTCGTGCTCGCGACAGTGTTCGTGCTCATCAATCTGGTTGTCGATCTTGCCCAATCGATGATCGATCCGCGCATCAAGCGCATCTGAGGAGGCCAAGATGTCCGTTATTCCTGCCGACAGTGCCAGCCTCCCCGCCGCCCAGGGCGCACCTGCCACCAAGGTGCGCGGCTATTGGGGCAGCGTGTGGAACCGCTTGCGCTATGACTATGTGACGCTGTTCTGTCTTGGACTGATCATCGTGATCATCCTTCTCGCGGTCTTCGCGCCATGGCTCTCGCCAATGGACCCGGAGAAATCGAGCATGGCCAACCGGCTGAGGCCGATCGGCTACAAGAAGTACCTGCTCGGCACGGATGAGCAGGGCCGAGACATGGTCAGCCGTCTTCTTTGGGGCGGTCGTGTTTCGCTGATGATGGGCATATTGCCGGTGGTGTTCGCGACGCTGGTGGGCGGCATGTTCGGCGTTGTCGCCGGCTATTATGGCGGCAAGGTCAACATGGTGATCATGCGGACCATGGATATCTTCTTCGCCTTTCCCTCGGTACTGCTCGCGGTCGCCATCGCCGGAAGTCTCGGGGGTGGTATCGGCAACCAGATGCTGACGCTGACAGTGGTGCTAATCCCGCCGATCTGCCGCGTGGCGGAAACGGCCACCAGCCAAGTGCGTGCGCTCGATTTCGTCGATGCGGCGCGGGCGAGCGGCGCCTCCACGATCTCTATCCTGTTCAGCCATGTGCTGATTAACGTGCTGTCGCCGGTACTTGTCTATTCCTCTACGCTGGTATCGATCTCGATCATCCTCGCCTCCGGCCTGTCGTTTCTGGGCCTAGGTGTGTCGCCGCCGACCGCGGACTGGGGCCTGATGCTCTCGACGCTGCGCCAGTCGATCTATGTGCAGCCGATCGTCACGGCACTGCCCGGCATCGCCATCCTCATCACCTCCATTGCCTTCAACCTCGTCTCCGACGGGTTGCGCCAGGCCATGGACGTCAAAGCCTGAGACCCGGAGCGCCATGATGACCCTCGTGACAGAAACAGCCATCGACGCCGCTGCCGACCCTCGCGACCGCGGCGGCCCGGCCCAGCCCATGCTGATCGTGGAAAACATCAAGAAGTACTTCCCGATCCGCGCCGGGTTGCTCAACCGCAAAGTGGCCGAAGTGAAAGCCGTAGACGACATCTCGTTCTATGTGATGAAGGGCGAGACGCTCGGTATCGTGGGCGAGAGCGGCTGCGGCAAGTCCACTCTGGCGCGGCTCCTGATGTACCTGATCGAGCGAGACGAGGGGAACCTCGTGCTCGACGGCGACCTGGTGGGCGAGAAGTCGGGCGTACCGATCGACGCGCTGCGCCGGTCGCTGCAGATGGTGTTCCAGGACAGCTATTCGTCGCTGAACCCGCGGCTGCCCATCGAGCAATCGATTGCTTACGGGCCAAAGGTGCAGGGCATCAAGCCCAAGAAGGCCAAGGAGCAGGCACAGGACCTCTTGGGAAAGGTGGGGCTACGCCCCAACCTCTTCTCGCAGCGCTATCCTCACGAGTTGTCTGGCGGGCAAAAGCAACGCGTCAACATCGCCCGGGCTCTGGCGCTTGATCCACGCTTGCTGATCCTCGACGAGGCGGTTTCGGCGCTCGACAAATCGGTTGAAGCACAGGTGCTCAACCTGTTGAGCGAGCTCAAGGAACAGCTCAACCTCACCTATATCTTCATCAGCCATGACCTGCATGTGGTGCAGTATATCTCCGACCGCGTGCTGGTGATGTATCTGGGGCAGGTGGTCGAGATCGGTCCGGTCGACAAGCTCTATTCCAACCCCAAGCACCCCTATACGCAGGCGCTGCTCGCCTGCCGGTTGAGCATGGACCCGGACGAGCGAGTCGACGCGGCGCCGCTCGCTGGCGATCCGCCAAACCCGGTCAATCCGCCTTCGGGCTGTCGCTTCCATACCCGCTGCCCCCATGCCGAGGATATCTGCATGGCCAAGGCGCCGGCGCTGGGCGATGTACTGAAGGCGACGCCGGACCAGCACCTCGCGGCCTGCCATATGGCGCAGGCGGGATCCGGACATTCCAAGGCCCCGGCGACACTCGCCGAGCTCTTCAACATCTGATCGCGGAGGCCAGAATGAACCAGATCCAGACTCCTGACCTCACACTCGCGGAACCGGCCCGTGCCAAGGCAGCGCCCTTCGTCAAGGTGCGTGACCTCAAGGTGAAGTTCGTCTCGAGAGAAGCGACCGTGCAGGCGGTGAACGGCGTAAGCTTCGATCTCGCGCGCGGCGAAGTCCTCTGCGTCATCGGCGAATCCGGTTCGGGCAAGTCGGTGATGATGCGTTCGCTGCTCAGGCTCCATCCCAAGAAGCGTTCGGTGATC
The DNA here is from genome assembly GCA_027487555.1 of Hyphomicrobiales bacterium. Classification (GTDB taxonomy): domain Bacteria; phylum Pseudomonadota; class Alphaproteobacteria; order Rhizobiales; family Devosiaceae; genus Devosia_A. The sequence goes on from JAIYDI010000018.1 coordinate 280,602, forward strand.
GAAGGCTCGATGCTGGTGGGCGACAATGAAATCACCACTGTCAGCGACAAGAAGATGACCGAGCTGAGGGGCTCGACGATCTCGATGATTTTTCAGGAGCCAATGACGGCACTTGATCCGCTCTATACCATCGGCGACCAGATCGCCGAGACGGTGATGCGGCACCAGAAGGTGGACCGCGACGCGGGTATGAAACGGGCGCTGGAGCTGCTGGAACTGGTGCGGGTGCCCTCGCCCGAGCGCCGGCTCAAGGCCTATCCACATGAGCTTTCGGGCGGTCTGCGGCAGCGCGCCATGATCGCCGTGGCGCTGTCGTGCAACCCGAGCCTGCTGCTCGCTGACGAACCGACCACCGCACTTGATGCGTCGGTACAGATCCAGGTCCTGGTGCTGCTGAGGAAACTGCAGCGCGAACTGGGTATGTCGATGATCTTCGTCACCCACGATCTCGGGGTCGCAGCGCAGATCGCCGACAAGGTGGCCGTGATGTACGCGGGCAGGATGATCGAATATGGCGAAGCGCGGGATGTGCTGGTGAACCCACAGCACCCGTATACCAAGGCGATGCTCGCCTCGACGGTGAAGGACCAGCACAAGGGCGAGGCGCTCGAGGCCATCGCCGGAACCCCGCCGGACCTGCGGGCCCTGCCGCCGGGTTGCAGTTTCGCGCCGCGCTGCAAGTTCGCGGTGGATGCCTGCCGGGCGGCGATGCCCGAGCCAGTGAGCGATGCACGCGGACACTATGCCCGCTGCATCGGGGTGGAGAGCACGGGCGGGGCGCTGCGCTTTGCCGCTCCGAAGCCGGAATTGGCACTCGCCGGCTGAGGGCGGTTCGTTTCGTGGATCTGCCGCGCGACAGGGGAAGACGAGGCCATCGGTCTCCGCCCCCGGACGTGCCGGATATTAGGAGGAAAGTCATGATGGCCTGGTGGCGGTCGCGCTCCCCGACGATCAAGGGGACGTGGCTGATGATCCTCTCCGTTCTCTTCTTCACCGTGCTGCTACTCTTGATCCGGATCACTGGCGAGGCGGTGTCGGTCTTCGTCATGGTGCTGGTTCGGCAGGTCATCATGCAGGCGATCGTGCTGGCGCAGGCGGGAAAGAACGCGCGTTTCATCCTCCGTACGGGCAACATCAAGCTGCAGATGCTGCGCTCGGCCTTCGCCCTCGGCTCGACGCTGGCGATCTTCATCAGCTTCGTGCATCTGCCGCTGGCGCTCGCCAGCGCCATCAGCTTTTCGGCTGTGCTGTTCGTGACGCTCGGGGCAGCGCTGATCCTCAAGGAGGAGGTGGGGCCGAAGGCCTGGGCCGCCACCATCATCGGGCTCATCGGCGTGTTGATCATGCTCAGCCCGCGGGAGGGCGGCGATCTCGTCTATGTGCTGATTGCAGTGGGTGGGGCGATCGTCTCCGCTGGAACGATCTTGACTGTGCGCGTGTTCCATCCGTCGGAATCGATCGGCACGGTGCTGACCTATCAGGGCATCCTTGTGGTGCCAGTGCTGGCCATACCCGCGTTCCTCACCTGGCAACCGATCTCGCTCACGACCTGGGGCCTATTGATCGCCATAGGCTTTGTCAGTACCGCGGGTCACTGGACCTTCGTTGCTGCCTATCGCCATGCGGAAGCTGCGCGACTTGCACCACTCGATTTTCTGCGTCTCGTCCTGCTCTCGATCGCCGGATTCCTGTTCTTCAAGGAGCAGCCTGAACCAACTCTGGCGCTGGGCATGCTGATCGTTGTCGCCACAACCTTCTACGCCATCCGCTCGAACGCCAGAGTGGCGGCGGAGCGAACCCAAGTGGACGCCGTGACTGCAAATTAGTTGAAAAAGAATTAGTTGAAATATTGACTAACGGTGCGACGTGATGCCAAGCTTCGGGTGAGGCCGGAGCAGACGGCCGCTGAGCCGCAGCAAGGGACCTTGAATGGCCAAGCATCAACTCCTCCCCAGCGTAGAAACTTGCCACTTTGGTTTTTTCGACGCGACGCTGAAGCCCGCGCTGAGCGTGAAAAGCGGTGATATCGTCACCATCGACACGGTGACCGGCTCAAAGGCGGTGCTGCCTGACCCGGCGACGTTCTTCATACCGCCGGCGCTCGGGCCGATCCTCGATAACCTGCCTGCCTTCGGGCCGCACATCCTGACCGGGCCTGTGTATGTTGAGGGTGCCAAGCCGGGCAATGTGCTCGAAGTGCGCATCCACGACGTCAAGGTTATCCAGGATTGGGGGTTCAACCTCATCGTGCCGCAGCTTGGCACGCTGCCGCATGACTATGACGAGATGGTGCATGTCAACATCCCCATCGATATCGCGCGCAATGTCGGCGTCATGCCCTGGGGGCTGGAACTGCCGCTCAAACCGTTCTTCGGCGTGATGGGAATTGCCCCGCCCAAGGGCTGGGGCAAGGTGTCCTCGGTCGCGCCAACGGCGATGGCGGGAAATCTCGACAATAAGGAACTGGTCGCGGGTGCGACACTCTACCTGCCGGTGTTCAACGATGGCGCGCTGTTCTCCTGTGGGGATGGTCATGGCTGCCAGGGCGATGGCGAAGTGAATGTCACCGCCATCGAGACGGCGCTGCAGGGCACGTTCGAATTCATCGTGCGAGAGGACCTGAGTTTCACCTGGCCACGCGCGGAAACCCCGACCCACTACATCACAATGGGCATGGACCCCGACCTCGACCAATGCGCCATCAAGGCGCTGCGGGAGATGATCGCAGTGCTCGGCGAGAAGGCCGGGCTCTCGCATGCCGACGCCTACATGCTCTGCTCGCTGGCGGGGGATCTGCATGTCACCCAGACGGTGAACGGCTCCAAGGGCGTCCACATGATGATGAACAAGACCTTCGTCAACGCCTGAGCCCGAGGACCACATGAGCAAGATCCGTATCGCCCACCTCGCCGGCCCGACGGCGACCATCCAGAATACGCCGCCGCTCGTCACTTCGTCCAAGGCGCGGGTGAAGGCGGGTCTTGCCCCGCTGGCGCTGGCCAATGGTGAGGCCTCGGCCTTCGACACATTGCGCGCGCAGAAGCTGGCGGCGCCAGTGAAAGTCTATATCGAGCAGTTTTCTGCTCATCCACTCGAAGCGGATGCGGCAGAGCTTTATGGCCCGCCGGACGGGTATGTGGCGCCCGGTGGCAGCTTCTCGAAGACAAAGACCTCCGAGGCCGATACGCCGGTCTATGAGGTGGAGCTGACGCCTGAGGATGGTTTGTATCCCATGCCCTATATGGCGCTGCAGGCCGATGGCAGCCCGTGGGAAGAGGAGACACCGCAGCCAAATTCAGAAAAGAGCCGTCAAGGCTTCTTCCCGGATGGGTCGCGCAGCTTCGAAGAAATCGATCGGTTGTCGGTTGGCGTGGATGGCAAGGTGAACCTGATCGGTGGCCGTGCCGAGGTGGATTTCTTCCGCGTTTCGCCTCCAGGCGGCTTCGTTTCGGGGCTCGCGCACGAGAAGCGGGCCGACGCCGGGGAAGGCGATATCGCGCCAGAGCGCATGGGCTACGAGTTTTTCGGCTACAAGCCTTGGCACCTCGCCAAGTCGCCTCCGCGCCCGGTGCTCGCGAAGATCACCAATGACGTTCAGGCGGTGATGAGTTCCGGCACCTATGACGGCGCCATCTGGACCCAAGGCTCGCCGCAGGTCGAGGAGAGCGCCTACTGGTTCAACCTCCTGATCGATACCAAACTGCCGATTGCCTGCAACGCGGCGCAGCGGCCGCAGGGACAGATCAGCAATGACGGGCCGGCGAACATAGTCGATAGCGTCACCTATATCGAAAGCGGTATCTGGAAGGACGGGCAGGGCGGCAATCGCTGCGGCACGGTGGTGATCCAGGAGCAGCAGTTCTTCGCGGCCCGCGAAGTCGCCAAAGTCGACGCGCGGCCGGGCGGCTATGTCGCGACCGGCGGCCACGGCGGCATCGTCGGGCAGCTTACCCATACCGGCAAGCCCTATGTGATGTATGTGCCGGCGTACAAGCACACGGCAACATCGGACGTGAACATCACAAGGCTGCCGAGCACCGTTAAGGCGACTCGTCTCGGCGCCATCGGCCTCGAAACATACGATTTCGCCGTGAAGGACGGTGCCGGCAGGCTTCTGGCCGACGCGGTCCCCGCTGTGACTATCCTCAAGGAGGGCGGGTATTTCGCCGACACCTTCGGTGACGATCCGGCGCACGAGCCAGACCTCACGATGCTGATCGAGCTCAAGCTCAAGGGCGGCAGGCTTGGCGGGTTCGTCGTCGAAGGCCTGGTGCCGTATGGCATGGGCACGTCGGAATTGCGCATGAAGATGCTGCGGAAGGCCTCCTATATGGGCCTGCCCGTGGTGCGGACCGGCCGTGGCTATCAGGAAGGTTTCGCCGACCCCGACCCCTATACGATCGCGGGGCTGAACCTCACCTCGACCAAGGCGCGGCTCCTGCTCATGGCGGCATTGATGAAGTTTGGCCACCTGCCTGCGGCTGCCAACCCCGATGCGCCGACCGGGGCAGAGGTGGAGGCGCTGAAGATGGCGATCGCCGCCTATCAGCAGGTCTTCGATACCCACTGAGGAGGGCAAGGGGATGCTCAGACTGCACGGCATTATCGGGCAGGCGGGCGACCCGGATCTCGCGCCCCTACTGCATCATCTTGAGCATGAGGGCGGCATCGAACTGCTGTTCGTGCCACCGGCGGACCTCGGCCGGAAGCGCTTCAGGCTCGAGACTGATCGCGGAACCGATTGTGCTGTAAGTCTCGATCGTAACGAGGAGCTCGCGGATGGCAGCGTGCTGTTTCTTGATCCGGAGCGGGCGATTATCGCACGGTTTGGCGAGCAGCAGGTCTGGCGGCTTCGGCCCTTCGACCAGGCGGCGGCGCTGAAACTGGGCTGGAATGCCGGCAATCTGCATTGGCGGGTGCGCTTTGCCGGCGATGTGCTCGAAGTCCTGCTCGACCGGCCGCTGCATGAGTATCGCGCCCGCATTCTGCCGCTGCTCGACAGCGGTGAAGTCAGCGAGGCCGGGGATGTTTGACCTCTCGCAGACGCTGGCGCTGCTGCAGTTCGGTGACAGCGCCTATCCGGCGGGTGGCTTTGCGTTCTCATGGGGCATCGAGGGGCTCCTGGCCGATGGCTTCGTGCCATCTCGCGGGGCGCTCGAAGCGCTGATCGCCGAGCACTTGACCTTCCGCTGGGCGAGCTTTGATCGCGTGCTGCTCGGTCGTGCGTTCAGAGCTGAAAGCCTTGAAGAAATTACCGAAATTGATCGGCTGACGGAGGCGCTGACGCTGACGCTGCAGATGCGTGAAGGCTCGCGTCGGGCCGGCAAGGCGCTGATCGGCGTGGCCAGCAAACTCGGCGGTACGCGCGCCCATGCCTACAGGCAGCACATGTCGGGGGATGCGACCCTTGGGCACCTGACCGTCGTCCAAGGGCTGGTCTATCGCGATTTCGGGGTGACGCTTCCTGCAGCGGAACTGCTGTCGGGCTGGACGCTGGTCACCGGGCTCGTGAGCGCGGCGACCAGACTTGGCGCCATCGGCCATATCGAGGCGCAGGCGAGCCTTGCGACGGCGCGCGAGGTCCTCGCCGACCTGCTGCTTGCGCCAGTGCCGGCCGATGCGGAGCCGCAGAGCTTTACCCCTTTGATCGACATCGCCGTGGCGCGCGGACCGGCTCGCCAAGTGCGGATGTTCGCCACCTGACCCGCCGTTTGCCAAGGAGTTGCCACGATGATGAACCTGTCCCCAACGGAAATGGACCGACTGGTGATCTTCAACGCGGCGCAGATGGCGCGGCGCAACCTGTCGCTCAGTATTCGGCTCAGCCATCCGGAGGCTGTGGCGTACCTGACCGATGAGGTGATGACAGCAGCGCGTCGCGACATGCCCTACTCGGAGATCCGGGACATGGCGACGCGGCTTCTCACCGCCGCCGAGGTCGAGCCCGGCGTGCCCGAGATGATCACCATGCTCTATATCGAGTGCATGTTCGCCGAAGGCACCAAGGTGGTGGCGCTGTTCGACCCCATCGCGCCCGCCGCCGAACCGGGGTCCGACTATATCGTCCCGGGGGAGATCATCCCCGGCGACGGCGAGATCGAGATGTTCGGTGACCTGCCGGTGGTGACTATCGACGTCACCAATACCGGTGACCGCGATATCCAGGTGCGCAGCCACACGCATTTCTTCGAGACCAACCGGGCGCTGAATTTTGACCGCGCCGCCTCGTGGGGGATGAAGATCGACCGGCCGGCTGGTACGGGCATCCGCTTCGAGCCGGGGGCAACCAAGTCCGTGCGGCTGGTGCCGATTGCCGGTGCGCGACAGATCCGCGGACAGGCGGGGCTGGTGAACGGCTATCTCGACGCGCCCGGTGCCCGCGACAAGGCCCTCCAACTTGCCCGCTCGCGCGGCTATCTGGGAGCCTGAGCCATGGCCACAATCAGCCGCCGCTACTATGCCGAAATGTACGGGCCCACCAAGGGCGATACGATCCGGCTCGGAGACACGACGCTGCTTGCCGAGATCGAGCAGGATTTCACCACCTATGGCCATGAGTTGCTGATCGGTGCGGGGAAGAACCTGCGCGATGGCGAGGGCATCAACGGCCACCTCAAGTCGTCGGACAAGGTGCTCGACATCGTCATCAAGAACGCCACGATCATCGATGCGGTGCAGGGGATCATCAAGGCCGATATCGGCATCCGCGACGGCCGCATCGTCGGCATTGGCAAGGCCGGCAATCCGGATGTGATGCCGAATGTGCACCCGGACATGATCGTCGGGCAGACCACATCGCCTGTGCAGGGGCACAATTTCATCGCCACTGCCGGCGCGATCGAGAGTCACGCCCATCTGCAGTCGCCCGAACAATCGGACCATGCACTGGCGGGCGGCACAACGACGATGATCGGCAACGGGCCAGGGCCGATCTTCGATGTTGGTTCGGGCTCGACCGCGACTTTCGGGCGGTTCCTGCAGGCGACGGAATTCTCGCCATTGAACTATGCGCTGTTCGGGCGCGGCGCATCGAATGCCGAGGCGGTGGAGGAATCCGTCGCTGCGGGCGGGATGAGCGTCAAGATCCACGAGGATTTCGGCGCATCGCCAGCGGTGATCGACCAGAGCCTCGTCGCTGCCGACCGCAACGATTTTTCGGTGCACCTGCATACCGACTCGATCAACGAGTTCGGCTTCTGCGAGGATACGATGGCAGCCTGCGAGGGGCGCACCATCCACATGTACCACGTTGAGGGCGCAGGCGGCGGGCATGCACCGGACCTGTTGAAAGTGGTGAGCTACCCCAACGTCATTCCGTCCTCGACCAACCCGACCAACCCGTACACGTCCTACGGAATGGAGGAGGGGGTGCCGATGACGATGATCGCGCACCAGCTCAACTACAATTCGCCAGAGGACCTGTTGTTCGGTGAGGCGCGGGTGCGCAAGCAATCCATGGCGGCAGAGGATTTCCTTCACGACATGGGCGCGATCTCGATCTTCGGCACCGATACGCAGGGCATGGGGCGGCTGGCTGAAAATGTCGCAAAGGCCTGGCAGCAGGCGAGCGTGATGAAGGAGCGGGTGGGGCGGCTGAAAGAGGAGAAGACCGCCAAGGCCGACAACGAGCGGATCAAGCGCTATATCGCCAAGCTCACCATCAATCCGGCGATTGCAGTGGGTATCGACGCGCATGTGGGCTCGATCGAGGTCGGCAAGATGGCCGATATCGTGCTCTGGCCGCGCGCCAGCTTCGGGCTCAAGCCCTATATGGTCATCAAGAACGGCTTTGTCGTCTGGGCAGCGATGGGCGATGGGAATGGCTCGCTGGGTGTCGCCGAGCCGATGATCCAGAAGCGCATGTGGGGCGCGCTTGGCAAGGCGCCACAGCATCTGGGCGTCAACTTCGTGTCGAAGCTTGCCATCGAGGCGGGCGTGCGCGAGCGGCTGGGGCTCGAAAAGCAGATGGTGCAGATCAAGAACGTGCGCGGGTTGCGCAAGACCGACATGGTGCGCAACGACGCCATGCCTTTCGTTGAAGTCGACCCGCAGACCTTCGAAGTGCGCGCCGATGGCGAGTTGCTGATGTGCCCGCCCGCGACCCGCGTCCCCCTCGCGCGGAGGTTCATGCTGCGATGAACCAGTTGGCCAAAGACACGCAATCCAAGCAGATCGCGGCGGCGCGGCTTGGGATCGGCGGGCCGGTGGGGTCCGGCAAGACGGCAATGGTGGAGCGGTTGATCCCGGTGCTCATGGCGCGCGGCATCGATATCGCGGTGATCACCAATGATCTTGTGACGGCGGAGGACGCGGAACGGGTGCGGCGCTCGGGGCTGATCGACCCGGCGCGGGTGTCGGCGGTGGAGGCGGGCGCGTGCCCGCATACGGTGATCCGCGAGGACCCGACCCTCAATATCGAGGCGGCGGACGAACTCGAGCGGCGGTTCCCCGGCGTCGAGCTGATCCTGATCGAAAGCGGTGGCGACAATCTCGCGTCGACCTTCTCGCGGGACCTAACGGACTTCTGGATGTTCGTCATCGACGTTGCGGGCGGTGACGACATTCCGCGGAAGCGCGGGCCCGGGGTGATCCGCTCGGATCTGCTGGTCATAAACAAGACCGACCTCGCCCCGCACGTGGGCGTCAACCTGCCGAAAATGCATGAGGAGGCGCTGAAAGTGCGAGAGGGGCGGCCGGTACTGCTCACCAATTGCCGGAAGGGCGAGGGGATTGATGCGGTGGTCGACCTGATCGAGCGCGAGGTGCTGTTCCGACGGTGAATTTCCATCCGATGATTGCTGGCGCACAACTCGATCTCGGCTTCGTCCGGCACGGCCAGCGTACGCTGCTTGGCCGGAAGCTGTTCAGCTGGCCGTTTGTCCTGACGCGGGCGCACCATATCGATCCGGCGCCGGGCCATATGCTGAGCGTGATGCTGCAGACCGGCGCCGGTGCCATCCATGGCGAGGATCGGCTGGTGCAGCGGATCAGCGTCGGGGCAGGGGCGGCGGCGTATGTCACCTCGCAGGGAGCGGCGAGCGTGCACCGGGCGCATTCGGGCGATTGCACCGAGGAGGAGGTGCGGCTCGATGTGGCGCCGGGAGGCGCGCTGGAATATCTGCCCGAGCCGCGGATCTTGTTCCCCGACGCGGCGCTCGACGCCCGCGTGGAGCTAGCGGTGGCCGAAGGCGGCATGGCGCTGGTCGGCGACGCGTTCACGCTACATGACCCGGGTGGCGGCGACCGGGTGTTCCGATCGTACCGTTCGGAAGTGCTGGTCCGCCGGCCGGGCGGCGCACCGCTCGCCATCGACCGCTTTGCGATCAACGGCCTTCCAATGCAGGTGGGTGGCCACCGGGCCTTCGGCAGCCTTTATCTCGTCGTTGACCGGGATACGGAGACTGTTCTCAGGATGGCGGCGGAGCTGACCGCAGCTCTGGCAGAGGTTGATGGACTCTATGGCGCAGCGAGCCCGCTACCCGCTGGGCTCGGCCTCGGCATCAGGCTTGCAGCGGGTGAATTGCGTGCGCTCAGAGCCGGAACGGCCCTTACCTGGCGCCATCTTCGCCGCGAACTGTTCGGCGTCTACCCCGGCCCGCGGCCGGGGTGAAGACTGTCGCCGCTCCGCTTCCGTGCTTCGTCTTTCGACAAGCTCACGATGAGGAGCTGAGCGTGAGTACGGAAAGCCAGGGACGGGTTGGTCTCGTCCGTCACTCCCAGCGGGTGGGCGCGACGAGCGGCGTGATGCGACGAACGGCGACGCGGCGATTGGCCTTCTCAGGACCTGATGTCTTCACCTTCAGGTATTGCTCGCCATAGCCCTGCGCCACGAGATTTTCCGGCGGCACATCGTAGTAGCGGGACAGTACCCGCACGATCTCGGTGGCACGCGCGTTGGAGAGTTTCAGGTTTTCGATCGCCGGGCCGACGGCATCGGTATGGCCCTCGATGAGGAACATCTCGCTTGGGTTGTCCTCAAGCAGCGCCAGTATGGCGTTCGCCAGCTTGTCGAGCGCCTTGTAGGTCTTCGGATCGAGCCTGGCGGAGCCGGTTTCGAAAGTGATGCCGCCGACATCCAGCCGCCGCGCCATGTCGCGGATACGTGCCTTGTAGCGCACATCGTCGATCGTATAGGTGCGCCGCACCTGTTCGATGGGGGGACGACGGAAGAACAGCTCGATATCGACGAGTTCGGCGCTATCGTAGTACAGATAGTAATCCTTCACATACGGCAGGCGACCCATGCGGCGCAATTCGTCGTCGGTGACCGTGAAGTAGTTGAAACTGAAGTTGCCGCTGAAATCGAAATAGACCAGGACGTATTCATAACCCTCGGCGTCGAAACGCGAGCGGCGGATGATGTTGCCCCAGCGATCGCGCTCTGTGACGACACTCGAGCCGTCCGGCCGATAAATGACCTCGCGATAGAGCCCATCAGGGAGGCGCTGGTAGTCATAGGTATCGCCATCCAGCACGAGCAGGTCGCGTTGTTCGACGGGGTTGTTGATGATGACCGTGTTGTTGACTTCGTAGATATAGGTGTTGTTGGTCTCTTCGACGATGTTGACGGTGATGTTGGTGTCGCCCTCAATGGCTTCCGGCGCGAAGGTTGGCGCCTCAGGCAGCGGCTCGCCCTGTTCGTCGGCGAGCGAGCGGAACTCCGCGGGCGGCTCATAGGCCTGCGCGTCCTGATCAGTTTCCGGCGCCGGGCCGTCGGGCTCGGTCGTCTCGTCGTAGGTCTCGCCTTCCTTGGCGCTGTCATAGAGCGGCGCGATATCCTCGGGTGCCAACTCGGTGTCGGACTCCTCGATCACCTCGACCGGCGGCTCGTTGGTTGCCGGGTCGACAAGGCTCGGTTCCTCGCCCGGCAACTGGTCGGCGGTCGGGTCAGGGAACTCCGTCTGTGACGGGTCGGCCTCCGACTCCTCCGAGGGCTCCTCTGGCCCGAGCGCAGGATCGATCTCCGCCTCCGACTGAGGTTCAACCGATGGGTCTGGCTCGGGTTGTGATTCGGGTTCCACGACAGGCTCGAGTTCCGCTTGGGGCTCGGGTTCGACGAATGGATCCTGCTCAGTCTGCGGTTCTGGTTCCGCGAAGGGCTCCGATTCCGATTCAGGGTCGGGCTCGAATGCCGGCTCGGCCTGGGGCTCCGGCTCGGGTTCAACGAAGGGCTCGGGTTCCGGCTGCGGTTCTGGCTCCACGTAAGGCTCCGGCTCGGGCTCCGGTTCGACATATTGTTCCGGTTCGGGCTCCACATAGGGCTCCGCTTCCGGCTCCGGCTCGACATATTGTTCTGGCTCTGGAAGCGGCTCCTCGACCGGCGGCGACAGCATTGCCTGGCACTCGTCGAAGCTGGATGCCCCCATGTCGATGCATTCCTGTGGCAGTTCGTCCTGCGCGCGCACTGCAGCAAAGGGCAGCGCGGCAAGTCCAAGCGTCAGTGCGCTCGACAGCAGCAGGTCGCGGGCGATGCGGTTCATTGGTTCGACTCCGTCTCGTCGGTGCTCTCGTCGCCCGTATATTCACCACCGCCGCCGGAACCCGTGGCGAACGCGGAAAGATACAGGTCGGCGAGGTGCTTGGTGTATTCGTAGCAGAAGGTGATCTGGGCATCGCCCGGGTTGTAGTAGGCGTTCGACACGCCGCATTGCATGGCGCGGAAAGTCAGGTTGCGCGGGATGGCGTAGTTCTCGGTGACGACGCCGGCGGCATACTCCAGGAAGCTGTCGGCCATGAGTGCTTCGGCGTACTCGGCAAACTCGCCGGGGTCGTCATAGACCACTTCGATCTCGCCGCTGGCCAGGTTTTCATCGGACAGCGCATGCGGATCAAGCAGTTGCGTCCAGCTGTCATGCGCCTGCTGGTAGATATACTTGCACTTCTCCTGACGGTCGGCGTCCATGCCATACTCGGTGGCAAGCTCGCCATAGTACTCCTGGTTGTTGCCCACCATCATGCAAACGAAAAAGAAGGCCCGCTGCTTATCGAGGCTGTGCTCGTCCATGAAGGCCCAGTCGCCCGGCACGCTGTCGCCGTTGAAAGGCGACAGGTACCAGCCTTCGGCGCTGTCGCGCAGTACGGCATCGCTCCAGTCTGCATTTTCGTCCAGCAGCAGCACTGCGGCCAGACTGTCGGCGGCATCCTCGTTCTTGCCGAGCACGGGAAGCCCCAGCTCGCCGACGAAGAGATGGCCCATTTCGTGATAGAGAATGAGGGTGGAGTTGTTGACGGCAAAGGCCATCGCCGCAGCCATGTCATTCTCGCTCACGTCCTGCGACAGTGCAGGCATGGCCCAGAGCGCTACGATTGCGGGCGCCCAGCGCATCAGCCGATTCATCCTGTTTCCCCAAAGCGATACCCGGGAACACTATGCCAAGACTTCATCCTGGGGGAATCCCTTAGCTTTGCCTTTTTGCGGCTGCCTCTTGCCCCCTTCGACGGATGGCCCCCTTTACCTCGGCACCGAAGCGGGGTTCGATGCAGACGAGGGGTGCCGTACCCGGCATCGAGGAGATTTCCAGATGAAGTATCGCTATTTGGGCCGGTCGGGCCTGCTCGTGTCGCGCCTGTGCCTCGGCACAATGACCTTTGGGAACGCGCAATGGGGCTGTGACCAGCAGACCTCGAGCGCCATTGTGGACGCGTTTGTCGGCGCGGGCGGCAACTTCATCGACACGGCCGACATGTATTCCGGCGGCGAATCCGAGGTCATGCTCGGGGCCGCGCTCAAGGCGCACAAGCGCGACGACCTCGTGCTGGCCACCAAATGCTGGTTTCCCACCAATGGCGCCCCCACGTCGCGGGGCTTAAGCCGGAAGCACATCATTGAAGCGTGCGAGAAGAGTCTCAAGCGCATGGGCACCGACTATGTCGATCTCTATCAGTTTCACGGGCCCGACCCGCATACGCCGATGGAAGAAAGCCTCCGCGCCGCTGACGATCTGATCAGTGCGGGCAAGGTGCGCTACCTCGGCTGCTCGAATTTCTACGGCTTCCAGATCGCGCAGGCGAACGGCCTCGCGGCGCTAAAGGGCTACGAAAGGCTGGTTTCGGCTCAGCACCTGTACAACCTCGTTCGTCGCGACATTGAACGTGAGATCCTGCCGGCATGTGACGCCGAAGGGCTTGGGATGATCTGCTGGAGCCCGCTGGCGGCCGGCATGCTGACCGGCAAGTATCGCAACAAGGACAAGCCCGATGCCGATACACGTATCGGCATCCAGGCGACGATCACGCTGCCCCGCTACTGGTTCGAGGATTCGCTCAAGATGATCGATCTGCTGGCTGAGGTGGCGGCCGAACTCGGCAAGACGCCCAGCCAGGTGGCGCTCAGCTGGCTGTTCGGTGATCGCCGCATCACGGCGGCGATCATCGGCGCCCGCAAGGTCGAGCAGGTGGAGGAGAACCTGCTTGCTGGCGATTACGACCTGCCGGACGATATTCGCCAGCGGCTGACCGACGGCATGCCCCTGAAGCTGGGCTATCCGTACGAGTGGATGGCAACGAACCTGCCCAATACGTTCGGCAAGGCCGAGTTCGAGCCCGACCATACCCAACGCCTGCCAAAGTGAGCTGGCTCAGCCGATGGTCACTGGACCGGCCACGTCGGCGGGGAAGAACAGGTTGCTCACCGACATGCGGCCCTGGTCGGTGAGCAATTCGACCATGCCGTGGTCGACATACAGCTCGATCACGGCGGGGCCCGTGTCGTGGAGTGGCACTTCGACATCGCGGGCGAAGCCAGCAAGCGCGCCGCCATTTGCCACGGTTTCGGACCGGAACTGGCGAAGCTTCAGCGTGCCGTTGTCGTTGCGCAGGATGAAGTGCGGCAGGGTTTCGCCAAACAGCGCGATCGTCCGGTGCGTGCCAGGGGCCAGGTCTATGGGGAGGCGGGCGTGCCAGACGGCGCCTGGTACCGCGTTAGTACCAGCCGCCAGGGTCGACTTTGGGAAGGCGGCCGTGATCGCTGTCGGCACGTCCTGCGCGAGTACCGGACCGTCCCGTCCCTCGACCAGCGTCACGCGGCGGGCGAGCGTCATGGCCCCCCGGAAGCCTTCGTTCGGCGTCTTCTGGGCATAGGCCCAATTGCTCATCCAACTCAGTGCCAGGCGTCCGTCGGTGGGGCCCGAGAAGCTCTGCGTGGCGTAGAAATCCGCGCCGTCATCCATCCAGAGCACGGTTTCGGCCGGATAGACGTTGGTGAAGGTCACGCCGTCGAAGGTGCCAACGAAGTATTGCGTGGCAGAGCCGCCGCGCTCCGTGCCGCCGCCGATGCCCACCACCAGAACCCACAGGGTGTCGCCCCGAAAAGTGAGAGGAAACAGGTCCGGGCACTCCCAAGGTCCTTTGGAGTGATAGCCTTGGTCCGTACCGAAGGTGCTGGCGTCGACCCACCGAACCCCATCCTCCGAGGTATAGAAGCCGATCTCCTGCCCATGGGTGACGACCATAACCCAGCGGTGCGTTTCAGCGTGCCAGATAACCTTTGGGTCGCGGAAGGCGCCATACCCCATCGTGTTCGGCAGCACCGGATTGTCGGGATGGCGCTCGAACCGGGTGAAGGATGCATCCGCGAGGGCGAGGTGCTGCACCTGGTCATCGCTACCATCGGGACGGCGCTTGTGCGCGGTGAAATAGAGAAGGACCTTGTCCTCAAGACCGTCAGCCACATGACCTTCGCTGGCCGCCACGCCGCTACCCGAGAAGCACTCGCCGTCCGCCGTGGGGTACAGCGCAATCGGCTGCTCCCGCCAATGCACGAGGTCGGTGCTGGAGGCGTGGCCCCAATGCATGGGCCCGTGCACCATGGATGCCGGGTTATGCTGGAAGAACAGGTGATAGGTGCCGTCCTTGAACACCATACCGTTTGGGTCATTGATCCAGTTGCTGCTCGGGGCAAAATGGAGTTCTGGGCGGTAGTCGGAAGTGTCAGCCATCGGTGGTCTCTGTCGGTATGGCCAGATCACTGTCACGATGCGTGTTCGATCACAAGCGCCCGGAGAAGCGCCGCGGTGCCGACAGACAGCGGCGCAATCAAGCCCGACGAAACGGCTAGGCGTTCGACCCGCTCTGTGAATGGCTAGGTTCAAAGAGCGGGTATGGTGGCGCGGTGCCAGTCAAGCCCGATGGTTGTTTGGAATTTTTCACCTTTCAGGCGAAGTGCACCAGGGACTCGGGATATGCATCGTCGCGCTGCCGAACCGGCGAGCCGTTGCCATTCTTCCTCGGCAGCGCTCTGGCGCGCGGCTTTTCCTAGAGTCCGAGTTGGGCCAGGGCAGCATCGAGCCGCTTTCTTGCCGTGCCGGGTAGCTTGGCGGCCTTGACCGCGTCGACATTGGCGGGAGCCTCACCCACCTCGATCACTGCGATCATGCCCATGGCAAAGTGTGGCAGACACTTGACGACATAGGCTCCGGGCGTGGTCAGCGTCACGGTCAGGGACTTGTTCATTTCGCCCTTGAAGGGCTCGGCGCCGGCAGGGATCAGCTCGGGAATTGCCTGGACATTGTGGCTCTTGTCGGTGGCGGTGAAGGTGACCGTGTCGCCCGGTGCCACCTTCAAAAACGCCGGCTCGAAGACCATCGCCTGGCCGTCCGCGCCCTTGTTGAGCATCTTGATTTCAAAGTCGGCAGCCGCAGCGGGCAAAACGAAGATCGTGGCGGCAGCGGCGAGGGCAGCAAGCATCGTGCGCATTAGAAGACTCCAGGGGTTCTGCTGCGCACTGCATAGGGGCTCTGAGGCCCCCCTGCTTTGATCGAGCGCAAATGGTGCTACGCTACGGCTCCCTTCGCGGGTCAGAATTCCGACCATTCCTTGACTGCAGCATTTCCGCGGGTGCGGTAGGTCCTCGCGGCGCCAGCAACCTTGCCGACCGGCATTGCTGGCTTTTTCGGTTGTTCTGCAGGACCGCGCCCTGCAGGACGCCAGGATGCCTTGTCATTGGCCAGGGTGAACTGCGTGACGATCTGGTCGAGGTCACGCGCCTGGGTTTCGGTCTGCTCGACCGCGGCGTTCGTCTCTTCCACCAGGGCCGCATTGTGCTGGGTCATCTCGTCCATCTGCCGGATCGCGGTCGCTACCTCGGCGATGGCGGTAGACTGTTCGCGGCTCGCGCCCGCCATGTCTTCGATGAGGCGCGAGTTGTCGGCCACGTCGGTGAGCATGGTGCTCAGCCGCTCGGCGGCCTGTCCGACGAGGCGGGAGCCGCCCTGAACTTCGCGGGCGCTGGCATCGATCAGGGTCTTCACTTCCGCTGAAGCCTGGGCGGCAGACTGCGCCAGGCGCCGCACCTCCACTGCGACCACCGCGAAGCCCTTGCCCGCCTCTCCGGCCCGCGCCGCTTCAACCGAGGCGTTCAGCGCCAAGAGGTTCGTCTGGAAGGCGATATCGTCGATAAGCCCGATGATGTCGGAGATCTTCGCCGAGCTGGTGGAGATACGCTGCATGGCGGCATTGGCCTCCGACATGACGCCGCCGGTTCCTTCGGCGTTGCCGGCGAGATGGCGCGACTTCTGGCTCAGGGTCTCGGCGCGCTGGGAATTGTCGGTGACGTTCCGCGCGAGTTGCTCCATTGCGGCGGACGTTTCCTCGATGGCCGCGGCTTGCCGCGCGGTCCGGTCGGCAAGGTCGTTGGCGCCCGACAGGATTTCGCCTGTCGCGGTCTTCACTGAGCTTGAGGTCTGCTGCAGGCGGCTGACGATCTCGGTCAGCTTGTCGGCGAGCGTGTTCACATTCGCCTTAAGCGCATGGAAAGCGCCCTCATATGCCCCCTCAACGCGGCGGGTCAGGTCGGTATCGGCGAGCGTGGCGAGAACGCTGCCGGTTTCCTTGAGCCCGCGGTCGACTGTCGAGACGAGGGTATTCACTTGTGCTGCCAGTTCGTTGATCTCGGCATCGGCGAAATCGGTGCGGACTCGGTCCGAGAAGTCGCCCCGTGCGGCGGCGCCCAGCACACGGCCAAAGCCGTCGCGGAGCGCAGCCATCATTTCTGTGCGCTCGGTGGCGGTGATTTGGCGGCGCTCGGCATCATCGGAATGCAGCTGCTGGATGCGCAGTCCACTCTCGCGGAAATGCTCCGCTGCATAGGCGATGTCCTTCAGTTCTTCCCAGACACGGGAGCCGTGTACGTCGACGGAATAGTCCCCATCGGCGATCTGGCGGATCTTGCCGGAGATGTTGCGCAGGCGGCGCAGAAGGTAGCCGGCGACGAAGGCTGCCGTGAACGCGATGGCGAGCACAAGCAGCGCATTGGTGATGATCTGCGCTGCCGTGCCGGCCTGCTGGCGGGCGACGAGTTCCTGACGTGCGGCCTCGCTTGAGGCCCGAATCTGTTCGTCCATCTTGTGGAATTCCACATCGAGGGCACTGACGGCGCCGCTCAGCTTCTCGGCCTTGGCGTCGAACTGCCCCATGATGGCGTTGCCGGCCTCGGGGCCCTGATCGACATAGACCTTTGCCATGGTCTTGCCCATCTCGTAGAAGGCCGGGAAGGCAGCCTCGATGTGACTGAGTTCGTCTGAGACCGTCGTCGCGCCCAGCTTGTCTGCCAGCGCGCGAGCCGCTGCAGTGTCGATGGTCAGCGCTTTGGCGAAGGCTTCCGCCTCCCCCCAACCGTCATCCATACCGTTGAGCCCGCGGGTGGCGGAGACGTCGGTGAGCCATTGTTGCACCTGCACCACATCGAGTTCGACCTGCTTGACCACCTGTCCCAGTTGGCCGAGCGTCGCAAGATTATCGAAGGTGCTGTCGACCAGCGCCGTCTCTTCTGCGGCAAGCTTGCCGGTGTTGACCTGCACCAGTGAAATCGACACGATCGCAGCGGATACGAGGGCAGCGCTGCCCACGATTGTAACAAGGCTGAGCTTCACTAAAGGCCTCCCAGAGCACTCTGCCGTTCATGGCCGTTCAGTCGGCCCGGCTGTCTTTTGTGTGCGCGCGTCCACGCGGGAGAGTGCGGGACTTGCACGCTCCGATACGTATTTTCACGAGAAGAGGTTATGGTCGCGTGAAGAAAAGGGAATGTCCGACATTGCGATTTAGGGCTTATGGTTTAAAGGCTTGTGGCGGGCCGGGCCCTTCCTTTGCAAAAGGCAGTTGCTCGGAAGCGGGCTGAAGACGGCAATCGGAAAAATGCCCGGAGACTGCGCGGTCGGCGCACCGGGACGCGGCGCTGAGGTCTGGCCACAATGGGCAGTTGCCAGCCTCGGCTGGGCGCGATACCTGCTGCCATCCGTGTCTTCAAGTGGATGATCGCCGTGACCAAGCTCTCCGTGAATCTCAATGCCGTGGCGTTCTTGCGCAACCGGCGGGATCTCGCCTGGCCGAACGTCACCGGCATTGGACGCGCGGTGCTCGATGCCGGCGCGGCCGGCCTAACCGTGCATCCGCGCCCGGACGAGCGCCACATAAGGCGCGCCGACGTGCCTGCCCTGAAAGCGCTGCTCAATGAGTATCCGGGGCGGGAATTCAACATAGAAGGCTATCCCGACGCGGCCTTCCTCGACCTTGTGGCGAGCGTGCGTGCCGATCAGGTGACCTTCGTGCCGGATTCACCCGAACAATCCACCTCGGACCATGGCTGGGATCTGGCGGCAAGCCGAGACGTGTTGCTGCCAGCTATCGGGCGGATGCAGGCGCTTGGCACAAGGGTGTCGCTTTTCATCGATCCTGACCCGGCGGTTCCAGCGCAGGCCAAGGCGCTGGGAGCCGATCGCGTCGAGCTTTATACCGCGCCCTACAATGCGGCCTTCGGCACGGCGGACCATGCGCGGGTGCTTGCCGCGTTCAGAGCGACGGCAGAGGCGGCACGGGACCTGGGTCTTGGCGTCAATGCCGGGCACGATCTGACATTCGAGAACCTGCCGGATTTCGTTGCGGTCATCCCGTTTATCGCCGAGGTGTCGATCGGCCACGCAATCACCGCCGATGCATTGATGGTGGGTTTCCCGGAGGCGACGCGGCAGTATGTCCGCGTGCTCGGCGGAACCGCCTGAGTGAGACGAACAACAAGGGGAGGCAGAGATGCTGCAGAGCTGGAGATGGTTCGGGCCCAACGACCCGGTGACGCTGGACAATGTCAAGCAGGCCGGGGCGAGTGGCATCGTCACCGCGCTTCACCACAAATATGACGGACGCGCCTGGACAGAAGCGGATATCGCCGAGCGGCTCGATCCGATCCGTGCAGCCGGGCTCAACTGGTCGGTTTGCGAGTCGATACCGATTCCGACCGCGGTGAAGCTGCGCACCGGGGCATGGCGCGAGGCTATCGACAATTGGAAGACGAGCCTCGTGGCGCTCGGCAAGGCCGGTGTGCCGGTGGTGTGCTACAATTTCATGCCGGTAGTCGACTGGACGCGAACGAACCTGCTCTATCCCCTGCCGACCACCGGCTTTGCGCTGCGTTTCGACATGGCCGAGTTCGTCGCCTATGACGTACTGGTGCTCAAGCGCACGGATGCGGAGAAAGACTATTCGGCTGAGTTGCTTGACGCCGCCAAGGCGCGCCTCGCCAAAATGAACGACGAGCAGGTCGCGGTGCTTGAGCGCAACATCATCGCCGGGCTGCCCGGAGGCGAAGACGCCTATACCCGCGAGGGCATCCGCGACCGCATCGCGCTGTTCGACGACCTCTCCAGTGCCGACATGCAGGCCAACCTGATCGCGTTCATCCGCGAGGTGGTGCCAGTGGCCGAAGAGGTGGGCGTAAAGCTGGGTATACATGCAGACGACCCGCCCTTCCCGCTGTTCGGGCTGCCGCGCGTCGTCTCGACGGCCGAGGATTACCGCAAGATTACCCAGGCGGTGGATTCACCGGCCAATGGCCTGACCTTCTGCGCCGGGTCGCTCGGCTCGCGGCGCGACAACGACGTCGTGGCCATGGCAAAGGAGTTTGCCCATCGCATCAACTTCGTACACCTGCGCAATGTCGCGACTGAGGACGATCGTTCGTTCATCGAGAGCGAGCATCTCGGCGGCGACGTGAACTTCGTCGACCTCATCCAGGTGCTGCTGCGCGAGGAAAAGCGCCGCGCCGCAGAGGGGCGGGCCGACGCGCAGATTCCCATGCGACCCGACCACGGCCATCTGCTGGCCGACGATATCGGCAAGAAGACCAACCCCGGATACTCGCTGATCGGGCGGCTGAAGGGCCTCGCCGAACTGCGCGGCATCATGGTAGCGCTCGAGCGTGTTGGTGCGGTTTAGCGGTTTAGCAAAGGCTCGCCGATACCGCGTCATTGTAAGCAACAGGGGCGTGAGTGATCTCGCCCGTTGTGTCGGCCGCATGGCCCGGTTCTTGTGAAGGCCGGGTTGTTGGGCTGCATGGTCGGCATCTTCGAGCGCAAGTCGGATTTCGTGCAATTGAAGACTGCGCGGGCACGATGCTGACGGTCGGGTCTCAATTGATGCATAGCCCGCGCTGCAGCGACCGGCGGCTCAGCATCTCGCGGTAGCGAAAATGCGTGATATGTATGCATCAAACAAAGATCAATTTGACCTGAGCCCGGCCGCCTAGTGGCATCTCCACACCAAATGGCTGGCCAAATGTATGCAATTCTGCCCTTGCTGGCTACGAGCGGAATACGGGGGTGCGCGTGTCGCTGAGTGTCGCGAGCTTGGGGGCCGCTGCGATCAGTATAGCCAAATCCGGGCACGCACGTGTGTTCCACCGGATTTACCCCTTGTGGCGATGCCGTCAGCCACTCGGGCAAGGTTTCGACCCGTGGCGGCATGAAGACCGCCTGGCGAGGGAGTGACTGTTTTGCTCGAACGCGTGGAGTGCAAGGCGAAGGCTCCGAGGGCTTGGCTCGGGGCCCTGTTTTTGGCGCTTGCGGTGAGCGTGGGTCCCGCAGTGGCGCAGCAGCAGGTGCCGGACAATCCGCCCCGGTCAATATCTGGCACAGACATCAGCATACTGATCCGGTCCACCATCGTGGCGTTGCACCAGGCCAACATTACCGGCAATTATTCGGTTCTTCATGATCTGGGCGACGCGCGTTTCCAGGCGGCGTACGGGCCAGCGGAGCTCTCTGAGATGTTTCGCGCCTTCCGCGAGCGTGGCATCAGCCTTGCGCCCGCGATGCTGCATGACGCCCAACTGACCAATAAGCCAGTCCTGACCGAGGACGGGCTGTTGCGGGTCGCCGGGACCATCCCGACAACGCCAGAACAGATCATCTTCGACATGACATTTTTCAGCGAAGGCGGGATCTGGCGGATCAACGCGATCACCGCCGGCACGCAGCCGGCCCCCGTCGCGACGATTTCGAACAAGACCTTCGAGGACCTGCTAGAGGACTTGCCAGAAGATTTGGCCGTGGACTCGCCCGTGGACTTGCCCAAAGAGGCGCCGCTACGTGCCAGGCCGGCGGTTACTCCCGTAGTGCCGATGCCGCGCCTTGTGCGTGACCCTGCGAAATTGCTCGGCACCACCGACGCAGATGCGCCGCAATAACGCCGACACTCCCGGATGATCCGGACACCACCACACAATAGACCGCGCCGGGTCTTGTGAAGCTTCCGTGTGCGACGCCCCCGTGGACAATATGCTCAGGCCAGAGGTGCGGGGCGGCCTGACGTACCATGTGTGCTGATGGGGCAGTATCGCCGCGGTAGCAGGCCCCGGGGGGTGTCCACTGTTGCCGGCCTCAATGCGCGGCGGCGGCGACCCTCCGCCCGTCGGCATCGATGACCACCTCGCCATCCTCCTTGGTGAAAGGTCCGATATCTTGATTGAGGAGAATATCTAGCACGAGTTCCGAAGGACGGCAGAGCCGCACGCCGCGCGCGGTCACCACAAAGGGCCGATTGATCAGGATCGGATGCGCCACCATGGCAGCGAGCAGATCCGCATCGGACAGCGCCGTGTTGTCGAGCCCGAGGTCGAGATAGGGCGTGTCCTTCTGCCGGATCGCGGCGCGCACCGTCAGGCCGGCCTGATCGATGAGGAAGGCGAGATATTCTGCGGTTGGCGGAGTTACGCGGTAGTCGATGACCAGCGGTTCGACACCGGACTGCCGGATCATTTCGAGCGTGTTGCGCGACGTACCGCACTCGGGGTTGTGGAAGATGGTGACACTCATCGGGAGACCTCGGTGAAACGGAACCAGCGCGCAAGGGCAAAGGCGGCGAACCCGCCTGCGAGTTGAGCCAGGATGAAGAGCGGCACGTCCTCCGGGCGGATGCCTGAAAACGTCGTGGTGAAGGCGCGGGCAATCGTCACGGCGGGATTGGCAAAAGAGGTCGAGGCCGTGAACCAGTATGCGGCGGTGATGTAGAGGCCTACCAGCGCCGGGATGGCCGCTGGCTTGTGCCTGATGCCGGCGAAGATCGTGAGCAGCAGCCCGAAGGTCGCGACGCCTTCGGCCAGCCATTGGGCGCTTCCGGTGCGAATCTGGGTGCCAAGCGTCAAGACCGGCAGCTCGAACATCATGTGCGCGAGGGCGGTGCCGAGGATTCCGCCGACGATCTGAGCAAGGATATAGAGCCCTGCGAGGCGCCAGGCCATGGCGCGGTTGGTAGCCATCACCAGCGTCACAACGGGGTTGAAATGCGCACCCGAGAGTGGGCTGAGCATTGTGATCAGCACGAAGAGGATGGCGCCCGTTGGCACTGTATTGCCGAGCAACGCCAGCGCGGTATCGGAAGTCAGCCTCTGGGCCATGATGCCAGAGCCGACCACTGTCGCGACGAGCAGGAGGGTACCGAGTGTCTCAGCGGCGAGGGCGCGCAGATCTTTATGGCTATCGCTCATGGGAGTCGCTCGATGGCGCCGGTCAATGCTGTGCCGGCGGACAGGGTGTTGTATATGGTGCCGTACTTGCGCACATTGGTGTGCAGCAGTTCGAGCCTTTGGTCAGACTCCGACGTGCCCACGAGCAGACGGTAGCTGATCGCCGCAAGCCTCGGCGGTGCGTCCTGGCGCTCGGCGAGCAGTTCGACTTCGACACGATCGAAGGCGAATTCGATCATCGGGGCCACCCGTTCAATGCCCTTTATGATGCAGGCCGCCAGAGCAGAGAGCAGGAGCTCGACCGGGTTCATGGCATCGTCGCGGCCAGCCAGATCCGTATCGAGGATCACCTCGGCCGCTTTGGCCATGGCGATACTGCCATGGCTGTCGATTCGTCTGCCGGACACGCGGTAGGTCAGCATCAGTTGTTACCTGATGCTTTTGTCGTCGCGCCATCCATGGCACCGATGCTACCCAGCCGTGCGCCGAGGGTCATGTGGTCGAGGCTCTCGATGGGCAGGTTGACGAAGGCGGTGATGCGGTTGCGCATGAATCGAAGTGCATCTTCGAAGGCTTGGCGCTGCTTGAATTCTGGTTCAATGACAGCTGCCGGATCCTCGATGCCCCAATGCGCCGTCATCGGGTGGCCCGGCCAGATCGGACAGGCTTCTCCGGCGGCGTTGTCGCAGACCGTGAAAACGAAATCGATCTGTGGCGCAGTGGGGCCGGCGAACTCGTCCCAGGATTTGGAACGCAGACCCTCCGTGGCAATGCCTGCATCGGCGAGCACCTTAAGACTCATCGGGTGAACGGTGCCTTTTGGCATGCTGCCAGCGGAGAAGGCACGAAAGCGCCCGGCCCCCAGGTTGTTCAGCAAGGCCTCTCCAAGTACCGAGCGCGCTGAATTGCCGGTGCACAGGAACAGGACATTGTAGACACGATCAACAGCAGGCATCTGCTTCCTCCCGGGGGCTGCAAAGTGGGGTGATTTCCTCGACAAGCGGCGTACACAGCTCCGGCCGGCCGCCGCAGCAATCCATGACGAGGAAGCTGGTCAGTTCGCGCACCCGGTCGAGTTCGGCCCGATAGATGATGGAACGGCTACGGCGCTCCGACGATACGAGTCCCGAACGCTCCAGTATCGCCAGATGCGTAGAGAGCGTATTCTGCGGCACGTCGAGCTGTCGCGCGACTTCACCCGCCGGCAACCCCGTTGGCTCCCGCTGCATGAGAAGCCGAAATGCCGCGAGGCGCGTTTCCTGCGCCAGCGCAGCCAGGATCTCGATGGCGGATATTTGTTCCATGCATCGACGATTATCGATGAATAGAACTGTCGTCGAGTGAAGGTTTTGTGACGTTTCGGAGGCAGGCTTGGAAGCGTGTTCCGCGTGCGGCGCCAGCCCGAAGACCGGCGATCTCAAACCGGCAGCGGAGGCTCATCCACCGAGGTTCACCGCATCAGTGAAAGCTCGACAGGCGCTTTTCGCCCGCTTCGATTCGGATCGGCAGGACATTTTCCGGGGGCGGCAGCGGGCAGACCGCGAACTCGGTGAAGGCACAGGGCGGGTTGATCGCCTTGTTGAAGTCGAGCACGATCGTGCTTTCGGTGACGGCTTCGCCATAGACGAAACGCGAGGCCGGGTAGGTGGTGTCGCGCGAGGTGAGGTCGCGGATGACGAATTGCGGGCTCTCGGGGGTGCCATGCGTGGCGATAAGTTCGATGGTTCTGCCGTCCTTCTCAAACACCGCCTTGTGGGTGACCTCGACTTCGGTGTCGATGTCCTTGGTGGTGCCCACAGTGACCTCGCGTGGGCTCCCATAGGGCACCCAAAGCGCGGTGATCCGCCAGTTCGGATCAGCCGGGAAATAGATAAGGGGCTCAAGTGCTGCTGGCGCCGCCGACCTGGTATCGCGGATGCGCACGGCATTCTCGCCATTGAGCGTGGTAATCTCGACCAAGAGCCCGTCGCGCTCGAAACGCGGCGGCGATTTCTTGTTGGGCACGAGGCGGATGCTCTCGCCGCCACCGGCCGGGACGAAAGTGACGAGGCCAGCAGCTTCTTGCGTCAGGGTTCCGAGTCTGGCGGGGCCGGCCGGCAAGACGAGATCGTTGTTGTCGGCATTGCCGAGCGATACCGAGCCTTCCGACAGGGTCCAGCGGCCGATGATGTTGAGCCAGCCATTGGGGGCTGTCAGTGCGGCGCGCCGTTGCAGTTTCCACGCGTCGAGTTGGTCAAGATACGCCTCGGTCATGGTCTTGTCCTTCAGCCTTTTGCGCGGATAACATTCGCGAGGAAAATCGCGCTATGTGGGTAGTGCTGCGCCGCGAGCACCTGACCTGTTGCACCAAAATCGTCAAGCCACCGCAACCGCCCGTTCTCGTCTGCACCGAAACACCGATCCCCCCACCATGGACGCACGCGTCGATCCATCCACTGCGCTTGAAACCGGGCGCTATCGTGCTACCAACCACAAGCCCAAATACAAACAGGATACATCCATGACCGAGATCGCATCGCCGGGCCTGTTCCTCCCCGAGGAGAAGAAAGCGTGGTTCACGCATGACCGTTTCGGCATGTTCATCCATTGGGGCATCTACGCACTGGCGGCGCGACACGAGTGGGTGAAAAGCCGCGAGGAAATCGACGATCAGGGGTATCAGAGGTATTTCGACGCCTTCGATCCCGATCTCTACGATCCGAAGGGATGGGCGCGGCGGGCGCGCGAGGCCGGGATGAAGTATGTGGTACTCACCGCCAAGCATCATGATGGGTTTTGCCTGTGGGACAGCAAGGCCACCGACTACAAGGCGACCAAAACGCCCCATGGCCGCGACCTGCTTGCGCCCTTCGTCGAGGCGTTCCGCGCCGAGGGGCTGAAGGTCGGCTTCTATTATTCGCTGCTTGACTGGCATCATCCGGATTTTGCCATCGACATGTACCATCCTCTGCGCAATCGCGAGAATGCGGCAGCGCTGAATGTCGGACGCGAGATCACCCGCTACGCCGCCTATATGCGGGAGCAGGTGACGGAACTCCTCACCGGCTACGGCAAGATCGACATCCTCTGGTTCGATTTCAGCTATGAGGGGCGCACCTACAAGGGCCTGCCCGGCAAGGGCCGCGACGACTGGCAGAGTGTCGAACTGCTGAAGCTCGTCCGCCGGCTCGCGCCGGACATCATCGTCAACAACCGCCTCGACATCGCCTCCAACACGCCTGACGTCATCACCCCCGAGCAGTACACCCCCCGGACGCCGCCGCTGATCAATGGCAAGGAAGCGACCTGGGAAATGTGCCAGACCTTCTCCGGCTCATGGGGCTACCACCGCGATGAGGAAAGCTGGAAGAGCCCGAAACAGCTGATCCAGATCCTGATCGATGGCGTCGCGCTCGGCGGCAACCTGCTGATGAATATCGGGCCGACGGCGCGTGGCACATTCGACCAGCGCGCTATCGATGCGCTTGAGGCCTATGCGAAGTGGATGCATCTGCATAGCCGCGCCATTTACGGCGCCGGCCGCTCTGCGTACATCGCGCCGGATGGCTGTCGCTACACGCAGAAGGGCAACAGACTCTACCTGCACATCTACAACTGGCCCAATCGGTATGTGCATCTCGACGGGCTGGCGGGCAAGGTGAAGTATGCCCAGCTGCTCAACGACGCGAGTGAAGTGAGCTGGGTCGGGGCCTCAACCGATCCGCATTTCGTGCCGCCGGTCGGCGAGACCACACTGACGCTCGACCTGCCCGTCAAGCAGCCCGACGTGGTTATTCCCGTCGTTGAACTCTTTCTCAAGGACGCATGAGCCATGCCGACGATCATCCGCACCAAAAGCATCGCGCTCCCGATGGCGCGCCTCGGCAAGCCCAGCCGCCTGCCGCGCTTCCGCTGGCAGCAACCGATGGCGAACAGTGAGACGCCGCCGAACTTCGGCCTCTCCGACGACGAAAGCCGGCATGGCTTCAATTGGGGCGAGGATTCCATCCTGCCCTACCAGGTGTCAGATGACTATGATCGCGACCGCGTGCCGGGCACGCTGCCCTGCATTGCCATTGAGAATGGCCGCCTCCGCGCCGTGATCGCGCCGTCGCTAGGCGGCAGGTTGCTGGAACTCAAGGACCTCTCGACCGGTCGAGACCTTGTGTTCCGCAATCCGGTGTTCCAGCCGGCCAATCTCGCCGCTTTGAACGCCTGGTTCTCGGGCGGCATCGAGTGGAACGGTCTCATTCCGGGCCATACGCCGTTCACCTGCGCGCCGGTCTTCGCCGGCATTCGCGAGACGGAAGAGGGGCCGATCCTTCGGCTCTACGAGTTCGACCGCATCGTCGAAGCCACCTGGCAGATCGACCTGTTCCTGCCGGCGGACACCTCTTGCCTTTATGCCCATGGCCGCATCGTCAACCCGAATGACGACATCCGACTCGCCTATTGGTGGACCAATATCGCCGCCCCGATGAGCGCTGGCACCCGCGTCCTCAGCCCCGTCGACTACTCGATCGAGCATGTCTGGCCGGGCAATAATCTCGGACGGCTGGAGTTTCCGCGCGCACCGCTGGACCTGTCCTACCCGGACCATTGGGAGAACGCGACCTCAGTGTTTTTCCGTCAGCCCGAAGCGCGGCGACTGTTCATCGCTTCGGTGGACAAGGTCGGCTATGGCCTGATGCAGACGGCAACGGCGCCGATGCAGGGCCGCAAGTTCTTCTATTTCGGCAACGCGCAGGGCGGCCAGAACTGGATGGACTACCTGTCCAACCCCGGCGAAGGGCTGTACCTTGAGATCCAGAGCGGCATCGCGCCGACGCAGAACCAGCGCTTTGAGTTGCCGCCCCATTCCGAACTCGAATGGACAGAAGCGTTCAGCCCCGTGGCCCTCGATGCGGCGCAGGCCCATGACGGCGACTATCTAGCCGCCGTGCGCCATGCCGGCGCGCATCTTGATGCCTCCGTACCCGCGTCCGAACTGGCGCGGGTCGATGCGTTCCTCGCTCGCGAGGCGCGGCAACCGCTCACCACCCGCGTCTCGTTCGGTGAGGCCTGGGGCGCGCGACAGGAGCAGGCGCTCGGGCGCTCGCTCGCCGAGGGCCTCGATTTCTCGTCTGCTCACGAGCCGGACTTCTGGGACGACATCGCAGCGGGCCGACCGGCGCCTGCAGTGCACCTGTCGCGCCTGCCTCCCGCCATCGCCGTATCGGACCTCTGGGTGGCGCGCCTGACACAGAATGCCGAGGCCCATGGCAATTCGTATTTGCATGAACTGATGCTCGCCATCGCCGCGCTTGACCGCAACAATCATGACCTCGCGCGGGAGCATACGGATGCTTCGTTGGCGCTGAAGCCAAGCTGGCTCGGCTATCGGCTTGCGGCGTTACTGGCGGCCGATGTGGAGATTGCCACCGGGCTCTATATGAAGGCGTGGGCGGCGGACGATGCCCCACCGGAACTCGCCGTCGAAATTGCACAATACCTGATGGCGACCGATCGCCCGGCTGAGTTGCAGCGCTTCGTGGATAGCTTGTCGGAGGCGATCAGCGACAACGAACGTATCCTGCTCGCCCGTGCCGTGGTTGCTGCGAATGCGGGCGATTTCGACACATCCGAGCGCCTGCTGCTCAGTCGGCCGTTCGCCACAATCCGAGAGGGCGAGACGCTGCTCTCGGACCTCTGGGTCAAGCTCAGGCACGGCCGGCTCAGCGCAGCGCTCGGTCGGGTGCCAAGCCGGGAGGAGGCCAATGCCGACCTCGCAGCGCATCCGCTGCCGCGCACGCTCGATCTTCGCATGCATGTCCTTGAGACGGACTGAGAACCGTCACCGCGCTAAGCCTGTGTTGTTGTCCGCCGTGCCGCGATCGAGGCGGCAATCCGGGCCCGCAGGGCCTCATGAACCACGACACCCTCGTGCCGAAGTGCGAGGACCGCAGCGCCCACGGATGGGTCGCCCGTCAGGTGTATATCCGGGGCATGGCCCGCCTCGCGCAGCACATCCGCGACGGCGTTCGGCAGCCCGCTCAGATGCGCCGCGACACTGCCGCCCAGCACCACCGGGCCCGGCATATCCGGGTCAAATACGTGCCGGAAGTTATCGAGCAGGTAGCGCCCAGATCGCGCCAGCAGGTCCGCCGACACTGGGTCGGCGGCGTGGGCGAGGACATACGGTGCGAACTTCGCGAGCTCTATCGGTCGCATCTTGTTGTAGATGATGTCTATGAAGTCGCGCAGGGGTTGCGGGCGCCCGTCGGAAGCCACAGCATCGTCGTTGGGAATGCCCAGGCCGCCGAGCACGGCTTCGGTGAGGGCTGTCTTCGGGCCGCGGCCCTCGAGAGCCGCCGCCACGGCGATGGCCGCGTGGTGGCCAAGCCAGTAGCCCGAGCCCAGGTCACCGATGAGATAGCCGACGGCATCGACGACGCTGTCGACCTCTCCATGTTTGACCCGCACGGCACCCGAACCGGTGCCCGCAAAGATGCAATAGCCGTCGAGCGCCGCGGTGACGGAAGGCAGCATGGCCTGGGTGTCGCCGGTCATCACCATCGGCCCAGTCAGTCCCATCGCGCGAAAGGCCTCGTTGAGCCGCCGCTCCACTTCGGCATTGCGTGGGCCGGCAACCGCCAGCATCGCCACCCGGATATCGAGGGCTGCGTCTGCCTCCGACACCGCTGCGCCGGCGGCAGCGATGATCGCCGCAGCCGCGGCGTCGGGCGGATTGGAGCCAGGATTTCCACCGCCACTGCGGCCCTGTCCGAGGCAATTGCCGGAATAGTCGACCAATGTCGCGCGCGAGGTGGAGCCGCCCACGTCGATGGCGAGCAATGCCGTGATCATTTTGCTTTTACCCACTTGTCAGCCGCAAAAGCCCTGCCTAAGAATTGTTTTCATAAACCGAACACCAGCGGTGAGATCGATTTTCATGACGGTTTGGTATCACACATGAGCGTTGTCGCAACATCGTTCAGCGTGCTTTCCCGCATCGAGACGTACCAGTCCCAGATGCCGAACACGATGGCGAAGATCGCGTCCGTGCTGATGGATGACCCCAAGGCGCCATTGAGCCTGTCCATCACCGATCTGGCTGCCCGGGCCGGCACTTCGGCTGCCAGTGTCACCCGCTTCTGCCGCATGATCGGTTACAAGGGATATGGTCAGCTGCGCGTCGGTATAGCCGAGGATGTCGGGCGTGGCGGTTCGCGCGAGGCATGGATCGCCGATATCGGCCGCTCGTTCGGCCCGGACGATCCGCCGGACGAGATTGTGCGGACACTCCTCAACACCCACACATTGTCGCTGCAGACCACCGCGGGTCTGCTCGACATGGCAGTTGCGGGTCGCGTCGCGGCTGCCATCGGCAGTGCGAGGCATCTGGATGTCTATGGGGTAGGGGGCAGCGCGCTGACCGCGCTCGAGACCGAGGCGCGGCTCTATCGCATCGGCATCAACGTCCACACTTGGGCGGAAGTCCATAACGGGCTGACCAGCGCCGCCATCCTCGACAAGGATTGCGTCGCCATCGCCATCTCCAATACCGGGCGTACGGAAGAAACCATCCAGATGCTCACGGTTGCCAAGGCCTCTGGAGCGTATACGGTAGCCATCACCGGCAATCCGGACTCTCCGCTGGGGAAACTCGCCGACGACGTGCTCATCGCCGCGTCGCCCGACGGGTATCTTCAGCCCGCCGATCTTTCCGCCCGGCACTGCCAGCTTTTCGTGGTCGACCTGCTCTATCTGCTGATTGCGCAGGCCAACTTCGAAAGAACCACTCGCCTCCTCGCCGCCTCCGGCGCTGCGGTGGCGCCACGTCGCAGGCCGGGCCGTAATGCTGTTGTCGCCAACCATAACGTCCGTCCAACGACGGCTTAGTGCTTGAAAGAAGATGATATGACTGACCTGAACGCGCAGTTTCTCAAGGAAGTGTCCTCCCGCCTGGAGCGGCTGGCCGGGCCGAATGCCGCTATCGACGAAGCCATTTCGGTCATCGCCAATTCCCTTGAAAACAATGGCGTGGTGCAGGCCTTCGGCACCGGGCATTCCGAGGCTTTCGCAATGGAAGTGGCCGGCCGCGCCGGCGGACTGATCGCCACCAACCGCATCGCGCTGCGTACCCTCGTGCTGCGGGGCGACCGCGATGTCTCGGCCCTGGGTGGCGCCGAGTTTGAGCGCGACCCCAATGTGGGGGAAAACCTGCTGGCGCTGTTCGACGTGCAGCCCAATGATGTCTTCATCATCGCGTCCAACTCCGGCGTGAACGGCTCGATCCTCGGGGTGGCGCTGGCGGCAAAGGCGCGTGGCCACAAGGTCATTGCGGTCACCAGCATGGACCACACCATGAAGGTGACCCCCAAGCATCCGAGCGGCAAGCGCCTCTGCGAGGTGGCCGACGTGGTGATCGACAATCTCGCGCCCTATGGCGACAGCACAATGCAGCTTGGCGGCGGCATCGGAGTGGGCGCAGTATCCTCGCTGACCGCAGCGTTCATCGCGCAGCGCATCACGATCGGCGTCGCCGAAACGATACGCCAGCGCGGCAAGACGCCACCGGTCTATATCTCGGCGAATATCCCGGGGGGCGACGAGCACAACCGTGCTCTTGAAGATCTTTACGGCGAACGGATCCGCAGGGAAGCCTGATCGGCTGACGGGTCTATCCGACGGAAGGTGTATGAACTCAACTGACGACAAGGAAGGGAATGAAGAATGAAGTTTAACAAGACTTTCGACCGCCGCACGTTCCTGCGCGGATCGACGGCCCTGGCAGCGGTGGCGCCGTTCGCAGGATTGTTCGGCTCCACCCGCGCATTTGCGCAGGATGCCGCCAATCCGTTCGGCGTTGCCGAAGGCTCGACCGTTGATGCGGTGATCTTCAATGGCGGCTACGGCATCGACTATGTCGAGTTCGCCGCCAGCATCATGCAGAAGAACCACCCGAGCGTCACCGTGAAGGTGTCGCCCTCGACCCAGATCGCCCAGGAACTGCAGCCGCGCTTCCTCGGTGGCAACCCGCCGGACCTGATCGACAATTCCGGTGCGCAGGCCATCGGCTTCTCGGCCATTCTCGACCAGCTCGAGGACATGAACGCGGTGCTCGACGCGCCGAGCCTCGAAGGCGTCAAGATCCGCGACACCCTCGTGGGTGGCGTCGAAAAGCCGGGCACGTTCGGCGACAAGTTCGTGGCGCTCAACTACGTCATGACCGTCTATGGCATCTGGTACTCGGCACAGCTGTTCGAAGACAATGGCTGGACTCCGCCGACCACATGGGCCGAAGCCATCGAACTGGGCAAGAAGGCCAAGGAAAAGGGCCTTTATCTGTTCGGTTGGGGCAAGGAAGCCGCAACCTATTACCGCACGACCGCGGTCGCCTCGGCGATCAAGGAAGGCGGCGACGAAGTGCGTCTCGCCGTGGACAATTTCACCCCGGGCTTCTGGTCGCACCCGGCTTTCCAGGCCGTGTTCACCGCGCTGTATGAAATCATCCAGGGCGGCATGATGAAGCCGGGTGGCGCTGGTACCCAGTTCACCGCTGCCCAGGCGCAGTGGTCGAACGACCAGTCCTTCCTGCTGTATCCGTCGGGCTCGTGGATCGAGAACGAGATGAAGCCCGCCACCAAGGCAGGCTTCCGGATGACCGGCATGCCGGAACTCTCCGTCTCCGACAATGGCAAGCTGCCCAAGACGGCCCTGCACGCCACTGCCGGCGAGCCGTTCATCATCCCGATCGGCGCGCTCAACCTCGCCGGCGGCAAGGAACTGCTCCGCACGATGCTCTCGAAAGAGGCCGCGACGAACTTTGCCAAGAGCAAGCTCGCCCCGACCATCGTCAAGGACACTGTGCCCGCCGACGGCTTCGGCTCCACCGCGCTCGTGTCGCAGAGCAAGCTGCTCGCCGATGCCGGCAACGACGTGTTCACCTGGAACTCCTTCGACCTGTATGGCACGAACCAGGACGAACTCGTGGTGTGGAACAGCTTCCTTGATGGCAAGCTCGACGTGGCGGCCTTCACCGCTGCGCTGCAGGCCATCACGGATGCCGTGTACAACGACGCTTCTGTCACCAAGGTCGTAGTGAAGTAATGGACAGCACGATGGCGAGAGCACCGGTCACATCCACCCGCCGGTGGAAACTACCCAGCTTCGAGATGTCAGCGTTTGCGCTGATCTTCCTCGGGCTTCCGCTCGCGATCTATGTGATCTTCGTGATCTCGCCATTCGTGCAGGCCTTCTACTACTCGATGACGGACTGGACCGGCTTCTCGAAGAAGATGAACTTCGTGGGGCTGACCAACTACCTGACGTTGCTGCAGGACCCGGTCTTCACCAAGGCTGTCATGAACAGCATCGTGCTTGTCCTGGTCCTGCCGCCGCTGGTCATCATCCTGTCCCTGACGCTCGCCACGCTGGTGACCGTCGGGGGCGTGACCAAAGGTGAGGTGCAGGGGCTCAAGCACTCCGGCATCTACCGCGTCATCTCGTTCTTCCCCTATACCGTGCCTGCCATCGTCATCGGCATCCTCTGGGCGCAGATGTACGATCCTTCGAGCGGCCTGCTGAACGGCATCCTCACGGCAATGGGGTTCGAGTTCTTCAAGTCATTCGCCTGGCTCGGCGACGAGCGGACCGCCATGGGCGCCTCGATCTTCGTCATCGCCTGGTCGATGGTCGGCTTCTACATGGTGCTGTTTATTGCGGCGATCAAAGGCATCCCGTCGGACGTCTACGAGGCGGCGCGCGTTGACGGCGCTGGTCGGTTCCGTACTGCCATCTCCATCACTGTGCCGATGATCCGCGACACGATTCGCACGGCCTACATCTATCTCGGCATCCTTGCGCTCGACGCGTTCGTCTACATGCAGGCTCTCAACCCTTCGGGTGGCCCGGCGAACTCCACCGTGGTGATTTCGCAGCACCTGCTCAATACCGCCTTCAAGAAGGGCAAGTTCGGCTACGCCACCTCGATGGGTGCCACGCTGGCGGTGATAACGCTGGTGTTTGCGGCGCTGATCTTCTTCATCTTCTGGTGGACAGGGCGACCGGCGAAATGGGGCAAGGTCGGCGCCACCGTCGCTGAGACCCGCGCGCCAGCCCCCAAGGCGATGCAGACACCCGCACCTGTTTCAAGGCCCGGCCGGAAGCCGGAATTCTGGACGGACCGCAAGGTTGCCGCCATCTCGCATACGGCGCTCATTGCCTGGGTTCTCATCATCTGCGCTCCCCTCCTGTGGGTGCTGATGAGTTCGTTCAAGACCACCGCGCAGATCTTCCAGTCGCCGTTCTCGCTGCCGACCAGTGTCAACTTCGACAATTACCTCTCGGCCTGGACCACTGCGAATATCGGGTCCTATTTCTTCAACACCGTCATCGTGGTTGGCTGCGCGCTGTTCCTCGTTATGCTGCTGGGCTCGATGTGCGCCTATTACCTCGCGCGCTACGAGTTCAAGGGCAGCAAGGTCATCTACTATCTGATGCTCGCTGGCCTCACCTTCCCGATCTTCCTCGCGGTGGTGCCGCTGTTCCAGACGCTGAAAGGCTTCGGGCTGCTCAACACCTTCCCAGGCCTGATCATCACCTATGTGGCCTTCGCGCTGCCGTTCACGGTGTTCTTCCTCTATGCGTTCTTCCGCACGCTGCCGCAGGAGGTCGCCGAGGCGGCGATGCTCGACGGGGCAGGGCCGTGGCGCATCTTCTTCACCATCATGCTGCCAATGGCAGGGCCTGGCATGGCGTCGGTCGCTATCCTGAACTTCCTCGGGTTGTGGAACCAGTTCCTCCTCCCTATCGCGCTCAACACCAGCACGGCGAATTATGTGCTGAGCCAGGGCATGGCATCGTTCGCCTCGCAGGCGGGCTACGCGGTGAATTTCGGCGCGCTGTTCGCCGCCGTGGTCATCACCGTGCTGCCGGTGCTGGTCACCTACATCATCTTCCAGCGCCAGTTGCAGGGTTCGGTGTCGCCCAGCACGCTCAAATAGCCCCCAGACCTGGGGCGGGCGCAGATGGCGCCCGTCTGATCTTGCCATGTGACGGGGCAAGCGTTGCAGAGGATATAGGACGGGCGGCCCTGAGGATGCGATCGGCTATTGGGCTCGTGGGAACGAAACCGTGGCAACGAACCCCTCGCCGGGTGCAGACGAGATTGTGAGTGTGCCGCCGAAAAGCGTCGCAATCTCATCGACAATTGCGAGGCCAAGACCGGCGCCTTCACCGGTCTGGGTCCCCCTGAGAAACCTCCGGCCAAGCTGCGAGGCCACCGAGGCCGATACGCCACGGCCGGTGTCGGCAACCACGAGTTGGACCGTTTCACTCACAACGACGCGCACAGTCGCCTCACAATCGCGGCCAGCGTAGCCGATGGCATTGTCGATCAGGTTTCCAACAAGCTCGCGTAGCAGTACCGCGTCGCCATGCATGGTGGCCGACGACGGGCCCTCAAATCCGAGATCAATCCCTGCCGCATGGGCAACAAGCACATGCTCGCTTGTCTCGTCGCGTGCTATGGCGGCAAGGTCGCAGACACCGGAACGCAGTCCGTCGAATGCCGCCTTGTCGACCTGGGCGAGGACCAGCATCTGTGCGAGGATTCTCTCGGCGTGCGCAACGCTTTCGTCGGCGGTCGCGAGGGCCGCGTCGCGCGGTACTTTGTCATCATGCCGGCGGGCCAAAGCGACCTGAGTCCGAACGATGCTCAGTGGTGTGCGCAACTGATGGCTCGCGTTGCCGGTAAAGTGCCGGAGCGCCTCCATGGCGTCGGCGAGGCGGCCCATAAAGGAGTTTATAGCGTCGACAAGGAAGCTGACTTCGCGCGGCGCGTCGGCGTTTATCGCGGACAGGTCCTCAGGACTTCGGCTGGAAATAGCCTCACTCAGTCGATTAAGGGGCTTGAGTGCCTGTGCGACAGCTATTGAAAGCACAAGAGCTGCCGTCGCGATGAGCAACGCCAAGCGTGCCGCCGAACGGAGCAGCAACGTCTGTGCCAATTGCGTGCGTGCGATGGTGGTTTCAGCGACGGTAACTGTGAACGGGATGGCCCGGACGCCCGAAGATGCCGACCGACCCAGCACCGCGACCCGAATGGGTTCACCCCGAAACTGGCCGTTGAACACCCGCAGATCTCCAACTGCCGCATCGGTGGGCAAGTCGGAATAGCCAGTGATGAAGCCCTGGGGCCCATCGACGCGATAGAATACCCGATCCTGAGCCGAGGAGGTCAGCATCTCAAGCGCCATATAGGGAACGTCCACCTCCAGGGCGCCGTCTTCGGTGACGATCACCCGCTCGGCGATGGCGAGGACTGAGCCAGCAAGCACACGATCGGAAGCCGTGTCGGAGGTGTTTACGGCTTCGCTCCATGTATCGACGAGCGCCACAGTCCCGATCAGCATCAAGGCCGCAAACAGGCCCCACAGCAACCGGCGACGCAGTGAATAGGGACGGCTCACTCGGCAGCTCGGTCAAGATAGTAGCCAAGGCCGCGCGCCGTGCGGATGATAATGCCGTATGGCGCCAGTCGGCGGCGCAGCCTCGAGATATACTGCTCGATGGCGTTCTCGCTCAGATCATCCTCGAAGCTGGCAAGCGACTCCAGAATCGCTTGCTTCGAAACCACCTTTCCCTGCCGACGGAGCAGGGTTTCGAGCAGACCAAGCTCGCGCGCAGGGAAGTCCAGCATCTGCCCATCCACACTGACCGAGCGGCTGGCCGTGTCGAGGCTCAGGCGTTCAAAGGCGATGCTCGTACCGCGCCGGCCACTCTGCCGCCGCAGCAGTACCCGCACTCTGGCCTCGAGTTCGGCAATCTCGAACGGCTTGGTCATGTAATCATCGGCACCCAGATCGAGGCCGCGAACCCGTTCATCAAGGGCGCCACGCGCCGTGAGGATCAGCACGCCAGTCTGCACTCCGGCGGCCCGAAGCTCGCGCAGCACATCCAGGCCATCCAGTCCAGGAAGGTTGAGGTCGAGCACGGCGAGATCGAATGCCTCTGCAGTCAGGGCCGCTAGTGCCGATGGACCATCATGGACCGCATCAACCGCAAACCCATCCCCCCGCAGCACGGCCACAAGACCGGCAGCCAAGGTACGATTGTCTTCGACCACAAGAATGCGCAAGCGGTCCTCCCTCCCCCAGACTAGGCGGGGACGGGCGCGGCGTCAAAGTTGCTCCTTGTGGCGCCCTCGGATCCGAGGGCATTGTGAAGCATGCTCCGAATTGCTGCGTTCCTCGCTCTGCTCTCAACCCCGGTTCTGGCCGAACCGACGCTTTACGCTGCGCCCAGCGGCATGGCCGACGCACGGGTCCTGACCGTCTATTCTTCCCTCGATGGTCCGCTCGCGCGCCCGATGATCGAGGCATTCCAGGAGCGATATCCCGACATCGCCGTCAATTATGAAGATTTGCAGACGGTCGACATTTATGACCGCGTGGTCGCGGAGGCCGATGCAGGGCGCACGACGGCAGATTTCGCCTTTTCCTCGTCGATGGACCTGCAGGTCAAGCTGGCCAATGACGGCTACGCTCAGGTGAGCGACGTGGCGCTCTCGTCAACCTGGCCGAAGTGGGCCAACTGGCGGAACACCGCGTACGCGCTCACCTACGAGCCTGCTGTGTTTATCTATCACAAGCCAAGCTTCGCCGGGCGGGAACCGCCTGCCACGCGGGCCGAACTGATCGCCTACCTGCAGGCCAATGCCGACGCGATCCACGGGCGGGTCGGGACCTATGACATCGACCGATCCGGGGTGGGCTTCATGTTCCTCTCGCGCGACCAGGAGCAGTATTCCGACTTGTGGACACTCGTCGGTGCGATGGGAGCGGCGGGGGTCAAACTCTACTCGACAACGTCAGCGATCGTTGAACGCGTGGCGAGCGGTCAATTCGTGTTTGGCTATAACATTCTAGGCTCCTACGCGGCAGAAGCCGCGTCTCGTAGCCCGGATCTGGGGATCATCCTGCCCAAGGACTACACGATCGTCACGTCCCGCATCGGCCTTGTGCCCAAAGCTGCGGCCCAGCCCGAGCTTGGTCGGGCCTTCCTCGAGTTTTTCATGTCCGCCGAGGGGCAGGCCATCATGGCCGAGCAATTGCAGATTGCTGCACTCAATCCTTCGGTGCCTGGCGCCAACACCGCCGCTGCGATGCAGAAGTCCCTGGGCAGCCAATTG
Organism: Hyphomicrobiales bacterium; assembly: GCA_027487555.1. Lineage (GTDB taxonomy): Bacteria > Pseudomonadota > Alphaproteobacteria > Rhizobiales > Devosiaceae > Devosia_A. The sequence continues at coordinate 318,485 of JAIYDI010000018.1, forward strand.
AGGCCAACCCCTGTCAGCCCGGGACTGATGGTCTATCTCGACCAGGTCAAGCGCACCCGCTTAATCGCGCGCTGGAACGACGCGCTGATCCAGTAGCAACGACAGGTTGGCGTCAGCTTTTTGTGCTTGTTTATGGACTGCTGGAGCAACGACTCCGGCTTGAGGAGTCTGGGAGGACCCCCCCTAGCATTTTGCCACCGACCCGCGAGGGCGGCGGAACTGTTGCGGCCATTTCCCAGAAGCACGGCGGTCGGATGGCCGCGATACGGAGGAGACAGACATGAAGCAGTTTCTCGCGGCAGCCATGCTTGCTGGTGCCATAGCTTTGCCAATGACAGCTTTGGCCGCCGACTACACCATCATGGCACCGGCTGGTCCGGGCGGCGGCTGGGATCAGACGGCCCGCGCAATGCAGGACGCCATGACCACGACCGGTATCTCCGGCAATGTGCAGGTGATCAACGTTCCCGGCGCTGGCGGCACGATAGGGCTGGCGCAGTTCGCCCAGGAGGCAAACGGTGACCCAACCCGGCTCCTGGTCGGCGGCTATGTCATGGTTGGCGCCATCCTGACCAACAACGCGCCAGTCAAGCTCGACGCCGTCACCCCCATTGCTCGCCTGACGGGCGAGTATGAAGTGATTGTTGTGCCTGCGGCCTCCGAATTGCTGTCACTTGCCGACCTGACGACCAAGTTGAAGGCAGATCCTGGCGCGGTATCCTGGGCGGGTGGTTCGGCTGGTGGCACCGACCACATCACGGCCGGGCTTTTCGCAAAGACGGTTGGAGTGGACCCCAAATTGGTCAACTACATTGCCTTCTCGGGGGGCGGCGAAGCCCTGGCGGCGGTTCTCGGGAACCAGGTCACAGTGGGCATCTCGGGCTACGGCGAGTTCCAGGCCCAAGTCGAGGCGGGCGCTCTGCGCGTGCTTGGCGTCTCGGCCCCGGAGCGGATCTCGGTCATCGATGCGCCGACCTTCACCGAGGCAGGCGTTGAACTCGTCGTGCAGAACTGGCGCGGCGTCTGGGCCGGCCCGGGCCTCAGTGCCGAGCAGACCGCTGCGATCACCGCCGACGTCGAAAAGGTCGTGAACTCCGAAAGCTGGAAGCAGACCCTCGCCACCAAGGGCTGGAACAATACCTGGCTTCCAGGCGATGCGTTCAAGGCGCAACTTGCCAAAGAGATCGACGCCACGTCCGCGATCCTCAAGGATATCGGGCTGGTGCAGTGAGCGAGCCCATGGCTCCAGGCGCAATGCGTACGCGCGAAAGGCGCCGCCCCGACTGGGCGGCGCTGCTTGTTGCGGTGGGGCTGCTTGGGCTCGCCGCGCTCGTGGCCTGGGATGCCTCGCGGCTGGGCGCGGGTGGCGCCTATGCGCGCGTCGGCCCGCAGACCATTCCATATGCGATCGCCATCTGCCTCGGCAGTCTGTCGATCTGGACCGTGTTTGCTGCATATAGACATGACTTTCCAAAGCGTGATCAGCAGGATCCAGGTCCGGTGCTCTGGATCGTCGGCGGCCTGCTCGCGCAGATTGCCCTGATCAAGTTCACTGGCTTTTCGATCGCCACCGGGGTGCTCTTCGCCATGACGGCGCGAGGGATGGGCCGGGTGTCGCTGCCCTTGGCGCTGCTGAGCGGCATACTGATCTCTGCTGCGGTCTGGTTTGTATTCGGTCGGTTGCTGCAACTGACGCTACCCGCCGGTCCGATCGAACACCTTTTGGTTCAGGGTGCCGAGCTCATCGTTGCACCGTTCAAAGCCGCTCCGGGGGGCGCCGTCTGATGGACACCTTCGCGCTTCTGCTGCAGGGCCTAGCTGTCGCCGCGCAGCCGATCAACCTGCTCTATGCTCTGATCGGCGTAACGCTTGGCACCGCCGTTGGTGTTTTGCCCGGCATCGGGCCGGCCACGACGGTGGCGCTGCTGCTGCCCGTAACCTACAAGCTCGACCCTGCCGGCTCGCTGATCATGTTCGCGGGCATTTACTATGGCGGTATGTATGGCGGCTCGACCACGTCGATCCTGCTCAACACCCCTGGCGAAAGCGCTTCGATTGTCACCGCGCTTGAAGGTAACAAGATGGCCAAAGCAGGACGGGGTGGCCCGGCGCTCGCAACCGCTGCAATCGGTTCTTTCGTTGCTGGACTGATTGCCACCATCGCGCTCGCCTTTCTGGCTCCGTGGGTTGTCAAGCTGGCCCTCGCTTTCGGACCCCGCGAGTATTTCGCCCTGATGGTTCTCGCCTTTGTTACGGTCTCGGCGGCCTTCGGGGACTCGGCACTCCGGGGACTGACCTCGCTGTTCGTAGGCCTGACGCTGGGAATCGTTGGTATTGACCTGCAGACCGGACAGGCGCGCCTGAACTTCGGCGTTCCGGACCTGCTGGATGGCATCGAGATCACAACTCTCGCCGTAGCCATGTTCGCGATCGGCGAGACACTCTACGTGGCAGCCCAGGGCAAGCGCGCTCCCGAGACGGTGGAACCGGTGCGTGGGTCGCTGTGGATGAGTGCCAGGGACTGGGCGCGATCCTGGAAGCCTTGGCTACGCGGCACTGTTATCGGTTTTCCGATCGGTGCCATGCCGGCTGGTGGGGCCGAGATCGGGACGTTCTTCTCATATGCGACGGAAAAGAAACTCTCGAAGCACCCCGAGGAATTCGGCAAGGGCGCCATCGAGGGGGTCGCCGGGCCTGAGGCGGCCAATAATGCGTCCGCCGCCGGCACGCTGGTGCCGCTCCTGACACTCGGGCTGCCGACCTCTGCGACTGCAGCGATCATGCTGGCCGGCTTCCAGCAATACGGCCTTCAGCCGGGGCCCCTGTTGTTCACATCCAACCCGCAACTGGTCTGGGGTCTTATTGCCAGCCTGCTTATCGCCAACTTCATGCTCCTGGTCCTCAACCTGCCGCTGATCGGACTTTGGGTCAGACTTTTGACCATTCCCAAGCCCTGGCTCTACGCGGGCATCCTGCTCTTCGCCACGCTGGGCACCATCGGTGCCAACCCGTCTCTTGTGGAACTGGGCATGCTGCTGGTTTTTGGCCTGATGGGCTTCGGTATGCGTGTCTTCGGATTCCCGATCGCGCCCGTGGTGGTTGGGCTGATCCTCGGGCCAATGGCTGAGCAACAGCTTCGCCGCGCGCTCGCCATTTCACAAGGCGATGTCATGGTGCTCGTGGCTTCGCCGATCTCGGCCACTCTGCTCGCAATCGCTGCTGTGGCGTTGATCCTGCCATTGGTGCTGCGGGCCATGGGACGCGGGCGGATTCTGTCTGAGGTCGCCACGGATAACGACTAGGTCAGGTCACGCTTTGGTCGAGACGCTGAGATGACCTGAGTTGTTCTGTTGTCGGGCGCTAGAATTGGAAAAGTCGTGCAAGTCGTCCTGAAAGCGCTTTGGCCCCGAACACCGCGCCCCAGCCTTTCCATTCGGCGGGCACGACCGAGCCCTTGAGGTCACTGGATGTCGATGGTGAGGGGGAACGTGCCCTTGACACGCAGGGCCGCGGTGCCGGTGTCGAACCTGCCAAGCCGGATGAGGCCCGGATGTTTGTAGGGCGCGTAGAACATCGCGAGATTCCCCCAGGGCGCATAGTAACAAAGATCATAGGGCTGCTCATTGCCAAATGGGCCAGCACCTTCCTCGGAAAGCGTCCGCGGCAGGTAGGCGATCTTCTCGTTAGACGAGAAATCCGTGATTTCGAGGGCAAGCGGCAGCATCGAGACGAAGTCGCGCGCAGATGGATTGTCGTAGAGCGTGGCGGTGAGTTCGAAAGCGTTGAAGTGGAAGCGCACGCGCATATCGGTCGGCTCCTGATTGTCCGAGGCAGTCGTCTGGGCTTGCGCGAGGCCGGGCAGCAAAAGGCCCGATAGCGTTGCCGCAAGCATCTCGCGGCGTGACAGAGGGCGGCAGGTCAAGCGAGCGATCCCTTCGTGGGCTGTGAGGCCGCAATGGCGAAGAGTCCGGATGCGACGAGAAGCAGTGCGCCGAGGAGGAAGGCGCTCCACCAGCCCACATGATCGAACAGCAGCCCGCCCGCCGAAGCGCCGGCGGTGATGGCGAACTGGATGAGGGCGACCTGCAGGCCGCCGGCCGCTTCGAGTTCGTTTGGGACGGCGCGAGTCATCCAGGTGCCCCATGCGACGGGGATGGGGGTAGCGCAGAGGCCCCAAAGGAGCAGCAGCAGGGTGGCGGGGAGCGCTGCGCCGGCCAAGGGAACGAGCAATAACGCGATGGTGGCGAGGACAAGCGGGAGCCCGATCAGCGCCGTGCTGAGATGGCGGCGCAGCAGCCAGCCGGCGAGTGCGGTGCCCACAAGGCCTGCAATGCCGATGCCGAAGAGGACAAGCGACAGCGGGCCGATACCCAGACGCGTGATGGTTTCGAGTACCGGGCGCAGGTAGGTGGAGAGGGCGAACTGGCCCATGAACGCGAGCGTGGTGGCTGCCATGCCGATGGCGAAGACGCGGTGTCCAAGTAGGCCCAGCATCCGGCGGGGAGAGACGCTCGTGCTGGCCGGGAGGCTCGGAAGTACCAGCCACTGCCAGACGAGCGCGGCAAGGCCGACAGGTACGACGATGAAGAACGCACCACGCCATCCGATAAAGGCTCCGAGGAAGCTACCGAGCGGCGCGGCGATGACAGTGGCGAGCGCGGTGCCAGCCTGAAGCATCGCCATTGCCTTTGGCGTTTCAGCGGGCCCGACGATACGAACGAGGATGGCGGCGGTCAGCGACCAGAAGCCGCCGATCGTGACGCCGATCAGCGCGCGGCCGAGCATGAAGACCGGACCATTGGGTGCAAACGTGACGACAAGGCCGGATCCAATCATGACCAGCGTATCGAGCAGCACCGCGATACGGCGATCGAGCCGGCCAAGCAGCCGATTGCCAAAGAGGCTGGTTATGACGGCGAAGAAGCCGGAAACTGCGATGGCCTGTCCCGCCTGTCCCTCAGTGATGCCGAGGTCGGTAGCGATGGGGGTGAGCAAACTCACCGGCATGAACTCTGAGGCAATGAGCACAAAAGTCATGAGACTGAGGCAGGCGACGGCCTGCCAGTGTCGGCTGTCTGATGGTGCGGCTTTTGCGAGGAAATCGGACACGGGTATCGGGTTCTCGACGGAGCGGGCAATCGTGCCCTTTCATCGCCAAAGACCTATCGCAAACAGACTGTTTCGATTAGCCTTGCTAATCGAGTTGCACTTATTGCAATGCGACATAAATGACCCTGCTGAACATGGATCGCTTGCATCTCAATGAACTTCTGGTCCTGCTAACGGTCGCCGAAGAGCGGAGCTTCACACGCGCAGCGGCTCGCCTCGGCTCGTCGCAATCGACCGTCAGCCACACGGTGCGGCGCCTGGAGGAGCGGCTCGGCGTGCGGCTGCTGACCCGCACGACGCGTTCGGTCTCGCCGACCGAGGTGGGGGCCCGGCTGCTGGACAGTCTCGCGCCCCGCATCGACGCGATCGAGGGCGAATTGGAGCAATTGATGGCGCAGCGCGACCGGCCGTCGGGCACGGTGCGGCTGACGGTGTCTGACCATGCCTACCAGAGTGTTGTCTGGCCTAAGCTGCCCACTCTGCTCGATGCCTATCCCGACATCACGGTTGAGATCAGCCTCGACAACGGGCTGCGCAATATCGTCGAGGATCGGTTCGATGCCGGTATCCGGCTTGGGGAAAGCCTGGACAAGGACATGGTCGCCGTGCGCGTTGGGCCGGATTGGCGTCTGGTGGTGGTTGCTGCCCCGCGCTATTTCGCGACGCGGTCGATGCCGGCGCATCCGGAGGACCTGGTCGAACATAACTGCATGAATCATCGGCAGGCGCGGTCCGGCGGGCTATATGCTTGGGAGTTCGCGAGGGGCGGGCGCGAGTTGCGCGTGCGCGTGGCGGGCCAGCTTACATTCTCAAGTTCCCTCGCGATGGTGGACGCGGCGCTAGCCGGCTATGGCATCGCCTATGTGCCCGAGAGCCTGGTTGCAGAGCATTTGGCGGCCGGCCGCTTGGTGAGGGTTCTCGACGAGTGGTCGCCATTCTTTTCGGGCTATCATCTCTACTATCCAAGCCGGAGGCAACTCTCTCCTGCCTTGCGGGTGCTTGTCGACGTGCTCCGATCTGCCGCTCGGTGAGACGGCATCTAGTTCAGGTTGGGCAGAACCGCGGTAGCGAAACGCCTCGATGAGCGGCTGGAATGCCGCCGCTTACGGCCGTCTGGGACAATAGAGGTGACGGTCCTCAAGTGCTGTCATCCAGTCGGCCAGTACCGGCACCAGTTGGGGCAATTTTCCACCCGGCGAGTGTCAGGCCATAACGCGCAAGTGAACGCTTATTGATCAGATTCAGGTGTGCCTGGGCGTAACATTTTGGGCAGATGCAACGAACTTCCTCATGACAGCCGCCGATGCGGTGTCGGCGGTGCCCCGGACAAGGCACCGTGCGGGATCGTGAGCCGGAGGACGTTCCATGTCGAGTAGAACCATCGCAGGCATGCTTGACTGCGCCAGCACCAGCGCCACGGACCAGCAGGGCAGGGTGTTCACGCTCATGCCGGCCGGCATGTGCGCCACGATCTCTGCCCCCAGTGGGTCTGGTTCGCTGACGCCGATCGCCTGACCGTTTTGGCGCTGTTCCTGTTCCATACGGTCGATGCAAGCCTGATGCTGCTGCTGTGAAGCATCGGCACCACGACGGTGATCGTCGCGGTGTATGTCCCTTGTGGCACTCGTTGAGACGCACCGACCGCTCCTTCGCACTTCATCCTGAGACACTCCAACACATCATCAAGGAGACCCGACCATGTTCCGCCTGAGTTCCCGACTAATTGGTGCCGCCCTCGCTACGCTTCTTGCCGTTTCCGGCGCAATGGCAGCCGAGCGCAAGGCGTTCGACGCCGCGGATTTTGCAGCCGCACAGGCGCGCGGCGAGCGGATTCTCATCGATATCTCCGCGCCATGGTGCCCGACGTGCAGGGCGCAGAAGCCCATCATCGAAGGGCTTGCCGATGCGCCCGAGAATGCAGACCTCGTGATCTACGATGTCGACTTCGACAGCATGAAGGATGTGGTGCGCGGCTTCGGCGCCCGGATGCAGAGTACCCTGATTGCCTTCATGGGCGACACGGAGACCGCGCGCTCGGTCGGAGATACCAACCCCGCGTCGATCGCTGCCCTCATCGCATCGAGCCGTTCGAACTGAAATGCTGACCACAGGGGCCCTGGCCATTCTCGCGGGTGTGCTGTCGATCCTCTCGCCCTGCGTGCTGCCGCTTCTGCCGATCATCCTCGGCACTGCGGTCGCCGAACACAGGCTTGGGCCCGCAGCGCTGGCAGCGGGGCTCGCCCTGTCATTTACGGCGGTTGGCCTGTTTGTTGCGACCATAGGCTTTGCAATCGGGCTCGATGGCGGGGTGTTTCGATTGCTGGGTGCTGCCCTGATGGCAATGCTCGGCATCATCCTGCTGGTGCCGGCCCTGCAGACGCAGGTTGCCGTCGCCGGCGGGCCGATAGGGGATTGGGCACAGCAGCGCTTCGGCACGCTGGATGGCAAGGGCTGGTCGGGCCAATTCCTCGTTGGCCTGCTGCTCGGGGCCGTGTGGAGCCCATGCGTTGGGCCGACTCTCGGTGCCGCCTCGGTGCTTGCGGCGCAGGGGCGCGACCTGCCACAGGTTGCGCTCACCATGGCGCTGTTCGGCGTGGGAGCGGCGCTGCCGCTGCTGCTGCTCGGCATGCTCTCCCGTGCTGCCATGATGAAGTTCCGCAGCCGATTGCTCACTGCCGGGAAACGCGCAAAGCAGGCGCTCGGCGCATTGCTTCTTGGTGCCGCAATCCTCATCGCGACAGGCGCAGACAAGGTCGTTGAGACTTGGCTTGTCGAGGTTTCGCCGGCATGGCTCACCGCCTTGACGACGTCGATATGACTTGGTCTGCCGGGTGGAGTCCAACTCGGGATTGCGTCCGGTTGCCGAGGCGCAGGGTACTTGGCCACGTGCCGTGTAGCGATGATCGATGGCAATCGGAGCCGCTGTTTGGCCAGGCGTGAGGGAACGCCCCGCAGAGACAATGACCGGGCGGGCAAAGCCGAAATCTCCGCAATCGGCTTGCCGCATGCTGACATCGGCAAGTGCGCCTGCGCCTGACCCACGAGATAGGAAGCCCGAGTGAAGATCTCCTGAGCACGCCACTGACAACCCGCCGGATGCGGAAATCTGACGAAAAGCGAACATTTCCGACGTCCCCGGAGTCGATTTCGACAGACCATAAAACATTCAACCAAATGGCGAGCGTCTACACGACGCTTCCCATGGCTCACTCAAACAACAAGCGTGTCGAACTCATCGCCAAGCGCCTCGTTGCGGTTCGGACCTGCAAGACGCAAGCGGCTTCTGGCAATGTTCGCGGCTGGGTAACGGGTCAGCCTGGGACGAGAAGGCTCATCGCGGACCGATAGGCCATGTAGAGTGCCACGAGAAAGATCATGCCGGCAACGAGCGTGTTCAGCAGCCCCATGTGGGCCGACAGGGTCTTGCTGAGGCGTGCTCCGACAAGCATGCCGGCAAAGCCCCCGGTGACGAACACTGCCCCGAGGACCCAGTCAACATAGCCCGAAAGCGCAAAGTTGAGTGCCGTGGTTGTGCCGAAAGCGGTCACGGCGACGAGCGACGACCCGATGGCCATCAGGATGGGCATGCCTGTTGCCGCTATCAGGCCTGGAACGATAAGCAAGCCGCCGCAGATACCGAAGAAGCCGGATAACAGACCCGTCAGAACTCCGAATCCCACGGTTTTCGGCGCGTTCTCGATGGTGCAGGTGGCGGCGGGGTTGCCTGGGTTGCCGCGTCCACGCAGCATCGCGACGGCCACCCCTATCATCAGCAGCGCAAAGAGCAGCAACAGATTTTCGCCGGGAATGGACTTGCCGATGGAGGAGCCGACAAAGGCACCGGCAATACCGCAGCCGAATGGGTCAGCGCGCACCGCCAGCGGATATCGCCCAACCGTGCGTGGTTCACGAGGTTTAGCAGCGCATTGGCCGCAACCGCGACGGCACTCGTGCCCAAGGCGACGTGGGCGTTCGGTACGCCCACGCCATAGAGCATGAGCGGCACTGCGAGCATCGAGCCGCCACCGCCGAACAGCCCGAGAGTCAGGCCGACGAGACCGCCCGCGAGAATACCGAATAGATACCGAGCGGGCTCGATCATCGTGACCACCGACGGGCGTTTGGGGGCGTGTCAGGCGCCCTGGGTCACCGCCACGATCAGGTTTCCGGCGCTGGTACCGGAGCGGCAGTAGCCGAATAGCGGGCGCGGGAGATCTGCGAGCGCTGCTTTGCCTTTTTCGACAATCGCGTCGGTGAGCGTCCCGGAGATCGGCACCTGGGCGGCCTTGAGCCCTGCAGCCTCGGCTGCCTTCTTGATGCTGGCGAAACTGGGCTGGCCCGGGTCCTCGTTGTCGGGACGGGCACAGAGCACTCACTTGAAGCCCTGCGCGGCTATGGCGCCAAGGTCAGTCGGCTGGATCTGCGGGGCGATGGCGTAGTCGTTGCCAAGCTTGCTTAGGTTCATCTTTTTGTCCTTTCGATTGGAAATGTCGGAGGGCGTTGACCGGCACACGGAGGAAGGTGCGGCCAGCTTCGTCCTTGGGGGGGCAAGTTGCATCCTCGGATATTCACCTGCAGCGAGGGGATGATGAGGCGCGGCATGGCGAGGGTGCGGTCGCGGGCTTCGCGCATCTCGACGAAGCGATCTTCGCTGGTGCCGCGGCCGACATGGATGTTGTGGTCCATCTCGTCGCCAACAGTGGTCTGCCACTGAATGTCGCGGCCGTTCGGGCCATAGTCGTCGCACATGAACAACCGTGTCGCGCGCGGCATGGCGAGTACCCGCTGGATCGAACGATAGAGAGCGCGCGCATCCCCGGTAATACCTGGTACCTTTAGTGCGCATCGATGACGCGCGATGGTAGCAACCTCGTCGGGCGGGTCGGGCGGGTCGGGCGGCGTCAGGCAACCAGCGGCGCGGCAACTGGCAGGTCGACAAAGGCAATGAACCGGTCGGCCGGTAGTGCGGGCGAGACCAGGTAGCCCTGGCCCTCATCCACGCCACAGTCCCGCAGCGCGTGGTATTGCTCGATGGTTTCGACGCCTTCGGCCACCGTTGAGGCGCCCAGGGCCTTGGCCAGCCGAACGAGCATTTCAATGATGGTGATGGCGGCCCGGTCGGCGCAGACCAGATCGACAAATTTCTTGTCGATCTTGATGATGTCGAGCGGCAGTTCCTGCACATGCGAGAGGCCATTGTGGCCCGACCCGGTATCGTCGAGCGACACCCGAAACCCTAATTCCTGGGCACGGCGACACTGAGCGGCGGCCTCCTGTGCGTCGACCAGGGCCTGTCGCTCGGTCAGTTCGACGACAATATGGCCTCGTTCCACGTTGGCAGCTTCGACGGCCCTCGATCGATCCGGAACTGATGATGCGGATGCTGATCGTGGGGTAATGCATGGGCATCCGCTCCGAGCGATGGGTTTGCGAGGAGGTGCATCTCAACCTCGATTCTCGATGGTTCAGCCGCTAGGTCTGGACGGCAAGGTGCCTGAGCACTCGACCTTCTCGCGCAATCGGCATGGCCAGTTCCGGCCCACCGGGGCGTCAGCATGAGCCGCAACTCCACATTGACGCTCGTACTTTGCCAAGTGCCCGGGGTCGGCTACCTCGCACTCTTTTTTGGGCTGCCGCTGCTCAGGGTCGTGTATGGCGGCTTTACCGCGCGGCAGCCGGCGGAGCAGTCATTCAACTCGAAACCTGGGCGGCGATGTTCGCCAACCCGGTCTATATGGATGGGCTGTGATTCTCGCTTTGGCTCGGCATCGCACCGACCATCGTGCGCTTGATTGTCGCCATTCCGCTTGCGGCACTCATGCAGGCCAACGAGACCTGCCGCCGGCTGGTCGGTACGCTCTACAAGATCCCGTTGGTGGTGCCGCGGATAGTGGCGGGATTCCTTGTGATGATCATTCTGGACCCCTGTGGCATGGCGACGCGGCTGGCAACACTGCTTGGCGTCGCGCTATCACGCCTGGTGCGCGATCCGTTGGCCTTGGGCGCTATGGCCGCCATCAGCGAGGACGTGCTGGCCGCTGCGCGAACTCGCGGTGCCGCGCCCGCCGCCGTGTTGATGCGCATCCAGCTGCCCCTGGCTCAGCCAGGGATCACTGCGGCAGAGTTGCTGAGCATCATCAGATCGATCGGTTCCTACGTGATCCCGAGCCTGCGGGGCCGATCTACCCGCTGTCGCTGAGCGGCCACATGTTCGCGGAGGGCTTCCAACGGCATCGCGCATGAGCGCAATGCCGCCCCGGTGATGGTCGCCGCCATCTCCGACCTCGATGAGCTTTGCATCGATGTCGATATGTTAGATCTGGCCGATGCGGACCGGCTGCACGCCTTCGTCCGCGCAATCCGCTGCCACGCCTACCGGCCCACGAGCATGGAGAAGGCGCGTCGCGCTCGACTTAGCTGGGACGAGGAACTGGCCGAGGCTCGCAAGTCTGGACTGATAGACACGCTGTGTTGCGACGATATCGGCTGGCTTGTAGGTTCTGCGCGCGGGCCGGCGTGCCGACGGCGCGGATGTCGGGCTGATCGTTCTCGCGGCCTTCGCGCGGCTGCATCCGGGACAGGGTGAGGCGACATGTTCAGGTCCTATCCCGGAGCCCAACCATGATGATCTAAGTTCAGGAGGGGCAGACGATCCTTCCGCAGTGATCCTGTCATCGGACTGTCACATCGGCACGGCCTAAGCTTTATTGCCACCCTGGATCGGGAGAAGCCTTGATCTTGGCCCTGGGTGGGCAAATCCGTAAGTGGTGCTTTTGCTGGAGGGCCCCATGGCCGATACCTCGCTTGCTTCATCCGCGGCACTGAACCTGCCTGTGATTGTCGCGGATCCTGCCGAAGTTGCGCGGATCGAGGAGACAATCGCTATCGACGACCGCGCGGGGATAACGGTCTACGGCGATGGCGCCCAGCGTGCCGTGACCGACTTCGCGGATCGGATCCTGTCGGAGATCAAGAACAAGGATATCGGCGAAGCCGGCAAGCTGCTGACCGACATTCTGCTCAAGGCCAAGAAGCTCGACCCTGCCTCGCTGAAGGAAAAGGGGTTCCTCGGCGGCCTGTTTGGCAACATGCAGGCCCGCCTTGAGCGCTTCAAGGAGGAGTTTCAGGACGTCGCCGGGCAGATCGATCGCATAGACCTGCAGTTGGATCAGCACAAGGACACGCTGCGTCGCGACATTGCCATTCTCGACGACATGCACGAACAGACCAAGGCCTCGATCCTCAAGCTCGATGCCTATGTGCAGGCGGGCAAGAACTTTATCGAAAGGTTCCGCAACGAGGACCTCGCGAAGTTCAAGGCGGCCGCCGAAGCCGCAACCGGCGCAGCGAGCGGCGGGGGCATGCTGGAAGCGCAGACCTATCAGGACAAGCTGCAGGCGCTCGATCGCCTGGAAAAGCGCGTGTTCTATCTTCAGCAGGCGCGCCAGCTCGGCATCCAGCAGTTGCCGCAGATTCGCATCGTGCAGGCAGGCAACGAGACGCTGATCGAGAACCTGCAGGCTACGTCCGCCCTGACGGTGCCGGCCTGGAAGCAGAAGATGATCATTTTGCTCGGGCTCAGCCAGCAGAAATCGGCGCTCGACCTGCAGAAGTCAGTCACCGACGCGACCAACCAGATGATCCGCGAAGCGAGCCAGATGATGAAGGATCAGGCGATCGCCATCGAAGAGCAGTCACAGCGTGGCATCATCGATATCGATACGCTGGCCCAGGCCAACCGCGACCTGATCGACACCATTGAAGGCTTGGTGCGAGCGCAGGAACAGGGGCGGCAGAAACGGGCGGAGGCCGAGGCGCAAATGCAGCAGATGACGATGGAACTCAAGAAAGCGCTGACGGCGACGTGATGGCCCCGATGCGCGCGGCACTCGCCTCGATGGCACTGGGCCTGCTGCTGCTTCTATCGGGATGCGGCAGCGGACCGAAAGAGCCGTTCAAGATCGTGTCAGGCTCCGAGAACACCGTGCTCGAACCTATCGTCAGCGAATTCTGCAGGAGCCGTGGAGTTACCTGCACCTTCACCTACGAAGGCTCGTTGGATATCGGCCTCGCCCTGGGCAGCGCCGAAGGTATCGATGCGGATGCGGTCTGGCCCGCCTCAAGCGTGTGGATCGATCTCTTCGATACCGGTCGCAAGGTGAAGGACACGGTGTCGATCGCTCAGATGCCCGTGATCCTCGGCGTGCGCCGCTCCAAGGCAGAAGCCCTGGGCTGGGTCGGAAGGCCGGTAACGATGGCGGATGTGCTGGGCGCTGTGAAATCCGGGCAACTGAAGTTCCTGATGACGTCGGCGACACAATCGAATTCCGGCGCCAGCGCCTATCTCGCCATGCTTACGACTGCCCTGGGCGGCGCGGACAGGATGATGACGGCGGACGACCTGTCGCGCCAGGATGTCCGGCAGACGGTGGGCGACCTGCTAAGCGGTGTGGAGCGCTCGGCCGGTTCGTCCGGGTGGCTTGCCGATCTCTATGTGAAGTCGGCTGCTGAGGGCACGCAATATGACGCGATGTGGAACTACGAGGCACTGATCAAGGAAACGAACGATAAGCTGAGGGCCGCCGGGAATGAGGCGCTTTATGCGATCTACCCTGCCGACGGCATCGCTGTCGCCGACTCGCCGCTGGGCTTTGTCTCGCGGGGCAAGGGCGACGCGACAGAAGCGTTCTTCAAGGATCTCGTCACGTTCCTGCAGTCGGAACCGGTTGCGAAGCGCATCGCGGCGACCGGCCGGCGCATCCCATTGGGCAATGTCACCGCCGCAGCGCAGGCGGACTCGAATCTCGATCCGTCTCGCCTCCTGACCGCCATTCGCCTGCCGGAGCCCACGGTTATTCGCCAGGCGCTGGATTTGTACCAGAGCGCTCTGCGCAAGCCATCGCTCACCGCCCTGTGTCTTGATTACTCCGGCTCCATGGCCGGTGAAGGTGAGGAGCAGTTGGAGGCCGCGCTCGATTTCGTGCTCACGCCGGACCGGGCAGCGCAGGTACTGGTGCAGTGGACGCCGGATGACCAGATCCTGGTCTATCCCTTCGAAAGCAGGGTGCGCGAGCGGCTGGTGGCTAGCGGTGAACCGGTGGCGCAGCAGGCATTGCTCGAAGAAGCGCGCCGCAACAGCGCTGATGGCGGCACCGACATGTATGGCTGCGCTATGCGGGCGCTCGAGGATATCGTCGCGACGCCCGGGCGCGAGACCTACCTGCCCGCCATCGTGCTGATGACCGATGGGCGATCGGAAGGCGATGCCGAGGCGCTGATTGCGGTGTGGCGCAGAGTGACCCCGCATGTGCCGATTTTCGGCATTACATTCGGGGATGCGGATGTGAGCCAGCTCGATAGCGTTGCCGAAGCAACCTCGGGCCGCGTGTTTGATGGACGCAACGACCTCGCTGGAGCCTTCCGGGCAGCGCGGGGCTATAATTGAGGCAGCATTGAAACAGGACCTGAACTGGTTCGCCGCTGGGGCAGTGGGAGCTGTGCTGCTGCCTCTGCTCGTCATCGCTGGTCTACCCTTCTTGCTGGCATTGGGGATAGCCGCGCTGGCCTTTGCCGGACTTGTGATCCTTCTGCGCCCACGCCAGCTGTTCGAGGGGCTTGATGTGAACGCATTGGGTCGCGAGAAGGTGGGCCTCGCCGGCGACTTGCTCACGGAGGCCATACCGGCGGCGGACCGGCTAGCCGCGGTGGCGGGGCATATCGCGGATAGGGCCGTGAAGGAAAAGGTGCGGCATCTCGACCAGATAGCGCGTGATGTTTTCGCGAGGGTTGAAGCCAATCCCGCGACTGCCAACCGCGTTCGCCGGTTTCTCAGCTACTATCTGCCCCGCGCTGCCGAGGTGGCCGAAGGCTACGCGGCGCTCGAGGCGATGCGCGCGCCCGATCCGGAGCGGCTCAAATCCGTGGGTGACGTCATCGGCAAACTCGAGGACGCATTCGTGCACTATGCCGACAGTTTGGTCGACAACGCGCTCAGCGGACTCGACATCGACCTGAAGCTGATCCAGCAATCGATCAAAGAGGACCTTGGACGCTGATGGCCATTTCACGTCGCGCCTTCGGACTGGGACTGCTCGGGCTCAGTGCAGCTGGCACGGGCGGCTATCTCCTGGTGAAGGACAGGCCCGAGCTGCAGGGTTTGCTCGGCAGGCGCACAACGCTGTTCGGGTTCACCGGCGGCGAGAAGCGCGCGTTTCTTGACGACGCCGAAGTCACCGCAGCGCTGGGGAGCTTCGGAATCGTGCTCGATGCGCGGGTGGCGGGCTCGGTAGAAATGGTGCGCGAGGCGGCACTGCTCGGGCAGAACCCGCAATTCCTCTGGCCGTCGTCAGCTGTCATGGTGGATCTGGCGCGCCAGAGCGGTGTGAAGATTCGGCGCGACCAGGTTGTGCTGAACTCTCCAATCGTTGTCTATTCCTGGCAGGCGGTGGCGGACGGGCTCGGCAGGGCCGGCCTCGTGACTCTGACTCAGGACGGTCACTACGAGCTCGACCTCAAGGCGTTCATCGACGCGGTGCTCAAGGGCACGAACTGGGCAGAGCTTGGGGTCGACGCACTGTACGGCCGGGCACGGATCGTCTCGACGGACCCCAATCGGTCCAATTCCGGCTTCATGTTCGCGGGTTTGGCCCTCAATCTCCTGGCGGTCGATGTGGCGACTGAAACCGCGCTCACCCAGTATGGCGCGCAGGTGCAGATGCTGTTTGCCGCGATGGGGCTCAAGTCGAGTTCATCGGGCAAGTTGTTTGACCAGTATCTTGCCGGCGGACTTGGTGCCGAGCCGATGGCGGTGGGCTACGAGAACCAACTCGTCGAGTGGATTCTCGCCGACATGGCTCGCTGGGATCGGGTCAAGGCCAACCCCGGCGCACGGCCGGTGCTGCTTTATCCCAAGCCGACAGTCTATTCCGCCCATCCGTTGATCGTAACAGCCGAGGCCGGCGACCGGCTGCCCGAGGTGTTGATGGAGCCCCGACTTCAGGATCTGGCCTGGACGCGACACGGCTTTCGCGGACCGCTCGGCGCTGCGGGCGGCTCCGCCAACAGCGCAATAGCCGGTATTCTGCCGTCACAGGTTTCGGCCGTACTGCCGCTGCCCTCGGCCGAGGTGATGCTGAAGCTCCTGCAATTGCTCGGCTAAATCAGAAGCTGCGCAGGGCAAAGCGGGCGGTGGGGTTCGCGCTCGATGGAGTGCCCCTGGCGCGAAACAGTTCGCCTGAGTTCGCCAAGGACAGAGCCGATGGTGCCAACGCACGGGCCGATGCCTGCAAACGACAGAGCCAGCGACCCCTGAAGGTGCTGCGTTGTCGCGCCCACAAGGCTCGCCGGCATCAGCGGCAGGACGCAGGGCGACAGGTTGGAGCGTGCGCTGCGGACGCGCATTGAACTGCCGCAACACATCTTCCCGGCCGTCGAAATCGACCTCCAACACCATGGGTTCGGCCGTCCCTCTGCCGGCATTGCACTGAAGCGGGACGCGTTTCAGGGGGGCGATCTCACCCGCATTTTCGAGCGCAATAAACGCCACGGTGGTGAGGAGCGCGTTGACTGTACTTCGGATCATCCGGAGAATACTGCGTTTTTCTCTACTGGATCAATCCGCCTTTTGCTGTGCGAGCCTGCGCTCGATGAGGTGATCGAGCGAGAGCACGCCGGGACCACGGGTGAGCAGGACGACAAGGGCGCTGGCCCAGAGCAGGTGCTCGACCCACGCCTGAGGATAGACCAGCACCTGGATGACGATCACCATTCCGAGCAGCGGCAGCGTGGCGAGGCGGGTGGCGAGGCCGGCAAACAGGAACAGCGGCACGACGATCTCCACCGACATCGCCAGACGGGCCGCGAGCTCGGGCGGCAGCAGAGGCAGGCGATACTCGTCCTGGAACAGCTTGACCGCAAATTCGAACGAGCGGGCCTTGAGCAGCCCGGAGTTGAAGAAAACGAAGCCTATCGAAATCCGCATGGCCAGCTGGATCAACGAGAATGGCAGGCGCCCGAGCATGTTGCGCACGGCCAGGTAGGCGGTCCGCAAGGCTGCGATCGGGGAGTTGGTGGCAGGCGAGGCGAGGTCGGTCATGGGATCACTCCGCATCGGGGGAAAGAATGTCGACAACGAGTCCCCGAGCGAACAGCGCGCCGAGTGCTGTCGGGACGTCGAACTCTGGATCGGTGGCAAGCGCGTTCTCGATGGCGGCTCCCAGGGCCACCCCGCCACAAAGCGCGGTTCGGAAGGCGAATTCGCCCTGCTCAAGCCGGCCGATGCCGAACTCACCGCGCGCGCCGCGCACTTCGAGCCCGACCGACAGGGCGTTGAAGTGCAGCCGATCGGGTGCGCCTTCACCAAGCCGGACACGCACGAGGTCGTCGACTGGCCAGTCGGACCGCAGGTAACGCGCCCCGGGCTCTAGCTGTAGTCTCAGGTCGGGAAGACGGTCGGCTGGCCAGGCCGAAAGCGCGGTGATCGCCATAGCCGGGAGGCCAAGCGAGATTGCCGCGTCGCCTAACATCCAATCGAGCCGAGCGACATCGGCGAGGTATGGCAGCCAAATGGCTACGTCCGGATGCTCAAGAGCAGCAGAAAACCCAGCGCCATACTCGGCCATGCATGGCGCGCCGGGCGGCGAGGTGCGGATGAACGGCTCGGCAAGGCCCATGAATCGTGCAGTCCCCAGCAGCCACTCCACCGTCGGGAATCGGCCCGCGAGGTGTCGGACCAGAGACTCGCGGTGGTGCCGTCGGTAGATTTCCAGTCGGCCGGCCGCCGGAGCTGGTGCCACCAGCATCGCCGGCGTCGCCACAGCGCGATCCGTCACCGCCAGCCGGAACGCCGCCTGGGTCTCAGACAGCGACGGCATGTGCAACGCCCTCCAATGCCTCGGCCGCGATGCGGTCGGCGCGCCGGGCCTCGCCGGCTAGTGTGGCGAAGTCGGGCAGGTCGTTATCCCACTCGATCAGCGTTGGCGTCTGCCCAAAACGGCGCAGGGCATAGGCGTACAGGTCCCAGGCGTTCTCGTCGATCGGTCTGGAGTGGGTATCGATCAGCACACGGCTGGGCATCGGTCCGTCCTCGTCCTCGGCGACGAACCCGCCAAGATGCAGTTCGCCAACCGCCTCGGCGGGAAACTCGTCGATGTAACGGAAGGCGTCGTAGCCGAGGTTCTGCGCACTTACGTGCACGTTGCTGATATCGCAGAGCAGCCGGCAGTCGGTACGGCGGACCAGTTCGGCGAGAAACGTGGTCTCGGTCATCGTTGAGTGGGCGAAGCCGAGATAGCTCGATGGGTTTTCGAGATGGTAGGGACGCGCCAAGGCGTCCTGCACTTCGTTGATGTGGTCTGCGAGCAGCGCCACGGATTCCGCATCATAAGGCAGCGGCCAAAGGTCGTTGAGGTAGTCACCCTCATGTGTCGACCAGGCGAGGTGGCCGGAAACCATGATCGGATCAAGCCGATCGATCAGCTCGCGCACCCTGGCGAGATGTCGGCGATCCACTCCTCCGATGCTGCCGACCGACACTCCTACCGAGTGAACCGAAATCGGGTAGTCCCGGGCGATATCGTGCAGTAACTCAAGGGCATGGGGGTTGGCGAGGAAGTTCTCGGGATGGACTTCCAGCCATGCGGCAGCTGGCCGAGTGGCCGCGACTTCGGCGAGGTGCTGCAGCCTCAGGCCGACGCCGGCTTGTACGGGGGTGCCTGGATTTCGGGCCATGTCGTCCTCCTCAGGAGGGGACGGCGCTTCCGCCGCCCCCATGTGGGATCAGGCAGCGCTGAGCGAGCCGCCGACGATGCGCTCGCAATAGCCCTCGGGTACATAAACCCAGGAGGCCGGGTCGGCATCGATCTTGGAGGTGCCTGCGCAGGAATTGTTGCCTGTCGAGGCGCAGTCATTGGCGCCGGCCTTGGCGATGCCGTAGCACTTCTCGGCGGTGAAGGTCGGCGTAGACTGGGCGGAGGCAACGCTCGGCAGCAGGATGGCGGCCGCGATGGCGGAGGCGACGAGGGTACGGTTCATTCTGTAACTCCCTGGACGGGGCCACTGGCATGGGCCCCACGAAGCACAATTCGGCGCCGCGGTGAGATTGTTACGCCCGGCCGAACACGAAGCCGTGAGGGCGATCAATGCCAGGTTTGCGATTTGTCGAGACAAGCCGTAACAAATCGGCTCGCCTGCCGAAGTCTATGAGGAGTGCGCTTGAAACCGGAAGACGAGGCAAAGGTGGCCGGGCTGATGAAGGCGGCGATCCGCGGCGACGAAGCGGCCTATGCCGAGTTCCTGCGGCTGGCCGCGATGCTTGTTCGCGGCCTCGCGCGGCGGAAACTGGCCAGTGACCGAGTCGTCGGCCCCGAGGATATCGTTCAGGAAGTCCTGCTGGCCATCCACACCAAGCGCCATACCTGGCGTCCTCACGAACCGATCCTTCCCTGGATCTTTACAATCGCGCGCTACAAGATTGTTGATGTCTACCGCCGCAACGGCAAGCGGGTCTTCCTTGATGTAGACGATTTCGAGGCGCAGCTTGCCGCTCCCGAGGCCGAGGATCCGCCATTGCCGGAGCGGCAGGTCGAGGCGGCGCTGACCATCCTCAGCGACGGGCAGCGCCGGGTGGTGAAATCCATTGCGATCGACGGCCGCTCGATCAGTGAGACCGCGACAGCACTCGACATGAAGGAGACCGCGGTGCGGGTGGCTTTCCACCGTGGGCTAGCTGCCATCGCCGCCAGATTTGGACGAACAACGTGAAGACAGATGACCTCATCGACGCCCTGAAGGCGGACAACCAGAAACAACGGCCCTCTCCTGGCCTTGTCTTTGCGATGATGCTGCTGGCCAGCATTCTGGTGGCAGGCGGCCTGCTGGTTTCCACGATGGGCATTCGCCCGGATTTTGTGGCCGTGTTGGACACGGTGCGTTTCCCGTTCAAATTCGTCGTCACCCTCGCGCTTGCCGTCTCTGCTGCGGTGGTTTTCCACCGGACGCTGTTCCCGGTCGCCTCGCGGCGTCCGCACCCGATCCTGCTGCTGGTGGCGCCCGCGATCATGCTGCTGGGAGTGGTTGTGGAACTGATGGTGCTGCCGCCCGGGGCCTGGGTTATGGCGGCTCAAGGCAAGAACGCGATGCTCTGCCTTACGGTGGTCCCCGTCTTGGGCGCACTGCCGCTCGGCCTCATGCTTTGGGGTCTCCGGCAGGGGGCGACAACACGGCCGGTGCTGGGTGGCCTATTTGCCGGCATACTTGCCGGCGGCATCGCCGCGACGTTCTACGCCGCGCACTGCACCGACGACTCGCCGTTGTTCGTTGCCACCTGGTATCCGATCGCAGTGCTCCTGCTTGGCATCGCCGGCGCGGGTGTTGGGTCGTTGGTCGCCCGCTGGTAGCGTGCCAAGCCATGGCGACATGAGCTTCTGCCGGTTTGATGGACGTGAGGTTGGGCGAACATAGCTGCATATTCGAACTCTACGGGGCTGAGCTAGCCCAATGTCGAGTTTCGGCCTCGCGGGTTGTAGAAGCGGGCGATTTAGTCGAACGCGTCGGCCCTGGCGTCGTCCCTTGTTCGATAGACCTTGCGGGCCGTCCGTTCGCTGTTGAGCGAGGTGAAGAAGCTCTCCATCGCTGCGTTCGGCGACTTCAATCGATCCGCTGGATCGATTGATCTGCTCCACAGATCGTCTTGAAGGCCCAGACTTAGCCTGACCGGCTCATCGACCAGCCGGCGACGCGCCGGGAGCAGAGGTCGATGATTGCGGCGACATGGAGCCAGCCCTGCGCCATCCATATGTAGGTGAACCGAAGGTCCGCGCAGCGAATGCGGCGCTCCACGTCCGGTTCGGCGCCGATGCCTCGGACACCAGGTCCGGGATGTTGGGCTAAGCCGCATGGCGATGGTCGCCATCCTCCGTCAAGCCGATGGCCCGCCCGAAAGCCGTTGCAGTGGCTTGTCGGTCGGATTCCAGCTGCTGCGGCAATTGCGCCTTGAGCGCCCAGAACGGCTGATAGGCCCTCGTCACCGCTTCGGGCGACTGCGCCTGTTCATTGAGGCCCGTTTCCGGGCCATGCCTCTTGAAGTCTCCCAGCTCCAACAGATGAATTGTAGTTTTCAGGCGTTTGCTGTGCCAGTCGTCAAACGACGAAACGGGATCTGTACCAGCCAAATCTGGACACTGGTCTTGATGTCTGTTGTTTGCGCACTGCAGAGGTTGGTCGGAGTCTGCTACTGGCCCCGGCGGTCAGGCCTCGCTTAATCCGGCGCCTGCTACCGTTCGCGGAATGCTCGGTCGAGCTGTTCGGCGAGGGGCTGGAGCAGGTAGGCGGCGATCGTGCGAGGTGTCGTGTAGAAGTGGGCATCGGCGATCATGCCGGGGACGATCCTTTCTGAGCCCAGGGCCTCCAGTTGATCGTTCGGCACTGCGACGCGAACAACAAAGTAGCTCTGGCCGTTCTGCTCGTTGCGGGTGGCGTCGGCGGCGATGCGTTGCACCTTTCCCTGCAGTTCGGGCGTGGTCCGGCGATTGAAGGCGGCCAAGCGTAACCGAACAGGCTGACCGGGACTGATTAGGTCGATCTGAGTTGGCGAAACGTGGGTTTCGACTGCCACTTCGTTCGCTGCTGGTACGATTTCCAGCACCGTCTGGCCCGGCGTGACAACCCCGCCGGGGGTGCGTATGGCGAGCTCGTGCACCGTGCCCGAGATCGGCGCAACGAGGTCAAGTCGCCGGATCTCGTCGAGTGCCGCGGTGCGCCGCTCCTCGTATTCCGCGATCCTGGCATTCAGCTCACCAAGTTCCGTCGCCACTTCGCGGCGCAGGTTCTGCTCGACTGCCAGGATTTCGACTTCGATTTCGGCAATGCGACCGCGCGTCTCGGCAATCGAAGCATCGATGCGCCCGATGTCGCCCTCGAGGGCCGCCGCGTCGCGCTCCGTGGCGTTGAGCTTGCTCGATTGGATCAGTCCCCTGCTATAAAGGTCGCGAAAGTCCCTGAGCTGGGAGCCAACGATCGCCAGTTCCTGGCGGCGCCCGGAGAGCTGGTGGTCGAGGCCTTCAATTGCGGAAGCCAGTTGCCGCTTCTGTTCGCCCAACTGTTGCTTCTGGCTGGCCGTAGTAGTTGCCCTCAGGGCAAACAGGGTGCGTTCGCTGGCGACCAGCACGGCGAAATGGGCATCGACGGCGGCCCGCGCCTCGAGTTCAGGCGGCAGGATCAGTTCGGCCATCCCGTCGCGCTCGGCTATCAGGCGGTTACGCTTGAGCGCCATCTCATCGAGCGCATGCGCGATGATGGCGCGGGTCGCTTCGAGCTGCGTGCCGTCGAGGCTGACGAGAAGCTGGCCGGCAGTCACAGTGTCACCCTCGTTGACGGCGATCTGGGCGACAATGCCGCCGCGCGCGTGCTGGACGGCCATGACGTCTGCTTTCACTACTACGGTGCCTTGGGCGATCACGGCGCCGGCGATCTCGATGGCGACCGACAGTCCTCCGGCGCCACCGACCAGCAAAGCGGCCGCAAGGGAACCCGACCAGATCAACTTACGGATGGACCGGCGCGGGTCGAATCTATCGGTGTTCATGCCTTGGCCCCCGTAAAGTGCGGCTCGACGATCTTCAGGCTACCGGGCGCCGCCGGCCGAGCTGGGCCGCCTTCAATCCGGCGTAGCACCTCCTCGCGCTTGCCGAAAATGCGCTGCGCCCCTTCGGCCAGATACAGCAGGTTTTCGCACACAAGCGTCAGGGACGGGCGATGAGTGATGAGCACAACCGCCCCGCCTCGTTCCTTGGTTGCCTCGATGGCAGTGACCAGCGCCGCCTCGCCGACGCTGTCGAGGTTGGAGTTTGGCTCGTCGAGCACCAGCAGGAACGGTGCCCCAAACAGCGCCCGTGCGAGCGCCACGCGCTGCTGCTGGCCGCCCGAAAGCGCGTAGCCGTCCGCGCCTCCGATCCGGGTGTCGTAGCCGGATGGGAGCGCCACGATCATCTCGTGTGCGCCGGCGGCACGGGCCGCGGCAATAACCGACATGGAGTCCGGGGTGACGGCCATGCGGGCGATGTTCTCGGATACGGTGCCGTCAAACAGCTCGGTCGCCTGTGGCATATAGCCGACTGAACTGCCCAGCACGTCGGAGTTGTACTGGTCGAAGTCGGCCCCATCGAGCAGCACTCGACCACGGACGGGCCGCCATACGCCTGCGAGGACTCGCCCAAGCGAACTCTTGCCCGAGCCGCTCGGCCCGATCACCCCAAGCGCTGTGCCGGCCTCGAGCCGGAAGCCGACGCGGTCGACGATGACGTGCCGACCATGCGGCGCGACCACGGTGGCATCGGCGACCTCGAGGCTGTGGCGTGGCGCGTCGAGACGTGTTTCCACCTGAGGCTGGCGCTCGAGGCGGGCCAAGGTGTCGCTGAGCCGCCGGTAGGCAAGCCGCGCCGCCAGCATACCGCGCCAGTTGGCGACCAGGGTCTCGATAGGCGAAACGGCTCGCGCCACAAGGATCGAGGAGGCGACCATGGCGCCGCCGGTGAGCTGACCTTCGACCACCAGAAAGGCGCCTGCCGCGAGCACGGTCGATTGCAGCAGCAAGCGCAGGATCTTGGAGATGGCCCCGAGGCCGCCACTGAGATCGGCGGCACTCCGCACCGCGGCGAGGAAACGATCGTTGAGGGTGGCGAAGCGGCCGCGGAAGGCCTCGCCCATCCCCATGGCATCGATCAGGTCACCGTTCCGCCGCATGGCCTCGGCCAGTTCTGCCCGTCGGGCCCCGTCTTCGACCAGAGCCGTCGCACTGTGGCGGCCGCCAAGTTCGGAGAGCAGCGCCACCGCGAGCAGCAGGCCACCGCCGACCAGGGCAACGAGGCCGATCAGCGGGTGGATCAGCCAGCACAGCATCAGGAAAAGCGGCAGGAATGGCAGGTCGAACAGCGCCAGGGGACCGCCGCTACCCACGAAGCTACGCAACTGGTCGAGATCACGCAGCGCCTGAGCATTGCCGGGGCCGCCCCGCCCCGCCGTCAGCAGAGCTTTCTGCACCGGGCCGCTCAGGAGCCGATCGACGGTCTCGGCGGTGCGCACCATGATGCGGCCGCGAATGATATCGAACAGGCCCTGGAACGCATAGGCGCCGATCAGCAGCGCCAGGAGGCCGGCCAGGGTTGGGAGGCTGCGGCTAACCAGCACGCGGTCATAGACCTGCAACATGAACAGCGGGCCGGCCAGCATCAGGATGTTGGTCAGCACCGAAAAGCCACCGACCGCCATCAAGGCGCCCTTGCAGGTGGCTACTGCCCTTCCGACCGGGCTGTGGTCGGGCGACGCCGGGGCTTCTGAG
This sequence comes from Hyphomicrobiales bacterium, assembly GCA_027487555.1. GTDB lineage: Bacteria > Pseudomonadota > Alphaproteobacteria > Rhizobiales > Devosiaceae > Devosia_A. Next base: position 342,927 of record JAIYDI010000018.1, read on the forward strand.
GTTATCTGCACGGGTTGCGATGACATCATTGGTCTACTTGGCCCAGCCACGGGTGATGGCCGCTGCCTCTTCCGCTGGGCTGAGGACAGGCCCCGCGCCGATCCTGTCGAGAAAGGGGGTAAAGCTCTGCCCCTCATTCCCGCTGGCCGTGCCAAAGCCTTCGGTCGCAGCGGCATCGGCATAGTTCTCGGTCAGCACCACCTCGACGGTCCAGCCCGACCCTTCCGTACAGACCAGCGCCGCCTCCAGGCGTCCGTTCCTAGGATAGACGACCTCGATTTCGCGGCAGAACCCGGTTGGGGTTGGCAGGGTGGCAAGGATCATCACCTCGGCCTCGTCTTCCAGCACCTGGGCGGTCCCCGATGGTAGCGATGCTAGAGCCGGGATCAGCGGGAAATCAGCGGACAGCGGCCCCGGGCTTAGGTCGTAGGGATCAATCGCGGGCAAGAAAACGGCAACCGTCAAGCTCGCCGCAAGTGTTGCCCCCAAAGCCAGACCCCCCAGCAGCGCCGTCACTGGCCGTACCGCGGCTCTCAAGCCAAAAGGCAGCACAAGTGCAGCAGTTTTTTTTCCCATGATCAGATGGCGCAACCGGTCGGGCACCGGCTCGTCCACCTCAGCGGCAAAGGCCTGTGAAAGGGCAACGTTTGCCGCCGTCAAGTCATCGACATAGGCCTGATCCTGCGGATGGTCGGCCAGATGAATCACGACTGCGGCAGCCTCTTCCGGTGACAACTCGCCATCGACGAAAGCCGCGAGGCGGTCCTTTTCCATCACTGTGGGGCGGGTCATTGGCGACGTCCTTCACTCAGTCCAAGTTTCGGCAAGAGCGCCTCGCGGGCGCGCGACAGGCGGCTCATCACTGTGCCGATCGGCAGGTCCAGAACCTCGGCTGTCTCTTTGTAGCTCAGCCCCTCGATCGCAATCAGCGACAGAACCTCGCGCTGGCCATCGGGCAATGTGGTCATCGCGTTGCGCACGTGAGCCAGCATCATGCGGTCCTCGGGCAATTGGGCAGCCTTGCCCTCGTCGCTCAGATAGGCATCGTCAGGGTCTACCACGGTGCCGCGTGTGCGAGCGCGGCGACGATCATCCAGCCAGAGGTTCTGGATGATCCTGTACATCCAGCTGTCCATCCGCGTGCCGGGCTGGAAGTGGCTTGCGCTGCGCAACGCCTTCTCGCAGGCGGCCTGCACCAGATCGTCGGCGTCCTGCTGTTGGCCGACCAGACTGGCGGCAAAGCGCCTCAACTTTGGAACCAGGGCGATCAGGTCTCGCCGGAATGCGTCTGTCACGGATGCCTCTTTTCCGTTGCCTGAACCAAGAACGAAGACGCAAGCCAATCTATTCCATTGAATTGGATCGGCCGCCAATTTGCATCGCGTTCGGACGGCTGCACTGAAACTTGGCAATGTCAGTCGCGTGTTGCTGGACCGTTCCGGGGGCAGGACCATCTCCTCCCGCCTATCACGCTTTGAGGGGCTGAAGGGTACATGGACTGCGATGGGATGGGGTCAGAACCGTAACATGTCGTCAACAGCTGGCAGCTTGCGGAACAAGTCGGGGCGATAGGCTTTCGAGCGCACCGACTGCGCGATCAAGCCGTGGTCGGCGGGCTCGCAGGTGAAACGGATCTTGGCGGCGTGGCGCCCGTCACGAGATGGGAACAACAGATATGCGAAGGAGGGCGCATCCTTGCGGAAACGCCCTCCTACGCCCACGGATCGGGTCCTACAGGAAGTCGAAGTTGGCCGGGTTATAGCCAAAGTCGAATGCATTGCCGAGGTCGAAGGGCTGAGTGACGCCTTCCAGCGTCATGGTCTGGTTGCCCCAGGACACGGTTGTGCCGGTAGCCCCGACCGTCACGGTGATGTCTGCCAAATCCAGGCCGAGAGCACCGTTGAACGCGATCTGGTCACCTTCGGAGGCGTTGAAATCCAGCACCCGGTCGAGGTTGCCAAACACGAACATATCGCCGCCCGCACCACCGGTCAGCTGATCTCGGCCCGCGCCACCATCCAGCAGGTCGTTGCCAGCATCACCGAAAATCCGGTCGGCACCAGCACCGCCCAGCATCCGGTCATCGCCGTCGCCCCCGCGAACGATGTCATTGCCCTGACCCGCGTCGATTCGGTCATTGCCTGCGCCGCCGGAGACGTTGTCATTGCCGCCAAGCGACAGAATGGTGTCGTTGCCTTCGCGCCCTTCCATCCGGTTGGCCGCGGCGGTGCCGGTCAGGTTGTTGTCCTGTGCATCGCCGATCAGTTGTGGGGCCGGCGGGGTGACAGTACCGGGGGCAGGGTTGAAGCCGCCTGCGTTGGTGAAGATTGGCGAGGTGCCGCCGACCAGAGCCACGTCGGAGACCACGATCTTTTCGAGCTGCAGCCCTGCGTAAGCCCCGCCGATACCGGCCGCAGGCGATTCCGAAACATAAAAGAAGTCGGCTCCATTCTTGGACTGGTCTGGGTCAACATCCAGCGGGTTTGCGGTCGACACGCCAAAGGTGGTGACCTGACCGGTTGCGGTGGTGACGGTCAAGCCGCTGATGGCACCGGCGCCGCCGATCAGCTGTCCGGTGACCGGATCAAAGCTGGCCGGTACGAAGGTGATTTCCACGGTGTCGGTCGCCGCGAACCAGACCCGGCCGATTTCGACCGTTGTGTTGGTGGCGTTGGGGTCGAACTGAAGCGCTTCGCCGATCTGGTTGCCGCGCAGTTTCAAAGTCGTCATGGTTGTCGCCTTTCCTGAGTTTCCCCCGCGGCTCATCCGCTTTTGGGGTCACATCAGGACAACGGAACCGCGCAGTTCCTATTCCAAGGCCGCGAAATCCAGTTCGGGCACACACAATGTGTCAAGCTGTAGCAGGCCCGCGCCGAACACCTCGTCCGGGCCCGCTGAGCCGACATCGCGAACAAGGCCGCGCAGCCGCGTGGCAATCGCCTCGGGAGTGGCGTCGGGATCGCGCGAGACGAGGATGGCCGCAACTGCAGTGGCAAATGGCACTGCAAACGAGGTGCCGGTCTTGGGCTTGACCCCGCTGATTGAGGTGGCGCTCCAGACCTCGACCCCTGGCGCCGCTAGGTCGACATGTGCGCCTCGCTGTGCCCGCCGATAGACTTGGCCACGGGAATCCACGGCCGTGATCGCCAACACGGAAGGATAGCCCGCCGGATAGGCCACTTCGGCCCCCGGTCCGCCGTTGCCCGCAGCTGCCAGCACCACTGCGCCCCCCGGACTGTTCAACCGCGCCAGCGTCGCTTCAAGCGCCACGTTGGGCGGACCGACAAGCGACATGTTGATCACCCGGACGCCGCGCATCGCCAAGAGGTCCAGCGCCTTTACCAGCGAAGCGACCGATGCGCGCTCGTCCCCTCCGTCGCGGCCGAAGACATCGACAACCACCAGGTTCGCTTCGGGGATCAGCCCGGGCGCGCGGTCAGGCTTCTGCCCGACCAGCAGAGCAGCAACCGATGTGCCGTGTACGGCCCGCGATGCTTCTACCTCTTCGGCCACCAGACGAAGCACCTCGATGTCAGCCCCGACAAGGTTTTCGTGCGCGGCATTCACTCCAGTGTCGATCACTCCAACCGGAACGGTCACTTGGCAGACCGGGGACGCATCGCGCGCCGCAGGCCAGCCGATCAGGTTAAGCACCGCGCAATTCAGGTGGGCGCACGTGGCCACCGGCCCCATCGACAAAGGCGTTGCAACCGGGTCCGGAGCCTGGACCGAGGTCTCTCCTTCCGTCCGGAAATAGTGGTTGAAGTCGCCTGTGGCCCCAGTAGGTCGCGCGCGAACCCGGTCACGTGCCTCAACCAGCGTAAGGCCATCGGGTACGCGCAGGCGATGCAAGACCACCGCCACATCCACAAGTTCGATCCGTTCGATGACGGTGAAACCATCTGCTTGAAGGGCGGCCAGGTCCTTGTCCGAAAGGTCGGTCACCACGATCTCGCCGGGCGCGAAGAGCGGGGGCGGTGCGGACTCGATCACTCGATCGCGGCGCGGCGTCGTTGGGTTGGCTCCCTCGGGCGAGTCACGTGTCCGTTCCCCGCTGCCGTTTGCCGGAGCCACCTGATCGTCGTCGCCATCGCTGGTGCCAAGCTCAGTATCCTCCCCGCTATCATCATTTTCGTCGACGACCTCGCCGCCGTCGTTATTGCCTGCGTCGTCATCGCCTCCGTCGTCGTCGTCGTCATCGCCGCCGTCGTCGTCGTCGTCATCGCCGCCGTCGTCTTGAGCATAGGCCGTGCCCATCCCAGACCAAAATGTCTGACCGACATCCAGATGAACAAACGTGATCGCGACAAGAGCAAGCCAAAAGCCCAAACTGGTCAATTTCAACTTCGAATTCTCCATGGCCCGCGGCTCCGCTTATGTGCTTTCTGGCTTCCTGTTCGACTGCGCTGACATGCCAAGACAAGCCATAACTACAACGTGCAACTCAAGAACGAATTCCGCAGCCTTGGCACCTCATTCGATCTGGTTCAGATCGGCCGGTTGCCGGTTCTTGCCATGGGCTGCGGAGCAACGAGAAGGCCTGGAGTCGCCGCTTCAAGGTCTCGATCCTAGAGCTCCTCGCAAAAGAGCCATTGGGCGATGCGCTGTCTTGGACGAAGGCTTTTCGATGGGATAGGTGCGATTGGCGGGGCGATGACTACCGGCGCCTCGCCCGGCAAGTGATGCGTCGGGCATCAAGGCCCTGAAGCAGAAGGTCCAGTTGGCCGCCAGCTCCCACCTCTTGAAGGAGAACACCGTGCTCAAGCAAGACCGGAATGAGTTCCGGCAGGTTGCGACCGGCGGGGTGGGATCAGCGCCAGGTGCTCGAAGGACGAGCGGCCGCTTGCGGCGCAAAGCGGACGCAGCGAAACCCATGCGTCACCCCGCAGCCTACCACTGTCGGACCAAGGGAACGTGATGCGCGTTTAAATCACAGAGTTTAACGGGAAATTTTGGTAGCGGAGGAGGGATTTGAACCCCCGACACACGGATTATGATTCCGCTGCTCTAACCAACTGAGCTACTCCGCCACGGCAGGAGCCTGGGCCCCAGCGCGTCAGCGCGCGGCCTTATTAGGTTTGGCAGGGCAGGGTGTCAAGCACCCTCGGCGGCGATGCGGAAACGGGTCTCGACCCCGGCTGCGCTGACGGGTCCGCGCCAGGCAATTCGCGTTGCCGGCATAAGCCGGCCGAAATGCGGCGAGACCCAGCCGCCGTCCTCACCGGGCGCGCCTTTGTTGACGACAAGATCGCCCCTGGGCAGCGCCAGCGTGCCCAGCGGAGCGCCGTCGGCGACAAGCCGTATGCCGCCATCTGCCAGTTCGACCTCGATGTCCGGACCCAGTTGCCAGACGATTTCAGCCCCAATCGGGTTCGTTGCGCCCTCGAGGGCATCGCGCACGATGAGTTCATCCCTTTGCAGCGCGATATCGCGTCGATGGGTGACGCCGAAGCGACGCAGATACCCATCATGGCGTGCGGAAACATGCAGCCCATCGCCGTCATCGCGCGCCTCGATCACCTCGGCTTTCGCGTGCCGCGTCCAGTTGAAGGCGCCGGCGATGGTGCTCTGGTTCTGAGCCGCTATATTCAGCGTGTTGTGTGCCGGCGTGCCACGGAACCAGCGGCGCCAAGCGCCGCCCGAGCCGTAGAGGTAGGTGCCGGGATCTGCGAAAACTGGCAGATCGTCGATGGCAAGGGTTAGGGCCAGCGCATCGGCATGGCCATGCGCGGCAATCGACAGGTAGCCGAGCGGGCCATGATCGAAGCCGAGGCGGAGGCGCCGCCCCGCTGCCGTGCCGCGATAGATCGAGAGGCCACCACTGGTAAAGGTCGCAAGGCCCGAGGGTGCGGATGCCGCGGGAAGGTCCGCCCCGAACAGCAGGGCGCGGAGCGATTTGGCCGCAGCGCTGCCGCGCCTGGCTCCGATCGCTTCCGCAATAGCCGAGGGGTAGTCCTCTGGCGCCGCCGGGTCGCTGAGCACGCGGCCTTCGTCGTCGTCGCCGGGTGCGAGCAGATGCGATCGACCCAGCGCTGCGACATGACGTGCGAAGGCAGCGAGCCGTGTCGAAAGCGCGGGGCTGGGCGGGCTTCCCGCCAGTCCCATGGCGACGAGCGCCATTTCGACCGTGAAGGCACCATAGTTGGGGCTCTGCTCGGCCGGACTGCCATCTGGATAGATCTGCTTCAACACTTCGGCCTCGAGCGCACTCATCCGGCGCGCCGTGTCAGCGCCGGTGGCCGCGGCGATCGCGACGAGGCCGGCGAGTTCCGCAACGCGGTGATTGTTCGCCGATGAGTGCAGCGAGGGGAAGAGACCTAGCCAATGCCCCGAAGCCGCGAGGATCTGGCCGATCCGCCCGCGCGCTTCGGTCGAAAGGTCCTCGCCGGCGAGCGCCAGCACCAGAACGAGGCTGATGGCACGGAGCGCCACCTCGATGCCGCTGGCCCAACCGATGCCGCCGAAGGGCGGGTTTGCGGCATGCCAGCTGGCGGTGCCAGCCTCAATGGCAGCAAGGCTTGCTGCACGGCCTGAGACACGCCAGTCGGCCGCGAGCAGGGCAAGATCCTGCAGGCGGTTGGGCTCCCAGACATATTTCACGTCCCCGCGACTGCCGTCATGCCGGAAGTCTATCGCGAAGCAATAGGTATCGGCGTTGGGCCATAGGGTGCTGGTGACCGGATCGAGCCGCCAGAACTCGGATGGGAACAATGCGTCGGGCGATCGGATCGGCCAGTCGCGCCCCAGTGCCGAGAACTCACCTTGAAGGATACGACGGGCCTCGTCGCCGATCGTCGCTCGCAACGCCCCGGATGCGCCCTGAAGATGTGGCGCGAGCGCTTTGGGTGGAGATAGGGTCGCTTGCGACCAGCGCGACCAATCGGCCGGTATGCGGGCCCAGCGGGCGCGGTGTGTCTGCTCCACCACGCGGTGGAGAATTTCGCCAGGCCCCATGTTCGAGAGCCGCTTCAGCGTCCAGATCAGGTTCACGTTTCTCGTCGCCTCTTTGAGGGTTCCTATACCGACTTTGTGCATTGTTCCTGTGACTGCCGTGCCCTGACGCCGGCCGAACATGAGGACATGGTGCAATGCCCAGGCGTGCCACGCTGCTTCAAAGTCTCGCCCTTGCCGCGTTTCTCGTCCAGCCGGCGTTTGGCTTCGAGGTGCACAAGGGGGTTGGTCTGCACGAGTGGATGAACTGGTCGCCGCTCGAAGCCGATGGTTCCTATCGCTGGCCGCCCTACCAGAGCGTCGAGCAATGGTTGACGCGCTATCGGCCGCTCACCGATTGGCCTGCGGCGGATCCAGTCGCACGCATTCGCGCCGTTGGGTTCGATTTCGTGCGGCTCACCATCGATCCGGGGCCGTTGCTCGACAGTTCGGGCCCGCGGCGCGACGAGGCAATCGCAGTCATCCGCGAGGCCGCCAGCAAGCTCATCGGCGCCAATCTCTCCGTCGTGGTCAATCTCCACTCGATCAGTCAGGTGCCCAAATACGGCAAGGACGTGATGATCGCCGGCGCGGACAGTCCCGAGATTGCCTGGTATCGGCAGATGGTGGTCGACCTGACCCGCGGGCTGCTGCCGCTCGATACCGAAAAGCTCGCGATCGAGCCCTTCAACGAGCCGACGCTCTATCCCTGCGAGGCGCCGCAGCAGGCGGATTGGCAGAAGGTCATGGAAACGCAGGTTGCGGCGATCCGCGCGGTATCTCAGCAGATCACCATTGTCGCGACCGGTCTTTGTGCCGGTGGCGTTGATGGCCTTGTGGCGTTGAAGCCGACATTCGACGACCCGAACATCCTTTATAGCTTCCACATGTACGAGCCGCATGTGTTTACCCATCAGCAGCCGCCGACGGAAGGCGACTATGGCTCCGGCCTGCCGTGGCCCAATGGCGGCAGCACGGCGGAGCAGGCCATTGCCGGGTTGCGGGATGCAATGAGCGCAGCGGGTGTCCCCGAACTGGAGCAGTACCGCCAGATCGGCGCGGTGCTGCCTGCTGTGCAGGAGTATTTCGCCGAAACCTGGGATGAGGCGCGGCTCGCAGCTCGTATCGGCGAGGCCATCGCCTGGGCTGACCGCAACAGGATCCCGACAAGCCGGCTGTTCATGGGCGAGTTCGGGGTGATCGTACAATCGGCCGACAAGAAGATCGGCGCGCCTGAGGCGGATCGCTCCCGCTATATCCGAACTGCACGCACCATTGCCGAAGCGCATGGCATCCCCTGGAGCGTTTGGGAATATTCGAACCCGTTCGGCATGACCGTCATCGTGCCGGAGGGAGCCGCGGTGCCAGACCGCGACCTCCTCGTGGCGCTTGGGCTCGCTCAATAACGCGAGAGATCGAGCCGTTGGTCGATGAAGGCGCGCTTGCCTGCGCGTCCACCGGCCAGTTGCTCCACCCGTTCCAGTGTGAAGACGATGCGGCCATGGGTGCGGCCTGTCAGGCCGTCCGCCACGCGCTTGGCCTGCTCTGCGGTTCCATCCGGGGTGGGGATGTATCGCATTGTCACCTTGCCCGGCTCCGCCTGGTGGAACTGATACTCTTCTATACCCTCGAAATAGCGCGGGTTGTCCGGCGTGAAGTCGATGGTCACGACGCGGTTTCCGTCAGCGGCGACGAGGAAGTTCGGTTTCCGTCGCGGAATGATGTTTCGCACCGATAGGCGATAGCCGTTGTGGGTCGTGGGAGTCTCGACGAGCTCAGCCAAGTCCTCGGTATCATAGCGAATGAAGGGCATGCCGGTCGACAGGAAGCCTGTGGCGACGAGGCGACCCTGCTTGCCAGGCTCGCTGACGGGGCTGCCCGCCCAGTCAACCAGCTGGGTAGCGCCATAAAGTGGGTTGAAGTCGTAGATGTCGGGTTCGTGCGCCCGCTCGATCGCAAAGGCCGCCTTCTCGCTCAGCCCATAGAAGCCCTGCACCGGCACCGGCCCGAGCACCTGTGCAAACAGGCTGCGCTGATGCGGGTATACGGGCTCTGAGATCGGCATGATGGCCTTGAGCTGCCGCTTGGGACGGATGCCGAGCGCCAGCATGTGCCGGCACATCAGTTCTATCCCCGAGGGGTAGCCATAGAGATAGTCGATCTCGCGCTGGTCGATCATTTGCACATATTCGACCACATCGGCCGGCGTCATCGGGAACACCGACAGCCGCAACTCGCGCAGCGCCGGCTCCCACTCGGCCGTGGCCAGGCCGTCGGGCGGAAGGCCGAAGCCGCGCAGCACGATTTTCGCCATGCCGGGCTCAAAGCCCACCTTACCCCAGCCATGGTAGACGAACGCCATTTCGCGGGCGCTGCGGTCCTTGTCGAGATAAAAGCGGAAAGGCCGCTCGCCGTTCGAGCCGCTGGTATCGGCGTTGTCGAGCTTCTGCCGCTCGGTTGCGAGCACCAGGTCGCCCGCGGCGATCAGGTCCGCCTTCGAGACGATGGGCAGCAGATGCAGGTGATCGGGGCCGAACTGGGCGAAGTCGAAACCTGGCCCCACGGCATTGTCGAGCAACTGCCGGTAGTAGGGGCTGCCGGCATGCGCCTTGGTCATGAGGCCGCGCAACGCGGCCAGGTGCGCCTGTGCGGCGAAGTCGGAGTTCACCTCTGCAAGCGCAATCTTCTGCTGCCATTCCCGGAAAGCCCCGCCGAACTTGGCGCGGGTCGGCACCAGCGCCACCAGCGGCGCAAGTGACTTCCGGACGATATCGGGGCTTCGCACATAGGCTCCGCGAGCAACATCCAACAGACTCATGGCAATTTCCCCAATCCCAACCAATCTCCGCTCAACGTATAGGGCGTCGGGCGCATGCCCTGCTTGAAGCGGGTATATCCATCGCCGGGGCGCATGCCGCCGACGTCGAAGCTCTTGACGCCCAGAAGGCGCAATTCCTGGATGATCCGCCACATCAGCAGATTGCCGGCATTGACGGCGCGACCGTCGGGCCCGAACCAACCGATATGGTACTCTGCAGTGTCGCCGAAGCGCACGACCGACATGCCTGCAACCGGGCGCTCGCCGATGAAGACGCGAAACACCGTAACGTTTCCCGGCATCGCAGCCTCACGCAGAGCCTGCAGCTGATCGGGCGTGAAGGCCTTGAAGTCCTTGTTGCGCATGTTCTCGACATGGCGGTCGACCAGCCAGTCATAGGCTGCGCGGTCAACGCTGGCGCGGACGACGGCCGAAGACTTGAGACCGACACGGACCCGGTTCCGGAACGGCGAGGCGAACTCCGCGAATATCTCTTGCTCGGACCGGGAGATATCGATCCGACCCGAGCTCCAGCCGAATTTCTGCCAGCGCAGGAATCCGGCGCGCGGCATGACTCGGTCGGCGATTTGGTTTTCGGTGATCGACGGGGCGGCAAACAGGAGCAACCCGCGGCAGGTGCGCCTGAGGAGTCGCAGCACGTCGGCAAGTTCGTCCTCCGACGGCTCGCTGGCGAGGAAGACCGGGCCACGATTGATGCGGCTGAGCACGACGATGCCCATGACGCGGTACTCGAGCACTGTCACCAGCGCACGCTCGGTATCGTCGTGCCGGATGATGTATCGGCGGATACCCCATTTGCCGCCGGCGACCTTGCCCTCGGCATAGGCCCAATCCTGCGGAAAATGCGCGAAGGTGGCGCGGGCAAGCAGCCTGTCCCAGGCCACCCGATCGGTGCAGGGCACGAGCACTGGGCTCGATGTCGTCGCGAACCGGGCGGCTTGGGTGGCCTCACCGGCTGCTAGGGGGCTATGAACATTCATGCGCGGTCCCCCGTGGAGGGGCCGGTGGCGCGCAGCCAGGCCTGCTGCGTGGCCTCGGCGAATGCCGCGAGATCGAGCCGGGCCCGGTGTACGTCCTGCGCTGCACGGCCAAGGCGGTCGCGCAGGTCTGCGTCTTCAATGACGCGGCGCAGTGCCTCGGTCAGTGCCGGTACGTCGGACGGAGGCACGATCAGGCCGTTCACCTCGTCGGTGACGATATCGGGGACAGCGCCCACCGGCGTCGTGACGACGGCGAGGCCGGCGGCCATGCCCTCGATCACCGACATCGGCAGGTTTTCCGAAAGGCTGGGGAGAACGAGAATATCGGCACTTCCGAGCAGGGCATCGACTTCGACCGGACCAACCCAGCCGGGCAGGTCAACCCGATCACCCAGCCCCAGTTGTCGCGCCTGGCGCCGGGCTTCCTCGACGGGGCCGTCACCGGCGATAGTGGCGCGCCAGCCGTCAAGGGGCAGCAGCGCTCTCAGCGCCTCGGCCAATTGCGGCACACCCTTGCGGTCGCCCAGACGCCCAAGGAACAGGATATGCACCTGGCCATCCGCCCGATGCTGGTGCCGCTCGCGACGAGCGGTGGCATTTGGCACGATGGAAATGCGGTTGCGTGCCGCCGGGACCTTGCGGGCGACGAACTCGGCCCAGACAGTGCCGAGGACTATGATCTGGCCGGCGCCCTCGAACATCCTCGCGATTGCGCGTGCGAAGCGCGGCGAGGCATTGTCCCAGTACTCGCGATAGTCGGCGCCGTGCAGATGGATGACATAGGGCACGCCAAGACGTCTTGCGAGTGCCGCGATCACCAGTTTGCGGTGCGTGCTGCCCTCGCTGGCGAGGTTGATATGCAGCAGGTCGCAGCGGCCCATGGCCTTGAGCGCGATCAATTGGGCACAGAATGCCGCCATGTAGATGGGCGAGAACAACAGGTGGCCCGGGCCGCGGGTCGAGCCGAAAGTAACCGCGACATTGGCACCCGGGTCGGCATCGAGCGCGACGCGCAAGCAAGCCATAACGCGGTCGATGCCGCCCTGGCCGCGGGTTCCGGCGGGAGCCGCCACTAGGACGTGATGAGGTCTGGTCATGGTCATTCGCTGTAGCATTCCAGCAATGTATGCCGAGCCCGCTGTCGCCCATAGCAGAAGCTTAAAAAAGAGTTTACGCAGAAACATTTATTAAATTGCCCTGCATTCACTATCGATCCGGTTACGGCTCGCGTAGGCGGTGTGTTGCTTAATATAAGGTGAACACATGCAACGAGTGTCGCTGCCGCCATGCTGCTCAAATCCACGTTGATCTACGCACCAGCCGTGCTTCTCGTCCGGTTGTCGTCGCTTGTGCTGCTGGTGATCGCCACGCGGCTGATGAGCCCCGATGCCTATGGCCTGCTCACGCTCGTGGTCGCGGTTGGCGAACTGGCTGACATGGCGCTCGCCAACTGGCTGCGCATTGCCTTCCTCAGGCTCGGAGGCACGGGGGAGATCACGCGCGGCAGCGTCATGCGTGCTCTCTTGGTCAGCGCCCTGACGACGGGTCTTGCGATCTTCCTTGCGCTGGCGGTAACGCCGGTGATCGTGCCCGAGGATCCAGTAGCGTTCGGCCTCGCCGTAACAGGCTATCTAATTGCCGGCGCCGTCGTACGGTTCGTGCTGACACTCCTTCAGATGCGGCAACGGCAGGCCCATTATGCGCTGCTCGAGACTTTGCGCGCCGCGTTGCAGATTGTTCTGCCCGTTGCCGTGATGGTTGTCGGCTGGCGGGACTTCGTGTCGGTTTCGATGGCAGCAAGCGCCGGTGCGCTGATTGCCGCTAGCATCGGCGCGATGACCGTGATCCCGGGCCTGGTCGCCGGGCCCGCCCGCTTTGGCTATCGTGAGTTGCTCGCCTTCGGCATCCCGCTCATGGTCATGGCACTGATGGGGTTCGGGCTCAACAATGCCGAGCGTATTGTGCTCAAGATCTACCACGATGCGGCGGCCGTTGCATTGTTCGCCGCTGTCTATGCGCTGGCGCGGCAGCCGATCGACATGGTCGGCAATGCCGTCAACATGGGCGGCTTCCCCGAATTCGTGGCGCGGTTCGATCGGGACGGCGCTGAAGGCGCGGGGCATTTTCTCTCCGAGCAGATGGCGGTGATGCTGGCATTGTCGCTGCCAGTTTCCGGGCTTCTCGTTGCCCTTTCGCCCGATGTGACCGAGCTGGTGCTGCCACTCGCCTATCAGGGCCATTCGCACTGGTTGTTCCCGCTCATCGGGCTCGCGGTGATCCAGGCCAATCTCAAGACCTTCGTATTCGACAATGTCGTGCACGCCTTCAAGCGCCCTTGGCTGATGATCTGGTCGCTGGCGCCTGGTTCTGCCGCGACCATCGGGCTCTCGTTCCTGCTCGTGCCGATGTTTGCCACCGAAGGCGCGGCAATGGCGCTCGCGGGTGGCGCATTCGTCAGCCTTTCGCTCTCGATCCTCATATCGCGTCGTTTGTTGAAGGTGCCGGTGCCAATGAAGGTCATTGCTCAGGCCGTGGCGATCTCGGCTGCGGCGGCGCTGGCTGCCCGCGGGGGCGCCTGGGCACTGGGCGATGCCCTGCCGATCTTTCGGCTGGCACTCGGAGGATTGCTGGGTGTGGCCGTCGCGGGCGTCGGCTTCAGCCTCGTCTTTCCGGCGGAGACGGCGCGGCTTGCCCGTCGGCTCAACCCGCTGCGTCCCAGGCCTGCCTGACCAACCTCACCATTGCCGGCCGCGAAAGGACCAAGGCCCGGCGGGGCGCACCGGGCCTTGGTGTCTGTGTCTGTATCTTTGGTGCGGCGGCACCTAGCGACGCTTTAGCAGTTCCGCGGCCAGCAGCACGGCAAAGGCCAGGTTGCTGGTGAAGTAGCGCTTCCATAGTCGGCCCGGCTCCTGCAGCAGGCGGAACAGCCACTCGAGGCCGAGCTTTTGCATGAGCAGCGGGGCCCGGGCGACCTTGCCGCCATACACGTCGAAGCTGCCGCCGACACCCATGACGAAATTCGGAGTCAGCACCTCGCGATACTTCTTGAGAAACCTCTCCTTGCGCGGCGTCGGCATGGCAACGAACAGGCAATCTGCGCCGGATGCATTGATGCCGGCGATGATGTCGGCCTCGTCGTCAGGCTTGAAATAGCCGTTCCTGGCCCCGGCAATGACGAGCGTCGGATGGTCGCGCCTGAGCCGATCGACCACCGCATCGAGCACACTTTGTTCGGCGCCCAACAGATACGGCCGGAAGCCCTGTTCGGCACCGATGGCGAAGAGCCGCTCCATGATGTCGACGCCAGCGACCCGCTCGGGCACCTTGAGGCCCATGAGACGCGCGCCGAGCAGCACGCCGGCGCCATCGATATTGATCAGATCTGCCGTAGCCACATCCTCGCGCAGCTCGGCATTGTCCCGCATGGCAACGACCTTGGCGACGTTGACCACGGTATGGTGCATAGGGCGCCGGCGGCGCATGGCCTCGGTGGCGAGCGCCAATGTCTCGTCCATCGTCAGGGCGTGCATCGGCGCATCAAGGAACTCGATACGCCGCTGTGCGAGAAGCGGATGGTGCGCCCAACCGGGCGTCCCGGCGTTCATGCGGCCCGCCCGGCGAGACGCAGCGCCGGCTTGTCGGCCTTCTCGACCTTGTGCGCAGTAGCAGAGCGGGCTGCGAGCCGGCTATCGGGCCGTTGCGCCCGGCGCCAGGTCCAGAGGCCGCGCGTATCGATAAGCACCTTGCCATCGAGGGCCGCTGGGTCGATCAGGTTGAACTGCCGGTGGTCGACCAGCAGCACGATGATATCGGCCTGGTCGATGGCGCTCAGCGCATCGGTCAATTGGATGCGTCGGCCCTCGAGGTCAGCGGGCAGTGCATGTGCATGCGGCTCCACGGCCAGCACATCGAAGCCTTCGGTCTCGCTCAAGAGTTTCACCACTTCCACGGCCGGGCTCTCGCGCAGATCGTCGATGTTTGGCTTGAAGGCGAGGCCGAGCGCCGCGACCTTGAGCGTCCGTGTCGGATCGCGCAATGCGACGATATCGGCGACAACCTGGTGCGGCCGCGCCGAGTTCACCTTGCGGGCCGCAGCCATCAGCGGGGTCACCTCGGGGGCGGCGTCGATGATGAAGTAGGGGTCGACTGCGATGCAATGGCCGCCGACGCCTGGGCCGGGCTGCAGGATGTTGACCCGCGGGTGCCGGTTGGCAAGTTCGATCACTTCCCACACATTCAGACCCAGCACGTTGCACACGTTGCTGAGCTCGTTGGCAAAGCCGATATTGACGTCGCGGAACGCGTTCTCGGTGAGCTTCACCAGCTCGGCCGTCTCTGCAGAGGTGATGAACAGCTCGCCCTTGACGAAACTGCGATAGAGCGCCGCGGCACGCTCGGATGCGGCGCGGCTCAGCCCGCCGATCGAGCGGTCATTGCTTACCAGTTCGTGCAGCACTTTGCCGGGCAACACGCGCTCCGGGCTATAGGCAACCATCACGTCGGCATGCTCGCCTGCTGTGAGCGGGAAGCTGAGGTCGGGGCGGAGGCGCCCCAGTTCGACCGTCATCTCGCGTGTGGTGCCCACAGGCGAGGTCGACTCGAGCACGACGAGATCGCCGCGTTTCAGGACGGGTGCGATGCTGCGTGCGGCAGCCAGCACATAAGTCACGTCCGGACGGTGATCCTCGCTCAGCGGCGTCGGGACCGCGATGACGAAGGCGTCGGCCGGCTCGGGCTTTGTCGCGGCCCTGAGGGCGCCAATCTCGACGACGCGGCGGATCAGATCATCGAGTTCTGGTTCGACAATATGGATCTCACCACGATTGACCTTGTCGACGATGTGCTGATTGACGTCGATGCCGACGACCTTGAGCCCGCGAGAGGCGAACATCGCGCAGGTGGGCAGGCCTATATAGCCCATGCCGATAACGGAAACTGTACGGATGTCAGACATGGCGCGCGAGTTCCTCCACGATACGGGCGCTTGCCCGGCCGTCACCATAGGGGTTGTGCCGCTCGGCCATGCCGCGATACGCGGCCGGATCGTCGAGCAGTCGGTTGGCATTAAGCAGGATCTTGTCGATATCAGTGCCGACGAGCCGCGCCGTTCCGGCCGCCACACCCTCGGGCCGCTCGGTATTGTCGCGCATCACCAGCACGGGCTTGCCGAGCGAGGGCGCCTCCTCCTGCACGCCGCCGGAATCGGTCAGCACCAGGTAGCTGCGCTTCTGCAGGTAGAGAAACGGCAGATAGTCCTGCGGGTCGATCAGGTGGATATTGGGCAGGTTGCCGAGCTCCTCCTGCACCACGTCACGGACGTTCGGGTTGGGGTGGACCGGGTAGACTACCTGTACGTCGCCGCGGGTCGCCAGCACCTTGAGCGCGGTGCAGATTCGGCCGATGCCACCGTCGAAATTCTCGCGGCGATGGCCCGTGACGAGGATCAGGCGCTTGTTTGGGTCGAGGAACGGGAAACGCGAAGCGAGTTCCCGCCCCAGCATCGCATCAGTATCGAGCCGGTTGGAGAAATGCAGCAGCGTGTCGATCACTGTGTTGCCGGTGACGAAGATCTGCTCGACCGGCTTGCCCTCGGCGACGAGATTGGCCCGGGCTTCAGCGGTAGGCGCGAAGTGCCAGGTGGCAATATCGCCCGCTATTCGGCGGTTCAATTCCTCGGGGAATGGCGAGTTGATGTCGTGGCTGCGCAGCCCTGCTTCGATATGGCCGACGGGAATGCGTTTGTAGAAGGCAGCGAGCGCCCCCGCCATTGCGGTGGTCGTGTCGCCCTGCACCAGGACGATGTCGGGCTTCGAGCGGTCGATTACCTCACCGATGCCCGTCAGCACCCGAGACGTCACGTCGAACAGGGTCTGGCCTGGCTGCATGATGTCGAGGTCGTGGTGTACCGGCAGGCCGGTCAGCGCGATCACCTGCCGCACCATCTCACGATGCTGGCCGGTAACGCAGATCTCGGTCTCGAAGCTCGGATGGGCGAGCGCCGCCTGTGCCACGGGGAAACACTTCAGGGCCTCCGGCCTGGTGCCGAAGACGATAAGCAGGCGATGCTTGCGATTAAGGCGCGGCGGGCGGAAGAAGTTCATGTTCGTGTCCGTTGGATCAGCTTCGGGATGGCTGTTCCCAACGCTGATCCTAGCGGCGTTGTTTGCCACTTGGGATCGACGAATTAAGATATGATTAATGCTAATGAGGTGTTAAGCCCGATTTGGGCGCGTTTTTTGTAAGTTCTGCAAATGAAAAATCAGAAATATCATAGCTCTGTAGATTGATTGATAAAATTTGAATCGAAAACTATAGATTGGCGATCTCTTGATTTCTGGTTTTTGGGGCTTTTTCGGATTTATTCGGGCGCTGTGACCCCAGCGTTACGAGAAGTACCACAAGCATCGGGACAACGAGGTTCTTGGTCGAGAAGGTGTTGTTCGAAAGCCCGATGATGATGATGGTCACGGTGCCGATCCACGCCGCGGTTGGCAGGCCCTTGAGCAGCCTGACAAAAAAGCGCAGCAGCAAGACCGCCCATACGATGGCAAGGATCGCGCCCATCTGGAAGGTCACGAACACCACGGAGCTCTCGATGAAGGGCAGGCCGATCTTCTTTTTGATGATGTCGGCGATCACGCCGAGATCGGTGCCGAACAAGATCTGCTGCGGGCTGGTGAGGCTGAAGATGCGATAGACGTCGATGCGGGCAAAGGCGTTCGCGTCGACGACGCCACCCTGAAAGCGACTCAGGAGCCCACCGGCAGCGGCAAGCACAAGAAGGATGCTGCCAACAACGATGGCTGCAACCAGGGTTGTGATCTTCGCGAGGCGCGCGAGGCGAGGCGACAGGCGGCGCCATTCGGTGAACAGGATCAGTGCCAGCACTTCAATACTGCAGACCAGAAGAGCAAAGCGCGCGCCGGCGGCGGCCAAGCCGACGAACAGGGCAAGTATGGCGCAGGCCTTGATCCAGGTGGGCCAGGTGGTGAGCGGCACGAAGGCGATTGTGCCGGCACAGACGATGCCGAGCGTCAGCGGGTGTTCGGTGAGGCCAATCGGGCGGAACGTCAGGTCGCCGATCGAATAGGGGAGGATCTGGGTCTTGAGTGTCACCTGCACCAATGCGAGCAGCGCGCCAGCGACGTTGAGCGCCACGAGTGTGTTGCCGATGAAGATACGCGAGGCCGGATTGATGGTGAAGAGCAAGAGACCGGCTGCGGCCGCGATGGCGTAGGAGTCGATGAGATAGGCAGGTTGGCGACCCTGGCCCACAAGAGTCAGGTAGATGAACAGGACGACGCATAGCCCGATCATGCGGACGAGCGCACGGAACTTCGCGATCTCGTCACCGACCAGATAGATCGGCCTCATGAACAGCGCCACCACCAGCATCAGCGCTATGGCATAGGTGCCGAAGTGGAACTTTTCGAGCAACCCACCGCCGCCCGGATCGCTGTAGTCAACGTAGCGGTTCATCACGTGGGAGGACACGTAGATCCGCAGCCCGATGGCGAAGAGCACGAGCATGACGAGCACCACGGCGATCGGGCCGTGGTTCGTCGCGGGCGCCGGTGCGACCTTGCGCGCTATCGGTCGTGTGTCGTCCAAGTCCCAGGCCCTCCAGCGGTTGGATCATATCTCGAGGGCTTAACCAAGATTTCCCATTCCCGAAGCGGTTGCGTCCGCTTGGTATATAAACCGCTAACAACGTCCTGTTCGAGAACGAGACATATTCGTCATGGCCAGCATTTCAGAAGGCAACGTGTCCGGCGCCCGGATTTACGCCCGCCTCGGTCACGACCGAGCCGCCCGCCCTCAGCCGACTGCTCCCGAGGCACCTGGTGCCGTCCAGGTCGAGACGATCACGCTCAATCGCATCGGCGATTTCCTCGAGCTCGACTTCGGACGCCTGTTTCTGTGGCTCAGGAAGGGCGTACTGGCCATGGCCACCGCAGGTCTGCTTGGCGCCGTTGCCGGCGGGGTGTTCGGCGTGATGGCGCCGCCCAAGTTCTCCGTGTCGACCGATATCCTCATCGATCCGGTCAGCCTCAAGGTGGTAGGCGACGATCTCTACCAGCAAACCGGGCAGATCGATTCCGGTATCCTCGCCGCCCGCTCCAAGCTGCGCGTCCTCACATCCGGTAATGTCCTTGCACGGGTCGTGGATTCCCTGTCGCTCTCTGCTGACAAGGAATTCTACGATCCGACGCCGCGCTTCAGCATTGGCGGGCTGCTGGGATTGTCCCGGCCGGACGCCGAGCCGAGCGACCCGCGCAACGCCGCCATCAGCGCGCTGGCAAAGAAGGTCGATGCAAAGGCGGACGACACCAGCTTCGTTGCATCGTTGAAGGTCACGACACTCGACGGCGACAAATCGATGCGCATCGCCGACGCGGTGGTCGCGGCTTTCCGCGAGGAACTGGCGAAGGCCGAGGCCGATGGCGCGGCGCGCACGGCGCAATCCCTCAATGATCGGCTCGATGCGCTCAAGGTCGCGGCAACCGAGGCCGAGCAGAAGGTTGTCGACTATCGGGCGGCCAACGGCCTCGCGGCGTCCGCCTCGGGCGAACTCGTGAGCACGCAGACCATGTCGCAACTCGCAAGCCAGGTGGTCGATGCACAGTCGCGCCTGATCTCCGCGCAAAGCGCTTATGACGAGCTTGTCGCGGCAGGGCGCGACGCCGCAAGTAGCGATCCGACGGCCGCGACCAGCCTGAGTGCGGTGCGGGCCAGGGTGGCTGAGCTCAAGAGCCAGCTCGAAAGCCAGTCGCGCATCTATGGTCCGCGCCATCCCTCGATTACCAAGCTCGAGAGCGAGCTCGGCAATGCCGAGAGCGAATTGACGCAGGAGATTTCCCGGCTTGTCGGGGGCGCCAAGGCTGCCGTCGATGAGGCGCGCACGGCGCTTGCGGCCCTGGAGGCAAGGCAGGGCAGCCTGCAGTCGAGCGTGTTCAGCGACAATGCGCTGCAGGTAGGCCTGCGCGAACTCGAGCGCGACGCCGCCTCGAAGGTCACCATCTACGAGGCGTTCCTGTCGCGCGCCCGCGAAGTCACCGAGCGGGAGCAGATTGATACGTCGAATGTGCGTGTCATCTCGACGCCTCTGCCGCCCACGGACCGCTCCTGGCCGCCGAGCACTCCCGTGCTGGTGGTGCTTGGGCTCGTCGGTGGCCTAGTCATCGGCGCTTTGCTCTCGATCGTGCTCGGCATTCGCCGCGACCTCAAGGCCGGACGCGACAGCGCTGCTGCATAGACGGCGTCGCCGCTCCACAGCGCCGTCCGCGACGCGGACGCGACACTCAGGCGCCGAAGATTGCTTCCAGTTCCGCCGCCGAGCGATCCCAACTGAAGCGCTGGGCATTGGCGAGAGCAGCAGACGCGAGTTCACTCCGCAATTGCCCATCCGCGGCGAGACAGCCGATGGTGCGCGCCATGTCGCCGATATCGAGCGGGTCGAAGAACAGTGCGCCATCGCCCGCGACTTCGCGCAGCACTGCGATGTCGGAGCAGGCAACAGGCACGCCATGTTTCTGCGCCTCGACGACCGGCAGGCAGAACCCTTCGGTAAGCGATGGCGCTATGTAGAAGGCGGCATGTGCGTACCAAGTGGCGAGTGTCGCGTCATCGACGCGTCCGGGCATATGGAAGCGCTTCAGCGCGGGGTGCGCAGCAAGCGCTGCCTTTACCGAGCCGTCATCCTTGCCGATCCAGACCGTATCGATCCCCTGTTCGGACGCCTCCAGAGTGGCCAGGGCGGCGATCAGCCGGTCGAGATTCTTGGTGACGGCGGGTGTGGAGACGATCAGCGCATAGGGCATGGCGAGGGGACGCCCCTGCCTCGGTTCCGAGCGCAAAGTCGAAGCTTCGAGCACCGTCTTCGCCTTTGTCGCGGCCCACGGATAGTGCTCGACAAAAGCACTGCGGGTCGCTTCCGACACCGTGACGACCGTGTCCGATCGAGCGACCGAGAACGGGAACATCAGGTTCCAGCCGAGCCGGTAGTGCCAGTTGTGCAACCGAGGGTGCGTCACTCGATAAAGATCGTGCAGAACGAGGACACGCTTCCTGCCCCCAAAGCCCGGGCCGAACGGCCAGGGGGTGAACACGGCGTCTACCTGTGCGGCCCGCGCCGCGCGCCAGACCTGCCAGTTTTCAAGAACATACTGGACCTTCTCGCTGCCATGGGATCTGCCGTGAATGAACCGGACGCCATCGAGCGGCAGGTGCTCGGCGAGCCGCTCTCGCGGCCACGAGGTGAGGATGCTGTAGTCGTGCCGGCTGCGCTTCAGCAGCGCCTCGATTTGACGCAGGGCATAGACAGCGATCCCGGACAGCTGGTCGGGATTGCCGCCCAGGAAGTTGATCATCACACGGGCCATGCCCAAACCTCAACGGGGTCGGCGGCCTGATGCAAAGAGCGGAATGACATTGTCGAGCACGGCACGGGCGGGCGACGCGGGTGGAGATACTGCAAGTGCCCGGCGAGCGGCAACGGGCTGTGCCGATTGGCGATAGTCGCGCGAGCTGCTGCCAACGCGACGATCGACTTCCTCGGCCGCAAGCAGCAATTGCGTAGCGCCGATCGGCTTGCCGAGCACGAGGTCGACACCTCCGGCGCGCAACTGGCTGTGGAAAGTCGGCTCGGCGCGCGTGAGCGCAACGACCAGGAAGTGCTGCGATATCAGTTTCGGATGGGTCCGCAACGACCAGGCGAATTCCGGGGCAGCGAAGCCGTGGCTGTCTGCGTCGAGTACGACGAGGTCAACCGGCGCGATACGCAGATATGTCCTGAAGGAGTCCGGGTCGGAAAACACCGCAACGCGGCAGCCTGCTTCTTCGAGACCTTTGCCCAGCAGAGCCGAGAGCGCTGGATTTTCAGCTAGGAAAGCAATGGCGAGAGGTCGCATGGCGCATGCCCCGGCAGAGAGGTTCGTTAACAGGGCCTTAACACGCGCTGCGTCCAAGCTGGCAACGATCCTTTGCATATCCTTAATGGATTGAACGCATTTTAACCTTTCTTTAATGGTTAACTAACTCCTAATTGGCGCATGGCAGGTTGCTGTGTCCCTTGATAACGATCTCGCACTGGCAGCAGAACGAGCGGTAGCGATTCATGGTCGAAGAAAAGCTGGTCGTATCAAGCGGCAATGCGCTCTCCCTACGGTCTTCGCCGCGCCATTTCGGCCTCGCCTTGCTGTCCATAGCCGAAGGCTTGATTGCAGCGCTGCCAGTTCTGGTGGTGCTGCATCTCGCAACGCCCGATGCAGGGAGCGTGAGTTCGGCCGACCTCATCTCAGTGGCTGCCCTCGGCGTCGTACAGATGCTGTTCACGCTGAGTGGTTTTGATCGCGATCTATGGGGCAGGGCACGACTGCTTCGCCGTTTGGTGCATGGCTTCGTCACTTGGACGATGGCTTTTGCTCTGGTCCGCCTCGTCTCAGTCGCGCTGTTTGGTGCTGCTTTCACCAGCCCTGAGTTGCTGTTGTGCTTCATCGCCGGCGGTGGTGCCATTCTCACCTTCCGCCTGCTTGAATTCACCTCCTTCGGCCATGTGCTGTTCGACAGGGCGCGGCCCCGTGCCGTGCTCATCGGCGCGCAGCGCTCCCTTGATGCCTTGTCGCCGCGCTGGGCCGGGCCATTGGGCTCGACGATCATCGACCGCCTGCCTATCGAGGACTTCGGGCGACTGCTCGGCGACGAAAGCCGCAACACACTGAGCGCGCAGATGTCCGCCTGGCTTGGCGATGGCGTCGACGAAATCGTGCTCGTCGGCGACATGAGCGCCGTCCCAAGCCTCGAGGGGGTGATCGGGTCGCTGGCGTCCTATTCGGTCGGCGTGAGTTGGATAACGCAGTACCCTGAAAATACTGGCCTTCATGTGCCCATGCGCGAGGTGCGGTTCCTGTCGCGTCCCGTGGATGGCGTCGGACTGTTCTTGAAGCGGGCGCTTGATCTGGTTGGTGCGGGCATCGGCATTCTCCTGCTTTCGCCCGTGCTGATCGGCGCCGCGATCGCCATACGGTCCGACTCTCCGGGGCCGATCCTGTTCCGGCAGGAGCGTCGCGGTCTCAATGGCGCGAGCTTCACGATCTTGAAGTTCCGCTCGATGTCGGTCACCGAAAGCGGGCACGACATGGTGCAGGCGCGTCGCGGTGATCCGCGTGTCACCCGCGTCGGCCGTATTCTTCGTGCCACTTCGATCGATGAACTGCCGCAACTGTTCAATGTCCTGTTTGGGGACATGAGCCTTGTCGGGCCGCGCCCCCACGCCATTCGTCACGACGACGAACTCGCTCTCGCACTGCCGCGCTATGCCGAGCGGCGGCGGGTGAAGCCCGGCATCACCGGCTGGGCGCAGGTGCATGGCTGGCGGGGTGAGACGACCACGCTGGCGCAGATGTCCGGCCGAACGGCGATGGACCTGATCTATGTCGAGAACTGGTCGATCTTCCTTGATGTCTGGATATTGATCCTGACCGTCATTTCCCCCAAGTCCCGGCAAAACGCCCACTAGAACCCGGCGGCCTGGTTTGCGCCATCCTCTGTTGCTTGTCGCCTTCCGTATCGCAGCCTGGTCGCTGCTGGTTGCCATAGCCTTCGTGACGCTTGCGCCTGTCGAAGTGCGCCCGCAGAGCGGTGCCTCGGCCAATCTCGAGCGCTTTGTGGCGCTGCTGGCGCTGGGGCTTGCCTTCGCGTTGGCCTATCCGCGACGTATTGCGGAGGCGGCGCTGCTCGTGGTCGCGGCTGCGGTCTCCTTCGAACTCCTCCAGGCGCTTGACCCGAGCCGGCATGCGCGGCTAGGCGACGTGGCAGTGAAAGTTGTTGGCGGACTGACAGGCCGCCATTGCTCCATGAATTTATTGAGTAAATCGTAGACTCTGATGGTCTACCCCCTATAGGATCCCCAATAACCTAATGCGCTTGAAACCCGATGGTCATATTGCCAGTAGCTGGGTGCTTCGCTTTTTTCCGGGCGCCTCGGCTTCACCATCCATGAGCTCAAGGGCAGCCAGAGTGGCCTTGTTTGACGCACGGGCAGGTTGTCCGTGTTTTTCCTACCGAACAACCAGCTAGCATATTCTTACGTTAAAAATCTGACAACTATTGACAAACTATAAACGCGCTAATTTCCCTGCCCACCTCAGCGACCTTTGTTATATCGACACCCTCAGACAATACGTTGGTAGAAAACGTCACATGATTAGCATCCAGAAAAGTCGACACGACTGTAGATTTGATTGCGAAATTAATGTTCTGCGGGAAGTTGCCAGTGCCTATGAGGGATGCGAGCTCGTCCATTTTCATGTTGACAATCCCAATTACGTTTCCCATGTAATCCAAAAGTGGACCGCCACTGTTTCCTGATTGTATAGGAGCGGTAATTTGATAATATCTAGTATCATCTCCAAGCCCACTGAGGGCGCTGATGTTGCCAGACACAATATTTCCACTTGAACTGAGAATTCCCGCAAAGGGAAATCCAAAAACCGCGACCTGTTCGCCCGCGCTAGGCTGGGGTGTAACTCGAAAGTGGGCGGCGACTTCCGCCGAATGACCGTCCAGTCGGAGAAGCGCGAGGTCGTTAGCGGCGTCCGTCGCTACTACCTCTGCTGAGGTTTTTGTGCCGTCTGGTAAGCGGACCGCGAACTGCGTGCAATCGCGCACCACATGGTTGTTAGTAAGTGCTATCGCACCGCCCACCAGCACGCCGGTTCCTGAAAAGATACTTGGCCCACTGTCACCAACCTTTGGGGTGCTGGGAGAAATCGCTTCCGAGGGCTTCGCCGGCTCTGGGGGGCGTGAAGCAACGGGAGCGCTAGGAGCTACTGGTTGCGGCACTGGGACATTGTTCGGCAGTGGCGCCGATCCAGCATGCCTGCCAACACAATCGGCGAGGCTCATAAGTAGGCGAGACGTTCCGCTGAGGTCCATTGGCACTGAAAACGAGTTGCCCACAATTTGCATTGTACGGCCACTTCGGAACGCCCGTATCATGCGATCATCATTAGGCAGAGAAATGAGGATTGCAGGCGCGCCGACAAGCGCCATTCCTTTGAACTGTCCGAATGACGAACCATCTATGCTGATGCTAAAGTCATATTCGTCGCCGTTTTTTACATCCCAATTAGGTCCACCGATAGCAATCGCCCATGAGTAATTCGGGTAAACCGCGACGCTAAGGTTAATACCACTTAAAAAGAGAACCGTTCCGGAGCAATGCGTGAAATTTCCGCTCTCATCGTCGGTATAGGCGGCGATAAACCAATTACCCTGAGTAAAGCCATTTAACTGTGCAGCATTACCGGGGAGGGCTGCACAAATCAACGAAATGCCGAAAGCAACAAGTACTCGGCTTGGCCGACAAAGACCATTATGATGCGAGGCTTTAGAATTAACGAAACCCGTCCGAGTGGTCAATTTCTGCCCCTATGCTACCATGAGGTTCACTATCTTCTTCGATAAACGCACGCTGAAAGCTCATGAACTAATGCAGATGCGCCGGTTATATCGAAACGTGCACTCAGATCAAGTCCTACGAAAGAAAGAAGCGAGCCCGACACAAACCTTTCGCGTAACAACTGCATTTTATCAAAATAGAATAGGACGCTATTTTCGTTGAAAGCTATTGGCTGTGCCTTTGTAGCGGTAAAATTGTCAACCGAAACTCTTGCATCATAGACTTGACCAGTTGTTAGCTGCCAGTTCGGATTTGAAACGGTTATCCCAATCTGGCGATCTTTCTGCATTATTGCTCCAAAGCGAACCTTATGCGTGTATTCTTTGGTTCCACCGCAATAGCTTAGTGCCCCTGAGGCATCTCTATAATCGACTACATTCCATTCGTGCGTCATTTCAGCTGCGTACGAAATGGTCCCATTTAGGGAGAAGCCCAGCAGCGCAACCAAAGCGGCAACGGCCAAAGATAGACTGGCCTTCTCTAACGATAAACACACGCAGGCTCTCCCGCTGTCACCGTGCAAGGGGACCTAGTTGAGCGGAGCGACGGCTCGAAGTCAAGTTGGGGGGTAACGCGAAATTGCAGATTGGAACTCAGGTCCAAATAGACCCTATGGTCGCTTCCGGTCTCGGTGGACAACCAAACGTTCACAGTGCGAGATCATGTCCGATAAGTTCGCGTATCTGGCGCTGGTCACTGCGACGCTTCTGCCATGCGGTACGATGATCTACTGGCCTCGCTGGGCACGCCGATGATAGGATCACCGCCCATCCGGGCGATCGCCTCTAGCTTGATGTCCTACGAGCCAGCTTTGCGATCTAGGGCTAACCGAACGTTCACTCCCCGTCGATAGAGCGAGGTGGACGCATTCGCAAAAGGACATGCAGCATGCGGATTACGGCGGTACTCGCAGGCGTGTTGATTTCACAGGTTCTGGTCCTGAATGCGGGCGCCTTCGACCTTGATCCGGCCAGCGCCGTGTTAATCTCCTCACGACCCACAATCACAGACCGCAACGGCGTGACCCTCGCCACCGACATCGGCTTGCCTTCGCTTTACGCGACGCCGGGGATGGTGCTGGACGCAGATGCGGCTGCCCAGAAGTTGCACGCGGTTTTGCCCGAGCTCGACCTGAAGTCGTTGCGGCACAAGCTGGCAGGCGCCGGCGGCTTCATCGTGCTGAGGCGCAACTTACCTGCGGTAGTTGCCGAGGAGATCCGGGCTTTGAACATACAAGGGTTCACCCTCGTAGACGAAAGCCAGCGCTTCTATCCATTCGGCGAAGAGGCGGCTTTCGGCACTGGCTGGGCCAATGACGAGCAACAAGGTATGGCCGGGATCGAGCAGCACCTTGACGATGACGGACTGGCTACTCTGCGGGCATCTGGCCAAGCTGCGCCGGAAACCATTAAGCCGGTCACCCTATCGATCGACGTGCGCGTTCAGAACGCCATGTACAACGAGTTGGTCGATGCGCTGGCGCGGTACAAGGCAATCGCCGCCTCCGGCGTCATGATGAACGTCAGGACCGGCGAGATCATCGCCATGGTGTCGCTGCCCAGCTTTGACCCGAACCGGCCGGGAACGATCGATGAGCTCCATAATGGGGAGCAGAACCAGCGCTTCAACCGCATCACGTCCGGCATCTACGAGCTCGGCTCGACCTTCAAGACCGTGACCTTTGCCGGTGCGCTGGACGCAGGCGCAATCAAGCTGACCGATACCGTGGATGCGACTGACCCTATAAGGTTCGGACGGGTCACGATCGACGACTATCAGGGCAAGCACCGGGTCCTGACCGTGCCGGAAATCTATAAGTTTTCGTCGAACATCGGCACGATCAAGGTCATGCAGGCGCTGGGCAAGGACCAGTTCAGGGCTTTCTTGACCCGCATGGGATTTGACCAGCCAGTGCCGCTTGAATTGCGGGATATGCGCCCGCCGAATGTGCCCAAGACATTTTCTGACGTTTTGGCAGCGACAGCTACTTTTGGGCAGGGGATATCGGTTTCGCCCTTGCACATGGTTCGGGCCTACGCCGCGCTGGTCAATGACGGCATGATGGTCGAGCCCACCTTGTTCCCTCGCTCCGAGGAAGACGCGGCCAAAAGCGCGAAGCAGGTGGTTTCGGCTGAGACCAGCGCGCGGGTCCGCTATCTCCTTCGCCTGAACGCGCTGGAGGGCTCTGGTACTCGTGCCAATATGTTTGCGGATGGTTACCGCATCGGCGGCAAGACGGGCACTGCGGAAAAAGTGGTTGGCAACACCTACGATGCCGACCGGACACTTGCGATCTTTGCTTCGGCATTTCCCATGGAGGCACCTCTATATGCGATGGTGATCCTCGTGGACGAACCCAAAAAAGAAGACGATCAGGCGGGTGTCACGGCGGGCTGGAACGCCGGTGAGGTGACGGGGCGTCTGGTTAAGGTCGTTGCACCGATGCTAGGGATAGAGCCGTACTCCGGAGATGAAATAGACAGTAGCCTGATCCCCTCAGAATTGATGTGAGAATTCGGACCAATCGTTCCGAAATCGGTGCATGTCAGGGTTTTGGACTTTTGATAATTGAAGTATAATCATATCTATCGTTTTATTGTCCGAGGTCCAGATGCGGTACACCTCTTCTCTGATTTCAGGCCGACAACTCCGCGCTGCCCGAGCGCTTGCAGAGCTAACTCAGCGCGACCTTGCTGACGAGGTCGGCGTTAGTGAGCGGTCGGCCTGCCGGTGGGAACGGCACCCCGATAAGCGTCCGGTCGGCAAACCGACCAACGGCCGGATTGAGGAGGCCCTGCGCAAACATGGCGTGCGACTAATAACCGACCCAGCGCCGGGTTGTTGTATGATCAAATGACCAGCGTCGGAATAATTCGATGGAAGGCGGCCATGTGTCCGGCATGTTCAGCCTGTCCTACCGCCGGCCGATCTGTCCTGCCCTTGCGCATCCGGGCGTCCACGGGCTAAGCCGAGAGGACGAAAGAAGTTGGCTGTGTCATGCGCAAACCGGCGTTTTCGTGGATCCCGGCTGAAATCAAGAGCTATAAGGCGCTGTACAAGGGCCGCCGCTACTGGGTATTCGAGAATGATTTTGCCCGCCCATTTGACAGCCACACCGACGAAAAATACGACCAGCTACTAGTTTACGACAGTCTGACAGACGCCATCAGCGCCAACGGCTATCGAAGCCCAGACGGAACTATCCACGGCTGTTCATTCTGGGGGCAAGGGATAACTTTTGAATGCGACGATCCCGCAGGCATGGTTTTTTGGATAAAATCGATCGACCGCTGGATGTAGTAAGATGCCCTTTGTGGATCAGCGTGAAGCCGACCGCATCTGGGTATGAGATTGTAGGCTGGTCCGCGGCGCCGTTGGACCGACGAGGTCAAGTAAGAGCTGTGTCGCGCCCTCTGGGTATCCCAGTTCTAGCAAGCTCTTTGCACCCACACGTTAGCGGACATGTCCGCCCTGTTATCTAAAAGATGTCAGCCCGCAGAAAGCATTTGGCCTTTCTTCGCAATCACATCGGCGACGTTCCAAGCCCCGGGGACCGGCGAGTTATACATCTTTACCAATACGGATACATTTTCCGTGGGAGAGTAAATGCTCGTCAAAGATAAACTTCCGCCGTCGGCGCTTCCAATCGAGCCGAGGTAGCGTTCTCCTACCTGACCTGCGCTACCCATAATGGCGAAGTACTGAAAACCGTTTTGCTGGGCGATTTGGGCGGCTCTCAATAAAGTCTCGGGCCCAGCGCTTCCCTTAAAGAGCCAGCCAGATGCCCTTGTGTCGAGGCGGAAAGTGTCAGGTGCAATTGCGGTGGTATTGGTTGTGACACAGCCTGATAGGGCCATTGATACGAATAGCAGGGGAAAAAGGCCTATACCCGTACGCAAGACAAACATTTTTCCCCTCTTACCCTAACTCGAACGTATATCACCACGGAGACGTGGCGAGGTCAATCCAGAGGCTGAGGGCATTTTCTTGGCCCCAAACTCTATGCGAGCGTGCCCTCGGAGATACGGGCCAATAACTCGATAAAGAAACCACGAGAGGGCACTGGAGGGCGGTTCGAAAACGAAGGCCGTGCAGGCGGTCAATGCGACGGAAAGGCCGCAGTTCCCTGATCAGTGACTATCTCATACCGGGTCAATCTCGAGCAAACGCGAGACGTCCAGAATTGAAATTCGTCGCCCTTCGTGTAAGTCCCGACCGGGCTGTTTAACGCGCTGAGCATCGCCATTTTCGTCAAACCAGTCGGTTCAGACGAGGAACTGAGGCTGTCCAACCGATCCTGAAGACGTGCGTTTCGAAAGCCTTGGCTCATCTGATCTAGGGCGTCGGTCGTCGAGAGCTCCAAGCTAGACGCAACGGCCTCCCATTCCGACCCGCTAAGCCGCAAACTTGGGCATTCTCCCTCGTTCAGGACGACGTTCCGGACGTGGACCGTGGCTGCATCCACGGTGCAGCTTACATCACCCCTTGGGTGAGTGGTGCAGGTGAGGATCTCCGAAATGGGCCCCGCCAAGACCGAGCTCTGGGAGACCAGAGGCCCTAACGCGCAGGCGACAATCAACCCTAGAAGTCTGGTTTTCAATGTCATCGAGAGCCCCGCTGCACTTTCCGCTGTGTCGCACCCTACCGGGAAACCAACTTTGGCAGAGTAGCTCAGGAAGGTGAACGCTTTCCTTCAGTGGCTGGACCGGGCGCATGGTGCTCAAAACTGCGTCTCCGCACGGTCTCATATCATGGAGGTGCTGGCACCCGAAGGGTCCGGAAACCGGAAGTTACTACACGCGATGGGGTCGCTGCTGTTTCCCTCGGCGCAAAGCGAGGTTGCGCCGTGCAGCACCGTGGCGCGGGTCGGCGTTAAGGGTGGGCCTCAGCCCATTCCCAAGCAAGCTTCTGCGCCTCGGCGATCTGATTGCGCGTCATGCGGGATGCCACATCGTCGCGAAGCTGGGCGGCGCCGGCAACACCCTTGCTGGCCGCAAGGTTGAACCACATGTGCGCGAGCACGTTGTCCTGCGGCACGCCCTCGCCGTTTTGGTACCTGAACCCGAGGCTGGACTGGGCGTCGGCATCGCCCTGCTCTGCGGCGAGACGATACCACTTAACCGCCTCGGCGTAATTTTGCAGAACGCCGTAGCCGAATTGGTACATGAACCCGAGCCTGACCTGAGTGCGGGCATGGCCCTGCTCGGCGGCCAGCCGGTACCAGCGCGCCGCCTCGGCATAATTTTGCGGTACGCCCTTGCCCCTATAGTAGTATTGCAAACGCAGCGCCTCGTAAAATGAGTTCGGCGCTTCGAGCAGCATCTCGTAGTACCCATCGCCGAGGTAGTACATGTCCCCGAGCGTGGCCTGAGCAAGAGCGTTGCCCTGCTCTGCGATCGGTCTAAGGATCCGCAGCGCCTCGGCATAATCACCGGCCTGATATGCCGCGCGCGCATCCTCCAATTGCCCTGCGGTTGCCGGCGCCATCGAGGCCAGCCCCAGTGCCAGAAGCAGGCTCATAAGAAGCATTCGCATGAGACTTCATCCTCCGGGCCCATTGAGGCTAAGCACATTTCATAGGCGGTAACTCGCGCAAGTTACAGGGCTTGCCTTCTTCGCGACCGCCCCATGTTGCACCGCGCGACCAAAGGCGCCGCTCGGGGCGAAAAAACGCTTGTTCATCTGGCGCAATCAGGCCATCTTTATATTTGATTTCACGCCACTTGAGGGATGTCGGTTGCCCCATGCCCCCAAGTCGAGTCATGTATTCGATGGGGCGGGGGAAATATCATGGCTTTCAAGGACGATGTCGCCGATC
Source organism: Hyphomicrobiales bacterium (assembly GCA_027487555.1). GTDB lineage: Bacteria > Pseudomonadota > Alphaproteobacteria > Rhizobiales > Devosiaceae > Devosia_A. The sequence goes on from JAIYDI010000018.1 coordinate 373,955, forward strand.
TGGCGAAGCGCGCCATTAGTGCGCAGGCGGTAGCTCAGACCGAAGAGGCGACCAAGAATGCCATTGTCATGCCTTTTCTGCGGGTGCTCGGATTCGACGTCTTTGACCCGACGCAGATCATACCGGAATACGTTGCCGATGTCGGTCTGAAAAAGGGCGAAAAGATCGACTACGCCGTAAAGATCGGTGATCGCATCGAATATCTCGTCGAGGCCAAGGCCGTGTCCGTAAGCTTGCGTGATGCGCAGTACAGCCAGCTTTTTCGCTATTTCCACACCAGCGATGCGAACATCGCCATGCTGACCAATGGCCTGCAGATTTGGTTCTTCACTGATCTGGAGGCGCCCAACAAGATGGACGCCAACCCGTTCTTCAAGTTCGACCTGCTCGGCTATGACGAGAACGACCTGCGCGAGCTGGAAAAATTCCACAAGGCCAATTTCTCGATCGACAACATCAAGGCCGCTGCGTCCTCGCTGAAATACCTGCGCGGCGCCATGGCCTTCATCGAAAAGCAATGGGCGAACCCCGACGAGGAGTTTGTGCGCATGGCGGCGCGCGATTTCTATGAGGGGCAGTTGCGCGCCTCGGTTATCGAGACGATGAAGCCCATCGTCAAGCGCGCCTTCGACGACCTGTTCCGGCAGCGGGCGCTGAAGCGGATCGACGTCGCTTTCGACGGTGGCAAGGAAGAGTCGCTGCCCGAGTTCAACGAGGCCAAGGTCGAGACTACCGAGGAAGAACGTCAGGCCTTCATGATCGTCCGCGCCATCGCGGCCGAATTGGTCCCAGTGTCACGCATCGCCATTCGCGACGGCCAGAGCTACTGCGCCATCCTGTTCGACGACAACAACCGCAAACCGATCATCCGCCTGCACTTCAACGCCAAGACCAAGTTCGTCACCGTGTTCGGCGCGGATAAGGAAGGCGTGCGCCACGACGTGGCGGGGGTAGAGGATATCTTCGGCCTGCGCGAGGCGATCAAGGCCGTAGTGCGCTCATACCAGTAGGCGCTGTTGGTTACCCTCGGCGCAAGGCGAGGTCGTGCCGTGCAGCACCGTGGCGCGGGTCCCTTTACGGTCGCCTTAAGGGTGGCCAGCGTCCGCCAAAAATCAAGACCGCTTCCAACGCCTCGGTCGGTACGTCGCGAAGATCATGCACCCTAGCGCTGTCATGGACAGCCCGGAGATGCTCGACTGTCAAACTTGCCCACGCCTTCTGAATTCGGTCCCAATCGGCCTCAGCCGGTCCGGCCGTCACTTCGAGCGAAGCCGGGGCCTTGCCAAGGGTCCGGTCCAACAGCGCCAGGCTTGCCGACAGCGCCAAGCGTTCGTCCTCGCTTTTGACCAGCTCCACCAGCCGTTGTTCGGCCGCTAGGCTTCCCGCCTTGAGGGCGGACCTCACGTCCGGGTCGGCCTTAGGTCGGCCGCCGGGATTGCCAGTGACGCCGGGGACAAAGCGGCTGTTAGGTTGGCGCATGTTCTACTCCTGATCTGAGGCGGACACACCGTTCGCCGAAGGGACGGCCCTGATGTCCGCCGGCGCGGCCCGGCGCCGCAGCTCCGAACGGCTGGGGCCTTGGCGGCGCGCGGCGACGGTGTGTAGGCGTCGGGGCGGGCGGGCGCGCGCAGGGTCACTATCTCACTCAACAGATCGGCGGTTGGTATCATGTGCCATCGGAGAACCGTGTTTCTAACGGGCGCGCTGGAAATCGAACTAAGCCAGCGCCCCCAAGCACTTCGACATGATCGTCTCCGGGTTTGCCACACTGGCAAAGCGGTTGCTGTCAGAGACGGCCCTTTTTGTCGCTGCCCCAGCGATCGCCCAACGCCATCGCCTTTTGCGCCCTCCTGTCCAGAGGCTAAATCACCAGAAAATCCGCATAGGTCAGACTGGCTCCGTTCGTTATCGTCGCGAACTGCACGGCGAGTCCCGCACCGCTGCCGTCGGCGTCATGGTACAGTGCCCCTGTAGCGGAATTGTAGATGATCCGGTCATCCACATCGACGGCGGCGCTCCCAGAGACGAACGCGGTATCAGCCAACGCTCCGATAGCAAGGCCGGCAAATGGCCCCCCGGCGGTGGCTTTGAGCTGAACCGTGTCGTAGATCGGATTGAAGTCGACAACTTGGTCGATGTTGGCTGCGCCAAGAGCAGCGGAGAAGACGAAGACATCGGCTGATGTATCCACGAATCCAGCGAGGATGTCATTGCCTAAGCCGCCATCAATCACGTTCGCCCCGGTGTTGCCGGTAAGCGTGTCACCGGCGGATCCGCCGCGGATGTTTTCGAAGTTGGAGATGGTGTCGGTGCCGCCACCACCTGTGGCGGTGTTGGTCGCAAGGTTCACCGTCACGGCTGTTGCGATGCCGTCATAGCTGAGGGTGTCATTTCCACCCGCACCATTGAGAGTGTCGTTACCCAATCCGCCAGCGATGACGTTGTCGCCGGCGCTCCCGGTGATGTTGTCAGCGGCCGATCCACCGATGACATTTTCGATGCCAGAGATGACGTCGGTTCCCCCACCGCCGGACACAGCGTTGGTGGTCAGGTTGACCGTGACCGCCGTGGCGACGCCCTCGTAGGTGATGGTGTCGCTGCCCGCACCGCCGGTTAGCGTGTCATTGCCGGCTCCACCGTTCAGGATGTCATCTCCCAGACCACCGACAAGGCTATCGTTGCCACCATTTCCGATCAGGCGGTCGGCAAAGCCGGTGCCGGTGATGACGTTGACTCCAGCGTTCCCTATAACGGTCAGGCTGTTCAACACGCTTGCGGCGTTCACGTTGATCGCGGTGGTTGCGGTCAATGTCGCAGTTGCAGTTGTTCCCGTGCCGATAGTGACAGACTCGATGCCGGTAACGGCACTAGTCAGTGACAGCGTTGCAGCGACTGTCGTCGCGAAACGGAGTTCATCCGTGCCATTGGACCCGGTGTCGCTAGTGATTTCACCGGATGCATAGTCGCCGAGGACACTCAGAATATAGAGATCTGACCCATCGCCGCCGTCGAGCGTGTCTGCACCACCAAGCCCGTTGATGATGTCGTTACCGGCGCCACCGATGATAATGTTGGCTGTCGTGGCATTGCCGGTCAAGGTATCGTTACCGCTGCCGCCGGTGAGGTTCTCGACTAGGCTGATCGTGTCACTGCCTGCACCGACGGTGTTTTGCAGCGCCGTCGAATTCAGCGACACGCTAACGGCTGCAGACATATCCTCGTAGCTGACCGTATCAATCCCGGCCCCGCCATTGATGATGTCGTTACCCGCTCCGCCGATCAGCGTGTCGTTACCGTCGCCCCCGTTGAGGGAGTCGTTCTCAGTTCCGCCCTCAATTCGGTCATTGCCCCCAGCGCCGTTGATGGTGTCGGCCCCGGCATTGCCACGGATCCATTCATCGTCGGCAGTGCCCGTGTAGTTGTTAGCGGTGCCGTCTAGATCGATCGCATCGTCGTTGATGATGGTTCCGACGGCGGAACCGGTATCGATGATCAAGCCAGCGCTTGCGCCTGACAACGATACGAGAAGCGTTTCTCGCTGTTCGGCCAATGTATCACCGGCGACGAGCACGGTGATCGTCTTCTCTGTCTCACCTGCATCAAAGACAAGAGTTCCAAAGGGCAAGGCATTCCCCAAGAAATCTGATGCCGCCACCGCATTGGACCCGGTTCCGGTAACAGCCCAGTCAATGCTCTGTGACGCCAACGAAGCGGCACTCAGGTTAACCCTGAATGTAAAGGCCACCGTTCCGGTGTTGCCTTCTACTTTGGTGGCATCCACGGTGGCGATACTGACAGAAACGGGTGTGACGAGTATTTGGTTATCGAACCGCAGATACTCGATCCCGGTAAGTGTATCAGTGCCATCCAGCCCGACCACCGTCAGCTTGCCGCCAACAATCGAGAACGCATAGGCGGAGCGGTTGCCAGCAAATACAGCCGTATCCAAGCCATCACCGCCTGCAATCGTGTCATTGCCAAGTCCGCCGTCTAGGCTGTTGTCGCCGCTATTGCCGGTCAACGTGTTGCCGAGCCCATTGCCTGTGCCGTTGATATTGGCGGTACCCGACAGAAGCAGGGTCTCAATATTGCTGCCAAGGGCAAAACTGACCGATGCCTCGACCCGATCGGTCCCTTCGCCTAAAGCCTCGACCGCGACATCTTCGGCATCATCGACGACGAAGACGTCATTGCCCTGACCGCCAACCAGAGTGTCTGCACCGGAACCGCCATCCAAAGTGTCGTTGCCGCTGCCACCTTCAAGGCGATTGGCGACATCGTTGCCCATCAGAAGATTGTTGCCGCTGCCGCCGATGAGGTTCTCGATACCGTGGTCCCAAGCCAGAGTATCTATGCCCACTGAACCCGTGTCCTGATCAGCGTCGCTGGCTAGGCTAAAGGAGATGTTGCCGCTGACCCCGGCGAAGCTGATCGTATCGATGCCATCACCGCCCCAATAGACGTCGTTGCCGAGACCGCCGATTAGGAGGTCATCGCCATCGCCGCCAAGCAAGTTGTCATCGCCGTCGCCACCCGATATCGAGTCGTTCCCCGCACCGCCATCGAGAATGTTGGCGCCGGTGTTGCCGATAATGAGGTTTGCCAGAGCGTTACCGTACGCATCGATGTCGCTGCTACCTGTCAGCGTTAAGTTTTCGACATTGGCACCGACAAACGCAGCACCGGTCGCTTGGTCTGGTTCAGTCACAAGAGACACGCTCGAACGAACCTCGTCGCTTCCTGCGCCTGCGAGTTCCTGAACCCGGTCCCCCACGGAATCGACGACATAGACGTCGTTTCCCGCGCCGCCAATCAGTGTATCGTCACCGGTGCCGCCGTTGAGAGTGTCGGCACCAGTGCCGCCAACAATGATATTTGCGAGTGTGTTGCCGGAAAGAGTCTGCCCCCCCAACGGGGCTGATAGCCCCGACCCGGAGTATGCCTTCAGGTTTTCGACGTTCGCCGCCAAAGTGTAGGCGACGAGGTTGGTATAGACCGTATCGTTCCCTTCACCGGCCTTCTCAGAGACGAGGTCTCCAGTGGCGTCGACGATATAGCCGTCATCACCCAGCCCGCCATAGAGCTTGTCGTTGCCGGTGCCGCCATTCAGCAGATCATTTCCGCCCATGCCGTACAGCACATCTGCTCCACCAAGCCCGTTTACCCAATCCGCCGACAAGCCCCCGAAGAACCTGTTCGCACTCGCGGTGAGTTGCCTTTCGGTCAGGGGATTTGTGACGGTGACACTCAGTGCTTGCTGGTCTTGCGCCCCCGACGGGTCAAGCACGGCAACCGTGACTTCATAGACGTTGTTCCCACCGGCATCGGTCGGCGCGAGCACATCGGGCAAAGACCGCCAAGCCAGTGCGCCGGTTGCGTCGTTGATGGTGAACAGGTCCGCATCGTTACCGCCCACGATGCTGAAATGGAAAGTGTCCGCATCCTCGTCAGTGCCGGTCACGGTGGCTACATTTGCCCCAGCACCCCACGCATAGCTGACGCTGCCCGTGTTGCCGCCGCCATGTGAGGTGATGGTAGGCGCGTCATTCGTGTTTCCGACGGTGATGGTGAAGGTATCTGAGACGGACGCGCCGTGAGTATCCGTCGCTGTGACGGTGACGTTGATCGCACCGACGTCGCCATTGGCAGGCGTGCCTGAGAAAGTGCGGGTCGCTGCGTCAAAGCTTAGCCACACGGGGAGAGCTGCGCCACCCGCCAAGGTCGCCGAATAACTTAAGATGTCACCGACATCGGGGTCAGTGAACACGCCCGAGGCAACCTGATAGCTAAAGGCGCTGTCCTCGGTTGCCGGGCGATCAGGAACGGCGCTGGCAAGGACAGGGCCGTCATTCGTATTGATCACTGTGAGGTTGAAGGTCTGCGACGCTGACGCGGACGAGCTGTCGGTCGCTATGACCTTGACGCTGCTCACGCCCACGTCGCCATTTGCGGGGGTGCCGTAAAAGGTGCGCGTGGTGGGATCGAAGACCAGCCAAGTTAGGAGGGCGGCTCCGTTTGCGAGCGTGGCGGAATAAGTCAATGTATCGCCCAAATCGACATCGGCAAATGCATCGCTGGGCACTTGGAAGCTGAAATAGCCGTCCTCGTTTGTGCTACGGCCCACAATTGCGACGCCAACGGTGGGCGCGTCATTCGTGTTTGCGACGGTGATCGCGAAGACGTCCGAGACCGAAGCGCCGTGAGTGTCCGTGGCTGTGACGGTGACATTGATCGCGCCAACGTCGCCGTTAGCAGGCGTGCCTGAGAAAGTTCGGTTTGCTGCGTCGAAGCTCAGCCATGTTGGCAACGCGGCCCCGTTCGAAAGGGTCGCCGAATAGGTCAGCGTGTCGCCGACATCTGGGTCGGTGAATGCATCGGAAGCAACCTGATATGTAAAGGTGTTGTCCTCGGTTGCCGGGCGATCAGGAACGGCGCTGGCAAGGACAGGTTCGTTCTCTATCGTAAAGAGAGCTAGGGTCTGTGGACTAGCGCCATTGACTCCTAACGCGCTGAGGTACGAAGCAACCAAATTACCGTCACTTAGGAATACGAGCTTCGGGTCGGATGGCGCATCAAATGCAGTCTGACTTACTGCGAACTCCGAACCAAATCGAGATCCGTCACTTTTGAATAGTTGCGCATAGACCTCACGACTGCCACTTTGATCCTCCCAAGCAATGGCAAAAACCCCATCGGAACGTACGGCGATCTGCGGATAAATCTGCAATGCAAATTGCGTAGTGTTAACCTGAAACTCACTACCGACCTTTTGACCTGTGGAGTCTACGATTTGAGCGCGGATCGATCCGCCATAAATATCCCCTGTCTGACCCCACGTATCCAGCCATACGACGACATAATTACCGTTCGGCAAAACCTTCAAAATGCTCTGATACTGATCTCCGATAATGTTTGTATTTACCGTTGTCACTGTCGACATATTACCTGTGGCAATATCAATCGATCTGAATTTGATGTCAGGGTCTCGTCCTAACGAATTGTACTGACTCCATGCGGATGCAATAGTTCCAAAATTACCATCTATATGTGGCGTTCCAGAATATACATCCGATATGATGCCAGATATATTTATCTCATTGCCAGTTGGTTGACCAGTAGAGGTAAATTGCTGGAGGTAGTGGTTTGAATCGTTCTTACTAAAAGAAACGGCGAAACCTCCACTATCAAGTGCAGTTATCGTGGGGTTTTTGGCGTAATTTGATGTGCTAGCGACAGATGCGGTCTTAATTATATCGCCATTTTTCGAAATTATTTCATACAATACGTTAGTACCGAAATTCCCAGAAGTTGTAAAAACGATTACAAATTTGTCGGCACCAATGTAGGTTATGTCATTAATATACCCGGTTGGTATTTCTGCGTTGCTGTTTGTATATATCCGACCAAACAATTTCTCTCCATTGTTAGAAAAATATCCAAACTCGACCTGTGGTTTTGTGGGATTTTCATTAATTCTAGTCAATACGGTAGCGAAACCTCCCGATCCGGCCGCAATTTTTGCGCTGGACCAATCTGTTGATTGCGAGTAGGGGCTCATGGTGGTTACGTTGAAGTCATTCTTAATGCGAATGAGGTCCATGTTTTTTGTCCTAGGGTGCGATCTGTAACCAGAGCCTAGGCTCAGCACTCATTGCTCACAACCAGAAGATGACGGCCGCCGCTATGCAAGGCCCGCTCCTGATGAATAGGACGGGTCAGGTCGCGACGCCCGCGCATCATTCATTCACTGGAACCGGACATAACGAGATGATTGCTGGGCTGGGTCGGTTCGAACCGACTAAGCGCCCCCAAGCTTTCTGACAACGCTGCCTCGATGTCAGACACAATCGTCGCGTTCCAGATAACGACCTTTGGTTTGGTCCCGGCACCAGCCCGCTGATAGCGAGCCGCGCAAAGATGTGGAGCTGCGTCCATCACGGCCGCCGCGAAGGCGGGAAGGTCCAAATTCGGGGAGGACGGCCCCGTTTTCGTATAGAGATATCTACTGGAATTCGAGGCTGTCCTCCTTTCCCGGTCACTTTTGATCGCCTTTTCAGACCCCAATTCCGGCGCGATTCTTGCCAGATCCGCGGCACTTTCGACCCAAAGGCCTTGCCCAAGGGCAATCTCGTCTTTGCTGGCCCACTCGAAAGGCCGAATGCTATCGACCGGAAGCGGCGGCAAGGTATCGCCCCAGATTTCAATCGTGACGGGGTCTTTCTCCGTCCGGTTCAGCCCGCGAGGGCGGCCGATTTCCTGAATGGTGCCGTCCTCGGCGATTGAGGCGCGGACCTCTTCAGCAAGCGGGTCCGGATGAAATTCCTTCTTGAACGAGGCACTGGTCCCGTCAGCCGCCACGACCGTCTCGTAACTTTCGGTGTACCATTCCGAGCATGGCGTCACGGCCTCGCCTGATAACGCACCGGCATATTGCTCGATGACCCATGGCGGCGGCAGGTTTCGGCCGATAATGATCATCAACCTGACGTCCTTGAAGCCGTCCAAGCCGACCACGGCTCCGTGATGCAGGACCGGAACATGCGTGGGCCAGTTCGGAAATTGCTTTTTCCAAGACTGCGCCATAGCCTTCGTTGTGACCAGCAGCGTCCGGCCCGGCACCAGCGCCGCCCGAGCCAAGACGGCGTTTCCAAAGTCGCGGGCCGCACCTTCATTACCAAGAGCGCTACGGGACGTGGACTTTCCCGTCACCGCGACGATCCGTTGGAAGGGCGTTTTGATTTGGATGTCCGCCCGCAGGTCTAGGAGCGGCAGGACTTCACGGACGATCTTCTGGCGCATGGTGGCGTCAATATGCGCGACTGCGCCGAGCCAAGAGCCGTGAATAGGCCGGATCCTGCGAAGGACGAGGCGCATGCCCGGCTGCCCGTCAGTCATGGGCTCTAAGGAGAGGCGACCTGAAGCCTTTCCGCCGCTGAGAAACAGCCTCAGTTCCCACCAGATGTCGGCCAATAGGCGTGGGCTCGGGACCCGCGCCAGCCCATTATCTCGAACCGTGGCCCGCTCGTGCGCTGGCATTCCCGGGTACATGGCGGAGGTCATACGACGCAGTTCGGCGGAACGGGCGTCGAGGCAGAATTCGCGGTCAGTCAATCCGACGACCTCAAGACTTTCGCGTCGCATCGGACCGAACCCGTTGATGTCGACTGCGGCCTTAAGCAAGCGCCGCATGGGCATGAGTTCGGCGGTCAAATCGTTCATTTTGTCGACGTGCCAGTCACCGCGGTTTCGACCCTTCGTTTTGCGGATGACAGGCTCGATCAGCAGATCGGCCACGTTGATGGCGAGGATTTCGGAAAGCCCCGCACCGAGACTTTGCCAAAAGCTTTCGTCGATGAGGACCGTCGTGGGCTTTGGAATAACCTCAGGACGTTTGAGCGCGAGATGCGCATGGTTCACGATCCAAATGTCTGCCGACATGCAGCGCTGGCGCATGTATCCGCAGGACGCGTGATGCCTGCAGGTGAATGGCATGCCGTCGATTTTTGTCTCACAGCAGGCGCTGAGCACATCTTCGCCAGTGGCCAACGCCGCTCTCACCGCCTCAGGATCGAGGCACATTGCCTTGCCGGGGCGTTCCGGGTCAGGTGCTTCGCGACCACGCCATACGCGCACGCTGACCTTTAGGCCCCGTTTCTTGGATGCTTCCCAAAACCGATCAGCAACCTCATCGGCGAGCGCGAGACTGGGCACGGCATAGACGAGTGAGCCGCCTTGGTTCGCAAGCGTGTCCAGCTCCGCGTCAATAGCGGCGGCCGTTTTGCCGCCGCCGACATCGACGCGGACGGCGTAGGCACCCACCCCCGCTTCTTGCAGCGCTATTTTGAGATTAGCCATTTGTCTGCTTCCCCGGGGCATCTATAAAGATCTGCCGCATCACCGCTTGGAGCTGGTTTCGCGCCTCCTCGACAGGTAGAGTTCTCGATTGAGAAACTTCCGGGCCGCTTATGGCGATTTCGATGCGCTGGCGCACGTGGACGGGCCCGAGTTCCACCAAGGCATCGTTGAAGTCGGCCTTGGTCCGCTTCAGTTCAGCGAATGGCGATGCAATCACGACCTTGCGGCCCTCGCGCTGCCAGCGCCTAATGCCTTTCGTGGCATGCATTAATGCGGCCCCCTCGCGGGGATCGTCATCTGGGCAGGCAATGATCAGGCGATCGAGCGGTACTGCTGAAACGTCGGCCTGACCGATAACGCCGCAGACAGCCCAAGTTTCAAGACCGGTCGCAAACCACAGGCTTAGCGCCGTCTCCGGCCCCTCAGCCAGAATGAGCGGTCCATCAGTGCCAAGCCCAAACTTGGCCGCCGCACCCTTGATCGGCCCGAGAGAGCGCTTGACCTTTTTACCATCAGCATCGAGCAAGGGTGTGCCGTCAGAATTCAGCGAAATGCGCTGCAGGGCGGCAAAGGAGCCATCAGGACGGGTCAGCGCGACCAGCAATTGCTTGCTCGCAGGAGCCCATCGCAATTGGTCAGGCCACGTCTCAGGAGTAGTCCCCCGGTTCCGAAGATAGGCCTCGGCTGGTGTGCCCGAAACCGTTACGCCCGCGTTCCAGATGCGCAGCGCTTTGGCCCGTTTGGTGGCGGTATCGTCTTCATCATCCGTTTGCGTCTGGGACTTAACTGGAGGCCGGTAAACACTTTCGCTGGGCCGCCCGAGCCACTCCCGTGCCCAGACCAGAGCCTCACGAAAGGTGATGCCACGCTCGCGCATGATCAGTTCAAACGGGCCACCGCCACTTCCAGCTTCATGGTCGAACCATGAGCCACGCTTTGGGCCTTTTAGCGCCAGCGCCAAGCTGCCGTTTCGACCCCAGCGCAGTTCGCCGCGGCCCGACAATTGTTTGTTCGGCGATCCGAGGAGGTCTCTGGCGAGGTCCTCGATGCGATCCCTGAGGTCGCGTTTAATCTCGTCAAGGTCGTGCTTCATCGTGCGAAATCCTTTGTTTCGCCGGTCACGCCACTTGCGCTAAACTGCAGAATTTGCTAAGGAATTGCTGTCCACGGCAATGCAAAGCATGGTTCCGGCTCGTCGCGCAAATCGGCGGGCCGGTTGTTATTTGGTGGGGGGGTTGGTCTTGTATGTGTTGCCGCCATCAATCCCACGGCGACGCTCCCATACTTCGAGATCGCTCTGTTTCCAGCGGCTGCAACCGGCAGAGAGACGGTGGCTTTTCGGAAAGTCCCCGGCGTGCGCCCAGCGCCAGATCGTGGTGCGTGAAACTGCATAGCGCTTCGCCAGTTCTCGATCAGAGAAGAAGTAGTCCGGCATTGAAAGCTCCTGTCGCGGGCCAAATCAAGTTGGAGCGGCCCGTTGCAGGAATGGGAATAGGACGCAGGGGGAGTAGCCCTCGACCCCAATCAAACAATTAGTTGACTGGGTCCGGCAGGAGCGCTGCTTCAACCGCTGCTGCCTTCGCGGCAAAATCGTTTTGTGCCTGCTGAATGAGAGCCTCAAAGCGTTCCCGAGGCGGAAGGTCGTTGGTAAGCTTGAACACATAGGGCCATTTTTGGAATGCATTCCGCAGATCGCGATGCTCTGCATACACCCTGAGCATGGTCGCTTCTTTTGGCATTTCGATGAAGGCACGCATGCTGGCAAAGACAATACCGATGGCACTCATGGGTGGAAAGTGCCCCAACTTGCTGAGCGTCGCCTTGCTGCATGTGGCGGTCATCGACGTGACCTCGGCGAGGGTATGAACCAGACCACAGAACAACGTATTTCGGTCAGTCTCGAATGGTCGCCCGGGGTCGTCGGCTGGGATAAGGCGCTCCATCAAGACGTCATAGGCCAAGTGCCGGACGTCGAACGAACGAAGCTGCCCCATCAGGACGCCGACACACATTTTCTTCGCCAGATAGTCGTGCGCCAAGGCGCTGTCTCTGATTAATGCCCGGATCGCAGTAACGTCATCGGCAGTTGGCCCATAACGAACCAACGACGGTGCGGGATAGAGCCCGGCCCCGGGCGGCGAAGTTTCGACGAAAACCGGCCGGAGATGCATGTCTATATCCGCTAACTCGCGATGGATCTCTGGCAGGAAGACAGCGTCGCCGACCACTTTTCGGGAGATGACCTGACAGGCATAGTCAATTGCAACCGCGATGGCGTGCCGGTCCATGTTACGAGCCCGTTCTGCGGCTGAGAGCCACAACCTTGCCGGACTTTTTGCCTAGAAGAAAGTCTGCCCAGTCGGCCATCATGGCGCGCCTTCGCTCCACCATGTCGCTCCGCCGATAGGCGCGCTCAACTTCGGAGCCGACCTGATGGGCCAGCGCAATTTCAGCCATCTCGCGCGGGTAAGTCGTTCTTTCCGCGGACCAATCACGAAACGTGGAGCGGAGACCATGCGGGACCGCCGGGCGACTGGACTTGGCATCGAGATAACCGGGACCGCCGTTCGCCAGAGCTTCCGCATGCATGCGCCTCATGACGGCGGACAGGGTCGCGTCCGAAAGTGGCCCGCCCCTTGCAGCGGGAAAGACAAGTGGGCTGCCATCAACGCGCGGCAAGGCGCTCAACAGGTCCAGCGCGGGCTTGCTCAATGCCACCCGATGCTCGCGGCGGGCTTTCATGCGCGAGGCGGGAACGGTCCATATTCCCTGATCAAGATCGATTTCGTCCCAGCGGGCACCGCGCACCTCACCTGATCGAGCTGCCGTGAGCGCTTGGAAGGCAAGCGCCTTGGCGGCGATGCCGTCACGTTTGAGCAGTTCTGAATACCAGCCGCTCACGGCAGTGAGCGCAAGCGCACCATGGTTCTCGACCTTTGCCACTTTGCCGGGCTTGGGGAGAACCGCGTCCAGATTGCCTTTCCAACGCGCTGGGTTGTCCCCGTCACGATGTCCGGCAACGGTTGCCCATGCCAGCACCCTCTCGATGCGCCCTCTGACCCGGTCAGCCGTCTCGGTTTTCGTCCGCCATATCGGTTCGAGGACACGCAGAATGTCTGCCATTACGATGTCGGCAACCTGCATGGGCCCGATGGCGGGGCTGGCGTAGGTCGCAAGTGTCGAGCGCCATTGCGCGGCGTGCTTGGCGTTTTTGAACTCAACGCTCTTGCTCGGGAGATATCTTGCGGCGGCCTCGTCAAAGGTCAGGCCGCGCTTCTGGGAGATCACCAATTGTGCTTTGGCCGAACGCTTGGCCTCGATAGGGTCGATGCCGTTGCGGATGTCTTCGCGGATCAGACGGGCCTTATCCCGGGCTGCGGCAAGTGACACTTCTGGATATGGCCCAAGCCCGATCTCGCGGGTCTTGGGTCCGACGGCCGTTCGCAGCACCCATGAGGCGGCGTTGCTGGGCGTGATCTGCAGCCTGAGGCCGGCCACGCCGCCAACTGGTTTCTGCACATTCCCGCCATGGCCGGGATGGGTCAGGCGCTTGACATCCAGCGCCCCCAACTCGCGTGCACGCTTAGGCATTTTTTCGCCCCCGATCTTACCCCCGATAAAAGGATGATATTGCATGCAATCGGATGAGACAAGATGGAAATGGCGGAGGGATCAAAACGGGCTCATCTTATTGATATCGCGTTACTAATCGAAATGTCGTGCGACAAGGTGGAACCTAACGGAGGCGGCCTGACAGGCATACTGCTTGGGACGCTTGTCCTCTGGCGGCGCAATGCGCTCGATGCACAGGTCCCGTTTCTCAGCTGGCTGTTCCGGCGCCGGTAAGCCTGCCGCTTCAGCCCGCCTGCAAATCCCCGACACTCAGGAAGCGGCAGTGGCAGTATAGTGCTCCCTGCTGCCATTGATGCTGAGCACAAGCTCGGTATCGGCAAGCGCGACGATGCTCGCCTCGATCTGGCGGCCATCCTCGTCCCAGCGCAGTGACCCGGCCGAGGTGAACGTCCACGGGCTCAACCGATGCGTCTCCCAGCAGGAATCCTGCACCAGCGTGCCATCTGACAGAAAGATCTTCATCGTGCCCGAAAGGGTGCTGTCGCCAGAACGCGCCCACACACGGTCCGTGAAACCGGGACGCACCTCGCCGGGTGTATCCGGCGAGCAGTCCGCAACGCTGTCCTCAGCCAAAGCGGGAAGCACCGGGTTGAGGCCAACGCCCCACACGGCGAGCAGGGCAAACAGTGCGGCGCGGCTGGTCATGTTTCTCTCCCGTTAGGTCTTTCGGCACGTGAGCGCCCGAACGGCGATCTTCAAGCCGCCAGGTGCCGACGCCCACCAGAAAGTCTCACCTCGCAATTGCGGACTTTTTTCGCCCGCAATCGGGTCTTGTCGTGAACCCGCCGCCTTCAGACCCCGCGAATCCCCAGTACCCGATCCTTGTCGCGGATACGGGCCCGGGCCTGGATCGGCCAGAGTTCATAGGTGCCCCGTGCCCCGCCTTCGAGCGCGTGGCGGGCATGGAGCGGCCAGTTCGGATCTTCGAGGGCGCCGCGGGCAAGGGCGACAAGATCTGCTTCGTCCTTCGAAAGGATGGCCTCGGCGGCGTGCGGGTCCGAGATCAGGCCCACTGCCATAGACGGCAGTCCGGCGTCACGTACCGCCTTGGCGAACGGCACCTGATAGAGCGGCCCAGGCTTCAGTCCATAGCCGTCGAAGCCGCCAGACGAACAATGGATCAAATCGACGCCGCGAGACTTGAGTTCGCCGGTCAGCGCGATGGTATCGTCGAGCGTCCATCCACCCGAAACCCCGTCAACTGCCGAGATTCGGACGAGCAGGGGCTTTTGCCCCGGCCATGCGGCCCGAACCGCCTCGGTGATCTCGAGCAGAAAGCGCATGCGGTTTTCGCGGCTGCCGCCGTACTGGTCGGTCCGGTGGTTCGCAAGCGGCGACAGGAACTGGTTAATGAGATAGCCATGCGCGGCATGGATTTCGATCGTATCGAACCCTGCCGCCTCGGCGCGCCGCGTGGCCGCGACGAAGCCGTCGATGACATGCCGGATGCCGGCCTCGTCGAGTTCGGTTGGCCGGGTGAAGGTCGGGCTGTCGTTATGCGGTTCCGGGCTCGGGGCGACCGGCGTCCAGCTTTCGAAGGCAAACTTCGCTTTTTCCGCGTCGGTTTCGTTGAAAGCCTGTCGCCAGCCTATCGGCGTTGAGGCTTTGCGGCCGGCATGCGCCAGTTGGATCCCAACGGCGCTGCCGTGCTCCTTCAGGAAACCGACGATGCGCTGCAATGGCCCGATCTGACCATCTTCCCACAAGCCGAGATCGCCGTATGAAATGCGGCCCTCGGGCACGACACCCGTCGCCTCGACAATCACGAGGCCGAAACCGCCAAGCGCGAAGCGGCCCAGATGCACGAGGTGCCAGTCATTGGCGTAGCCATGCCGGGCCGAGTACTGGCACATCGGCGCGACAACCGTTCGGTTGCGCAGCGTCAGATCACGGAGGGTGAAGGGCGAGAACAGGCGCGACATGAGGATTTCTTCTTCACGTTATGGCAGCGACTGGCAGTCGCTGCTTCATCGTCATTTACCGATATAACGATCTCGACAACAGCTTGGCAATCCGTGGTGGGAAACCTACCTGTTCGAGCAGGCGTAGGCGAAGACCAAGAGGAGGCAGGCAATGCGCGCGCAATTCGGACTGGCAACACTTGCAGCAGCGCTGCTGATCGGCATGCCGGCACAGGCCCAGGAGTCGCCACTTACCGGCCAGGCGGCCTTCGGCGACTGGCGCGCCGACCAGTTGGGGGTCAAGCGCTTGATCACCGCGGACGATCTCGAGGCGCCCGACATGGCGAACTCCGCGTCGAACGCGCCCGGTGGGGTGGACCGTCCGGCCAATGCTGCCCCGGTCGTGCCGAAGGGGTTTGCCGCAACGCTCGTCGCTGAGGGAATCCCGCAGCCGCGTGTTCTGCGGTTCGCTCCCAATGGCGACCTCTATATTGCCGACAGTGCTTCGGGTGAGGTCGTGTTCATCCCGGCCGGTGACCTCGCCGCCGGCACTGCGACACCCAAAGTCTATGCCAGCAGCCTCGATGCGCCCTACGGCCTCGCCTTCTATCCGGCCAGTGACCCGAAATGGCTCTATGTTGCCGAGACCGGCCGGGTCGTCCGCTTTGCATGGAACGCGACCGACGGCATGGCGACATCCGAGCCCGAGGTGATCGTTCCCAACCTGCCGACTGGCGGGCACTGGACGCGCGACATCGCGTTTTCTCCAGATGGCAAGGTGATGTATGTGGCGGTCGGGTCCGACTCCAATGTCGCACGGCAGATCGGCTCCGCCCCCAATGGCGGTCTCGACGCGTGGATCGGCGCCCAGCCTCTCGGCGCCGCCTGGAACCAGGAGGAACGGCGTGCGGTCGTTCTGGCCTTCGATCCTGACGGCAAGAACGAGCGGGTCTTTGCGACGGGCCTGCGCAATTGCGCCGGCATGACCGTGCAGCCGCAGACCGGGGCGTTGTGGTGCGTGGTCAACGAGCGCGATGGGATGGGTGACAATGTTCCGTATGATTATGCCACCAGCGTCGGAGAGGGCCGCTTCTATGGCTGGCCATGGTACTATATCGGGGACAACCCCGATCCGCGCTGGGCGTCGCAACCGCGCGATGACCTGAAGGGCAAGGTCACCGTGCCCGATGTGTTGTTCCAGGCGCATTCGGCGCCGCTCGGCATCACCTTCCATTCGGGCAAAGCGCTCGGTGCTGACTATGCCGGCGACGCCTTCGTCACGCTGCGCGGTTCGTGGAACCGCGGTAGTCGCACCGGCTACAAGCTGGTGCGCCTCGATATCGACGCCAGCGGTCGAGCCACCGGAATCTACGAAGATTTCGCCATTGGTTTCGTCATAGACGACGAGCGCGTCTGGGGGCGCCCGGTGGGGATCACCGAGGGTATGGATGGTGCCCTCTACATGTCCGAAGACGGCAGCGGCACCATCTGGCGCATTGCACGGGAGTAAGTCAGGGGCGGTGACCGGAAACCTCCGCGCCGGCATTGGCGGGCAGCAGCAGGAACTGCATCGCCGACACGGCGCAGAGCCCGCCCATGATGAACAACGCGATGCGGAAATCCTCGATGCCGAGCGGCGCATTGCGCAGCAACGCCGAGACATTGAGGATGCCCGCCGAGGCGGCGATACCGAACACCATCATCACCTGCTGGAACATACTTGAGAGCGTCGATGCCGATGAGCGGCGCTCAGCATCGATATCGGCGAAGGCCAGGGTGGCGAGTGCGGTAAACTGCATCGAGCGCGACAACCCGGCGATAAACAGGGCCGCCGCGGTCAGGGGGTATGCCGTGTCGGGCGAGAGTAACCCGCAGGCCATGATGGCGAGCCCGGCGAGCAGACCGTTGCCGATCAATATGCGGCGGAACCCGAA
This sequence comes from Hyphomicrobiales bacterium, assembly GCA_027487555.1. Taxonomy (GTDB): domain Bacteria; phylum Pseudomonadota; class Alphaproteobacteria; order Rhizobiales; family Devosiaceae; genus Devosia_A. Next base: position 391,278 of record JAIYDI010000018.1, read on the forward strand.
ACCCTTGAGGATGCGCGTGGTCGCGGCCTTCATGACAAGGTTGCCGAGGAAATAGATCAGCACGAGGCTGCCCGCCTCCAAGGGATCTAGCCCAAACCCGAGCTGGAACATCAGCGGCAGGATGAAGGGCGTGGCGTTGATGGTAAGCCGCAGGAACGCACCCGCCTGCAACTCCGAGGCCGCGAAAGTCGGTACCTTGAGGCTCGCGAGGTCGAGCAGTGGATGGGCGGCGCGCCTCAGCCAGGCGATCGCAGCTATTGCCAGCAGCAACCCGGCGCCCGCCAGTGCCCATCCCAGTTCGGTTGGAACCGTACCCTGGGCGAGTCCGTCGAAGCCGTAGAGCAGGCCTGCGAGTGCGAGGCCCGTCAATGCAAAGCCAGTCCAGTCGAATGGCTTGTCTGCCGGCTCACCATCCTTTGGCACAATGGCCATCACCAGCGCCATGCCGGCAATGCCGAGCGGGACGTTGATCCAGAAATTCCAGTGCCAACTTGCATAGGTCGTGAAGAATCCGCCAATTGCCGGTCCGATCACCGGTGCGAACAGGGCCGGCCATACAGTCAGGCCGATGGCTTGCACGATCTCGGATTTCTCGACACTGCGCAGCACGATGATCCGACCGATCGGGAACATCAGCGCGCCGGCCGCACCCTGCACGATTCGCGCAGCGACAAAGGTCGGCAGGTCGGGCGCCAGACCGCAGGCGAGCGACGCGATGGTGAAAATGCCGATGGCGATGACAAACACCAGCCGCGCGCCGAAGCGGTCGGCGAGCCAGCCCGCCGCCGGGATGATGATCGCCGCCGTCAGCATGTAGGCCGTAACCCCGATGCTCATGTCGAGCGGACGCACGCCGAAGTCCTCCGCCATGCGGGGTAGGGCGGTGACGATGATCACACCATCTAGGATCTGCATGAAGAAGGAGGCGGCAACCACGAGGGCAATGTTGCGGCCTTGGGCGGTGGATTGGGGCATGTTTGTCGGGGGCGAGATGGTGGGCGGGGCGCAGCCTTGTGCTGCCCGAGCTTACACTGCGTCGCGGCCCGTCGCTCGTGAAAACGCCCGCGCCTTCCGTAGGGGGCAGTTTGGGGCCGGCTGATCTTGGGTCAATTATCTATTGTGGTATTGGTTCTTCGGGGGTTCTATCTCGCAGCGGCTTTGGGCCGAGGAGGAGACTGCCAATTGAGTGTCAACACTAGTCCGATCCTTCCGTGCCTGTGGCTTCCCGCGAATATCGAGGAAGCCATCGCCTTCTATGTGCGGCTGTTCGAGGATGCCGAGGTGCGGCATGTGCAGAAGATGCCGGATGGTTCGGTGCTCGCCATCCGCTTCCGCGTGCGCAACCAGGAGTTTCTGGCGCTGGGTGGTCGGCCCGACGGCGCCCCCACCGATGTGGTGAGCTTCCAGATCGATTGCGCCGACCAGGCCGAGGTAGATCATTTCTGGGATGGCCTGGTCGCCGGTGGCGGCAAGGAGATCATGTGCGGGTGGCTGCGCGACCGCTTTGGCGTCACCTGGCAGGTGGTCCCGTCCATGATGCCGGGCTTGTTGAGCCGTCCGGATCAGGCCGGTGCGCAGCGCGCCTTCCAGGCCATGATGAAGATGAAGAAGCTGGTGATCGCCGATCTTGAGGCGGCCTATCGCGGCGAGTGAGGAGCATTCGGCTCAGCCGTAGCGGGAGCGCTCGTCCTCGTTCGGCTCGCCATCTTCCCAGGCGATGTCGTCAGGCACGGATTTTTGTGCCTGACGGGGCGCCTTGAGCCTTTCGAGCATGCGGCGCAGCGTCCGCCCTGCCTCTTCCATATGGTGAGGGTCGAGCAACGGGCGATGGTCTGTCGGTGCGTTGGCCATAGGCGAAGTCTGCGCCTGCAGAGGTTAACGGAAGATTGCCAGCGGAAGGGCGACCTTTGCCATGGTCAGGGTCCGCTCCGAGAGCCTGGCCCCTATCCGGGAATGTGCGATTGAGCTAAGCAGACAGCAGCGATTTCACCGACAAAAAGACCGACCCCGACCTCATGAGCGAAGCATCCGTCATCCTGCCGCCGCCGACTGATCTGCCCGATTTCGCCCGCTATGGGGTGAACCTCGCTTCGGCGGGGCTTGGCGCTGCCGCCCTGTTCGCCACCGATGATTTCTTCGCCGATGTAGGCCGCATGCTGGCCGACAGGCCGGCAGTGTTCTTCCCCGACCGCTATGACGACAATGGCAAGTGGATGGATGGCTGGGAGAGCCGGCGCAAACGCGTCGCCGGGCACGACTATGCCGTGGTGCGGCTCGCCGCCGCCGGCGTTGTGCGTGGCTTCGACGTCGATACCAGCCACTTCACTGGCAACTACCCCACCGCTTGCCGCATTGAGGCCTGTCGCGTGAAGGGCGATCCGGGCGAGGGCACGGCCTGGACCGAAATCCTGCCGCTCACCCCGCTCACCGCCAGCGCGCATCACTTCTTCAAGGCCAATGGCGAAAGCCAGTGGACGCATGTGCGACTCCACATCTACCCCGATGGCGGCGTGGCGCGCTTCCGCGTCTATGGCGAGCCACATATCGACGATATCGCGCTGGGTGACAGCACCATCGACCTTGCATCCGGCCTCAATGGCGGCCGGGTCATCGCCTATTCCGATGCGCACTATGGCGCCTTTCACCGCCTGCTCGCGCCGGGGCGTGGCCTCGATATGGGCGATGGCTGGGAAACCCGCCGCCGCCGTGTGCCGGGCAATGACTGGATCATCATCGCGCTGGGTGCCCGCGGCATCGTCGAGCGCGTGGAACTCGACACGGCCCACTACAAGGGCAACTACCCGGACAGCGCCTCCATCCTTGCTGCCGACGTCGGACGCGGGCTCGACAACCTCAATGCCGCTGTGATCACGTCCGCGATGTTCTGGCCGGAACTGCTTGCCCAGCATAAACTGCAGCCAGACCACATCCACAGGTTCGACACGGTGAACGCGCTCGGTCCGGTCACCCATATCCGGCTCAACATTTTCCCGGATGGCGGTATCTCGCGCGTCCGCATCTTCGGCAAGCTCGCGCCGTGACAACCATCACGGTCGAGCCCCTGAGCCGAGAGGCCTTCGCGCCCTTCGGGCAGGTGATCAGCATCGAGGGCGCGCATCATTATCCGATCAATTCGGGTATGACCGAGCGCTTCCACGACCTTGCGCGGGTGGAGCTTGGCGGTGTGCATGCCCGCCCGCTCATTTCCATATTTCGGGGCCAGCCCTATCCCCTGCCGATGGCGCTCAAGCTGATCGAGCGCCATCCGCTGGGCAGCCAGGCCTTCTACCCGCTCTCCGATCGGCCGTTCCTCTCCATCGTCGCACCCGACGAACACGGTACCCCGGGCACCCCGCGTGCCTTCCTCGTGCCGCCACGTACCGGCGTCAACATCGCCATGCATGTCTGGCACGGCGTCCTCACCGCCCTTGGCGATGTTTCGGATTTCCTTGTGGTCGACCGTGGCGGCGATGGCAACAATCTCGAGGAGCATCATTTCGCCGTGCCATACACGGTGCAAATGCCTGCGGTCGGGCTTTAGCTTCGCTTCTTTACTAAATCTTAGGGATTTGCTTCCGCCTGCGCCAGAAACGTCATAATCGAGCAGCATCATGCCAATCGGGGGGCATGGAGGGACTTGATTGTGATATCGAAACTTGCGCTGGCAGCCATGATGCTGCTCGCCATGCTCTTGCCCGCCGTGGCCGATGACAAGCTCGGCATCAGCGGCAAGGTGTACTACCGCGAGCGGCTGTTGCTGCCCGCCGGCTCGGTGCTCACCGTGTCGCTCATCGACATCGACAAGCCTGTCCAGCCTATCGTGTCTGTGGAGGCCGTTACTGCCGATCGCGGTCGATCCCCACTCGAATTTACGCTCAAGGTCGCCGATGGCGTGCTGCGCGCAGGCCAGAACTACGGCCTCACGGCTGAGATCGTCACCTCGGGCGATCGGCTCTGGTTCACGAGCGCGCTCCCTGTGGCGCTCGATCTGGCCCAGCTCGATATGCCTGTGGAAATTCTTGTGGTTGGCACCGGCCAGAAGCCACTGCCTGAGGCCGAAATCGCGCGATTCTACGACAAGCCACTCGAAATCATCGAACTTGCCGGCACTGAACTCGTCGACGGCCAATACCCGACGCTGCAGCTTTCCCCCGATCTTCGTGCCAGCGGTACCTCTGGCTGCAACAACTGGTTCGCACAAGCGACTGTCGACGGCCAGTCCATTGGCTTTTCGCCGGCCGCTGCTACGCGCATGGCCTGCCCAGGCAAGGGCGTCAGTGAGCAGGAATCGGCGTTCTTTGCGGCGCTCGAGAAAGTCGCCGGCTGGGCGATGCGCGGCCAGTTGATCCAGCTCTTCGACACGGCCGGCGCCGAGATCATCCTGCTTGCGCCACTGCCGGACGTCTGAGTACGTCCTGTTCGACGGTTGACGCCTCCGTCTCGGCCGCTAGTTTCGGGCATTCGCGTTAGGAGCCAACCCATGCATTCGCCCGATTTCGTCTCCCGCCTGCTCGATGTCATCGAGAACGACCTCGTGCCCCTGACGCGGCGCGGGGTTTCGGGCGGCAACAAGCTGTTCGGCGCGGCGATCCTCAGGAAATCCGACCTGTCGGTGGTGATCGCCGAGACGAACAACGAGACCGAGAACCCCCTCTGGCACGGCGAAATGCATGCGCTGAAGCGCTTCTACGAGCTGCCGGCCCCGTCGCGGCCGGCGACCAAGGATTGCATTTTCCTCGCCACGCACGAGCCGTGCTCGCTCTGCCTCTCCGGCATCACCTGGACCGGCTTCGACAATTTCTACTACCTGTTCAGCTACGAAGACACGCGCGACGCCTTCGCCATTCCGCATGACATCCGCATCCTGCAGGAGGTCTACGCCGTGCCGGATCCCGACCGCGCTGCGGTGCATCCCGAGCGACCGCTCTACAACGTGAAGAACGCCTTCTGGCAAGGCTTTGGCTTGCAGAAGCTGATTGCGCTTTACGACCGCACCAGCAAGGAAGAACTGACCGCGCGGATAGACGAACTCAACGGCGTCTATAACGGGCTTTCCGCCATCTACCAGAAGGACAAGGGCAAGGCGGATATTCCGCTCAGCTGAGCCCACGTCGCCAGGTTCCCGTCTCGCGGCAAGGCAAGGTGCGGCCCGGCTCTCCCTCGAAGAAAAGCCGAGCCGCTGACGCCTGGTTGCGGCAGGCGAACGGACGCGCTTGTCACGACGGGGCGTACACCCACGGATCGCTCTCGGCGCAAATCTCAGAGTATTGGCCGCTTTTGCGTCCACAGCGGTGGGGGTGGGCGGCGGAAAATCAGACCGGCATGGCCGATGCGGCGATCGTCAGGGTGGCCATGGATACGGCGAACATGGCGAAAAGCGAGAGTTTCAGTTTCAGCATTTTTCCGTGCCCCCAGTGGGCTTAAGGTCCGTTCTTGCAGCTCAACTGCATCTGACGCACACAATGGGCCGTGGGCGTTGAACGTTCCCGGAATCCTGCATTCAGTTGGCGTTCATCGCCGGCGCAAGGTTTTCGCGCCGACGATGGGTCACCCACCCGTCCAATCAGTCCTTGAGGATCTGCCGCAGCCGCAACTCCGCGATGCGCTCGACCTGCTTGCACGCGGTCGCAAACTCGGTGTCCCGATCATTGCCGATGCGCGTTTCGAAGGCTGAGAGAATCTGCGCCTTGGTGTTGTCGCGCACCGCGATGATGAACGGGAAACCGAACCTCTCGACATAGGCGGTGTTGAGTTCGGTGAACCGGTCCCGCTCGGCGTCGGTCAACGCATCGAGCCCGGCCGAGGCCTGCTCGGCCGACGACGACTCGGTCAGGCGCTTTGCCGCAGCGAGCTTGCCGGCGAGATCCGGATGCGCCTGCAGCACTGCCAGCCGCTGCGCCTCGGTTGCTCCCCGGAACACCTGGCACATGGCCGCGTGCAGGCCGGTCGCGTCGTCGTGGATCGGCCCGAGTTCGCGCCTGAACGTGCGCTCGGCGATCCATTCGGAATGCTCGAAGATCCCGCCAAAGAGCTGGGTGAAATCGTCGAGCGCCAGCCGCGAGGGGTAGATGTCCCTCGGCATGAACGGATGGGTCTTCAGCCAGTGTTCGGCGATATCGATGCGTTTCGCGATCCAGACGCCGGGCTTGCTCTGAATGTAGTCGACAAAGCGCTTCAGCCCCGCGAAGCGACCCGGCATGCCGACCAGCCGGCAATGGAGCCCCAATGACATCATCTTGGCCGAGCCGGCCTCGCCCTCTTCATAGAGCACGTCGAACCAGTCCTTGAGGATCTGGAAATACGCCTCGCCATTGGCAAAGCCCGACGCGGTGGTAAACCGCATGTCGTTGGACGCCAGCGAATAGGGGATGATCAGCTGCGGCGACCCCATATGCTCGCGGTAATAGGGCAGGTCGTCGTCATAGGTATCGGACACATAGGTGAAGCCGCCTTCCTCGCTCGCAAGGTCGACGGTGTTGACCGAGGTGCGGCCGCAATACCAGCCCGTCGGTCGTGTGCCGGTCACTTCAGTATGAAGGCGAATGGCCTCGTGCAGGTCACGCCGCTCGTGTTCGATGTCGTGGTCGCGATAATCGATCCATTTGAGGCCATGGCTGGCAATCTCCCAATCCGCATCGAGCATGGCCTTCACATGGTGCGGCGAGCGGGCAAGGGCTGTAGCGACGCCATAGACGGTGACGGGTATGGCGCGCTCGGTGAGGAATTTGTGCAGCCGCCAGAAGCCGGCGCGGGCGCCATACTCGTACATCGACTCGACGTTCCAGTGCCGCTTGCCCGGCCAGGGCGCCGCACCGATGACGTCGACAAGGAACGCCTCCGACGCGGCATCGCCATGCAGGATGTTGTTTTCGCCGCCTTCCTCGTAGTTCAGCACGAATTGCACGGCGACCTTGGCGCCATTAGGCCACTTCGCATCGGGCGGGTTGGGGCCGTAGCCCAGCATGTTGCGGGGATAGCGCATCGGACGCTCCAGGGTGGTGAGTGGCCAAAGTTTATGACCGAGGCTGGCATGGGGGAGCAAGGTGCTCAAATGTGGACCACTTGGTAAATAACTCCCCACAACCCCCTTCCGCGCGAGCAGAAATTGCTCAATAGTCAGGCAATCTCAGGGGTGTGCCTCTCCACGATGCGATCTGCGGCATTGGGGCAGGGCACGACTGACCAGACAAGGACGACTGAATGGCGGGACCCGCGCGCCTTACAACCCATGTTCTCGATACGACTCACGGCAAGCCGGCCGCCGGCATGCGCTTCGACCTCTTGATGGTGCATGGCGACCATACCCATCACATCATGTCGGGCTTCACCAATGCCGATGGCCGCGCCGACCAGCCGCTGCTTGAGGGTGATCGGTTCCACAAGGGCCAGTTCGAGCTGATCTTCCATGTGGGGCAGTATTTCGAGCGCGTTGGTGTCGAGCTGACTTCCCCGTTCCTCGATACAGTGCCCATTCGCTTCATCATGAGCGAGGACGCGCATTACCACGTGCCGCTGCTCGTCTCGCCCTATGGCTATTCCACCTATCGGGGCAGTTGAATGACCGAGATCCGCACCACGCTGCGCTTCATCCTCAACGGGCAGGACATTGTCCTCTCGGACGTTCCTGCGACGCGGACGCTGCTTGACTACCTCCGGCTCGATTGTGGCCTCAAGGGATCGAAGGAAGGCTGCGCCGAGGGCGATTGCGGCGCCTGCACGGTGCTGGTTGGCAAACTCGATGCCACGGGCCTGCTTGCCTATGAGACGGTCACGGCCTGCATTACCTTCATGGGCCAGCTCGATAGTGCGCATGTCGTCACCATCGAGCATTTGTCGCCACCAGAGGGGCCGCTGCACCCGGTGCAGCAGGCGATGGTCGATTATCATGGCAGCCAGTGCGGCTTCTGTACGCCCGGCATCGTCATGTCGCTCTATGCCTTGTGGATGCGAAACCCGCAGCCCTCGGGCAAGGCGGTGGAAACCTCGCTGCAGGGAAATCTATGTCGCTGCACCGGCTACAAGTCCATCTTCAATGCGGCCAGGGCAATCTCAACCTATGGCCGCCCGGAAACCGATACCCTCGTCACCGAACGCGACAGCATCACTGCGCGGCTAAAGGCCCTGAAAGACGGTGCACGGGTCGAGCTCGGCTCGGGCAAGGCGCGGATCATCCTCCCCGCTTCGGTCGATGACCTCGCGACCGTCTATCTCGAGAACCCTGGCGCGACGATCGTCTCGGGTGCGACCGATGTCGGCCTCTGGGTCACCAAGTTCATGCGCGATATCGGTCCGCTGATCTTCATCGGGGACATAGCCGGGCTGCGGGACATCGGCCGCGAGGGCGATCGCCTCGTCATCGGCGCGGGCGTCACCTACACGCGCGCGCGGGCCGAAATGGTCGCGGCATTTCCGCAGCTCGCCGAACTCTGGGATCGCATCGCCGGCGAGCAGATTCGCAATCGCGGCACTATAGGCGCCAATATCGCCAATGGCTCGCCGATCGGCGACACGCCGCCCCCGCTGATCGCGCTTGGCGCCGATGTCACGCTCAATCGCGGTGGGGTGCGCCGCACGCTGCCGCTTGAGGATTTTTTCATCGCCTATGGCAAGCAGGACCGGCAGGCGGGTGAGTTTGTCGAAAGCGTCTCTGTGCCGCTTCTGCCCGAGGGCGAGCATTTCGCCTGCTACAAGCTGTCGAAACGGCGCGACGAGGATATCTCCTCGGCCTGCGGCGCGTTCCGAGTGAAACTCGACGGCGACGGCAAGGTCGCGTCGGCGCGGGTTGCCTTTGGCGGCATGGCGGCTACGCCGAAGCGCGCCAAGGCGGTGGAGGCTGCGCTTGTTGGCCAGCCCTGGACCGAGGCCGGTATTGCCGCCGCCGTTGCCGCGTTCCCGACCGACTACCAGCCGCTCACCGACATGCGCGCCAGCGCCGAGTATCGGCTCACGGCCGCGCAGAACCTGTTGAAGCGGTTCTTCCTCGAAACCACCGGCCGCGCCGAGCGTCTTGTGAGGGAGGTGGCATGAACAAGCAGGTCGCCATCACCGCATCCCCGCTGCACCAGTCGCAGCCGCATGATTCAGCCGTCAAGCAGGTGGCGGGCCGCGCCGAGTATATCGACGATCTCGTCGAGCCCACCGGCACGCTCCACGCCTATCTCGGGCTCGCGACCCGGGCCCATGCCGAGATCGTCAGCATGGACCTTTCCGCCGTACGCGCCGCACCGGGCGTGGTCGCCGTGCTCACCGCCGACGATGTGATCGGTGAAAACGATATCAGTTCCAACCACTTGCACGACGAACCGATCTTTTCTGACAAGCATGTGCAGTTCTGGGGCCAGCCGCTCTTCGCCGTTGTCGCCGATACGCGCGACATCGCGCGCCGCGCCACCAAGCTCGCCAAAGTCGAATACAAGGACTTGCCGCATCTCACCAGCGCCGAGGCGGCTGCGGAGGCGGGCGGGCGCCTCGTCACGACTCCCCTTAAGCTCAGTCGCGGCGACCTCGCTGAGGGCTTTTCGAAGTCTGAGCGCGTCGTCAAGGGCCGCATGAAGCTTGGCGGGCAGGAGCACTTTTACCTCGAGAGCCAGGTGGCCCTCGCCATTCCTGGCGAGGACGAGGAGATGCTGCTGCAATGTTCGACACAGCACCCGACCGAAATCCAGGTGATGGTCGCGCAGGTGCTGGGCATTCCGCATGCCTCGGTCACAGTCAACATGCGCCGGATGGGTGGTGGCTTTGGCGGCAAGGAAACCCAGGGCAATCTCTTTGCTGTGGTAGCGGCGCTTGCGGCCAAGCTCACCGGGCGCGCCGTGAAAATCCGGCCCGACCGCGATGACGACATGTCGATCACCGGCAAGCGCCACGATTTTGTCGTCGACTACGAGGTTGGCTATACGAACGAAGGCAAGATCCAGGCCGTGAAGGCGCGGTTTGCCGCCCGCTGCGGCTGGTCGGCCGATCTTTCCGGCCCGGTCACGGATCGCGCGCTGTTCCACTGCGACAACGCCTATTGGTATCCGGCTGTCGAGGCGGTTTCGGTGCCGCTCTACACCAACACCCAGTCGAATACTGCGTTCCGGGGTTTCGGTGGCCCGCAGGGCATCATCGGCGCCGAGCGCTGGATCGAGGATATCGCTTATGATCTCGGCGTGGATCCGCTCGAAATCCGCAAGCGGAATTTCTACGGCACCGATACCGAAAACATCACGCCCTACCACCAGCCGGTCGAAGACAACGTCATCCGCGAGGTGATCGCCGATCTTGAGAAGAGCTCGGACTATCAGGCGCGTCGCGAGAACATCCTCGCATACAACGCCAAGAGCCGCGTGCTGAAGAAGGGCATCGCGATGGTGCCTGTGAAGTTCGGCATCTCGTTCACCGCCACGTGGCATAATCAGGCCGGCGCGCTGATCCATGTCTATCGCGACGGATCCGTGCACCTGTCGCATGGCGGCACCGAGATGGGGCAGGGCCTGCATGTCAAGGTAGCGCAGGTGGTGGCCGATGCCTTCGCCATTCCGCTTTCGGCCGTCAAGATCACCGCATCCAACACGGGCAAGGTGCCGAACACCTCGGCTACGGCCGCATCCTCTGGTACGGATCTCAATGGTGCGGCCGCTCTCAACGGCGCCGAGCAGGTCAAGGCGCGCATGATCGCGCAGGCCGCCAAGCTCGGCAATGTCGCGCCCGAACTGGTCCGCTGGGATTATTCCGGCATCACCGCCGGCGAAAAATTCCTTACCTTCGCACAGCTCGCACATGCCTGCTGGATGGGCCGGGTGCAACTCTCTGCTGCCGGCTTCTACGCGACCCCGAAAATCCACTGGGATCGTTCCACCGGGCGCGGCCACCCCTTCTATTATTTCGCCTATGGCGCTGCAGCGGCGGAAGTCACCATCGACACGCTCACCGGCGAATATGTCGTCGACCGTGTCGATGTGCTCGAGGATGTCGGCCGGTCGCTGAACCCCGCCATCGATATCGGCCAGGTCGAAGGCGGTTTCATCCAGGGCATGGGCTGGCTCACAACCGAGGAACTCTGGTGGGACCAGAAGGGTGAGCTGCGCACGCATGCGCCCTCCACCTACAAGATCCCGCTCGCGTCCGACATGCCGGCCGAGTTCAACGTTCGCCTCGCCGAATGGAGCATCAACAAGGAGCCGGCCATCGGCCGCTCCAAGGCTGTGGGCGAACCGCCGCTGGTGCTCGGCTACTCGGTGGTCGAGGCGCTGTCGATGGCTGTCGCCTCGGTCGCCGACTACACAATCGCCCCGCGGCTCGAAATGCCCGCGACGCCCGAGCGAGTGCTGCTGGCGGTCGAGCGGCTGCGCAAAGAGGCCGCCCATTGAGCTTTTCCGCAGCGCGCCTTGCCGAGTTTCTGCCATCGCATCCCGATGCGGTGGTGGCGGAACTGACGGCAGTCCGGGGCTCCTCGCCACGTGAGGCGGGGGCCTTCATGGTCATCGCGCCCGAGGCGACGATCGGCACCATCGGTGGCGGCGCGCTCGAATACCTGGTGATCGATCGTGCCCGGCAGGTGCTGCGGCAGGGCGGGGCGGGCGACGATCTCGACGTTCCGCTCGGACCGGAGATCGGGCAATGCTGCGGCGGCCGTGTCGATGTGGCGCTCCGGCGGCTCGACCGGAAGGCCGGCGAGGCCCTCGTCGCGCGCCTTGTGGCACAGGAAGCCGCGCGGCCAAACTTGTTCCTCTTTGGCTGCGGCCATGTCGGCAAGGCGCTCGCCATCGCGCTTTCGGCGCTGCCGCTCAAGATCACCGTCGTCGATACGCGTCCAGACGAACTGCACGACCTTCCGCCCGGCGTCATCGGTCGCGCGGTCGCCATGCCCGAAGCCGTCGTGCGGCAGGCGCCCATAGGCAGCAGCTATGCCATCCTGACGCATGACCATGCGCTCGACTTTCTGATCGCTGCCGAAGCCCTGCAGCGCGCCGATGCGCCCTATGTCGGCATGGTTGGTTCTCTGACCAAGAAGGCAAAGTTCCGCAGCTGGTACCTGGGCGAGGGATATCCGGCCGGAGTGCTCGAACGGCTCGTATTGCCGCTCGGTTCGGCGGCTTTTCCCCAGCCATTCCGGGACAAGCGCCCCGAGGTGATTGCGGCGCTGGCAGCGGCGGAGATTATGGTTCACATTGTCGGTCGGGAAGCCTGTACGGCGAGGCCGGTCACCGTAGGGAAGTCGGGAGCCGTCCTTGGGAACTGATCAGAAGCCGCGTCTCGAACTCAGCGGCATCACCAAGCGCTTTCCCGGTGTCCTCGCCAACGACAATGTCTCATTTGCCGTGCAGCCTGGTGCAATCCACGCGCTGCTGGGCGAAAACGGTGCCGGCAAGTCGACGCTGGTCAAGATGATCTATGGCATCATGTCGCCCGATGCCGGCGACATCCGCTGGAACGGTGAGGTGATCCGCGTCGCCAACCCCAAGGCCGCCCGCAAGCTCGGAATCGGCATGGTGTTCCAGCATTTCTCGCTGTTCGAAGCCCTCACCGTGCTCGAAAACATCGCGCTCGGCATGGATGCGAAGATTCCCGCCCGTGAGCTCGAAGCCCGCATCCGGCAGGTGATGGACCAGTACGGGCTCAAGCTCGATCCGCACCGGACCGTGTCAACGCTATCGGTCGGCGAGCGCCAGCGGATTGAAATCGTGCGAGCGCTACTGCTGAACCCGAAGCTCCTCATCATGGATGAGCCGACCTCTGTGCTGACCCCGCAGGAAGTGGATCAGCTGTTCATCGTGCTCCGCAAGCTTGCGGCGGAGGGTTGTTCTATCCTCTACATCTCGCACAAGCTCCATGAAATCAAAGCCTTGTGCGACACAGCCACTATCCTGCGTGGCGGCAAGCTGGTCGACACCTGCGATCCGAAGGTCGAGACCAGCCGGTCGATGGCCGAGAAGATGATCGGCGGGAACCTCAAGAGCATCGAGAAGCCGCAGGGCCGTTCCCTCGGTACCGAGAAATTCGTGGTCAACCGCCTGAACCTGCCGGCTATCGGGCATTTCGGCACCGCGCTGAAGGACATAACCTTCACCGTGCGCGCGGGCGAAATCTTCGGGATCGCCGGCGTCGCGGGCAATGGCCAGACGGCGCTACTGCTGGCGCTTTCTGGCGAGGAGCCGGTCGACGATGCGGGCGCTATCACGCTCGACGGGGTGCCGCTTGGTACGCTCGACGCCAAGCGTCGGCGGCTCGAGGGTCTGGCCGCGGTGCCCGAGGAACGTAACGGTCACGCCGCGGTGCCCGATTTCACCCTGTGGGACAATGCCGTGCTCACCGCGCGGGATCGGCTCGGCCTGGCGCTTTCGGGCTTTATCCAGCCCCGAGCGGCCAGGAAATATGCCGGCGAAGTGATCTCTGCCTTCTCGGTCAAGGCGACGGGGACCGAGGCGGTCGCCGGGTCGCTCTCTGGCGGCAATCTGCAGAAGTACATCATGGGCCGCGAGATCCTGCAGAAGCCTACCGCGCTGGTTGTGAGCCAGCCGACCTGGGGCGTTGACGCGGGCGCCGCCGCCGCCATCCATCAGTCGCTGGTCGATTTGGCGGGCGCAGGCTCGTCGATCATCGTCATAAGTCAGGATCTAGATGAGCTGCTGTCGCTTTGCGATACGCTGGCGGTGATCAATGGTGGCCGGCTCTCGAAGCCGATGAGAGTCTCCGAGGCCGATATCAACGAAATCGGGCTGCTGATGGGCGGCGTCCACGGCACGCCCCAGGAAACGCATATCGAGTCGGGGGCGGTGCATGCAGTTACGGCTTGAGAAGCGGGCACAACCCAGCCGGACCATGCTCTATGCGGCGCCAATCCTGGCTGTACTGCTGACCATGGTGGTCGGCGCGATCCTCTTTTCGGTGATCGGCTATGACGGTATCGGCGCGGTGCTGGAGATATTCACCCGGCCGCTGACCAATCCCCTGAAGTGGCAGGACCTCGGCGTGAAGGCCGCCCCACTGATCATCATCGGCGTCGGCCTGTCGATCGCCTACCGCGCCAATGTCTGGAACATCGGTGCCGAGGGCCAATACGTCGCCGGCGCCCTAGGTGGGACGGCCGTCGCGCTTCTCACCATGAAGATGCAGGGGCCATGGATCCTGCCTGCCATGATCCTCTTCGGCATCCTTGCCGGGATGGCACTGGCCGCGATCCCGGCCTTTCTCAAGACCCAGTTTGACGTCAACGAGATCCTGACGACGTTGATGCTCAACTATGCGGTGGTACAACTGCTCTACTTCCTTCTGCGCACCGTGTGGAAGGATCCGATGGGGTTCTCTTTTCCTAAAACGCCCTTGTTCACCGCCAGTCAATCGCTACCCTACCTGTGGCCTGGGACCATCCTTCACTGGGGCGTGCCCATAGCTCTTCTCGTGGCGGTTCTCGCCTGGTTTGTGATGAGTCGGTCGGTATTCGGCTTCCAGGTTCGGGTTGTTGGGTCGGCGCCCCATGCTGCGCGCTATGGCGGCTTTTCTGCCAAGCGGGCGATCTGGCTGGTGATGCTTGTCTCGGGCGGCCTTGCCGGCCTTGCCGGCGTGCTCGAAGCCGCGGGGCCATTCCGCCAACTTGTGCCGGCTTTTCCCACCGGCTACGGCTTTACTGCCATCATCGTGGCATTCCTCGGCAGGCTCAATCCGCTTGGCGTTGTGATTGCCGGCATAGTGCTGGCGATCTCCTATGTCGGGGGCGAAGTGGCGCAGACCACGATGGGTCTGCCGAGCGCCGCTACGGGCATCTTCCAGGGTATGCTGCTGTTCTTCCTGCTCGCCGGCGACGTGCTGGTGCGCTATCGGGTGCGGGCGGTGTCGACGCGAGCGTCGGGAGAGACGGCATGACCATCGAGTTTGCCATCGCAATCATCTTCGCGATCGTACTTGTTGCTTCACCCATCCTGCTGGCGGGTCTGGGCGAACTGGTGGTGGAAAAGGCCGGCGTGCTCAACCTGGGCGTCGAAGGCATGATGCTGATCGGGGCGGTCACCGGCTTTGCCGTTACATCGAGCTTTGGCAGCCCTTGGCTCGGCACCCTCGCCGCGGCGATGGCCGGAGCTACAGCGTCGATGATATTCGGGTTCCTGACGCTTACGCTCGCGGCAAATCAGGTGGCCACAGGTCTGGCGCTCACCATTTTCGGTGGCGGGTTCTCGGCGCTGGCTGGCAAGGCGTTTCTCGGAAAGACCGTACCTGCGTTCACCCAACTGTTCCCGTCGCCGCTCGCCACCGATCCGATCTGGCGTGTGGTCTTCGGTTATTCGCCGCTGGTGTATTTTTCGCTCGCGATGTGCATTGGCGTGGCCTGGTTCCTCAAGTCGACGCGGGCAGGGCTCATCCTGCGAGCCGTGGGCGAGAACGACCTGTCCGCGCACTCGATCGGCTATTCGGTGACCGGCGTGCGCTATGCTGCGGTTGCTTTCGGCGGCGCCATGGCCGGCATTGCCGGCTCGATGTTCTCCCTTGTGCTCACGCCGATCTGGGCCGAGGGTCTCACGGCGGGACGCGGCTGGATTGCGCTGGCTCTGGTGGTGTTCGCCGCCTGGAAGCCCTATCGGCTGCTTGTCGGCGCCTACCTGTTTGGTGCGGTGATGACGCTCGAGGTGCACGCCAAGGCGGCCGGCGGCGTGTTTTCGGCGCTGCCGTCAGAACTCTGGGCGGCGCTTCCCTATCTCATGACGATCATCGTGCTCGTCATCATTTCCTTGCGGCGCAGCGGCAATAGCGTTGCTCCGGCTTGCCTCGGAAAGCCCTTCCTACCCACGATCTAGGGCCGACACGGCCGGCCCTTGTAATGCGAGTGACTACAAAACCAACGTCATGCAGGAGAAACCAATATGACAATCGCAACACGTCGTACCATCCTCAAGGGCGGTCTGGCGCTGGCGGCGCTGCCCGTTCTTCCGGGCCTCGCCTTCGGCCAGGAGAAGCTCAAGGTCGGCTTTGCCTATCTCGCCGTGCCGGGCGACTTCGGTTGGACCTACGCCCATGACCAGGGCGCCAACGATCTCGCCAAGGCGCTTGGCGACAAGGTGGAAGTCACGAAGGTCGAGAATGTCGGCGAGGCCGGCCCCAATGTCGAGCGCGTGCTGCGCGAGCTGGCCCAGCAGGGCCACAAGCTGATCTTTGCCACCACCTTCGGCCACATGGAAGCGGCAGTGAAGGTTTCGGCCGAGTTCCCGGACGTGATCTTCGAGCATTGCACCGGCTACATGACCGGCCCCAACCTCGGCACCTACAATGCCCGCTTCTACGAAGGTCGTGCGGTTATTGGCACCATTGCCGGGCACATGTCCAAGAAGGGCGTAGCAGGCTACATCGCCTCGTTCCCGATCCCCGAAGTGGTGATGGGGATGAATGCCTTCGTGATCGCCGCTCGCAAGGTGAACCCGGCTTTCGTGCTCAAGGCCGCCTATCTCTCGACCTGGTTCGATCCCGCCAAGGAAGGCGCACAGGCGCAGGCCTTTATCGACCAGGGCTGTGACTTCATCACGCAGCACACCGACTCGCCGGCGCCGGTCGAGCTCTGCGAGCGCCTTGGTGTGCCGTGCTTCGGCCAGGCCTCCGATATGTCGGCCTTCGGTCCCACTCAGTGCCTCACCTCGATCGTCGACAACTGGGGTCCGCACTACATCAAGACCGCTGAAGCCGTGATAGCCGGCACCTGGGCCCCGGCCCAGCCGTGGGACGGCCTCAAGGACGGCGGACTCGTCATCACGCCTTACAACGCGACAGTGCCGGCCGACGTGCAGGCCGCTGCCGATGTGGTCAAGAACGGCCAGATCGACGGCAGCTTCCACATCTTTACCGGCCCGCTCAAGGACAAGGACGGGGCCGAGTTCGTTGCAGCTGGCGTCACGCCCGACGATGGGTTCTTGCTCGGCATGCAGACCTATGTCGAAGGCATCGAAGTCATCCAGTAATCACCTCAGGGGCGCGCCTCGGTGCGCCCCACTTTCCTTGGCCTCTTCTCTTATCAGCCCTTGGGGCGCCCTATCCCAACGTGAGAGCAGATGAAACCTGCGAGATCGTGCCGCAACGTCGTCCCCTTGCGGCGAGTTGGGGGCGGCAGGCGGGATGAGGGATGAGCCGCTTTTGCCGGGTACAGAGTGACCGATTGATGACCGATACCGCAATTCTCTGGGAATGGCTCAACTTCGCCGTCCGCTGGACGCATGTGATCACGGCTATCGCCTGGATCGGGTCAAGCTTCTATTTCATCGCGCTCGACCTTGGCCTCAGGAAGACCCCGAGCTTGCCGCCGCTCGCCCATGGCGAGGAATGGCAGGTGCATGGCGGCGGCTTTTACCACGTCCAGAAATACCTCGTGGCGCCGGATTTCCTCCCCGAGCACCTGACCTGGTTCAAATGGGAAGCCTATTCCACCTGGCTCAGCGGCTTCATGCTGCTGGTGCTGATGTACTATTTCAGTGCGGACCTCTACCTCGTTGACCGCCATGTGCTCGACGTGCCGAACTGGGCAGCGATCCTCATTTCGCTCGGCTCGATCGTCTTCGGCTGGCTCGTCTACGACACGCTGTGCAAATCGAAGATCGGGCAATCGACCACGGGGTTGATGGTGGTGCTTTTCGCCATCCTTGTCGCCATGGCCTATGCCTATACCAAGGTGTTCACTGGCCGCGCGGCTATGCTGCATATGGGCGCGTTCACCGCGACCATCATGGCGGCCAATGTGGCGATGATCATCATCCCCAACCAGAAGATCGTCGTTGCTGACCTGAAAGCGGGCCGCGTGCCCGACGCCAAGTACGGCAAGATCGCCAAGCAGCGCAGCCTGCACAACAACTACCTGACGCTGCCCGTCATCTTCTTCATGCTGTCGAGCCATTACCCGCTGGCTTTCGCCACCGAGTGGAACTGGCTCATTGCGTCGCTGATCTTCCTTGAAGGCGTGCTGATCCGGCACTTCTTCAACTCGAAGCACGCCCGGAAGGGCAAACCCTACTGGACCTGGGCGCTGGCGGTGATCATCTTCATCCTCATCGCCTGGCTGTCGAGCAGCCCGAAGCTGCCGACCGGTGCCGAGACAATGCCGTCACCCCAGGCAACGCTCTATATGCAATCCCCGCACTTCAAAGCAGCCTCTGAGGTGGTGCAGGCCCGCTGCGCCATGTGCCACGCTGCCGTTCCGGGGCAGGAGGGCATTGCCGAGGCGCCCAAGAACGTCATCCTCGACAATGACGTTGCCATCGCCAACCATGCCGAGCAGATCGCCCTGCAGGCGGGCTATTCACGCGCCATGCCGCCGGGCAACATGACCGAGATCACGCCTGAGGAGCGGGCGCTGCTTGTCGAATGGTTCCGGGAGGCGCGCTCGTGACCACGCGAATTCTCCGCGGGCGCGTACTTAGCTTCGTTGAGGAACCGCAGGCGCGAGATGACCGCGCGTCGTACCGGCTCATCGAGGACGGCGCGGTCACCATTGTCGATGGGATCATCTCTGCTGTCGGCACCTTCGATCCCGCCTCGGCGGCAGGCGCGGATATCATCGACCACCGCCCGTACCTCATCCTTCCCGGCTTCATCGACGCGCATATCCATTTCCCGCAGATGCAGGTGATCGGCGCCTATGCCGCCGCGCTGCTCGAATGGCTCAACACCTATACCTTCATCGAGGAGCAGCGCTTCGCCGATCCGGCCCATGCTGCGCGCATCGCCGGGCGGTTCTTTGACGAGCTGATCCGGCACGGCACCACTACGGCTGCCGCCTATTGCTCGGTGCATCCGCAGTCGGTCGATGCGTTTTTTACCGCCGCTGGCGAACGCAACATGCTGATGGTCGGCGGCAAGGTGATGATGGATCGCAACGCCCCCGAAGGCCTGCTCGACACGGCCCAGTCCGGCTACGACGATACCAAGGTGCTGATCGGCAAGTGGCACGGCAAGGGCAGGGCGCATTGCGCCATCACGCCGCGCTTCGCCATCACCTCCACTCACGAGCAGATGGCGGCCGCCGAGGCACTGGCCCGCGAATTTCCGGACCTGCATATCCAGACGCATGTCAGCGAGAACCTCGCCGAAATCGCCTTCGCCAACGAGCTCTACCCGAACTATGGCGATTATGTCGGCATCTACGAAAAGTTCCACCTGCTCGGGCCCAAGACGCTGCTCGGGCACTGCATCCATTTGAGCCGTCGCGAGACCGAAGTGCTCGCCGATACAGGTTCGGTGGCGGTGTTCTGCCCCACCTCCAACCTGTTCATCGGCTCGGGCCTCTTCGACTACGATCGCCTGCACTCGCATGGTGTGCGCATCGCCACGGCTACCGATGTCGGCGGCGGCAGCTCCTATTCGATGCTGCGCACCATGGACGAGGGCTACAAGGTGATGCAGTTGCGCGGCCAGCGGCTCACCCCGCTCCGCAGCTTTTACCATCTCACCCTCGGTAATGCTCGCGCCATGAGCCTCGATCACCGCATCGGCCAGCTCGCGCCGGGCATGGAGGCCGATATCGTCGTGCTCGATTCCTCGGCAACCCCGCAGATGCGGCTCCGCATGGAGACAGTCGATACGCTCGAACAGGAGCTGTTCCTCCTGCAGACCTGCGGCGACGACCGCGCTATCGCCGAAACCTATGTGATGGGCGAGGCGCAGAAGTCGAAGCTCGCGAGCTAAGCGCTGGGCAACCCGGGACCTCACCCTGAGCTTGTCGAATGGCGAGGTCCGGTCTACTGAAACTACGTCACAAACGGGGGCGTCCGATGCCGAACTATGTCGAAAAATCCGGGTTGAAGGTCGCCGCCATTCTTGCCGATTTCGTCGAGCAGGAAGCCATACCGGGCACTGGCGTCACCCCGCAGCAATTCTGGGATGGGCTCGCCGGCATCGTCGCGGCCCTCGCGCCCAAGAACCGCGCGCTCCTCGCTATCCGCGACGACCTGCAGTCGAAGATCGACGCCTGGCACAAGGCGAACGGCCCCGTTTCCGCCAACCCGTCAGGCTACGAGGCCTTCCTCCGCGACATCGGCTATCTCGTGCCCGAGCCCGCCGATTTCACCATCGAGACCACCGGGCTCGACCCCGAAATCACCTCGATCTGCGGACCACAGCTCGTGGTTCCCGTCTCGAATGCGCGCTATGCCTTGAACGCCGCGAACGCCCGCTGGGGCAGCCTTTACGACGCGCTCTATGGCACCGACGCGATTTCGCGCGAGGGCGAACTTGCTCCGGGCAAGGGCCTCAACCCCGCCCGCGCGGCCGCGGTCGTCGCCGAGGCCGCGAAGTTCCTCGATGACAGCTTCCCGCTCGCTTCGGGCAGCCATGCCGATGTCGTTGCCTATCACGTGGTGAAGACAGATGGCCGCTGGAGCTTCGGCGCCGACCTCGCGTCTGGCCGCGTCGCACTCGCCGACCCCGCCGCCTATGTCGGGTTCACCGGAACGCCGGAAAAAGGCGAGCTGGTGCTGCGCCATAACGGCCTGCACATCATCCTCGTCATCGACCCATCGAGTCCCATCGGCAAGCTGCATCCGGCCGGCCTCGCCGACGTCATACTCGAAAGCGCCCTGACCACCATCCAGGATTGCGAAGATTCCGTCGCTGCCGTCGATGCCGAGGACAAGGTCGGCGTCTATCGCAACTGGCTCGGGCTGATGAACGGCACGCTCGAGGACACGTTCGAAAAGGGCGGCAAGAGTGTCACCCGCAAGCTCAATGCCGACCGCAGCTACACGGGCGTCGACGGCAATCCGATGACGCTCAAGGGCCGCGCGCTGCTGCTCGTCCGCAATGTCGGCCACCTGATGACCACCGACGCCATTCTCGACGCAGCGGGCCAGCCGATCGGCGAGGGGCTGATGGACGCGGCTGTCACAGCGCTCTGCGCGCTGAGCGACAAGGTCAATTCCACCACCGGCGCCATCTATGTGGTGAAGCCCAAGATGCATGGGCCGGATGAAGTGGCCTTTGCCTGCGAAATCTTCGCCGCCGTCGAAAAGGTGCTGGGCCTCAAGCCCGAAACGATCAAGATCGGCATCATGGACGAGGAGCGCCGCACCTCGGCCAATCTCAAGGCCTGTATCCATGCCGCGCGCCGTCGCGTCTTCTTCATCAATACCGGCTTCCTCGACCGCACCGGCGATGAAATCCATACGTCCATGCTGGCCGGCCCGGTGCTTCGCAAGGACGATGTGAAGTCCGAGAAATGGATCCAGTCCTATGAGGATCGCAACGTCCTGATCGGCCTCGCTGCCGGGTTCTCCGGCAAGGCGCAGATCGGAAAGGGCATGTGGGCGCGTCCGGACGACATGGCTGCGATGCTGAAGGCCAAAACCGGCCATCCGAAATCCGGCGCCAATACTGCCTGGGTACCGTCGCCCACCGCCGCGACGCTGCATGCGCTGCACTATCACCAGGTCGATGTGTTCGCGGCGCAGCAGGGGCGGCTCACCCAGCCCAAGCCGGGCCTTTCCGAGCTCTTCTCCATGCCGGTGCTTTCGGCCAACACGCTGGGCCGCGACGAGATTTCGCGCGAGCTCGACAACAATGCGCAGGGCATTCTCGGCTATGTCGTACGCTGGGTCGAACAGGGCGTCGGCTGCTCCAAGGTGCCCGACATCAACAATGTCGGCCTGATGGAAGACCGCGCGACCTGCCGCATTTCCTCGCAGGCGGTGGCGAACTGGCTCAGGCATGGGCTCGTCACCGAAGCGGAAGTGCGCGCCTCGTTCGAAAAGATGGCCGCAGTCGTCGATGGGCAGAATGCGGGCGATCCGCTCTACCGCCCCATGGCCGGGCATTTCGACAGCTCCATCGCCTATCAGGCGGCGCTGGCGCTGGCCCTCGAAGGTACGACGCAGCCCTCGGGCTATACCGAGCCCATCCTCCATGCGGCGCGCGCCAGGGTGAAACTGGCTGGCTGATCCGCGATCGGACCGGTAGTCGCGTTCAGATCACCGGCCCGAGCAGCGCCATCTCCAGCACCGGCAAGGTGATCGCGCTCGGTCGCTGTGGATCGTGGAAGAGCTCGATATCTGCCGCGTCCAGGCGGGTTGCGTCCCCGATCGGCTCGCCGGTGCCGGGGTTGCGCGCAAAGCGCGGATGCGCGCCGCTCGCCACCACCAGCCGCAAGCGGTGGTGACGCTTGAACAGATGTGCAGTGGCGTGGAAACGGATGGTAAGCTTCCAGACATTGTCCGGTACTGCCGGGTCCGCGGCGGATTTGCGCAGGTAGCCGTCGGTGATGTTGGTCGACAGGCCCTGCTCGTCCACATCGCAAAGCCGCACGAAGATATCCGTGTCGGGCAGGGTGGAGCGCAGGTAGAGCGTTGCCCGTGTGTTGCCGATCACCAGCGTGTCGCCAAACAGCGGCTCGGACGAATAGACCAGCACATCCTTTCGCGCTTCGAGCCGCCTGTTGTCTGTGGCACCTGCGCCGGTGAAGGCGAAATAGGCGCCGCCCACCGCGGGTGTCGGGTCTACCGGATCGTAGGTATAGGTGTCGGGTGGCGATGTCCGACCGGGCCGCAGTGACAGCAGCTTTTCGGGATGAAGGTACCAGATCTGCTGGTCGGCCGTGCCTGGGGGGAAGGTATCGAAATCGTGCCATCGGCCATCGCCGCTGACATGGATGCGCACGGGCTTGGCGGCCAGGCCGCTTCGGTCGCCACGCAATTGCGCGTTCATCCATTTCAGCGTTTCGCCGATACTCGCGGTGTTGAGCTCCGGGCTGATATGGCTCCATGGGCCGATCACCAGCGGCGGGTTCTGTCCGGCATCCACCAGCGTCCGGTAGTCGCGCAGCAGCTGGTCGAGCATGAAATCATACCACCCCGACATGAATGCTACGGGTGGCGTGCGCGCTCCAAGCCGGTGGGTATGGTCGAGCGCCTCCCAGAAGTCGTCATTGCCAACGGCGTGTTCCATCCAGTGCCGCCAGAACGGCACTTCCCGCCCGACAACGCGCTTGTCGGCATCGCGCAGCGGTAGCTTCATCGTCGCCGTCAGCGTCAGGCGGTCAATGCCGCCCGTCACCATGCGTCGCGCCGTGAGGAAGGCGTTGCCCTTCAGACCGTAGATGGTCTGCAGCCAGCTGAGCCACAGCCCGAGCGCAAAGCCGCCGCCGGGGAACACCACGCTGCGGAATTCCGCGCTCGATACCTTCACTGCCATGGCCGAGTGCGGCGGCAGGGCATCGGCAATGGCCCATTGCGTATAGCCGAGATAGGAGGGCCCGGTGGTGCCGAGGCGCCCGTCGAACCAGGGTTGCGCCTTGATCCAGTCGAGCGTTGCAAGCCCGTCGTCGCGCTCGTGACGAAGCGGATCGAAATCGCCATCGGAGCTGTCGGTGCCACGGCAGGCCTGCAGCACCACATTGTAGCCCCGCTCGGCATAGACCCCGGCCACGGCGCCAAAACCCCGCAAACCATAGGGCTCGCGGATCAGCAGTGTCGGATGCTTTCCGGGCAGGCGCGGTGTGTAGAGCGTCGTCGCGAGAGTCACCCCATCCCGCATCGGGATACGGATGCCCTTGTGCCGCTCGGCGCGGCATAGCCGCTTGGGCAGGCCACCGACCTGCGCAAGAAATCGGCTTGCGATGCTCATGAGACGAAATCGAAGCGGTCGACGTCGAACAGCCCGCGGTCGGTCATCTTGAGATGCGGAATCACGGGCAGCGCCATGAACGCCACCTGCAGGAAGGGTTCTGGCAGCGTGCACCCCAGCGCCCAGGCGGCATTGCGCAGCGTGTGCAGCTTTTCGGCGACATTCTCGAAGGGCAGCAGGCTCATCAGCCCGGCGATCGGCAGCGCCAGTTCGGCGGTGATCCGCCCCTCGTCGGCAACGGCGAAGCCGCCACCCAGTTCGATCAATCGATTTACGGCGAGCGCCATATCCTCGTCGGTTGCGCCCACCACGGTGATGTTGTGGCTGTCATGCCCGACTGAACTTGCGATGGCCCCGCGTTTCAGCCCATAGCCCTTGGTGAAGCCCCGCCCGACATTGCCATTGATGCCGTGCCGCTCGATCACCGCGATCTTCAGCACGTCATTGTCGAGGTCGGGCAGGGTGCCGCGCTCGGAAATCTCCAGAACCGCGGTTTCCCGATAGGTGAGAATGAGGCCGGGTCGCACGGCGATCACGGGAGTATCGTTCTGCCGCGGATTGGCGGGATACATGAAGGTTGTCGGGCTTACCCGTCGCGCCTTCATTGATGCGAGACCAACGGGGGCAACCGGGCGCCGCGCCGTGAACAGGTCCGGTGTCACAAGCCGGCCGCCGGTCATCACATCGGTGACACGGCACTCATCGAGGCTCGAAAGCAGGGCGATATCGGCGCGGTAGCCCGGTGCGACAAGTCCGCGGTCCTTGAGGCCGAAAATGCGGGCGGCCGAGTGCGAGGCCGCACGGTAGACATGGTGCAGTGGGCAGCCCCGCGCGATCAACCGCCGGATCGAGCTGTCGAGATGGCCTTCCTCGAGGATGTCGAGTGGATTGCGGTCATCGGTGCACAGCGCGACATAGGCCGAGGTTTCCGCCGTCAGGATCTCGGCAAGGGCCTCGAGATCTTTCGAGACCGAGCCCTCGCGGATGAGGATATGCATGCCCTTCGACAGCTTTTCCCTCGCCTCCGTGGCGGTGGTCGCCTCGTGGTCGGTCCGGATGCCTGCAGCAAGATAGCCGTTGAGCGCCTTGTCGCTGACCAGGGGCGCGTGCCCATCGATATGTCCACTCTGGAAGGCGACAAGCTTGGCGATGATGCCGGGATCGGCAGCGAGCACGCCGGGGAAATTCATCATCTCCGCAAGGCCGATGACCTGGTGATGGGCGCGGAAGCGGATCAGGTCCTCGATCTCGAGCCGTGCGCCCGCCGTCTCGAAGGGCGTTGCCGGTACGCAGGACGAGAGGTTGACGCGGATATCCATCACGGCGCGCTCGGCGCACTCGAGGAAGTAACGGATTCCATCCACGCCCAGCACATTGGCGATTTCGTGCGGGTCGCAGATTACCGTCGTCACGCCATGCGGCAGCACGCAGCGCTCGAACTCGAACGGTGTCACAAGTGACGATTCGATATGCAGGTGGGTGTCGATGAAGCCGGGTACGGCAAAGCGGTTGTCGCCCTCGATCAAGCGTCTGCCGTTGTAGTAGCCATGCGTGCCGACGATCCGGTCCGCGACGATGGCGATGTCGGTATGGGTCACCGCGCCCGTGATCACGTCGAGCATCCGGACGTTCTTGATCACCACATCGGCGGGCTCTTCCCCGGCCCCAGCCTTGATCATTCGGGTCAGCGTTTCGGCAGACGTCATCGCACTCTCTCGCTTGTTGCCGCGACCCTCGGTCCGGCGCGCCCTCGGGTCAAGAGGCAAGCGTATCCTTCGCGCGGAACTGCCGGTGCAACGGCTGCGGCAGGCGCCCTAGACGACGGTGTGCTGCGTGCCGGTTCTTGCCGCCATCCATGTGCCGTCTACCGTCCAGCGCCTCGCCGGCGACTCACCGGGTTGGGCCACGCGCCCGACTCAGGCGGCGGCGTCAGCGTTGCGAACCGGCTCAGGGCGCGCAAGGTCGGTCTCGTAAAGCCTATAGGTGTTCCGGCCGGATTCCTTGGCTTGGTACAGGGCGAAGTCGGCACGAGCCGGCAGGTCAATGCCATCACGCGCCGCATCCTTGGCGATGGCAACACCTATCGACACGCCCACCGACACCTCATGTTCTGCCAGCCTGAAGGGCACTCCGATGGCTTCGATGATGCGCTCGGACAGATGCCGGGCCTCGCTCACGGTCTTGATGGCGTTCTGCAGCACGACGAACTCATCACCGCCGAGGCGCGCCACGGCATCCTGGTCACTGAGCAGGGACTTCAGCCGCATTGCCACCTGACGCAGCAATTCGTCGCCCGCCTCGTGCCCGAGCGTATCGTTCACCTGCTTGAAGCGGTCGAGATCGAGCGCGAGCAGCGCAATTGGGCTTCCGCCGCGATTGAGGTCTTCCAGCGCCGTTGTCATGCGTTTCTGGAACATGGCGCGGTTGGCGAGTCCGGTGAGTGGATCGTGAAGCGCAAGGTGCACCGCCTGCTCGCGGGCCTGCTCGAGTTCAGCCGTCGCCTTCCTCAGGCGCCACAGCAGCCGAGCCATCAGCAGCCCGATGATCAGCACCACGGCGGCAAGTGCCGGCAGGGCTTCGTAGGTCATGCGAACGGCAGGACGGTCGGCCGTCCAGACAAACTTGCCGATGGTGTCGCCGGCAGCGCCGAGGATGGGAACCATGGTGTCGCCGTCGGGAATCGGTGCAGCGGCCGGCAGATAGGCGCCGGCGGCGATTGCGGGGATGTCTCCGGCGATCGCCGGGTCGGGGACGGTCAGAAAGCTGATCGCGACGTAAAGATAGGCGTCAATGGCCTCGATCAGGATATCGTTGCTCTCGCCAAGCAGCGGTACAGCCGACACTATGGCCGGCCGGCCATCGATCAGGGCTGCGGCGGACGACACGGGAATCTCGGCGATACCTTCGTTATAGGCCGAGATCGCCGCCTGGCCGTTGACCGAGCGATGCTGCGCGACGACCGGGGCGATTGCTGCCTCGTCCGCAGCATAAGTTTCCGGAGCCACCTTTCCGCCGTTCCGCATGGCGAAAACCGGTTTGAGGTCAGGCGTGAGAAGGTAGGCGCGGTCAAAGCCGTCCCGTTCGAAGGCATCGGCGCCATAGTTTGCCGCGAGCCAACCCAGGTCGTCCTGTGTCGCGGCGACCACCGCCTCGTCCCAGGCCCCGTAACCCATCTGCTTGGCAGGCAGGGCGGCTCTCTCGCTCTCGACCATGTGGGTGACCACGCGTTTCTGAATGTCGATGGCGCCAGCGTCGATGCGGCTTGCGGACCAGAGCATGAACCCGACACAAATCAGGAGCGCGCTGGCGCTTGTGGCGATTACAGGCGCCACGATCTTCACTGTGAAGGACCACCCTCTATTTGCATTGCCGGCCATTCGCGTCTCCCAGCCGCAAGCTGTTCTGTTGCGCGGGAGGCTATGAGCACGCCGGGAAACGACTGGTTACCGCCGGGCTCCGGCGTGGTCCGGTGGTAAACAAGCTCCTGCGGCGAATGCAGCCGTTCGCCGATCAGGCGACCTGCGCCACGCCGCTCGGGGCCCAAAGCCGCTCGAGTTCCTCGGCCCTGAGCGGAGCGCCGAAGAGATAGCCCTGGAATGTCGTGCAGCCCATCTCGCGCAGCCTTTCGAACTGCTCACGGGTTTCGACGCCCTCGGCCGTCACCTCGATGCCGAGTGCATCCGTCAGACGCACCATGGCTTCGACAATTGGTCGGGAGCTGCCGATATCGGCCACTTGGGCGACAAAGGAGCGGTCGATCTTGATCCGGTCGACAGGGTAGCGACGCAGATAGTTCAGCGAGGAGTAGCCCGTCCCGAAGTCGTCGATGGCGAGCCGCACATTGGCAAGATGCAGGGTGCGCAGGTTCTCCACCACCGCGGCCTGCTCGTCGAGCAGGATGCTCTCGGTGATTTCGAGCTCGAGGTCCTGTGCCTGCATGCCCGCGTCGTGCAGCACGTCGAGCACATGCGCGCCAAATCCCGGATGCCTGAATTGTGCGGCCGACACATTGACAGCAAAGCTGCGGCCCGGCCAGCGCGCGCCCATCCGGCAGGTCTCGCGCAGTACGTACTCGCCGAGTGCCTCGATGAGGCCAGAGGTCTCTGCTACGCCGATGAATTCTGCCGGGGGGACCTGACCGAGGCGCGGATGCTTCCAGCGCACCAGCGCTTCAGCGCCGACCGGGCGGCTGGAATCGGCTCTGAAAAGCGGCTGGTATGCCACCCAAAGCTGGTCTGTGCTCGCAAGCGCTTCGCGCAGTTCCGCCTCGATTCGATGGCGCCCCTGCACGCGCTCGTCCATCGCCCCATCATAGAAGACAGCGCGGTTGCGGCCGCTCGCTTTCGCCTCGTAGAGCGCGATATCGGCACGCCGCATGATGTCGAGCTGGTCGGTCTCATCGGCTTCGAGCACCACGACGCCGATCGAGACACCCACAAAGGCGTCGGTACCCTCCAGACGGAAGGGCAGGCGCACGGATTCGATGATTTCCGTCGCCAGCGCCTGCAGTTCGGTCCGTCGCCGCCGGGCCATCAGCGCGAATTCGTCGCCACCGAGTCGTCCGATCACTTCGCCCGGGCGGAGAAGGGCACTGAGACGGAAGGCCATGGAGCGGATCAGGGTATCTCCCGCCTGATGGCCGAGGGTGTCGTTGACCTGCTTGAAGCGATCAAGGTCGAGCATCAGCAGGCCGAGCGAGGAGCGCCGTGGCGCGTCGAGCGCCCGCTGGAATTGCGCCTCGAAGCTCAAACGGTTTGGCAGTCCGGTCAGGGCATCCTGGTTCGCGAGGCGCTCGGCCTCGTTGCGGCGCCCTTCGAGCGCCCGGCTCGACCGCCACAGCCCGATCAGCAGGACGGTGAGCATGCCACTCACCAACAGGATGACGCCTACCAGCGCGGGTGCCGTGCTGCGCAGCATCAGTTCGCCCGGACGATAGGCCTCCCACTGGAAGAAGGTCACGATACGGCCGGCGCGGTTGGTGACCGGCAGGTTCGCCTCGTGGTTGGTGGGCGGCTCGGTGGTGAAACGACCGGCATCGACGAGATATTTGTCGATCAGGCGCAGTTCGTAGTCGAGGTCGAGATTGACGATGCTGACCAGCACCGGTTCGTCCCCCGCCCGCACGGCGAGCCTGCCGCTATCGGTCACCACCGGTGTGAGACTGACCAGGGCCGGGCCGGTCGGCAGATCGACGAAGTCCGAAATCTGCGGCGGCGTATCGGCATAGCCGCGCGAAGCCAGCATGCGCAGTTCTTCCACCAGTGGGCGAAGCGGTGGATAGTCGTCCGCAAGCGCGGAGAGTTCGACCTGGCTGCCTTCGTCCCAGGCCAAGGCCGGTGCAATGGCCCCCTTGGTATAGATCAAGGAGATATCGTGCTGGAAATACTCGTACATCCAGCTGCCGATATTGCTGTCGAGCCAGCCGTTGTCTCCGTCCGCGATGGCGCGCACGGCATCATCCCAAATGGTGACGCTCGACTGTTCGCGCGGCAATTGCTGGAGCTGGATGGCGAGCGCGTGGGCAACGCGCTGGGTCTGCGTGTCGAGCCCGGATCGGTCGATGTCATTGGCGGACAGGAGGAAAAGCCCCATCGCCAGACCGATCGAGGCGAGGAAGACCAGCAGCACCGAGGCCAGAACGGCGACAGAGAACGATCCGGGAAAGCGGCGACGTTTATCCTCGATTTCCGGCGGGGCAATGGCGATCATCCGTTCACCATAGCGGCACGGGTTTGCCACAAGGTTACCTCGACCTGCGCAACTCGCCGCCGTCGCCGGCCTCATCGGGCCGATCCTTGAACAGCACTTCCCGATCCTGGGTGAAATTGGCAAGCAGCGGCAGCGCGGCGCCGCCCATGGCGCGTGCCGCAGCGCCGATCGTCCCGGCCACGAGGCGGAAGGGTGTCAGGCCGCGCAGGTTCGAGCGGTCGAGCACGGCGCGGGTTGCGTCGATCAGTTCCTGCCGCACCGAGATCGGGAAAGCCCCGTCTATCAACACATTCTGCACATCAACGACTGCCACCGCCGCTATGATCGCCTGCGCCAGGCTCTCGGCTGCCTCGCCAATCCATTCCGAGAGCAGCGGACCGGCAGCGTCGCCCCAGTCGTCGGGAGATTGCCAGAGAAACTCGGACGGCAGTCCCGCCGCCACCAGCTTCCGCTCGAGCACATAGATCGATGCATAGTTGACGAGCTGGGGGAGGGGCTCCAAGCCGTCGCTGCGGCCGCGATAGGAGGGCATGGAGCCAAGCGCCGCAGCATTCTGGCTCCGGCCTGGAAACAGGTGGCCGTCAAGCACCAGTCCGCCCCCCACGAAGGACCCAACATAGACATAGAGATAGTCCGGAAAGTCCGCGCCTGAGCCGAACATCAGTTCGGCAGCGCAGGCGGCCGTAATGTCATTGGAGAAATAGACCGGCCAGGGGCAGAACTCGGCAACCAGTCTTCGGACGTCTACATCGCGCCACGCGTCGATCGCCTCGCGCGGCGCGCCGATTTCCTCGTGCCAGGTCCAGATTTCGAAAGGTGCTGCGATGCCGAGGCCCGTGATGCGCTTCTGCAGCCGGTGAGGCAGCTTCGCCAACAGCTTCTCGATGCCCAGCCGGGTGAAGCGGCGGATGCCTTCGGGCGTCGGGTAGGCATAGGTTTCATGGACGAGCTCGATGATCTCCCCGGTGAAGTTGATGAGGTAAAGATCGGCGCTGCGCCGGCCCAGCTTCAGGCCCAGGCTGAAGGCGCCTTCGGGCCTGAGCGAATAGGGCACCAGCGGCTGGCCGACCTTGCCCCGCTGCGGCGCGCCGCGCGACAACAGTCCATCGGCTTCGAGAGCATTGGTGATGATCGAGACCGTCTGCGGCGACAGGCCGGTCATGCGTGCCAGATCCGCTTTTGGCACTTCGCCGTGCCGCCTGATGAGCGACAGCACCAGCCGCTCGTTATAGAGCCGCACGCCGGTCTGGTTTGTGCCCCGGCTTGCTGTCACGTCTTGGGTTGTCGCTCGGCGCCTTGGTGTCTGGCCCGTCAAGATTGCCCTGCTCCTACGCATTGTCCATGCGACTCCAGCGCGTTGGCGCGGGTCTTTGCAAGCCCCGCCAAGGCCAATCCGTCAACAAAATGCAGGGTGTGTTCACCCCTCCCTGCCTAAAACATGCGCAAACGGGGAGATGCTGTCAATTAATAACTCCACTGGATTTGCTTATTGACAGTCCGTAGGCGTTGCGCTGTTATCGGTTTCGGAAAACGGCGAGCCCAAAGGGCGGTCGTTTTCCCCCGTGTCGTGGCGGCAGCCGCCCCTCGGGTCTCAATGGGAGGACATCGATGAAACTGAATTTGCTCGCCGCAGCCTCTGCTGCGGTCGTCGCCGGGTTTATGCTCGCGGGCTCCGCTCAGGCCGCCGGCGTCGGCGCCTGCCTCATCACCAAGACCGACACCAACCCCTTCTTCGTCAAGATGAAGGAAGGCGCGCAGGCCAAGGCGGCCGAGCTCGGAGTCGATCTCAAGACCTATGCCGGTAAGGTCGATGGCGACCATGACAGTCAGGTTGCCGCAATCGAATCCTGCATCGCCGATGGTGCCAAGGGTATCCTGATCGCTGCGTCCGACACCAAGGCCATCGTCGATTCCGTCAAGAAGGCTCAGGCGGCCGGCATGGTGGTAATCGCGCTCGACACCCCGCTCGATCCGATCGATGCGGCCGACGCGACCTTCGCAACCGACAATCTCGAAGCCGGCAAGCTGATCGGCGCCTGGGCCGCGGCTACGCTGGGCGACAAGGCCAAGGATGCCAAGATCGGCTTCCTCGACCTCACACCCTCGCAGCCAACCGTCGACGTGCTGCGCGACCAGGGCTTCATGATCGGCTTCGGTATCGATCCCAAGGACCCGAACAAGATCGGCGACGAAGACGATCCGCGCATCGTTGGCCATGACGTGACCAACGGTAATGAAGAAGGTGGCCGCAAGGCCATGGAAAACCTTCTGCAGAAGGATTCCGGCATCACCGTGATCCACACCATCAACGAGCCTGCCGCGGTGGGTGCGTACCAGGCGCTCAAGGCCGTCGGTCTCGAGAGCCAGGTGCTGATCGTGTCCGTCGACGGTGGCTGCCCGGGCGTCCAGGCTGTGGCCGAGGGCGTCATCGGCGCCACCTCGCAGCAATACCCGCTGATGATGGCTGCCTATGGCATCGAGGCGATCAAGACATGGGCCGATACCGGCGCGAAGCCGAAGCCCACCGAAGGCAAGGCCTTCTTCGACACCGGCGTCAACCTCGTCACCGACAAGCCGGCCGCTGGCGTGCCCTCGATTGACACCAAGGAAGGCACTGCCAAGTGCTGGGGTTGATCAGCTGGGGTTGATCCCCGGCACCGGCAGGTAGATCATCCCGCCTGAACAAGACGGGGAGGGGGCCCTCAGGTTCTCTCCCCGCAAACCGACAAGATCTGGGGCATTTCATCTTTTCGATTTGGAAGCGGAAATGCCCTTTGGCCGGCAACGACCGGCCGTTGCCCGCATCGTCGGGACACCAAGGGGGGAGGGCATGGCCCAGCCACAGGATTTCGAAAAGGTCGTCGAGCAGAGCGACACCAGTGTCGCGAGTTTCGCCGAGCACCGCTCGCTGCTGACCCGCATCCAGCATTTCCTGCATTCGAATCCGGCCGCCGTGCCGTTGATTGTGCTTGTGCTGTCGATCGTCATCTTCGGCATTTCGATCGGGCCGAAATTCTTCTCGTCCTATACACTCACGCTCATTCTGCAGCAGATCGCCGTCGTGGGTATCCTCGGCGCAGCGCAGACGCTCATCATCCTGACCGCCGGCATCGATCTTTCCATCGGCGTCGTCATGGTGATTTCAGCGGTGGTGATGGGCAATTGCGTTGTGCACTACGGCATGCCTGCCCCGCTTGCGATCCTTGTCGGTCTCGGTGCGGGTACATTGGCCGGCATGCTCAATGGCGTGCTCGTCGCCATCATGAAGCTGCCGCCCTTCATCGTGACGCTCGGTACGTGGAACATCGTCATGGCGACGAATTTCATCTATTCAGCCAACGAGACGCTGCGCGAGGCCGATATCACCGCGCAGACGACAGCGCTGCATTTCTTCGGCAGCAGCTTCAAGCTCGGCACGGCGGTGTTCACCTTTGGTGTCATCGGGATGGTGCTGCTGGTTCTGGTGCTTTGGTACGTGCTCAACCATACGGCCTGGGGCCGTCACCTCTATGCGGTGGGTGATGATCCGGACGCTGCTCAGCTCTCCGGCATCCGCGTCAATCGCGTTCTGATCTCAGTCTATGGCCTTGCGGGGCTGATCGCCGGGCTCGCCGCCTGGGTGTCGATCGGGCGCAACGGTTCGATTTCTCCCTCCGCGGCCGTCACCGACTATAACCTCCAGGCCATCACAGCTGCGGTTATCGGCGGTATCTCCCTCTTCGGCGGACGGGGCTCAATCCTTGGAACATTGTTTGGCGCAATGATTGTCGGCGTGGTCTCGATGGGTCTCAACATGCTGGGCGCCGATCCGCAGTGGAAGGTGCTGCTCACCGGCGTGCTGATCATCGGCGCAGTGGCGCTCGACCAGTGGATCAGAAAGGTGTCGGCATGAGTGCGGTTCAACCTGTCCTCCAGGCCCGCGGGCTGGTGAAGCGCTATGGCCGCGTCGTGGCGCTCGACAACGCCGATTTCGACCTGATGCCGGGCGAAATCCTCGCGGTCATCGGCGACAACGGCGCCGGCAAGTCGACCCTGATCAAGGCGCTGTGCGGCGCGATCGCGCCCGATGAGGGCGAGATCAGGCTCGAGGGCAGGACGGTCAACTTCACGAGCCCGATGCAGGCGCGCGATGCCGGCATCGAGACGGTGTACCAGAACCTTGCGCTCTCGCCGGCGCTCTCCATCTCGGACAACATGTTCCTTGGTCGCGAGATCCGGAAGAAAGGCCCGATGGGCTCGATCTTTCGCATGCTCGATCGCAAGACCATGGAGAAGAAGGCCCGCGACATGCTGTCTGAACTGGGCCTCATGACCATCCAGAACATCACCCAGGCTGTGGAA
Organism: Hyphomicrobiales bacterium; assembly: GCA_027487555.1. Classification (GTDB taxonomy): domain Bacteria; phylum Pseudomonadota; class Alphaproteobacteria; order Rhizobiales; family Devosiaceae; genus Devosia_A. The sequence goes on from JAIYDI010000018.1 coordinate 424,890, forward strand.
ACGCTGTCCGGCGGCCAGCGTCAGGGCGTCGCCGTGGCCCGTGCGGCCGCCTTCGGCTCGAAGGTGGTGATCATGGACGAGCCCACGGCCGCGCTCGGCGTCAAGGAAAGCCGCAAGGTGCTCGAGCTTATTCTCGATGTCCGCCGCCGCGGCCTGCCCATCGTGCTGATCTCGCACAACATGCCGCATGTGTTCGAGGTGGCCGACCGCATCCATATTCATCGGCTGGGCAAGCGCATCGCCATCATCCGCCCGAAGGACTACACCATGTCCGATGCGGTGGCCCTGATGACCGGCGCGATGAAACCTCCGGCCGAAATGGCGGTTTGAGTCGTTCTGCCCCGTGACCCGTCGCGCGCTTTGTGCGACGACATAAAGCAGGAGGAGGCCCCGGCGCGTTTGCCGGGGTCGCAGTGTTTTGCGAGAGAGATCATGACCCTGATGCCCGCCCTGGTGCTGGAAAAACAGCACGAACTCGCCATCCGCGATATCGACCTGCCGATGGAGGTCGGGCCAGGTCAGGTGAAGATCAAGCTGCACACGGTCGGCGTCTGCGGGTCCGATGTGCACTATTACACCCATGGCAAGATCGGGCCCTTCGTCGTCAATGCGCCCATGGTTCTCGGCCACGAGGCCGCTGGCACGATTGTCGAAGTCGGCACGGGCGTCACGAACCTCAAGGTCGGCGATCGCGTCTGCATGGAGCCCGGCGTGCCTGACCCGAACTCGCGCGCCGCGCGGCTCGGCATGTACAATATCGACCCCGCAGTCACCTTCTGGGCAACGCCGCCCATCCACGGTGTGCTCACCCCGTATGTTGTCCACCCGGCGAATTACACCTTCAAGCTGCCCGACACTGTCAGCTTCGCTGAAGGCGCCATGGTCGAACCCTTTGCCGTCGGCATGCAGGCGGCGACGAAAGCGAAAATCACCCCCGGCGACACCGCCATCGTCATGGGCGCGGGGCCCATCGGCACCATGGTGGCCCTCGCGGCTTTGGCTGGCGGCTGCTCGCGCGTCATTATCACCGACCTCGCGCAGCCCAAGCTCGATATCGCCGCGCGCTACCAGGGCATCATCCCGGTCAATATCCGCGAGAAGAAGCTCGTCGACGAGGTCAATGCGCTCACCGAAAACTGGGGCGCCGATGTCGTGTTCGAGTGTTCGGGCAGCCCTCGGGCCTGGGCCGGCATCATCGATGTGGTGCGGCCCGGCGGCACGGTCGTCGTTGTCGGCCTGCCTGTAGAACCGGTGAACTTCGACATCGCCTCGCTCTCGGTGAAGGAAGTCACCATCACCTCGGTGTTCCGCTATGCGCACCAGTATGATCGCGCTATCGCGCTCATGGCGTCGGGCCGCGTCGACCTGAAGCCGCTGATCTCCGAAACCTTCAGTTTCCGCGATTCGATCAAGGCCTTCGACCGCGCCGTCGAAGCCCGCCCGACCGACGTGAAGCTGCAGATCGTGATGGACGAATAGGCCGATTAGGGCAGGAGGGGACATCATGGATCTGGGACTGAAGGGCAAGCTGGCCGTCATTACCGGCGGCAGCGTCGGTATCGGCCTTGCGATCGCCGAGGGCCTCGCGGCCGAGGGGGCGAATATCCTCATCGCAGCGCGGGGCGGTGATCGCGCCAAGGCGGAAGCATCCCGCATTGCGTCCAGTTTCGGCGTCACGGCGCGCGGCATTGGCGCTGATGTCGCGACCGCCGCCGGTTGCGATACGGTCATCGCCGCTGCGTCGGAACTCGGCGGCGCCGATATCCTCATCAACAATGCCGGTACCGGCTCGAACGAAACCATCGCCGAGGCGTCCGACGAAAAGTGGCAATACTACTGGGATCTGCACGTCATGGCCGCGGTGCGGCTGGCGCGCGGTCTCGTGCCGCAGATGAAGGCGCATGGCGGCGGCGTGGTTCTGCATAACGCGTCGATCTGCGCGGTGCAGCCGCTCTGGTATGAGCCCATCTACAACACCACCAAGACGGCGCTGATGATGTTCTCGAAAACCCTCGCCAACGAGGTGGTGGGCGACAATATCCGCGTCAACACCGTCAATCCAGGCCTCGTGCTTACGCCCGACTGGGTGAAGACGGCAAAGCAGCTCGCCGGCGAAGACGGCTACAAGGCGCATCTCCAGGGCGTCGCCGACGAGGCGGGCGGGATGAAGCGCTTTGCGTCGCCCGAAGAGATCGCGCATTTCTTCGTGTTCCTCAGCTCGAACAAGGCGAGCTACTCGACGGGCTCCACCTATTTCGTCGATGGCGGCTGGCTGAAGACGATCTAGATCGTGGTGGTCGCGGCTCCGAAGCGGATTGTCGCGACCACTTGTCTTCCAATCGCTCCAGGTCACGCTGCCGGCTTTGGCCCTCGTATAGCGGCTTCACGGCGGACCATCGCTGACATGATCGGTACGAGAACGAGCGGCAGCATTGCGAAGCTGCCAAAGAGCCAAGCGGCGGCGTTGGCCGGTTGGCCGGTAGTCAGCCCCGTGGCGTTCACCACGACTCCGGCAAGCGCCGCTCCCAGGCCACCGGAGAACAGCTGTACCATCGAGATGGCCGCCGAGGTCCGGTCGCGCTCGCCCTCTGGCGCATTGGCCAGCACACGGCCAGAAAGATGCGGCCAGCAAATGCCGACGCCGAGCCCGAGACCATAGAGCGCGATGCCGATGCCGCAAAGCACGGCGATCGCCGCCCAGCCATCCTGAGCCTGCGGCACGAGGATCGCCAGTCCGGCATTGGCGGCGGCGAGCAGGACGGGCCCGACCACGAGGCTGGTGCCGCTTTTGCGTTCGGACCAATGCGCGGTCATCAAGGAGCCCGAACTCCAGCCAAGCGCTACCAGTGCCACCATGTATCCGGCGACCAGCGGGCTCAGCCCATGCAGTTCCTGCAGGAACAGCGGGATGAACAGGTCACTCATGATGGCAATGTTGGCAAGGAACATACCGACATAGAGGCTCGACAGCATCGTGCCGGGAGTGAAGCTGCCTTTGGGCAGCAGGCGGATGTCGCGGCGCTGGTCGATCACGCCCAGCGCGATGATCGCCAGCACCGCGAGCCCAACGAGCAGTGCAGGCAGCATCGCACCTCCCGTCAGGATTGACGCTACCGAGACGGCGAGCACCGCGCCGACGAGCAGCAGGATTTGCAGGATTGGCGCCTTCTGGGCCGGAGCTTCGTCCGTTGTCTTGGGAATCGCCCTCAGCGCCAGCACGCCGAGCAGCAGCGCGAGCGGCGCAATCAGGATGAATGCCGGTCGCCATGCGTTGAAGGTCGCGAAAATCCCGCCGATCGCGGGGCCGATCAGCGTCGCCACGCCCCAGACCGACGAGATCAGTGCAAAGGCGCGCGGCCATAGTGGTTGCGGGTAGACGAGCCGCACCATCAGATAGCCCATCGCCGTCAGGAGCCCGGCGCCGAAGCCCTGGATGGCGCGGCCCAGGAGCATCACCGGCATGTCGGGCGCGAACCCGCACAAGAGGCTGCCGATGGCAAAGGTCACGGCGGCGATCAGGTAGATCGTGCGGGGTCCAAGACCCCCGGGGCGCATCGCCGCAAACACCGAGGCGATGATCGAGGCGACGATGAACAGCGTCGCCTGCCACGAGAACATCTCGAGCCCGCCGATCTCGGCCACCACGGAAGGGAACAACGTGCCGCCGATAAAGACTTCGATGGCCTGAAGAGCAACTCCACCCACCAGCACGATACTGGTCAGGGCGCGCCCGTCTGAGAAAAGGGCACTCCAGCCTGCCTGCGACTCGCTCATTCTGATCCTCGAATTCGGGCCGGCGGGACTTGGTTCCCGTCCTCGTCGCGTGTTACGTACAACCTCAAGTATGGTTGAGGTAAAGCGGAAAATGGGACGGGACTTCACCGTGGGGGAAGTAGCGCAGCGCTCGGGTCTCGCGGTTTCGGCGCTGCACTTTTACGAAGCCAAGGGCCTTATTCGTTCGCATCGCACGGGCGGTAACCAGCGGCGCTACGATCGTGACGTGCTCCGGCGCCTGTCCATCATCCGCGTTGGGCAGGAACTCGGCATCCCGCTCGCCGAAATCGGGGCGGCGCTCGCCACCCTGCCGCATGACCGGCCGCCGGCGCTCGCCGACTGGCAGCAGCTCTCGGAAGGCTGGCACAGCCAACTCGAGGCGCGCATCACGCTGATGAGCCGGCTCCGCGACGAACTCACCGGTTGCATTGGCTGCGGGTGCCTCTCCATGCAGCATTGCCCACTGATCAACCCTGACGACAAACTGGCAAATGACGGCTCGGGCCCGCGGCAACTTCTGCGCTGATCTGTGAAGAGCGCGGGAACATGCCGGCAGCACCCCGCGGAAAAACACAGGGCGCGGTCCTGGCGGGAGGGAATCGCCAAGGCCGCGCCCGTGTCGTGACGCGGCGCCCGTGGTGCCGGGTCCGCGCCATGGGACGCCGAAGCTGCCACAGAGGGCGCTTCCGGCATCCATTCAGGCCCGTCGGTCCTTGGAGGGGACAGGACCTTTGGCCTTGACCGGCAGATGGGACGCCGGCCCCTTCGTGACAAGTCCCCAGGGAGTGGGATGTCACGAAAGCTCGTTCACGCTCCGGTGAAACGGAGCGGGGGGAAGTGTGCTTTGGGAATGCGAGCTATGACGCTGGCAAGCACACTTCCCACCCCAGGTACATGCTCCTGTGGACGCAGGATCAGGTACCAACTGCGCTGAGGCGCTGATGGCGCACCCAGAAACTCACCATGGCTGCCGCCTCGCGCCGGAAGGCGCTGATATCGGCATGCCGTTCGAACGCGGCGTCGGCACCTGCGATCTCGATGCGCTGCCGTTGTTTCATGTCGCCCTCCGCCGCAAGGCCGACAACCAGCAGGTCGCCGCCGATGGCAGAGGCTCTGAGCGCGGCGATGCAGTCCGCCGTTGCATCGCCGCGCTTCAGATCGACCACGACCATGGCCGGCAGCTCGCTATCGGGCGCCAACCACAGCCCGGCAATGCCGGAGCCCGTCTCGTCCACCGGATCCACCCAGGACACCGACGGCGCGCCATGCGCAATCAGCATCCTGATCGTCTGTCGCGCCGAAAGCGCATCGTCATCCACGACGGCCAGATATGGCCGCGCGGGCTGAGAGATAGCCATTGGTCATCCTTCTGCCGCAAGAAGGGGCACGGGAGGCGTGGTGGTCGTTGAGAAAAGAACGTCTCGGGGGCCGCCACCCCAAAGACCCTAGGCTCCGCCAACCGCAGACCAGCTGCTGTCGCGTCGATGACCGGCATATGGTCCGATTGCCGGCGAAACTGAAGCAAAAGCCCGTTACTTGCGGTTACATGGCACCGTTTTACATGTTAATTAGCTTGCTCAGGCAATGGGCGGACGGGCGGTGGCGGAACCAGAGCTGGACAGGTCGGCCATAGAGGCGGAACTCGCGCGTGTGCTGGCCTCCGCACCGTTCGAGCGATCGCAGCAGGTTGCCCGGTTCCTGCGCTACATCGTTGATGCCAAGCTGCGCGGCGACGAGGCTGCCATCAAGGCCTATGCCGTAGCGGTCGATGTCTTTGGCCGACCTCAGAATTTTGATCCGCAGACCGACCCGATCGTTCGGGTTCAGGCCCGCCGCCTGCGCGGTATGCTCGAAGCGTTCTATGCCCTTGGGCCGTCCCCGTTCGGCGTCGAACTCCGGCTTCCCATCGGCCGCTATGTCCCGGATTTCCTGCCCTCTGACACAGCTCCGCAGGCGCCTCCGCCGGCGCAGGACAGCGAATCACGAGGCAGGCTCGCGTTTGCCGCCACGCCTGCTTCGGCGTCCGCCCCGCAATCCGTGCCTGCCGAAACCCCCGCGAGTCGCGCCGCAGCAGGCTGGCTCTTGGCGCTGGCGCTCGCGCCTTCCGCGATTCTCGTTGTGCTGGTGGTGATATGGGGAGCCATCGAGCTGGGCTGGCTGTATCCGGGACCACCACGGACCTTGTCGCGGCCGGTCATCGAGATCGGGGAGTTCGTGCCGGTCCCGTCCTGGGGCGGCGACTATGTCAGCGTGCCCGGCCTTGCGGTCGAGCTTGTCTCCGACCTTCAGCTCTTCGGCGATGCGGATGCACGGCTCATGGCCTCCGATGCGGAGACGCCGGGCGTCTTTCAGCTCACCGGGCTTGTTCGACCGGAGGGCGCCCGCGTGCTGGTCACCGCGACGCTCCGGCGCGGCGGCACCGAGGCGGTCGTCTGGTCGCACAGTGTCGTCGTGCCGCTCAGTCTGCTCTCTGATCAAATCGATGAGGTGTCGCAGCGCCTGGCCGAACAACTCGGAGCGACCGCCGGACCGCTGCACAAGCCGGGATATGATTGGCTGCAATCGCATCCAGACGCGTTTCGCAGCGGCGATCCCTACCTCTGCCGATTGCTGATCCGCAGCTATATCGCAGGGGCAAGCGCCGAAACGGCGCAGAATGCGCGGGCCTGTGCCCAGGCGGAACTGCTGCTACAGCCGGATTCTGCAGAGGCCCTCGTTACCAATGCAGTTTTGCGGCTGGCCACTGAAGCGCAGCAGCGTCCGCCGGGAAGCTATTCCATCGAATCCCGTGCCGTTGTGAATTCCGCTCTGCTCAGGGCGCGCAATCTGGGAGGAACCTCGGCATTTGTCTGGTTCGGCGTCGGATTGGCCTATGATCAGCTCGGTCAGCGCGACAAGGCCATCGAGGCGTATCGCAACGCTTTGCAGCTCAACCCCGCCGATCTCGACATTCGGGCCGCGCTGGCGCGGTGTCTCGTTCTGTCCGGCGCGTCAACGGATGGCACAAGCATGGCGATGACTGCGATTGCCCACAGTGCCATCGTGCCCGGCTGGTATCGCATCGCACCTGCAGTGGATGGTCTGAGAAAAGGCGATAACGGGTTCTTGCTGCGGCAGGCGCAACTGGCAGCCGAAGGCGATTCGGAGCTTGGTGCGGTGCTGGCGGCTGTTGCCGGCAGACGGCTCGGGCAGGCAATGGTTCTTGATCGATACCTTGCGCAGGCCCTCGAAGGCCCCCGCATTCGCCGATATGGCATTCTGCCGGTGCTGCGCACGTGGGTGGCCGATCCGGAATTGCTCCGCACCATCGCCGCCGAAATGAGCCTCGCAGGCGTCGATCCGGTCACCGTCAACGGCTCAGGCGCCTGAGGCTCAGTGCACGGCGGATTTCGAGAACAGGTTGATGACGACAACGCCCGCGATGATCAGCCCCATGCCGATCAGCGCCGGGGCATCAAGCACCTGCCTGTAGATCAGCCAGCTGGCGAGTGAGACGATCACAATCCCCACGCCCGACCAAAGGGCATAGGCCACGCCCACCGGCATGGTCTTCAGCGTCAGCGACAAGAAGTAGAACGCAACGGCATAACCGACGATCGATACCAGCGAAGGGACCAGAACCGTGAAGCCCTGCGCCGCCCGGAGCGCCGTCGTCGCGATCACTTCGGCGATGATGGCGACCGCAAGATAGGCATAGGCAATCACGATCCGTCACCGAACGCTTCGCCCGAAAGCTGCACGAAGGCCGCGCCACGTTCCTCGAAATTCTTGAACACCTTGCCCGGAGCCTCGAGCTGGCCATAGCTCGGCGCGCCGGGAGACAGAATCACCGTGTCGAAGCGCTCGCGGCGCGCGGCGAGCGCCGCGATGGCAGCCGTCAGCGTGCCGGCTTCCAGCACTTCGACCTGCGGAGCGGCCGAATAGGCGAGAGTGGCGAGGCGGTCGCCGGTCACCGGCAGGCAGACCAGCACCGTCACGCCGCGCGGGCCGAGCAGGCTGGCAAGCTCGGTGTAGTCCTGCTGGCGCTCGTGCCCACCCGCGATCAGTGCGATCCGGCTGCCCTCATAGGCGGCGAGCGCGGCCTTGGTAGCTTCGGGCGTCGTCGAAATCGAGTCGTTGACGATCGTCACCCCGCCGATCTGATGTTCTTCCAGCCGGTGGGGCAGGGGTTCGAAACGCTGGATGCCGCGCACCACGCCTTCAATATCGCCGCCGGCCTTGAGCGCCAGCTGGGCCGCGAGGCGTGCATTGAACAGATTATGCTCCCCCTTCAGCCTAGAGCGGGCCACGGCGGACGCCACGCGGTCGGCGAGGAACGGCGCAAGCATCGGGATCAGCCGCTTCCTGTCGCGCAGCGCTTCGAGCACAAGTGGATGCTCGGCCGCACCAACCCCCAGCGCCACCGGGAAAGGGGTGTCGCGATCGATCAGGTTGAGCTTGTCCTGGTAGTAGCGCTCCACCGTTCGGTGCCAGTCGGTGTGCTCGGGCGAAAGATTGGTGATCGCAGCGAAGTCCGGCGTAAAGGCCATGTCCGCTGTCTGGTAGCTTGAGAGTTCGAACACGATCACCTTGTGCTTGTCCGCGATCTCGAGCGGCGCGAGGCCGACATTGCCAGCGAGCCCGGAGTCTATCCCCGACTCCACCAGCATCAGGTGCACCAGCGTCGCCGTCGTCGACTTGCCCTTGGTGCCTGTAATCGCGATGACCTTGCGGCCCTCGCGATAGGTTTCACCCCACAGATTGAGGTTCGAGGTCACCTGCACGCCGGCCTCGCGGGCAATCGCGAAGATCGGCCGGTAGCGCGAGACCCCGGGGCTCTTGACGATGGTGCCGATCTTGCCCGCCGCAATCGCATCCGGCAGGTCGGCTGGCGCGATGAATTCCGCGTCCTCGATATCGGCTGCGCCGCTGTCGACCGTCACGTAGACCTTCAGGTCGGGTGCGCGCGACTTGAGAAAGGCGCGGGTCGAGCGGGCTTCACGGCCGGCGCCGTAGAGCAGCACGGGCATGTCAGTGCGCATGGGGGGCCACCTTTGCTTCGAGCGGGGCGGGAATCAGGTGTTCCTGGCTATCGTGCATCAGCGCGGCCCACGCAGCCTCGAGCCGCGGCGCGCCATACTGGGCGAGCAGGTCATCCATGAGCAGCCCGACGATCACCTCGCCCTGCCACTCCGGCATCGTCGCAATCCGCCAGAGGCAGGCTGCGGCTTCCTCTATTTCACCAACGCATTCCCAAGGCTTCTGGCCGGCAAGGCCGGTCAGTTCGCGGAACGAGCGCTCGTGGTCGGCCTCTGCCAACAGGTCCTGCCCGAAAATCCCGGTCAGCCTTGCCTTTTCCATCACCGGCGCCAAGATCAGGAAGACGAAGTGGCATTTCGGGCAGCGGCCGCACCAGAGCGGGCCCTTGTGCCCGGCGAGCTTGAAATTCTCGTTGCAGCTCGAAAACACGTCGTCGAAGCGGGTTTCCCGCGCAAACAAGGTCGCGATCTTCGCCTCGGAATAGGGCCTCAAGAGCGAGAAATAGCCGAGCGCGCCGCCCGTCGCTCCTGCCAGCACCTCGGCGATCAACCGCTCGAAACCGATCGATTTCGAATGCTGGTGGTTGGCTTCGCGTCCATCGAACACGACATTGCCCTCGCTCGCCGAGCGCTCGTTTGAAAGCACGATGCGGTTGAACGACCAGAGCAGCGCCGTCAGCGCCGCGATCATCGAGTTGATCGCCGTTGAGGGCACGTGGCCGTTGTAAAAGCCGGGTTGCTTGCCGAGCCGGATCATTTCGGCGTCGAGCGTGCGCTTCACCGTCAGCGACGTCCGGCCGATCCTGTCGAACGACCCCAGGATCGGGCCCTTTGCGTTCACAGCGAAGGGGGTGAAATCCAGCCCCGCCTTTTCGAGCAGTTGCACCGAAACCAGCGAATCCTTGCCGCCGCCGATCGGCAGCAGCGCCCGGTCGCGCAGTGTCGGCGCCTCTGGTGCAGGGCCTGTGTCGTCAGGGGCCTCGATGATGATCTTCCCGAAGCGCTTCAACTCGTTGCGGGCATAGAACTCGCCAAGGCCGTTCTCGTAGACGTCGAGCGCGAAGGCGCGTTCCTTGTCCGTCAGCGCGATGCCGGTACGGATGGTGAAGGGCGCGCGGAGCTTGAAGTAGCTCACCCCGAGCACAATTGCGGTAAGCCCGAGCAGCTTCCCGAACGCGGGCGTATCGCGCACGGCCGCATCGAAGCCCAACGGAAACCCGAGCGTTTCGGTGAAATGGTGTTCGCCGAGGCCATAGCCAAAGCTCGCGACGCCGGTCGCAGGGTCGAAGCGCGGCACATCGATCAGCAGGAATTTGGGCACGGGCCGCCTCAGTAGATTCGCACGGAATTGCGCAGCACGATATCGGAACTGAGGCGCTGAAAGCCAAACTCCCGCATCGTGCACTGCCAGGCGGTGCCAAGCCGCTGGATCTGGAAGAGATTGTAGCGCGCCGGATCGTGCACCATCTGCTCGTGCTGCGCTGCACCGGCCGCCGCTACCCCGATCACCGGCACCTCGGCCTTGGGGCCTGCGATCGCGTAGATGCTCGATCGGTGGGTGTGGCCATGCAGCACCATTTCGGCGCCTGCTTCGGCGATCACCTTGCGGAATAACGGCGCCCCATAAAGGCCCAGGCGCGGATGGAAATTCTCGACGTTCGGCGGGTGGTGGATCAGCACCACACGGAAATATCCGCCATCGCCCAGGAGCCGCAGGATTCGAGCCAGTCGCGCCGCCTGTGCCTTGTCGAAGCGACCGGTCGCGAGCCAGGGCGCTGTCGGCACCGCGCTCGAGCAACTGATGATCGCCACTTCCCCAATGCGTCGGACGAAGGGGAAGGGGTTCAGGTCCACCGTTTCGCCGCGGATATAGCCGCCCCAGCGACGGATCGCCTTCTGCAACTGGCCCTTGACATAGGCATCGTGATTGCCAGGCGATACGCAGACGCGCAGCGGCTCGCCGAGCGTTTCGAGCCAGTTGTGCGCCACGTTGATTTCGGCATCGAGCGCCAGGTTCACGAGGTCGCCGGTCACGGCGACAAAGTCCGGCCTCTGCTCGTTGAGGTGATGCACGAGCTTGACGAGCCCGTCGCCATCCAGGGTCCGCGCCCGCTTCAGTCGCCAGTTCAGGTAGCCTGTGATGCGCTTGCTGAACAGTTCGGTAAACCGAACCGGCGGCAATGGCGCAAGATGGGCGTCGGAAAGGTGTGCCAGGGTGATCATGCCATTCGCCTAATGCCACGAGCCTGTGCACATGGGAACGACTTAGTTGCGCGAAGGTGCCGATTCGGTCGATCCGAATGGTGCGGCGCCCATCGTTGGAGTTCAGTTGGCCATGCATATGTCGCGTTGGCAAAGGGTGCGCACGTTCCTCCACCTCCTCCTTGTCGGTGTCCGGCGGCGCATGGTGCTGGGCGCACGCCTGGTGCTGATCGTCGAGGGCAAGGTGCTGCTGCTCAAGCACACCTATATGCCCGGCTGGCACTTCCCCGGCGGAGGCGTCGAACCCGGCGAGACCGCCGCCGACTGCGCCCGGCGTGAAGGGCGGGAGGAAACCGGCTACGAGGCAGGGCCGCATCTGCAACTGCTTGGGCTCTATCTCAAGGTGTCCGAGGCGACCAATCGTGATCATGTGGCGGTCTACGTCTCGCGTGAGGCCCGCAAGGCCGATGAGTTCCGCCCCAACGGCGAAATTGCCGCCATTGGCTGGTTCGCGCCCGATGGCCTGCCGGTCGAAATCGAGCCCGGTACGGCCGCGCGCATCCGCGAGATTTTCGAGGGCCTGCCAGTGATGGAGCGCTGGTAGGCCCGAAAATCCGCTTGTCAGCGGCGGTGCACGGGCGAATGCGAAGTTTTGTTGACCCTGACGCTTGAAAAAACTGTCGTCCGGGCCATTTAGGCTCTCGCGCCACAGCACAACCGGTGCTAATGCGATTTTCAGACGTCAGGAGGCGTCCAGGATGGAGAAGGCTTTTACGATCACCCGACGACCCTGAGCGGTCGCCAAGCGGCTGTGCATAACGGCCCATCGTAATGCTGCCTGCCATCTTCGAAGTGGATCGTCTCGATGATCTCGCCCCTGACCGTCGCCGCTGACGCGGCCCCGCTCCAGCTTGGCCTGCCCACAATTCGGTTTGCCACACCCGCCGACGATGCATTCGTCGAGGAATTGCAGGCAACTGCGTTCGGGCCAGGCCGCTTTGCCCGAACGGCATTTCGGGTGCGCGAACGCTTCCCGATCGACACGTCGCTCAGCCTCATCGCCGAGGTCAACGGCACGCCCTGTGGTTCGGTGTGGATGACCCCGATCAGCGTCGGCGGCATCGACGGCTATATGCTCGGGCCGCTCGCCACGCATCCGGATTTCCGCAAGCGCGGTGCAGGCAAACTCCTCGCCAAGGAAGTCACCCGCATCGCGCTTGAGCGCGGGGAAGGCAGCTTCGTGTTGCTTGTCGGCGACCGCGATTATTACTGCCCGCTGGGCTGGGTGCCCACCGTCGAGGGCGCCGTGCAGTTCCCTGGCCCGGTCGATCCCAAGCGGGTGTTGGTCTATTCCAGCGATCCGACCATGGCGGCGCGGATCGCGGGTCCGATCCGGGCCTTCGGTGCCTCACGGGTGTCCTGAGACGCTGAATCGCCGTCCGTGGTGCGCAGCGCTCTTGCACCGCGGCCGGCAACGCTTACCTTCGCTCCCATGACCGAACGCGGAACAACAGGTCGACAGTATGGCGGTGTGCATCTTGTCGGGCGCATCCGGCAGCGGCTCATCGCCACGGAACCTGCCCCTGCGATCGACATCTTGCCGGACTGGCTGCCCGAACAGCCGTTCGAACGGCCGCCAGTGCCCGCTGCGGTGCTTATCGCGCTCGTGGAGCGGCACAATGGCCTCTCGGTGCTCTATACCGAGCGTTCGCCGAGCCTCAGGTCGCATTCGGGACAGATCGCCTTTCCTGGTGGCAAGATTGATGCCACCGACGCCGACGCTGCGGATGCGGCATTGCGCGAAGCGGGCGAGGAGGTTGGTCTTCGGCGCGGTGATGCCGAGGTGCTTGGCTATCTGCCGGTTTACCAGACCGGCACCAATTACCTGATCACCCCTGTGGTCGCCCGGGTTTCGCCTAGTGCGCCCTTCATCCCCAACCCGGACGAGGTGCGTTCGGTCTTCGAGGTGCCGCTCGAGTACCTTATGGCGCCCGATTCCTACCTGCAGCAGCGCATCAGCCGCAATGGCCGCGACCACTCGTCGTGGCGTATTGAACATTCCGGGCTTGTCATCTGGGGGATTACGGCAAACCTTACCCGTATCTTCCATGACTTGGCGCTTGCGGCGGAGCAATCGTGGCGAAACTGACCGAAGTTGCGCGGCGCCTCAGGGAATCCGACTGGCTCATCCGGCCGGAAACACAAAGGCTGTTCGCATTGCTGGATGGCGCGCTGTTTCGCACGCGCGCCGTCGGGGGCATCGTGCGCGACACAATACTCGCCATGCCGCGCGATCTGGCCGAAATCGACCTCGCGACGGAACTGCCTCCGGCCGAAGTCATGCGCCGCGCCGCCGCGGCAGGCATTGCCGCCTATCCCACAGGCTTCGAGCACGGCACGGTGACGCTGCGGGTCGATGCGCTCGTGGCGGAGGTGACGACGCTGCGCGAGGACATCGAGACCAATGGTCGTCACGCAGTCGTCCGCTTCGGCACCGATTGGGCGCGCGACGCGGCGCGGCGCGACTTCACCCTCAACGCGCTCTATGTCGGGCATGACGGCACGCTTTTCGATCCGCTTGGCGGCCTCGACGATTGCCTCGCGCGTCGGGTGCGCTTCATCGGCGATGCGGCGACCCGGATCGCCGAGGACCGATTGCGGGTCTATCGGTTCTTTCGGTTCTCAGCGAGCCATGCGGGCGAAGTGCTCGATCCATCAGGGCTTGCTGCCGCCATCGCCGCGGCGCCCGAGACAGCGCAGCTTGCCCGCGAAAGAGTGGGGGCGGAACTTCGCCGCATGCTTGCCGTACCGAAGGTGGCCCGCACGCTCAAGGCGATGGCCGAGGCCGGGCTGGTGCCGCTCTCGCGCGATGCACTGGCACTGCTGCGCGCCTATGAAAGCCAGTCGCGGCGGCCTGATGGCGCTGCCCGCCTCGCGTTGATCCTTGTCGACTGCGACACCGACGCTCTGCAGGCGGAGTGGCGGCTCTCCAACGATGCGATCGCCGGGGCAGGGCGCCTGCTTGCCGCTGCACAGCTCCTCACCGATTTCGCCATCAACGAAGCGGCCTACCGCTATCCGGCGCTTCTGTCCGAAGCGGTGGATGTGGCGGCAACGCTGTCCGGCTGGACCGAAGCGGCGAAGCTCGCGCTGCGGGAGCAACTCGAGGCCCTGCAGGTGCCGCGCTTTCCGGTCACCGGCCGCGATCTGCTCGCCAGCGGCATGGCGCCCGGCCCGGCCGTGGGGCAGGCCCTCGACCGGCTCGAGCGGCAGTGGATCGACTCAGGCTTCGTACTCGAACGTGAGGCCCTGTTGGCGCAAGTTGCGCCGTGAGCGCGGGCTCTCCCGTCAGGGCCACTTCACCATGGGCGGCATGGAGGAGAGGATCGAGGTGACGTTGCCGCCGGTCTTCAGCCCGAAGGTCGTGCCCCGGTCGTAGAGCAGGTTGAACTCGACATAGCGGCCGCGACGCACCAACTGCTCGTCCCGGTCGGCCCCGGTCCATGGGCTCTCCATGTTGGCTTGCACCAGCGCCGGATAAACATCGAGGAAGGCCCGGCCGACATCCTGCGTGAACGCAAAATCCTTCTGCCAGTCGCCGGAATTGTGGTGGTCATAGAAAATGCCGCCGATCCCGCGCGGCTCCTTGCGGTGCGCCAGCCAGAAATAGTCGTCGCACCATGCCTTGTAGCGCCCATAGTCGACGATATCGGCATGCGCCTCGCAGGCGCGCCGCATGGCGTCGTGGAAGGCTACCGAATCGGGGTCTTCCTGTGTCCGGCGCCGATCGAGCACCGGGGTCAGGTCGCCACCGCCGCCGAACCATTGCTTGCCCGTCACCACCATGCGCGTGTTCATGTGCGCGGCAGGTACATTCGGATTCATCGGATGGGCGATGAGCGAAATGCCCGAGGCCCAGAAGCTGGCGCCTTCCTCGGTGCCGGGCATCTGCTTGGCGAACTCGGGCGAAAACTGACCGTAAACCGTCGAGATATGTACGCCGATCTTCTCGAAGACGCGGCCCTGCATCATGCTCATCTCGCCGCCGCCACCAGGCGCCCCGGTATGGTCGGTGCGCGACCAGGTCTCCCGCTCGAAATGTCCTGCCGCTCGCTCGGCACCCGGCCCGGCCAGCGCGTGCTCAAGCGCCTCGAAACGTGCGCAGAGCTCGTCCCGCAATTGCCGGAACCAGGCCGAGGCCATTTGCTTCTTTGATTCAATGTCCTCGGGCAGGCTCATGTCAGCGCTTCGAAATGTCCGGTCTGTCTCAGCGCTTCCCCTAGCACGAGGCTGGCCGCCACCGCCACGTTGAGGGAGCGCATTTGTGGTCGCATGGGAATGCGGATGCGGAGGTCTGCCGCCTCGGCTACGGCGTCGGGCACGCCGGCGCTCTCCCGGCCCATCATCAGAATATCGTTCGGCTCGAACCGTGCATGATACATCGAGCCGCTGGATTTGGTGGTGAGCAGCACCAGGCGCCGTCCAGACTCACGGCGAAACCGGTCAAAATCGACCCAGCTGTCATGTTCGGTAAACTCGGCCTCCTCGAAATAGTCGAGCGCACCGCGCTTCAGATTCTGGCGGGAAAATGGAAATCCCGTTGGATGGATGATATGCACCCGCACGCCGAGGCACGCGCCGAGGCGCAGCAGTGTGCCGGTGTTCTGGGCAATGTCCGGCTGGTAAAGTGCAAGTTCTACGGGCATTTCCGCCTCATCCTCAGGGTTTGGCACGGGCGCTGCTATAGTGTCGCAGCGGCGGAAAGTCAGCCCGCGAGCGGCTGGACAATCGGGGAGCATAGTGCCAAAAGAACGCCAAATTCACGCGCCGTCGCGGGGCGCGTGCGCCCATTTGCGCGCAGACAAAAAAGTGCGCTAGTGGCGGGGGCTCACTGCGCGATCGACAGCAACGGACGGAACCGAACCTTGGCGACCCAATCCAATCATGAACACGAGGATGTCCCCAATCCGGGGCGGCGCGATTTCCTGTTTATCGCTACTGGCGCAGTCGGCGCCGTGGGCGTGGCCGGTGTTGCGTGGCCGCTGATCAACCAGTTGAACCCTGACGCCTCGGTGCTGGCACTCGCCAGTATCGAAGTGGATCTGGCGAGCGTCCAGGAAGGGCAGTCGATCAAGGTGATGTGGCGCGGTAGCCCGCTTTTCATCCGGTATCGCACCCAGAAGGAGATCGACGAGGCCAAGGCCGTGCCGCTCGCGGATCTGAAGGATCCGGAGACTGACGAGCAGCGTACCAAGCCCGGACACGAGCAGTGGCTGATCATGAAGGCCGCCTGTACGCATCTCGGCTGTATTCCTGTTGGTGAGTCGGGCGAGTACAATGGTTGGGCATGTCCCTGCCACGGGTCTCAGTTCGATACTGCCGGGCGTATTCGCAAGGGTCCGGCGCCCAAGAATTTGGTGTTGCCGCCCTATGAATTTCTGTCCGACACCAAAGTGAAGATCGGTTAAGGGGGCCGCTCAGATGTCCAGTCACGAATCCAGCTACGTCCCCGGAAGCGCCGTCGAGAAGTGGCTCGACGACCGCCTGCCGATCATCAGGTGGGGCAAGACCCACATGATGGATTTCCCAACACCGAAGAACCTCAATTATTGGTGGACCTTCGGCGCCATCCTTGCGTTCATGCTCGTGGTGCAGATCATCACCGGCATCATCCTGGCAATGCACTACACGCCGCAGGTCGATCTCGCGTTCAACTCTGTGGAGCATATCCGCCGTGACGTGAATGGTGGTCGTATCATTCAGGCCACCCACGCCGTGGGCGCCTCCATGTTCTTCGCGGCAGTCTATATCCACATGTTCCGCGGGCTGTTCTTCGGCTCCTACAAGCAGCCGCGTGAAGTGCTCTGGATCCTCGGCGTGCTAATCTTCGTGCTGATGGTCACCACTGCATTCATGGGCTACGTCCTGCCCTGGGGCCAGATGAGCTACTGGGCGGCAACCGTGATCACCGAGATCGTCGGCGCCGTGCCCGTCGTTGGCAATCCCATCCTGCAGCTGCTGCGAGGTGGCTTCGGCGTCGATAACGCCACGCTCAACCGCTTCTTCTCGCTGCACTACCTGTTGCCGTTCGTCATTGCGGCAGTCGTCGCGCTTCACATCTGGGCTCTGCACGTGCCGGGCAACAACAACCCGGTGGGTGTTGAGGTAAAGTCGAGCCGCGACACAGTGCCTTTCCACCCGTACTACACGCTGAAGGATCTCTTCGCGATCGTGGTGTTCTGCATCCCGTTCGCGTGGTTCGTGTTCTTCCTGCCCGATATTCTCGGTCATGCCGACAACTACATCATGGCGAACAGCCAGGTCACGCCGGCCCATATTGTTCCCGAGTGGTACTTCCTGCCTTTCTACGCCATCCTGCGCGCCATCGACTTCGGCATCCTGTTCCTTGACTCCAAGCTCCTGGGCGTCCTGTTCTTCGCCGGTTCGATCGTCGTGCTGTTCTTCGTTCCGTGGCTCGATACGTCGAAGGTCCGCTCCGGCTCGTTCCGGCCGATCTTCAAGTGGTTCTACGGCCTGTTCGTCGTGAACTTCATCATGCTGGCCTATCTTGGCGCATCTGCCGCAGATGGCGTGGTTCTGGGGATTTCGGTCGCAGATTTCTCGAAGATCTGCACGGCCTACTACTTCGCCTACTTCCTGGTCGTCCTGCCGCTCCTCGGGCGGTTCGAGCGGACCAAGCCGCTGCCGACGTCGATATCCGAACCGGTGCTCGCACCGGCCGCGGCCGAGTGAGAACCCCGGGGCAAAACGCAATGAAAATGAGCAAAATCATCCTGGGCGCGCTGGCGATGTCGGCCCTTCTCGGCGCAAGCCCGTCGTTTGCGGCGGAGGCGGTTGCGGTCAAGCGCGAGCCATGGACTTTCGCTGGCATCTTCGGAACCTATGACAGGAACCAGCTGCAGCGCGGCTTCCAGGTGTTCCGCGAGGTCTGTGCCTCCTGCCACGGCGCCAATCTGATGGCCTTCCGCAACCTGGCGGAGCCGGGCGGTCCTGAGTTTTCCGAGGCGCAGGTCAAAGCACTTGCTGCCGAGTACGAGATCGTCGATCCGGCGGCCGAAGGCGGCAAGCGCCCCGGCATACTTGCCGACAGGTGGCCGGGAACCGGCCAGTCTGAGGCCGATCAGGTGGCCGCTTTCGGCATTGTTCCGCCCGATTTCTCCGTGCTCGCCAAGGCGCGCGGCACGCCGCAGTCGTTTCCGTGGTTCATTCTGAACTACTTCCCCGGTACCGCGTATGCGGAAGGTGGTCCGGACTACATCCACGCCCTCCTTACGGGGTACGAGGAGGAAGTCCCGGCAGATATCAAGAATGCCGATGGCACGCCATTCACCCTGCCTGAGGGCAAGTATTTCAACGAGTATTTCCCCGGCCACGCCATTGGCATGCCGTCGCCGATGACGGATGGCCAGGTGGTCTATGCCGCCGCCGAGGATGGCTCGACCGTGCCGCAGACGGTGGACCAGTATTCCCGCGATGTGTCAGCCTTCATGATGTGGATGGCTGAGCCGCACCTCGTGGCGCGCAAGCAGGCGGGTCTGCAGGTGATGCTGTTCCTCGTCCTGTTTGCGGGCCTTCTGTATGCCGTCAAGCGCCGGGTCTGGTCGAAGATCGAGCACTGACAGGGTATCTGTGCGATCTGGGAGTTGGGGCGCCATTCTGGCGCCCTTTTTCTTTGCCATCCGAGAGCGGTGCGGGGCTTCTGTCGACCCGCGGCGGGGGTCGATGACATGATGGGCATTATCGGTCGCGCCGCAGCTGCCGCGGCTCTGGCGCGCACGCTTGCCGGGCATCCGCTGCTTCAGGCCGGTATCGTGCTTGCGCCTCTCGCGCTGAGCCCGCGGTTTCGGGCCGCGGCGCGCGACGCGGCGCTCGAGGGTGCGTGGCGGGCCGGGGTGGCGGCACGGCAGGTGGTGGATCGGATGGCGCCTCGGGGCTAGAGCGCTTCCCCGACACGCTTCAGCACTTTTGCGGCTCGGAAGCGCGTCGGCACAGAGTGTGTGTCCGTTTCAGCCTTTGGCCGGCAAGCTGAATTGACCTGTGGGCAGGCCAAGGCATCGGCCTCACTCTGGCGCGGAAGCATGGAATTGGCTACCACTTGCTGGTCTGTTCCTTCTACCGGCAGTGCCATGCTTGAGCTCAAGTCCCTGATCCGTTCGATCCCCGACTATCCCAAGAAGGGGATCATGTTCCGTGACATCACCACGCTGATCGAGCACCCCGAGGGTTTCCGGCAGAGTGTGGAGGAAATTGCCGCGGCGCATCGCGGGCTCGGCATCACCCATGTCGCCGGCATCGAGGCCCGCGGCTTCATTTTCGGCGCCGGTGTTGCCATCGCGCTGGGTGTCGGCTTCATCCCCGTGCGCAAGAAGGGCAAGCTGCCCGGTGAGACGATCGGCCAAAACTACGCGCTCGAATACGGCGTCGATACAATCGAGATCCACGCCGATGTCATCGGAGCCGGTGACAGCGTGCTGCTCGTCGATGACCTGATCGCGACCGGAGGGACCGCGCTGGCTGCGGTGTCCTTGATTCGGCGCACCGGCGCCGAGATTTCGCGGGCGGGTTTTGTCATCGATCTTCTCGATCTGGGCGGCGCGGCCAAGCTCGCCGCTGTGGGTATCGATGTGTTCAAGCTCGTCGATTTCGAGGGGCACTGACCGCTTCTTGTCCGAAGTTTGCTGGCCGGCGCGCCAGCAAACTTGAGTGGCAAATGAGTTGGGTGGTGCTCTTGCGCGGGGCGAGCCGAAAGGGAATCACTCGGCGCATGAGCACTGCCAACACAATCCCCCATGCGCTTGTCGTCGATGACGACAAGCAGATCAGCCAACTGCTGGCTCGCTATCTTGGCGAGCAGGGCTTTCGCGTCACGACAGCCGGCTCGCGTCGCGAATGCCAGGCGGCCGTCGCGACCGAAAAGCTCGATATCGTCATCCTAGACGTCTTGCTGCCGGACGGTTCGGGTCTCGATATGTGCCGCGAGTTGCGGTCCCGTTCGCCGCACCTGCCGGTAATTCTGGTCACGGCGCTGCGCGAGGAGGTCGATCGCATCATCGGACTCGAGATCGGTGCCGACGACTATATCGGCAAGCCCTTCAATCCGCGCGAGTTGCTGGCGCGCATGCGCGCCGTGCTGCGTCGGTCCGCAACGGCATCGCAGCCCGCAAGTCTCGATACTGTCTACCACTTCGCCGGGTTCCTTGCCGATCTCGGGTCCCGTGGCGTCACAGCCCCCAATGGCGACGATGTCGTGCTGACGGGCGCGGAGTTCGAACTCCTCAAGACTTTCCTCGACCGCCCCGGTCGCGTGCTTTCGCGGGATCAGTTGCTGGATCTGACGCAGGGGCGCGAGGCCGGCCCGGTCGACCGCTCGATCGATGTGCTGATGAGCCGCATTCGCCGCAAGCTGGGCGACCATACCAGC
The DNA here is from genome assembly GCA_027487555.1 of Hyphomicrobiales bacterium. Classification (GTDB taxonomy): domain Bacteria; phylum Pseudomonadota; class Alphaproteobacteria; order Rhizobiales; family Devosiaceae; genus Devosia_A. The sequence continues at coordinate 445,326 of JAIYDI010000018.1, forward strand.
GAGGTTCTGTTCAAGACCGTCCGCAATGGCGGCTACCAGCTCGCGGTCCGAGTGGATCGCGGGGCGGGTTGATGCGCAGCACGCAGTTCAAGCTGGCATTGATCTTCATTACGTCGATGGTCGCCGTGGTCGTGATCGCGACCGTGGCGACGTTTGTGCTCATCTCTCAGAACGAACCGCGCCGTATGCTGTTTCCGCTGTCGCGCAGCATCGAGATGGAGCTTGAGCGGCGCAGTGGCAAGGTCGAGCGGCCGCCGCGCCCCGACCGCATGGAAATTCTGGCGGCACGGCCAGTTGGGCAACCGCGGCCGGATCTGACCGAGGGGCTAAGGGAGACTCTCGACGGCGCCGCCGCCGGTGCCCAGGTCGAAATTATCGAACGTGCGCCCGGCGACATTGTCGCCGTGCTTCCCACACAGCAGGGGAAGTGGATGGTGTTCGAGGTGCAGCAACTGCAGGGGCCGCCGCTGCCGCCTCCGGTTTGGACGGCGCTGTGGGCCTGGCTCGGCATCATGCTGTTCGGTGTCTCGGGCGTGGCTTTCATGGTCGCCTGGCGCACCACCCGGCCGCTCAGCATGGTGGAGAACGCCGTGGCCTCGATAGGTCCGGATGGCGTGCTGCCGCAGATACCGGTCAAGGGTGGTCCCGACTTGCGCCGTATGGCGCTCACGCTCAACGCGCTGTCCGATCGCCTCAAGGGGACAATGGAGAGCCGGATGCGGCTTGTGGCGGCCGCTGGGCACGATCTGCGCACCCCCATGACGCGCATGCGGCTCCGCGCCGAATTCCTGCCAGACGAAGATCGCGCCGCGTGGCTCTCCGATCTCGATGAATTGGAGGCCATCGCCGATAGCGCCATCCGCCTCGTCAAGGAGGAAGGTGCAGGCGAGGATCGCGAACGTCTCTATCTCGACGCACTTGTGCGCGAAACCGCGCGTGACCTGCAGGCCGCGCGACTGTCGGTCTCGGTGGTTTCAGTCGAACCGGCGGCCGTGCGCGCCGGGCCGCTGGCGCTGCGCCGGGCGCTCCGCAACCTCATCACCAATGCAGCGACCCATGGCGGCGGCGCGCGCGTCAGCCTTGGCATTTCCGGCGACGAAGCACTGCTCGTCATCGAGGACGACGGACCGGGCATTCCGGAGCCGCTGATTCCGCGCGTCTTCGAACCCTTCTTCCGCGCCGATCCTGCGCGAATGCAGACCGTAAAGGGGGCCGGACTTGGCCTCGCGATTGCCCGCGAGATCATCGAGCGATTCGGCGGCGCCATCGAGATTTCCAACCGCCCCGAAGGTGGCTTGCGCCAGGTCGTCCGGCTCCCGCTGGTGGCTTAGGCGCCGCCGTCGACCAGCATCCGGCCCGGATCAATGGCGACTTCACCCCGGGCGTGTCGAAGGGCGATGTCGGTTCCACGCGCCCTCGTGGTTCGACACGCTCACCACAAGCTCCTGCGGCCTCGTGGTGTCCATCCTCAGCGCGGCGTGCAGGTCAGCACCGGCTTTTCCGATGTGAACAGCGTCAGCGTATCGCGGCCCTCGGCATCGAAACCCAGCGTGCCGCCGAGAATGCCGGCGCCAGCCAGCAGGTTGCCATCGAGGAAGGTCACGCCGTTCGATGCCATCTCCGCATTGCCGCTGCCCGATGCGACGCTGGCGAAATTCGCCGACGCATAGCCATAGGATCCGGCATAGATGGTCAGCAGCCCGGCCTTGGTGCCATCGATATTGGCGCGGCAGCCCCAATTGCCCTCGACGCCAACACCGGTGAGGGTTTGCGCATGGGCGGGGAGCGCGCTGAGCGCGATCAGCAGCAGGGCAGCGAGCGTGCGCATCGGCGATTCACCTCCGGTTCGCCCGCAATCTCTTCAATATGCCGATCCGGGTCAACGGCTTCAGTGCCGCGGCCAGCTTGCGCCCGAGCGGCATGCGATAGTCGCGCAGTTTCGAGAATGCGACCACCTCTGCATGGTACACCGGTTCGCCGCGCTGGTTGACTCCTTCGAGCCGGTTGATCAGCAGGCCCCAGCCGGGCAGCGACTGCGATGGCCGTTTCGATGTCACCGTCAGTGTGTACTCAACCGTGTCGCCCGGTCGCACGGGCGTCCTGAACGCCATGGTGTTCACCCCGGGCGAGGGGCCCGAAACGCCAGGCTCGCCGCCCGCGGCCCTCAGCCTATTCGCCTCAACCTCGAGCGCATCGACCATCAGCCGGTGTCCAACCACCACTGTATGCCAGCCTGAGGCGATCAGTCCGCCGAAATGGCTGTGACGCGCCGCCACCTCATCCAGGTGGAAGTATTGCGGGTCATAAAGCGCGGCAAAGCGCTTGATCGCCTCCGCGGAAAAGACATGGCTTCCGAGCGGGTAAGGGGCACCGACCTCGATATCCTCGAACCAGCGCGTCATGCGCGGCCGCTCCCATGCTCGGTACCATAGGGTTGCTGCGGCTGCGTCATCAGCACCTCCCGCCGCTCTATCAGGTTGGCGAGACGCATCGTCATCGCCCGCTCGCCTTTGTGGTTGGAAATGTCGAAGTCGATTTCCGCAATGCCCCATTCCGGGTGCGATTGCGACAGGCGCAGCGCGACGATGGTCGCCGTTCCGCCGATCGTGTCACCGGCCAGCACAGGCCGCCGCCACTTGAGGTCCGAGAAGCCGAGCCCGCCCGCCGAGGCGACATGACCGAGGAACGCGTCGTTCAAGAGCCGCAGCGACAGGGCCGCCGTCTGCCAGCCGGAGGCGGCCAGCCCGCCCAGCAGCGACGCTTTTGCCGCCTCTTCATCAAGGTGGAACGGCAGGGGGTCGAACTCGCGGGCGAAGCTGATGATCATCTCGCGCGTCACTGTCACGCTGGCGAGCACCAGCACCTCGCCGACGGCGAGGTCTTCGAAATGCCGGCGGCCTGACGTGATCGGGTTCATCGGTTGACGTATAGGTCAACCGCTCCAACCCATCAAGCGGTCAGCTACCGCTCCACACGATGATGATGCCGACGAGGCCCGCATAGCCGGTAAAGCTCATCACGCCGAGCCCGGTGAACCAGAAGGGCGCGCGGCGGTCTGCGTCGTTCGCCAGCATGCCCGTCCAGACCAGCAGCCCGGCAAGGCCGAGCACCAGCGCGAACAGCATGCCGAACCAGCCCATGCTGGCGCGGGCGAACCAGAGGATCGCGGGGCTCAGGCAGCCTGCGAGCGCCAGGGGCAGCAGCCAGCGGCCATGCGCCTCCGGGTGGCGGATGATCAGCACTGCTGCCACGAGCAAGAGCGCAAGCCCAAGCGTCCCCGCGACGCTCAGGAGGCTGATGCTGCCCGTCGCCAGGGTCCAGGGGGCGGTGATGAAGCTGAGGATGACGCTCCAGGTGAAGCCGAGAAATTCAAAAATCATGCAAAGGGCTCAAGTATTGAACTTGAACAGCATGACATCTCCGTCCTTCACCACGTAATCCTTACCTTCGTCGCGTGCCTTGCCCGCTTCCTTGGCCGGCACTTCGCCGCCAAGCGTCACGTAGTCGTCGAAGGCAATGGTCTGCGCGCGGATAAAGCCGCGTTCGAAATCGGTGTGGATCACGCCGGCGGCCTGCGGGGCGCGGTCGCCCTTGTGGATCGTCCAGGCGCGCGCCTCTTTGGGGCCGACCGTGAAATAGGTCTGCAAACCAAGCAGTTGGTAGGCTTCGCGGATCAATCGATTCAAGCCCGGCTCGTGCAATCCGAGCGATTCAAGGTACTCGGCCTGTTCAGCGTCGGGCAGTTGCGCCAGCTGGCTCTCGATCTCTGCCGAAATAACGATCACCGCGGCATTGTGCTGGGCGGCATAGGTCTCGACCTGCTTGGTCATGGCATTGCCGGTCGCCGCCGAGCCTTCATCGACATTGCACACATAAAGCGCCGGCTTCGAGGTGAGCAGCTGCAGTTCGCGGAAGGCCTTCTCCTCGTCGTCCGAGCGCTGCACCAGCCGCGCGGACTTGCCGTCGCGCAAGAGCACCAATGCGCGGTCGATCAGGTCGAGGGTCAGCTTGGCGTCCTTGTCGGCCTGCTTTGCCTTCTTTTCCACGCCGTTGCGGCGCTTCTCGAGGCTCTCGAGGTCGGCGAGCATCAGTTCGGTCTCGACCACTTCGGCGTCGGCCAGCGGATCGACCTTGTTGGCCACATGGATGATGTTGCCGTCCTCGAAGCAGCGCAGCACATAGGCAATGGCGTCGCATTCGCGGATATTGGCGAGGAACTGGTTGCCGAGGCCCTCGCCCTTGCTCGCGCCCTTCACCAGCCCGGCGATATCCACGAAGCTCATCCGCGCCGGGATGATCTGCTGGCTCTTGCCCACCTGTGCCAGCCTCTCGAGCCGGGCGTCCGGCACTGCCACTTCGCCGACATTCGGCTCGATGGTGCAGAACGGGAAGTTCGCGGCCTGCGCGGCAGCGGTGCGGGTCAGCGCGTTGAACAGCGTCGACTTGCCGACATTCGGCAGGCCGACGATCCCCATCTTGAAGCCCATGGGTCTCTCCGGATTTTCGTTTCGCCACCCATCGGGCGGCACTCGGGTAAAGTCAATCGGAAACGGGGCAGGGCCCCGCTAGTCCTTCTTCAGCAGCTTTTTCAGCATCGCGGCCATCGGGCCGGTTTCCGGCAGTTTCACCTGCGGCTCGGGGCGGCGTGCGGCGCGGATATGGCTCTGGGCCGGCGCGGCCTTCTTGCGCGTCGGGTCGGGCATGTCCGGGCGTTCGGCCCGCGCCGCGCCATCGCCCTGCACGGCGATTGCCAGCTTGTTCATCAAGCCATTGTCGTCGCCCTTGACGACAAGCTCGGCGTTTCGTGCCAGGGCATCTAGCAGCGGCTCCAGCCATTCGCGGTCGGCCTTGGAGAAATCCCCCAGCACGTGGTGCATCACCGCGTCCTTGTCGCCGGGATGCCCGACGCCGAGCCGCACGCGCCGATAGTCCTTGCCCACCTGCGGGTCGATGGAGCGGATGCCATTGTGCCCGCCATTGCCACCGCCGAGCTTGATCCGCACCTTGCCGGGCGCAAGGTCGATCTCGTCATAGATCACCGTCAGGTCAGCGGGTGCGAGCTTGTAGAACTTCATCACCTGCTGGACGCTGTCGCCGGACGAATTCATGTACGTCTGCGGCTTCAGCAGCAGCACGCGCCCGCCGCCGATTTCGCCCTCGGCGATCTGGCCCAGAAACTTCTCGCGAAAAGCAGGATATCCGTGCCGCCGGGCGATTTCGTCGATCGCGAGGAAGCCGATATTGTGGCGGTTGAGCCGGTATTTTTCGCCCGGGTTGCCCAGGCCGACAATGAGCTGCATGGCGTCGCCTCAAATGAAAGAGGCGACCCGTGGGTCGCCTCGAAACTCAGCTGATTGCCATGGCCGATCAGGCCTTGGCACCACCACCGGCTGCGTCTTCCGACTTCAGGCCCGACGGGGCAACGATCGAAGCGATGGTCACATCGGCTTCGTGGCTGTGGTCGGTCGCGCCGGCCGGCAGCTTCACCGACGAGATATGGATGATGTCGCCGATATCCTTGCCCTCGAGATCGACCTCGACGAATTCCGGGATATTGGCCGCATCGACGGTCAGGTCGAGTGTGTGGTGCACGACGTTCAGCGTACCGCCGCGCTTCAGGCCCGGGGAGAGCTCTTCGTTGATGAAGCGCACCGGCACCTGCACGTTGAGCTTCGAGCCCTTCGCGATGCGGAGGAAGTCGACGTGCAGCGCCTTGTCCTTCACCGGATCGAGCTGGTAGTCGCGCGGAATCACCGAATGCTTCTCGCCATCAACCTCGACGACGAGGCTGTGCGACAGGAAGCCACCGGCAAGGATGCGCTTCATGGCTTCGTTGTAGGAAATGGCGATCGGAAGCGGCGGCTTCTTGTCACCGTAGATGACGGCGGGAATGAGCCCCTCGCGACGCAGTGCCCGAGCGGCCCCCTTGCCCACCCCGGTACGCGCCTGAGCCTTGAGCTCTTTAGCAGCAGTAGCCATGGAATTTTCCATTCATGGGTTGGTGTGAACTTTGACTGTCAAAGCTCACGCACCCGTCCTCCAGGGGTGACGGGTACTTCATGCGCGTCGCTATAGTGCACAAACCCCCGGCGGGCAAGGGATCAGCGCGGCTTGCGGTGGAGGATCGCCTGCATTTGCTGGCACAAGTCGTCCGCCGCCTTGTAGCTGCCGAAATCGCGGCTCGGAAATCTCGAGCCGTCGGCTATCGTCATTACCACACGGAAGCTCGATACCCCGTCGCCGGTATCCTCGCGGATATCGAAGCGCTCCACCTGATGGGCGGCGATCCGGTGCGTCTTCCGCCCGAACGGGCTTGAAATGGTGATCTCGACCAGCCCCGGGACGATCCGCCAGCCGACCGATGGCGCAACGAGCCCGGCGCCGATCATCGGGGCCCCGACCAGCGCCGCGCCGACGATGATGGCGAGAAACGGCAGGCTGAAGAGATTGGGCGGCCACACGGCGCGCCACAGCTCCTGTCCGGTCAGGGCGAGGATCACGACGCCGCCACCGATCAGCAGCGCCCGCATCACCCAATGCGTCGGTACGTCATGGCGAAGTACGCCATCCGGTCCCAATCCATCCATCCCGACCAACCCCCGGCAACTCTTGCGAGCTTCGCACGGTCCCGATGAAGCCTCCCTTGCCGCGATCGCGACAATTGCGCTTGTCCCGCGCTCAATCAGCCGGCAGCGCGCGCCGCTTTTGTTGGAGATACGCCCGCACCGCCGGGTCGGTCGCGAGCCCCATGGCGACGGTCAGCGCCTCATGCGCTTCGGCGCGATGTCCGGCTTCGGCATGCAGGTGCCCGAGCGTCGCCCAATAGGGCTGATAGCTCTGCATGCGCCGGTCGTCGGATAACGGCGCGATGGCAGCCAGTGCCGCCTCGGCGCCCTCGGTATGGGCCAGCGCCGCGGCATGGTTCAACTGCGCTACTGGCGAGCCGGTCAGTCGCACCAGATGCGCGTAGAGCGCGGTTATCGCCGGCCAGGTGTCGTTGCCGGTCAGCCGCCTATGCACATGCGCCGACTGGATCGCCGCCTCGAGCTGGTAGCGGCCCGACAGGCCCACGCCATTGGCCTGCCGCAGCGCGTCGTTCGCCTGGCGGATCAGCGAGTCGTTCCAAAGCGCAACGTCCTGAGCTTCGAGCGGCACGTAAGCACCGTCGGCCGTGCGGCGGGCAGGCCGCCGCGCCTCGGCGAAGCCCATCAGCGCCACGAGGCCCAGCGCTTCGGGCGCATCGGGCAGCAGGCGCGCCAGCAACTGGCCGAGCCAGATCGCCTCGCCCGCCATGCTCTCCTTGCCGTCCTCCTCCCATTCGCTCCAGCCCTTGCCGTAGATGGCGTAGACAGCGTCGAGCACCGCCTCGAGCCGCTCGGCCATTTCCGCACGCGGCGGAATGGCGAAGGGAATACCGGCATCGCGCAGCCGCGTCTTGGCGCGCACCAGCCGCTGTCCCATGGTCGCGGGCGGAATGAGAAAGGCCGCGGCGATATCGATGGCGTTGAAGCCGAGCAGCGTCTGCAGGATCAGCGGCGCGCGCAGGCCGCGCTCGATCGCCGGATGCGCACAGGCGAACATCAGCCCGAGCCGCCGGTCGGGAATGTCGCCATCGTCGCCACCTTCGGCAGTCTCGTCGGCCAGCAGCATCAGCGTCGGCTCTCCGGCCCTTTGCGTGCCCCGCCGCCGCAATTGATCAGTCTGGCGGCGGCGCGCCACGGTCAGCAACCACGCATCGGGGTTTTGCGGCACGCCTTCGATGGGCCAGATCCGGAGCGCGGTGGCAAACGCCTCGCCGAGCGCGTCCTCTGCCCCGGCGAGGTCCCGCGTCCGGGCCGAGAGATAGGCGACGAGGCGGCCATAGCTGTCGCGCGCCACACGCTCGGCTGCGTGCCTTGCCTCATCGGCTTCTCTCACTTCCAGCCGCCTGCCGGCGGGATATAGACCGGGCGGATCTCGATTGACCCGTAGCGCGACGATGGGCAGCGCTTGGCCCAGGCGACGGCGTCCTCCGGCGTCTCGGCATCAACGAAGAAATAGCCGGCCAGTTGTTCCTTGGCGTCGATATGGGGCCCGTCCAACACCTCGGTATTGTCCATCCGCATGCGCACCGTTGTTGCCTTGCTCGATGGTTCGAGGCGGATGCCGCTCTCGCCATTCGCCTTCGTGAGGGCCTCGTTGAAGGCGGCATAGTCCTGCCAGAGCTGCTGCTGCGGCGCGGCGGCGAGCGCCGCCTCGTCATGGTGGATCAGCATCATGTAGCGCATCATTCACATCCCTTGCTCCCGAGCACAATCGCCCGATGCCGGCATGTCGCGCGGACCGGGCCGGTTTCGACCGAGGTCCGCGCGAGGGAGGCGATTATTGCCGGCGTATCGGCCAGATGGGGCGCACCTCGACGGTGCCAAACTGCGCCGCCGGGCAGGCCTTGGCCCATTCGAGCGCCTTGTCGAGGTCATCCGCCTCGATCAGGTAATAGCCGCCCAGCTGCTCCTGCGTGTCGGCATAGGGCCCGTCGAGGATCACTGCCTTCTGGTCACGCACCCTGACGCTCGTCGCGGCACTGGTGGGCCTGAGCCGCTCGCCGCCGCGCATTGCGCCTGCCTTGATCAGCGCCTGGTTGAAGGCATGGTAGTCCGGGCTCATGCCAGTGTCCTCGACTTCCGTCGCTGCATTCATTTTCGCTTCGTCGCCATAGATCAGCAGCATGTACTGCATTCATCATCTCCCTGATGCGCCGGGCGCCATGCCCGGTCAGTGCGATGACGCGGGCAGGGGAGAGGTTTCTACAAAACGGCGACGAAATAAATGTGCGGCTTCAAAAGCCGGGCTTCATCGCGCGGATTTCGATGCTGCCCCATTGGGCGGCCGGGCATTGCCGCGCCCACGCGACGGCCTCGTCCATGTCGGCCGCCTCGATGATGAAGAAGCCGCCGAGCTGCTCGAGCGTGTCGGCATAGGGTCCGCTCACCACCTGCAGTTCGCCGCCTTCGTTGCTGAAGGCGGGGCCATCGGCACCTTGCGCAACCTTGATCTCTCCTCCTCTTGGCCGCAGCGTCCGCGCGTTGCGGGTGCGGTCGAGCGGCGCGGTCATCACGAAGGCATCGGCCTTTTCGAGTGCCGCCTGGTAGGCGCCCATATCCTCCATCACCCGGGCCATCTGCTCGGGCGGGATCTTCAGGCCCTCGGCTTCACGGGCATAGAGCATCAGCATGTAGTGCATTTCGCGCCTCCTCACGCCCACCATAGGGCCTCAGCCCAATGTCGCGCGAAGGGCGCAGATTTCGACAGCAAAGAGCGGAAAAAGAGCCGCGGGAGCCCAAGAACCTCACTCTGAGCTTGTCGACTTCGCAGGCATCCGGCAAAGCCGGCGCAAGGCTCCAGTGGAGCCCTTGCGAGCCAAGAAGGCCATGAGACTTCGAGGGAGCAGAAATCGGTCCGGTGGAGCGATTTCCCTGAGAAGGCTCGAATGGCGACCAGGTGCGTACCACAAAGCCAGCGATCTCGTGGTTCGACAGGCTCACCATGAGGTCGGCTGGTCAGCGACCTATGTTAGTCCAAGAGGCTCGAAACGCTCTGCTCGCTGGCGGTGCGGGCGATGGCCTCGCCGATCAGCGGGGCGATCGAAATGCGGCGGATATTCTTGGTCGCGAGCGTCGCTTCTGTCGCCATGATGGAATCGGTGATCACCAGTTCCTTCAGCTTCGATTTCCCGATCCGCTCGGCGGCGCCATCCGACAGCACGCCATGGGTCAGGTAGGCCGAAACTTCCGTCGCGCCGGCCCTGATCAGTGCCTCGGCGGCGTTCACCAGCGTGCCGCCCGAGTCGACGATATCGTCGATGAGGATGCAGGCATGGCCTGCCACGTCGCCGATGATGTTCATCACTTCCGACACGCCGGCGCGCGGGCGGCGCTTGTCGACTATGGCGAGATCGGCGCCGATGCGCTGCGCCGTGGCGCGGGCACGGGCTACGCCGCCGACGTCGGGCGAAACGATCATCACATTGTCCGACTTGTAGCGTTCCTGGATGTCGCGCACCATCACCGGCGCGCCATAGAGGTTGTCGGTGGGGATATCGAAGAAGCCCTGGATCTGCGCAGCGTGCAGGTCGAGCGTCACCACGCGGTTGACGCCGGATTCCGTGATGAGGTTCGCCACCAGCTTGGCCGAGATCGGTGTGCGCGAGGCCGATTTGCGGTCCTGTCGTGCATAGCCGAAATAGGGGATCACCGCGGTGATGCGACGGGCCGACGAGCGACGCAGCGCATCCGACAGGATCAGCAGCTCCATCAGGTTGTCATTGGCCGGATACGAGGTCGATTGCAGGATGAACACGTCCTCGCCGCGAACGTTCTCGTGGATCTCGACAAAGATTTCCTTGTCGTTGAAGCGTTTGACCGTGCAGTCGGTCAGCGGCAGTTCGAGATAGGATGCGACAGCCTCGGCCAGCGCGCGGTTTGAATTGCCGGTGACGAGTTTCACTTGGGCGCGCTCCGATCGGGACCTGAAGAGTGGTTATGTGACGATGTGCGGCTCATAGCCCCGCGCCGCGCCTGAGTCTACCGGTTAGAGCGCTTTCGGGAAAAGTTGCATGACTTTTCTGGTGCGAAAGCGCGGGCAGACACGGACTGAGCTCACTTCTGCGTTTCATTTGAAACGTGAAATGATCTGGATCGGGGATCGCTACGGATTTCACACCATTCCTATGACGCTGAGCTGCCGTCCGGTCTGAATACCCTGATGCGTTGCATAGCGATGCGAGAAGAATTTCTTCGGGCTGTCATAGGTGCACAGCCCGAGGTCTTCGACGAGCCCGACGCCCGCCGCGCTCAACCGGTCGAACACGAAGCCCGGCAGGTCGAAATGCTCGCGCATTCCGTCGGGACGGCTGATGCGGTTTTCCGCATCGCGGTGCTGGGCGAGGAGGTTCGCCGTGAATTCCGGGCCCACCTCGTAGTTCGCGAGCGAAATCGTCGGCCCGATCGCAGCGATGATCCGCTCGCGGCGCGCGCCGAGCTCTTCCATCACCCCCACGGTCGCTTCGGCAATGCCGCCCAGCGCGCCCTTCCAGCCAGCGTGGGCGGCGCCGATGACCCCGGCCTCGGCATCAGCGAACAGGATCGGCGTGCAATCGGCCGTCAACACCCCCAGGAGCAAGCCCGGCACATTGGTCACCAACGCATCGCCCTCGGGCTTTTCGACATCACCGGGCCTCCGCGTTACCTGCAGAACCGTGGTCGAGTGCACCTGCTTGATGGTCACCAACGCGCTCGCATCGAAGCCGGAAAGCCCGGCAATCGCCGCGCGGTTCTCCGCGACATGCGCCGGCTTGTCGCCGGCCGATTCCGATACGTTCAGCGAGGCAAACAGCCCGGTGGAAAAACCGCCGCGCCGACCGAAGAAGCCGTGCCGGAGGTTGCCGAGCCGTTCGAGCGCCCGGCTCGTGTCATAGGGAATGCTCATGTGTCCGCAAAGCCCACCGGTTCGATCCCACCCGCACTGGCGCAGAATGCCTTGAACAGCGTGCCCATCTCGTCTTCGTGCGTCAGGCGCTTGAGCGCCGCTGACAAGTGCTCGAGATGGGCGGGATTTGCCCGCGCCAGCATAGTCGCGCGCTCGACAATGCCGAGCCGCCCGAGGAAATCCCGCTGCGTCGCCAGCGGGGCGACATCGAGCCCGGCCGCCGCGGCCACACGCGCCAGCGCCCCGAAATCGACATGCGAGGACAGATCCACTTCGCCCGGCCGCTCCAGCACATCGGCAAATCTGTGCCGGCTGACGCCCTGCAGCGTCTCGCCGGCCTGCGTTGTCCCATAGCCATAGTCGATGGCGATGAGCGCGCCTTTCTGCGCCTTGATCCTCGTGGCGAGCCGCTGCATCGCGTCGGCGGCCGCGAGTCCTATTTCGGCTATCGTGCCATCATCGGCGCCGTGAAAAGCCTCGGGCAGCGTGCTTTCGGGGATCGGCGTCGGCGACAGCCCGAAGGCGCGCTTGCCGTCGCGCAGCCCCACCAGCCGCTCGTGCCAGCCGTCCTTGCCCTTCACGAACTGGCGGATCGGCAGCGCGTCGAAGAACTCGTTGGCGACGACGAAGACCGGGTCGCCCTCGGCCACCGCATCGATCTCGTCGGCCCAATAGGGGTTGTACTGGTCGAGTCGCTGCTTCTGCGCCAAGCGCAGCGCCGGATTCGCCTCGAACAGCTGCAGATGCAGCGAATCGAGGAAGCCCTCGGCCTTGGCCGCTACCCGCAGCGCATCCTGCATCAGCGTACCGCGTCCAGGCCCGAGCTCGAGCAGCGTGAAGCTCGCGGGTTCGCCCAGCTGCTGCCAGCAATTCACGATAAAGAACCCGACCAGCTCCCCGAACATCTGGCTGATCTCGGGCGCGGTGATGAAGTCACCCTTCGTGCCGAGTGGATCGCCTTCGGCATAATAGCCGCGCGCCGGATAGGACAGGGCGAGGCCCATATAGGTCGCGATCGACATCGGTCCCGTGGCGCGGATCTGTGCGTCGATCAGGTCTTCTAGGCTCGGGGCAGACCTGTCGGCCATCTCAAGCCCTCCGATTGCGGGTGAGTGCGTAGGCGACAAGCCCGATGCCTCCGGCAAGCACCGGCAGGCTCAGCGCCATGCCCATGGTCAGCCAGCCCCCGAAAAGATAGCCGATCTGCTCATCGGGCAGGCGGAAGAATTCGACGAAGATGCGGCCCACGGCATAGCCGATGCCGAAAACGCCGGCGACGAGCCCGGGCTTTCTCAGCGCGTCGAGCCGATGCGTCAGGATGCGGATGACGATAAAGACCAGAATGCCTTCCAGCACTGCCTCATAGAGCTGGCTCGGGTGCCGGCTCAGCTGCAAGGGGTCTGTCGGGAAGACCACGCCCCAGGGCAGGTCGGTCGGCGCGCCGAACAGCTCGCCATTGATGAAATTGGCGATGCGCCCCAAAAACAGCCCGATCGTGCCGATTGCGCCCAACAGGTCGAAGCCCGAGAGGATGTTGCCGCCCTTGAACCGGGTGAACAGCGCCATCGCCAGCATGATGCCGGCGAGCCCGCCATGGAAGCTCATGCCGCCATCCCACAGCGCGAAAACTCCCATCGGGTTCGCCACGTAGACCGGCAGGTTGTAGAAGAGCACATAGCCGAGCCGTCCGCCCACCACGATGCCGATGATCGCCCAGAAGGCGAAATCCCAGATCGCGCCCGGCTCGAAGGGCGGCCGGTTGTCCCGCCAGAGCCCGTGCCTTTTCAGCAGCGCCTGGCCATAGGCAGCGCCCAGGACCACCCCCAGCAGGTAAGCAAGGGCGTACCAGCGCACCACGATGGGGCCGATTGCGAAGGCGACGGGGTCGATGGCGGGAAAGGGCAAGTCTCGCTCCTTCTGGCCGCGCAACCAACGCGGCGATATGGCAGACCTTTTAGGCGATAGCGCCCTCTGGTCAAGGCAGGGTGGGGGGCCTAAATAGACCGCAGTCATAGCCACCGCGATGCCCAAGGGGACGAGATGAGCCAGCCGAACCGCATATTCGACGAACTGGGCAAGCTGATGAACAATGCCGCCGGCCTCGCCGATGGTGTGCGGCGCGAAGTCGAGACAGTGGTCAACGCGCAGCTCGAGCGCCTTGTGGGCGAAATGGATCTGGTCAAGCGCGAGGATTACGACGCGCTGCGCGAGCTCGTGCAGGCACAGGGCCAGGAACTCAAGGCGCTGAAGGCTGAACTCGATGCCCTGAAATCCCCGCCCTCCGCCTGATCGTCCCGCACGTGAAACTCGCGGTCATCTCCGACATCCACGGCAATCTCGCCGCGCTCGATGCCGTGCTCGAAGACATCGGGCATGAGCGTGTCGACGCAATCCTCAATCTCGGGGACGCGCTTTCAGGGCCGCTCGATGGTCCCGAGGTCGCGGCACGGCTGATGGATATCGGCACCATCAATGTGCGCGGCAATCACGACCGGCACATCCTCGAAGGCCGCGAGAAGGACTGGCATGTCGATGCTCAGGTCCGAGCCGGGCTCACCTCTGAGCAGACCGCGTGGCTCGCCACCCATCCGGCGACCCTGCTCCACGAGGGCGTGGTGCTGCTCACCCATGGCACGCCGCAATCCGATTCCATCGGGTGGATGGACGAGGCCGCCAGCCGCCGTCCGCGCGATTTCATCGAGGCACAGGCCGAGGGCGTCGATGCCGAAGTGCTGCTGTGCGGCCACACGCATGTCTCGCGGCTGATGCGGGTCCGTGGCGACCGGCTGCTGGTCAATCCGGGCAGTGTCGGGCTGCCCTTCGATATCGGCGCGCCCGATCCGCGCTACGCCATCATCGAGAAACGCCGCTTGGGCTGGCACGCGTCGCTCAAGTCGGTGCATTACGATCGCGAAGCCCAGGCCCGCCGGGCCGACGAAATGGGCCTCCCCGTCTGGGCCGAGGCCTATCGCGAGGGCTGGGTGCTGCCCAAGGGGCTCTGAGCTTCTCTCCACCCAAGGTCAGATAGGACCTAGGGTGAGCTTGTCGAACTTCGAGCGGCAAGAAATCGCTCGGGCGGAGCGATTTCCGCGAGAAGGCCATGAGAGCTGCGCTCGAATGGCAGAGGTCCGCAAGCGCAATCGATAGGCGCCGCGTGTTTCGACACGCCCACCATGGGGCGCGGCGGGGCTCGTGTGCGCCCGAAGGGCCTCTGACGGCGGCGCCAAACGTCCTCGACAATCACAGGCTTGCTCATCTTCGCCACGCCGTCCCGAAATCGCTGCAAAGCGGTGGGGACAGACTCAGGCAATTAAGGCCCTGTTAACCCTTCGAGCCGGATCATCCACAACAGAAAGCCTTGGAAGCTGCTTCGGCCGCGTGTCCCGGAATCAGAACCGGGGTGTAGCGTCGGGTCCAAGAGGTCGATTCGAAGGCTTTCCGCGTGCGGCTGGTTTTTGCGTACCCGCGCGGGTTCGGGCATTGCCCGGATTTGCCTTGCTCATATCGCCCAATGGGACGCGAAACTATGACACATCTGCTGGAAATCGAGCCCGATCGCGCGGCACACCCGGTCGACCTGATCGAGCACATCGCGTCGATCAACGACTGGACGTTCGAGCGCCAGGATGCCGATGAGATTTCCATTTCCGTGCGCGGCAACTGGTCGGACTACCATGTGTCGTTCAACTGGATGGAAGACCTTGAGTCGCTGCATATCGCCTCGGCCTTCGATCTGCGCGTGCCGGAAGGCCGCCGCTCGGAGATCAAGCAACTGATCTCGCTGATCAACGAGCAGCTCTGGATCGGGCACTTCGATATGTGGAGCAACGAGGGCGTCGTGCTGTTCCGCAACTCGCACCTGCTGACCGGCGGCGCCGATGTCAGCCCGCAGCAATGCGAGGCGCTGCTCCGCTCGGCGACCGACAGTTGCGATCTCTACTATCAGGCCTTCCAGTTCGTGATATGGGCAGGCAAGAACGCGCAGGACGCGCTCACCCAGGTCATGTTCGAAACGGTAGGCGAAGCGTGATTCTCTCCGATATCGGTCCCGTCCTTCTGGTTGGGGCCGGCAAGATGGGTCTGTCCCTCGCACGCGGGTGGATCGAGGGCGGCCTGCCGCCATCGGCGCTGGTGCTGGTCGACCCTACCGCGTCAGACGACGCCAAGTCGTTCTCCGCAAAGCACGGCGTCCGCCTGCAGCTGAGCCCCGAGGGCGTCCTCACTCATGTGCTCGTGCTCGCGGTCAAGCCGCAGATCATCTCGTCCGTTATGGTCGAGGTCGAACCGGTCGTCGGCCCGCATACGCTGGTCCTCTCCATCGCAGCCGGCATTTCGCTCGCGCAATTGAGCGAGGGGCTGGGCACCAAGCGCATCGTCCGCACCATGCCCAATACGCCCGCCCAGCTCGGCAAAGGCATCACCGGCGCCGTGCCTCTTTCCATTTCCGATGCCGATCACGATGTGGTCGATGCGCTGCTCTCCGCCGTCGGCGCGGTCGAATGGTTTGCCGAGGAAAGTGCCATCGATGGCGTCACCGCCGTGTCCGGTTCGGGCCCGGCCTATGTGTTCTACATGGTCGAGGCGCTCGCCGCCGCCGCCGAGCAGCAGGGCTTCGATCCCGAGCAGGCCATGCGGCTCGCCCGCGCCACGATCATAGGGGCAGCCGCTTTGCTTGATGCCGATCCGGCTCCGGCGTCGCAATTGCGCAAGAACGTTACCTCACCCAATGGCACCACTGCCGCCGCGCTCGAGGTGCTGATGGGTCCCGATGGCCTCGCGCCGGTGCTGGCCAAGGCCGTTGCCGCCGCCCGCCGCCGCTCCGAGGAGCTGGGCAAGCGCTGATATGGCCGATACCATCAGCTTCGACGATTTCCTCAAGGTCGATATCCGCGCCGGCACCATCCTTGAGGCGCGGGTGTTCCCCGAGGCGCGGAAGCCGGCTTACATCCTGCTCATCGATTTCGGCGCCGAGCTTGGCATCAAGAAAAGCTCTGCGCAGATCACCGTGCACTACACGCCCGAAACGCTGGTCGGCCGGCAGGTCATGGCGGTGGTCAATTTCCCGCCGCGCCAGATCGGCCCAGTGCGCTCGGAAGTGCTGACCCTCGGCTACGAAGACGCGAACGGCGCCATTGTCCTCGCTGCACTCGAGCGCCCGGTGCCCAACGGCCAGCGGCTGATGTAGGGATCCCTGCTGCTTCCGACGCGTCGGCTCTTTCGCCCCCTTACCCCTCAGGGGAGAGGTAACGTGGCTCCACTCGTCTTGGGGACGGCGGCCGCTGCCGCCCTCACAAATTCTCCGTCAGCCTCAACTGGTCGAGCAGCGCGCGGTCTTCGGCTTCCACCATGCCGACGAAGAAACGCAGCACCGTAGACCGACCTTCGGGGGGCAGGGCGGCGATGGCCGCCTCGATGCGCGATTGCTGCGTCGCCGACAGCGTCTCAAACAGCGCGCGACCCTTGTCGGTGGCGTAGAGCAGCCGCTGGCGCCGGTCGATTTCGCCGGTTTTCTGCTCGATATAGCCGTTGTCCACCAGCTGCCGCAGCACCCGCGCCAGGCTCTGCTTGGTGATCTTCAGGATGTCGAGCAGGTCGGCTACCGGCATGCCGGGCTTGATGTTGACGAAATACAGCACGCGGTGGTGCGCACGGCCAAAGCCCTGCCGCTCCAGCAGCGCATCAGCGTCGCCCACGAAGTCCCTGTAGGCGAAGAAGAACAGCCCCATGACGTCGAGCGGCAGCGACGGGTTGGCGTCCCGCAGCGAATTTATGTCAGCCTTGTTGACATTTATCGGTGCTGGTGCCATCATCATCCCATTGAAAGCGCGGTTCCGAGCCTTATCACAAAGCCGTTCCGGTTTGCCAAGGGCGTGTGCCTGAGGCAGGATTGCGCCTCATACAACCTCAAGCAGCCAAAGGCTGCGCGATCTGCGAGTGGGAGAAGCAAAATGGCAGGCGTGCCGATGGACCAGCGCGAAGGCTGGATCTGGTTCGATGGCGAACTCGTTCCGTGGAAGGAGGCGAAACTGCATGTGCTGACGCATGGCCTCCACTACGCGTCGAGCGTGTTCGAGGGCGAGCGGGCCTATGGCGGCGAGATCTTCAAGTCGCGCCAGCACACCGAGCGGCTCATCCAGTCCGGCAAGACGCTCGATTTCACCATTCCCTACTCCGTCGAGGAGATCGAGGCGGCCAAGCGGCTGGTGCTCAAGGAGAACGGCCTTGTCGATGCCTATGTGCGCCCGGTGGCGTGGCGCGGCTCCGAGGAGCTCTCGGTGCCCGGCCGCAACAACAAGGTGCATCTGGCCATCGCCGCCTGGGTCTGGCCGTCCTATTTCTCCGTCGAGGAGAAACTGAAGGGCATCCGCCTCGAGTGGAGCCGCTGGAAGCGCCCGAGCCCAGAGACCATTCCGTGCACAGCCAAGGCGGCCGGCCTCTACATGATCTGCACCCTCTCCAAGGACGCAGCCATGGCGAACGGCTATTCCGATGCGCTGATGCTCGACTACCGCGGCCTCGTCGCCGAGGCGACCGGTGCCAACGTGTTCTTCATCAAGGGCAAGGAAATCCACACCCCGGCGCCCGATTGCTTCCTTAACGGCATCACCCGCCAGACGCTGATCCAGCTTGCCCGCGAGAATGGCTTTACCGTCACCGAGCGGCATATCCAGCCGGAAGAACTCAGCAATTTCGACGAGTGCTTCCTTACCGGCACCGCTGCGGAAGTCACCCCGGTCAGTGAGATCGGCACCTACCGCTTCACGCCCGCCGAAGGCTGCCGCACGCTGATCGCGGCCTATACCGATGCCGTGACACCCAAGCAGGCGGCAGCCGAGTAATTCGGTGACGCCCTCCGACGCCAGCACGCCGCTTCACCTGCATATCGCCGGGTGGAGCGGCACCTCGCATTCGATTGCGCTCGTCAACCAGTGGCAGGCGCTGGCGCTCAGTCGGCGGCCGGATGTGCGCCTTTCCAAATGCGATATCGCAACACCTGCCCGCGCGGATGAAGTGTTTTCACTCGCTGAGAGGCAGCGGCTGAATGCCATCCCAGCCTTGCCGGACGGCAGCTCGGGGTTCACGGAACTGCGCACGCCGTTTGTGCCGGATGGACAGGCCGCATCGCATCCCGTGCTCGGATTCCTGGTCAGCGAATTCCATGGCCGTGACTATATCGAGAAGCTGGGTCCACCGGAGGCGCGGCGTCGCTACGAGCGGCTGAACTACCATGTCCCGTCCAACTGGGTTCGTCTCGGACTGATCGAGGCTGGCGCGCCGCCAGATCGAATCTTTGTCATTCCTCATGGCGTCGACACCAGGGTCTTTCGGCCAACGCCGGCCACACGTGACAGGCTCCGCCGACAGCTCGGCCTGGACCGCTTCACCTTCATGCATGTTGGCGGGATGGTGCTCGCCAAAGGCATCGACGTGCTTCTGCGGGCCTTTGTTGCGGTCCGGCAGCGCGGCCTCAAGGCGCAATTGCTTCTGAAGGGCCACGATGCCGTCTATGACTCCAGGGGAGGGTTGGGCCGCTTCCTGAACGAGCTACCGGAATCAGCGCGCAGTCTCGTCAATGAGAGCACCGTCTATCTCGGCGACTCCTTCGACATGCCGACCATGGCCGCGCTCTATGGGGCGGCCGACGCCTATGTTGCGCCTTATCGTGCAGAAGGTTTCTGCATGCCCGTCCTCGAGGCGGCGGCAAGTGGTCTGCCCTTGATAGCGACGCAAGGCGGTGCCACCGGCGACTTCACAACCAACGATTTCCGCTGGGCAGTCGACTCGCGCCCGCAGGAGACACGTCCCGGCAGTCATGGCCTCGAGCCAGATCTCGATCATCTCATCGAGCTGATGTCGCGCATGGTCACCGCGCGCGACTTCCACAACCGAGCGTCCAAGGCCGGGCCAAGGCACGTCGCGGCCAACTATACCTGGGATCACGTCGCCGGGCGGATCGTCGAGGTCGTGCGCAATCTGTCCTGACGCGCCCTCAACGGCCGATGTTCTTCCGGTGCATCGCCTCGATCCGGTCGGCGAGCGAGAGGTCCGGGCCATCTACTTCGATGCCTGGTACCAGCGCTGCGATCGGCAGAATGGTCACTGGGGTGGGCGGCAGGCCAAACCCGGCGAGCCATTTGCCGAGCTGTTCCGACGAGCTCGCATAGACGATCTTGCCCAGGCCCACCCAGCCATGCGCCGCCGAGCACATCGGGCAGTGTTCACCCGAGGTATAGACCACCGCAGCCCGCCGCACCTCCGGCGACAGGTGCCGTGCAGCCCATTGCGCAACCAGCAGTTCCGGATGCCGCGTTTCGTCACCGCCCGCCGTCTCGTTCCGCGCTTCGTACAGCACCTCGCCCGTGGCGCTGACCAGCAGTGTCCCGAATGGATCATTGCCGCCGGCGAGCGCCTCTTCCGCCAGTTCCACCGCCCGCACCAGGTGCTTGTGGTCGGTCCCGTCCATCATTTCGTCTCCCATGTCCGGCCATCGGGATAGACCGCAGGGCCCTTGAGCTCGAGCTTGTTACCCCACGGGTCGCGCACATAAAACGAGTTGCCCATGCCGCGTGCCCCCCCATGCAGAGCTTCGCGTTCGATGCTGACACCATGCGCCGCGAGGTGAGCCCGCATGTCATCCTCCGCAAAGGGGCTCAATGCGATGCAGATATGGTCGACATTCCGCCCGCCCATGACCGGCGGCACCGCCGCCGCCGCGCCCGGATGCGTGATATCCCACAGCACGATCAGCGCCGCGCCGCACCAGACCTGCTCCATCCCCAGCGTCGGGTAGGAATAGCCGGGCTGGCAGCCGAGCACATCGGCATACCAGTTCACCGCCTTGTCGAGATCGTCGACGATGAACACCACATGGTCGATGCCCACCAGCGAGAAGGGCGGCTTGTTCGTCATCAGGTCCTCCACCTGTCGCGCGCGGCGTCGTCGGCGGGCTTCGCCTCCACCCAGCGCGCGCCTTCAGCCGTCGCTTCCTTCTTCCAGAACGGCGCGTCGGTCTTCAAATAGTCCATCAGGAATTCGGCGCCCTCGAAGGCCGCCTGCCGGTGCCCGGCGAGCGCCATCACCTGCACGATCGGCTCACCCGGCGTCAGCGTCCCATAGCGGTGGATCACCGCCGCGCGGATCAGGCCAAAGCGGGAAATCGCCTCCGCAACCGCCTTTTCAATCTGGGCGATGGCAAGTTCCGGATAGGCCTCGAGCGTCAGGCTTGCGACCTCATCGCCCGGCGAGGAGCGTACGAGCCCGGTGAAGGTCACCGCCGCACCGGCGCCATACGCATCGCGCAGAAATCGGTTGGTCTCGGCGCCCGGCTCGAACGGTGCCTCCTCGACGCGGACGGTCATCTCAGCCGCCCGTCATCGGCGGAAACAGCGCAATCACCTTCGCTCCGGCAATGGGGGCGGTATGCGGCACGATCTCGGTATCGATCGCGGCCTTGATCAGGCTCGGCTTCTGCATGGCGAGGTCGGTTGCTTCGTCGCGGGCGCGCAACCACTGGATGAGATCGGCGACCGTCACCACCTCGGCGGGCGGATCGACCTCCTCCTCGCCGCGGTTCAGCCGTTCACGCAGCCAGGCGAAATAGCGCAGCTTCATAGCTCATTGCCCGCAAGGTAGGGCCAGGTCGCGCGCAGATACTCCCACCCGGTCCAGATGGTCATCGCGGCGGCAATCCACAGCACGAAATGCGCGATACCGATGAGGCCCACCAGCATCGGGGCAGCGATCAGCAGACCTAGTGCCACCAGTTGCGCGGTGGTCTTCCACTTGGCGAGCAGGCTCACCGGCACCTCGATCGCCTGCTTGCCGAGATATTCGCGCAATCCTGCGATGAACATCTCGCGCATCAGGATTGCGATCGCGGGGATCAGGTCGAGTGCGCCAAGGTCCCGTGTCCATGCGAGCGTCACCAGCAGCCCGCCGACCAAGAGCTTGTCGGCGATGGGGTCGAGCATCTTGCCCAAAGCCGAATTGAGCTTCATCCGCCGCGCGAGGAAGCCGTCGAGCCAGTCGGTAATGGCGGCAGCGATATAGAGCAGCAGCGCAATCCAGCGCAGCCACTCCCAGCCGGAAGCGACAAACAGACAGATCACTGGCACCGCGACGATGCGCGAGAGTGTGAGCTGGTTGGGAAGTGTCATCAGTTGGCTGGGGATCTGCATTTGGGCAACTCACTCCATCGCGCGGTCGAGGTCAAGCGGCGGGCGCGGCCGCGGGGTCCATTTGGAACCGTCTGGTGCAACCCTTGGGCCGCGCATCGGGTTTCCCCTGTTCACAGCAGATGGAGACGATCATGGCTTCGAACCAGACCGATACCAGCAAACAGAAGCGGAAATCAGGCACCGATCCGCAGCCCGCCGAGCCCGGCTTCCGTCCGGTGCGCCCCGCCGGCCCAGAATCGATGAAATATGATGAGAAGACGCCGTGGATCGCGGTCGACGAAGCGTCCGACGAATCCTTCCCCGCGAGCGATCCGCCGGCCGGCCATCACATCACGTGATCACCGATCGCCTTACCCTCAGCTTGTCGAAGGGCGAGGCGATCGATCCTGGGTGCCTGCAGCCTCGTGGTTCGACGGGCTCACCATGAGGCTGCTGTCTGGCGCCGCTCACGCTACCAGTTGCCCTGTTACGTTCCGCCGCGTCACCACGGCTTCGGCGAGGTTGCGCAGCGCAGTGACCGTCGAGTCCCAGTCGATGCAACCATCGGTGATCGACTGCCCATAGACCAGCGCCTTACCCGGCACGAGGTCCTGCCG
This sequence comes from Hyphomicrobiales bacterium, assembly GCA_027487555.1. Classification (GTDB taxonomy): domain Bacteria; phylum Pseudomonadota; class Alphaproteobacteria; order Rhizobiales; family Devosiaceae; genus Devosia_A. Next base: position 467,566 of record JAIYDI010000018.1, read on the forward strand.
GCCAGCGACGAGGTTCGATTCCGCCATCACGCCGATGATCCGGCGGTCGCCTGCGCGCAGCTGGTCGGCGACATCGGTCAGCACGAGGGGCTGGTTCTCCGGCTTCTTCGAGGAATTGGCGTGGCTCGCGTCGATCATCACGATCGGGCGCTGCGCCGATTTCTCGGCTTCCTTCGCCGCCGCATCGACGCTCGCCGCGTCATAATTCGTCGCCTTCGAGCCGCCGCGCAGGATGATGTGGCAATCCTCGTTGCCGCTTGTCGTGGCGATCGCCGACCGTCCGGATTTCGTCACCGCCAGGAAATGGTGCGGCTGGCTCGCCGATTTCACCGCGTCGAGTGCAATCCGCACATTGCCGTCGGTGCCGTTCTTGAAGCCGACCGGGCAGGAAAGGCCCGAGGCGAGTTCACGATGGATCTGGCTTTCTGTCGTCCTCGCCCCGATGGCGCCCCACGAGACGAGATCAGCGAAATACTGCGGGGTCGTCATGTCGAGGAATTCGCAGCCCGCCGGCAGGCCGAGATTGTTCACATCGAGCAGCAGCGAGCGGGCGAGCCGCAGGCCCTGGTCGATATGGAAGCTGCCGTCGAGGTCGGGGTCGTTGATCAGCCCTTTCCAGCCCACCGTCGTCCGCGGCTTCTCGAAATACACCCGCATGACGATCTCGAGCTCGCCCGCCAGCTCCTCGCGCAGGGCCGCAAGCCGCTTCGCGTAGTCGATCGCCGCTTTCGGGTCGTGGATGGAGCAGGGGCCCACCACCACCACTAGGCGGTCGTCATGGCCGGAGAGGATATTGTGGATCGCGTGGCGCGAGGTCAGCACGGTGCGGGTCGCCGCATCTGTGCGCGGGCACTCGCGGATCACCTCCTCGGGCGATCTGAGTTCGCGGATTTCGGTGATGCGCAGGTCGTCGGTGGATTTCAGCATGTCGTCGGCTCCTCGGAGTTCTGGGGCACCGGCGACGAAAAAGCCGCCAGGTGGCTGGCGGCTTTTCGGGTAACTTGGCGTTTGGCTTTTCAGATCAAACGTTCCCCTCCGGCTGCCAGCGGCTTCCGTTGCTAAAATACCAATAGAAGAAGGTGGCGCGGAGGTTCATGAGGCCTGTGTGTAATGGAGGAGGCCAGCTTTGTCACGCAGGAATCGCGGCATCCTGTTCGGCCGCCGCGGCCTTGATCGCGGCGAACACCTTCATCGCACCCTCGATGTCGCTGACTTCAAGTCCCTTGAATACTTCGGCGCGGATGCCACGCAGGTCATCCGCTACCGCACGCACAACCTCGATGCCATAGGCGGTAAGCGACACGATATTCGCGCGCCGGTCCGTTGGGTCCGGCTCGCGACGCACCAGGCTCAATCCTTCGAGTTCATCAATCAGCCGCACCAATGAGGCGCCTTCGATGCCGCATGCCTCCGCCAGTACGTTCTGGCGCACATTGTCGCCCAACCTTTCGATCCAGGTGAGTGGCGAACTCGCGGCCTCCGACATTCCGTGTCGAGCCGCCGCTGCGCGCGCGATCTTCCGCCAGAGCCGGCCTGTCAACAGCAGGTCTCGCGTCATCTCGCGCAGCTGATAGGCGTTGTCACGCGTCGGCATTGATGAGCATCCTGATCATATTGCCATCCGTCATGGCGGTTTTCCTTCGCGGCGCCGCCGACCACCCAAGACATGACCGAGACGGTTCACAACCACAAGGGAGTGGTGGCTGCTGTTCTCCATCGGCAGGCTTGGCAGGCATCCTGGCCGCCTATGCCAATGCCCAATGGAAACTTAATCACGGTTAATCTTGTATGCTCTCTGTGCATGGCTTGGTTGAGCAAAGTGCCACTGCTCGTTTCAAGGGGGCGGGCCTATATGTTGGTCATCAAACAGAAGGGGACCACCAAATGAACATCCGTCAGAAATTCGCTCAGTTTGCCGCCTACAACCGCACCGTCCGCGAACTGAAGCAGCTCAGCACAAACCAGCTGCGTGATCTTGGCATCGATGCCGCCGACATCAAGATTGTGGCTAAGGCAGCTGTGCTCTAAGCACAACGTGCAGAACGGTTTGCTCTGCCAACAAAGGCGCCCCCATCGGGCGCCTTTTGTTTTTGACGATTGATTTGCATTTTGGCGTGATCTCTCCCCGCACGCGGTGTCACCCCGGCGCAGGCCGGGGCCCATCCTGAGATTTCGCATTTCCCACCTGGCGGCTGCGGCTCCATCTCAGGCTGGGTGCCGGCCTTCGCCGGCATGACACCGTGTTTGCCGCAGGCCTGGTGACAGACCAAACCTCAGGCCACCTTGCCCCACCCGTCGCCGCATGCTCCGGTCTTGCCCAAGCTCAAGACCATGCCGGAGAATCAGGTGTCCCTCGCCGCCCGTATCGACCGCGTCATCGACGACGCCATTGCCCGCCAGTCCATCGTCGGTGCGGTGGTCCTCGTCTGCAAGCATGGCGAGGAGATCTATGCGCGGACGGCAGGGCACGCGGATCGGGAGGCGGGCATTCCCGTCCACGCCGACACGATCTTCCGGCTCGCCTCTGTCACCAAGCCCTTCGTTGCAGCCACCGCGCTGGCGATGATCGCAGAGGGCAAGATCGGCCTCGAGGATCAGGTGCGCGATTACCTGCCGTGGTTCCACCCGTTGACGCCAGGGGGCGATGCGGCGCGCATCACCATCCGCCACCTCCTCACGCATACTTCGGGCCTTGGGTACGATGCGGCGCAGGAGCAGCGCGGGCCCGGCAAGTCGGTCACGCTCGGCATCGTCGATACCGATCTCGACTACGAGACCAACTTCCGCCCGCTCAACGAGTTCCCGCTCGCCTTCGCGCCCGGCGAAGCCTGGAGCTATTCGATCGGCACCGACATTCTGGGCGCGCTGCTCGCCGCGGTGCATGGCGCGACGCTCGAAGCAACGATTGCCCACTATGTCACCGGCCCGCTCGGCCTCGGCGACTGCGCCTTCCACGTCACCGATCGCAACCGCCTTGCCAAGGCCTATGCCGATAACGCCGTTCCCGGCGAACCAGCCATCATCATGCCTGAGCCCTATCATGCGCCGGGCGAGGCGGGTTGGAAGGCCGGGTTCTCGCCCAATCGCCTTTTCAACCTCAAGGCCTTCCAGTCGGGCGGTGCAGGCATGGTCGGCACGGCGCCTCAGGTAATGCTGTTTCTCGACACGCTGGCACGCGGCGGCGGATCGATACTGCCGGCCGAGCTTGCCGCGGCGGGGTTCGCCAACCAGATCGGCGATATCGAGAGCGAGCCGGGCATGCGCTTCGGCTATTTCGGCGCCGTCTGTCACGACCCCATCGCCGCGAATTCTCCGCTACCGGTCGGTGCCGTGCAATGGGGCGGTGTCTACGGCAATACCTGGCTCGTCGATCGCGAACGCGGTCTCACTATGGTGTCGCTTTCCAACACTGCGCTTGAGGGCTGCATGGGTCCCTTCACCGACCACTTGCGGCGCGCGATCTATGCCGGCTGAGCCGCCGACAGGTTCCGTTCATCAATACGGACGACCTGTGGCGAAACCCGCGCTTTTTTGCGGTTCACGCCCTGATCGCCCCGGGCGCCACCGCTCCGCAGAGGGGCGAAACCGGGCCGATGGCCTCGTCGCGACCAGCGCAAGCCGCTGATATTACAGCTTTTTCAACTTATCCCCGCGCTTCCCTGCCATGCAATAATGGCTTCGTTGGAAGAGACAGTGCAGCGGGGCAGAAAAACCCGTTCATCTTGGTTTCGCACTGGGTCCGAAACCTGGTTCTTTTTCCCGTTCAGGTGTCGAAAGGCAGCTGCGTTGAGTGCGGAAGAGGGGGCTCTACCCGTCAGTTTCCGCCATTGAAATGGTCGTAGATCTGCTGGGCGAGCGCGCTCGAAACGCCGGGTACCGAGGCGAGGTCGGCCAGCGCGGCGCGGGAGACAGCCTTGGCCGAACCGAAGCGTTGCAGCAATGCGCGCTTGCGTGCCGGCCCGATCCCCTCGATGTCATCGAGCGGGTTCTTGGTGATGTCCTTCTTGCGACGCGCCCTGTGCGTACCGATGGCAAATCGATGCGCTTCGTCCCGCAGGCGTTGTACATAATAGAGCACCGGGTCGCGGTGCGGCAGCATGAAGGCCTCGCGGCCCTCAATGTGGAACTTCTCGCGGCCTGCATCGCGTTCCTCGCCCTTGGCGATGCCGATAAAGGTCACCTCGCGCGGCAGATTGAGTTCCGCAATCACCTCGCGCACGGCGTTCAGCTGCCCCGCGCCGCCGTCGATGAACACCACGTCCGGCCAGTCGGGCATGCCGGATTGGTCGTCGTCACTATCGAGCGGGCTCTCATTGGCAAGACGCGTGAAGCGGCGGGTCAGTACTTCGCGCATCATGCCGAAATCGTCGCCGGGCGCGATGTCGGTGCTCTTGATGTTGAAGGTGCGGTAGTGCTTTTTCGACAGGCCTTCCTCGCCCGCGACAATCATCGCGCCCACGGCATTGGTGCCCGAGATATGCGAGTTGTCGTAAACCTCGATGCGGCGGGGCGGGTCGTCGAGCCCGAACAGCGTCGCAACGCCATCAAGCAGCGTCTTCTGCGTTGCGCCCTCGGCCAGCTGCCGGCCCAGCGCCTCGCGGGCATTGGTCAGCGCGTGGCCAACAAGTTCCTTCTTTTCTCCGCGCTGCGGCGTCTGGATATGGACACGGTATCCGGCCCGCGCCGACAGCGCCTCCTCGATCAGCTCGCGTTCGGCCAGCTCATGCGAGATCAGAATCAGCCGGGGTGGCAGGCGATCTTCGTAGAACTGGCTGAGGAACGCCTCGAGCACCTCGGCTTCCGGCAGCGATGCGTCGGCCCGCGGGCGAAAGGCGTGGTTGCCCCAGTTCTGATAGGCGCGGAAGAAGAACACCTGCACGCAGAATTGCCCGGCCTCGTGTGAGATGGCGAAGACATCCGCCTCCTCGACCGAACGGGCGACGACATCCCCTGTGGATTGCACCAACGCCAGCGCGCTCAAGCGGTCGCGGAGCAGGGCGGCTCTTTCGAAATCAAGGTTCTCGGCAGCAGCGTTCATGTCGCTGGCAAGGTGCTCCTGGACCACCTTTGACTTGCCGGAGAGGAACTGCCGCGCCTCGCTTACCAGTTCGTTGTAGTCGGCAATCGAGATCTCGCTGGTACACGGGGCCGAACAGCGCTTGATCTGGTGCAGCATGCAGGGCCGGGTTCGGGCCCTGTAGAAGCTGTCGGAGCAGGTGCGGAGCAGGAAGGCGCGCTGCAGCGCATTGATGGTGCGCTTCACTGCGAGGGCAGAGGCGAAGGGACCGAAGTAGTGCCCCTGCTTGCTACGAGAGCCACGGTGCTTCCGCAGCTCCGCTGCCTCGTGTTCAGTGGCGATCAGGATGTAGGGGAAGCTCTTGTCGTCCCTGAGCAGCACGTTGAAGCGGGGCTTCAGCCGCTTGATCAGGTTTGCCTCGAGCAGCAGCGCTTCGGCTTCTGTCTCGGTGCGCACGAATTCCATGTTCCGTGTCGCATCGATCATCCGCCGAATGCGGAGGTCGAGGCCTTCGGGGCGCGTGTAATTGGTCACCCGCGCCTTCAGGTTGCGGGCCTTGCCGACATAAACGACTTCGCCCTCCCCATCGTACATGCGGTAGACGCCCGGGCTGGCCGGCAGGGTCTTCACGAAGTTGCGGATGATGTCGGCGCCCGAAAGCGGTGCGGTATCGTCGGTCATTTTTTGCGTGTGGTCGGTCCGCGGCGGTCGGGCCATTCGAGATGCTCGCCGCCATCTAGAGCCAGCATCTGGCCGGTGAAACTGGGGAGGGAGAGGATCGCCATCAAGCCGTCGGCGAGGCCTTCGGCATCGGCGGCGTGCTGCAATGGCAACTCGGCCAGCCGCTTCTCGTGTGCGTCCCTGGACACGCCGGGCGGCGGTACGGCGGGGCCAGGCGAGAGCGCATTCACCCGAATTCGCGGTGCCAGGGATTGCGCCAGCGTCCGCGTCAGCGTCCAGAGTGCCGACTTGCTGGCAGTGTAGCTGAAATAGGCGGGGCTGAGGTCGAGCACGCGGGCATCAATGATGTTGACGATGTCGCCAGTGGTTCCATCCGGCAACTGCGCGGCGAAATCCCGCGCGAGGAAGGCCGGAGCTTCGGCATGGATGGCGAAGTGCCGGTCCCAGATCGCCTCGTCAAGGTCTGTCACCGCATCGCGCTCGAACATCGATGCATTGTTCACGAGCAGGGTCAATGATCCCACAGCTTCCCTTGCCTCAGCAATGAGCGCCGCGCGTTGATTTCGATCCTGAAGGTCGGCCTGCACGGTCCGCGCCACTCCGCCCCCAGCGGCAATCGCCTTTGCCAAGGCATCAGCCTTGTCTGCCGATCGGCGGTAGTGGATGGCAACGGCCCAGCCGCTGCGTGCAAGACGACGCGCCATGGCTGCGCCGATCCTGTCCGCTGCGCCGGTGATGAGGGCCGCGCGGTGTCCGCCAGCCTGGGTTGAGTTCGAGGTCGATGTCATCAGTCACCTGCCAGTCTATGGTGTGGCCAGTTCATCTGCAAACCGGGTCGACCTTTGCCCCATTGCGCCGGGCCTGCACTTGCCTATGCTCCGCCATCATCCCCGTCCGGCGGCAACGCGCTGCCTGCGGCCAACCCCGGACTTTTCCCGTGACTTCCGTATCAAACGCGACTCCGCGCCGCACCGTCGACAATGTGGCCCTCGGCATTACCCTATCAATAGCGGCCACAGTCATCTTTGGCGTTCAGGACGCCATGGCGAAGCTGCTCGTTCAGGACTATTCGCCCTTCCAATTGGCAATGATCCGTTTCTGGGCCTTTGCCGCCTTCTCCTTGTTTCTCGTGGCGCGGCAAGGACGCCTGCGTACGGCTTTCCACTCGAAGCAACCGGTCACGCAGTTGATACGCGCGACCCTTCTGGTCGTCGATATCTGGCTTTTCGCAGCGGCATTGAAGACGGTTCCGCTGGCGGAGTTGCAGGCTATTGTTCTGATATATCCACTGCTCGCTACACTCGCTGCCATCCCGCTCCTCGGCGAGAAGGTCGGACTCTTCCGCTTTGCTGCTGTCGCCGTGGGTTTTCTCGGGGCGCTGGTCATTGTTCGTCCCGGCGGGCTGCCTCTCGACCTTGGCGTGCTGTATGCGGTCCTCTCGGCGATCTGCTACGCACTCTATATCGCGCTGACCCGAAAGGTGTCAGCAACAGACAGTACCGCAACCAGCATGCTCTATGTCGGAACGGTTGGTCTCGTCCTTACGACGGCGGTCGGCTTGTTCTTCTGGCAGCCAGTGGATTGGCAATCAGTGCCCCTTCTGGCGGGGGTTATGGTCACGACAGTTTCCGCCCATGGCATCATGATGGTTGCACTTTCGCGCGCGCCTGCGAGCACCCTGCAGCCGTTCAACTATTTTTCTCTACCTTGGGGGATACTGCTAAGCTGGACGATCTTCGGCCACCTTATCGATCCCATTGCCTTGGTCGGCGCCCTCGTCATCGCCGGCGCTGGTCTAGCGGTCATGACCCGGGAACGACAGATCTCCGTGCAGCGCAGGAAAGATGGAAAGCCGACGACTGCCGAGCGCGCTCCGCGCTAATTCCCGATTTTCAGCAGGTTTACGATCAGGACACCGCCTGCGGCACTCACGGCTGTAACGAACGTGCCCCATGACATATCGATGATCGCCACTGTGGGCGTGAACCCGCGTATCGTGGCAAGGTTCGTGAGGTCGTAAGTTCCATAGGCCACAAGCCCGAACAATGCGCCCATCCATAGTGCCTTGCCGACATTGCCTTCGGCCGGGTTCGAGACGAGCACGACGAGACCGAGCACATAGATGAGATAGAACCCGGCGGCGATGGCAAGGTTTGGTTCGGCGAGCAGCAGGTTGCCGATTTCCTTCCGATAGATCGGACCTGTGCTCAGCGACAGCCACACGAAGTCGAGCGCAAAGAAGATCACGGCGGTGGCAGCGTAGAGGGAAAGGTTGCGGGTCACATCGTTCTCTGCGTTTCGGGTCACGTTTGGGGTGAACGTTGACGACCCTTCGAAAGATCACCCAGCTTGCACTTGAATTCCGTGCGAGCACAAGTCACCTCATGTGTCGATTGTGGAGCATGTGATGTTCATCGTTCTTGAAGTGCTGATTGTGCTTGGCCTGATCGCCTTGGCGGTCAGCTACCTGATGCGCGGACGCCGCGACGCGGTTCGGCAGGAGCTTACCGCACAGCGCGTCGAGGCCTATATGCAGACCATCAGGCGGGAAGGGGCCGGTCATCCACTCAACATCATGACAGATGACGAGTTGCGGGACGTGCTGGCCGCGACGGCAAGGAACCTGCGCATCCAGTCCGAGCGTCGGTGGTATCTGTTGGTGGCAGCGACGGCGCTTGGCTTCTTTACAGCCATCATGATCGGCACCCAGGATGGGTCGCGCGGTTTCGCCATCGCTCTCGTCGTGGTCGGTTTAGTCGTCTATGGGCTCAACGAATATGCGGGCCGCCGGATGCGGCAGCCCCTTGAAGCGCGCGGGATAGATCCGGAGCGCCTCAAGGTCGAGTAGGCTGATGACGGTCTAGTGGGTCGCGGCCTCAATCGGAAATGCAGAACGAGGCATTGCTCCCGCCTACACAAATCTGACTATTGTAACCTGGGTGTCCCCAGTATGGACGATGGAAGTGCGGGCGGAAGACGGGACGCGGGCGTTCGATGTAGTAATAGCCCTCGTCTTCGTCGTCATAGCGGCTTTGCGTCAGAAAATTGGCGTTGACCCAACCGTTCGGGCCAGGCTTCGACACAAAGCACCACGCGCCCCTGCAATACTCGACGTCGACCCGCTCGCCTCGGCGCAGCACGTCGAGTACCGGATAGCCGGTGCCGTTTCCGGCGCGCACGTTGACTGTCGATGACGCCCATGCAGCAGCGGCCTGTGCGGTTGCCGCACAGCCAAACATAGCTGCAATGGTGACTAGAACGGCGAGACTAGAGCGTTTCCATGCCATTTCGGAACTCCTTGGCGTAAGTCTTGAATCGTCCCCAGCCCACACGCGACGGATTGTCGTCTCCACGAGATGAACCAAAGCTGAACAAAAGCCGCCGCCGGAGTTATCCGGCGGCGGTCTTTGCGGACCCAAAAAGGGTCGGTTGGACTTAGTGGAAGCTGCCCAGGCAGAACGAAGCGTTGTCGCCACCCACGCAGACCGAGCCGCCGATATGCGGGTGGCCAGGGTGATCCGGATAGTCCCAGTACTCGGGGTCGAAGTCGAGAACGCTGGCGCGGACCCAACCGTCGGTGCCCGGGATCTTGATCTTGTACCAGCTGCCCCATGCAGCGATCACGCGGACCTTGTCCCCTTCGTCAACGGAGTTGACGCCAGGCGAACTGGATTTGTGGTTGAGCCGCACGACGGCGTCACGTTCGACCCAAGCCCACTGAGCGGCGAAGCTGGCGCCTGCGGTGGCGATTGTCAGGAGGGTAGCGATCGAAACGGCTTTCAGCGAACGAGTGAACATTTCGTGTCCTTTCAGGGTGCTTGGCATCACTGCCTTGACAACCACCCTATTGCCGGCTGCCTGAATGGCTGCTGAATTGCCCGTTAAGGTGTCGGCTTCCCAACGGGCTTTCTTGGCCACCCATCGCGGAACGGATCGAATAGTGGCCTCCACGGCGTAACCTGTGCCTTGGCGCTGACACCGCTCAGCCGATCCGCCTCAACCCAACCGATCGCTTGGCCCCGCTTGTTTACGATGAGGCACCAGCCGTGCTCGTGCGTGCAGGTCCTTAGGGCGAAGGTCGCACCGTTTCTCACCCCACCTATCACGGCAGATCGCCAACTTGGACCGGCACGCAGGTCGACATTGCCCATGACTTTCGCCTGGTATTTCGAATCTGAAATGGACGGTGTTACCGCCAGCGTACCGAGCGCCAAACCTGCAAGAATGGCCACACGCAACATTCGCCTGCCTCCAAAGCCCTGCACAAAAATGAGACGCAAGCGCAGTTCCATGCCGATCAGAATACTACATCAGCGCCAAGCGCAAACCGCGTCACAAAGCCTTGCGGAGGCTGTGAGGTCGAAGTGGGATGTGGTACGGCATGGTCATAGGTGACACATGCGTTTCAGCGACACATTTCTCGAAGAGATCAGACAGCGTATCCCGATCTCGCAAGTGGTCGGCGAGCTTGTGATTTGGGATAAGCGCAAGAGTCAGCCCAACCGTGGGGACTTCTGGGCGTGTTGCCCGTTCCACGGCGAAAAGACCCCGAGCTTCCACGCAGACGACCGAAAGGGCATCTATCACTGCTTCGGTTGCGGCGTGACCGGGGATCATTTCCGCTTTCTGACGGAGCGGGGCGGCATGAGCTTTCCCGAGGCCGTGGAGAAGCTTGCTGGGATGGCAGGCTTGTCCATGCCAGCGCGTGACGCACGGGAAGAGGCGCGCGAGGAAGTCCGTCGTACACTGTACGACGTGATGGAGATCGCCACCCGATTCTTCGAGGCGGCGCTGGCCCACAATGTCGGTGCGCGGGCGCGTGGCTACCTCGCCGGGCGCGGGGTCAGCGTATCCGCGCAGGCGCGGTTCCGCCTTGGCTTCGCTCCTGACAATTCGAACGGATTGAAGGAGCATCTTGCTGCCAATGGGGTTTCAGCGGAAGAGATGGTCGCAGCGGGTCTGGTGGTCAATCGCGAGGACAGTCCGCTGTCGTACGATCGGTTCCGCAACCGGGTCATGTTTCCGATTTCCGATTTCCGTGGCCGTGTTATCGCCTTCGGTGGACGCGCAATGTCCCCTGATGTACCCGCGAAGTATCTCAACTCGCCGGAGACCGAGCTTTTTCATAAACGTAGTACCCTGTATAACGGCGACAAGGCGCGAGAGGCGGCGCGCAACGGCCGGGAGGTTATCGTCGTCGAGGGATACCTCGATGTCATCTCGGCAGTCGTGGCTGGCTTCGAGGGCACCGTCGCGCCGTTGGGGACTGCACTCACGGAGGAGCACATCCAGATGCTCTGGAAGATGAGTGACGGGCCAATTTTGTGCTTCGACGGCGATGCGGCCGGGCAGCGGGCAACTGCCCGTGCCGCGGAACTTGTGCTTCCAGTCTTGCAGCCAGGAAAGACTGTTCGGATTGCTACCTTGCCGGACGGACAGGATCCGGATGACCTGATAAAGGCGGCTGGCCGGGGCGCCTTCGAAGACGTGATTTCGCGGGCGCGGTCTCTTTCGGACGTTCTGTGGGCGATCGAAACGGGTGGCATTGTGCCCGAAACACCCGAGGCGCGCGCTGCGCTTGAAGGCCGGCTGCGTAGCAAGGCAGCGTCTATCGCCGACCAATCGGTACGGCGACACTACCAGCAGGCTTTCGACGAGCGCTTGCGGGCTTTTTTCACGCCTATCCGAACCAGAAGCTGGGACGCACGCGGGACTTCCCACAACCCGGCCGGGCGGTTGGGTGGTAGTCGTGCCTCGCCCAAGCTGGTGATTTCCGACAGTCTCAAGAACTCGCGCCTGATGCGATCGGGGAGCAATGTCGACATCACGCCGCGAGAGGCTGCTATTCTACTGGCCCTCGCGCACCACCCCTCGCTTTGCGAGAGCCGTCTGGAGGATCTGGCGGACCTTGAGCTGTCGTCTGAAACCGGCCGCCGCATGCTGTCAACCATGCTTGAGCTGGTCACCCATGACCATGACCTCACGGAAGGGGGGCTGCGCGCTGCGCTGGAACTCCGTGGGTTCGGTCAGTTGCTCGACCGTATGCGCGAGTTGCTGTCGCGCCAGGGCATATGGCAGGTGGCAGTCGACGTGGCCGATGCTGACGCTGAGATCGGGCTAAAGCACGCGTTGGCCTTGCATTACAAATCGGTTGAGCTAAATAGGGCTCTTAGATCAGCCGAAGTTGCGCTGGGCGATGACCCGAGCGAAGAGACATTCGAACGGCTGCGAGACATTCAGAACCAGATTACCACTGTCGATGGCACAGAGGCATTGATCGAAGGGTTTGGTTCGTTATCAGGACGCGCGACACGCAGCTTCTAGTTGAGGCGGCGGGCCGGCGCGAGTTCGCTTATGGGCGAATCAGTTGCCTGGTGACGGACTCGTGACGGCCACGACGAAACCGTCGGGCATGCGCGCTCTTTACCTTGTTTCAAGCCGGAACCACTTAACGAGTATGGCGCCCGGTTAGTCGGGCCCCCGGAGAGCAGCAAGCCAGATGGCCAGCAAGGCAGCGACCCAGCAGAAATCGAAAGAAACGGAAAAGCCGGAGGCCGGTGCGGTAACCGAAGCGCCCGATAGCCCGCTGCTCGATCTATCGGATGCGGCGGTCAAGAAGCTCATTAAGGTCGCCAAGAAGCGGGGCTATGTCACCTATGAAGAGGTGAATGCAGTCCTGCCATCCGAAGAGGTGTCGCCCGATCAGATCGAAGACATCATGGCTATGTTCTCGGACATGGGCATCAATGTCATCGACGAAGACGAGGTGGAGGAGCCGGAGCCTGATACGGCCGAGGAAGAAAGTACCGAAGTCGCTGAGCGCACCGGTACAGCAGTCGCGTCAAAGTCCAATACGCGCGAGGGGAGCGACCGGACTGATGATCCGGTGCGCATGTATCTGCGCGAGATGGGCTCGGTCGAACTGTTGTCGCGCGAGGGCGAAATCGCCATCGCCAAGCGTATCGAAGCCGGCCGCGAGACGATGATCGAAGGGCTTTGCGAAAGCCCGCTTACTTTCCAGGCCATCATCATCTGGCGCGATCAGCTGGCAAACGCCGAAATTCTGCTGCGCGACATCATCGACCTCGAAGCGACCTATGCCGGCCCTGACGCAAAGCAGGCGGCCCCGATGCCGCATGAGATCGAGCGTCCGTCTGACAAGCGCGAGGATCCCAAGGCCGCGGTCAAGCCGAAGCCAGCGCCCAAGGCGCGAGCCGCCGGTGACGATGAGGACGACTATGTTCCCGAGGAGCCCGAAGCTCCGCAGGATCCGGTCGAGGAAGAAGACGACGATTTCGAAAACTCGTTGTCCCTTTCAGCGATGGAAGCCGAACTGAAGCCGCAGGTTGTGGCCACGTTCGATCGTATCGCAGATGCCTATGGCCGTATGCGCAAGCTGCAGGACAAGCACGCTGAAGATCGGATCGCCAACAACCAGAAGGCCAGCGTTGCGGACCTGAAGCTGCTCGACGGACTGCGGTCTGAGGTGATCGCGGATGTGAAGTCGCTCAGCCTCAACGCCTCGCGTATCGAGAGCCTGGTTGAGCAACTCTATGACATAAACAAGCGGTTGGTGCGTCTGGAGGGGCGTCTGCTGCGCCTCGCCGAAAGCTATGGCGTCAAGCGCGAGGTTTTCCTTGAGAACTACTATGGCCACGAACTCGAGAACAATTGGCTCGAGTATGTGACTGGCCTGCCCGGCAAGGGCTGGGCAGAGTTCGCTCGACGGGAAGCCGACACGGTCCGCGATCTCCGTAACGAGATTCAGACGCTTGCGACAGAGACCGGCCTCGATATCGTCGAATATCGCCGTATTGTGCACAAGGTGCAGAAAGGTGAGCGGGAAGCCGCGATCGCGAAGAAGGAAATGGTCGAGGCGAACCTGCGCCTCGTGATTTCGATCGCGAAGAAATACACCAATCGTGGCCTGCAGTTCCTCGACCTTATCCAGGAAGGGAACATCGGGTTGATGAAGGCGGTCGACAAGTTCGAGTACCGTCGCGGCTACAAGTTCTCAACCTACGCGACCTGGTGGATTCGACAGGCAATCACCCGGTCGATCGCCGATCAGGCCCGGACCATCCGTATCCCGGTGCACATGATCGAAACGATCAACAAGATCGTTCGTACCAGCCGCCAGATGCTGCACGAGATCGGCCGTGAGCCGACGCCGGAAGAGCTGTCCGAAAAGCTGCAGATGCCGCTCGACAAGGTGCGGAAGGTCCTGAAGATCGCCAAGGAGCCGATCAGCCTTGAAACGCCGATTGGTGACGAGGAAGATTCGAACCTCGGGGATTTCATTCCGGATGTGAATGCGATCCAGCCGATCGATGCCGCGATCCAGAGCAACTTGCGCGAGACAACAACACGCGTTCTGGCTTCGCTGACGCCGCGTGAAGAGCGCGTCCTGCGAATGCGCTTTGGCATTGGCATGAACACCGACCACACGCTGGAAGAGGTTGGGCAGCAGTTCTCGGTGACGCGTGAACGCATTCGCCAAATCGAAGCGAAGGCCTTGCGGAAGCTCAAGCATCCAAGCCGGAGTCGCAAATTGCGGAGTTTCCTCGACAACTGAGGCAGCAGGATAACCGGCGGATGGCAAAAAGGGGCGCGCGAGCGTCCCTTTTTCTTGACATCTCTCAAGGCTGACAGGCCAGACTACGTTAGTGTGATTTCCGGGGAGGAGGGGTCATGCAAACGGAACAGCTAGACCTGCGGAAAGTTGCCGCCCGCTATGTGCCGACAACGCCTGGTGAGATGGAAGTCGTGGATATTCCGCCATTCCCTTATCTGATGGTCGATGGCACTGGTGATCCTGAGACGTCGGTTGCTTTCTCCGCGGCGCTCAATTGGCTCTATGGCGTTTCCTACAGGCTGAAGTTCGCGGCCAAGGCCCAGGGGCGTGATTTCCATGTGGGATCGCTTGAAGGCTTGTGGCGTGCTGAAGCCTTGGACGATTTCCGTGCCGGCCGCCGAAATCGGTGGGGCTGGACGATCATGATCATGCAGCCGGACTTTGTGTTGGCCGATGACGTGGCTGCTGCGGTGTCGGCCATATCGGGCAAGCTCGGGCAGCCACCCGCTACACTTCGCCTCGCAGAATATGCCGACGGACTTTGCGCGCAAGTGCTGCATGTCGGGCCGTTTTCCGAGGAGGGCCCGGTTATTGCGCAACTACATGGACAGTTCCTGCCGTCGCAACAGCTGCAGGCGCGGGGCGATCACCACGAGATCTATCTTGCTGATCCGCGCCGGGTGCAGCCTTCGAAGATGCGGACCGTCCTGCGGCAACCGGTGCGGCGTCTGGTCCAGGACGGCGCCAGCGGGCAAATCGTGGACAAAACGGCCACACTTGCATAAAGCCCTACAGTGAGTTGCAGGAGACGGCGATGAGCTTTTGGAAATCCCTTTTTGGTGGTGGCGACAAACCGGCGGCCGAGGCTGGCGAACCCCAGACGATCGGCGAGGAAAACTACAAGGGCCACATGATCCGCGGGCTTGTGATGGCCAACGGCAGCGAGTTCCAACTGGCTGGGCTCATCGAGAAGGAAATCGGTGGGGAAAAGAAGAGCTATCGTTTCGTCCGCGCCGACCGCTTCTCGTCGAAGGATGACATGGCTGCCTTTGCCATCACCAAGGGAAGGCAGATCATCGACGAACAGGGCGACGGCATCTACCGCCCATAACCGACGCGTCATCGACGCGTTACGACATGTGAATAGCTTGCGTCAGGCTTCGCTTTCGGGGACTGACCATGAAATCCGCATATATCGCAGCTGCCTTCCTCTCGCTTGCACCAATGCCAGCCGCCGCCACCGAATTGACGGTGATGAGCTTCAACATCTGGGGCGGGGGCGCAAACGTTGGCAAGACTGTTGATGAAACGGTCGCCGTCATCCGAAAGGTCAATCCGGACATCGTCGGCATACAGGAGACGATGACCGAAGGCGATACCTGCACAGCCGACGTCTGCCCACCGAAAGGCGAGAGCCTTGCAAGGGCCCTGGCGAATGCGCTCGGCTACTACTACGTCGATCAGACAGCGACCAACCCCGCTCTATGGGCCAATGCCATCCTGAGCCGATACCCGATCGGTCCGCTTACGGAGAACAGCCTGGGTGCACCGATCCTGGTGAATGGGCGACAAGTCTATGCCTACAATATTCACCTCGATGACTCGCCATATCAGCCCTACCAGTTGATGGGGATCCCGTACGGAGACTCGCCGTTTCTTACTACCGAAGCCGAGGCGGTGGCCGCTGCGAAAGCCACACGCAGTGCGGCTCTCGATCTGCTTGAGGCCGATCTCAGGACCGCGCAGTTGGCCGACCTGACCCTGATATTTGGCGACTTCAACGAGCCGAGCAATCTCGATTGGACCGAGGCGGCGGTGAAGGCTGGACTCCAGCCGCTCAAGGTCGCGTTTCCGACCACGCAGCGGATCGAGGGCTGGGGGTTCGTCGACCTGTTCAGGGCGGTCTATCCCGACGTGGCCAGCAAGCCGGGCTTCACCTGGACCCCGACAACGTCACCCGATGACCCGGAAGACCATCACGACCGGATCGACTTCACTTTTGCCCGCGGAACGAGTGTGACAGCCCTGTCGGCGGGAATTGTCGGTGAGAAGGCACCCGAGGCCGATATCGTCGTTAGCCCCTGGCCGTCCGATCATCGCGCGAGCTTTGCACGGATTCAGTTCTAGCCGACCACTGTCGACTGATCGATCTGGACAGGGCACAGACGACGGCATAAGGGTTGCGCCCCAATGCCGGGTAGACCGTCGGAGAAAACGAATGGCCAAGAAGCCTGCTGCACGCAATGAGTTCGTGCTGTTCGACGTCGTCTACACCGATGGCAGTCAGCGCTCCAACCGCAAGGTTCCGGCCGAACTTCTGGGAGGCCTTGATGGTGACGAGCCGGCCAAGATCGAGATAGAGGCCCAGGACCGCTCGATCTCCGAGAAGTCCGGCTTGCCGCCGCTCGCCATCAAGTCGATCCGACGTTCCAGCGGGAAGTAGTGACTTCAGGCTGCCTTCGCTTCACTGCGTGGCAGTGCCTGGTCGATCGCTGGCTTGACAACGGTGCCATAGAGCTCGATGGCCTTCATCACGTGCTTGTGGGGGAGGGTGCCGACGCTGAGCTGCAAAGCAAAGCGATCGTGCCTGAACCACTCGTGCTGCAGCAGGATCTTGTCGATGACCTGCTGCGGAGAGCCCATGAAATACGCGCCGCGCGGGCTGGCGCCAAGATCGAACTGCTCGCGAGACGTGGGGCCCCAGCCGCGCTCGCGGCCAATGCGGTTCATCGCCTCCGAATGCGCCGGATAGGCGATATCGAGTGCGTCCTGCGAGTTCTCTGAAATGAAGCCATGCGAGCCGATCCCGATCGGTGTCGCGGGGTTCTGCCCCATTTTTTCAGCTGTCGCGCGGTAGAGGTCCACCAGCGGCTGGAACTGTTGTGGCCGCCCCCCGATAATGGCGATGACCATGGGCAGGCCATAGAACGCGGCGCGAGCCACCGAATTGGGCGTGCCGCCAACGGCAATCCACACAGGCAGGCTTGGCTGCACGGGCTTGGGATAGATCTCCAGGGCAGGGATAGGGCGCGTATGGACGCTACCTTCCCAAGCCACCTTGCCGCCCTCGCGGATTTTCAGCAACTGCGCGAGCTTTTCCTCGAAGAGATCGTCGTAGTCGTCGAGATTGTAGCCAAACAGCGGGAAGCTCTCGATGAACGAGCCACGGCCGGCCATGATCTCGGCTCGTCCGCCCGAAATGAGATCGAGAGTGGAGAATTGTTGCCAGACCCGGACCGGGTCTTCGGAGCTGAGCACGGTAACGGCGGTGGAGAGCCGGATATTCTTCGTCATCGCTGCAGCGGCCGCGAGGATGGTCACGGGCGCCGACGCAACGAAATCGGCGCGGTGATGCTCGCCGAGGCCGAAGAAATCCAGCCCCAGTTCATCGGCGAGGCGAATCTCCTCGAAGAGATCCTTGAGCCGTTCTGCCGGCGACTGCAGGCGCCCCCCTTCGAGCGGGTTTGGCGTGTTCTCGGCGAAGGAGTAGAGCCCCAGTTTCATCTCGGCAGTCCCCAGTTGCAATGTTGCCGCCAAAGTGGGGCTGGGGCCCATGTGCGGCAAGTACGCACAGGCTTGATACCGCTCAAGGGTCAACCTGAACGGCTGAAAACTGCTGCTTCATTCCTCTATTCCCTGCCTTATTTCGACGAGGGCATTATCGCACGAACCGAGGGGGCGGGGATTGATTTGTGGGAGCCGCAAAGCCCCGCGGTTTCTGGGGACTTGGCGCGTAGAATGGCGCGAAATACCCCCACCGCAAGGTCGGCTATGGACCGGCTCCACAGGTGCCTTGCCACCAAAAAGACACCGCCGCTGCAAGAAGATGAACGCGTTCTGAAGCAGTTTGCGCCCCCGGCGGGGGCGGAGCGAAGCGCATGAAAAAGCCCCCCGGGCCGAGAGGCGCGGAGAGCCTTGACGTGCTGCATAGGGAGGCCTGTAGCCTCAGGTCTGGCGATCCCGGCGTTACGGAGAGGTCGTGGCCGGGGCTGCCGGGGCAGTATCGACCGCCGGAGCGGTGGAAGTGCTGGATTCAGCCGGAGCGGTCGTCCCGGCGGCCGGCGCCATCGCATCAGTGCTCGTCGCCGGAGCCATGGTAGCGCCTTCGGTCGACGTGCTGTTCATTGGCTGCGTCGAAGTGTCGGCCGGGGCTGTCACCGCCGGGGTATTGTTGATGGTGGTGCTGCTATTGGTCGCCGGGCCTGAACTGGCCGAGAAGACCAGGTAGCCGATGGCGAGTAGCGCAACCGCGACCACGATGCCCACGAACCAGCCCGTGGTACTCGATCCGCGGGTATGGACGTGCTGGTTCAGCTGGCTGGCAGAGTAGGCGGCGTCTTGATCAGGAACAGCCATGTCAATCTCCTTTGTTTCTACCGTATGGATTGAAAACGCAGGAGGGTGCGATGGGTTCCGTCAATGAGAACTCAGCTTTTGGGCGTTGAATGTGTTTCCTTTTGGACAGGCTTATTGCCCGAACACTCAGAAGCCGCCGCTGCTCGACTTCTCAGGCTTGGCCGTATCACCCTTGAGCGTCTTTCCAATCAGCTTTGTCGAGGCGCTGATGCGATCAATCCAGGCGAGAAACACCGCCGATACCACGAAGGCGAGGTGGATGACGGTGAACCAGATGAGCTTTTCGACCGTGTATTTCTCGATGTTGAGAAAGACCTGAAGCAGGTGGATCGAGGAGATGGCGATGATGGTGGAGGCGACCTTTATCTTCAGCGACCCGGCGTCGATTTCGCCCAGCCAGTGAACCGAGCCCTCGTTGTCGAACCGGGACACGTAGCTTTCGTAGCCCGAGATGATGACCATGACGACGAGGCTGGCCACCAGCGCCGCATCAATAAGGCCCAGCATCTTGAGAATGGCGTCCGCGTCATCGAGGCTGAAGACGCTGGTGAAGAAGGTGAAGAGCTTGATGCCGAAGCTCACGGCATAGAGGCCCAGGGCGATCGCAAGGCCGACATAGAAGATGACGAGCAGCCAGCGCGAGGCGAGGATGATGGCTTCGATGGCCAGTTCGAGCTTCTTCGGCATAGGCAACTCCGCAAGTACGACGCGCTTCATCGATAGCGAAGTTCCTGCTTCGATCAAGAGTGTGCGATGCAGACCGGCTTCTCACAAAAGCGCAGGGCCGGAGCGCTGGCCCCGGCCCGTGCAGTATCTGACCCTCCAGGCCCCATCAATGGCGCCCGTCCTGCGACGAGCTCAGCGCACGCTCCCGGGCTCGGGGCTTGGTCGCTGAGCCCGGGATAGTGTTGCTAAGGCGATCGGCCTTACTGGTTGTCCGACACGGTAATGAGCGGCGTGATGCGCTTGATCGACACGCGGCGGTTCAGCCGCTCGGCATCATCGGTCTTCACCTTGAGATAGCGCTCACCATAGCCCTGGGTGGTCAGGTTCTCCGGCGGGACATCATAGAAATCGGTGAGGATCCTCGCGACAGTTGCCGCACGCGAGTCGGAGAGCACGAGGTTGGCCTGATCCGAACCGACCGCATCGGTATGGCCTTCGATGAGGAAGGTCTCGGCAGGGTTGTCCTCAAGCATGGCCAGCATGGCGTTGGCGACCTTTGACAGGGCGCCGATCTGGTCACGCGCGATGGTGGCCTTGCCCGAATCGAAGGTCAGCCCACCGACTTCGATGCGTCGCACGGAATCACGCAGACGCGCCGACCGCTTGACGTCGTCGATGGAGTAGATCTTGCGGATCTGCTCGACCGGCGGCTTGCGGAAGAACAGCTCCACCTCATCCTCATCGGCCTCATCGGCATCGAGAATATAGTCCCGCACGGCGATGGTCAGGCGCAGCGGTGGCAGGTCGTCACCCGGATCGCGCCAAGTAAAGAAGTCATCCTCGTCGGCGCTGTCATCGTAGTAGGCGAGAATGTACTCGCGCCCATCCGGTGTGATGCGCGAGCGCTTCAGCACCTCGCCATACCTGTTGCGAATGGTGACGATCTGGACGCCGTTCGGGCGTTCGACCGTCTCCTTGACGCGGCCATTCGACAGGCGCTCGTAGTAGACGAAATCCTCGTCGTCATCGCTGATCCGGTCGAAGTCCGAAGCCGGGTTCGAGAAGACAAGATTGACGCCGATCTGGAAGATGAAGCCGGAATTTGTATAGTTCGGCGTATCATCGACAGGGCGAGGCGGCCTCGGCGCGGAGCCGTCATTGTTGATGACAGTCGTGTTGTTCACGACGTTCACATTTGTCACGTTGTTGATGACGATGACGTTCTGCGGCACCTCAACCGTCGGCAGCGCTTCGGCGTCAAACTTGTCGCCCTGCTCGGAATTCAGTGACTGCACGTCGACCGGGGCAATATCCGACTGTGCGGCCTGGTCGTTCTCCGGCGGCGGTGCGGCCGGCTCTTCGGGCTGTTCGGTGCCCGGCTGCCCGGGATCGGCGGAGCCATCGAGAATATCCTTGGCGCTGTCGAGGATCGGGGCGGCCTCGCCCGTCACGTCTTCCGGCAACACTTCGGTGGTCTCGGGCAACACGGTATTGTCGGCGCCGGGCAGCTCGGAGATCGGCTTGCCCTCCGACGGCTTGGGCTCGACCGGCGTGGCCGGCAGCGGCGGAAGCTCGATCCCAAACTCGGCAAGGCACTGTGCGACGTCGGCGAAGCCGAGCGCCGCGCAAAGCTCCGCAAATTGGGCGTTGGCGGCCTCGATGGTCGACTGCCCGGCCGAATCGCCGGCATCAAGCTGATCCACACCAACCTGGTAGACCTCCGCGGCCTTCTGCAACTGCTCAATGGCGGCCTGCATCGGATCGGGCTCGGCGGGCTGTTCGGCGGCGGGTGGCTCCGCGGGAGCCGGTTCCTCGGCAGGCACGGGTTCTTCCACAGGCACAAGTTCTTGTTCGGGGGCTGGCTCTTCAGCGCTGGGCTCTTCGGTGGCCGGGGCCTCCATCGCTGGCTGCTCGGGAGCCGGCTCTTCAGCCTGCGGCTCCTCGGCGGCAGGCTGTTCCGGAAGTGGCTCTTCCACCGCGGGCTGCTCAGGCGCCGGCTCTTCGGCAGCTGGCTGTTCGGCCTGCGGCTCTTCTGGCAGCGCCGGCTCCTCCACCCGCGGTTCCTCAATCGGGGCGACTGTCGTGTCGCCGCCCTGTATGGCGGCCATACAGGCATCCATCGAGCCGAACCCGGCTGCGGCACAGGCGTCGTTAAAGGCCTGCTCGGCGGCCGACATGGCGTCGGCATCGCCGGACTGCTGAGCTTCCAGCAGGGCGCGGAATTCCGCCTCCTGCGCCTGGGCGACGGTTGGCAGCACAAGCAACGCGGCGATGCTGGTGCTTGTCAGGAGCCAGTTGCGAAGTCGCATGGGGTTATCCTCTTTTGACTCGGTTTATTCGGTTAGTCCTGCAAGGGCAGGTTCTTGACTGAACCTCGCCTGAACAAAAAATCAGGACCGCAGGCAGACGAATTCGGTTCGAAACGCGGCACGGGCCAGCCTGGTTCCGCGTAGTGGGCATGGCGTTGAACAAGACAAGGAAAGTGCGGCAATTTCAGGAAACGCCGAAACGTGCCAGCGGCGCCTGCATCGCCGCCGGATCGTCGTGCACGTGCTGGGGGAGTAGGGGCATTACAGGACTCTTCCTCGTCCATCGACGGGCTCAGAATGCGGAAGAGATGGGCTCAGGGTACGGAAGGCCTTGCGATGGACTGCGGCCACTTTGCGGCTGGGAGGTCGTCTCGGGATAGGCCCCGGCCGCCGCCGGGGCGACCCGGTGGAGGTGGCGTGATCCTGCCACTTCCACCCTGCCAATCCGGACTCAGTACGCGACGTTCCAGATGACGTTGACGTCGACCTGGAAATCCAGGCTACCGGCGGCGACGGGCACGGGGGCGGCGTCGGCGGCAGCCGACATGGCCTTCATCAGGTAAGGCTGCGGCGAGCTGTAGCCCTGCATTTCGGTAATGGACACCAGCGGCCCGAGTTCCTCGCCGGCGGCGGTGGCATAGAGCTCAGCCTTGCGCTTGGCGTCCTCGAAGGCGTGCTTGCGGGCCTCGTCGAGCAACGCGCTCGGATCGTTGACGCCGAAGCTGATGCCGTTGATGGTGTTGGCGCCGACGGTCACCTGCTTGTCGAGCACGGCGCCGAGCTGGGTGAGATCGCGAATGGTGACATTCACGGTGTTGAAGACCACATAGCCATCGATCCGGGGCGGCAGGGTGTAGCCATTGGCGTCACGCAGATCGGAATAGATGTAGTTCGGGTTCACCGAGAAGTTCGAGGTTTGCACATCCTTGTCGGCGATGCCGGCAGCGGTGAGCGCCGCGAGCAGATCGGCCATCGCCTTGGAGTTGGCCGCGAGAGCCTCGCCTGCGGTCGGGCCTTGCGTGGTGACGCCCGAGGTGACGGTCGCCATGTCGGGTGTGGCGGAGACGATGCCCGTGCCCGTGACCGACAGTGTCGCGGGGTCGGCTGCATGGGTCGGGGCTGATGCGGCGAGTGCGCCGAAGGTGACGGTTCCGAGCATGAGGGCAGTGGCGATAATGCGGGTGTGGCGCATGGGGCGCTCCTCTCCAGGTGTTGTTTCGGCCTGACGTGCCGATATGGTTTGGCACCTGAACGTGGTTTGAACAGGGCAGTTGAGGATTTGACGATAGCTGCCACGGAAACCTTGGGCCGGAATCAGCATTAAGTCGCAGATTGCCTTGCGGTCCGCCGCTGGACAGGCCGGGTGGCAGGGGCTATCGAACCGCATCCCCAAAAGTGGAGGCAGGGCATGAGCGTTGCATTGGTTCCAGCCGAGGGCGTACTGCTCGGCCGCGCGATGGTGCCGGGTTTCCTCTATCCACGCGTGGTGACGGTGCGCGGTGGCCGGGTGCTCGACATCACCGCACAGGTGGCGCCGACCTCGCGCGATATCTGCGAACAGGATGACCCGGCGGCTTACGTCGCGGGTGCCGCGGGCACCGATATCGGCGCCATCGACGTGATTGTCGCCAATAGCTGGGCGGCGAAAAGCGACGCGCGCCTGCCGGCGCTGCTGTCGCCCATCGATCTGCAGGCGGTGAAGGCGGCTGGGGTAACTTTCGTCGTTTCGCTGCTGGAGCGGGTGATAGAGGAGCAGGCGCGCGGCGACAAGAGCCGGGCCGATGCGCTGCGCAAGGATATTCTCGCGCTGGTCGGCACCGATTTGAGCCAGCTCGAGCCGGGCTCGCCGGCCGCGATGGGGGTGAAGCAGACGCTGATCGCCCGCGGCGTGTGGAGCCAGTATCTCGAGGTGGGCATCGGGCCCGATGCGGAGATTTTCACCAAGTGCCAGCCGATGGCCTCGGTGGGGTTTGGCGCCGATGTGGGCATCCTGCCGATTTCGGAGTGGAATAACCCCGAGCCGGAAGTCGCGATGGTGGTGGCCTCCACGGGCCGCATCGTCGGGGCGACGCTGGGCAATGATGTGAACCTGCGCGATGTCGAGGGCCGCTCGGCGCTGCTGCTCGGCAAGGCCAAGGACAATAATGCCTCGGCCTCGCTCGGGCCGTTCATCCGGCTGTTCGACGGGCAGTTCACCATCGAGACGGTGAAGGCGGCCGATATCGCGCTGCGCGTCGAGGGCGAGGATGGCTTCGTGCTCGAGGGCGTGTCGAACATGAGCCAGATTTCGCGCTCGCCCGAGGCGCTGGTGAAAGCGGCGATCGGGCGGCACCACCAATATCCGGACGGGTTCGTGCTGTACCTCGGCACCATGTTCGCGCCGGTGAAGGATCGCGGCGGCGTAGGCAAGGGCTTCACGCACAAGGGCGGCGACGTGGTGTCGGTGTCGACGGCGAGCCTCGGCACCCTCTCCAACATCGTGCGGCTCTCGACGGAAGCCAAGCCCTGGACCTATGGTGCGAGCCATTTGATGCGCGATCTCGCCAAGGCGGGATTGCTGTAAGCTTTCGAATTTCCCGCCCCTCGTGGTTCGACAGGCTCACAATGAGGGGCTCATTTCTTGCAGGGGCCGCAGTGGTCACCTCATCTCAGTAGCCCTCATGGTGAGCCTGCCGAACCACGAGGACGTGGCACAGAAGGAACGACAATGACCGAACTGCACCAGAACCTGATCAATGGCGAATGGGTCGCGGGCGAGGGGGTGAACAATATCAACCCATCGAACCTCGGCGACGTGGTGGGCGTCTATGCCCGCGCGACAAAGGACGACACGCTCGCGGCCATCGCGGCGGCGAAGGCGGCGTTCCCGGCCTGGTCGCGCTCCGGCATCATGGAGCGCTGGCAGGTGCTGTCGAAGACCGCGCACGAAATCTTCGCGCGGAAGGAAGAACTGGGGCGCCTGTTGAGCCGCGAAGAGGGCAAGACGCTGGCCGAGGGCATCGGCGAAGTCACCCGCGCCGGGCAGATCTTCGAGTTTTTCGCCGGTGAGGCGCTGCGCCTTTCGGGCGAGACCGTGCCGTCGGTGCGGCCGGGCGTCGGCGTCGAGATGACGCGCGAGGCCGTGGGCGTCGTCGGCATCATCACGCCGTGGAACTTCCCCATCGCCATTCCGGCCTGGAAGATCGCGCCGGCGCTGTGCCACGGCAATACCGTGGTGTTCAAGCCGGCTGACCTCGTGCCGGGCTGCTCGTGGGCCATCGTCGAGATCCTGCACCGCAATGGCCTGCCCAAGGGCGTGCTCAACCTGGTGATGGGCAAGGGCTCGGTGGTGGGCCAGGTGCTGCTCGACAGCCCCGATGTCAACGCGCTCACTTTCACCGGCTCGGTCGGCACAGGCCGCCGCGTCGCGGAAGCCAGCGTCAAGGTGATGCGGAAGTTCCAGCTCGAAATGGGCGGCAAGAACCCGACCATCGTGCTCGACGACGCGGACCTGAAGGTGGCGGTGGAAACCGTGGCGCAATCAGCGTTCTTCTCGACCGGCCAGCGCTGCACCGCCACCTCGCGCGTGATCGTGACCGAGGGCATCCATGATGCCTTCGTCGATGCGCTGTGCGAGCGGACCAAGAACCTGCGCGTCGGCGATGCGCTGGCAAAGGAAACCGAGATCGGCCCGGTGGTCGATGCCGGCCAGCTCAAGCAGGACATGGACTATATCGATATCGGCCAACAGGAAGGCGCGAAGCTGCGCGTCGGCGGACAGCGGGTCAACCGCGAGACCGAAGGCTATTACCTGCAGCCGGCGCTGTTCACCGAGGTGAGCCCGGCCATGCGTATCGCGCGCGAGGAAATCTTCGGGCCGGTGGCGGCGGTGATCCGCGTGAAGAACTACGAGGAAGCGCTCGCGGTGGCCAACGACACTGAGTTCGGGCTTTCGGCCGGCATCGTCACCACCTCGCTCAAGTATGCGACGCATTTCAAGCGCAATGCCGAGGCCGGCATGGTGATGGTGAACGTGCCGACGGCCGGCGTCGATTTCCACGTGCCGTTCG
Source organism: Hyphomicrobiales bacterium (assembly GCA_027487555.1). Lineage (GTDB taxonomy): Bacteria > Pseudomonadota > Alphaproteobacteria > Rhizobiales > Devosiaceae > Devosia_A. Next base: position 493,219 of record JAIYDI010000018.1, read on the forward strand.
GCGGGCGCAAGGGCTCGAGCTACGGTCCGAAGGAGCAGGGCAAGTACGCGGCCGAGTTCTTCACGCAGGTGAAGACGGCCTATACCGCCGCCGGCTGAGGCCTCGCCGGAGTGCTTTCCAGGAAAAGTTGCAAGACTTTTCCGCCTCGAAAGCGCGGCAAGGCAGAGACTTCGGATCAACAGGCTTTCCAGCGCCGCCATCCCTTGCTAAGAGGCGGCGGCGCTGGATTATTCGTCCGGCGGGCCTATAGCTCAATGGTTAGAGCCGACCGCTCATAACGGTCTGGTTCCAGGTTCGAGTCCTGGTGGGCCCACCATTTTCCTTGTGTTGCGCGGTTATGAGCGGTGTGCTTTGCCTCTCGCCGGCGGGCTGGCCATAACGGTCTCCGTCCAGGTTCGAGTCCTGGTGGGCCCACCATTTTTTCCTGTGTTGCGGTACCACAAGTGCGCGAAGTGCTTCCTCGCGCTCGATGAACCGATCACCCGTCATCATGGCCCCATGCATTTCGCTGCAGCTATGTGTGGGTTCACTGAAGAGCTTTGTGCCGTAGCCCTGCAGCCACGCTGTTTATGTGCGCGTCCGACACCCCTGCTTCCGCGGCAAAATCCGGCCATTTGGCCACCGCCTCGATGACCGCGTCCAGCAGTTCATTGACGCGGACGAGTTTCAGATCAGCAGCCTTGCCGAAGGCCACCAGGTCTTCGCGGCTGAAGGCATCGCGCTTTCCATTGAGGCTCATCTGGTGCCTGTCGGTCCACGATCCACTGGGATTGTAGGCGTATGCGATATCGAATGCCGGTGACAGCCGCCACTTGCCGGCGCGATCCATCAGGTAGGCGATGTTCTTGGGGTGGTCGTCCTGGTTTCGGCCCACGACATTGAACAGCGCCCGCATTACCTGTTGTTCGACGTCATGCCTTCCCGCGTCCAGTTGCTTCAGCACCTGCACCGCCTGCTCGTAAGAATAGGCGCCGGCCACATTGAAGTCGTAGTGCATCATTGCAGTGAGCGATTGCATGTGGAGTTTGTCGCCGCCATCCGGCCGATCGAAGCGGCGGGTCATGAAGTGAGCCCGGCCATTCTCGACATGCAGTCGGCAACGTGTCATCTCGATTCCCGCCGCCACTGCCATCTTGTGGTAGGCAAACTCGATGCGGCCGAAGCCCTGGGGATCGGCGAGCTCCTTGTCTGCGTTCTTGGAAACGCCATCAAACTTCAGCAGCCAATGCGCGAACCCCGGATCAGCGCCGACCTGACCGGAGCGGAATTCTCCCGTGGATTCGTTCCACGACAGCACGGCCTTTGCGCGTGCGCCACCCGCAGAGGTGCCGACCCGCAAGATGTGCTCGAGGGCGTGCATGTCCTCGGCCTTGCCGGAAAGCTTGCCGGAGAACTGGTTGCGTTCGTCGAGGATCCGGTTGGCCAGGGTGACGAGCTCTGCAATATCGACGCTGCTCGAGCCTCGGATTGCCCCGGTTGCGGCAGGCTCGAATTCAAGGGCGCCGATGCCGCGTGTGCCGATGTAGCAGAGGCGCTCGACCGGATTGAAGGATGCCGGAGACCGGCCCTGGCGCGCCAGCCAGGTGTCGATGAGCTGGTTCCCATACTTGTCCGGGAGGGAATCGGCGAGGAGGCCTGGCAGCCCCTTGAAGGTCTCTCGCGATAGCGCCGGAAAGGAATAGGGCAAGGCTCTGGTGGGCATCATCAGCGGAGCGATTTCGATGCCCGAGCCGACGATCTCGGGAGCGTACTGGAAAACGCCGTACCTGCGAGCCTCGTCCCACGAGACCGCGCCGACCTGTGTGCCCCACAGTTTCACAGATGCATTGGTCATCTGTCACCCCAACGGAAGGGCAGCTTGCCGATTGGGGTCTTGGGCGCACGCGCCCTTCGTCGTTCGTGCCCTTTCAGGTTAACACGTTCCATTGGCCGAATGGCGGGATCAGGAAGCAGGGCCTCGAGATGTGATGTGAGGCCGAGCGCCGTCATCACTCGAACCATGATGTCTATCGTTCCGCCTTGCCCCGCCTCGAGGCGCGCCAATGTGCGGGTTCCGATGCCCGCCCGCTCCGCGAGGTCGGACTGCGTGACGTTTGACGCAAGGCGCAACTGGGCCAGCCGGCGGCCCATGTCCGCTAAAATCTGCTCGGTACTTGCGAGCGTATAATCGACGTTATCAGCCATTTATGACGCCATAGATCTTGTAGTGCGTCATTAGATGCCAATTATGGCTGATAATGTCAATGTGCATTATGTGGCTGATTATTGGCTCATGTCCCGCATAAAGTGCCGATAATGACGTATTAAGTCTCGCCGCGCCCTAAGTGGCGAGCCGCCGGCGATGCTGCCGGGTGCCGTTTTGTGTGTCACCTGCTCCGGACACTGGTAAGCTCACCGCGCCCTATAGCCGCCATCGATCACGTGCGCTTCGCCTGTGACATAGGACGAGGCCGGGCTGCAGAGGTAGAGCGCGCCGGCGGCGATTTCGTCCACGGTGCCGGCGCGGCCCATGGGCGTCATGTGTCGTCAGAGCGGATTGCCATCGTCCCCGCTACTCCGCGATCACCACTTCGACGCCGCGGCGTTCGAGTTCGCGGCGGTCGGCATCGGTGATGCCGTCGTCGGTGATGAGGGTGTGCACCATTTCCACCCCGCCCAGCGCCGAAAAGGAGACCCGGCCGATCTTGGTGGAATCGGCGAGGAGATAGACGCGCGAGGCCGACTTGATCATGGCGCGCTTCACGTAGATGTCGCCGATGGCGGGATAGGTGAGCCCCGCATCGAAGGAAATGCCAGCGGTGGCAAGGAACAGCTTCTCGGCGAAGATGCCGACGAAGAAATCGGCGCTCTTTTCGCCGCTGAGCGACAGGGTGGGGGCCTTGAACTGCCCGGCGGGCATGTGGACACTGTTGGTGGGGATGGCCCCGAGCATCAGTGCGATGTTGAGCGCGTTGGTGATGATGTTGAGATTGTTGCGCTCGCGCAGGTTCTCGGCGAACTCTGTGGTGGTGGTGCCCGAGTCGATGATGATGGTCTCGTTGTCGCGCACGAAGGCAGCCGCTGCGATGCCAATGCGCTGCTTGCGGTCCATGTTCTGACCGTGCTGCAGGGACATGGACTTGACCTGCTGCGGCACCGACTTGAGATAGGCGCCACCATGCTCGCGCGTGATGTGGCCGTCGAGTTCAAGCCGTTCGAGATCCGTGCGGATCGTCGCCTCGGACACGGCAAAGGCGGCAGACAGGTCGCGCACGCGGGCGCTGCCTTCTTCCTGCAGCCATTCGAGAATCTTCATCCGGCGCGGCTCGGCCAGCAGGTGCGGTCGCGCACCCGTGGCCGATGTGGCCCGACGTGGCCTGGGAGATCGCGGAAGGCGCGGCTTCGTCATGGACAGGTCTCGAAAGCACCGGGCGTGCCGGGGTCTCCGGCGATCTCCTGTGTGTCACCGCGCCCGGAGCTTTGCAACGGCAGCAACGGAGTGGTGCACGGCCATAACCGGTCCGTCGCTGGGCCAGTCACGCTTCAAATGAAGCGTCCAGAGAGCCCAAGTCGTTGCCTTGTGGCGCTTCAGAAGCGGAACATGGGTGCCATTCTTCCTGGAAGCGCCCTCGCAACCAGGTTGGCATGCCTGGCCCGGCGGCAACCCCGCGGGCAACCGATGCGCGCAGGGCCCCGCCGCGCAGAAACCGGGCATCGAAGCGGGCTTTTCCCCGTTCACAAGTCGAACGAAACGCTATAGGTTCCGCGCCATTTCGGAGCCGGGGAGGCGCGTGGCCAAGCTGGACCGAAGGTATGGCTTTACCCCCGCGGACCGGACCAGTTGGCCAGTCTCCGGGCATCCAGGAGAGACAATGGCCAAGGAAGACGTGCTCGAGTTTCAAGGCGTGGTGACGGAATTGCTGCCCAACGCCACTTTCCGCGTCAAGCTCGACAACGGTCACGAGATCATCGCGCACACTGCCGGCAAGCTGCGGCAGAATCGCATCCGCGTGCTCGCGGGTGACAAGGTGCTGTGCCAGATGACGCCGTACGACCTCACCAAGGGTCGTCTCACCTATCGTTTCCGCTGAGGGCTCGCGCCCTCAGCCATATTCGCCGAATGTCCGTACTTGTCAGCCGCCCGTCTGCGTGGTGTCGCGCAGGCTGTCGCGCTCGGCTTCCGCCGCGAGCGCCCGATCGCGCCATTCGGCGATGGTGAGGCCATCCAGCCGCGCCTCTTCGGCGGGTACGGCCGCGAGAACTTCCTCCTCGGGCGGCGTGCCGCTGAGTTTGCCGTGCAGTGCGATGATATAGTCCGCATCGTCGGGGTGGAGCGTGCCGGCGCGGAATTCATCCAGCATGCGCCGCAGGTCGGCCGCCGTGTCCTCGTTCAGGGTTTCCGAAGCGAGCATCTGCTGGATCAGTTCGTCTGGCTGCACCGTCACATCTCCCGGTTTGTTCATCGGCGCGGACCCTAAACAAACTCGTCGCGATAGGAAACCCGTCGCGCAGCCATTCACGCGGTTTTGGGGAAGGACCGGCTGACAAAGCGCGAGCCCCGGATGCCGAAGCGCCATGGGATGTCGATGGCCTTGCTGATGCCGATGCGCGGCCCGATGACGATATCGGGCTCGGCGTTGGCCAGCCTCAGGCGCAGCGCCGATTGCTCGATCGGCAGCGTGTCGAGGGATTTGTCGATGGCGAGAGCCGCAGTGAGCTTACCGGGGCCGGAGCAGAGCCGGCGCGGATCAGCGAGGCCGCGACGGGCCGCCATGAGCTCCAGCCCCGCGATGGGCTCGAGCGCGCGGATCAGCACGGCGGCATTGCCTGTGGCGGTGAAGTTCACGCACCAGTGCATACCGTACGAGCGATAGACATAGATGCGGCCCGGACCCATGAACATGGCGCGATTGGATGCCGTCTCGCCCCGGAACGAATGCGAGGCCGCGTCGGTGGGGTGGTAGGCCTCGGTCTCGACGATGATGCCCGCGGTTTCCCCGTGCGACAGGGTCGCGCCAAGCAGGTTGCGGGCGATTGCGTCGACGTCGCGGGAAAAGAAGCTCGTGAGATCGTCGGCCATGGCAGCCTCGTAGCAGGAAGGCTGCGCGCCGGAACTCAGACCTTCCTGGTGGTGCCGTTCCGCACGCGATCGACGGCGATCTGCATGGTCAGGTTGACCGAATCCGTCGTGCTGTTGGCGGTGGAAATGAGCGAGGAACTGAACGCCGAGGCGGTGGAAAGCGCCGCCTGGCTGTAGGCGCGGCGCTTCAGCCGCGCCGCTTCCATCTCCTGCCATGGCGAGGATTTCGAAACCCAGTTCATCGAGCGTTTCTGTATCTGCATGGCGCAAGGATGCAGATACAAGGGTAAACTTTGTCTTAACATTTGCGGACCATCGGGTCAGGTCGGCACAACGCCTGTATGCAATGCCGGCGGGCCACTTGCATTCGGCAGGCGGCACAGCACTATGCGCCCGCCGCAGCAGGGGTATTGAGATGTCGGATTCGCTCAAGTTCGGGACGAGCGGGCTCAGAGGGCTCGCGAGCGCGCTCCAGGGCGAGGCCTCCCGCCGCTATGTCGCGGCGTTCCTCGTTCATCTGAAGGCGACCGGACGGCTCGGTGCGGGCCAGGTGTTCCTCGCGCGCGACATGCGGAGTTCGAGCCCGGCGATCGTTGCGGATTGCGCTGCGGCGATCGAGGCTGCGGGGCTCGAAGCGGTCGATTGCGGCGTGCTGCCAACGCCAGCGCTGGCGCTGCACGCCATGGCGCTCGACGGCCCGGCGATCATGGTGACGGGCAGCCACATCCCGCCCGATCGGAACGGGCTCAAGTTTTATGCACCCGACGGTGAAATCACCAAGGCCGACGAGGCTGGCATTGTCGCAGCGCTGCCGGAGCGCGCGGACTTCGCGCCGGCGCGGGCGGTGAGGGATGGCTATGCCGCGGCCGGCGACCGCTATCGCCGCCGCTGCCTCGGATTGTTGGCGCCCGGTACACTGAATGGCTGGCGCGTGGGTGTGTTCGAGCATTCGACTGCGCTGCGCGATATCCTCGTATCGCTGCTGACCCGGGCTGGGGCCGATGTCGTGCGGATCGGGCGCTCGGAACGCTTCATCGCCGTGGATACGGAGGCGTTCAACGACGCGATCTACGAGCCTCGGAAGCGCTGGATCGCCGAGCACCAGCTCGATGCGATCGTATCGAGCGATGGCGATGCGGACCGGCCGCTGGTGATCGATGGCGACGGCGCGTTTGTGCGTGGCGATGTGCTGGGCATGCTGGCGGCGCGCTTTGTCGGCGCCGATGCTGTGGTGACGCCGGTGACGTCGAACTCCGCGATCGAGGGCGTCGGCTGGTTCCCGCGGGTGCTGCGCACGAAGGTGGGCTCGCCCTACGTGATCGAGGCGATGCAGGGGCTGGGCGGCACGGTCGTCGGTTTCGAGGCCAATGGCGGTACGCTGCTGGGCAATGATGTCGAGCGCGACGGCCTGGTGCTGAAGGCGCTGCCGACCCGCGACGCGGTGCTGCCGATTCTCGCCTGCCTTGCGGTCGCTGCGGGTGAGGGGACGAGCATTGGAGGGCTTGTGGCGATGCTGCCTGTGCGCGCGGCACTGAGCGACCGGCTGACAGATGTACCCGCGGTGGTAAGCGCGCAGTTCCTCACGCGGCTCGAGGACGATCCGGACTTCGCGGCGAGCTATTTCCAGCCCGTCGGGACGATCACCGAGCTGTCCGGCATCGATGGGTTGCGCTTTGCCTTCGATACGGGCGACACGATCCACTATCGCGCCTCCGGCAATGCACCGGAATTGCGTTGCTATGTGGAGGGCACGACGCCGGGTCGGGCCCGGGAGTTGATGATCTGGGGCATGGCGGCGGCGGAAAGCGTGGTGCGCTAGGCAGGCCGTTCAGCCGACGACGATGATGAACACCGCGGCGGCGGCCATGATGATTGCCGCAACGCGGTTGAGATTTCGGATCGCGCGCGGCGACTGGAAGAAGTCGCGGGCCTGCGCCGCGAGCGCGGCATAGCCGAGCGCGATGCCGAGCAGGATCACCACCACGATGACGAACAACTGAAAGGTGCCGAGCCAGGTCAGCGGCTGGTCGAGCGGGATGAAGGTCGGCAGCAGCGAGCCGTAAAAGACGATGGTCTTGGGGTTGCCGAGGGTGAGGGTGAAGCCGGCGAGAAAGGTCTTGCCCCAGCCCTCGCGCTTCAGCGCGCCGATCTGCTCGCTGCCCGGCTTGGCGCTCCAGAACTGCCAGGCGATGAACAGCAGGTAAAGTGCGCCGCCCCACCGGATAACGATCAGAATAGGTGCATAGAGCTGAACCAGCGCCGCGAGGCCGAGCAGCGCGGCGGCGAGGTAGATCAGGTCGCCAACAAGAATGCCGATCACCATCGGCACAGCGGCGGAAAAGCCGCCACCCAGCGCCCGCGCCACCACTGCCGACACGCCAGGCCCGGGAACGAGCACGGCGATCGCATAGGCGACAGTGAAGGCGAACAGCGTACCCAGTTCCATGTGAGGCTCCCCAGACGGGGCGCTTGTAGCGAGGCGCGCGCGGCTTGGCGAGATGCGCCGTTTCCGGTCGATTGGCAGCGGCGCTGCCGCGATCAGGGCAGCCGCGAGATGCGCTCCACCAGCAGCTCGTAGAAGCCGTCGGAATCGCCCGAGCGCAGGTAGTTGACGTTGTGGACGCGGCCGGTCACGCCCCAATAGTCGACGACCGTCATGCCACGGGTCAACTCGCTGCCCGTCTCGATGGCGACATTGCACTGGCGGCCCTTGAACAGGTCTGGCTTCAGCAGCCAGGCAATGACGCAGGGATCATGCAGCGGGCCGCCATCCCAGCCATATTTGTTGACATCGAAGCGCTCGAAGAAATCCAGCATCTCCGCCGTCACGACGCCAGAGCGGTTGCCGATATCGCGGAAGCGCTGCACCCGCGCCTTGGTGGTGAGCATGGCATGCGAGACATCGAGCGGGATCTGCGTGATCGGAACTCCCGAGCGGAAGACGACATCGGCGGCTTCGGGGTCGACATAGATGTTGAACTCGGCGGCCGGAGTGATGTTACCGCCCTCGAAGCAGCCGCCACCCATCAGCACGATTTCCCTGATGCGCGAGACGATGGCCGGCGCCTTCACCATGGCCATGGCGATATTGGTGAGCGGCCCGAGGCAGCAGAGCGTGATTTCGCCCGCGGCATGGGCGTTGAGCGTATCGATGATGTAGTCAACGCCGTGCTGGGTCTGCAGCGGGGTGACCGGCGCGGGCAGGGTGGGGCCATCGAGCCCCGTGCTGCCATGCACATATTCCGCCGTGACGAGCGGGTGGCGCATCGGGCGCTCGGAGCCGACATAGACCGGCACGTCCGTCCGGCCGGCGACTTCGAGAATCTGCAGCGCGTTATGGGCATTCTGGGCCACGCGGACATTGCCGGCGACGGCAACGATGCCCAGCACCTCGAGCTCCTGGGGCGAGCCGAGGGCCAGCAGAATGGCCACGGCATCGTCCTGGCCGGGGTCCGTATCGATAATGATCTTGCGGGGCATGGGGTTGGTTCGGGTTGTTGAGGTGATGAGTCCGCTCGATCATATGCGGATGGCGCACCGCAGTCGATGATTTCGGCAGCATCGGGCTGCGACCTTCGTCGGCCGGGGCGTGGCAGGCGTCTTTCCGCCAGGCGCAGGGGATGGACATATCGGTGTGACGGAATGGTGCCTTCATCGCGATCTCGACCATCGGGCAGCCTTGACGCAGGGCCGTGGTTGGCGATGCTGGCAGGCACATGCACGACAGGGGCGATGATGGCGAACGCGACGAGCGAAGCACTGGCGACGGCGGCGCATTCCGGCGTTGACCTGACGCAGGTGGTGGTGTTGCTGGCGGCGGGTGTCGTAGCGGTGCCCCTGTTCAAGCGGCTCGGGCTCGGTTCGGTGCTTGGCTATCTTGCGGCTGGGCTGGTGCTCGGGCCATTTGGGCTGAGGACGGTGGATGACCCGCAGGCGGTGCTGCATGCCGCCGAGCTCGGGGTGGTGATGTTTCTGTTCATCGTCGGGCTCGAAATGGAGCCCGGCAAGCTCTGGGCGCTCCGCAAGCAGATATTCGGGCTCGGCGTGGGGCAGGTGCTGCTGTGCGGCGGGCTGCTCACAGCGGTTGGTATCGGGCTCGGCCTCGCCCCCGCGGTGGCCTTTGTCGGCGGCATGGGCTTCGTGCTGACGTCGACGGCGGTCGTGATGCAGTTGCTGACCGAGCGCGGCAGCCTGCCGACGCCGGCGGGCCAGCGCATCGTCTCGATTCTGCTGCTCGAGGACCTCGCCATCGTACCCTTGCTGGCAATCGTCGCGTTGCTCTCGCCCCAGACAGGAACGATCGATGCCGCTGCTCGCTGGATCGGCGTCGGGGTTGCGGCACTGGCCGTGGCGAGCATCGTGTTCGCGGGGCGCTGGGTGCTGAACCCGGTGTTCAAGCTGCTTGCCGGGGCGCGGGCTCGCGAGGTGATGACCGGCGCGGCGCTGCTTGTCGTGCTCGGGGCTGCGCTCGTGATGCAGAGCGTCGGGCTCTCCATGGCGATGGGCGCTTTCATCGCGGGGGTGATGCTCTCGACCTCGAGCTTCCGGCACCAGCTCGAGGCCGATGTCGAGCCATTCCGCGGGCTGCTTCTTGGGTTGTTCTTTCTTGCCGTCGGCATGTCGCTGGACGTCGCGGTCGTGGCGAGGAACTGGCAACTGATCGCCATGGCCGTCATCGGCTACATGGCGGTGAAGGGCGTCGCGATCTATGCACTGGCGCGGGTGCTGAGGACCCCGAAATCCGAGGCGCTGGAGCGCGCATTGCTGATGGCGCAGGGGGGCGAATTCGCCTTCGTGCTGTTCACCACGGCGATGGCGAGCGGGCTCATGTCGGCGGAGATGAACGCAATTCTTACCGCGACGGTGATCATTTCGATGGTGCTGACGCCGTTCTCGATCATGGCGCTCAGGCTGCTGCCGAAACCGGCACAGTCCATGGAAGGCGTCGAGGCCGTGGATCATCTCAGCGGCACGGTGCTGGTGATCGGCTTCGGCCGTTTCGGGCAGATCGCGAGCCAGCCGCTGATCGCGAGTGGGATAAAGGTATCGATCATCGACACCGACACGGACATGATCCGGGTCGCGTCGCTGTTCGGCATGAAGGTCTATTACGGCGACGGCACGCGGCTTGATATCCTGCATTCGGCAGGGGCGGCGACAGCCGAGGCGATCCTCGTTTGCGTCGACGACAAGGATGCCGCAATCAAGATCGTCGAGCTGGTCAAGGCGGAGTTTCCGGTGGCCAGGGTGCTGTCGCGCTCGTTCGACCGCGGCCACGCGATCAAGCTGATCGAAGCCGGCGTCGACTTCCAGATTCGCGAGGTTTTCGAATCCGCGCTGGTATTCGGGGGCCAGAGTCTGCGGGAAATGGGCGTCGACGAGGTGGTGATCGCTGAGACGCTCGACGGGGTGCGCGAGCGTGACCGGCAGCGCTTCGCCGCGCAGATCTCGGGCGGGATGACGGCCGGGCGCGATCTGCTGCTCTCGAACGCCGAGGAGCAGGCCAAGGAAAGCGGTGCGGTGTCGGGGCCCTCGGAGCCAATCATGCTCAAGCCGGATGCAGCGGGCGCCGGCCGCTGAACCGGCGGGGCTTCCCACTGCTGCGATTAAGTGCGACAGTTGGGACAGAGGGGACTAAATCGTCACGGTGCCGGATGAGAGTATGCCGCAAAAACCAATCGTATTGGATGCCCCTACGCCGCAGCCGCGTGCTCTGACCACAGAGGCGCTGCAGGCAGAGATTCTGGAAAAACTCACCTATTCGATCGGCAAGGACCCGATCGTTGCACGGCCCTATGACTGGCTGCATGCGGTGATCCTTACGGTCCGCGACCGGGTCATCGACCAGTGGATGGAGTCGAGCCGCGAGACCTGGCGCAAGTCGAACAAGCGCGTCTACTACCTCAGCCTCGAGTTCCTGATCGGCCGTTTGCTGCGCGACGCGATGAGCAATATCGGCGTGATGGACCACGTGCGCGCCGCGCTGAAGAATTTCAACGTCGACCTCGGCGACATGATCAACCTCGAGCCCGACGCGGCACTGGGCAATGGCGGCCTCGGCCGGCTTGCGGCGTGCTTCCTCGAGTCGATGTCGACCGTGAACATCCCGGCCTATGGCTACGGCATCCGTTACGTGAACGGTCTGTTCCGCCAGGAAATGAGCGACGGCTGGCAGGTGGAACTGCCGGAAGACTGGCTCGCACATGGTAACCCGTGGGAATTCGAGCGGCGTGAGTCGAGCTATGAAGTGGGCTTCGGCGGCCATGTTGCGCCGGTAAGCGAGCCCGATGGCTCGACCCGGCTCGAATGGCGCCCGGCCGAGCACGTGCTCGCGGTGGCGTTCGACACTCCGATCGTTGGCTGGCGGGGCGAGCGTGTGAACACGCTCCGGCTCTGGTCGGCGCAGCCGATCGACCCGATCCTGCTCGACAAGTTCAACTCGGGCGACCATATCGGCGCGCTGCAGGAAAGCGCCAAGGCGGCGACGATCACCCGGGTGCTGTATCCCGCCGATTCGACGCCGGCGGGGCAGGAATTGCGGCTCAGGCAGGAGTTCTTCTTCTCCTCCGCCTCGCTGCAGGACATCGTGCGCCGCCACATGCAGCAATATGGCGATCTCGGTTCGCTGCCGGACAAGGTGGCGATCCAGCTCAACGATACGCATCCGGCGATTTCGATCGCCGAACTGATGCGCATCCTGATCGACATCCATGGGCTCAAGTGGGCGCAGGCCTGGAAGCTGACCAAGGGCACGTTCGGCTATACCAACCATACGCTCTTGCCCGAGGCGCTCGAAACCTGGCCGGTGGCGCTGCTCGAGCGGCTGTTGCCGCGCCAGATGCAGATCATCTACGCCATCAATGCCGAGGTGCTTGGCGAGGCCCGGGCAATGGGCGGGTTCACCGATCAGCAGATCGCCAACCTGTCGCTGATCGACGAGCATGGCAGCCGCCGCGTTCGGATGGGGCAACTGGCCTTTGTCGGCTCGCACTCTATCAACGGCGTGTCGGCACTGCATTCGGACCTCGTCAAGAAGACGTTGTTCGCGGACCTGGACCGGCTCTATCCGGGGCGGATCAACAACAAGACCAATGGCGTGACGCCGCGCCGCTGGCTGATGCAGTGCAACCCCGGCCTCACCAAGCTGGTGAGCGACCGGATCGGGCCGGGCTTTCTCGACAATCTCGACCTGATTACCGCGCTCGACAAACACGCCGACGACAAGACCTTCCAGGAGCAGTTCAAGGCGATCAAGCGCGCCAACAAGGAACGGCTGGCGCAGGTCATCCGCGAGCGGATGAACATCGTGGTGTCGCCCGATGCGCTGTTCGACGTGCAGATCAAGCGCATCCACGAATACAAGCGGCAACTGCTCAATATCATCGAAGCGGTGGCGCAGTACTCGGCAATCCGCGCGCATCCGGAAAAGGACTGGGCGCCCCGTGTCAAGGTATTCGCCGGCAAGGCGGCGCCGGGCTATTGGAACGCCAAACTGATCATCAAGCTGATCAACGACGTGGCGCGGGTCGTGAACAACGACCCCTCGGTGCGCGGCCTGCTCAAGGTGGTGTTCCTGCCCAACTACAATGTCAGCCTTGCCGAGACGATCATTCCCGCGGCGGATCTGAGCGAACAGATCTCGACGGCCGGCATGGAAGCCTCGGGCACCGGCAACATGAAGTTCATGGCAAACGGCGCCGTGACCATCGGCACGCTCGATGGCGCCAATGTCGAGATGCTGGAGCAGGTGGGTTCGGACAATATGGTGATCTTCGGTCTCACGACCGAAAAGGTCGCCGAGATCCGGGCACGCAGCGATGTCCCGCGCGCCGTAATCGACAAGTCGCCGATGCTGCGGGAAGCGCTGGAGGCCATCTCGACGGGTGTGTTCTCGCCGGACGACCCGAACCGCTACCGCGACCTGATCGGTGGGCTCTATGACCATGACTGGTTCATGGTGGCGCGCGATTTCGACGCCTACGCTTCGGCCCAGCGACAGGTTGATGCGTACTGGCAGGATCCCGCCAAGTGGTACGCCATGGCGATCCGCAATACGGCCCATGTCGGGTTCTTCTCGTCCGACCGGACAATCCGGCAGTACGCGGAGGACATCTGGGGCGTCCCGGTCAACAAGAGGAAGTGACTGTGACCAAAGAAAGCTGGCAGGCGGAACAAGGCGAGATCGATGCAATCGTCGCTGGCCGCCATGCCGATCCGTTCGGGATTCTCGGCCTGCACCAGGCCGGGGATCATTGGGTTGCGCGGGCCTTCGTGCCACACGCAGAGTCCGTGTCGGCGCGCACGCTCGATAACCGGATCGTCGGTGAACTCGCGCAGCGCCACGCGGCCGGATTCTTCGAAGGCATAGTGAGCGTGAAGAAGCGGCAGCCGATCGCGTATCATGCGCGGAACGCAGGCGGCGAATGGAACGTGCTCGACCCCTACAGCTTCGGGCCCGTGCTCGGGCCGATGGATGACTACTACATCGGGGAAGGCTCGCACCTGAGGCTGTTCGACAAGCTCGGGGCGCACGCGATGACCTTCGAGGATGTCGCAGGCACGCATTTTGCTGTCTGGGCCCCCAACGCCAAGCGCGTCAGCGTGGTGGGCGCCTTCAACGACTGGGACGGCCGCCGGCACCCGATGCGGGTGCGACTCAATACCGGCATCTGGGAAGTGTTCATTCCCGATGTCGGGCCGGGCCATGTCTACAAATATGAGATCGTCGGACCGGATGGCGCGCTCAGGCCGCTGAAGGCGGACCCCTTCGCGCGGCAATCTGAAATGCGGCCCAGGACCGCATCGGTTGTACCCGATCCCGCGCCATTCACCTGGACGGACGACGCCTATATGGAAGCGCGGAAGTCCGAGGACTGGCGGCGCAAACCGGTCTCGATCTACGAGGTGCATCTGGGCAGCTGGCGGCGGCGGCCGGACGGCAATTTCATGAGCTACGACCAGTTGGCCGAGCAGCTCATCCCCTATGCGCAGGATATGGGCTTCACCCATCTCGAAATGCTGCCGATCACCGAGCATCCGTTCGATCCGAGCTGGGGCTACCAGCCGACCGGGCTTTATGCGCCAACAGCGCGGTTCGGCGACCCGGCAGGCTTCGCGCGGTTCATCGACACGGCGCATGCGGCGGGGCTCGGGGTCATCCTCGACTGGGTGCCGGCGCATTTCCCCACCGACGAGCATGGGCTTGCCCGTTTCGATGGTACGGCGCTCTACGAGCATCTCGACCCCAGGAAGGGCTACCACCCGGACTGGAACACTGCGATCTACAATTTCGGCCGGCGTGAGGTGGTCAGCTTCCTCGTCAACAACGCTTTGTATTGGCTCGAGAAATTTCATCTCGATGGTTTGCGGGTCGATGCGGTCGCCTCGATGCTCTATCTCGATTACTCGCGACGCGCCGGCGAGTGGGTGCCGAACCAGTTCGGCGGCAATCACAATCTCGAGGCGGTGGAGTTCCTGCGGCGGGTGAATGAAGAGGCCTATCGGCAGCATCCCGGCGTGATGATGATCGCCGAGGAATCCACGTCGTGGGCGGGGGTCAGCGCGCCGGTGGATGCGGGCGGGCTCGGCTTCGGGTTCAAGTGGAACATGGGCTTCATGAACGACACGCTGCGGTACATGAGCCGCAACCCCATCCATCGCCGCTATCACCATGGCGACATGACCTTCGGGGCGCTCTATGCGTATTCGGAGAACTTCATCCTGCCGCTGAGCCACGACGAAGTGGTGCATGGCAAGGGGTCGCTGCTCGCCAAGATGGGCGGTGACGACTGGCAGCAATTCGCCGGGCTCAGGGCCTATTACGGATTCATGTGGGGCTGGCCGGGCAAGAAGCTCTTGTTCATGGGCCAGGAATACGCCCAGCGCGAGGAGTGGAGCGAGGCCCGCGGGCTCGACTGGTGGCTGCTCGACGCGCCGGCGCACGAGGGCGTGCGGCGCCTAGTGGCGGACCTCAACGCGTTGTATCGCGAGCTGCCGTCGCTCCATGCCCGCGACAACGAGCCGGAAGGCTTCGAGTGGCTGATCGGCAACGACCAGCAGAACTCGGTGTTCGCCTTCGCGCGGCAGGCGCCCGGGTCGCATCCGGTGGTGGTGATCTCGAACATGACGCCGAACCCGCGCGAGAACTATCGCGTGCCGATGCCGCTGGCCGGCAACTGGGTGGAGCGGCTCAATACCGATGCCGGATGGTACGGCGGAACCAACAAGGGGAACCAGGGACAGATCAAGGCGCGCCAGAGTGACGTACCGGGGCTTGGGCCCTATGCGGACCTCTACCTGCCGCCGATGTCGACGCTCTACTTCAAGTACGACCCCGCCTGAGCGGGGAGGGGCACGTCAAGATCAGCGCAGAGGCCATTGCCCGTGGCCTGAGCCGACTGCGCCGGGGAGGAGAAGACAATGGCAGACTACCGCACTCCATCGCCACTGGCTCGCGAGGCTATGGCCTATGTCCTGGCCGGGGGCCGTGGCACCCGCCTGTTCGAACTGACCGATCGTCGCGCCAAGCCGGCCGTGTATTTCGGCGGCAAGTCGCGCATCATCGACTTCGCCCTGTCGAACGCGCTGAACTCAGGCATTCGCCGTATCTCGGTGGCGACGCAATACCAGGCGCATTCCTTGATCCGCCACCTGCAGCGCGGCTGGAACTTCCTGCGCACGGAGCGTAACGAGAGTTTCGACGTGCTGCCGGCGAGCCAGCGCGTTTCTGAAACGCAGTGGTACGAGGGCACTGCGGATGCCGTGTACCAGAACATGGACATCATCGAGGATTATGGCCCGCGCTATATCGTGCTGCTCGCGGGCGACCATATCTACAAGATGGACTACGAAATCATGCTCCGCCAGCACGTGGATACGGGCGCGGACGTGACGATCGGCTGTCTTGAAGTGCCGCGCATGGAGGCCACCGGCTTTGGCGTCATGGCGGTGGACGGCAAGGACCGGGTGATCGACTTCGTCGAAAAGCCAAAGGATCCCCCGGGCATTCCCGACAAGCCGGACCACGCCCTCGCCTCGATGGGCATCTATGTGTTCGAGACGCGCTTCCTGATGGAACAACTGCGCCGCGATGCGGCGACGCCGGGCTCGACCCGCGATTTCGGCAAGGACATCATCCCCTATATCGTCAAGAACGGCTCGGCCTGGGCGCATCGCTTCACGCATTCCTGCGTGCGCTCGCCAAACGAGGAAGTGGCCTATTGGCGCGACGTGGGCACTGTGGACGCCTACTGGAAGGCCAATATCGACCTGACCGACGTGACGCCGCAGCTCGACCTCTATGATCGCGACTGGCCGATCTGGACCTTCGCGGAGATCACTCCGCCAGCCAAGTTCGTGCATGATTTCGAGGGCCGTCGCGGTTCGGCGGTGAATTCGCTGGTGTCGGGCGACTGCATCATTTCGGGCGGTGTGCTCAACAAGACGCTGTTGTCGACTGGCAGCCGGGTGCATTCCTATTCCGAGCTCAACGAAGCCGTGGTGCTGCCCTATTGCGCCATCAGCCGCGGCGCGCGCCTCAAGAAAGTGGTGCTCGACCGAGGCGTGCAGATTCCAGAGGGGCTTGTCGTCGGAGAGGACCCCGAAGTCGATGCGCAGTGGTTCCGGCGGACAGCGGAGGGCGTGACGCTGATCACGCAGCCAATGATCGACCGCTATCTCGCCAGCCGGTAGGCCGACCATGCTCGAAGTCCTGTCAGTCGCCTCCGAAGCGTTCCCGCTGATCAAGACCGGCGGGCTTGCCGATGTGGTGGGTGCGCTGCCGGCGGCGCTGGCCCCGCATGGGGTTTCCATGCGGACCCTGCTGCCCGGCTACCCCAAGGTGATGGCAGGGCTCGAGGGTGGGCGAGAGCTCTCTGTGCTCGACAATTTCTTCGGCGGTTCGGCGCGGCTCGTGGCCGGCCGGGCCGGCGGAATCGACATCATCGCGCTCGACGCGCCGCATCTTTACGATCGGCCCGGCAGCCCCTACCTCAACCCGTCGGGCGTTGACTGGTCGGACAATTGGCAGCGCTATGCCGCGCTCAGCTTTGCTGCGTACGAACTTGGCCGGGGTCTGGTCGAGGGCTACCAGCCGCAGATCCTGCATTGCCACGACTGGCAGGCGGGGCTGGTGCCCGCCTATGTCCGGTACAATGCGCCGATCCCCGCAAAGACGGTGCTGACGGTGCACAACATCGCCTTCCAGGGCCTGTTCGGCTGGGAAATCTTCAACGGGCTCAGGCTCGATTTCCGTGCGGCCGGTGAGCAGTCGATCGAGTATTACGGCCGGATCAGCTACTTGAAGGCAGGGCTTCAGACGGCGGATGCGTTGACGACGGTAAGTCCAACCTATGCAAGCGAAATCCGCACGGCAGCTTTCGGCATGGGGCTTGAAGGGCTGCTGAGGGCGCGGGCCGACAGCCTGCACGGCATTCTCAATGGCATCGATACCGGCGAGTGGGACCCGGCCCACGACGAGAAACTGGTGCAGGGCTATAGTGTCGCGACGATTGCCGACCGTCAGCGCAACAAGGATGCGCTGTGCGCGCGTTTCGGCATTGCGCCGGGCAAAGGCCCGATGTTCGCGGTGGTGAGCCGGCTGACCTGGCAGAAGGGGCTCGACCTGTTGCTGCCGCTCTGCGACAGCCTTGTCGCCCAGGGGGCGACCCTCGTGGTACTCGGTTCAGGCGAGCCGGGGCTCGAGGCCGGGTTCCGCGCCGCGGCCGAACGGCATCCCGGCAGGATCGGCGTGCAGATCGGCTATGACGAAGCGGTGAGCCACCTGATCCAGGGTGGGGCCGACGTGATGCTGGTGCCGTCGCGCTTCGAGCCCTGTGGGCTGACGCAACTCTATGGGTTGCGCTATGGCTGCGTGCCGCTGGTCAGCCGGACGGGCGGGCTCGCCGATACGGTGATCGATGCCAATGCGGCGGCCGTCGAGGCGGGTGTCGCAACAGGCGTGGTGTTTGCGCCCGTGGACCAGGACGCACTTGACGAGGCGCTGCGCCGCACGATCGCGCTCTACGAGCGGCCCGGCGTGTGGCAGAAGATGCAGCGGCGGGGCATGAAATCCGACGTATCATGGGCTGCGAGCGCAGAAAAATACGCAGACCTCTACAGGGACCTCTTGGGAATAGAGCGCGATGCCGATTTTGACGATTGAGACCAAGCCCTATGCCGACCAGAAGCCGGGCACGTCCGGATTGCGGAAGCGCGTCGGCGTGTTCATGCAGCCGAACTATCTCGAGAATTTCGTTCAGTCGATCTTCGACAGCCTCGAAGGGTTCAAGGGCAAGACGCTGGTGATCGGTGGCGATGGCCGGTACTACAATGATGTCGCGATCCAGACGGCGATCCGCATCGCCGCGGCGAACGGCTTCGGGCAGGTGCTGGTTGGGCAGGGCGGGTTGCTGTCGACGCCCGGGGCGAGCCACGTGATCCGCCACCACAAGGCGTTCGGTGGCATTATTCTCTCCGCCAGCCACAATCCCGGCGGGCCGGATGGCGATTTCGGCATCAAGTACAATGTCGGCAATGGCGGGCCGGCGCCCGAGAAGATCACCGACGCGATCTTTGCCCGCACCAAGGTGATCGACCGCTATGTGACGGTGAACGCGCCGGATATCGACCTCGGCACCATCGGCACGCAGCATTGCGGCGAGATGCGGGTGGAGGTGATCGACCCGGTGGCCGATTATGCCGACCTGATGAAGACGCTGTTCGATTTCGACAAGATCCGCGCGATGTTCGCGGGCGGTTTCCGCATGCAGTTCGACGCCATGCACGCGGTGACCGGCCCCTATGCCCACCGCATTCTCGAAGGCCTGCTCGGCGCACCCAAGGGTACGGTGATCAACGGGACGCCTTCGCCGGATTTCGGTGGCGGGCATCCGGACCCGAACCTCGTCTATGCGAAAGACCTCTATGACCTGATGATGGGGCCGGATGCGCCGGATTTCGGCGCGGCGTCGGACGGTGACGGCGACCGCAACCTGATCATCGGGCGTGGGCGCTTCGTGACACCATCTGATTCGCTCGCGATCCTTGCGGCCAACGCACCACATGCACCGGGCTATGCCGCGGGCATTACCGGTATCGCGCGGTCGATGCCGACCTCTGCCGCAGCGGACCGCGTGGCGGAAAAGCTCGGCATCGAGATGCACGAGACGCCGACGGGCTGGAAATTCTTCGGCAATCTGCTCGACGCGGGCCGGGTGACGATCTGCGGCGAGGAGAGCGCCGGCACCGGCTCGAACCATGTGCGCGAGAAAGACGGGCTCTGGGCGGTGCTGCTCTGGCTCAACGTGCTCGCGGCGCGTCAGCAGAGCGTCGATGCCATCGTGCTCGACCATTGGGCGACCTATGGACGAAACTACTATACCCGCCACGATTATGACGAGGTGGATAGCGCCGCGGCCAACGCCCTGGTGGAGGCGCTGCGCGGCAAGCTGCCGAGTATGGCTGGAACCTCGCTTTCCGGGCGGGACGTCGCCTATGCCGACGATTTCACCTATCATGATCCGGTGGATGGTTCGTCGAGCGCCAAGCAGGGCATACGCATCGGCTTCAAGGATGGCAGCCGCATCGTGTTCCGCCTGAGCGGCACCGGCACTGTCGGCGCGACGTTGCGCGTTTATGTCGAGCGCTATGAGCCGCCGCATGGGCAGCACGACCTTGAGACGCAGCTGGCGCTGGCACCGCTGATTGCATTGGCCGACGAGATTGCCGGCATCAGGACGCGCACCGGCCGTGACGCCCCGAGCGTGATTACGTGAGGCGTGACTTATATTGTTGACCAAACTCGCAAGGGGCGCTGGTGCCCCTGACCGGCTCGGCGCTCATGTGGTGCCGGGTGGCGTGAACTTCGCCGTCTATTCCGAGACGGCGGAGCGGATCTACGTCTGTGTTTTCGACGACGCCGACGCGGAGATTGCCCGCCTGCCGCTCGATGGGCAGCGGGACCATGTGCATTTCGGGCTCGTTGCCGGCATCGTGGCGGGCACCCGCTACGGCTTGCGTGCCGACGGGCCATGGAACCCGGCCGAGGGCCTGTGGTTCGACCCGAACAAGCTCTTGGTGGACCCCTATGCCCGGCGGCTCGACCGTCCCTATGTCCGGGTGCCGGAACTGGCGCTGCCGCGCGATGCGAGTGTCGATACCGCGCCCTTCGTGCCGAGGGCGATCGTGCCCGGTTCCGCGCCGGAACTGGCCCAGCCGCGCCGACGCGGGCCGCAGGTATTCTACGAAATCAATGTGCGCGGCTATACGATGCGGCACCCGCAGGTGCAGCCGGGGCTGCGCGGGACCATTGCCGGGCTGACGCAGAAGCCGGTGCTCAACCATCTGAAGCAACTGGGCGTCGACATTGTGCAACTGATGCCGGTCTCGGCGTTCATCGACGAAGGGCACCTGCCGCCGCTTGGGCTCAGAAATGCGTGGGGCTACAATCCCGTGGGGTATTTTGCCATCGATCCACGGCTTGCGCCCGGTGGGCCCGAGGAGATGCGGGCGCTGACCGATGTCTACCGCAAGGCCGGCATCTCGGTGATTCTGGACGTGGTCTATAACCACACCGGCGAGAGCGACACGAACGGCCCGAACATTTCGATGCGCGGGCTCGACGCGAAGACCTATTACCGCCATGTCGCAATCGACGGGCGGCAGGTGCTGGTGAACGATACCGGCACAGGCAATACACTGCGCTGCGACCACCCCGCCGTGCAGCGCATGGTGATCGACAGCCTGGTCTACTGGGTGGAGGAACTGGGCGTTTCCGGGTTCCGTTTCGATCTGGCGCCGGTGCTGGGCCGCGAACCGGGCTTCAACCCCAATGCGCGGCTGCTGGAGATGATCCGCTCGCATCCCGTTCTGGGGAAGGCCATCCTCGTGGCGGAGCCATGGGATCCGGGGCCGGGCGGCTACCAGCTCGGACGGTTCGGCAAGGGGTTCCACGAGCATAACGATACATATCGCGACGATGTGCGCTCGTTCTGGCGCGGCGACGGGGGCAAGATCGGCGCGCTTGCGGGCAAGGTCGCCGGCTCGTCGGAAATCTTCAATTTCGGTGGGCGAAAGCCGAGCGCCGGCGTGAACTTCCTCGCCGTGCATGACGGGTTCACGCTCGCCGATCTCGTCTCCTATGTGGACAAGCATAATGAGGCGAATGGCGAGCAGAACCGCGACGGGCACAGCTCCAACTACTCATGGAATTGCGGTGTCGAGGGGCAGACCGAGGACGCTGGCATCCTCGCCGCGCGGCGACGGGATGTGCGGGCGCTGCTCGCGACGCTGTTCCTGTCACGGGGGCTGGTGCTGTTCCAACAGGGCGACGAACTGGGGCGGACGCAGCGCGGCAACAACAACGCCTATGCGCAGGACAACGAACTGACCTGGGTGGATTGGGCCTCGGCAGACTGGGCGCTAGCTGAGTTTGTCGGCAGCATCAGCCGCTTTCGCCGCGAGCATCCGGCGCTGACGCATGACCATTTCCTGACCGGCCAGCCGAAGAACGGTGTGCGCGATGTGGTCTGGATGCATCCGGATGGGCGGGAGATGGCCGTCGCCGACTGGAACGAAGCGGGAGCCTCGGTTCTCGGCATCCGCCTCACACATGGCGAGGACGACGTCATGGTGTGGTTCAACCGCCGGATCGACCCGGTGCTGGCGCGCCTGCCGGAGGGCTACTGGAAAGCCGGGCTCTGCTCGGACGATCGAGCGGTGGTGCCGGTTGCGGCGGGGGCAGCAACTCTGCCGCCGCGCGCAGTGGTGGTGCTGGTCCGCAGCCACATTTTGGGGGACTGAGGCTTACTACCTTCTCCCTCGTGCTTCGTCGTTCGACAGGCGCACGGTGAGGGGCTCAGCATGAGCGAGATCGGATGTGTATGAATCCGCACCGATATAGACGCGCCCAGCGGACCTCATCCAGAGCTTGTCGAAGGACGAGGTCCGTTTGCGGCGGGATGCGGAAAGCCTCAGAAGCTCTCCCAATCCGAGCTGATGGCCGCATTGCCACTCGACACATAGGTCTTCTGGGCGCGGCGGACCTTGTCCTGCTGGGCCTTGACCGTGCCGGAGCGCGAGGGCGTGTTGCTGCGATGCGCGGGCTGGGTCGCCATGCCACCGGAGACCTGGAACACTTCGACGACCCGATCCAGTTCGCTGGCCTGGCTCTCGGTCTGCTCGATGGCTGCGTTGGTTTCTTCCACCAGCGCGGCATTGTGCTGGGTCATCTCGTCCATCTGCCGCATCGCGGTCGTGAGTTCGTCGATCGACGAGCTCTGGGCACGGCTCGCCCCCGAAATGGACTGCATGGTCGATGAGTTTTCCTGCACCGCCGTGAGGATTGCACCAAGCTTGTCGGCCGCCTCCTGCACCAGGCGGGAGCCGCCATCCACCTCCACGGACGATTGCTCGATGAGGGTCTTCACTTCGGCCGAGGCGTTGGCGGCGGACTGCGCGAGGCGGCGCACTTCCACGGCAACGACGGCGAAGCCCTTGCCCGCATCGCCGGCGCGTGCCGCTTCGACAGAGGCGTTGAGGGCGAGGAGGTTGGTCTGGAACGCGATGTCGTCGATGAGGCCGATAATGTTGGAAATCTTGCCCGACGACTGCGTGATCCGGGTCATGGCCTGGGTGGCTTCGGCCATTACCTTGCCGCCCTCGTTGGCAAGCTGGGCGGCCGAGTGGGTGCGGCTAGCCACGTCCTCGGCCTGAGCGGCGTTTTCTTTCACCGCATTGGCGAGCTGCTCGACAGCCGCGGTGGTCTGCTCGATGGTCGCCGCCTGCTTGGTGGTGCGCTCGGAGAGATCGTTGGCGCCCGAGAGGATTTCGCCGGTGGCCATGCGCAGGGCGCCTGAAGTCTGGCGGACCTTGCGTATGACGTCGGCGAAGGTCGTTACAGTCCGGTTGAACGACTGGCGAAGGTTGTCGAGTTCGCCATTGAGCCGCTGGGTGAGGCTGACCTCGAGGTCGCCTGCCGCGAAGCGGTCCATGGCGGCCGCCATGGTCATCACGGCCTCGTTCTGCTCGCGCAGCACGCGCTGCTGGTCCATTTCGGCCGCCTTCTGGGCGTGGATGTCGACCAGCGAGCCGCAGCAGCGGACCTTGCCATCCTTGTGCACCGCGCCGCCGGTAGCGCGGAACCAGCGATAGGAGCCGTCCTTCATCTTCAGCCGGTAGGTCACGTCATAGCCCTTCGAGCCGGGCTCGAGCGAGGCGGCGAAGGCGGCAAAGGTGGCCGGCGCATCCTCGGGGTGGAGCCGGTCCGACCAGGATTGCACGACATTGGGAAAATCGGTGTCGTTGTCGAACCCGAGCAAGCGGCGGAATTCCGCCGACCAGGTCCACTTGCTCTCGGTCGCCATGGCATCGCGGTTGTGCAGTTTCGCGTCCCACAGGCCGACGCCGGCATGACGGCCGAGGATCTGCATGAGTTCGACAGTATCCTGCAGGCCGGCGATCTTCGCCTCGGATTCCTGCTGCTGCTTGGCGACTTCTGCCTTGCTCACCCCGAAAAGGCCCATTCGATCCCCCAATGTTCGGATTTGAGGGAATATTCGCAGAACAGGCTTAACTGTCGGCTAACGCAATTGAAGGTGTCCCGGGTCTACTCTGCGGCAGCCTGAGACGAGTTGAGCCCGCCCATTCGCTCAATGAAGGCGATGATTTCGTCGATGTTTTCACGCCGCAGCAGGTCGGTGAAAACATAGGGGCGCCCGTCGCGCACCTTCCGCGTATCGGACTCCATCACCTCGAGGCTCGCGTGCACATGGGGCGCGAGATCGGTATGGGTGATGACCAGCAGGTCGGAGCGCGATATTGCCGGGCCGCCCTTGCGGGGGATCTTCTCCCCCTGCGCCACCGAGATGACGTAAATGGTGATATCGGCCAGGTCGGGCGAAAAGGTCGCCGCGAGATTGTCCCCGCCCGACTCGATGAGGACGATGTCGAGATCGGGGAACTTGCGGTGGAGATCGGCTATGGCGGCGAGGTTGAGCGACGCATCCTCGCGGATGGCGGTATGCGGGCAGCCGCCGGTTTCGACCCCGACGATGCGATCCTCTGAGATTGCCTGTACCCGGTTGAGGATCAGCGCATCCTCGCGCGTGTAGATGTCGTTGGTGACCACGGCCATCGAATAGCGATCGCGCATAGCCTTGAGCAGCATTTCGCACAGGGTAGTCTTGCCGGAACCGACAGGCCCGCCGATGCCGACGCGCAGGGGGCCGTTGAGCGACTTCATGTGAGCCTCATCACCGTGAGAACGAGAAAACACACTGCCACGATGAGGCAGAGCGGCGAATACACTTTGCGATCGAGCGCTGCAAAGGATGCAATCGGATGCGCAGCGCGCCAGGCGGCCGTATAGCCCGCCACGCCGCGCGCGGCGAAAAAAGCCGTCAACAGGCCGCCGGCAAGCGTGAGCAGCAGGCCGCCCGAGGCCGGGTCGGCAAGGGCCGTACCGATGGCGGCGGCCGCGAGGATGAAGAGTCCGGTGAACAGCGCGCCAAGGCGCGGAATGCGCGTGACGCCCGGCCGGCCGATCACCGCATTGGCCAGCACCTGCGGGTCACGTATCGGCCAGCGGCTGCCGATGGCCCAGAGCAGGTGTGCGATGGCAATTGTGAGGAGGGCGAAAAAGATGATGGAGGCCGCAGCCGTGCTCATGACCGGAAAATCCGCGGTTCAAGGGTTTCGTGGCGCATCTGCGCGATATCGGCGGCATAGGCGAGCCCACCGAGATCGGCGAGGCTGCCGTTTGTCGCAGAGGTCGCAAGCGCCGCGATTTCCGGCTCGAGCGCGGCCATGACACGCAGGCCATCGGATTGGCCGAGCGGCACAAGGCGCACGGCAACCGAGATCTGTCCGTGAACTGTGGCGGTGAGGAAGGCGAGGAGCGTATCGGCCAGTGCAATATCGTGGCCCGCCGCGACCGCCCCCACGATCAGCGGGTAGGGGCAGGGGTCTGGCAGGCGATCAACCACCTTGGTCGGCCAGTGGGCGACGGCGCGGCGGTACGAATCGGCGGTGATGGTGGTTTCGAGCCAGCGCTCGCGGGACGCTGTCAGGGCAAGGCCGAGATCGGCGATCTCGCCAAGGTCCCCGTCATGCGCGCGGCGATGGGCTTCCGCGACGATGATCGCGTCCGTCTTGATGCCGCCATGCCGCAGGCTGCCGAGGATCCAGTTCTGCAAACGTGCAGCATCCTTTACCGCGCCATCCGCAATTGCCGTCTCAAGTCCGGCGGACCATGCGAAGCCGCCGACTGGAAAGGCCGGGGACAGCCAGGTGACTAGTTTCTGCAGTGCGGTCGGGTCTGTCATCGGGCAAGCAATGCGTGTTGGGGTTCGCCATGCGAATGACTGTAGGCACCTTCGAGCGGGCTGAAAGGCTCGGAGATTTCGGTGACTTTCGCGCCCAGGCCTCGCAGCATGGTGGCGAGCACATGGTCGCGCAGGATGAGGATACGCTGGCCCTCGGCATCGGCATCGAGTTGCGCCTTGGCGTGACGATTGCCGATATGCCATCCCAGTTCGGCGATGTGCGTCGCGTCGCGCCCACGTATTTCGAGCAGATGCTCCTCGGCGGCGATGATCTCCACATGGCGCCCATCGGCGAGCACGAGCCGGTCGCGATCGTTCAGCGTGATCGGCTGAGGGAAATCAACGAGGACCGTGTCCCCATGCTGCAGCGTGATGGAGCGCCGGCGAATGCGCCGCTCGTCATGCGCGAGGACGACCAGATCGAACGGGATTTCTTCCGGGCTGTCGCCGCTCCTCGAGATGGACACGGCACGAAACGTCTCGGGCATTGACGAACTCTATATGCGAGGCTTCCCAACCTTTGGGGGAGACTAGCCGCTTGATCCGTGAAGGGAAAGCCCGGCGGCGATC
The DNA here is from genome assembly GCA_027487555.1 of Hyphomicrobiales bacterium. Taxonomy (GTDB): domain Bacteria; phylum Pseudomonadota; class Alphaproteobacteria; order Rhizobiales; family Devosiaceae; genus Devosia_A. The sequence goes on from JAIYDI010000018.1 coordinate 519,169, forward strand.
ACGGTGTGTCGGAGGCCTCGGCGCAGGCGAGCGGGCCGCCCTGATCGACGGTGACGTCCGTCAGGGTGGCCTCGTTGCCCTTGACCCAGAACTCGAATGGGCCGCCGACATATTTGACGCCAGAGGCCGCGACGACGCTCGACAGCATGAACTTCCTGCCACCAATCGGCAGGATAGCGATGAAGTTGGGCTCGGCGTTGATGAACTCGACCGTGATCGGCTCGATCTGTTCGCAACGGTACTCGACGACCTTGCGCTCGAAATTGCCGGAGAACTGCAGCACGACCTGCGCGGAGACATCGACGCCACCGAGCATGGCGGCGGTAGCAAGTGGCAGCATTTCCATGAGCGTCGGCCCTCCTCGAACGAAGCGAGGCTAGCGCGATTCGCGGCGGCAAAGATGGCAACAGGGCTCAGAGCTCGCGGGGGAGGAATTCCGTGTCGAGGATTTGCGCGATGGTGTAGGGGCAGGTTTCCGGGAAGGTTGCGAGCGGCAGCTTCGTCTCGCCTGATGCTTCGAGCCGGCCTACCCGATAGCTGCGTGCCAGAACCTTGGCAGGATGCGGCGCAAGACTAGGGCTATCTTCGATCAAGGCATTGATAGCTTCACGCTGCCCGAGGATGCTGGCGCGCCAACTGTTGGTCCGGTTCTCGGGCTGGAACTGGTAATTCAACAAGTGCTGCAGCAACACGACCAGGCGATTGGCAATCTGGTGGCGGTCGCTGCGGCCCAAGCTTTCAATCTCCTCGGCGACGTTTTCGAGGTCGACCCGATCGAACTTGCCCGCACGAATGAGCGCGGCCTGCTCCGCGCTCCAGAGCGCGAAGTCTTCGTCTATCGATGTGGGCCTGAGCGGATCGAGCTTGTTCATCTCGCGCATTATGCGCCTTCACGGGTGAAGGCGCAAATCCGCCAACGCAAAGCCATGTCTTCAGGGCGGGCTGAGAAGGTGCTGGAGCGCGAGATCGAGGTCTCCGCGACGTTCAATGCGAATGGCCCGGCCGCCCATGGCCGTGACATTGGCGCAGGCATCGGCGGAGTCGTCGAGCAGTGTGCACGCATCCTCGTGCATGCCCCAGTGCTCTGCCAACTGGCGGAAGATTGCACCATTGCCATCGGCCTTGAGGATGCCGGTTTCGCTCGAGTTACTGATGCCGTCGAAGTGTCGGTCGAGCCCGAGGGCCGGAACGGTGAAGCGGCTGAAGCAATCCATATTGTCGGTGACGAGCAGCACGACGGCGTCCTGGCGCAGGCGATCGATCGCTTTCAACGCGGTGGCTTGGATATGCATCGTCTCGCATTCCCGCACGAAACTTGCCCAGACGCTTTGGAACGGCATGCCGGTGGCTTCGGCAACCTTGTGGTTGACGGATTCCGCCGAGAGTTCGCCGCGCATCCATGGCGTGAGCATCGCGTGGCCGTCGCGCGCAAGAAAGCTCTGAATGCGGGCCTGATGCTCCCCCGGCAGGCTGCGCCAGAACAGATCGTGGCAAAGCGTGCCGTGGAAGTCGATGAACACCATCGACTTCCGGGAATCGGTCACTGGACTGCCTCAGAACAGGAAATAGCGCTGCGCCATTGGTAGCACGGTCGCCGGTTCGCAGGTGAGGAGTTCGCCATTGGCGCGCACCTCATAGGTTTCCGGGTCGACGTCGATCTTCGGCATGAGGTTGTTGAGGATCATCGAGGCCTTGGAAATGCCCGAGCGGGTATTGCCGACCGGCAGCATGCCCTTGCCGACGCCGAGCTTGCTCTGCAACCCGCTCTCGAAGGCGGCTTTCGAGACAAAGGTCACCGTCGAGGTCTGCTTCAGCTTGCCGAAGCCGGCGAACATCGGCCGGTAATGCATGGGCTGGGGCGTGGGGATCGAGGCGTTCGGGTCGCCCATCGGGGCGGCTGCGATCGAGCCGCCAAGCAGCACCATTTCGGGCTTCACGCCGAAGAAGGCCGGGTTCCAGAGCACGAGATCGGCGCGCTTACCCACCTCCAGCGAGCCGATATACTGGCTCATCCCCTGCGCGATGGCCGGGTTGATGGTGTATTTGGCGATATAGCGCCGCACGCGGAAATTGTCGTTGTCGCCGGTTTCCTCGGGCAGGGGGCCGCGCTGGCGCTTCATCTTGTCGGCGGTCTGCCAGGTGCGGATGATCACTTCGCCGACGCGGCCCATGGCCTGGCTGTCGGACGACATCATCGAAAACGCGCCCATGTCATGGAGGATATCCTCGGCCGCGATGGTTTCCTTGCGGATGCGGCTTTCGGCGAAGGCGACGTCCTCGGCGATGGCGGGCGAGAGGTGGTGGCAGACCATGAGCATATCGAGATGCTCGGCCAGCGTGTTGACGGTGTAGGGCCGCGTCGGATTGGTGGAAGAGGGCAGCACATTGGGCAGGCCCGCCACCTTGATGATATCGGGCGCATGGCCGCCGCCCGCGCCTTCGGTGTGGAAGGCGTGGATGGTGCGGCCCTTGAAGGCGTTGACGGTGTTTTCAACGAAACCCGATTCGTTGAGCGTGTCGGTGTGGATCATCACCTGCACGTCGTATTCGTCGGCGACGGCGAGGCAATTGTCGATGGTAGCAGGGGTGGTACCCCAGTCCTCATGCAGCTTGAGCGAGGACACGCCCGCAAGGATCATCTCTTCGAGCGGGGCGGGCAGCGAGGCATTCCCCTTGCCGGCAAGCCCGAGATTCATCGGGAAGCCGTCGAAGCTCTCGATCATGCGCTGGGCATGCCAGGCGCCGGTGCAGGTGGTGGCGAGCGTGCCATGCGCGGGGCCCGAGCCGCCACCGATCATGGTGGTGATGCCGCTCATCAGCGCTTCTTCGATCTGCTGCGGCGCGATGAAATGGATATGCGAATCCATGCCGCCGACGGTGAGGATCTTGCCCTCGCCGGCGATCACCTCGGAGGAGGGCCCGATGATGATATCGACATTGGGTTGGGTGTCCGGATTGCCCGCCTTGCCGATGGCGTGGATCATGCCGTCGCGCAGGCCCACATCGGCCTTGTAGATGCCGGTATGGTCGACGATCAGCGCATTGGTGATGACCGTATCGACCGCGCCCGCGGCACGCGTGATCTGGCTCTGGCCCATGCCGTCGCGGATGACCTTGCCGCCGCCGAACTTCACCTCCTCGCCATAGGTGGTGAGGTCTTTTTCCACCTCGATGAACAGTTCCGTATCGGCAAGGCGCACCTTGTCGCCGGTGGTGGGACCATACATCTGGGCGTAGGTTTGGCGCGGGATACGGGCGGGCATGGTGGTCCTTTCGGGCAACGCGAACGGGCGCATTTCATCGCCTATTTTTGAGGCTGTCCAGCACCCTGCCAGCAAATTCGGCAGGAAGTTCCGCTTGCTTAGTCCGTTGGCCCGCAAGCGCTCGCGCCAGCATGCAAAGTGCCTTTCGAATGCATGCAACTCCAGCTAAGACAGTGTCGGGGCACTGGCATTCCGGGTGGGGATGCCTTTCTTCTGGAGGCACTACAATGAAACACTTGGCACTTGCGGGTGCGCTCACGGCAATAACGCTTGCTGGAGCGGGGTCTGCGCTTGCTGCGCCGTCGGTTGAACGCGGCGATTACCTGGTCAATACCATCATGGGCTGCGGCAACTGCCATACCCCGATGGGACCGAACGGGCCGGAGATGGACAAGGCGCTTGGCGGTCGGCTGGTTGAGGACAATGCGGCGTTCAAGGCGATCTCGTCCAACATCACCCCTGGCGGAGCGGTGGCGAAGTGGTCGGATGCGGAACTCGCCAAGGCGATCCGCGAAGGCATTCGTCCCGATGGGTCGCTGATCGGCCCGCCGATGCCGTTCGAGGTCTACAAGGGCATTTCGGATACCGATCTTGCGTCGATCGTCATGTACTTGCGCACCGTGCCCGCCGTGACGAACGACCCGGGCAAGTCGGAATATCGTATCCCCCTGCCGCCGGCCTATGGCCCGCCGATCACCAGCGTGGCCGACGTGCCCGAGGGCGTGACGGTGGAATATGGCGCCTATCTTGCCGGCCCGCTGGGGCACTGCACCGTGTGTCACACGCCATTCGACAAGAACGGCATGGCGCAGTTCGATACCCTGCTTGGCGCCGGTGGCAACGAGTTCCATGGCCCCTGGGGTACGTCGATAACGGCGAACATTACCCCGACCGGGCTGGGGCACTATAGCGATGCCGAACTCAAGGCCGTACTGACGACGGGCAAGCGCCCGGATGGCTCGATGCTGCTGCCACCCATGCCGGTGGCGACGACGGCCGCAATGACGTCGGACGATATCGATGCGCTGATTCTCTATATGCGCTCGCTGCCGCCCAAGGATACGCCGACGCCGCAATAAGCGCGGCGACGAGAGGCAAGACGACAAGAGGCAAGACGACACCCCCCGCGGGACCAGTGCCGCGGGGGGTGTTCGTCGTTGCCGGTGGCAGCCCCAGGCGGGCGCATGTCGGGTCGATTGCTCTTTTATCTCGCAGGCCAATCGACGCTTCAAACGAACCGCTGGACTAGCCTCAAGTCATCGTTTTGTTGCGTCTTGCGCACCCCAACAGCGTTGTCGCCTGTCCGCCGGGCACGCTATTGCGCGGCGCGGGACTTGGCATTGCGGCGGTAGAAGGCGACGGCGCCGTCGATCAGGTCGTCGAGCAGGGCGCTGCCGCTCTTGACCACCTGGTCCTTCACCGTGTGCGCGATCAGCGACGCGGCGATGATCTGGATGGCATATTGATGCCGCAGGCGACCTTGGGCGGTGAATCCCTTGCCCTTGCCCTCGAGGTCCTCGAGCATGATGCGCCGGGCCATGGGCGTGCGCGTCGCGGCGTATTTCTTCCAGCTCTCGATCTTGCTACGGTCGAGCAACTCAGCGGCGATGCTGCCGACGAGCCACATGGCCTGTGTGTCCTTGGCGCCAGCTTCGCGCACATCCTGCATAATGGCGACAAAGCGCGCCTTGAAGTCGTCTTCGGAAGTCATCAGATCCCGTAGGGCGTTGGTTGGTTTTCCCATTTCTATCCGAAACCAGCCAGAATGCCAGTGGCGGGCAGCCAGAACCCGCTTGGCACCCACATCGTTGTCTCAACAAGCCGGAGCGCAGTCGTGAAACCGAAACTTGCCGCCGTCGCCCTGTTCGCCGGGTTGGCCCTCGTGACCATGCCGGCCGCGGCGCAGCATATGGACCTCAACACCATCGTGCTGAATGTCGGCTCGACCAAGTTCCTGCGCGCGCTGGATGTGGTGTCCGAGGCGGCGAGCGTGCGCGTGCAGCGCCTCTCGACGCTGACGGTCGGCCCCAACACGGCCGGCTGGGTTATGGAGCAATTGGCGCCGCAACAGCGCCATATCCGCGATCTGCAGCGCGCCGTGGCGCTCAACCCGATTGCGATGCTCGCTGTGCGCAATTCCAATGTCCGCCTCGACCAGATTATCGGGGTCGAGGCGCTGGGCGGCAATGCAGCGGTGATCTACGCCAACGACCTGTGACCGGAATCTTGCGAGACTGCTTGAAGCCGAAGGGCGAAGATCTTGCACCGATTGGCTGTTTTGTGGCCCGGGCTTAGAGTTTGCCCATGATTTTCTGCTGGAAGCCGTAGACTGTGCGGCCACCCGAGAGCGGGACAAGGCGCACTTCGCGCGTCTGGCCGGGCTCGAAGCGCACGGCGGTGCCGGCGGCGATATCGAGCCGTTGCCCACGTGCAGCTTCGCGATCGAAGCGCAGGGCGCCATTGGTCTCATAGAAATGGTAGTGCGAGCCGACCTGGATCGGGCGGTCGCCGGTGTTGGATACTTCGAGCGTCACCTGGGCCGCGCCCGCATTGAGCTCGATATCGCCTGCTTTGGTGATGACTTCGCCGGGAATCATGGGTGTGCTCCTAGGCTGCGCGTGTGGAGGCCGTGCCGCAGCCATCAGGGTTGAGTATGCGGACGTTGGACGGCGGATTGTTGGCGAGCTTGTTCGCCGGGCGGATGGGGCGCGGCACCAGCGTGCCACTGCAATTGGGGCAGGTGCCCCGAAGCTTCGTGTCCGCGCAGGCGGCGCAGAACGTGCACTCGAAACTGCAGATCATCGCATCGAGGGCTGCCGGTGGCAGGTCCTTGTTGCAGCATTCGCAGTTGGGGCGAAGCTCCAGCATGTCAACGGATCGGTTCGTGCACGGTGACGAGTTTGGTGCCATCGGGGAAGGTCGCTTCGACCTGCACGTCGTGGATCATTTCGGCGATACCATCCATCACCTGGGCGCGGGTGACGACATGGGCCCCCGCTTCCATCAGGTCGGCGACCGAACGACCGTCACGAGCGCCTTCGATGACGAAATCGGTGATGAGCGCAATGGCCTCTGGGTGGTTGAGTTTCACGCCGCGCTCTAGGCGGCGGCGTGCCACAATGGCAGCCATGGAGATGAGCAGCTTGTCCTTTTCGCGGGGCGTCAGGTTCATCGACAATCCTAGAGGTGCCAGAGGCGCGGCAGGCTGCCAGCGCCGGAGAGTTCTGCGATTATTGGCGCGATCACGCGGCGAAGCGCAAGACCCGACGGCGCGATGGCGCGGATAACGAGCCGATCGCCCAATTGGCTTGCACCGGATTGTGCGGTGAGCAGCGGCCGGACGCGGGCGAGCTTCTGCTCCGCATCGGGCGCGAGGTAGAGCAGGGTGGCGAAGGCGCCGCTGCCAGCGAGCAGGCCGATGCCATCGCGCGCCAGATCCTCACCCGCGAGCTTTGTCGCTTCGGCGTGCACGAGGCGGCCATTGCGCCGGATGCGCCAATTATCGGTGAGGGATGCCGTCCGTCCGGCTTCGCCCATGGCCTCGCGGCCGAGCAGGATGGCCTCGAGGCCAAGGAAGGCCGCGTCCTCGGCGAGATCGACCTCGAGGCGACGGTTCAGCCGGCTGCCGTCATAGAGGATGGTTTCCTGCGGCAACCAGTCGACGCGGGCCCCCGCACCGGCCCGGATATGGGTCCGCACCACCGCATCGTCGCCGAGCGAGCGGTAGACGCGCTCGCAGGCCTGGGTGGTGAGCACCAGCCGCGCGCCGGGGCTGGCATCCACATGCCAGGCCACGTCGTCGCCGCCCGTCAGACCACCTGCGGTGTTGATCAGCACGCCTTCGAGCGAGACCGCATGGGTATGCGGCAGCCGGATCTTGGCGCAGCCTTCCTGGTAGAACTCGCGAATGCGCGTACGGCCGTCGATCAGCTGCGTTGCAAGACGCCCCGTGCCACGGGCGCGCTGGTGGTAGGGAGAAAGAGTTACGGGTGCGGTCGACACCGTCACACCATCAGGTGGCGTCGGACGCCGGGCAGGTCGAGGTCGGCGGCTGGGCCCGAATGCATGATTTCCCCGCGATCCATGATATAGATGTCGTCGGCGATTTCACGGCAGAAGTCCAGATACTGCTCGACGAGGAGGATGGTCATCCCCTTCTCGTCGCGCAGGAATTGCAGGGCGCGCCCGATATCCTTGATGATCGAGGGCTGAATGCCCTCGGTCGGTTCGTCGAGCACCAGCACCTTGGGGCGGGTGACGAGCGCGCGGCCAATGGCGAGTTGCTGCTGCTGGCCACCCGAGAGGTCGCCGCCACGGCGCCCGAGCATGGATTTCAGTACCGGGAACAGCTCGAAGATATAGGTGGGCACGTTGCGCTCACCCCGGACGAGGCCGGCATAGCCGGTTTCGAGGTTCTCCTTCACCGTCAGGAGCGGGAAGATCTCGCGGCCCTGCGGCACATAGCCGATGCCGAGGCGGGCGCGCTTGTAGGGCGGTGATTTCTTCAGCACTTCGTTGTCGAAGACGATCTCGCCAGAGCTCACATTGTTGATGCCGGTGATGGCGCGCAGGGTGGAGGATTTGCCCACGCCATTGCGGCCCAGCACCGCGGTGATCCGGCCGGGTCGCGCCTCGATGCTGATCGATTTCAGCGCCTGCGCGGCGCCGTAATGCAGGTCGATGGACTTGATGGAAAGGGCGGTGCTCATCGGTTCTGATCGGGTCCTAATGCCATTCGCAGGCTGGCTATGCTCAGTTTCTGATTGTGATCTGCCCCGCTACCCACCGACGCCACGGCCTCGGCCATGGTGACGAGCGATGCGCGCTCCTCACGCGTGAGTTTCTCGCGCCAGAGCGGCTTGAACCGCCGCACGACGTCGCGCGCGTCGACCACTTCGCCGGCTGCCCAGCGTGCATAGGCCATGATTTCGTCGCGTTCCTCGTCCGGCACAATCCTGGAGATCTGGTCGCCAATAACTGGCTCGCTCAAGTGCAGGGAAACATCATCTTCGTTGGCCAATGCGAAAAAAAAGATCGCTGCGGCAAGAGCAGGGTCCGAAACTTTGGTAAGCGCAGAGCCTTGCGCCTGCTTCCTGAACTGTGACATGCGGTATTGACCGCGAATGCGGCCGACCGCATCACCAACGTCGTCAGTCAATTCCTTGACAGCCCCGAAGCGCCAGTACCAAACGCCCGCACCCACAACAAGCGCTACCAAAATAGCCAGCATATGCATGTGCGAAAGCCCCCGATTAGTCGGGCCGGACGCTTTCACTGATTGGTTGTCGTGGCAAGAGGTCAGCATCGTCGGAGCGTTATGCGAGCGTTCTTGCAAAGCAGAGTCAACAGAGCGCATCCCTGCGCCAGCGAGGCAGACCGGCGGAATGCTGCTCCGTGTTGCCGTCATCGCCCGAGATACCGTTCGATGACAACCGGGTTGGCGCTGACCTGGTCGAGCGTGCCTTCGGCCAGCACCGAGCCTTCGGCGAGGCAGGTGACGCGGGTGTCGAGTTCGCGCACGAAGCTCATGTCGTGCTCGACGACCACCACCGAGCGGGTGGTGGCGATGTCGCGCAGCAGCTTGGCGGTTTCCATCGTCTCGGAATCGGTCATGCCGGCGACGGGTTCGTCGACCAGCAGCAGCTTCGGATCCTGGGCCAGCAGCATGCCGATCTCGAGCCATTGCTTCTGGCCGTGGCTCAGATCGGCGGCGAGCTCATCCTTGCGGTGGGCGAGGCGCACGGTCTCGAGGATTTCGGTGATGCGGGCCTTGTCGGAAGCCGTCTCGATATAGCCGAGCGCGGAGAAGACGTTACGCGGCTTCTTGAGCGAGAGGACGATATTGTCCCACACCGAATGGCTCTCGAAAACGGTCGGCTTCTGGAACTTGCGACCGATGCCGAGATTGGCGATGGAGGCTTCGTCGAGCTTGGTCAGGTCGGTGCGGCCATCGAACAGCACCTCGCCATCGTCGGGCCGGGTCTTGCCGGTGATGATGTCCATCATCGTGGTCTTGCCGGCGCCGTTCGGGCCGATGATCGCCAGCATTTCGGCCGGGTGCACGATGATGGAGAGGTGGTTCAGCGCCCGGAAGCCGTCGAAGGATACCGACACGCCGTCGAGATAGAGCATGGTCTCGGATTTGTCGCTCATTCGGCGGGCTCCGCGGCGGGCTTGGCTGGGGTGACTGTCGAGGGCTTGGCGGTTTCGATGCCGCGGCGGGCGCGAGCCTTCTGGAACAGCCCAACGATCCCCTTGGGCAGGAACAGCGTCACCACGACAAACAGCCCGCCCAGCGCGAACAGCCAGTAGTCGGGCAGGGCGCCGGTGAAGAACGACTTGCCCATATTGACAAGAATGGCGCCGATGATCGGCCCGATGATCGTGCCGCGGCCGCCGACAGCAACCCAGATCACTGCCTCGATCGAGTTTTCCGGCGCAAACTCGCCGGGGTTGATGATGCCCACCTGCGGCACATAAAGGGCGCCGGCAATGCCGGCCATCACCGCCGAAACCGTGAAGGCGAAGAGCTTCACATTTTCAGGCCGCCAGCCAAGGAAGCGCGTCCGGCTTTCCGCATCGCGCACCGCGACCATGACCTTGCCGAGCTTGGAGTTCACGATTGCGGAGCAGATCAGCACGAACAGGGCGAGGAATCCCGCCGAGAGCGCGAACAGGGTGGCGCGGGTCGATTGCGCCTGGATGTTGAAGCCGAGGATGTCCTTGAAGTCGGTGAGGCCGTTATTGCCGCCGAAGCCGAAATCGTTGCGGAAGAAGGCGAGCAGCAGCGCGAAGGTCAGCGCCTGGGTGATGATGGAGAGATAGACGCCCGTGACGCGGGAGCGGAAGGCGAACCAGCCGAACACGAAGGCCAGCAGCCCCGGCACGATGACCACCATGGCCATGGCGAACCAGAACATATCGAAGCCATACCAGTACCAGGGCAGTTCCTTGTAGTTCAGGAACACCATGAAATCCGGCAGGATCGGGTTGGCGTAGACGCCGCGCGGGCCGATCTGCCGCATCAGGTACATGCCCATCGCGTAGCCACCGAGCGCAAAGAACGCACCGTGCCCGAGCGACAGGATGCCGACATAGCCCCAGACCAGGTCGAGCGCGAGCGCAAGCATCGCATAGGTGAGGTATTTGCCGAACAGCGAGACCAGATAGGTCGGCACGTGCAGCGGGTGCCCCTCGGGCAATAGCAGGTTGGATGCCGGGACGAGCACGGCCACGGCGACAAGCACGACGACGAGCCAGATGGCCTTCTTGTCGAGCGCGCGGAACAGCATCTGGGTGATCATTGGTGGTCACCTTGAACAATAAGGGAGGCCGGATGGGTCGAGCGCCAGGCGCAGGGGCCTGCGGCGTTCCCCTCAGCGGAGGTCGGAGGAGCAAGGGACATCACGGGGAAACCGGCGATCACGATTCCACCGCCCGACCCTTGAGCGCAAAGAGGCCGCGCGGACGGCGCTGGATGAACAGGATGATGAGGACCAGAATGATGATCTTGGCCACAACGGCGCCGGCATAGGGCTCGAGGAACTTGTTGGCGATGCCGATCGACAGGGCCCCCACCAGCGTTCCCCAGAGGTTGCCGACGCCTCCGAAGACCACCACCATGAAGCTGTCGATGATGTAGTTCTGCCCGAGGTTCGGGGACACGTTGTCGATCTGGCTCAGGGCCACCCCGGCGAGGCCGGCAATGCCGGAGCCCAGCCCGAAGGTCATGGCATCCACGAAGGGCGTACGGATGCCCATGGCGCTGGCCATCCGGCGGTTCGAGGTGACGGCGCGCATCTGCAGGCCGAGGGCCGTCCGCTTCAGCACGACAAGCAGCGTGAGGAAAACGCCGATGGCGAAAAGCACGATCCAGAAGCGGTTCCAGGTGATGGACATGCCGCCCAGCTCGAAGCTGCCGGACATCCAGCTCGGGTTGGCCACTTCCTTGTTGGTCGGGCCGAAGCCGGTCCGGACGGCCTGCTGGATGATCAGGCTCAGGCCCCATGTCGCCAGCAGCGTCTCAAGGGCGCGCCCGTAGAGCCAGCGGATGATGCCGCGCTCGATGGCAATGCCGATCAGCGCCGTCACGAGGAAGGCGAGCGGCAGTGCGATCGCCAGGGACCAGTCCAGCATATCGGGAAAGCTGCGCCGGATGACCTCCTGCACGGCGAACGTGGTGTAGGCGCCAAGCATCACCATTTCGCCATGCGCCATGTTGATGACGCCCATGACGCCGAAGGTGATGGCCAAGCCTATGGCCGCCAGCAGGAGCACCGAGCCCAGCGAAATGCCATACCAGACGTTCTGCGCCACGCCCCAGGCGGCTTGGGTCTGGTTGAGGGAGTCGATGGCGGCCTGGATCGCCGGCTTCAGTTCGTCCGGCGACGTGGACAGCACGCTCGTCAGCAGGGTGACGGAGTCGCGGCCGCCACGCGCCTTGAGGGTCTGGATGGCATCGTTCTTTTCCGCGATTGGCGCGTCGGTCTTGAGGATGATCGCGGCCCGCGCCGTCTCCATCACCGCCTTGACCGCGGCATCGGGTTCGGCGGCAAGGGCGCGATCGAGCAGTTCGAGGTTGTCGGGATTGGCGTCGCGCAGCACCGACTGCGCGGCCGTCAGCCGTGTCGACGTGTCGTCGCTCATCAGGGTCAGTTGACCGATCAGCGTGCGCAGCGCCCGACGCAGGCCGTTGTTGACCTTCACCTTTTCGGTATCGGCGGCCTCGGGAAACGGCGCCCCGGTTACCGGGTCGATGGGCGCGGCTGAGGTGCCAAGCAGCACCTTGCCGGTCGACTTGACCACAACAAGGTCGCCGTCGAGGAGCGATTGCAGCACGGCGGCAGCGCGGGTATCGCCCGATGCCGTCAGCGCGGTCGCTGCGGCTTCCCGGTCCCGGAAGTTGCCCGGCGCCAGCGCGTCGGCGAGGGCACCGAAGGCAGCGTCATCGATCTGCGCCGCCCAGGCCGGTGGCGAAACAGCGAGAACAAGGAAGAGCGCAATGAGCCGGATAAGTCGAATTGCGTTCATCGTCGGCCTCAGAAGGTAGATGGGACAGGCAGTGGGCAAGGGCGCTAACGCCCTTGCCGGATTATGGAGCAGCGTTATCAGGAGCCGCCGCAGGTCTTGGTTTCGGTGTTGTAGTTACCGCACTTGAGGGTCACCCAGTCGGCTTCCAGCACCTTCGACTCGGGCAGGAAGTCGGTCCAGGCGTCGCCCGGGACTTCCGCTTCGGTTTCCCAGACCACTTCGAACTGGCCGTCGGCCTGGATTTCGCCGATCAGGACGGGCTTTGTGATGTGGTGGTTCGCGAGCATCTTGGCGACGCCGCCGGTCAGGTTCGGGGTCTCGAGGCCGATGATGGCGTCGAGCACGGCATCGGTATCGGTGGTGCCGGCCTTCTCGACGGCCTGAACCCACAGATTGAAGCCGATCACGTGGGCTTCCATCGGGTCGTTGGTGACGCGCTCGGGGTTGCCGGTGAACTCACGCCACTTCTTGATGAATTCGGCGTTGGCAGGGGTGTCGACGGACTGGAAGTAGTTCCAGGCGGCAAGGTGGCCGACCAGCGGGCCGGTATCGAAGCCGGCGAGTTCTTCTTCACCGACCGAGAAGGCGACGACCGGGATGTCTTCAGCCGCGATGCCCTGGTTGGCGAGTTCCTTGTAGAACGGCACGTTGGCGTCGCCGTTGATGGTGGAGACCACGGCGGTCTTCTTGCCGGCCGAGCCGAACGCCTTGATGTCGGCCACGATCGTCTGCCAGTCGGAATGCCCGAACGGCGTGTAGTTGATCATGATGTCCTCGGCGGCGACACCCTTGTCCTTCAGGTATTGCTCGAGAATCTTGTTGGTGGTCTGCGGGTAGACGTAGTCGGTGCCAGCAAGAACCCAGCGCTGGACGCCTTCTTCGTTCATCAGGTAGTCGACGGCCGGGATAGCCTGCTGGTTCGGAGCGGCGCCGGTGTAGAACACGTTGCGCTCGGATTCCTCACCCTCGTACTGCACGGGGTAGAACAGGATGGAGTTCAGTTCCTTGAACACGGGCAGCACGGACTTGCGCGACACCGAGGTCCAGCAGCCGAACACCGCGGCGACCTTGTTGACCTGGATCAGTTCGCGGGCCTTCTCGGCGAAGAGCGGCCAGTCGGATGCGGGGTCGACGACGACCGGCTCGAGCTTCTTGCCCAGCAGACCGCCCTTCTTGTTCTGCTCGTCGATGAGGAAGAGCATCGTGTCCTTGAGGGTCGTCTCCGAGATCGCCATCGTGCCCGACAGCGAATGCAGGATACCGACCTTGATGGTGTCTTCCTGAGCCTGGACGGCCACGGGCGCGAGCGCCCCTGCAGTCATGGTCAGGCCGAGCCCCAGGCCTGCCAACATGCGGCGAACGTCTGTCATATTACCTCCGACAGTGTGGTTGTTTGCACCGGCGGGAAAGTTGCAATCCCCGTGCCACCGCTTTCGTGGGCAGCTAAGTGACTGATTTTATTGAGTGTGGTGGGCCAACTTGGCCTATATCCTGTATGCATGAGCAAAGTGGGCGCGCCCATATGCCTAGAAAATAGCCTGCGATGGCGCCCTGTGGACAAAAAGTAAGCATTTGGTAAGGCGCCGGGAGTGCCGCTCGGCACATGCGCCAATCGGCGGGCAATTTGTCGCCCACCCTGTCCGAGAAGATTTGCTTGGTCGCCGAAGCAGGCTATTCTGTGCGGTACCGGAGTTTCGCCTCCGGCAGAGGTTGTTTGCACCACAATCTCGGCCCCACGGCCTTCGGGTCGTGGGGCTTTGGTGCAGCGCTCTTTCCCACCCGATCAGCGTCCTGTGTCACCGCACTCATGCGTGGTTGGGCTTCGGCCATTCCCCCGGGACGCAAGCTTTGCACCCGCGCTCGCGTTGAAGGCGCAGAAGGCGGCCGCAAGCCATTGCGCAGCGTCGGAGATTGATCGGGCCGGAGAGGGTTTAAGCTGCCCCATTGGCCTGCCGATGGGTGCGAAGCTTCGGCTCCGCGCCTTTTCATGCCCTGAGCCGCTGCGCCAGCCAGGTGTGTCCGGCCCTTTCGGCCCGGGCGGCGGCATCGAGACCATCGCCGGATCGGGCGAAGCGGTCTGCGCCGAACAGCAGCAGGAGCCCCGTCATCGCCGCGTCTCCATGCTGCGCGGCTGTATGGACGGGCCGGAAGCCATTTTGCTGGGTGACGTTCGGGTCGGCACCGGCGCGCAGCAGCGCTTCCACCATCCGCGATTGCCTCGAGGCCGCCGCCGCATGGATCGCCGCTACCTGTTGCGGGTTGTCGGCGCGTCGATCGAGATCGCGGGCGAGTGGCAAGAGACGCTCGAACAGCGGCAGATGGCCGAAAAACGCCGCCAGCGCCAGCGGCGGGAAGCCGTCCGGCGACAGCGTGTTCGGGTCCCAGTCGGTCGCGAGATGCCCCTCGAGCGCGTCGAGGTCGCCGAGAATGATCGCCTCGAACGGGTCGATCGCGCCCTTCGCAGCCGTGAGGCGCGCAGCGATTTCGGGCTTCCCCATATAGGCAGACCAGGCGATGGGTGACGCCCCGGACGGGTGCCGTGCCGCGAGCAGGCCGGGGTCTGCCGCAATCACCGCTTCGATCGCCGACAGATCGCCGGCTGCGACAAGGTCGAAGATATTGCTCATCTCGCTTCCCACCTCCCAGGCAAGGCTAGCACCGGCCACGGCCCAAGTCAGCGCACTCGGTTTCGTCTCGTTTCGGGCGAGCCGATGCGCTATTTCTTTCCGCGACAGGAGTTTGCGGCATGAGCATGGACCAAGGTAAGCCTGTGGTGGGTGGCGGCGCGAAGAAGCTGCTCTACACCGTTGAAACCATTCGGCAGATCGGTGTCGGCAAGGCGGCGAAAGCGCTGACCGCGAAGAATACCTGCAAGGCCTGCGCCTATGGAATGGGCGGGCAGAAAGGCGGCATGACCAACGAGCTGGGCGAGTTCCCGTCGGTCTGCAACAAATCCGTGCAGGCGCAATCGACCGATATCCAGCCCCCCATCCCCACCGAAGCTTTCGCGCACCCGCTCAGCGACCTGCAGCAATTGACGGGGCGTGAACTCGAAAGGCTCGGACGTCTCGACACGCCACTGTTCCGCGCCAAGGGCAGCGACCGCTATGCCCCGGTGAGCTGGGATTTCGCCATGGCGCACGCCGCTGATCGGCTGCGTGCCACTCTGCCCAGCCGGGCGTTCTTCTATTCCTCGGGCCGCTCGTCGAACGAGGCGGGATTCATCTTCCAGTTGCTGGCGCGGGTGTGGGGCACCAACAACGTCAACAACTGCTCGTACTATTGCCACCAGGCGACGAGCGAGGGCCTTGCGACGACGATCGGCAAGGGCACTTCGACCGTCGAGCTCGAAGACCTGACCGGCGCGGACATGATCTTCGTCATCGGCGCCAACCCCTCGTCCAACCATCCGCGCTTCATCCACATGCTGAAGCATTGTCGCGACCGCGGCGGCGACGTGGTGGTGATCAACCCGGCAAAGGAGCCGGGGCTGGTGAAGTTCGCGGTGCCCAAGAGCCCGGGCTCGCTGCTCTCGGGCGGCACCGAGATCGCGTCGGATTATCTGCAGCCGCGCATCGGCTCCGATCTCGCGCTGTTCAAGGGGCTGATGAAGGCCATCCTCGCGATGGGAGCGGAGGACAAGGCCTTCATCGCCGCCCATTGCAGCGGCTTCGACGCGCTCCGGGCCGATCTCGACGCCACCGCGTGGGACGATATCACCGCGCGCACCGGGCTCTCGCAGTTCGAGATCGAGCGGGTGGCGACCCGTTATGCCGAGCGGCGGAACGTCGTGTTCGCCTGGGGCATGGGGATGACGCACCATGTGCACGGTACCGCCAATGTCGAGGCCATCGCCAATCTCGCGCTGATCCGCGGCATGCTGGGGCGGCGCTTTGCCGGGCTCTTGCCCTTGCGCGGACATTCGAACGTGCAGGGCATCGGCACCATCGGGGTGAAGCCGGTCGTTTCCGCCGAAGTGTTCGCGGCGATGGAGCAGGCCTTCGGCGTGACGCTGCCGCGCGAGAAGGGGCTCGATACGCTCGCCTGTCTGGAGAAGGCTGCGGGTGGCGGCATCGATTCTGCGGTCATCATGGGCGGCAACCTCTGGGGCGCGACGCCGAACACCGCGTTCGCCAGCCGGGCAATGGGTGCGATCGGCTTCAAGCTGTTTTTGACGACGACGCTCAATCGCGGCCATGTGCATGGGCTGGGGGAGGGCGAGAGCCTCATTCTCCCCGTCACGGCGCGTGACGAGGAATGGTCGCCCACCACGCAGGAATCGATGTTCAACTATGTGCGGCTCTCCGATGGCGGCATCCGCCGGCTCGGCAATGTGCGGCCGGAAAGCGTCATCCTCACCGATCTTGCCCGAAGCCTCTTGCCCGATTGCCCGATCGATTTCATCGCCTTCAAGCACCACCCCAATGTGCGGCAGGCGATCGCGAAGATCGTGCCGGGGATGGAGGGGCTTGCCGACATCGATGTGGCCAAGCGCGAGTTCCATGTGAAGAACCGCGTGCTGCACAAGCCGGAATTCGGGACGGCGGACGGCCGGGGGCATTTCGTCGTGACGCCGCTGCCGGCCCTGGCCCAGGGGGTCATGCTGGCGACGGTGCGCTCGGAAGGGCAGTACAACACCATCATCTACGAGGAGACCGACAGCTATCGCAGCAAAGCTGGGCGTGATGCGGTGTTCCTCAACCGCGAGGATATGGCGAGCTGGGGGCTTTCCGCCGGTTCGCGGGTTCGGATCAGTTCGGCTGCCGGCGAGATGCAGGCCGTAGCGACGCCGTTCGATCTGCCGCGCGGCTCGGCCATGGCCTATTACCCCGAAGCCAATGTGCTGGTGACCACCGCCTTCGATCCGCGCTCGAAGACCCCGGCCTTCAAATCCGTACCGGTCAGGATCGAGGCCGTGGCGTGACGGGATTTCCGGCAGAGACCCGGGCGTTCCTCGCAGGGATTGCTGCCGATAACTCCAAGGCATGGTTCGACGCCAACCGGGCGCTTTACGAAGCTGGGTTCGTCGCGCCGGCCAAGGCGTTTGTCGCGGCGATCGGGCCGCGGCTCAAAGAGATTTCGCCCGATGTGCAGTTCGAGCCCAGGGTGAACGGCTCGATTTCGCGCATCAATCGCGACATCCGGTTCTCGAAGGACAAGCGGCCCTACAAGGATCATCTCGACCTGATTTTCTGGCATGGCGACAAGCGCAGCTTCGCGGCCCCGGGCTTCTGGTTCCGGATGACCGCAGGCGAGGTGATGCTCGGGGTCGGCTGTTACCGTTTCGAGGGCGAAATGCTCGACGGGTTCCGGCAGTCGATTGTGCATCCGCGCTCGGGGCGGGACTTGCTGCAGGTCGTGGACGAAATCAAAGCGAGTGGTGACTACGAAATAGGCGAGAAGACGCGGAAGCGTCCGCCGGCAGGGTTTTCCGCGTCCGGCGAGCTTGCAGAATATCTTCTATTTGAGGGTTTATTCGTCTCGACAGTACTGGCGCCCGAGGCTGCGCAAGTCTCGGACTTTGATGATCTATGCTTCGAACATTTCCGCCGGATGTGGCCACTGGGCGCATGGATTGCCCGCGAAATCGGATGATTTCGTTGAATATTTACTGACGATCTCTATCCAATTGATGTTGCGGTTGATTCGATGGCCCGAGGGCCAGTTTATTTTTTGCTCGCTATAAGGGGTTGGGCCCGTGACTTTAGACGAATCCGACGCGCGTGGGGCGCCGAAGGCCGGCATCACCGATGTGATCGAGCAGATCAGCGCCGAGCTTGGGCGCTATGGCGCCGCGAACCACCAGGTGGTGACGCAGACCAAGTTGCTGGCGCTCAACGCGGTGATCGAGGCGGCACGGGCCGGCGAATCGGGCCGCGGCTTCGCGGTGGTGGCGCAGGAGGTGCAGAAGCTCGCCGACCTGCAGGCGGAACGCTCGCGGATATTCCAGATCGATGTGCAGAAGCGCGTCGATGAAAGCCGTACGCTCGCCAATGCGCTCGAAAGCACGCGGCTCACTGATCTTGCAGAATCGCTGGTGCAACTGATCGTTCGCAATCTCTATGAGCGCACCGCCGATGTGCGCTGGTGGGCCACCGATGCGGCAGTATGGCAGGCGCTCGAGGCGCCGGACGCCGCGCGCTCTGCCATCGCCGGCGACCGGCTCGGCATCATCCACCGCTATTATAGCGTCTATTCCGATCTGGTGCTGGTCAACGCTGCGGGCAGGGCGGTGGCGAGTGCCAATGCCGCCTATCGATCGCGTGTTGCCGGGTCGCACTACCAACCCGCCGACTGGTTCCAGCGCGCGATGAAGACGCACTCAGGCGACGAATATGTGACCGACGAGGTGCGCCGTTCAAACGCGCAGTCGGGCCGGCAGGTGCTGATCTACGCGACGGCGGTGCGGGCCGGCGGGCAGACACATGGCAAGGCGCTCGGCGTGCTCGCCGTGTATTTCGATTGGGAGGCGCAGGGCGCCACCATTGTCGAAAACGAGATCGGGCTCAGCGATGCCGAGCGAGCCCGCACCAAGGTGCTGCTGCTCGATGGCAATGCGCGCGTGATTGCCAGCACCGACAAGAGCATGCTGTTCCAGCCGTTCGAGCTGCGCTCCGGAGCCCAACAGAAGGGCAGCTACGTCACCGAGACCGGGGCATTGGTCGCCTATGCCCGCACCCATGGCTATCAGGAATATGATGGGCTGGGGTGGACGGGCGTCATCGTCCAGAAGTCGAGCCGCGGCTGAGCGGCGTGGGGCGGCTAACTCGTTAAAATTGCACATAAACCTCGGCTGAATACGGCATTCAAAGCCAGTACAGGGCGGGAGGACTAGGGTCACACCATGCAACGAGCCCCCGTGGCTCCACTGGAGGACCCCGAAATGAAGACCATCACCGCTCTTGTCGCTGTTTCTCTCAGCCTCGCCAGCTTCGGCGCCGTCGCGCCTGCCAGCGCTGAACCCCTGACCTATGGCCCGGATACCTGCCGGCAGGGATTTGTCTGGCGCGAGGCGAGCTTCGATGACCGTGTCTGCGTGCGTCCCGGATCGCGGACGCTGGTGCGGCAGGAAAACCGCACCGCGAATGCCCGCATCGACCCGGCCGGCGCCTATGGCCCCTATACCTGTGTCAACGGGTTCGTCTGGCGCGAGGCCTTCGCGGGTGACGTGGTGTGCGTGACCCCCGCGCGCCGTGCCGCCGTTGCGCTCGAAAATGCCAATGCCCACCGCACCCGCGTACTGAGCTAAGAGCTTACGCGAGCGGATAGGCCACATAGGCCAGCCGCGCACTATCCGGCGACCAGGAGTTGACGTTGATCGTCCCCTGGCCGCCGTTGAATGTCGCGATGTCGCGCAGGTGGCTGCCGTTGGGCCGCATGACGCACAGCATGACCTCGCGATCGGGCGGATGCCCCACCGTGCCCGGCGGATAGCTCAGGTAGACGAGCCACTCGCCATCGGGTGAGAAATGCGGGAACCAGTTGACGCGGTCGTCGAAGGTGATCTGTCCAACGTCCGACCCGTCGGGTCGCATGCGAAAGATCTGTGCCTGCCCTGGCGAACCGAGTTCGGAATTGAACCAGATCCACGCGCCGTCGGGCGTGTATTCGGCACCGTCGGATGGGACAAGCGCGTCCGTCAGCGCCACATCTGGTCCACCCGTCGCCGGAATCGTCCAGATATTCACCCGGCCCCAGTCATTGCCATCGTGCCGGTTGACGCCGGTATAGACGAGCGTCAGGCCATCGGGCGAGATGCCATGGAGGTAGTAGTGATGGCGCTGTGGATGCGTGTTCGAGATGCGGATCGCCGCGCCGCCCGCGAGCGGCACCCGATAGATATGGCCGTCATCCGAGCTCACGAACACATGCACGCCGTCCGGATCGAGCACGTGGTCATTGTTGAGGTCGAAGAGTCCGGTATCGATCTTCTCGGGCAGGCTCCCCGGTTCCGGGGCGATGCGCCAGAGTTCGCCGCCGGCATTGAACACCAGCCAGCGCCCGTCGAGCGTCCAGTTCGGCGCTTCGATCACCTCGTCGGCGGTGAAGATGACAGTGCGGTTCTGACCGTCGCGATCGATGACCACGAGGTCCGCCCGCTGACCTTGCGACAGGCCGCGACCGCGACGGGCAAACATTGGCATAGCTGACATGAAACATCCCTCCTGCTGCCGTATTAGCGATCACTCAGCAAGAAGGCCAGCAATCCGGTCCGAAGGTTGGTCGGCGCGCCTCAACCGGTGGCGGCCTGGGCCACAAGGGTGTCGCGGAGCTTGAAGCGCATGATCTTGCCGTTCTCGTTGCGCGGCACCGCGTCGACGACGAACACGCGGTTCGGGACCTTTTCGTTGAGCACCAGACGAAGGGCCGCGAGCAGGGCGCTGGAGTCGATTGGCGCGGTGGAAACGATCCCCGCCCAGATCTCGTCGATGCCCGCTGCATTGGGCACGGGCACAACCGCGGCATCGACAATGCCGGGCTGGACCTTGAGGACATCTTCGATTTCTTCGGGCGCGACGATCATGCCGCCCCGGTTGATGACGTCCCCGACTCGGCCGGTGACGATCAGCAGGCCATCCGGTTCGATACGAGCCATGTCGCCCGGGTAAAACCAGCCATCGGCATCGGCAGCGGACGAGACCGTGCCGTGCGCATCGACATAGGCGGCGAGTTCGTCGGTCCGGACGCGTAGAATGCCGTCCGCGCCGCGCGGCAGCGGCGTGTTCGCTTCATCGACGATCTGTGCTTCCGCCCAGGGCAGAATCCGCCCGGCTGCGCCCTCCGCTGTCAGCTCACGCGGCGAAATGATCGTGGCCACCTGTCCCAGCTCGGTGGACCCATAGCCTGCCCGCACCACGCCGCAGAGGCGCGACTGGATGGCGGCGAGCACCTGCGGGGAGAGGCGCGAGCCCGCCGGACTGACGAACTTCAGCGAGGGTGGCGGTGGTTCGTCGCCCACGTGTTCGGTGAGGCTCGAGACTTGTCCGACACTGCCGAACAGATCGGAGATACCGAAGAGCCTGATCAGTTGCAGCGCTTCACCGGGGCGGCCCGAGACACAGAACATCCCGCCGGAGATATGCGCCATCAATGGCAGCATGGTGCCGAGGATGGTGGAGAAGCCCAGCATGTTGAGGATGCGGCCGGAGCGATTGCGGCTTTGCGCCGTGCCCATGACACGCAGAACACGACGCTCCAGCACCGCGTTGGTAAGCGCCACACATTTGGGTCGGCCCGTCGTGCCCGAGGAATAGACATATCGGACGACGTCGTCAGGCGCCCCGAGGCCCGGCATGGCCAGAAGGCGCTCGAAATCGACGGGCTGCGCCGGATCGAAGGCGAACCAGCGCGCATCGATGCGGCGGGTCGGCAATCCGGCCGGATCGACATCGGTGCGATCAGTGAGGAACAGGTCGGGGCGGGGGCCGGCGCGCTCGGTGAGCAGCACATTGCCAATGGATGCCGACCGGAACCCCATCAGCGCAAGCGCATAGATAAGCGCAACATGATGGGCCGGGTTCTGCACGTCGATCAGGACGTAGGCGCCACCCGGCAATTTCAGGGTCGCCAGCAGATCGACGGCCGCTGCGACCGATCCGGCAAGCCCGGTATAGTCGACAACCCCGCCAGCCATGCCGATGGCCGGCTCCGTGCCCATTGCGCGGGCCTGGTAGACAGCGAGCTTGGCGAGCTTCACGGACCTGACCTAGAAGTGGAAGTTGACGCCGCTGCGCAGCACGAAGCCCGAGGGCTTGTAGTCGGCGTCATATGTGCCCTTGCCGGTGTCACCCGTGCCGGAAAGCTCCGCGAACCGGTACGCGAGCCCTTCCGTCTTGAGGGTCAGGTTGTCGGTCAGAGCATACTCGACGCCTGCGCCCATCACCGGGCCAGTGACAAAACCCGAGCCCATCGCAGCAGTCGGTGTATCCTTGCCGTCGTCGCGGAAGGTGGAGAAATTCGCCTCGCCGCCGCCGATGCCGGCCGTACCGTAGTAAAGAATGCGGCCGTCGGTGAGGCCGATGCGGCCGCGCAAGGTCAGCAGCGAATCAAGACCCTCGGTGTAATCGCCCTGATCGTTCAGGTTCGACGTCGCGGCATCGGCTTCGACGCCATAGACCACCACGCCAGATTGCTGGTTGTAACCGGCGCTGACACCCCACAGCGTGCCGCGACCATCGAGAGTAGCTGAATCGATGTCGCTGAAATCGACTGTGCTGTCGGTGTTTACCGTGCCGGCTTCGACGCCGATATAGGCGCCTGTCCAGTCAAAGTCGTCTATTGCCCAGGCGGAGACCGGAAGCAGAAAGCCCAGAATTGTGCAAAGCGCCGTGCCAAACCGCAGTTTCCGCATGCTGGTCCCCAAGACGCGCCAAAATCAACCGGCGTCAATTCCTGCAAAGCTAACCCTGCCGGCGCGAACCGACAAGCACGTTGGACACAAGAAGCGAACAAGGCGCAAGGCCGCACCAGCGGCGCCACCCGTCCTTCGCCTCATTCCGCCGGGGACGGGGCTGCGGCCTGTGCCTCGCCCAGTTCGCGGACAAGCCTGGCCTCTTCCTCGACGCGCGGCTTCGAGAAGCGGGCGAGCAGCAGGTACACCACCGGGGTCATGTAGAGTGTGGCCAATGCGGCAAGGCTCAGGCCGCCGACCATGATCCAGCCGAGCGCGGCCCGCGATTCCGCCCCGGCACCGCCCGCGACGATGAGCGGCAAACCGCCCAGGATGGTGGCGATCATCGTCATCATTACGGGGCGCAGGCGGGTGTTCGCCGCCTCTTCGACGGCGTGCAGCACGCTGAGCCCCCGGTCGCGCAGCTGGTTGGCGAATTCCACCACGAGGATGCCGTTCTTGGCCATGATGCCGACCACCAGCACGAAGCCGATCTGGCTGTAGACATTGACCGAGCCGCCGGTGAGCAGCACGGCATAGATGGCGCAGGCGAGCCCGAACGGTACCGTCGCCATGACGATGACGGCGCTCCACACGCTTTCGAATTGTGCGGCGAGCACCAGCAGGATCACCACCAGCGCGAAGCCGAAGGTGATCAATAGCCCATTGTTGTTCTCACCGATGGTGCGTGCCTCGGCAATGGGGGTGATCGAGGCGCCCGCCGGCAGCATCGGCCGCGCGATCTCGATCGCCTGCTGGTAGGCGTCGCCGAGCGCGAAGCCGTCGGTCAGCGCGGCGGTGATGGTCACGGCACGGCGCTGGTTTTCGCGGCCGAGTGACGGCGCGATCGGTGCTTCGGCGAGGCTGACGATGGTCGACATCGGCACGTAGCGGCCGTCGGAGGATTTGATGAAGATCGACTGCAGGTCGCCCGGATCGTTGATCGGGTTTGCCGACGAGACGAGGCGTACCGCATAGGAGGCATCCTTGATGAACACGGTGCCGATATCGCTGCCATCGATCATCGCTTGCAGCGTCGTCCCCAGCCCGTTGATGTCGATGCCGAGCGAGGCTGCCTTTTCGCGGTCAACGGTGACGGTCAGCTGCGGTTGCGTCGTCTCGTAGCTGAGCGTGACGCGGCCCCACTTCGGATCACCGTCGAGCGTGGCCTTGATGGCGGTCGCCGCGGCGGCAAGCGTCGCATAATCGTCGCCCAGGAGTGCGAATTGCAGACCCGAGCCGCCGCCGCGGATGCCAAGGCTGTTGGCCTGGCTGATAGTGGCGCGCACGCCCGGCACCTGCTGCAACAGCCCGGTGATCTGCTGGGCGATCTGCTGCTGGGTGCGGGTGCGTTCCTCCCAGGGCGCGAGGGAGAGCGCGAGAAAGCCGGAATTTGTCGACGAGCCGAAGCCGGCGATTGAGAAGACGCTGCGCACCTCGCCCGACTTCCGCAAGGGCTCTATCAGGTCCTCGATCTTCTGCATCTGCGTGCGGGTGAAATCGAGGCTGACGGTCGACGGCGCCGAAACCCGAATGAACAGCCCGGCGCGATCTTCGGGCGGGGTCAGTTCCTGCCTCAGGGTTCCGAAGACGAACAGAGCCGAACCGGCGAAGAGCAGCGCCGCGACGATGATGACGAGCGGATTGTTCAGCGCCCAGCCGAGTGTGACCCGATAAAAGCCGGCCAGCAGGCCGCCGAAGCGCTGCAGCGGCCCGGGCTTTTTCTCGCTATGCGGCTTCAGCAGCCGCGAGGCGAGCATGGGCGCAAGCGTGAGTGCCACCACCGCCGAGAGCGCCACGGAGATCGCCAGGGTGAAGCCGAATTCGCGGAAGAGCAGCCCCGTCTGGCCGGGCAGGAACGAGAGCGGGATGAACACGGCGGCCAGCGTCAGCGTCGTCGCCACCACCGCGAAGAACACTTCCTCGGTGCCGAGCACGGCGGCGGCGCGGGGCCCGAGCCCCATGGCGCGGCGGCGCGTGATGTTTTCGAGCACGACGATGGCGTCATCGACGACAATGCCGGTCGCGATAACAAGCGCCAGCAATGTCAGGATGTTGAGGGAAAATCCGAAGATATAGATTCCGGCGATGGTGCCGATCAGTGCCACCGGCATGGTGATGGCCGGGATTATGGTCGCCCGCCAGTCGAGCAGGAACAGGAAGATGATGGCGATCACCGCCACCACGGCGATGACCAGCGAGCCCTCGACCTCGTGGATGGCGCCCGAGATGAAGACGGAATCGTCACTGGAGACCCGCAGCTGCACGCCCTCGGGCAGCGCCTGCCGCAAATCGGCGACGGCGGCCTTGATGCCCGTGGAGATGTCGACCGTGTTCGACTGCGCCTGCCGGATGATGCCGAGCCCGATGCCGGGCTTGCCGTCGCTGCGCAGGCCGGAACTGGCACTGCCGCCACCGAAGATGACGCGCGCGATATCGCCGAGCTTGGTCTTGCCCTTGATAGTGAGGTTTTCGAACGCTGCGGGCGTATTGACTTCGGCAACCGCACGAATGGCGATGTTCTGGTTGGGGCCGTTGAGCGAGCCCGCCGGGCTGTCGAAGCCCATGGTGGAGAGCGCGCTGCGGATATCGGCAAGCGTGAGGCCAAGGCTGGCGAGCTTGACCTGATCGACGTCGATCTCGAAGACCTTGTCGATATTGCCGTTGAGCTGCACGTCAGCGACGCCCTTGACCGCGGCGAGGCGCGGCTCGACCACATCCTCGGCGAGGCGGGTCAGGTCATCCAGGGGCATTGTGTCGGCGGTCATCGCCAGCTGGATAATGGCCTGGGCGTTGGAATCGGCCTTGACGATCACCGGGGGATCGGAGCCCTCGGGCAGGCGGTTGGTGATGCGGGCGAGCGCGTCGCGGATATCGGAGGTGGCGCTGTCGAGATTGCTGCCATCGGTGAAGGTGAGAGTGACGCGGCTTTGCCCGTATGACGAACTCGAGGAGATCGACGCCACGCCCTGCACGCGGGCGACGGCGCCCTCGATGGCGGCCGTCAGTTCGCGGTCAACGGTTTCGGCCGATGCGCCGCTGAAGCTGGTCTGGATGGTGAGGGTGGGGCGCTCGACATTCGGTAACTCGCGGATTTCCACGCCGAAGAAGGCGGCGAGGCCGGCAACGATGATCAGCAGGTTGAGCACGATGGCGAGCACCGGCCGCCGGACGAAGAGTGCGGCGATGTCGCCGCCGCGGGCATTTTGCGTGGAGATGGACATCGGTCTCTCCTTCAGCCCTTGGGTGCCGCGGCGCCGGCCGGCTTGCCGGCGCCCGGCGCGGCGCTGTCGGGTGCTGCATCAAGCAGGCGGACGACCATGCCCTCGGCCAGTTGCTGCACGCCTTGCACCACCACCGGATCGCCCGCGGCCAAGGGCCCCTTCACCAGGACGCCGTCGGAATTGCGCTGGATGATGGTGACATCGACGCGGGTCACCTTGTCGTCCGAGAGCTTCCAGACATAGGAGCCGGTGCTTGACCACTGAATGGCGAGGGGATCGACGGCCGGAAACTGCTCGCCGGGGAACGCCATCGCCACCGAGAAGCTCATGCCGGGCCTGAGCCGCCCGTCCGCATTGCGGATGCGGGCCTCGACCCCGAGCGTGCGGCTGGTCGGATCGACCTTGTTGTCGATGGCGGTGACCTGGCCCGCAAGCGGCACCCCTGGCAGGGCGACCGCGCTGGCCTCGACCTCCGCGCCGAGCGCAATGGACGTGGCATAGCGCTCGGGCACGTAGAAGATGATCCTGAGCTCGGAACTGTCCTCGATGGTGGTGACAATGCTCTGGGTGGTGAGGCTGTTGCCGGCGCTGACTTCGAACAGTCCGACCGTACCGGCGATCGGCGTGGTGATGGTGCGCCTGTCGAGATCGAGCTGGGCGGCCGCGACGGCGAGCCGCGCATTGTCGGCAGCCAGCTGGGCGCTAGAGAGCTGCACGGCGGTGGCACCGCTCGCGCTGGCAAGGTTCCGCGTCCGCGCGAGCGTTGCGTCGGCATCCGTTTGCGCGAGCCTGGCACGCTCGAGCGCGATACGCTCGGCGCTGTCGTCCAGCCGGCCGATGACCGCACCCGCCGCGACCTGATCGCCAGGATTGACCGCCAGGTCGGTCAGCGTTCCCGCCGCCGGAGAGACTATGGTAACCGAGCGCAACGCCGACCCTTCGCCGAGCGCTGTCAGCTTGTCGTCGATGGTGGCGAGCGTCGCAGGCGCCGTCAGCACCACGGCCGTGCGGCCGCCGCCGCGATTGCCGCCTGGTCCGCCGCCGGCCTGCTGGGCGCCCGCTGCGCCACCGCCCTGCGGCCGATTCCCCGATGGTGTGGCGGGCGCTCCGGCAGCTGCCACGTTCGCCGTTTCGGCGCCGAAGGGCAAGGCAATGCCATAGCGGGTCAGCGTGTCGCGGGCGCCCGGCACGAAAACCACGACGAGGACGGCCGCGACGAAGGCGACCAGCAGCGAGAGGACGATCTGCCTGAGCACGTATTTATCCGTATATCAATGACTTCGGCGGCACCGAGCTGCCGTAAAACCGTTTGAATGCTAGCAGTTGGGCTGGTCACGTCAGGTTAAATTTCGGCAAGCTTCGGCCATGAGCGGGGGATTTGGCGCCACGCTCGCGCCGACGCGAGGGCTGCGGGGGCCGCATCAGTGGCCCGGCACCTGCAAGGCGCCATTGCCCCCGATGGGCACTTTCAGTAGAAGCAGCGCCAAACTCCCCTACATGCGGCAGGACACCCTTCATGGCGCGCCAGTTCATCTACCACATGCATGGCCTCAACAAGGCCTATTCCAACGGCAAGAAGGTGCTCGACAATATCCACCTGAGCTTCTACCCCGACGCCAAGATCGGCGTGCTGGGTCCGAACGGCTCGGGTAAGTCGACCCTGCTGAAGATCATGGCCGGCCTCGATACCGATTTCACCGGCGAGGCCTGGGTGGCCGATGGCGCCAAGATCGGCTACCTCGCGCAGGAGCCGCAGCTCGACCCGGCCCTCGACGTCAAGGGCAACGTCATGACCGGCGTCAAGGAAAAGGCCGACGTCCTCGCGCGCTACAACGAACTGATGATGAACTATTCCGACGAGACGGCCGACGAGGCGACGAAGCTCCAGGATATCATCGACAGCCAGAACCTGTGGGATCTCGACAGCCAGGTCGAAGTCGCCATGGAGGCCCTCGGCTGCCCACCAGGCGATGCGTCGGTCGACAAGCTCTCGGGCGGTGAAAAGCGCCGCGTGGCGCTCTGCGCGCTGCTGCTCTCGAAGCCCGACCTGCTGCTGCTCGACGAACCGACCAACCATCTCGACGCGGAAACCACCGCCTGGCTCGAAAACCACCTGCGCGAGTTTGCCGGCGCGGTCCTGATCATCACCCACGATCGCTATTTCCTCGACAATGTGACGGGCTGGATCCTCGAGCTCGACCGCGGCCGCGGCATTCCCTACGAGGGCAATTACTCCGCCTATCTCGGCGCCAAGGCCAAGCGCTTCGCGCAGGAGCAGAGCGAAGACGCCGCCCGCGCCAAGGTGCTCGAGCGCGAAAAGGAATGGATGGGTCTCAGCCCGCAGGCCCGTATGGCCAAGTCAAAGGCCCGTATCCGCGCCTATGACGAGCTGGTGAAGGTCAACGAGGCGCGTACCCTCAGCCACACCGCGCAGATCATCATTCCGCCCGGCGAGCGGCTGGGGCAGAACGTCATCAATGTCGAGGGCGTCACCAAGTCCTATGGCGACCGGGTGCTGATCGACAACCTCACCTTCAAGCTGCCGCCGGGCGGCATTGTCGGCATTATCGGGCCGAACGGCGTGGGCAAGACGACGCTGTTCCGCATGCTGACCGGGCAGGAAAAGCCGGATTCGGGCGCCATCACCGTCGCCGACAATGTGCATATGGGCTATGTCGACCAGAGCCGCGACACGCTCGCCGCCAACAAGACCGTGTGGGAGGAAATCTCCGGCGGCAACGATATCCTCATGCTGGGCAAGCGCGAAATGAACTCGCGCGCCTATACCTCTGCCTTCAACTTCAAGGGCGGCGACCAGCAGCAGAAGGTCGGCAATCTCTCGGGCGGCCAGCGCAACCGCGTGCATCTGGCGAAGATGCTGAAGTCGGGCGCCAACGTGTTGCTCCTCGACGAACCCACCAACGATCTCGATACCGAAACCCTCGCCGCGCTTGAAGAGGCGCTCGAGGAATTCGCCGGCTGCGCCGTGATCATCAGCCACGATCGTATGTTCCTCGATCGCCTCGCGACCCACATGCTGGCCTATGAAGGCAACAGCCATTTCGAGTGGTTCGAGGGCAATTTCCAGGATTACGAGCAGGACAAGATCCGGCGCCTCGGCGCGGACTCGGTGAACAACCACAAGGTCTCGTACAAGAAGCTGACCCGCTAAACGCCATGGCACCCGCGTCGACCATCGTGATGGCCGGCGCGGCCATTGTCGATATCACCCCGAAGCCGGGCCTCGAGATGTGCGGCTATGCCGCCCGCACCGAGCCGGCCGCTGGCACGCATGATCCGCTGACGGCGCGCGCGCTGGTCATCGATGACACGGCGCTTGTCGTCGCCGATGTGCTCGGGTTCGCGCCCGAAAGCTGCGCCCGCATCCGCGCACGTTCCGGGTTCGCGGATGATCGGGTGGTGGTCATCGCCACCCACACCCATGGCGGGCCGATGCCGGGCGGCTGTGGCGGCCCGGCCGATCCGGATTTTCTCGCGCAGCTCGAGGATGGCTGCGTCGCCGCACTTCGGCAGGCGGCGTCAAAGCGGCAGAAGGCGCGGCTCCTTGCCGGCAACGGTACCGATCCCGGCATCGCCTTCAACCGCCGCAGCGCAGGCGGCCCCATCGACCCCAATGTGCCGGTGCTGCGCGTCGAAGCCGAGGGTGGCGCGGTGCTGGCCGTCGCCTTCGCCCATGGCTGCCACCCCGTGGTGCTCGGCGCTGGCAACCGCCTCTACACGGGGGATTTTCCGCATTATGCCCGCGTCGCCGTCGAGGCCGCGCATCCGGGCGCCGTGGCTTTGTTCCTGCCGGGATGTTCGGGCGATGTCAGCACCGGCCACTCGCCCGAATCCTCGATCAGCACCGATGTGCCGCCCGACCGCACCTACGCAGAGGCGCAGCGCCTGGGCGAAAAGCTGGCGCACTCGGTCGGTATCGCAGAGCTGACGCCGCTCACGGGGCCCGTCGCTGCCGCGAGCCGCGCGGTCGAATTACCGTTCGCGCGCAATGAGGTGGGCGATCTCGACACCCTCGCCGCCGAGTGGGAGTCTCTTGCCGCCAACGCTGCCGCACCCGCCTGGGCGGTGCTATATCGGCACTGGGCGCAATGGGCCAAAACCACCGCCCGCGCGCCTTTGACGCCGTGGCAGGGGAGGGTGACCTCTTTCGATTGGGCGGGGTTGAAGCTGGTGTTCCTGCCCTGCGAAATCTTCGCCGAAACCGCGCTTTCGCTCCGCGCCGCGCTGCCCGCCGCGCCGGTTCCGTTCGTCATCAGCCTCACCGATGGCGTGCCGGGCTATATCCCGCCGCGCGCGGCCTTCCCGCATGGCGGCTACGAAGTGCTCGAAGCCCACCGCTACTACGGCCAACCCGCCGCATTTGCCGAAGGGTGCGCGGAGAGATTGGTGGGGGAGCTGGGCCAGAGCTCAAATTGAGAGCGCCAGAACGTGAGGTACAAGTACGGGATGCTTACGCAAATGCTTCGCGCCCCACATTCTGGATTTGATGGCAACAGCCATTTCAATTTGTTCGAGGGCAATTCTAGGTTACGACCAGAACAGAATTCGCCGCCGACATCATGAAAAACCATAAGGTCACATACAAAAGCCGACGCGGTAAGAGGCCAGATCGCCGACTGCCGGCCGCCAAAGCGGCTGCTAAGTTCTGGCCGATTCGGGGTGGGTGGCGGACATATGGTTTTGCTTGCCGACACGAATAATTGAATGTCGACCTACCGCTAGCATGGGCATGAGGCATCAGTCTGAATTTTGCGAAAGCACTAGAGCTGCGATGGCGTGCAGCGAACGGCACCGCTGAATTGCGACACTAGTTCATCCCTGCATCCCAGTGTCTCAGCAACTTCGTTGAATGGTTCAAATATCTGTCATGCGAATGCGAGTATGATTAGAATCTACCTATATATTCTCTCCTAGGCTCATCTTCAGTAAGCGAAATCAGCGTGTACGATCGCCGCGCGATAACGCCATCACGAAGCACTTCACGAACCTTAAGGCTAGCAATTACCGGCTGATTGAGCATGCCTGCGAGCATTCCCGACAATGTCTCCGTACTAATGGTGCGCGATACCCGCCCCGAAATCACGCCACCTGTGTGTCCAAGTAGTTCGAACATATGTGTTTGAGGGAGTAGGCCGCTTAGCACACCCAGTTGCTCTTCTTCGTGTTCTTCCACCGTCGAGGTTAGGCCGCGTTTTGTCGCGCGCTCAACTGCTGCGGTGTCGACCTGCATCTCCTCGGCCCCGGTAACTAGGCGAAGAGTGGCGTGGTTAGAGGCGAGCAAGGAAAAAAAATCGTTGGCAGTTGCCAGTGACCGTTGGTCTGTCACTTCTAGAATTTGTTCGAATGCCTCTTCGTTCTGGTCAGCAAACGCTTCGAGCAGGCGCGTGGCCTTTGTGACCGCCGCCTTGAGCGGTGTGTCCCAGAGGCTTGCCTCCTGATCTATTTCTTCAAGCAAAAACCCGAACGACCCCCTCATCACACCAGTGATGTGGAGCTTGGCGTCTTCATGCGCCGGCAGCGGTCCTCGCTGACCAAGTCCCTCCCGGTCGTCAATGAGGAGTTTGGCAACTAAGTCCTGAAACTTACTAATAGCCATTCCGCCAAAACCACTCTCAACGCCTATGTTGCCAAACACAGGAGCGCCACCAAAAAACAAGGCGGCAGACGCCGATGTCTCCTCTGCTGAGGCGATGGAGTCCGAGAGCTGTTCCTGTAGTTGCGTCTTGCGCCCCTCAAGACTTAATCGCCCAAAATAATCGTTAGCGTCAATTGTGCTCAATACGCTGTCGACAGAAGATAGCTCGGCGGCAACACGCTTTGCTTGAATACGCCGTGATGCACTCATGGTCCAACTCCCGGCAGCCCAGCCAATCCAGCGTCGACGGCGGCGACGGCCGCTGCTTCGTTCGGATCTGCTAGCGGCACCTCCAACATTCCCTTCCACAGGTCGTCCACCCGCCTGTGAGAAAACAGGCCGAACCAGTACCTAGTTTGCCTTGCTATGTTCTCTGGAGGCTGGCTAAAATCCAACCAGAAAGCGTCTAGCATATAAGCCTGCCTAACGGCACTTCGTTCAAATAGATGATTGTTTGTCTGAAGGAACTGGTTGGCTGCCTGGCCTCCAGCCAACAGCACGTGCGGTGGGTAAAAGAGCGTAATTACATCCAAATCATTGGGCACTTTATCTTCAACGAAACTTCCATCTAGCCACTGGAATCCTGAAGTTATACCGACACGACGAAGCTCTCGCCGATGTGTCAGCCAGCCGCGGAGAATGTCCAGGCGACGTTGTGATGTGCCGAGCGCGCGTGTGACTTCTAGGCAGGTTGTCACATACGGGCTCATGTCCGAATGTGCTCCTCCAGGACCCTGCTGTCCCACATATGGCGGGATAACACCCTGCGTAGTGAAACTCGGAATTGCCAACTCTACCCCCACATTACTAGGAGTACTATCGCTTACAGAAAGCGAAGTGTCGATGCGATAGTGACGTCTTGTGTGCGTACGTCGCCTGTACTCAACAACTAGAGGCGCGACTCTCAAGCGCACCGAGTTACAGTGCCCTCGACTGAGACGGGGCCGGTGGCTGACAGATGGCTTTGTATCCACCCGAAGTCTCAGGCAGTCATTTGCCCAGCCATTCTCCATAGGCGCATGGCCTGCTCGCCTCAAATCGTGCCACAGGCACGATTTGCCCCACGGGCCGGCTTTCAGTCCTTCCCGCCCTCCAGCTTCAGCATCTCGCCGGCTTCGCCCAGCGAGACGAGGCCGGTCTTGGAGTAGATCTCCAGCTTGGCGCGCGTGTCGGCGATATCGAGGTTGCGCATGGTGAGCTGGCCGATGCGGTCGGCCGGGGTGAAGGGCGCGTCCTCGACCTTTTCCATGCTCAGCCGCTCGGGCGCATAGGTCAGGTTCGGGCTCTGGGTATTGAGGATCGAGTAGTCGTTGCCGCGGCGCAGCTCCAGCGTCACTTCGCCGGTCACGGCCTTGGCCACCCAGCGCTGGGCGGTTTCGCGCAGCATCAGCGCCTGGCTGTCGAACCAGCGGCCCTGGTAGAGCAGGCGCCCGAGCTTCAGCCCGTTGATGCGGTACTGCTCGATGGTATCCTCGTTGTGGATGCCGGTGACGAGCCGCTCATAGGCGATGTGCAAGAGCGCCATACCCGGCGCCTCGTAGATGCCGCGGCTCTTGGCCTCGATGATGCGGTTCTCGATCTGGTCGCTCATGCCAAGCCCGTGGCGGCCGCCAATGGCGTTCGCTTCGAGGAACAGGGCCACCGGGTCGGTGAAACTCTGGCCGTTGAGCGCCACCGGCTGGCCTTCGGCAAAGCGCACGGTGACGGTTTCGGCCGGCACGGCCACATCGGCCCGCCAGAACGGCACGCCCATGATGGGGCTGACGATGCGGATGCCGCTGTCGAGGCTTTCGAGATCCTTCGCCTCGTGCGTTGCGCCCAGCAGATTGCTGTCAGTGGAATAGGCCTTTTCGGCGCTCATCTTGTAGGCAAAGCCGTTGGCCGTGAGGAAGGCCGACATTTCGGCGCGGCCGCCGAGCTCGTCGATGAACTGCTGGTCGAGCCAGGGCTTGTAGATGCGGAGGCTCGGGTTGGTCAGCAGCCCATAGCGGTAGAAGCGCTCGATGTCGTTGCCCTTGAAGGTCGAGCCGTCGCCCCAGATGTTGACGCCATCTTCCTTCATGGCCGAAACCAGCATCGTGCCGGTCACCGCGCGGCCGAGCGGGGTCGTATTGAAATAGGTGATGCCGCCCGTTGAAATGTGGAACGCGCCCGACTGGATGGCGGCGATGCCCTCGTGCACCAGCTGGGTGCGGCAATCGACCAGCCGCGCCTTCTCGGCGCCGAAGGCCATGGCCTTGCGCGGGATTTCGTCATAGTCGGTTTCGTCGGGCTGGCCGAGATTGGCGGTATAGGCGAAGACCTTGGCGCCCTTCAGCTGCATCCACAGCAGCGCGGCGCTGGTATCGAGCCCGCCGGAAAAGGCGATGCCGACTTTGTCTCCCTTGGGCAGGCTCTTGAGGATCGTCGTCACGGGGAGGCTCCAGTCGGCTGAAAGAGGGTGGCCGTGCGCATATCAAATCTGAGGCGGCTCGCCTAGCGGGGCCCATGCCGGTTCTGCGCTGGCTTGACCCGTGCGCTGTCGCGGCTCAGATGGGGACCGCAACACGAGAGATGCGCGAAGATGCCCGACTGGTCCCCGTCGAAATATCTGCAATTCGCCGACGAGCGCACCCGCGCCGCGCGGGATCTGCTGGCGCAGGTGCCGCTCACAGCGCCGCGGCGCGTCGTCGACATGGGCTCTGGGCCCGGGAATTCCACAGAGTTGCTGGTCGAGCGCTTCCCCGATGCCGAAATGATCGGGCTCGACAATTCCCCCGCCATGCTGGAGGAGGCGCGGCTGCGGCTGCCGAATGTGCGGTTCGACATGGCCGACGCGGCCACTTGGGTGCCGGAGCCGGGTACCGATCTCGTCTTCGCCAACGCCATCTACCAATGGGTGCCCGATCATCTCGCGGCGCTGGAGCGGGTGGCCGCGGCCTTGCCCGAGGGTGGCGTGCTCGCCGTGCAGATGCCCGACAATATGGGCGAGCCGAGCCATGTGGCGATGAATGTCGTCGGCCTTGGCGGGCCCTGGGCCAGCCGCCTCAGGGGCAAGCCGCGCCCGCCACTGCCGCCGGTGGCAAAATACTACGACCGCCTCAAGCCGCATCTCGGTGCGCTCGATATCTGGCACAGCGTCTATAACCACGTGCTCGATGGCCCGGCCGCCGTGGTCGAGTGGGTGAAGGGCACGGGGCTCCGACCTTTCCTCGAGCCGCTGACGGCGGACGAGCAGACTGAGTATCTGAAGCGCTATCTCGAGCAGATCGGCTCGGCCTATCCGCCCCGCGCGGATGGCAAGGTACTGCTGCGCTTCCCCAGGCTGTTCATCGTCGGGGTGAAGTAACGGCGATCTTTGTTGGTCGCGCTGCCGAACCGGAAAACCGTTGCCACTTTTCCCGGCAGCGCTCCGCTCACCCCGCCAGCGGACTCACCCCGAACAGAATCTGGTGCAGGCCGAACAGCAGGGCGAGGGTAACGACGACGCCGATGCCGAGCGCCAGCGCATCGCCCCGCCAGCTGGTGGCTACGGGCTTAAGTCCCGGTCGGCGGAAGCTCGCAACCAGCGTGACAATGGCCCAGATCAGCGCCACGCCGAACAGCAGCACGCCTGCGGCATCGCCATTCGCGAGGAGGTGGCCCACCGCCCAGAGGATGGTGCCGATCAGCATCGGGTGCTGCAGGGTTTGCTTGATATAGCCGGTCGGCAATTGGCTCGCGGCAAGCAGCACGATGCCGATCGCAACGAGCAGATGCGCAACGTGCAGCCCCCATTCGGGCGGCAGGTAGAGCAGCGGCGCTTCGGCCCGATACAGCACATAGCCCCAGATGATCAGGGCGAAGCCGATGAGCGATGCCACGGCATAGATGCCCTTCCACCGCATCGGCGATAGCGCCACCTGGCTGGCGCGAAGGTCGGGGGCGACGACGCGGATGGAATGGATGCCGAAGAAGATGACGAGGCCGGCGATCAGCACAAGCATGGGCGTTCTCCCTGTAGCACGAGCTTAGCCTCTGGCACGGCGCGGAGATAGCCAATCGCCGGAGTTCTCCTCATCCTGTCGTGTAGCTGATTGCGGCGTAGTATTTGAGCCCGTAGTCGGCCACGAGGCTGGCCTTGTCGGTGCCATTGATGATCCGGCGGGCGTTGACCCAATCCTCGGTGGTGGCGTTGAAATAATCGCCGAGCTTCTTGCCAGTGAAGCTGCCGTTGATCATGCCGTGGAACAGGATCTGCGTGGCGACAGGCAGTTCCAGGGCCCGGTCCGGAGCTGCGACGAGGTCGACGCCAGTGACCTTCGACATCGCGGCGTAGTTGGTCTTCCAGGTAAGCTGGACGAAGCCGCGTCCATGATACTTGATGCCGTCGCCGAACTTGGTGTTGCCCATCTTCTTTGCCCGGGCAGGGTTGTCGCCGGTGATATCGTATTTGCGGGTGAAATAGTCGTTGCCACCATATTCATGGATCGGCTGCATCTTGCGGTCCGTCTCGTGATGCGCGGTGGCGAGCATATAGGCCAGCCAGCGGTCGTCGTTCTTGGCGTGGTTGACCTCCCATTCGTCGAGAATAGCCGTGATGCCGGCGACCTGCGCAGGCTTCAGGCTGCCCGAGAACAGCGTCAGTCGAGCCTGGTCGAAGAAGAATTTGCGGTTGATCATTGTCGCATCCCCATCAGAGACGTCGAGCTTAAGCGCTGCGATGCCCGCGGGGATAAGTTGGTCCCCGTAGGGACGATGCCCAATAGGGGGCGCGGCCGCCGGGCTTCTCTTTGTGGGGAGAGGGTGCTATTGGCCCGCGCTTTCGGAGCATTTCAGCACAGAGGCTGAAACGGTCCGCATGTTTGCCTTGTCGCGCATCCGAACCGGGAAACCGTCCGGCTTTCGGTGCCAGGTGTTCTGGATGCGCTCGTGAAGCGGAGTTGCCCGATGTCCAACCCATTCGAAATCAGTTTCGACGGCGCCACGTTCCGCGGCGAGTCCGACGGGTTCGGCATACCGGTGGTGTTTCTGCATGCGGGCGTCACCGATCGCCGGATGTGGGCCGAGCAGATGCGCGAACTCGCCGCCGAGGGCTACCATGTCATCGCTTATGACCGGCGCGGTCATGGCGAGACACAGAGCGACAACGTCCCCTTCAGCCACGTGGTTGACCTCGAGGCGATCCTCGACAAGCTGAGCGTGCATGCGGCGATCTTTGTCGGCGCCTCGATGGGCGGCGGCCTCGCTGTCGATTTCGCGCTCGAGTACCCGGAGCGGACCATCGGCCTCGTGCTGGTGGGCACGGCGATCAGCGGTGCCGAGGGCGCCGAGATTCCCGAGGAAGCCGCCGATCTCGAAGACGCGCTCGACTATGCGCGCGAGCGCGGCAGCCTCGAAACCGTCAACCGCATCGAAGCGCATCTGTGGCTCGATGGTCCGCTGGAAGAGGCGGGCCGGGTTTCGGGCGAGGTGCGCGACCTGTTCCTCACCATGAACCGCATCGTGCTCAACCACCCCGAACTTACCGAGGAAGAAGAGCCCGAGGACGCGACGCTCAGCCTCGGTACCATCACCGCGCCCGTGCTGCTGGTGGTGGGCGAACTGGATTTCCCCGATATCGTGGCGCGCCATGAGGATCTGTCCGAGGAGCTGCAGAACGCCTTCGCGGTGGTGCTCGAGGATACGGCGCATTTCCCCAGCCTCGAGCGGGCGGACCTGTTCAACCCGCTGCTGCTCGAATTCCTCGAAGCGGTGACCGGGCAGGGGGCCGACGACGAGGATGGCCCGCCCTACGACTCCTGAAGGTGTCGGCTGTTTCGTCCGCCTGTCGAATGGCACCATCAAAAAGTGTCATTGGTTCATTTGTGAAGCATCTGCTAGAGCCCTGACATTATCTGCCTCGCATCTGTTCGACGGAGCCCGACGTGGCCAGCCTTTCCGCGCCCTCGGGTGCGTCGCCCACCGAATCCGGCCTGATTGCCGGCTTTGCCGCCTATCTGCTCTGGGGCTTTCTGCCGTTGCTCTTCGGCCTGCTCCGTGATGTTGGCGCGGTGACCATCGTCGCTGATCGCACGCTTTGCTCGCTGGTGTTTGTCGGGCTGCTGCTCCTTGCCCTTAAAGGCTACCCGGAAGTGCGGCAGGTACTCGGCGACCGGCGGACCGTCGCCCGCATGGCGGTGGCGGCGGTGCTGCTCGCCGCCAACTGGCTGATCTTCGTGTTCGCCGTCGAGGCCGGGCATGTGCTCGAAGCCAGCTTCGGCTACTTCATCAACCCGCTCGCCAATGTGGCGCTTGGCATATTGTTCCTCGGCGAGCGGCTGAACCGCATACAGCTTGCCGCCATTGTGGTGGCGTTGGTCGCGGTGCTGATCCAGGCTGTCGGAATCGGCAGCGTGCCCTACATCGCGCTCAGCCTCGCGTTCAGTTTTGCCGCCTATGGCTTTCTCAGGAAGACGGTGAAGGCCAGCGCCGCGGCCGGGCTGTTCATCGAGACGCTGGTGCTGGCACCGGTGGCGCTGGGCTATATCCTCTATACATTCTGGCGCGATGGCGGCATCGGCCCGCTCGGCGACCCCTACACGGCGTTCCTGCTGCTGCTCACCGGGCCCGGCACGGCGGTGCCGCTGCTGCTGTTCGCCATTGCGGTCAAGCGGCTCAAGCTGTCGACGGTCGGCATGCTGCAATATCTGTCGCCCTCGATCGCCTTCATCCTGGCCATCACCGTGTTCGGCGAGGAACTGAACCTCACGCGCGCAATCAGCTTCGGGCTTATCTGGCTGTCGCTGATCATCTACTCGTCGGATGGCTTGCTGCGGCACCGGGCGCGGAGTCTGCCATGACC
This sequence comes from Hyphomicrobiales bacterium, assembly GCA_027487555.1. Taxonomy (GTDB): domain Bacteria; phylum Pseudomonadota; class Alphaproteobacteria; order Rhizobiales; family Devosiaceae; genus Devosia_A. The sequence goes on from JAIYDI010000018.1 coordinate 557,534, forward strand.
GATCCCGCGCATAAGCTGACCGCTGTGCTGGTGGCGACCTATGCCGCCTTCGGCAAGGATTTCGTCAGCGCGGCGGTGCCGGAACTGGTGCTGACCTTCGAGGGCATTGCCGGCGACGTGCATGCCGGTCTGACGCGAAAATCCGGTGGGCGCGAACCGTGGTATCCGCGTGGCACAGTGATCCGCAACGAGCGGCAGCTGTCTATCCTGTCCGTCGAGGAACTGGCGGAGATCGGCGAGCGGCTGGATGTCGCGCCATTCCGGCCTGAATGGCTCGGCGCCAACCTCGTGCTCGAAGGCGTGCCGAGGCTGACGCAACTGCCGCCCCGAACGCAGCTGATGTTTCCCTCGGGCGCGACCATCCGCATTGATGGCGACAACGATCCGTGCCGGCAGGCCGGCCGAGCCATCGTGCGACATGTGCCCGACCGCCCGGACCTTGAGTTCGGCTTCGTCAAGGCCGCGAAGGATCGGCGCGGACTTGTGGGCTGGGTCGAGCGCGAGGGCACGATCCAGCCGGGCGATCGAGTTTCCATCCGCGTGTGGCCGCGCGCCGGGTAACGCACACCCTTACTGCTTGACGGCGGAGTCCCAGTGTTCGTCGGCCTTGCCGTCGACGATGCGCCAGGTATCGTACCAGGTGGTGGTGTAGGTCTTGGAGGGGTCCTTCGGGTCCTTCTCCGTGCGCACGGTGGCGACGGTGACGAGGTCGCCCTCGGCATTGACGAACACCACCGGCAGCCCGAGCTTTTCCGGGATGGGCGAGGCGGGCACCTTCAGCACATTCGTGAAGAAATCGACCACGGTCTGCCGACCGGACGCCACGTTCGGATTGTGCTGGATATAACGCTCGGTGAGATACTTGTCGGCATCCTGCCAGTTATTGGCTTCGAGCAGGTCGCGCATGATGTGGTAAACGACCTGCTTGTTGGCGTGCAGCGCCGGGTCCGGGCTGGTGAACAGCACTTCCTTGTCCTGCGCGGCCACGACGGCCTCCTGTGCGAAGGCCGGCACCGTCGCGGAAAGGCTGGCGGCGAGCAGCAGGGTGAGAGCGAGCGGTTTCGTGAGCAGCATGGTCATTTCCTTGGCGTTGATCAGCCATCCATTGACGATTTCGGCAAGGTAGGGATGCAGCAGGGCGCGGAAAAGACGGCAGGAATTGCGCCCATAGGCACAGCCAGGTAAGCGGCGCGCTCAGGCGCGGTGGACCCCGGCGATGACGGTCGCGATACGCCGGAACAGGTCGGCATGCGGCGCAGACCGGCGGAAGACCATCGAAAGCTGGCGTCGCGCCAGCGGGTCGGCCAGCGGATGAATGGCGAGCCTCGTGTCCGCGGCCTCGCGCCTGAGCGCGATCTGCGGCAACAGCGTCACCCCTTGGCCGTTGGCGACAAACTCCACGATGGTCGAGAGCGAGGTCGCTGCGAAGGTGCGCGGTCCACGGGCGCCGCCCAGCTTGCAGGCGGCGATGGTCTGGTCGCGGAAGCAATGGCCCTCATCCAGCAGCAGCACGCGCTCCGGTGGCAGTTGATCGAGCGAAATCGGCGCCGGCAGGGCCTCGCTGGCGGAGGTGACCAGCACGAAGGGGTCCTCGAAAAGCGGGATCGTCTCGAGCGCCGGTCCACCGGTCGGTGGGAGGGTGGCGATGAGCGCGAGATCGAGCGCACCATCGTCTAGGCCGGAGAGCAGGTGCTCGGTGCGGTTCTCGCTGACGGTGAAGCCCAGATGTGGAAGCTCGCGCCTCAGGGCTGGGTAGATTTCGGGCAGCAGGTAGGGCGCAACAGTCGGGATCAGCCCGAAGCGCAGCGGACGGACCGGCTGCGCGCGCGCCGCGGCAACGAAATCCTCGAAACCTTCCGCCGCCGCGAGCACGTTGCGGGCCCGATCGAGCAGGTCGCGGCCAAAGGGCGTGAGCCGCGCCGTTCGGCCCAGACGGTCGAAGAGCGGCGCACCGCAATACTCCTCCATTTGGCGGATCTGCTGGCTGAGCGCCGGCTGGGTCACATGGCAGCGCTCGGCGGCGCGGCCGAAATGGCCGGTATCGGCAAGGGCTGCGAGATAGGTCATCTGGCGGAGCGTGATCGGCATGATAAGGCGAGCTTATCGACCCGCCGGGCGCGAGAAGCAACCACGAAGCTCCCGCAGCCCGTCGCCGAGCCCAGTCTGTGCCCCAGTGGGACAGAATGCACGGTCGCAGGGGACAATTTTAGGCAAATTCACTTCGCCTTTGTCGAAAACTCGACCGGGGAGGTTCAGGGGCTGCACCGACTTCAAGGCTCACTCTCGGTGGCATATTCCACTAGAGGCCCGAGGATACTTACATGTCGGAACTGGAAGAGGGCAGGCGCGCCTTTTCAACATTCAGGGTGCTGAACGGCGACTCCAACATCGTCGAGCGGGACCAGCTGTTCCGCAACATGGCGCAGCTCTATTCCTATGTCTCGGACCGGTGCGACGACGAGCAGGTTGCCCAGTATGACGAGGTCTTGTGCCAGCTCGCCGAGCTGGTGGAGCAGGAGGCCCGTGCCCATGTCGCCAAGCTGCTGGCGCCGCTCGACCGCGCGCCGGGCAATGTGGTGGTCAAGCTCGCCAATGACGATATCGCCGTGGCGCAGCCGCTGCTGGAGTTCTCCAACGTCCTGAGCGACGACGACCTGATCGAGATCGTCGCCAACCAGACCGAGCAGCACCGTGTGGCGATTGCGGGTCGCAACTCGGTCACCGAGCGGGTGGGCGAGGCGATCGTCGAACATGGCGAGACCCCCTCGATCAGCCGGCTGGTGCGCAATGCCAATGCCGAGATGGGCACCAATGTGCTGCAGAAGCTGGTGCTGAAGGCGGCGAACGACCCAACCATCGCCAACGACCTGCGCGGCCGCGAGGATATCGACTGGCGCAGCCTGTCGAAGCATATCTCCGTCGTCGGCGACAAGGTGCTCGAAACCATCGCCCAGATCGATCCGCGCATTGATCCGGTGACGGTCGGCAAGGTGTCGGCGGTTGTCTATAACCGCATGCGCAACCGCGCCGGGTTCAGTGCCCAGGAATGGAAGGTCGCCTACAATCAGGTAAAGGCGCTGGCCGACCGCAAGCAACTCGACGAACGCGCGCTCATCCGCTTTGCCCGCTTCGGGTATGGCCATCATACCGCTGCGGCGCTGACGCTGCTGCTGCATGTGGCGCCCGAGGTCTTCGTGAAGTGGCTGGCCATGCAGGATTACGTGGCGATTACCGTGGCGCTCCGCGCGCTTGGCGTTGCGCCGGACCTGTTTGAATCAATGGTCGGCTCCATGCCCTGGCGTGACCTGCCGACCAGCGTCGATATCGCCAGCGTGCGCCGCCGCTTCGAGGCGCTCAGCAAGGAAGAGGCCATGGGCATCTTCGAACTCTGGCGGGCACATGCGTTCCGCCGCCGGACCGGACACGAGCAGGCCGGCGCCGCCTGACCCCCGCGACCCCGGTTTCTCGTCGCCTGGACCCCTCTCTGGATGCAAACGGAGAGGGGTCCTCTTTTTTTGCACCCGCTCGGACGGACGGACACCGCGCGCCCCCCGCATGTGGGTCGTCCTACGCCTGCCTTGCCCACTTGACGGGTTAGAGTATTTGCTCTAATCCCTCGTTTAGAGTAAATGCTCTAAACGAGGTTTCGATGTCCCAGTCGGCGCGCGAGCGCATTCTTGATGCCGCGCTCGACCTGTTCAACCGGGACGGGGCCGCCAATGTGACGACCAACCACATCGCTGCGGCACTCGGCATGAGCCCTGGCAATCTCTACTACCACTATCGCAACAAGGCCGAGATCGTGCGGGCGCTGTTCGCCCGCATCACGGCGGCCTGGGCGACAAACTATGCGCTGCCCGCTGGCGGGGCACCGAGCATCGCGCTCATGGAGCGGATGGTTGCGGGCAATTTTGCCATCCAGGCGCAGTATCGGTTCTTCTTCCGCGACCTGACGCTGTTGCTCAATGCCGATTCGGAACTCGCCTCATCCTACAGGTCCAATCGTGACTCCGGCATCGCCAATACCCGCCAACTGATCGCTGCCTTCGTGGCAGGGGGTATCCTCCGCCCCTTCGCAAGCGATGCGGAGCTCTACGACCTGAGCGATCTCCTCTGGCTTGTCGGCGATTTCTGGCTGGTGTTTCGCGATTCCGGCGGCGCCCCGTTCGACGATGCCGAAATGGCGCGCGGCATTCGCCTTTTTCACCGCCTGCTTACCCCCCATCTGACAGGACACACATCATGATCCGCCCACACCGCGCCGCCGGGCTGCTGCTCGTCGCCGTTCCGCTCATCTTCATCGCCGGGTTCACCGGCCTGCAGGTGAGCTTTGACTATCCAGATATCCTGAGGCGCCCGGCCGCCGAAGTGCTCGCGCGGTTTGCCGATGGCGGTGGCCTGCTGCTTGCCTTCTGGTACGCGATGATGCTGGCGGCCATCCTGCTGGTGCCGGCGGCCGTCGCACTTGGGTTTCACCTCTGGCGCCGTGACCCGCTGCTCGCTGCCCTGTCGGCGGTGTTCGGCGTGCTGGCGGGGCTGGTGCAGGCCATGGGGCTGTTGCGCTGGATCATCCTCGTGCCGAGCCTTGCCACGCAGAATGGTCTCGGTGGCGTCGACGCCGATGCCGCGGGGCGCCTGTTCGATGCGGCAAACCACTATCTTGGCATGGGTATCGGGGAACATTTCGGTTACCTTTTCACCGCGGTGTGGACAGCACTTGTCGCGGCGCTGGTCTGGCGTCCGCACAAGATCGTCGCGCTGTGCGGCCTTGCGATCGCAATCGGCGTGGCGGCCGGCATGCTCGAGCCGTTCGGGGTGCCGTTCACGGCGACGATCAACGCGGTAGCCTATTCGCTCTGGGCCGTTTGGGCGCTCATGCTCGGCACTGTCGTGCTGCGGTCCGAACGGTCGACTGGGAGCGGCATGCCGATCACAGTTTAGGCAAACCTGGGCTGGACGGCGCGCTGCGCGAGATATAAAGATATCTTTATATGTAGAGCGCTTCCTGGATAAGTTGCAGAGTTCTCCGGTTCGGAAGCGCGACCGAGGGAGAATTCAGGCCGGGTCCGTGCTTCATCGAAGTGGGAACCGGGTTTTCGCGAGTGGCTATGGACGCATCGTCGGAACTGGTCGAGATCTTGCGGGCCGCGGGGGAAACCACGCGGCTCAGATTGCTCGCCTTGCTCGCTGATGGCGAGCAATCGGTCAAGGATCTGACGGAAATCCTCGGGCAGAGCCAGCCGCGCGTCTCGCGCCATCTGAAGCTGCTTGCCGATGCCGGGCTCGTTCGTCGGCATGCCGAGGGCGCCTGGGCCTATTACGGGTTCGCCGACAGCGGCACCGGAGCCGATCTGGCGCGATGGGCGGTCGGACGCCTGAACCCTGAGGATCCCGAGCGCCTGCGCGACCGGCTGCGGCTGGGCGATCTGCGGCGTACCCAGCAGGCCCTCGCCAACGCCTATTTCTCCAAGGTTGCCCAGAGCTGGGACCAGCTGCGGCAGCTGCATGTGCCGGAAGAGGCCGTCGAAGCCGCCGTGCTGGCCGGGTTCGGCAATGACAGTGTGGATGTGCTGCTCGATCTGGGCACCGGGACGGGCCGGATGCTGGAGCTTCTGGCCGCGCACTACCGGCGGGGGATCGGGCTCGATTCGAGCCGGGACATGCTCGCGGTGGCGCGCGCCAAACTCGCGGCCGCTGGGGCGGCCCATGCGCAGGTGCGGCTCGGCGATGTGCTGGATCTCGATCCGGCCCTGCCTGTGGCGGACCGCATCCTGCTCCACCAGGTGCTGCATTACTTTGATGATCCCGGTCGGGTCATCCAGGGCGCGGCGCGGCTGCTCGGTCCGCGCGGCGAGATGCTGGTTGTGGATTTTGCGCCGCACGAACTCGAGTTCCTGCGTGCCCACCATGCCCATCGCCGCCTTGGCCTGTCGGTCGCCCAGATCGAGGGCTGGGCGCGGGCGGCGCAGCTCGACATCGTCGAATACACCTCCTTCCCGCCGGACGGGAAGGATGAGGGACTTACGGTTTGCCTCTGGCGACTGGCCCGCGGCCACAAGGACATGACGACATGACAGATACCCCATCCGCCCGTCTCAGCCGCCAGCCGGCCGAGGCCCGGCCGCCGCTCGAGGTCTCGTTCGAGTTTTTTCCGCCCAAGACCGATGCAATGGAAGAGAGGTTCTGGGAGTCGCTCGGCAAGCTGGCGCCGCTCAATCCGCGCTTCGTTTCGGTCACCTATGGCGCGGGCGGCACCACGCGCGAGCGGACGCTGCGGCTGGTGAGCCGCATCACGGCGGAGTCCGGCGTGCCAGCGGCGGCGCATCTCACCTGTGTCGGGGCTTCGCGGAACGAGGTGAACGCGGTGGTGCAGGGCTATGCCGAGGCCGGGGTGCGCCGGATCGTGGCCCTGCGCGGCGATCCGCCCGAGGGCATCGGCTCTCTCTTCACGCCGCATCCGGACGGCTATGGCTCCGCGGCCGAACTGGTCGCGGGCATCCGGGCGCTGGGCAATTTCGATATTTCGGTGGCGGCCTATCCCGAAAAGCACCCGCAGAGCCCCGACTGGGCAGCCGATATCGACAATCTGAAGCGCAAGCTCGATGCCGGAGCGGACCGTGCCATCACCCAGATGTTCTTCGACAACCAGGATTACTTCCGCTTCATCGACCGGGCGCGTGCGGCGGGCATCACCGCCCCTATCGTGCCGGGCATCCAGCCGATCCACAGCTTCAAGCAGATTTCGGGCTTTGCGGCGCGCTGCGGCGCGCGCATCCCGGGCTGGCTCGGCGAGCGCTTCGATGGGCTCGACGACGATCCGGAGACGCATGCCCTGGTGGCGTCCGCTGTGGCGGCAGAGCAAGTGCTTGAGCTGATCGACAGTGGTGTCACCGAGTTCCATTTCTACACGCTGAACCGCGCCAACCTCGTGATGGCGCTTTCGCGGCTGCTCGGCATTCGCCCGGAATAGCGGGCCGTTCAGCACAGGTTCAGCCGCCTCGGCATAGCATCGGTCATCCAGGCTTCCTCAATATGGCCATGTTGATCGGGTCCCGTCTCGTCATTCGAGGCGGGATCGCTGAAGGTAAGGACTGCACCGATGAAACTCGATGGAAAGCTGAAGGGCGGGCTCGCCTGGGCCGGACTTGTGGTGATACTCGCCGTGCCCGCGGCAGATATCGTGCTTGGGCCGCGCGAAAGCGCACAAACGGTGACGGCGGTTCCTGCCGAGACGGCCACGGCCGACAAGCCGAAGGCAAGCGTGCCAGCCAGGCCCGCTACCGACGCTTTGCAAACCGCCTCGATCAGCACTGATCCAGTCAAGTCCTATCTCGACAAGAACAAGACGCTGCCGAGCTATGTCTCGGATGGCAATGGTGCGGCGACGAACACCGCCAGCCTCTCGGGCGGCGATCAGCCGCCGCTGAACGGTGCAAAGCCATTGCCCGTGCCGACCGAAATGCCGGTGGCCGCCACGGCGCCGCCGCCCGTGCCACTGCCGCGCACGGCGCGTCCCAAGGTCGCAGCCGAAACTGAACTGGCCGCCTTGCCGCAGCCGGCAAAGCCCGCCCAGGGGCCCGTCCTCATCCTCGATGAAAAGGCAGAGGCGCGCGCGAAAGCGGTGTCGCCATTCCCGCTCAGCGATGGCGATGCGCCGCGCGATACCGCCAGCGTCTCTGACGAGCCGGTGGTCACCGCAGACCAGCTCGAAGAATGGGATTCTGGCTCGCTGGCGCAATATCTTGAGCGAAAAGGCCTGCTCGACGAGACGCCGAACGCCGATGCAGGCAGTGAGGCCGATGCGTCGAGCGACTACGATCCGGACGGCTTCTTCCTCGACCAGGGCCCGAATGCCGGCGAGCCGAAGCGCAAGCGCCTCGACGAACTCTGGTTCTTCTAGGCTCGAGGCTGCGATCCTGAGCGATCTGCAGCCCATCCGGACCCTTGCCGTTTTCGATGACTATCCTTGCCGCCAATTCACTTGCGGCAAGGCCCGCGAAGCAGGCATTGAGAGTGGGGGCCGCTCGATTACCCGAGACACGCGTGCCCACCGCCGGCACAGGGGCCGACGGGAGAGCGGAGACGAACGTGTCGATTTGGCAGCGGATAGGGGCGGTGATCGGCTCGGTTTCCGAGCGGACCGGAATTGCCGGTACCGTCGCCAACGCGCTCGACCCCGACAGCTGGCTGCCCGGTGGTCAGGAAGCGGCGTTCACGCTGGCGCTTGTCGCCCTTTCAGCCAAGATGGCGGTGTCGGATGGCGTGGTGACCGCCTCGGAACGTGTGGCCTTCGCCCGCACGGTCGAGATCAATGAAGGCAACGAGGCGCAGGTCGACAAGCTGTTCAAGATGGCGCAGCAGGACGTCGCCGGGTTCGAGGCCTATGCGCGGAAGATCCGGCGGTATTTCCTGCGCAACCCCGAGACGCTTGAGCATGTGCTCGACGGGCTGTTCTACATCGCAGCGGCCGATGGGATGATCCACGAAGCGGAACTCGAATACCTGCGCACCGTGAGCATGATCTTCGGCTTCGATGAGGCGCGTTTCGAGCAGATCACCGCGCAGCATGTTATGTTCGACCGTGGTGCCGACCCCTATGCCGTGCTCGGCCTCGTGCCGCACGCGGACCCGGCGGAAGTGAAGCGGGTCTATCGGACGCTGGTGGCCGAGCATCATCCGGATCGGCTGATCGCCAAGGGCGTGCCGCAGGAACTGGTGGATGTGGCGACGCAGAAGATGGCGGCGATCAACCACGCCTACAGCCAGATCATGAAGCCAGAGGCCGCTTGACGCTGCCCCCCTGACCCAGCCATATGCGCGCGCCAGTCGGCCGGGCGGCCGCTGCCTCCAGCAATGGGGGGAGAGGAAAGTCCGGGCTCCTTCGAAATACGGTGACGGCTAACGGCCGCCGGGGGTGACCCCAGGGAAAGTGCCACAGAAAGCAAACCGCCGTGCATGCACGGTAAGGGTGAAAGGGTGCGGTAAGAGCGCACCGCGGACCTGGCAACAGGGACGGCACGGCAAACCCCACCGGGAGCAAGACCAAATAGGGGTGACGCGGCGAAGGGCAACCCGAGCCAGCCGATTTCGAGGCCAGTCACCCGGGTTGGTTGCACGAGGCCGTCAGCAATGGCGGTCCTAGATGAATGGTCGCCACGTGGGAGGCAACTCCCGCCCTACAGAACCCGGCTTACAGGCCGGCTGGCATCTTGTTCCGTAGCGCGGCAGACCGTGCCAGAGTGCAATCTGCGCGCAAGAGCTTCTTAAGCTCAACAAAATCTTAAATCCCATCCGGCAAATTGCACCGAAGCCCGTGAGGGATGCGTACCGGCACCCGCCGGTCTGGAGTGTGTGTTGCGATGACTGAGCCGACGAGCTACCGCGACGTGCCGCATGTGCCGGTACTGCTCGCCGAAGTGCTCGCCGCTTTGGCGCCGCTTCAGGGTGCCCGCATTCTCGATGGCACGTTCGGGGCCGGCGGCTATTCCGAGGCCCTGCTTGAAGCCGGCGCCAATGTCGTGGCGATCGATCGCGATCCCCGCGTCCTGCCGCATGTCGAGCGGCTCGGCGCGCGGTATCCCGACCGTTTCCAGTTCGTGCCAGGCACGTTTTCCGAACTCGATGCGCTCGCCGATGGCGCGGTCGACGGCGTGGTGCTCGATATCGGCGTCTCATCGATGCAGCTCGACGAGGCCGAGCGCGGCTTCTCCTTCATGCAGGACGGGCCGCTCGACATGCGCATGAGTGCCGATGGCGAGACGGCGGCCGATCTCGTCAATAATCTGCCGGAAGCGGAACTCGCCAACCTCATCTATGCCTTTGGCGAAGAGCGCAAATCACGCCGCATCGCGCATGTGCTGGTCGCGGCGCGCGCTGAGGCGCCGATCACGACGACGGCGCAGCTGGCGCGGTTGATCGAGAAGGCGATCGGACGGAAGCCCGGGGACTCGCATCCGGCGACACGCAGTTTCCAGGCCCTGCGGATTGCGGTCAATGGCGAGCTCGACCAGCTTGTCGAAGGGCTGTTCGCCAGCGAACGCCTGCTGACCGAGGGCGGGCGGCTGGCCGTGGTGACCTTCCATTCGATCGAGGACCGGATCGTGAAGCGCTTCTTCGCACCCGAAAAGGCCGAACCGGTGCAGTCCCGCCACCTGCCGATGACAGTGCGCGAGGCGGCAAGCTGGGGCGATGTCCAGAAGGCCGTCAAGGCGGGTGAAGCCGAACTCAGGCGCAATCCGCGCGCCCGATCGGCCACGCTCCGCTCTGCCATCCGCAGCGCGGTGCCGGCTCGCGCCGTCAACTACCAGGGGCTCGGCGTGCCCGAGCCAGGGAGGGCGTAGTGCTCAAGACCCTCAATGCCATATTGCTGTTCGTCAGCCTTGCGGGCGTGGTCGGCGTCTATGCGCTGAAGTACTCGGTCGAGGATCTGGCGACCGATAAGGGCCGGCTCGAGCGCAAGATCGACCGGCAGAACGCCGAGCTGTCGCTGCTGCAGGCCGACTGGGCCTATCTCAACCAGCCGGCGCATGTTGCCCCCATCGTGGTGCGCCACCAGGCGGCGCTCGGGCTCGAGGCGACGAGGCAGGAGCAGTTCCTCGGCTTCGACGCGCTGCCAATGCGACCCGCCGCGCTCGACAATGCCGCGCTCAACTCGCTGTTCGAAACGCTGGCCTCCGGCGTCGATCCGATCGGCCAGATCATCGAGGCCAACTAGATGGCGATCCTCACCGAATCCGGCAATGCCATTGCGCTCAACGGCGCCAATCGCTCGCGGGCCGCGCTCACCAGCTCACGCATCCGCGTGGTCGTGGTGGCGCTGGTCGTCGTTTTCTCGATTGTCACCTGGAAGCTGATCGACCTCGGGCGCACCGTCGCCGACACGACCATCGAAGGGGTGACGCGCGACGTGATCACCGCCTCGCGTCCGACGATCCTCGACCGGAACGGGCTGGAGATGGCGGTGGATATCCGCGTGCCCTCGCTGTTCGCCGAACCGCGCCGGATCGTCGATGTCAACGAAGCGGTGACGAAGCTGCGCACCGTGCTGCCGGATCTCGATCCCGCCTGGCTGACCAAGCGGCTGACCGGCGACAAGGGCTTCGTCTGGATCAAGCGCGAGCTGACGCCTGCCATCGAGGAGCGGATCTTCAACCTCGGTGTTCCGGGGCTGGATTTCCTCACCGAGAGCAAGCGCTTCTACCCCTCGGGGCAGGAGACGAGCCACATCATGGGCGCGGTGAACATCGACAACCAGGGCACGATGGGCATCGAGAAGCATCTCGATGACGACGGGCTTGCCATGCTGCAATCGGTCGGCCTTGCGCGCAATGCCGAGATGACACCCGTCGATCTCGCCATCGACCTGCGCGTGCAGCACGTCATGTATGACCAGCTCAACGACGCGCTCACCCGCTACAAGGCGATCGCCGCCGCTGCCGTGATGATGGATATCAGGACGGGCGAGATCGTCGGCATGGTGTCGCTGCCGGATTTCGACCCCAATGCGCCCTCGACGCTGTTCGAGGACTATAATGGGCAGAAGAACCAGCGCTTCAACCGCATCACCTCCGGCATCTACGAGCTCGGCTCGACCTTCAAGACCGTGACGGTGGCAGCCGCGCTGGATGCGGGCGCCGTCAAGATGACCGACCAGTTCGATGCGCGCTACGGAATAAAGTTCGGGCGCTTCACCATCGACGATTTTCACGGCAAGCATCGCGTCCTCAGCCTGCCGGAAGTCTACAAGTACTCCTCCAATATCGGCACGATCCGCGTGATGCAGGCGATGGGGAAGGACAATTTCCGCGATTTCCTCACCCGCACGGGCTTCGACACGTCCGTCCCATTCGAGCTTCCGGAAATGCGGGCGCCCACCGTTCCGAAGCAATTCTCCGAGATCGTCGCGGCCACATCGAGCTTCGGCCACGGGCTGTCGATCTCGCCGCTGCACATGGCGCGGGCGATGGCGGGCTTCATGAATGAGGGCTGCATGCTGCCGCCGACGATCTACAAGCGCTCGGAAGCCGAGGCCAGGCCGCTCTGCCAGCAGGTCGTCTCGCCGCAGACCAGCAAGGACATCCGCTATCTGATGCGCCTCAATGCGCTCGAAGGCTCCGGCACGCGAATGAACAAGTTCGCCAATGGCTATCGCGTCGGCGGCAAGACGGGTACCGCCGAAAAAGTCGTCGGCAGGGCCTATTCCGCCTCGAAGACGCTCGCGGTGTTCGCCTCGGGCTTCCCGCTCGACAATCCGCGCTACGCGATGGTGGTACTGGTGGACGAGCCGCAGAGCGAAAACCCGCAATCGGGCCATACGGCCGGCTGGAACGCCGGTGAAGTCACGGGCCGGATCGTGCAGCGCATTGCGCCGATGCTTGGCATTAGTCCAGACTTCAGCCAAAGCTTGGATGATGAACTCGTACCCGCGGAATTGCGCTGACGGGACGCATGGAGAGTCAGAACGTGCCAATCGCGCTCAGCGACCTGCTGCCCGGGGTGGATAGTGCGGCGGTTCCGCCGATTGCTGCAGAAGGCGTGAATGCCGACAGTCGGGCCCTGGGGGCCGGCGAGGTGTTCTTCGCGCTGCCCGGAACGCGGGTGCATGGCAACAGCTTTGCAACAGAGGCCGTGGCGCGTGGCGCTGTCGCCATGGTGACCGATCAGAGGCCGGATACCAATCCCGGCATTCCGGTCATTGTCGTCCCCGATGTGCGTTCCACCTATGCCCGGGCCGCGGCACGGCAATATGCGCCACAGCCCGAAACCGTCGTCGGCGTCACCGGTACCAACGGCAAGTCGTCTGTCGTGAGCTTCGTGCGGCAGATCTGGAGCTATTGCGGCATTGCTGCCGCGAGCATGGGCACGGTTGGCATCGAAACGGCGGCCGGGCTCATTCCGCAGGAACTCACGACAGCCGATCCGCTCAGCCTGCACCGCAACCTGAATGCGCTGAAGCGCGAGGGCATCGACCACGTGGCGATGGAAGCGTCGAGTCAGGGCCTCGACCAGCGGCGGGTCGATGGCCTGCGCTTCGATGCGGTGGCTTTCACCAATCTCAGCCGCGACCATCTCGACTACCACCTCGACATGGAAACCTACCGCGAGGCGAAGCTCAGGCTGTTCAAGGATCTGATCGCCGAGGGCGGTGCCGCGGTGGTGAATGTCGATGACCCGGAGCACCTGCCGTTCCTCTTTGCCGCGCTCGATCGCGGCGCGCGTCTGCTCACGGTGGGCAGCGAAGGCGCGTTCTTCGAGGTAAAGTCCATCACCAATGAGCGTTATGGCCAGCGCGTCGTGGGCCGAATGGTCGGCGAGCCCGCCGAATTCTTCCTGCCGCTGACCGGCGCGTTTCAGGTCTCGAATGCGCTCGTGGCGCTGGCCCTTGCGATCAGCACCGGTGCCGACCCCGAAAGGGCGGTCAAGGCGCTCGAAACCCTGAAGGGCGCCAAGGGCCGGCTCGAATTCGTCGCCGAGCACAATGGTGCGGCGATCTTCGTCGACTACGCGCACAAGCCCGTGGCCCTCGAGACGGCCCTGCAGGCGCTCAGGCCGTTCGTGACAGGCAGGCTGCATGTCGTGTTCGGCGCCGGCGGCGACCGGGATCCGGGCAAGCGCCCGCTGATGGGCGAGGCGGCCAACAGCCATGCCGACCGGATCATCGTCACCGACGACAATCCGCGCAGCGAGGATCCGGTGACGATCCGCAGGCAGATCCTGCTCGCCATCGACACGGCCGAGGAGATTCCGGACCGGCGTGCGGCGATTGCAACGGCGATTTCCGCACTTGCGCCGGGTGACGTGCTGCTGGTAGCGGGCAAGGGGCACGAGGATTACCAGATCGTCGGCACGACCAAGCATCACTTTTCCGACCATGAAGTCGTGCTGGAAACCGTAGGGAAGAGCTAAGCCATGCAGCCGCTTTGGACCGTCGCCGAGGTACTTGCTGCCACCGGCGGCCGGGCGCATGAGCTTTCGGAAGGCCCGCTCAATTCTGTGTCGATCGACTCGCGCGAGATCGAGCCTGCCGCCCTGTTCGTCGCCATCAAGGGCGAGACCCATGACGGGCACGATTTCGTCGGCAAGGCCATTGCTGCGGGCGCGGCGGCGGCAATTGTCTCCGAAGAGTTCTTCGCAAAGTCAGGCGGCCATCGGCTGATCATCGTGCCCGATCCCTTTGAGGCGCTGCGGCAGCTGGCGGTTGCGGCGCGCGCGCGGAACAAGGGCTTCGTCGTCGCTGTCACCGGGTCGGCCGGCAAGACGACCACGAAGGAAGCGATCCGGACGGTGCTGTCGGCGTTCGGCATGGCGCACTCGTCGGTCAAGAGCTTCAACAACCATTGGGGCGTGCCGCTGACGCTGGCGCGGTTTCCGCGCGACGCCCAGTTTGGCGTGTTCGAGATCGGCATGAACCACGCCGGCGAGATCACGCCCCTGGTGCGTATGGTGCGCCCGCATGTCAGCGTCATCACCACCGTGGCGGCGGCGCATCTCGAGTTTTTCGAGTCCGTCGCGGGGATCGCGAAGGCAAAGGCAGAGATTTTCCTCGGGCTCGAGCCTGGGGGCACGGCGCTGCTCAATGCCGACCACGAGTATGTGCACCTCCTGTTCGGCTATGCGCGCGAGGCGGAAGTGGCCCGCGTCGTCACCTATGGCTACGAGCAGGATGCCGACTGGCAGATCGGTGCCGTCGCCGCAAGCGACGGCGCTACGCGGACACGCATCCGGCATGGCATCGAGAGTTTCGATTTGCGGCTCAATGTGCCGGGCGAGCACATGGTGGCCAATGCCACCGCGGCGCTGGTCGTCGCGCGGCTGGCTGGGGAAAGCACCAGCAAGGCACTCGAGGCGCTGCACGAATTTGCCGCGCCCGAGGGCAGGGGGCTGACCCTGCGCTTCGGACCCGCCGACACCCCGCTGGTGCTGGTGGATGAGAGCTACAATGCCAACATCGCCTCGATGAACGCGGCGCTGTCGCTCTATGCGCCAGTGGTGGCGCCGGGCGGCACCAAACGCCTCGTGCTCGGGGACATGCTGGAACTCGGGCCACAGGGTCCGGCACTCGCGGCGGGGCTTGCCGACCCTGTCCTTGCGACGGGAGCCAGGCAGATCGTGCTGGTGGGCCCTGTAATGGCAGCGCTCGGCGCCGCGCTCCGCGCCCGCATTCCGCAGGGCACGCCGGGGCCGGAAATCATCGAAGCGCCAACAGTCGAACAGATATCCGACAAGTTCCTTGCCGAGCTTGCCTATGGTGACGCTGTTATGGTCAAAGGGTCGAAAGGCGTCCGCCTCGCGCAACTGGTCGCGGCCATCCGCACGAGGTTCGAGCCTGCCTGATCCGGGAGTGGGAACCGTTACCGATGCTGTATTTCCTCGGGCAGTTGGGCGACAGCCTCGCCGCCTTCAACGTGTTCCGCTATATCACCTTCCGGACGGCCGGTGCCGTCGTGACGGCACTGTTCTTCGTGTTCCTGTTCGGGCCGAACATGATCGCGGCGCTGCGCATCCGGCAGGGCAAGGGCCAGCCCATCCGTGAGGATGGTCCGCAGGGTCACCTCCTGACCAAGAAGGGCACACCCACCATGGGTGGGCTGATGATCCTCTCGGGCGCGGTGATGTCCACGCTCTTGTGGGCGAACCTGTCGAACGGCTTCGTCTGGGTGGTGCTGTTTGTCACCATCTCATTCGGCGCCATCGGCTTTTACGACGATTTTCTCAAGGTGAAGCGCATGTCGCATGCCGGGTTCTCCGGCCGGCAGCGCCTGCTGCTCGAGGCGGCGATTGCCGCCGTCGCCTGCTTCTTCATCACCCAGCTCGGCGAGCCGGGTGCATCCACGTCGCTCAACTTCCCCTTCGTCAAGGGGTTGGCCCTCAACCTCGGCTGGTTCTTCATCCTGTTCGGCGGCTTCGTCATCGTCGCGGCCGGCAATTCGGTCAATCTGACGGACGGGTTGGACGGCCTCGCCATCGTGCCGGTGATGGTCGCAGCGGCTTGCTTCGGGCTCATCGCCTATATCGTCGGCAGCCAGAACTTCGCCGATTACCTGCTGCTCAACTTCGTGCCCGGCACGGCGGAACTCTCGGTTGTCACCGGGGCGCTGATTGGCGCGGGTCTCGGGTTCCTGTGGTTCAACGCGCCGCCGGCGCAGATCTTCATGGGCGACACGGGCTCTCTGGCCCTTGGCGGCGCACTCGGCACCATTGCCGTCGCCACCAAGCACGAAATCGTCCTCGCCATTATCGGTGGGCTTTTCGTGCTCGAAGCCGTCTCGGTCATCGTACAGGTGGCGAGCTTCAAGCTCACCGGCAAGCGCGTATTCAAGATGGCGCCCATCCACCACCATTTCGAAATGATGGGCTGGACGGAGAGCCAGGTGGTGATCCGCTTCTGGATCATATCCTTCGTGCTGGCACTGATCGGACTGAGCTCGCTGAAGTTGCGCTGATCCCACCAGACTGCCCGGAAGCACGCGTTGCAAAACGCAACGCGCGTTCCGGACTTGGTAACCAAAGCGTCGCTAGATTGCAGGCAAATTGACGTGAGGAGGCCGCTTCGCCGCGGCTCTGGTCCATGTTTGCACGCGAGCGCAAGACCCCGATTGCCGAATGGTGGTGGTCGATCGACAAGGCCCTGCTGGGTGCCCTTATCCTGCTGCTGCTCGCTGGCGTGCTGCTCAGCTTCGCGGCAAGCCCGCCGGTGGCGGAGCGCATCGGGCTCAACCCGTGGTACTTCATCGTCCGGCAGGCCTTCTTCGCCAGTCTCGCCGTTCCGGTGATGCTCGCAACCTCGCTTGTCACGCACCGGCAGGCGCGTTTCATCGCGCTCGCGGTGCTGATCGTCTCGGTGGTGCTGCTCTGGATGACGCTCAAGTTCGGTGTCGAGGTGAAGGGCGCCAAGCGCTGGATGTCGATTGTCGGCAATACCATCCAGCCATCCGAATTCGTGAAACCGGCCTATGCGGTCATCGGCGCCTGGCTGTTTTCCGAGGCCATGCAGCAGAAAGGCGTTCATGCCCGTACCATCGCTACGGCCGTCATGGTGACCATCGTCGCGGGTCTGCTGCTGCAGCCCGATATCGGGCAGACGGCGTTGGTGCTGGCGACCTGGGGTGCGCTGCTGTTCCTGTCGGGCATTTCCTGGTTCGTCATCGGCGGCCTCGGTATCGGCGGGGTCGGGCTGCTGTTCGGCGCCTATGAGGTCTTCCCGCACTTCGCCAAGCGTATCGACAGCTTCCTCAACCCGCAGGAGGGCGGCTCCTACCAGGTGGAGAAGGCGCTGAACTCGCTGATGGAAGGCGGGTGGTTCGGGCGCGGCCCGGGTGAATCGCTGGCCAAGAAAGTCATCCCCGACGCCCATGCCGACTATGTGTTTTCCGCCGCGGCGGGTGAGTTCGGCATCCTGTTCTGCATCCTGCTCGTCGCGCTCATCGCCTTTATCGTGGTGAGGGCGCTGATCGGGGCGCAGCAGCAGCAGAACCTGTTCGCGCGGCTCGCGGCTTCGGTACTCGCCATCCAGTTCGGGCTGCAGAGCGCCATCAACCTCTCGGTCAATCTCAACCTCATTCCGCCCAAGGGCATGACGCTGCCCTTCGTCTCTTATGGCGGCACCTCGATGCTCGCGATCGCGTTCCAGGTCGGTCTGATGCTGGCATTGACCCGCAAGAAGCCGGAGGAGCGCCTCAGGACCGGGCTTCCCGCCTATCGCCGGGCGATGCTAAGTCCGGCCGAATGATGCGATTCGTTTTGATGGCAGGCGGTACGGGAGGCCATCTCTTCCCGGCCATGGCTCTGGCGCAGGAACTGCGCCGGCGCGGCCATGATGTGCAATTGATGACCGACCATCGCGTCGCCGCCTATGGCGCGGATTTTCCGGCCTCGGCCACGCATGTCGTACCGTCAGCGACCCCGTCCGTGCGCGATCCGGTGAAGTTCCTCAAGGCCGGCGTCAAGATCAGCTTCGGCATCATCGTCGCATTCTTCAAGCTCATGCGCGTCCGCCCCGATGCGGTCATCGGCTTTGGCGGCTACCCGGTGTTTCCGCCGTTTCTCGCGGCGCGACTGCTCGGCATTCCCGGTATCCTGCATGAACAGAATGCCGTGATGGGGCGGGCCAACCGCGCGCTCGGGCGTTTCGCCAGGCGCATCGCGCTCAGCTTCAAGACCACGAGATATGCCGAGGCGTTTGCCCAAAAGACCGAACTCATCGGCAATCCGGCGCGCGACCAGGTGAAGGCGCTGCTCGGCACGGCCTATCCCGCGCTCGATATGGCTGGCGCGGTCCGCATCGTCGTTGTCGGCGGCAGCCAGGGCGCGCGGGTGTTCTCCGATGTCGTCCCCGCCGCGGTGGCGCTGCTGCCGGACACCCTGCGCGCGCGGCTGCGCATCACCCAGCAGGTGCGGCTCGAAGACATGGAGCGCGTCACCGAGACCTATCGGCAGGCCAAGGTGAATGTCGAGCTGATGCCCTTCATCCGCGACCTGCCGGAGCGGATGGCGGCGGCCCATCTCGTCATCACGCGTTCGGGCGCCTCTACCGTGAACGAACTGGCGCTGTTCGGCCGGCCGTCGATCCTCGTGCCCTTGCCAGGCGCGCTCGATGCGGACCAGAAGAACAATGCGCTGTTCATCGAACAGGCTGGCGGCGGCTGGATTGCCGAACAGGCCACGCTTTCGCCGCAGTCGCTCGCCACGCGTCTTTCCTCACTTTTCGGTGATCCCGCCTTGCTGATCGCGGCAGCCGCCGCTGCGCAGGGCCTCGGGCAGCCGGATGCCGTCACCAAGCTTGCCGATATGAGCGAGCGTATCGCCCGGAAGGGGACCTGATCCATGAAGATGCCGCGCAATATCGGTCCGGTGCATTTTGTCGGCATCGGCGGCATCGGCATGAGCGGCATTGCCGAAATCCTGCACAACCAGGGCTACAAGGTGCGCGGCTCGGATAGCTCCGAGAACCCGAACGTGCAGCGCCTGCGCTCGATGGGCATTGAAGTCGCCATCGGCCAGCGTGCCGAAAACCTGAAGGACGCGGCGGTGGTCGTCGTCTCTTCCGCCATCAAGAAGGGCAACCCGGAACTCGACGCCGCGCGGCTCCGCCGCCTGCCGGTGGTGCGGCGCGCCGAAATGCTGGCCGAGATCATGCGCTTCAAGAACGCCATCGCCATTGGCGGCACGCATGGCAAGACGACCACCACCACGCTCGTCGCAACGCTGCTCGATGCGGCGAATTTCGACCCGACCGTCATCAATGGCGGCATCATCAATGCCTATGGCACCAATGCCCGCCTCGGCGATGGCGAGTGGATGGTGGTCGAGGCCGACGAGAGCGACGGCACCTTCATCAAGCTGCCGGCCGATGTCGCGATCGTCACCAATATCGACCCCGAGCATCTCGATTATTACGGCGATTTCGCCAAGGTGCGGCAGGCCTTCCTCACCTTTGTCGAGAACGTGCCCTTCTACGGCTTCGCGGTGATGTGCCTTGATCATCCGGTGGTGCAGGAACTCGTGGGCGATGTGCGCGACCGCCGCGTCATTACCTATGGCCGCAACCCGCAGGCCGATGTCCGCCTCGTCGATCTCGAGAACCACGATGGCGTGCAGACTTTCGCCGTCGAGATCCGCGACCGGATCCGGATGACGCACCTGCGCATCGAAGGCCTCGAGCTGCCGATGCCCGGCGAGCACAACGCGCTCAACGCCACCGCCGCCATCGCGGTGGCCGACCAGCTGAAGATCCCTGCCGAAGCGATCCGCAAGGGGCTGAAGGGCTTCTCGGGCGTCAAGCGCCGCTTCACCCGCACGGGTGTCGTCGGCGGCATCACGATCATCGACGATTACGGCCACCACCCGGTAGAGATTTCCGCCGTGTTGCGCGCGGCGCGGCAATCGGCGCGGCGCGACGTCATCGCCGTGGTGCAGCCGCACCGCTACAGCCGCGTCAACGACCTGTTCAACGATTTCGCAGCTTGCTTCAATGATGCCGACACGGTGATCGTCGCGCCGATCTATGCCGCCGGCGAAGCGCCGATCGAGGGCGTGACGCATGAGGAGCTGGTGAGCCGCATCCGCGCCCGCGGCCATCGCGATGCGCGCGTCATCGACCGGCCGGAGGCCCTTGCCCCGCTGCTCGCGGCGCGGGCGGCCGAAGGCGATTATGTCGTCTGCCTCGGGGCCGGCAACATCACGCAATGGGCGGCCGCCTTGCCCGCCGAACTCGGCGCCATTATCGGCAAGGAGCCGGAGCTGTCATGAGTGCCGTCAAGGACGACGCAACAGGCGAGATCATCACCCGCGAAGGCGACTGGCCGGACCTTATCCCGCAGCTTGCGCCGTGGATTTCCGAAGTGCGCGGCAAGCTCATTCCGAACCAGCCTCTGAGCGAAATCAGCTGGTTCCGCGTTGGCGGCCCGGCGCAGCTGTTCTACCAGCCGGCCGACGAGGCCGACCTGAGCTTCTTCCTCAGGAACCTGCCGGCCGACATCAAGGTGACGGTGATCGGACTCGGCTCGAACCTGTTGATCCGTGATGGCGGCATCGACGGCGTCGTCATCCGGCTCTCGGCCAAGGGCTTTGGCGCGATCGAGGTGCTGGACGGGTTCCGCATCAGGGCCGGCACGGCGCTGCCCGATGTGAAGGTCGCGACCGCGGCGGCAGAAGCCGGCATTGACGGGCTGACCTTCTATCGCGGCATTCCCGGCGGCATTGGCGGCGCACTCTACATGAATGCCGGCTGCTATGGCACCGAGACGCGCGATCGCATGGTCGAACTCCGCGCCGTGCTGCGCTCGGGCGAGATCGTCACGCTGAGCAATGCCGATATGGGCTATCTCTACCGCAAGTCGAACGGGCCGCGCGGCGCCGTCTTCGTCTCGGCGGTGTACCAGGGCTTTGCCGGCGACCGCGATTCCATCCTCGAGCGCATGCGCGAGATCACCGAAAAGCGCGAGAGTTCGCAGCCGACCAAGGCCAAGACCGGCGGTTCGACCTTCAAAAACCCCGACGGGCATTCGAGCTGGAAGCTGATCGATGCGGCCGGGGGGCGTGGCCTCACCTTTGGAGGCGCGCAGATGAGCGAGCTGCACGCGAATTTCCTGCTCAATCTCGGCACGGCGGATGCGTTCGAGGTGGAGACGCTTGGCGAAATGGTGCGCCAGAAGGTGCGCGACACGCATGGCATCGAACTCAAGTGGGAAATCCGCCGCATGGGGCATTTCCGCCCCGGCCGCGCGGTGCGCGAGTTCATGGACCGCGCGCCGTTCGTCGGCATGGTGTGATGTTTAAGATTGCGGCGCCGCCGCAGTCTGGTCTCCCTCCCCCTTGCGGGGAGGTGCAGGGCGAGGCCGGTGCCTCGTAGTGCGCCTAATTTTCGAGCGGCAGGAGCCACCGATGACCAAGCATGTTGCCGTTCTGATGGGCGGGCTCGCCACCGAGCGGCCGGTATCGCTGAAATCCGGCGGAGAATGTGCCCGGGCATTGCGCAATGCCGGCTATCAGGTCACCGAGGTTGATGTCGGCTACGATGTTGCCGAGCGCCTGCGCGAGCTGAAACCCGATGTGGCCTTCAATGCGCTGCATGGCCGCTATGGCGAGGATGGCACCATCCAGGGCGTGCTCGAATTCCTCCGCATTCCCTATACGCATTCGGGCGTGCTCGCCTCGGCTCTCGCCATGGACAAGCATCAGGCGAAGATCGTCTTCAAGGCGCTGGGCATTCCGGTCACAGACCATGTGATCGCCAACCGCGCCGAGGTGGCCAAGCGCCACGTGATGGAGCCGCCCTATGTGGTCAAGCCCATTGCCGATGGGTCGAGCTTCGGCGTGTTCATCGTCACCAAGGAGCATTCCCATCCACCGCAGGAGCTGCTGCGCGAGGATTGGACCATGGGCGAGGATGTGATGGTCGAGCGCTACATCCCCGGCCGCGAACTGACCTGCGCGGTCATGGGGAACGTGGCCCTGGGCGTGACGGAGATCGTTACCGACCTCTCGTTCTACAATTATGAGGCCAAGTACGCCAAAGGTGGGTCCAACCATCTCATTCCGGCACCAATTCAACCGAAAATTTACGACAAAGTGCAGAAGATCGCGCTCAAGGCGCATGCTGCGCTGGGTTGCCGGGGCGTGACGCGGACGGACTTCCGTTACAACGACAAGGCCGGGGAAGACGGGGAACTCGTCTGCCTCGAAATCAACACCCAACCAGGCATGACGGAAACATCGCTGGCTCCGGAGCAGGCCCGCCATGCGGGTCACAGCTTCGAGGAGCTGGTGTCCTGGATGGTGGAGGACGCGAGTTGCAACAGGTAGGGGCAAAGAGTTTCGCCAATGCCCAGCCGATCGACCTGCGTGTGCTGCCTGTTCCGGTTTCGATGCCGCGTCGCGGGCTCATGGTCCGCGCCAACCACGCCTGGGTGCTGCATCAGAAGCGCATCGTCAGGCTTGCCATGGCGAGCCTCATCGTCGCAACCGCCGGCGGGCTCTTCGCCATCAAGGACACACTCTCCACCGTCGCTATGACGGGCCTGCGCTTTGTGCAGGGGGAGTTCGCGCAGGCCGGGTTCGGCATTTCCGGCATCCACATTTCCGGCCAGAGGCTCACCGCCGACGCGGATATCATCGCGCTGATGACCGTCGGGATGGGGGATTCGACCGTCACCTTCGATGCGCAGAAGGCGCAGGCGCGGCTCAAGTGGCTGCGTGCGGTGAAATCGGCGACAGTGAAGAAGGTTTACCCCAGCGAGGTCTATGTCGACATCGTCGAAAAAGACCCGGTTGTCCGCTGGCGGGTCGGCAGCACGACCTGGCTGCTCGACGAACGCGGCGACCGGATCGGCACCGATGTGTCGAGCTTCAGCAACCTGCCGCTGGTGATCGGCGAGGGCGCATCCGACGACGCCGTCGCCATGTCGCGGCTGCTCGACCGACACCCGAAACTGCAGGAAGGGCTCGCCGCGCTGAGCCGGATCGGCGACCGCCGGTGGGACCTGATCTATCGCAACGGCTTGCGCGTGCAACTGCCCGAGACCGGTGTGGCGCAGGCGTTGACGCGCCTCGACGAGTACCAGGCCGGTTACCGGTTGATGGACCGCGACGTGACCGTGATCGATCTGCGCGTCGCCGGCCTTGTGACGCTGGCGCCCGGCGAGCAGGCCAGGGAACAACTCGGCAAGACACTCGAGGCCCCGCACAAGGCCAAGGGCTCGACCGAATATGAAACCGCCGCCGAGAAGAAGTCGGACGGCACGACCGGAACGCAGTGACGATGATGACGGATTCGATGACCGCTCGGCTGAAGCCGGTGCAGCCCGGACGGACCAGCCTCGTGGCCGTGCTTGACATCGGCTCGACCAAGGTGTGCTGCGTCATTGCGCGGCTGGTGCCGCGCGCCGAAGGCAAGGCGTTGCGCGGCCGGACCCACGCCATTGAGGTGATCGGCTTCGGCTATGGCCCCTCCGCAGGGGTGAAGAGCGGCGTCGTCACCGATCTCGACAAGGCCGAGCAGGCGATCCGCACCGTGGTCGGCATGGCCGAGCGTGCCGCGGGCGTGACGCTCGAGTCGGTGATCGTCAATGTCACCGCGGGCCGGTTGGGGTCCGAAACCTTCTCCGCCAACGTGACGCTGGGTGGCACGGAAGTGGAGCCAGCCGATATCAGCCGCGTGCTGCGCGCCGTGAACGATCGTTCGGTGCGGCCGGAGCGCTCGATCATCCACGCCTTGCCGATCGGTTACGCTTTGGACGGGCAGAAGGGCATTCGCGATCCCAAGGGCATGGTGGGCGAAAAGCTCGCCATCGACGTGGCCGTGGTCTCGTCCGAGACCCTCGCCATGCGCAATATCGAGCTGGTGCTGCATCGCTGCCACCTGCAGATCGAGGCACTGGTCGCCACCCCCTATGCCTCGGGGCTCTCGACGCTGGTCGATGACGAGGGCGCGCTCGGCGTTGCCTGCATCGATTTCGGCGGCGCGACAACCACCGTCTCGGTATTTGCCGAGGGCCAGCTCGTCTATGCCGATGCGATCGCCATCGGGGGGCATCACCTGACACTTGATCTGGCGCGCCAGCTGTCGGTCAGCATTTCGGACGCCGAGCGCATGAAGACCATGTATGGCTCGGTCTTGCCGGGGCAGGCCGACGAGCGCGACCTCATCCCGATCACTCCTGTAGGTGCCACGCCGGACGAGGCGCCCGGGCAGATCCCGCGCTCGCATCTGACGCGAATCCTGCGTCCGCGCATCGAAGAGGTGATGACTGCCATCAAGGATCGCATGCAGGCGACCGGCATGATGGATATCTGCGGTCGGCGCTTCGTGCTCACTGGCGGCGGCAGCGAGTTGACCGGACTGCCGGAAGTGGCGCGTCGCATTCTCGCGCGCAATGTGCGCAATGGCCGCCCGATGGGCCTGTCCGGACTGCCGGATATCGCCAAGGGCGCTGCCTTCGCCACGGTGGCGGGCATGCTGATCTATCCGCAGGTCTGCGCCAGGGAATATGCCGCGCCGAGCCGCATGGCGCGACTCACAGGCACCGACGGCTACTTCGCCCGGGTGGGGAACTGGCTCAGGACGAGTTTCTAGAGCGCTTTCAGGGAAACATGCATGAGTTTCCCGTTTCGAAAGCGCGCCAGAACCAGGGTTTGGATCGTTTCAGCGTTTCACCCAAAACGTGAAACGATCTAGCGGGGGCTGTTGGCCAGCAGACGGTCGAAATAGGCGATCGTTCGCTTGAGGCCGTCGCGCAGTGGAACCTTGGGTGCCCAGCCCAGTGCCTCGCTTGCCAGCGTGATGTCGGGGCAGCGCTGCTTGGGGTCGTCCTGCGGGAGCGGGTGGCGTACCAAGCGCGCTGAGGAGCCCGTCAGGTCGAGCACTTCGCGCGCCAGTTCTTCTATGGTGAACTCTTCCGGATTGCCCAGGTTCAATGGCCCGGACAGTGCTTCGGGCGCGGCCATGAAGCGCATCACGCCATCAATCAGGTCATCGACATAGCAGAAGCTGCGGGTCTGGGCGCCCGTGCCGAAAATCGTGATGTCGCGCCCGGTCAACGCCTGGACGATGAAATTCGAGACCACACGCCCATCATCGGGGTGCATGCGCGGCCCATAGGTGTTGAAGAAGCGGGCCACCTTGATCTTCAGCCCGTGCTGGCGCTGGTAGTCGAAAAACAGGGTTTCGGCACAGCGCTTGCCTTCATCGTAACACGAGCGCGGGCCGACCGGATTGACATTGCCCCAGTAACTCTCGGGCTGCGGATGCAGCATCGGATCACCATAGACCTCCGAGGTCGATGCCTGGAAGATTCTCGCGCCATGTCGCTTGGACAGTTCGAGCATGTTGATGGCGCCCAGCACACTGGTCCTGATCGTCTGCACCGGATCACGCTGGTAGTGGATCGGGCTCGCCGGGCAGGCGAAATTGTAGATCTGGTCCACCGCGACACTCAGCGGAACACACACATCGTGCGCGATGATTTCGAGCCGGGGGTGGTCGCGCATGGTCGCGAGATTTTGCCGCGCCCCCGTGTAGAAGCTGTCGACACAGATGATGTGGTGACCTTGCGCCAATAGCGCTTCGCACAGGTGCGACCCGAGAAAGCCGGCGCCACCGGTGACGAGAATGCGTTGCGGATGGCTCATTATGTCCTCGGGGGCAGATTGGCTGCTGTCAGGTCCGGGAGCGTGCTCTCAGACATGTCAGTTCACCCTGAAGCTTGCAATGGCGTGCTCGACGAACGCCTCGAGTCCCCGCCGCTCCCGTTCGGGGGAGTAGCGATCGGCAAGCCGCGCGATAGGCTCGGCGAACTCGTCCGCAACGCTTGCGCCGTTATCCTGCCGCGCCACCTCGCGCTCCACTGCCGCAGCGTAGGGCAGGAAGTCACCATGCTCGATCGGCTCGAACAGCGGAGGCTCGAAATACTCGCGGCCTCCGATCCCGGTATAGCCGATCACCTTGTTGCCCAGCAGGGCCGCCTCGACGGGGGGCAGACCGAAGCCCTCCCAATAGGAGAATGAAAGGAACAGCTTGGAGGCCCGAAGAAGCTCCACCACGCCCGCTTCGCCCAACCCGTCAATCGGCTGGATAGTCCAGCCGCGCAGGTCTCGTCCCCACAGATGGCGCATGAGCATCCGGCTGTGCTGCGGCAGCTTCCTGGGCATGTATGTGATGAGGTTGCGCTTCTCTCCGCCCCCGGAAAACACCTTTTTGTCAAAGGCATAATTGATATCGAAGATCGGCGGCTTCAGATCCGGGAAGACGCTGCGCAGGGTGGACGTAATGTGTGCGCTGGTGGAGACGATGTTGATCGCACCATCATAGAGCGCCGCGAGCTCCGCCATGGCCATCCCATGCTGCAGCACGTAGAATCCGTTCTGCACCAGGATGGCGTAACGGAGCCCGGTCTTTTGCAGGATCGGTGCCTTTGCTTCCACCATGATCTCCGGCAAGACGATCAGGTCGGTATCTCGATTGAAGCGATTGTCGCGCTTGTGGATATGGGGCACCTCCCATGTCGGTACGAACTCCGGGTGATTGACGATATGGATCGCCGATGCAACGCCATAGTCCGCCATGCCATTGATCAAGTGCGAGTGGCGAAGCAAATACTTTATCCCCCCTGTTGGTCGATTTTCCGGAATACAGAAATAGTATATATTCCTGAGTTGCTGCTGACTCATCGCGCGTCGCCCAGCTTGATCTTTTTGTGACTCGGACCAACAGCGCCTCTCGACTGCTGCAACCGAACCGATAAGGCCGGAGCGTAGCGCCTGTTTATGCTGCCGCTCCAGGCATTGGTGTATTCTGGTAAACGCGTAGACCGCCATTCAACCTATCGTGCGGCGGTCCGCCCCCAACCTGAGGTTTATGCTTAACAGATGGTTAGCGGGCGGCGGTGCCGGTTTGCAAATTGCTACACCGTTAACGGAAAGCGCCGTTTTGTTAGGGTCTGATTAACGAATTGGCGACTAAAACTGATCCCACACGCCACTCATGGGGCCATCATGACGATCAATCTGACCATCCCGGACATTCAAGAACTGAAGCCCCGCATCACCGTGTTCGGTGTCGGTGGGGCGGGCGGCAACGCGGTCAACAACATGATCGCCTCCGGGTTGTCGGGGGTGGATTTTGTCGTTGCCAATACCGACGCCCAGGCGCTCGCGCTGTCGAGTGCGCAGCGCATCATCCAGCTCGGTGTTTCGGTCACCGAGGGGCTCGGCGCCGGCTCGCACCCCGAAGTGGGTCGCGCGGCGGCTGAAGAGAGCTATGACGAAATCAACGACCACCTGTCGGGCGCCCATATGGTGTTCATCACCGCGGGCATGGGCGGTGGCACCGGTACCGGCGCGGCGCCTGTCGTGGCGCGTGCCGCTCGCGAGCAGGGTATCCTGACTGTCGGCGTGGTGACCAAGCCCTTCACCTTCGAGGGCAATCGCCGTACGCGCCTTGCCGAGGATGGCATCGACGAGCTGCACCGGCATGTCGATACGCTGATCGTCATTCCGAACCAGAACCTGTTCCGCGTCGCCAACGAGAAGACCACCTTCGCCGATGCCTTCAAGATGGCCGATCAGGTGCTCTATTCCGGTGTCGCCTGCATCACCGACCTGATGGTCAAGGAAGGCCTGATCAATCTCGACTTCGCCGACGTGCGCGCCGTGATGCGCGGCATGGGCAAGGCCATGATGGGGACGGGCGAAGCCTCCGGCGAGGATCGTGCCCGTCACGCGGCCGAAGCCGCCATCGCGAATCCACTGCTCGACGATGTGTCTATGCATGGCGCGCGTGGCCTGCTCATCTCGATCACCGGCGGCCCTGACCTGACCCTGTACGAAGTCGATGAAGCGGCGAGCCGCATCCGCGAGGAAGTCGATTCGGATGCCAACATCATCCTCGGCGCGACCTTCGATCCCGACATGACCGGTACGATCCGCGTGGCCGTCGTTGCCACCGGTACCGACGCCACCATGGTGCAGGCTCTCGAGCCGATGAAGGCGAACCCGGCCCGTGCGCCGCTCCAGGCCGCCGTGATGCGCCAGGCGCGTCCCGAGCCCGCTCCGCAGGTCACGAGCTACCAGCAGCCCGCAGCCCCCGCTCCGCAGCCGCAGGTTGCCGCCCAGATCGAGACGCAGATGCAGCAGGCCGTGGCCGACGCCGTCAGCCATGGCGAGCCGAGCTATGCAGAGTACAGCGACGATGATGGAATCACCGTCGAGCCCTACATCCCCGCAGCCGTTCACGGGCATATCGAGGAGCCGGCACGAATCGTCGAAGCCCCGATTCCGAGTGCCTATGTGCCCTCGAGCGCCGAGCGGCCCGATGGTCAGCGCCGCATGCCGCGGACGGAAGAGCTGCCGGTTGTTGCACGCCGGACACTCTCCGAGCAGGAAAAGCAGGATCCTGAGCCCCGCAATGCCCGCGCGCTGTTCAAGCGGCTCGCGTCCAATGTCGGGCTGAGCCTGAAGGCGAACGAGCCGCATCGCCCTGATGCGCATCTCGAGCCGAGCGCCGACGATGCTGCCGCGCGCAGCGCCATCGAGGCCGGCGCCTCGCGAAATGCCCGGAATTCCGGGGCTCCCGAGGGGGCTCGCGGCCAGCTCGACGCGCAGGGCAGGGCCCAGCCGCAGGCCGGCAAGGAGCAGATCGAAATCCCGGCCTTCCTGCGCAAGCACGGCTGATCGGCCTCAGCGAGGCATGTGTACATCAGATCCCGGTGCGGCTTCCGCGCCGGGATTTTATTGTTTAAGACTGCTTCGGGTTTGGACGGGGCTGGAGTCCTCAGTATGCAGAAACTTTCGGCGCGGCAGCGAACCCTCGCGGATGCCATCGAGTTCAGTGGCATTGGCGTGCATTCGGGAGCTCCGGTCACCCTGGCGATCGAGCCCGCCGCGCCCGACAGTGGCTACACCATCACCCGCGTCGTGGGCGACGGCCGCAAGGTCGGCCCGGTGCAGGTGCATTTCTCGCGCGTGACGCGCACGACGCTGTGCACCACGATCGACCTCGGCGACAGCGTCTCGGTGGCCACCGTCGAGCATGTGATTTCCGCCTTGTCCGGCCTCGGTGTCGACAACGCCCACCTCGTGCTCTCGGGCGCCGAATGCCCGATCATCGATGGCAGCGCCTGGCCCTTCGTCGAGGGCATCATGAAGGTCGGGCTTTCCGTGCAGCCCGCGCCACGCCGCTATATCAAGATCATGCGGCAGGTCCTGGTGCGCAACAACGAGGCCTCGGCGGCGCTCGAACCCTATAATGGCAGGATGTTCGACCTCGAGATCGATTTCGACTCGCGGGTGATCGGCCGGCAGCGGATGATTTTCGACTGGACGCCGCGCAAGTACTACGAGGACGTCAGCCGCGCCCGCACCTTCGGGTTCGTTCGCGATGCCAAGATCCTGCGGCAGGCGGGCTATGCGCTCGGCTCGTCGATGGACAATTCCATCACCGTTCACGAGGATCGCATCCTCAACCCCGGCGGCCTGCGCTACGAGGATGAGTTCGTGCGGCACAAGCTGCTCGACGCCATTGGCGACCTCGCGCTCTGCGGCCTGCCGATCTATGGACGGTTCCGCTCCTACAAGGGCGGGCATGCGCTGAACGCGCTGGTTCTCCACGGCTTGTTCGCCAGCGAGGCGAACTACGAGGTAGTCACGGCAGACGAACTGCCCTATGCCTTCGATGCGCTCGACGACATGCCCACCGGCATCGACGTGCGTTCATATCTGCGGTCCGTCGGCTGACGCGCCACAGTTTTGATCGTATTTGCAACTAGTCAGCCATACGTTTTGTGGCGGCAAGAAGGGCAGGGGCAGATCGTGACGATCTCTCGCATCAATGCAGGTTCATATCCCGTGGCGCGCCTTGTTATGGCGGCGGCTGTTGCGGCGATGCTCGCGGGCTGCGGCATGTTCGGCGCCAACAAGATCAAGGAAGAGCCGATCGTCCCGGCCGATGTCCTGTATAATCAGGCCATCAAGGAGATGGACGACCAGAAGTACATGACGGCGACGACTACGCTGCAGAAGCTGCAGCGCCAGCACCCGGACAGCGACTTCTACGAGAAGGCGAAGCTGATGGAGGTTTTCGCCAGTTACCGCATCGGCAAGTTCGATGATGCGATCGCTGCCGCCGACCGGTATCTCGCGCTCTACCCGACCAGCAAGGAAGTGCCCTATATCCTGTTCCTCAAGGGCAATTCCTATTTCGGGCAGATCAAGGACATCACCCGCGACCAGCAGATTTCGCAGGACGCAATCGATACCTACACGCTGATCCTCTCGAACTATCCCAGCAGCCCCTATGCGAAGGATGCCCGTGAGCGCCTCGCGACGGGGTTTGACCAGCTTGCCGGCAAGGAGATGTCGGTTGGCCGCTATTATCTCGGCAATGGCAACTACGTCGCCGCCATCAACCGCTTCACCGTCGTGGCCGAGAAGTACCAGACCTCCAGCCAGATTGAAGAAGCGCTGTTCCGCCTGACCGAGGCGAACCTGGCGTTGGGCCTGATTGGCGAGGCGCAGACAGCTGCTGCCGTGCTCGGGCACAATTACCCGCAATCGAACTGGTACAAGCAGGCTTACGATCTGTTGCAGAAGCAGGGCATCACACCGCAGGTGAATGCCTCGTCGAAGCTCGCAAAGCTCAGCCAGAAGAGCTGACGGCACGATTTTTGTTGCCGGTTTGTTCTGGTCTGGTATGAACTGGTGTCACTGCCGGTCGCACTGGGCCGGTCGCCTGCGCTGAGCAATCCGAGGCGCAGGATGTGCCGGACGGGTCCGTGGATCGGTCTCGAAAGCGCTTCAGAGGTGAGCCGGGCCAGTGCCGCCTCGGCAATACGGGGGCAGGGTCCGCATGCTGAGTGCGCTTTCTGTTCGCAATATCGTTCTCATCGACCAGCTCGACCTTGCGCTCGACGACGGGTTGACGGCACTGACCGGCGAGACGGGCGCGGGCAAATCCATTCTTCTTGACGCTTTGACCCTGGCTCTGGGCGGGCGCGGCAACGCGTCGCTGGTGCGCACAGGGGCCGAGAACGGGCAGGTAGTGGCGGTGGTGCAATTGCCGCGCACCCATCCGGCGCGTGCGGCGCTGCGCGACAACGCCATCGCCGACGATGAAGACATCATCCTGCGCCGCGTGCAGTTCCCCGATGGACGAACGCGCGCCTTCATCAACGACCAGCCCGTGTCGGCCGGCCTGCTGCAGGCCATTGGCCGGCTGGTGGTGGAAATCCACGGCCAGCACGACGACCGGGCGCTGGTGGATGTGGCCAGCCATCGCGCGCTTCTCGACGCCTTTGGCGGCCACGAGCAAATGGTCTCGCGGGTGTGGCAGGCGCATGAGGCGCTGGTCGAGGCGGTCGCCGCGGTGGATGGGCAGCGCGCCGTCATCGAGGAGGCGCGCGCCAGGGAAGAGTACGCCCGGCATGTGGTGGCCGAACTCAGCGATCTCGCGCCCGAGGCCGGCGAAGAAGAGGTGCTTGCCGAGCGACGGCAGCGGCTGATGCAGCTCGAGAAGGCGGCCGAGGAAGTCCGCGACGCCGACGAGATTCTCAATGGCCCCATGGCGCCGGGGCCGGCGCTTTCGGGCCTGTTGCGGCGGCTTGGGCGCAAGGCCGAAAGCGGCGCGGCGGTGTTCCAGCCGGTGGTCGAAAGCCTCGATGCCGCGCTTGTCGCCATGGATGCGGTGTCGGATGCGCTCGAGCACCTGAAGCGCGAGATGGCGTTCGATCCCACTGACCTCGAAAAAGTCGAGGAGCGTTTGTTCGCGCTCCGGGCCGCGGCCCGGAAGCACCACACAAGCTGCGATGGACTTGAGGGCGTGCTGACCAGGTATCGCGGCGATCTCGATATGCTGCAATCGGGTGAGGCGAGCCTCAAGGGTCTCGAAGCGGCTGCCGCTGCCGCCCGCACGTCCTATGACGCGGCAGCGACGGAACTGGCTGCGGCGCGGCAGTCGGCCGGCACGGCGCTGTCGGCGGCGGTGGGCGGGGAACTGCCGGACCTGAAGTTGGGTGCGGCGCGCTTCATCGTCCAGATCGAAAGCGATCCGAAGCGGGTTGCCGCCAATGGCCACGACCAGGTGGCTTTCCATGTGCAGACCAATCCGGGCACGCTGCCCGGGCCAATTCTCAAGGTCGCGTCCGGCGGTGAGTTGAGTCGCTTCCTCCTCGCCCTCAAGGTGGTCTTGGCCGATCGCGGCTCTGCGCCGGTGCTGATCTTCGACGAAATCGATACGGGCGTTGGTGGCGCGGTTGCCGATGCCATAGGGCGACGGCTGGCGCGGCTTGCGCGCAAGGTGCAGGTGCTGACGGTCACGCATGCGCCGCAGGTCGCGGCCCGCGCCAACAGCCATCTGTTGATCGAGAAGCAGGCGATCGAAGAGGGCGCTTTCGTCCGCACGCATGTGAAGCGGCTCGATGGCAAGGCGCGGCAGGAAGAGGTGGCGCGCATGCTGGCGGGCGCCAAGGTGACGGACGAGGCCCGCGCCGCGGCCAAGCGGCTGATTTCGGAGGTGTCATGAGCGCGGGCGCGGCGGAAATCGAGGGCCTGTCCGAGGGCGAGGCGCGAGCGGAACTCGACCGGCTGCAGGTCGAGATTTCACGCGCGGACATCGCCTATCACCAGAACGATTCGCCCGAGATCAGCGACGCCGAATATGATGCGCTGAAGCTGCGCTATCGCGAGATCGAGCTGGCCTTCCCCGAACTTCGCCGGGCAGACAGCCTCACGGGCCGCGTCGGCGCACCGGCGGCCGAAGGCTTCGCCAAGGTGCGGCATGCCGTGCCGATGCTCAGCCTCGCCAAGGCCTATACCGACGATGACGTCACGGCCTTCATCGAGGGTGGCCATCGCTTCTTTGCCCGTGACAAGGATCTGGTGCTTGAATTCACCACCGAGCCGAAGATCGACGGGCTCTCGGCTTCGCTCCGCTACGAAAAGGGCGTGTTCGTGCGTGGCGCCACCCGCGGCGACGGCAGCGTGGGCGAGGATATCACCGCGAATCTGCGCACCATTGCCGATATCCCGCAGCGCATCACCGGCGATGGCGTGCCCGACGTGATCGAAATCCGCGGCGAGGTCTATATGACCCACGCGGATTTCCAGGCGCTGAAGGCCAGGTCGGCGGCCGATGGCGGGCAGGATTATGTCAACCCGCGCAACACCGCCGCAGGCTCCCTACGCCAGAAGGACCCGACGATCACCGCGCAGCGCAAGCTCCGGTTCTTCGCCTATGCCTGGGGCGAGGCCTCGTCGCTGCCCGCCGACAATCAATGGGGCATGATCGAGGCGATCCGCCGCTGGGGCTTCCCGGTCAATCCGCTGACCCGCCGCACCGCGTCGATCGACGAGATGATCGAGCAATACCGGCTGATCGAGGCGCAGCGCGCCACGCTCGGCTACGATATCGACGGGGTGGTCTACAAGCTCGACCGGCTCGACCTCCGCGAACGCTGGGGCTACGTCACCGGCGAGCCGCGCTGGGCACTGGCGCACAAGTTTCCCGCCGAGCAGGCGACCACCGTGCTCAAGGCCATCGATATCCAGGTCGGGCGCACCGGGGCGCTCACCCCCGTGGCGCGGCTGATGCCGGTCACCGTCGGCGGCGTGGTGGTCGAGAACGCCACACTGCACAATGAGGATTATATCAGGGGCATTGGCGGCGATGGTGAGCCGATCCGCGGCGGTTACGATCTCCGCGTCGGCGATACCGTAGTCATCCAGCGGGCTGGCGACGTCATCCCGCAGATTGTCGCGGTGATTCCAGAAAAGCGCCCAAGTGACGCTGCGCCTTATGTTTTCCCCGATCGTTGTCCGGTCTGTGGCTCGGAAGCCAAGCGCGAGCTCAACGAGAAAACCGGCCGGCTCGATGCCGTGCGGCGCTGCACCGGCGAACTCGTCTGTCCGGCGCAGGCGGTTGAGCAGCTCAAGCATTTCGTTGCCCGCGACGCCATGGATATCGATGGCTTGGGCGACAAGCAGGTCACGCAGTTCTATGCCGAAGGCCGCATCATGCGCCCGGCGGATATCTTCACGCTCAAGGCGCGCGACGAGCGGTCTCTCAAGAAGCTGAAGGATGTCGAGGGTTTCGGCGCCGTCTCGGTGAAGAAGCTGTTCGACGCCATCGATGCGGCGCGTGAGCCCGAACTCGATCGTTTCATCTTTTCGCTCGGCATCCGCCATGTCGGCGAAACCACTGCCGCCATGTTTGCCAAGACCTTCTCCACCATCGAGGCTTTCCGCGAAACGGCGCTCAGTGCAGCCAGCGAAGGCGGCGATATCCATGCGGTGTTTCCGTCCATCGACGGCATCGGCGATACGGTGCTGCGGTCCGTGCGCGACTTCTTCCAGAACGCCCGCAATGTCGAGGCGCTCGACGAATTGCTGAAGGAAGTGCGGCCCAGGCCCTATGTCGTCACCATTTCCGCCACCTCCGAAGTCGCCGGCAAGACAGTCGTCTTCACCGGCTCGCTCGAGAAGCTGACGCGCGGCGAGGCCAAGGCCATGGCCGAACGGCTCGGCGCCAAGGTCGCGGGCTCGGTGTCGAAAAACACCGATATCGTGGTCGCCGGGCCGGGGGCGGGGTCGAAGCTCACGCAGGCGCAGTCGCTCGGGGTGCGGGTCGTTACTGAAGACGAGTGGCTGGTGATGGCGGCCAAATAGTCCTCCTCGCGGTCGCGCCACCGAGGGAGGTCCTTGGCACGCGCGTCTCAGAGGGTGAGAGGCGCGCCAGCCGGTCAGCTGGCGTTCAGGCGCCGGCAGGTAACGAGACACAAACGACAGGCGGCGCTGCGATGCACCGGTCAGAACTGAACGCGATGGAGTGCCGAATGAAGGTCTGGGGCGTTGGATTTGTGGCGTTGAGCGTCGCGTTTGTCTCGGGAGCCGCCTATGCCGGGGATTTCGCCGATCCAGTGAAACTGCTCGAAGCGATCTACGATCAATATGCGCCGAGCCGGGAGTTCCCCGACGATGATCTCATCACGGCGCAGCAGTCGCAGCGGCTCAACGCCCTCTACGATGCCGACGCGAGGGAGGCGGGGGACGAGATCGGCCGGATCGATTTCGACCCCTATGTCAACGGGCAGGACTACGAGATCAAGAGGCTCAAGATCGACAAGCCGCTCTATGCCGGGGGCAAGGCCATCGTGCACGTCACCTTCGAGAATTTCGGCGATGCGCAGGATCTGGGCATAGCGCTCGTCAAGGAAGGCGAGTCCTGGAAGGTCGACAATATCTGGGCGGGTGGCGAATATCCGTTCGACCTGCTGGATATCCTGCAGGCGCCGCTGCCGAAATAAGCCTACAACCCCGCCGCCATCTCCAGGGCCCGGGCGCGGCTGGTCTTCAGATCCACCAGCGGCCGCGGATATGTCTCGCCAAGCGTGACGCCGGCCTTGCGCAGTACATCGTCTGGCGCCTCGAACGGCTTGTGCAGCCAATCGTTCGGCAGCTTCGCCAGTTCCGGCAAGAACTTGCGGACATAGTGGCCATCGGCGTCGAATTTCTCGCCTTGGATCACCGGGTTGAAGATGCGGAAATACGGCGATGCATCGAGCCCGCATCCGGCCACCCATTGCCAATTGCCCGGGTTGTTCGCCGGGTCGGCATCGCAGAGCGTGTCCCAGAACCACTCCTCCCCCAGCCGCCAGTCGATCAGCAGGTTCTTGGCGAGCAGCGAGCCCACCAGCATGCGCACGCGGTTATGCATGTAGCCGGTCTGCCAGAGTTCGCGCATGCCCGCGTCGACAATCGGGAACCCGGTCAGGCCTTTCTGCCAGCGGCCAAGCTCCGGGCCCGGCGTCCGCCACGGAAAGTCGCGATATTTGGGCTGCATCGGCACCGTCGCGATATTCTCGCGGTGGTAGAGCTGGTTGATGTTGAACTCGCGCCAGCCGACCTCCGACAGGAACTTGTCGATCGCCGCTTCCTTCTCCGGGTGCGCTGCAGCGACCTGCCGGGCGCGATGCCAGATCTGCCGCGGGCTCAACTCACCGAACGCCAGATGCGGTGACAGCCGCGAGGTCGCGGGTTCGGCGGGGATATCGCGGCCGTCCTTGTAGGCGCTGACCGGCCCCGCGAGGAAGCGCTCCAGCGCCTCGGCTGCCCCCATCTCGCCGATCCGCCAATGTGGTCGCAACTGCGCCGCCCAGTGCGGTTCGCTGTAGTCGGCGTCCACCTCCGGCGCGGGAAGCGCCTCGCCCTGCGGGCCTGGCGCGGGCAGGGGGAGAGCCATGTCGCGCACCCTGAGCGCCTTCCAGAACGGCGTGTAGACCTGGTAGGGGCCGCCCGACCCGGTCTGCATGTCGAAGGGCTCGGCCAGCGCGTCGCCCACACAGCTCCTCGCCTCGAGTCCGCGCGCCCTCGCTTCGGCCTTGACGCCTGCGTCCAGCTCGCGCTCCGCCGGCCCATAGCGCCGGTTCCAGAAAATGGCTGTCGCGCCATGCCGCTCCGCCGCCCCAAACAGCGTCTCGGCCGTTGGGCCCGACAGCGCCTCGAACCTTATACCTAGTCCGGCGAGCCGCGCCGCATGAGCCCTGAGCGAATGGTGCAGCCACCAGCGCGAGGCTGCGCCACGCACGCGCAATTGCGGGTCCGTCGCCTCGATATGCACGGCCACCACCGCACCCGCCGCCGCTGCAGCGCTGAGGGCCGGATGATCGGCGACGCGCAGGTCGTTGCGGAACCAGACGAGCACGGGACGCGACATGAAATTCTTTTTCCTTTTGCCTCGCCCGGCGGCGCGGCGTTGCCCCCGTGGCGCGGGCAGACGCCGACCACCATCTCCACTTCTGGCACTACGCGCAAACCGCCGGAATAGTTCAGTTTTTTGGTATTCTAGTCGGCCTTGTTCCGTAGTAGGCAAAGCTTTATGTCAGGGGCGTTCCCTCGAAGGACCGAGCCCTATATGACATCCCTTGCTCCGCGCACGCTCAGCCATCTGCAGTCGCTCGAAGCCGAATCCATCGAAATCTTCCGCGAAGTCGCCGCCAGTTTCGAGCGACCGGTGATGATGTATTCCATCGGCAAGGACTCGTCCGTGCTGCTGCATCTGGCGCGCAAGGCGTTTGCCCCCAGCCGCATTCCGTTTCCGCTGCTGCACATCGATACCACGTGGAAGTTCCGCGAGATGATCGCCTTCCGCGATCGCATGGCCCGCGAGCATGGCTTCGAATTGCTCGTGCATACCAATCCCGATGGGCTGCGCGACAATATCAACCCGTTCGATCACGGTTCCGCCGTGCATACCGATATCATGAAGACGCAAGCGCTGCGGCAGGCGCTGAACGCCGGCAAGTATGATGCCGCCATCGGTGGTGCGCGCCGCGACGAGGAGAAGAGCCGCGCCAAGGAGCGCATCTTCTCGCATCGCAACACCTCCCATGCGTGGGATCCGAAGAACCAGCGGCCGGAACTCTGGCGCATCTTCAACACCCGCCTCGCGCCCGGCGAGAGCATGCGCGTCTTCCCGCTCAGCAACTGGACCGAGCTCGATATCTGGACCTACATCTATTCGGAAGGCATCGAGATCCCGTCGCTCTACTTTGCGCGCAAGCGCCCGGTGGTGAAGCGCTCGGGCACGCTGATCATGGTCGATGACGCCCGCATGCCGCTCGAGCCCGGCGAGGTGCCCAGCGAAGAGATGGTGCGGTTCCGCACGCTCGGCTGCTATCCGCTCAGCGGCGCGATCCGCTCCGAAGCCGCGGATCTGCCTTCGATCATCATGGAAATGCAGGCTTCGCGCACCTCCGAGCGCGAAGGCCGGCTGATCGACTCCGATCAGGCCGGTTCGATGGAAAAAAAGAAGCAGGAAGGCTATTTCTGATGAGCGCCATTGCCTCCCTCGCACCCGATGCTTCCACCACCGCGCTTGAAGCCTGGCTTGCCGAACAGACCGGCAAGGGGCTGTTGCGGTTTCTCACCTGCGGCAGCGTCGACGATGGCAAATCGACGCTCATCGGCCGGCTGCTCTATGACAGCCAGCTGATCCTCGACGACCAGCTCGCGTCGCTCAGGAAGGAAAGCCGCAATCGCACCACCGGCGACGAGGGCATCGATTTCTCGCTGCTCGTCGATGGTCTCACGGCGGAGCGCGAGCAGGGCATCACCATCGACGTCGCCTATCGGTTTTTTTCCACCGACAAGCGCAAGTTCATCGTCGCCGATACCCCGGGCCACGAGCAATATACCCGCAACATGGCGACCGGCGCCTCGAATGCCGATCTTGCCATCGTGCTCATCGATGCGCGCAAGGGCGTGCTGACCCAGACGCGGCGGCACAGCTTCATCCTCAGCCTTATCGGCGTGAAGCATGTTGTGCTGGCGATCAACAAGATCGACCTCGTCGGCTATGAAGAGGCGGTGTTCAATCAGATCGAGGCCGAGTATCGCCATTTCGCCAGGGATCTCGGCTTCGAGACGCTTGCGGCGATCCCGGTCTCGGCCCTCAGGGGCGACAATATCCTCGAGGCTTCGGCGGCCATGCCGTGGTACCGGGGGCCGCAGCTCGTGCCCTATCTCGAAGCCATCGAGGTCTCGCAGGATCGCACGGCCAAGCCGTTCCGGTTCCCCGTGCAGTGGGTGAACCGCCCAAATCTCGATTTCCGGGGCTTCTCCGGCACAATCGCCTCGGGCGTCGTGCGGGTGGGCGACGATGTGGTGGTTGCGGCGTCCAAGAAACCGGCGCGGATCACCAGGATCGTCACCATGGATGGCGAACTCGACCAAGCCATTGCCGGGCAGGCGGTGACGCTGGTCATCGACCGCGAGGTGGATATCTCGCGTGGCGATGTCCTCGTGCATGCAGGCGAAACGCCGGACGTCTCGACCCAGGTGCAGGCGCGGCTCATCTGGATGAACGACGAGCATGCGCTGCCCGGTCGCTCCTACCTGTTAAAGATCGGCAGCCAGCAGGTGCCGGCCTCGATCACCGCGCTCAAGTACAAGACCAACGTCAACACCCTCGAGCAGAGCCCGGCCAAGCATCTCGCGCTCAACGAAGTGGGCACCGTGACGCTGGCGACGGACAAACCGATCGCCTTCGACTCCTATGGCGCCAATCCGCTCACCGGTAGTTTCATCCTCATCGATCGCATCACCAACGCCACGCTCGGCGCTGGCGTGATCGATTTCGGCCTCCGCCGCGCGCAGAATCTCTCCTACCAGAGCTTCGACGTGAACCGGCAGGTGCGCGCCGAACAGAAGGGGCAGCAGGCGCAGATCGTCTGGTTCACCGGGCTTTCGGGTTCCGGCAAGTCGACGGTCGCCAACCTCATGGAGAAGCGGCTGACGGCGGAGGGCCGGCACGCCTATATCCTCGATGGCGACAATGTCCGGCACGGGCTCAACAAGGACCTCGGCTTTACCGACGAGGACCGCGTGGAAAACATTCGGCGCGTGGCCGAGGTGGCTCGGCTGATGGCCGATGCCGGCCTGATCGTGCTGGTGAGCTTCATTTCGCCTTTCCGCAACGAGCGGCGGCTGGCGCGCGAGATCGCCGGTGATATCCCCTTCACCGAAGTGTTTGTCGATACGCCGATTGCGGTTTGCGAAGCCCGCGATCCAAAGGGGCTCTATGCCCGGGCCCGACGCGGCGAGATCAAGAACTTCACCGGGATTTCGAGCCCATACGAGGCGCCCGAGACACCGGATGTGGTGCTCGAAGGCGGCAGCAAGTCGCCGGTACAGATGGCCGACGAACTCTATGCTCGTATGTTCGGTATCGAACCGGAATATTCCATCTAGATCATTTCACGCTTCCATTGGAGCGTGAAATGATCCAGGTCCAGGTCATGGTGTGCGAGCGACGCGGAAAGCTGTTGCCTCCGTTGAGGCGACGGATTCAGCGCTTTTCTGCATCGTCCTTGTCGTCAAGGTCGTCAGCGTCGCCGTCGTCGTCGGCGTCACCATCATCCTCGTCCTCGTCCTCGTCCTCGTCCTCATCCTCATCCTCGTCCTCGTCCTCGTCGTCATCAAACTCGACGAGTTCGGACACTTCGACGCTGCCCCCTTCGGACAGGATCGGACAGGTGCGTGCAATGGCGATGGCATCGTCCATGGTCATTGCCGCCACGATCGAATAGCCGCTGATTCGATCGGCGCCAGCCTCGGTCACAGTGCCATCGGCGGAAACCCTGCGGGAATCCGTGGTCGGGTTGCCAGCATCGATCAGCGCATCGGCGATGCCGCTCATCCAGTCGTACCAGGCATCGCTGCTCAGGGAGTCGTGATCGGCCTCGGTCGTGGCACGGCCGCCGTGGAACGCGAGAAGATAGGCAGGCATCGAATCCTCCGTTGCGTCCGGAATGGACGCCAGTCGCAGGGACTAAGGGTTCAGCTTGACGCTGGTATGAAGTGCCACCGGTATGGACAGCCCGGGCCAGAACTGTTCCGGTACCCTTGGCCCGAACCAGTAACGCCGGATACGCTGACCCGATCCATCCGGGGCATCGATTAAATCCTCGAGGCATCCGCCGGCAGCTTCGATGATGCGGCGGGATCCCAGATTGCCGTCGGCGCAGGTGACGAGGATAGTCTTGGTACCGTGCGTGGCGAGGTGGGCCCGGCCAAGGGCCAACGCGGCATGGCCGAAGCCCTGACGCTGCATGGATGGGCGTATCTCATAGCCGACATGGCCGCCCGACCGGCGCAGCGCGCGGTTGAGATGGTAGCGCACCCCGACGCGCCCGATGAAGTGGCTGCCGGATACGAGCCAGAGGTGCCCAAATGGTACCGGGTCTTCGACCGTTCCATCGGCAAGCGCCAACGGTCGACCCGGCTGTTGCAGGCGGGCAAGATGGTCGGCCAGGGTGTCCCGGCTGATCTGCGCGGAGTCCGAACCAGACGAGCTGTCGCGAAAACCTTCCGCGCGCGCGGCAAGGTAGCCGTCGGCATGGTCGAGGCTGGGGTAAACGAGTTCGAGTGCGTCGTGCATCCGGAATGATCTCCGCTGGTGCCGGCCGTGTAGCAGCCGTCCGGTGACGCACCGATGACGTTCAGTCCGACGTGATGCCGCTCCCCGCGGACCCCTTTGAGGCGCACCTTCGGCATTGCCGGTCCCGGCAGCAGTGGACGCGTTCAGAAACCATTCATCAATGTGGAGCGCGGCGTTTTCGAGCCGCCGTGCCGCACGATTTCCGACCAGTTTCGCGGCCGGATTGTGCCGGGTGCGCATCAATCCCCACCCTCCGAAACCGTGCGATAATCAGAGTTGTCGAGGGAGAGTGGCTGCCGCCAATCCACCCCAGACGTATTGAAAATCAACGGCTTGTTCCGACCCGCCCGCAAGACCGGCGCGCGGCGGACAGAGGGCAGGGCTGGGTGGAAACAAATGTGGCAAGCGGAGCCGGCGGAAAACCCCGTTCATCTTGTGCCGAAGGCTTCCAGCCCGGCTCAGAGTTCGGGTCCGAACACCCGCTCGAACAGCGCATCGACATGCTTGAGGTGGTAGAAATCGTCGAACATGGCGTCGATATCGGCGGGGGTGAGGCGGGCCGCAACTTCCGGGTCGGCCTTCAGCAGCGCTGCGAACAGCCCGGCCCGGTCGCCCTTCGCCTGCCAGACCTGCATGGCGTTGCGCTGCACCGCGGCGTAGGATTCTTCGCGGCTCATCCCGGCCTGGGTCAGCGCCAGCAGCACGCGCTGCGAATTATGCAGCCCACCCAGAAGGTCGAGATTGCGCTTCATGTTCTCGGGGTAGACCAGCAGGTTGTCGATCAGCCCGGTGAGCCGCTGCAGCGCGAAATCCAGCGTCACGGTGGCATCGGGGGCGATCATCCGCTCGACGGAGGAGTGCGAGATATCCCGCTCATGCCAGAGCGCGACGTTTTCGAGCGCCGGGGTCACCATGCCGCGCACGAGGCGTGCAAGGCCGGTCAGGTTCTCGCTCAGCACCGGGTTGCGCTTGTGCGGCATGGCCGACGAGCCCTTCTGGCCGGGGGAGAAGAACTCCTCGGCTTCCAGCACTTCGGTGCGCTGCAGGTGTCGGATTTCTGTGGCGATGCGCTCGATCGACGAGGCGATGACGCCCAGCGTCGCAAAGAACATCGCGTGCCGGTCGCGCGGAATCACCTGTGTGGAGATGGGCTCGACCGTGAGCCCGAGCTTGTCCGCCACATAGGCTTCAACCTTGGGGTCGATATTGGCGAAGGTGCCGATGGCGCCCGAAATCGCGCAGGTGGCGATCTCCGCCCGTGCCGCCACGAGCCGCGCCCGGTTGCGGTCGAACTCGGCATAGGCTTCGGCCAGCTTGATTCCGAAAGTCGTCGGCTCGGCATGGATGCCGTGGCTGCGGCCGATGGTGATGGTGTACTTGTGCTCCTTCGCGCGCTTCTTGATCGCGGCGAGCAGCTTGTCGATATCGGCGAGCAGCAGGTCCGAGGCGCGGGCCAGTTGCACGGCAAGACAGGTGTCGAGTACGTCGGACGAGGTCATGCCCTGGTGCAGGAAGCGCGCCTCCGGCCCGACGATTTCCGCCACATGCGTCAGGAAGGCGATGACGTCGTGCTTGGTGGTGCGCTCGATCTCGTCGATGCGCTCGACATCGAAATGCGCGTTCGCGCCCTTTTCCCAGATGGTCTCGGCCGCCGATTTCGGCACGACGCCCAGGTCTGCCAGGGCGGTGGTTGCGTGCGCCTCGATCTCGAACCAGATGCGGAACCGCGTCTCCGGCGACCAGATGGCGACCATGTCGGGGCGGGAATAGCGCGGTATCATCGGGCTCGGACTTTCTGCGGCTCAGGCAATGGTGGTGGTGGCCGCCGCGCGGATGGCGGCGATGCGGCCGGCATAGGTCGTGGGGTCGTTGCCGGCATAGACCGACGTTCCGGCGACCAGCACATTGGCACCCGCATCAGCCAGGGCGCGGGCGTTCTCGGTACTCACCCCGCCATCGACTTCGAGGTCGATCGGGCGCCCGCCGATCAGCGCCCTGGCCTGGCGCAGTTTGTTGAGCGACTCAGGGATGAATTTCTGCCCGCCGAAGCCGGGATTGACGCTCATGATCAGGATCAGATCGACATCGTCGATCACGTGCTCGAGTGCCGAAACCGGGGTCGCAGGGTTGATGGCGACGCCGGCGCGCCTGCCCTCGGCCCGGATCGCCTGCAGCGAACGGTGCAGATGCGGTCCCGCCTCGGCGTGGAGCGTGATGCCATCGGCGCCGGCCTTCGCAAACGCCGGGACGAACGCATCGACGGGAGAAATCATCAGGTGCACATCGATGAACTTCTTCGTCACCGGGCGGATCGCCGAAACGATCAGCGGCCCGATGGTGATGTTGGGCACAAAGTGACCGTCCATCACATCGACATGGATGTAGTCGGCGCCACCCAGATCGATGGCACGGACTTCGTCGCCAAGCCGCGCGAAATCGGCGGAGAGGATGGATGGGGCGATGCGAACCGGCAATTGCGTCATCGGCCGAAATCCGGAAAGTTGACGGGGTGCGGTGGAGCGTTCGAGGGGTGCTTAGCCCATCGACCCCGGCTTCACAAGGCGCGGAGCGGCCCAGCGACGCATTGCTTTCGGCGAAGACCAGCGTAATCAGGCACGGAAAGCGAGGGCCGCGATGCAGGGCTTTTCATTCTGGCTGGTGTTTGGGGCAGGGGTACTCAGTTTCCTCAGTCCCTGCGTGCTGCCGCTCGTGCCCCCCTATCTCACCTATATGAGCGGCGCCAGCTTCCAGCAGTTGCGCAGCGATGGCGCGACCGCGGGCACGCTGTGGCGGCGCAGCGTGTTCACGTCCGTGTTCTTCGTGCTCGGCTTTTCGCTTGTCTTCATTGCGCTCGGTGCGACAGCGACGGCATTCGGGCAAGTCTTCCGGCAGGCGCTGCCGGTCCTGACGCCAATCGCCGGCATTCTGATCATCGTGATGGGCCTCCATTTCCTCGGCGTATTCCGGATCGGGCTGCTCGATCGTCAGGTACGCCACCAAGGGCCCGGCCTCGCCAGCGGTCCGGTGGGCGGGTTTCTGCTGGGCCTTGCCTTTGCCATTGGCTGGACGCCCTGCATCGGCCCGGTACTCGCCTCCGTGCTGGCTGTCGCCGCGGCGCAGTCGACGGCCATGGATGGCGCGGGGCTGCTCGCCATCTATTCGCTCGGGCTTGGCGTTCCGTTCATTCTCGCCGGGCTCGCGATCGGCCCGTTCCTCAGCTTCTTCACCAGCTTCAAGAGGTACCTCGGTATCGTCGAAAAGGTGATGGGCGGTTTGCTGGTTATCACGGGCGTGCTGTTCGTGACGGGGCAGTTCACGCGGATTTCCTACTGGTTTCTCGAAACCTTCCCGCAATTGAGTGCATTCGGGTAAGCGGCGATTAACTATCGGTTGAGTTCTTTCGCGTGGCCCCGCGCAGGTCGTGCTGCAATCAACCTAAACTTCATTGGCGGTGACGATTCTCGCGAGCTGGACCGGGCGGGAGGCATCCATGGCACTATCGCTGAGCGCGGATACCGAGCGCAGCGCAACCGCGAGCGCCGCGCTACCGGTCCGCTACCAGGTCCTGCACGATATCGATGCGGTTGCCGAGCTCTGGTCGGCTTTCGAGCCCGGGTCGGCACTATCGCCGGGACAGTCGCTGGCGCTCGTCCGGCACTGGGTCACAGCCAACGGCATCTCCTCAGAGGACCAGTACTATATCGTTGCGGAGACGGCTGCCGGCCCCGTTGCGCTCCTGCCTTTGTGGCGGAAGACCCAGCGCGGCGTGCGGACGCTGCGCTTCTTTCCAGGCAGCCATATCGGCGCCAACCAGCCGCTCGTTTGCCCCTTGCGCTATGGGCAACTCACGGCGGCGGAGCGCCGGGCCTTGTGGAATGGCATGAGCCGTGCGGTTCGCGGTGCCGACCTGGTCGTGCTCG
Source organism: Hyphomicrobiales bacterium (assembly GCA_027487555.1). Lineage (GTDB taxonomy): Bacteria > Pseudomonadota > Alphaproteobacteria > Rhizobiales > Devosiaceae > Devosia_A. The sequence goes on from JAIYDI010000018.1 coordinate 602,375, forward strand.
ATGCTGTGCCGGAAGTCGGCGGTGGTGTCGCGAGCTTTGCCGAATTCGGCGAGAGCCTGGCGGCAGATACCCTGTATCGCGCCGAGTTCACGAGCTTTGCCGAGGCGGACCGCGTTCAGCGCTCGAAGAGCCGTCGCAAGCATGATCGCCAGCAGGGCGAGAAGCTCGAAGCGATGGGGACCGTGACGCTGGACGCGCTCGGCAATGGTGCCGAGGCGCAGGCGCTGCTGGATGTGCTGTTCGCGCAGCGGGCCCGGCGTTTCGCTGTGCAGGGGATACCCAATCCTTTCGCCGACCACCCGATCCGCGGCTTCTATCACGCGATCGCGGCCTCGGGGTCGGGCGTGCAGATCGTGCTGCATGTCCTGAGGCTCGATGGCGAGCCTGTGGCGCTGCGCTACAATATCGGTTTCGGTCGCGCGCTGTTTTGCCTGATATCGTCCATGAGCGACGATGCGGCCATCCAGGCGGGCTCGCCCGGCAAGCAGTGCTTGTTGCGCATCATGCAGACGGTATTTGACGGTGGCTGGACTGCGTTCGATATGGGGGGTGGGTTCACGGACGAGAAGCGACACTGGTGCAATGTCCAGATTCCGCTCCGTCGGCACTACCTGGCCCTGTCGCCCCTGGGCGTGGTGGTCGGTGCGCTCGACCGCGGACGTATCGCACTGAAGCATCGAATCAAATCGGATCCTAGACTGCTCGCGACGGTCAGGAAGTGGCGCGCCAGGCTGTCGCGTAGCCATGTGCCATCGGCGTCGTGCGACGCGGCCGGCTAGATCATTCCACGTTTTGGGTGAAGAGCCGAAATCATCTAAACCCGTGTTTTGTCGCGCTTTCGAACCGGGTGTGCCGTGCAGCTTTCCCCAAAAGCCCCCTAGATCAGTTTCAGCGCCTTCAGCGAGGCGTGACCGCTGCGTCCGATAATGAGGTGGTCGTGCACCGTGATGCCGAGCGGCTTTGAGATTTCCTCGATCTGCCGGGTCATGTGCACGTCGGCCGACGACGGCGTGGGATCGCCCGACGGGTGGTTATGGACCAGGATCAGTGCGGTGGCGGAGAGCTGCAACGCCCGCTTGAGGACCTCGCGCGGATAGACCGGTGTGTGATCGATAGTGCCGCGCTGCGCAACTTCGTCAGCAATCAGTCGGTTCTTCTTGTCGAGATAGAGAATACGCATCTCTTCGACTTCATTATGCGCCATCGCCGCGTGACAATAGTCGATCACCTGAGACCAGGACGAGAGCAGGGGCGCGTCTCGTCCGACGCGTTCGCGTGCGAAGCGTTGGCCGGCCGCCTGCACAACCTTGAGGGCTATCGCCGTGGTCTCGCCCATGCCCTTGACCGTCGCAAGGTCGGTGACTGACGCGCCGAAGACGCCGGAGAACGAGCCAAAACGCGCCAGGAGATCCTTGGCAAGCGGCTTGGTATCGCGCCGCGGCAGGGCAAGCTGCAGGATAAGTTCAAGCAACTCGTAGTCGGCAAGCGCCTCGGGCCCAAGTGAGACGAAACGCTGTCGTGCCCGTTCGCGGTGCCCGATATAGTGCGGGCTCGCAGCCTCGGCGAGGCCGGGACTACCATTCTGTTCGTCCCCGCCCTCTGCCATGCGATCAGCGGCGCGCCGCCAGTGGGTTGAACAGACCCTTGGGCGAAAGGGTGAAGATCTCGTTGCCTGTCTCGGTGATGCCGATCGAGTGCTCCGCCTGCGCCGAAAGCGTGCGGTCGCGCGTGACGGCTGTCCAGCCGTCGGGAAGAATCTTCACATGCGGGCGCCCGAGGTTGATCATCGGCTCGATGGTGAAGATCATCCCGGGTTTCAGCGGAACCCCTGTCCCCGGTACGCCAAAGTGCATGATGTTGGGCTCGTCATGAAACAATTGTCCGACACCGTGTCCCACAAAGTCACGCACGACGCTTGTCCGCTCGGTCTCCGCCAATGTCTGGATCGCAGCACCTATATCGCCGGTCGTGTTGCCGGGCTTTGCCGCCGCGATCCCGGCCTCGAGGGCGGCATAGGTCACGTCGATCAGCCGTTCGGCCTTGCGGCTGATCTCGCCGACTGCGAACATACGTGAACTGTCACCGTACCAGCCCTCGACAATCAGGGTGAGGTCGATATTGACGATGTCCCCGTCACGCAGCGGTCTCTCGTCCGGAATGCCATGGCAAACCACATGGTTGATCGATGTGCATATCGAATGCCGATAGCCCTTGTAGAACAGGGTTGCCGGAATGGCGTTGTTGTCTCGCGCAAATGCATAGGCCAGCCTGTCGAGCGCCGCAGTCGTCACCCCAGGTCGAACGGCATCCACCAGTACATCCAGCGCTTCTGCCGTCAGCCTGCCAGCCTTGCGCATTCCTGCGAAACCGGCCTCTCCATGCAAAGGAATAACCCCGGCAGTGCGGCGGGTCTTGGCTTCGGCGTCGACGAACGTAATCATTGTGGGCTCCGGCACAGGCCCACAAGTAAGCCTTCCATTCGCGCATGGGAAGGGGCTGGTTGAGGTCCTCCCCGCCTGTGGCAATTTCGGCGGCTTGCTTGACGTTTTCGCGGCCCGGAGGCAAAGGATTGTGCCTCGCTTTTTCCGCTAGGCAGTCCATGTCCGATCCGCACTCCGTTACCGCCGGCCTTGTCGTCATCGGCGACGAAATCTTGTCCGGTCGGACGAAGGACGTGAATATCGGCACGGTGGCTGATTTCTGCACCGATCTCGCGATTGTCCTCAGCGAAGTTCGGGTCGTGGCGGATGTCGAAGCTGACATCATAGCGGCGGTTCGGGCGCTAGCGGACCGCTATACCTACGTCTTCACGACTGGTGGCATCGGGCCGACCCATGACGACATCACCGCCGACGCGATCGCCAAGGCGTTCAATGTTGCGCTGCCGATAAATCCGGAAGCCAGGGCGATGCTCGAGGAGCGCTGGCGCCAGACGGGCACGGAGGTGAACGAGGCGCGGTTGCGTATGGCACGCATTCCCGAGGGCGCCAGCCTGATCGTCAATTCCGTGAGCGCGGCGCCCGGTTTCCGCATGAACAACGTGCATGTGATGGCCGGGGTGCCAAAGATCATGCAGGCCATGCTCGAGGCGATCGCGCCGACGCTCAAGGGCGGACGGAAGGTGCTGTCGCAGACTGTGCGTTGTGGTGTCGGCGAGGGGGCGATCGGCAGCGCGTTTGCCCGCATCCAGGATCAGTTTCCCGACGTGAAGATGGGCTCCTACCCGCGCATGGGCGAAGGCGTGGTGCGCACGGAACTGGTGCTGCGCGGCACCGACGAGGCCCGCCTCGCCGAGGCCGCGGTTGCCGTTCGCGCCATGGTCGTGGCCGCCCATTCCGCCCACGGCGTCTTGGCAGCCAGAGATTTCGACTAAACCCCGGGCAGAGCGCCCGTTTCATTCGGCGCCGAGCGCCAAGGAGAGTAGATGCAGCCGTCCTCCCAGAAATCCTTCCCCGTCACATGGGACCAGTTCCACCGCGACAGCCGCGCGCTCGCGTGGCGCCTGCAGGGGTTCGGCCCCTTTGATGCGCTGGTGGCAATCACCCGTGGCGGGCTGGTCCCTGCAGCAATCGTGGCGCGCGAGCTCAATATCCGGGTAGTCGAGTGCGTTTCGGTGAAGAGCTACGACCACCAGAACCAGGGCGGCGTCAAGGTCCTGAAGCCGATCACCGACGATCTGCTCGCGATGGCGCGAAACGGTGGCAAGCTGCTGATCGTCGATGACCTTGTCGACACCGGCGCCACCGCGCGGGTTGTACGCGACATGCTGCCCGGCGCGCATTTCGCTACCGTTTACGCCAAGCCAAAGGGGCGTGAGATGGTCGACACTTTCATCACCGAGGTCAGCCAGGACACGTGGATCTTCTTCCCCTGGGATCTCGACGTCGCCTATGTGCCGCCCATCTCGGGCGCCACCGACTGATCCCTTCTCGGGCCGCGATGCACCTCTTTTGTTTGGCAAGGTGAGCTCGAGGCTGCAAGTACACATCAAGTCCGTCATGTGACATGGCGGACTGCTGCGGGCGTGATGGAATGGTAGACATACCGGACTTAAAATCCGGAGGGTGTATACCCATGCGGGTTCGAGTCCCGCCGCCCGCACCATACACCCCTGCCTTGTGAAGCGTCTCTGCGTACCGTATTTTGCAGTGGGGCGCGGCCTTGGTTTTGTTCAGCCGGTGGATCAGTACCAGCAGCGCACTGCGTTCCCGCAATGACTGTCAGCCGTGGTCAGGTCACTTCCTGCCGCCCGGTCGGCACACAGGCAAACATGGCCCGAGCCTATCTCACGTTCATGCCCCGGCCCCCAGGTGGCCGCGGCAGTCGCCTGACGACCCCAAGCTGAGTCGCCTCATGGTGAGGTCGCGAGCCCCCAAACTTATCCCCGTCCCCAAAACCTGCCGTATATTGCCCTCATCTCACCGTGCGGAAAGCGGGGTCGCGACGAACGGTCCGGCGGGGAGAGATCGGGCGGATGGGGAGTCGTCCCTGTCCTGGCCGCTATCGTACGGCATGGCGCCCCAAAAGGGCCCCGCTGCCACGCGCACCT
>JAIYDI010000010.1 GCA_027487555.1 Hyphomicrobiales bacterium
CGAACCGGAAAAGTCTGCAACTTTTCCTGGCGACGCTGCCGTCTCTGCTTTGTCGCGCCGCCGAACCGGAAAAGTCTGCAACTTTTCCTGGCGACGCTCCGAATCAAGAAGGGCGGCGTGGGGGCCGCCCTTCGGTCAATCTTGCCCAGCAAGAGGTAAGGAAGCGTTAACCGGCGTTGGCGGTATCCGTCTTGGGAGGATAGGCCGGGTTGGTCTCCTCGCCATTGATCAGCTTGATGGCATATTGCAGCTGGGTGTCGTCCTTCTTCTCGGGCGGCACATAGACCGATGAACCGACAGTGGCCTGCGTCTCGGTGCCGCCGCCGATCTGGCCGGGCAGGGCCGCTTCTCCAAGGATCTCGTCGCGGCCCTTGAGTTCGTCGGGCACATTCTGGGCGATGATGATATCGGGCTGGATGCCGGCCGCCTGGATGGAACGGTTGTTTGGCGTGTAGTAGCGCGCGGTAGTCAGCCGCATGGCGCCATCTGCCCCGAGGGGGATCAGCGACTGCACCGAGCCCTTGCCGAAGGAGCGCGTGCCGACAATGGTCGCCCGCTTGTGATCCTGCAGCGCGCCGGCGACGATCTCGGCAGCAGAGGCCGAGCCGCCATTCACCAGCACGACCAGCGGCACCTCGGCGATCCGGGCATCGAGCGGGTCGGGGTTGGCGTCATAGCGCGAGCTTTCCGACGCCACGCGGCCACGGGTCAGCACGACGGCGCCCTGCTTGAGGAAGGCATCGGAAACCAGCACGGCCTGATCGACGAGGCCGCCCGGATTGTTGCGCAGATCGAGGATGATGCCCTTGGGCGCCACGCCGTTCCGATCCTTGAACATCTGATCGATGGCCTTCTGGATGCCCACATAGGCTTGCTCCGAGAAGCGCGTCAGGCGGAGGACGCCGATATCGCCTTCGAGCGAGGAGCGGACGACGCGGGTGGCAATAATGTCCCGGGTGAGCTCGAAGTCGATCGGCTCCGTCACACCCTCGCGGACGACGGTGATCTTGATCTTGGTGCCGACCGGGCCACGCATCTTGGCCACGGCGTCGTCGAGCGACAGGCCCTGGATGGACACGCCGTCGAGCTCAACGATCAGATCGTTGGCGAGGATGCCGGCGCGGGCGGCGGGCGTTTCGTCGATCGGGGAGACGACCTTGATGGCGCCATCCTCCATCTGCACCTCGATGCCGAGGCCGCCGAACTCGCCGGACGTATCCTCCTGCACATCGGCATAGTCGGCCGGCTCGATGTAGTTCGAGTGTGGATCGAGCGAGGTCAGCATGCCCTGCAGCGCGGCATGGATCAGCTTTTTCTCGTCGGGGGCCTCGACATATTCGGCGCGGATGCGGTCGAACACATCGCCGAACAGCGCGAGATCCTGATAGATTTCGGTTTCCGAGCGCGGGCGTGGCTTGTCGGCCGCCGCCGCATCGGCAGTTGTGGCAGGGTCCGCGGGCGCGGGCTGCTGATCCTGCGCCACGAGCGCGGGGCCGAGGCCCAGTCCGAGGGCGAGCACTACGGCTGCAGAAGCAGCGAGGCGAAGGGGCGTCACGCGCATACGCTTTTATCCACTCTGAGTTGAGGCCGTCGCAGCAGACCACCAGCCTGTAGGGTCGACGGGCTCATTGGCTTTCCGCATTTCAATATAGAGGGTTGGACGCTGAGCGCCAGCACTGGTCGCAAGCGTACGCCCAATAGTCTGTGAGCCCATGGCGCCCACCGGTTCGCCCATCATCACGAACTGGCCGATATCGACATCCACCCTCGCAAGGCCGGCAAGGAGCACTGTGTATTCCTGACCGACACTTAGGATGATGATTTGGCCATAATTGAGGTAGTTGCCCTCGTAGAGCACCCAGCCATCGGCGGGGGCCACGACTTGTGCTTCGGCACGGGTCACCACCGAGAGCCCGCGTGAGATGCCGCCGAAGCCGTCGCCTGCGCCATAATCGACCACCGTCACCCCGCTGGCGGGCATGGTGAGATAGCCGCGCGCCTGCGCGAACGGCACGGCGGGCTCTGCCCTCTTGGTGTTGGCGAGGGCGATCCTGATGGTTTCCGCATCGAGGGCCGGGGCCTGCGCGCCGGAATTGGCGGTGGCGGTGGCCTCGGCGGCGGTGGCGACGGCCTGGGCGCGGCGGGTCAATTCGTCGATCAGTTGCCGGATGGATCCAGCCTTCTGGGCAAGCGCCTCTGCCTCGGCCTCCTGCGCGGCGAGGGCATCGGCGGCACGAGTTTCGGACTGTTTGCGCGCCGCGACCAAGGTGCCGATGCGCAGCTGCTCTTCTTCGAGGATTTCTAGGTTGGCCTCAAGCTGCCGCTGTTGCTCCATCGCCTCGGCCTTGATGGCCTTGAGTCGGTTGAGATCGGCCATGACCCTGTCGGCCTTGTCCTTGAGCGAGGGCAGGATGGCCGACATCAGGATGGCGGAGCGGGCCGAGCCGAGCGCGTCGGACGGATTGACAATAAGGGCGGGCGGCGGGTTGCGCGAGATGCGCTCGAGCGCGGCAAGCACGTTGGAAATGGTGGCATCGGCGCCGTCGAGGCGGCCCCGTACCTCGAATTCCTGGACGATCAGCTCACCGAGCTTGTCCTCAAGGGCGGCGACATCGGTTTCGGCGCGCTTGACGCGTTCCGCGGCCGCAATGAGCGCGGCATTCTGCTTGGCGCGATCGCCCTGCATCGCCTCGATCTCGCGCTTGAGCTCGTCCGACCTCTCCTTGGTCAGGGTAATGGAGTTCTCGACAGCCTCAAGCGCCTGCTGCTGCTGGGCGAGAGGATCGGTGGGGACCGGCGGCACGGCCTCGCCCGGGGTAGTTACGGGGCTGGCTACATCGCCGTTGGCGCCCGCAGGGACGGCATCGTCGGGCAGCGAACTGGCGCCATCTTCGACGCTGGGCCGCAGCCCGATCGCATCGGGGTCGGTTGCCGCCGGCGCTGTCTGGGCCCTGGCCACGGGCACAAGCGCCGCCCCGTCGAGAAGCAGCGCAACGAAAAGGCCGGCCATGAGCCAGGTTCGGCTATGCCGCATCAGCAATGAGGCCCAGGAAGAATCATTTTGTCACCATAGCCGATAGCGGCAGGCTTTGGCGTTTTGGTGGCGGGAAATGCGGACGCGGTCATTCGCGGTGATAGGGATGGCCCGAGAGGATGGTGGTGACGCGGTAGAGCTGTTCGGCGAGCATGATGCGCACCAGTTGGTGCGGCCAGGTCAGCGGCGAGAAGCTGAGCACCAGATCGGCGCGGGCAACGAGGTTGCGATCGAGCCCGTCGGCGCCGCCGATGATGAAGCTCGCGGCCGGACGACCGTCGTCGCGCCAGCGGCCGATCTGGGTCGCGAAGGCCTGCGAAGTGGTGGATCTGCCGTGCTCGTCGAGCGCGACGACGATGCCCTCGGGCAGGGCGCCGACGAGGGTTGCGGCCTCATCGGCCTTGCGGGCATCGGCGCTGCCAGCGCGGCTCTCGGGGAATTCGAGCACGTCAAAATGGGTGAGGGCGAGCGGCTTGCCGGTGCCCTTGGCCCGATCGAGATAACGCGAGATCAGCTCGCGCTCGGGCCCCTGCTTCATGCGTCCGATGGCGGCGATGGTGATGCGCATGGGGAGCCTTGAACTCTCAGTCGGCGCCCCTCTCCCGTTTACGGGGGAGGGTGGCGCATAGCGCCGGGTGGGGGGAGCCGCTTGCGCTAGATTGCCGCGATCGTGAGGAGTTCAGCGCAAGGTGCACCCCCCACCCGCCCTACGGGCGTTCTTCGCTGCAAAGCTCCACTGGAGCTTTGCAAGAGCACTCCGAACTCCCCCGCAAGCGGGAGAGGGACGCCGACTTCACCGTCGGCGCCCGCTATGCAGTTTCACCGCGCGTCGGCGGCGAAGTCGACGGCCCACATCCTTTCAATATTGTAGAACTCGCGCACTTCGGGGCGGAAGATGTGGATGATGACATCGCCCGCATCGACCAGCACCCAATCGGCATGCGGCAGGCCCTCTACCCGCGGCTTGCCGAAGCCCTGCTCGCGCAGCGTCTTGACCAGCTGGTCAGCGATGGCGCCGACATGGCGGTTGGAGCGGCCCGAGGTGACGACCATATGGTCGGTGAGCGAGGACTTGCCGGTGATATCCACCGCGACAGTCTGCTCTGCCTTGGCGTCGTCAAGGGTTTCAAGCACGAGTTCGATCAGCACGGGGCCCACTGCCGCCGCCGCACTTGCCACTGCCAGCTCCTCGATCGGGGCAGACTTTGCAGCCGTCTTTGATTTTGCCATCAGCGGGCGCCTCCGGCACGTGTTGCCGGGCGCGGCGCGGGAATTGCAGTCGATATCGTCGTCGAGTTCAGGTTCAGCATTATTCCTCAATAGTCACCGTCGTGACTGTGCGTGTAATATGAGGCCTCGGCAGGGGTTCCGCAAGCAGGTCGATCTGCTCACTTTGTCCCGGATGCGCGGCCCAGCCTAATGGCGGAAGACGAAAGCGCCGAGGTCACTCCGGTGAGGAGTGTCCAGGCGGGTGGATCGGCGAGCGGCAGTTCGCGCGCGCGCTGTTCGGGGATCCGATGCGGCGCGAGGCTCTGCGCGGCGAGCGCGGCCATGGCGCGCAACGTGGCGCCGGGCCGGTCGTAGACGGCGATCGGCATCAGCTGCGCAATATCGCGCCAGCTCTCCCAGCGGTGGAATTGCGCCAGATTGTCGGCGCCCATGATCCAGACGAAATGCGTATCCGGGCAGGAGCGCTTCAGCCAGATGAGGGTATCGACGGTGTAGCGATAGCCGCGCTGCGCCTCGAGACCGGTGGCGACGAGGCGAGGGTGGCGGAGGCGGGCGCGCGCGGCGCGGACGCGCGCCTCGAGCGAGGGCAGGCTGTCATTGTCCTTGAGTGGATTGCCGGGCGAGACCAATAGCCACACCGCATCAAGCCCGAGCCGCTTCAGGCACTGCTCGGCAACGAGGCGGTGTCCGTCATGGATGGGGTTGAAGCTGCCGCCGAAGAGCCCGATGCGAAGCCCGGAGCCGTGCGGCGGAATGGCGGTGAGCCCCGCGGCGAAACTCACGGCCGGGTCTGCCCCGTGCCGCGCACCAGGTACTTGAAGGTGGTGAGTTGTTCGACCCCGACGGGGCCGCGGGCGTGGAACTTGCCGGTCGCGATGCCGATTTCGCCACCGAAGCCGAATTCGCCGCCATCGGCGAACTGGGTAGAGGCATTGTGGAGCAGGATGGCCGAGTCGATCTCGTTGAAGAAGCGCGCGACAGCTGCCGGGTCCTCGGAGATGATCGCCTCGGTATGATGCGAGGAATAGGTGCCGATATGGGCGATGGCCTCGCCCACGTCAGCAACCACCTTCACCGATATGATGGCGTCCTCGTATTCGGTGCGCCAGTCGTCCTCGGTGGCGGGCGTCGCCACGGGGATCAGCGCCTGCACCGTCGCGTCGCCGCGGATTTCGCAGCCCTTTTCGACGAGCGCGTCGATCACCGGCTTGAGGTGCGTGGCGACGACGTCGCGATGCACGAGCAGCGTTTCGGTCGCGCCGCAGACGCCGGTGCGGCGCATCTTGGCGTTGAGCGTGACGGAAACGGCCATATCGAGATCGGCGGAGCGATCGATATAGGTGTGGCAGAGGCCTTCGAGATGGGCAAAGACCGGCACGCGCGCCTCGGCCTGCACGCGGGCGACGAGGGTCTTGCCGCCGCGCGGCACGATGACATCGATAGTGCCGCCGAGGCCCTTCAGCATCAGGCCGACCGCCTCGCGATCGGTGGTGGGGACCATCTGGATGGCGTCTTCCGGCAGGCCGGCGAGCACGAGTCCTTCGACAAGGCAGCCATGGATGGCGCGCGACGAGTTCACGCTGTCCGAACCACCGCGGAGGATCACCGCATTGCCGGCCTTCAGCGTCAGCGCGCCGGCATCGGCGGTGACATTGGGGCGGCTTTCGAAGATGACGCCGATGACGCCGAGCGGGGTCGCGATGCGGGAGATGACGAGGCCGTTGGGCCGGGCCCATTCGGCGAGGGTGCGGCCGACCGGATCTGGCAGGGCGGCAATGCTGCGCAGCCCCTCGATCATGCCGTCGATGCGCTTGTCATTGAGCAGCAGCCGGTCGAGGAAGGCCTTGGAAATCCCCTTGCCTTCGGCGGCCTTCATGTCCTCAGCATTCGCGGCGAGGATGGCAATGCGGCGCTGATCCATGGCATCGGCGGCGGCGAGGAGCGCAGCGGTCTTCTTTTCAGGGGCGGCGAAAGCGAGAAGATTGGCGGCCGAGCGGGCGCGGCGGCCGAGTTCGCTCATCACCTCGTCGAGGTTCTCTGCGTCATTGCCGAAAACGGCCTGGAAAATTGCCATCAGACGCGGGCCTCCAGCCCCATGAGGATGACGAGATTGTCGCGATGTACCATCTCTGAGCGGGTACCGATGCCGAGGAGCTGCGTCACCACTTCGGATTTCTTGCCCTTGACCAGATCGGCCTCCTCGCGGCCCAAACCGGCCAAGCCACGGGCGACCTCGCGCCCATCGGGCGATAGGATGGCGATGGCATCGCCGCGGTTGAATTCGCCGGTGATGCGGGTGACGCCGATGGGGAGCAGGCTGCGGCCATCGAGCAGCGCCTTGGCGGCGCCCGCATCGATATGCACGGCGCCCGAAAGCTCGAGCGTGCCCATGATCCAGCGTTTCCGCGCCTGCGCGCGGCTTTCGGCCGGGGCGAAGAGCGTGTGGCGTGCGCCTTCGGTCAACGCCTTGAGCGGATGCATCTCGGTGCCCTTGGCGATGATCATCGCCGTGCCGGCTTTCGTCGCGATCTTGCCGGCCTCGACCTTGGTGGTCATGCCGCCGCGGCTCAAATGGCTCGCTGCGCCGCCGGCCATGGCGTCGATTTCGGGCGTGATCTCGGCAACATGGGCCAGGTGCGCGGCGTTCGGGTCCTTTGCGGGGGGCGCGGTGTAGAGCCCGTCGATATCGGAGAGCAGCACGAGGCAATCGGCCTCGATCATGGTCGCGACGCGGGCCGAGAGCCGGTCGTTGTCGCCATAGCGGATTTCGGTGGTGGCGACGGAATCGTTCTCGTTGATGATCGGGATGGCGCCCAAGCCGAGCAGCGTCGAAATCGTGGTGCGGGCGTTGAGGAAGTAGCGGCGTTCCTCGGTGATATTGGGGGTCAGGAGGATCTGCCCGGTGACGATGCCATGCGCCGCGAGCGCCGCGGCCCAGGCCTGGCTCAGCGCGATCTGCCCGGCGGACGCTGCCGCCTGGCTCTGGTCGAGGGGCAGGGTCTTGGCGTCGAGATGCAGCAATTGCCGGCCGAGCGCGATGGCGCCCGAGGAGACGATGACGATCGACACGCCGCGCGCCTTGAGTGCCGCGATATCCTCGGCGAGTGCCGCCAGCCATTCGGCACGCAACTGGCCCTTCTTGCCATCGACAAGCAGGGCCGAGCCGATCTTGATGGTGAGCCGCCGGTAGGGCGCGAGTGCATCGGTCATCGCAAAGTTCTCACGGCACCCAGGTGGGCTCGGCCTTGCGGCGCTCGCGCTCGATGGCCTCGGCCTTGTCGTCGTCGATCTGCTTGACGATGCGGTAGAGCACCAGATCAACCCCGTCGCCGGTGACGCCCGAGGTGGTGAAGACCTCGGCCTTGCTCAGGCGCTTGAGCTGCTTGACCTTTTCCTTGATCTCGTCGGGCTCGAGCGCGTCGATCTTGTTGAGGACGACGATTTCGGGCTTGTCGACGAGGCCATCGTCATAGGCGGCGAGTTCGGCGCGAATGGTCTTGTAGGCGGTCTTGATATCTTCCTGCGTGCCATCGACGAGATGGACGAGGATGGAGCAGCGCTCGATATGGCCCAGAAAGCGCGTGCCGAGGCCGAGGCCTTCGTTGGCGCCCTCGATGAGGCCCGGGATATCGGCCAGCACAAAATCGCGCTCGCCGATCGACACCACGCCCAGATTGGGATGGAGCGTGGTGAAGGGGTAATCGGCGATCTTGGGTTTCGCGGCCGAGACGGCGGCGAGGAAGGTCGACTTGCCGGCGTTGGGCAGGCCGACAAGGCCGGCGTCGGCGATGAGCTTCAGCCGCAGCCAGATCCATTTTTCGACGCCGGGCAGGCCGGGATTGGCGCGGCGCGGCGCCTGGTTGGCGCTGGTCTTGAAGTGGGCGTTGCCGAAGCCGCCATTGCCGCCCGAGAGCAGCACGACTTCCTGCCCGATCTCGGTGAAATCGGCGATGAGGGTTTCGTTGTCTTCCTCGAAAACCTGCGTGCCGACCGGCACCTTCATGATGATGTCGTCGCCCTTGCCGCCATGGCGATCCTTGCCCATGCCATGATGGCCGGTGCTGGCCTTGTAGTGCTGCTGGAAGCGGTAATCGATGAGCGTGTTCAGCCCATCGACGCAACGCATGATGACATCGCCACCGCGCCCGCCATTGCCGCCATTCGGACCGCCGAACTCTAGGAATTTTTCGCGCAGGAAGCTGACCGCACCGGCGCCGCCATTGCCGGAGCGAACAAAGACCTTCGCCTGATCGAGGAATTTCATCTGAGTTCGTCCCGTGCCGCATTCCGCCTGGCCAGGAGGCCTGGCGGAAATGAGTAAAGGGCCGCGCGCGTCATCGTGCCGCCGCTGCCCAAGTTGTCCTGAGTAATTGGGTGTCGATATGGCGCACCTGTTCGGCGCGCGCAAGGCAAAGCCGCATGGAAGTGCCGATCTCGGTAAAGCCGAGCTTTTTCTGGACCGCGAGGGAGGCCTTGTTGAAGGCAAAGGCGCCGCAACTGAGCCGATCGGCCCCGCTGGTGGCAAAGTACCAGTCGATGACGGCGCGCGCGGCCTCGGTCATCAGTCCGCGGTTCCAGAACGGTTCGCCGAGCCAATACCCGATCTCGGCGGCGTGGTCGGTCAGATGGATGCCGATATTGCCGATGACGCCCTCGCCGGGCAGATCGAGGCTGAACTGCGTTTCCTCGGCCGGCAGGTCCGGCGACCAGGTCCGCAGCCATGCGCGCGCATCTGCCAGCCGATAGGGGTAGGGGACGCGGGCGAGATTGCCGGCGATGGCGAAGTTATCGAGCAGCCGCGCGATGCGCGGTGCGTCCTCGATGCGGGGCGCGCGCAGAATGAGCCGTTCGGTTGCGAGTGTGACGTCCATGGTCAGCCCCATCTTGGCTTGTCGAGGGCGAAATTCACCACCTCGCGGCCATTGGCCGGGCTCGGCCCCCGTTCGCCGCGCGTAAAGCCGAGCTTTTCCAGCACCCGCTGCGAGGCCAGATTCGTCGGCAGCGCCCGCGCGATGATGCGTTCGATGCGGCGCGTGGCGAAGGCGGCGTCGCACACGGCTTTCGCCGCCTCGCTCATCAGCCCGCGGCGCCAATATGGCTCGCCGAGCCAATAGCCGAGTTCCGGCGCCGCGCCGGGGTGAAAGCTCAGCCCGACGACGCCGATGAAGCGCTCGTCGAGCACAATGGCATAGGGTCGCTCGTCTGGCCGCTGCGCGAAAATCTCGACGAAAGCGACGCCGTCGGCGCGGGTATAGGGGCTTGGCAACCGCGCCAGCCGCTCGGCGATGACGCGGTTGTCGGCGAGCCGCACCAGATCGGGCACATCGCCCCGGATCGGTGCGCGGAGCGTGAGCCGGTGTGTGGTGATGCGATGGGGCAGGGCATCGCGCTGGCGGCGGGCAGCAAGCTTCGCCGCCGCTTCCGCGAGCGCGCGCTGCCTGACCGCCGGCCCGAGGCCGATGCCGATTATCCCGTCGTCGTCATCGTCTGCTCTACGCGCCATCATGCCACCGCCCTGCCGAGGCCGGTGCCGCGGCTTTCGACCCAGATGATCGCCTCGCCATCGCGGAGTGCACGATAGCGCAGCCCCTTGCGGCTCAGATACCGCACGGCGCGCTCGGCGCCCGCTGAATCCGGCGTGGGCGAGCGGTAATGCGTCACGATGGAGTGGTCGATGAGCCCGAGCCCATCCCAGGGGACGAGCGCCTGGTAGCCCATGGGCGTGACGGCCGGGTCGGACAGCATGTCGAGCCCTTCGAGCGTGGGCGCCGCGACCATGGCGCCGGCATCGGCGCCGCCATAGACCAGCGCATCGGCATCGAGCAGCTCGGTGACGAGATCGTCGAAACCCGACTGCCGCATGGCGCGGCGCAGCACGAAGGCATTGCCGCCCGGCACCCAGACGAGATCGACGCCCTCGAGCGCCCGCCGCAACCGCTGGGGCGCGCCGAAATAATCGCGCAGATCGAGATCGACGGTGTCATAGCCGAGCGCGCGCAGCTCATCGGCCGGGTCGACATACCGGGCGGAAAACAGCTGGCGGAGTTCGGCCGCCACATGGTCATAGCCATTGGCGATAATCGCCGCGCGCCGGCCGGAACCGGTGAGGGCGAGGAGGGATCCGGCACGATCGCCGATCCGTTCGGAACTGAGATAGAGACGCATGTTTGCCGCCTCGACGAAATGACAAAGGGGAACCCGATTCCGGCTCCCCTTGATCTTTCAATCGCGCGGCTGAACGGACTGTTCGCCTTGCCGGGGAGCTGGTCTCCGGCAGGGTTTTTCAGGCCTCACCGGGATTATTCTGCTGCTTGTGCGGCCGGTACGACCGACACGAAGGTTTTGTCGTTGGCTTTGGTTCGGAAGGTCACTTTGCCTTCGACGGTCGCGAAGATGGTATGGTCGATGCCCATGCCAACGCCGGTGCCCGGGTGCCACTTGGTGCCGCGCTGACGGATGATGATGTTGCCCGGAATAGCCGTCTCGCCGCCAAACTTCTTGACGCCAAGACGACGACCAGCGCTGTCACGACCGTTGCGGGAGGAACCGCCTGCCTTTTTGTGTGCCATCGGTAGCTCTCCTTATTCCTTGTCGGCCTTTGCCGCCTTCTTGGCGGTGGCCTTCTTTTCGGTCGCCGGGGCAGCGTCGCCAGCCTCGGCAGCGGCCTTCTTGGTCGTACGCTTCGGCTTGGCCGGCGCGTCCTCGGCCGAAACATCGGCAGCCGGAGCGGCCTTGGCAGCGGCTTCCGTCACCGACACGGCAGTTGCGCCCGATGCGGCGGCGGCCTTGAGGTAACGGGCCTTGGCGATCTCGTCGACCTGGGTGGTGACGGCAGCGCCGCCCGTCAGGATCTCGGTGATGCGCACGGTCGACAGGCGCTGGCGATGGCCGTTGCGGCGATCGTAATGCTGGCGGCGCTCCTTCTTGAGGATGATCACCGTGCGCTGCTTCTCGGTGGCGATGAACTGGCCCGCGACGAGCGCGCCTTCCACCAGCGGGGCGCCAACGGTGACGTCGTCGCCTTCACCCACGAGGAGGACCTGGTCGAAGGTGACCACGTCGCCCGGCTCGCCGGCGATCTTTTCGATCTTCACCACGTCATTGGCGGCAACCTTGTATTGCTTGCCGCCTGTCTTGATCACTGCAAACGTCATCGTCGTGCCGGGAGAGTTCCCCGGCCTCCATTGTTGTCGCGCCCTTTGGCGCCGCAGGCAATGCCTGTTCCTGCGGACTTCCGAAACGCTTGCCAGACAACACGTCCGGCGGCGGCCTCGAGCAGCGGTTGAACCAAACGAAAAGCGCGCGCCCGAACGGGGCACGCGAAATCAGTACGGCTTATCTGTGCAAAGCAGCCCGGAGTCAAGGCACAAGTGGGGGTTGAAACCCGCCCGGGGCCGGCCTTGTGCGGCATTTGTCAGGTCAGGTTTTCCCACCTGTGCGCGCCTGATCCGGTGTTTGTCGTGTCGGGGACCTGGCCGCCGAGCTGGCGCCCGGTTCCGGTAGCCGCGTTTCAGTGCGGGCGCGTGGAGATAAGGCGCTCCCGGATCTCGCGCGCCGTGGTCGCATCGGCCGCCAGCACCGATGGCTTGTGGGTCTGCTGCCAGCGGGGCAGGGACCAGTCCTCAGCCGTCTGCGGTACAGCGATGGCCGGCAAATAGGCATCGGCCTCGAAAAGTTCCTCCTCGATCATCACCGCGACGGGGCCGCGCACGTATTCCTCGCCCTCGAAGCCATCGAGCAGATCGCGCTCGAAACTGCTCAGGTCGGTGAGCAGCAGGCCCTCGGCACGCGCGCCGGCGGTGCGGATGAGCGCAGGATAGATGCGATCGGGGTAGTGGACGGCGCGAAAGCCGGGCGCGACCGCCATGTGAATGCGACCGGGTCGCAGGGGGCGGCCGAGGACGGAGGCGAGAAGGTCCGGATCGCGCAGCGTGCCATAGACGAAGAGCGGCAGGAGGGGGGCGGTGAGGTTGTAGCTTGCCGGAAGGGAAATCATGTGGCGATGGGGGGCAAATCCAGTTGCGGGCGACGAATTGCTATGCCATACACCGGCCCGTTCCGACCAGCCGCCTCGCGCGGCCCTATCTCGCGGAGAGGTGGCAGAGTGGTCGATTGCACCGCACTCGAAATGCGGCGTGGGGGCAACTCCACCGGGGGTTCGAATCCCTCCCTCTCCGCCACTAACTCACTGATATTACAGGTGTTTTTGGACTTTCGAGGGTGCGTCAGCTAACCGCCGGGAAGGTCGCGTCTATTCGCGGTGGCGTTCACGCGAACCCAACTGGAGACGGCCAATTCGCAGGCAGACTTCGCGATGCATTGGCGTCATTCTCTACTAGGCCAATTGGCACTTGGCATTGGGGCGCTTCACTCCACCACCGGTTTGGTGGACTGACTCTGTGGTCTAGAGGGAGGGACCGGTCGCAAACTGGTGGTGGAGTAGGGCCGCCCCGTGGACGCGTCATAGACCGATAAGCCAACGAGATCAATAAGTTAGAGACTGACCTGACCGGAAATTCGTTAGACATTTCCGAGGGTTAGGAAGCTCAACTCCATCGCCAGTTCGAGTCTATCCCTCCCCGCCATTAACTCATTGATATTACGAGTATTTTTTGTCTCTAAGGGGTGCCCCGGCTAACCCTTGGGAAGCTCGCGTCTATTCGCCCTGACGGCTGCGCGAACCCAACTGGAGACGGCCAATTCGCAGACAGAATTCGCGATGCATTCGCTTCATTCTCTAGCGGCCGATTTGGCACTTGGCATTAGGGCGCTTCACTCCACCACTAGTTCGCGGCGCGACTACCTGCGACGCGTGCCGCTGGGCAGGTTGAGATCCGGCGCGGCGAGGACATTGCACAGCGTACCCGCGACCATTTCATAGGTGACGGTGCCAAAACCATTCTTGAGCAGCCAACGCTTCAGCGGGCCGGCTTTAGTCAACGCGACAGAAACTGGACTTCAGGCCCAAACCGGTCCTTGCAGACCGACCGTCGGTGTGTGAGCAAAGCAGTGGTTCTTGGGGGGATGTGTGAATGAACGAGAGCGGTTTTCGCGAGTGGCTGCAGGCGAACTATCGCCCCAGTACCGTCAGCACAAAACTCTCAGAAGCCCGAAGATTGGCCGTCGCTTACGGTGACCTCGATCCTGCCTTCGATGCGGATCGCCTTGAGGAGGTTATGCGAACGCTGACGTACTCGTCGAAGGACCGTGCACAGAACCGACCAAACCCATCCAAGCTGCAACTTAGCACCACGAATATCTATCGCGATCTGAGCAATCTTCGGACCACGATTAGCTACTATCGCAACTATCGCGACGGCACCTCGCGGCGACCAAGGCTGACAACACTGACCCGTGGGGCCGTTGAGCAGGCGATGGACGAATTCGATGCGCTGGGTTTCGAAGAATTCACTTCGGCGTATAACTTCGGCACGTCGATATCCCATTGGGTTGTGAGGGGTGACAGACGTTATCCTTCGAAAGCCATCGTCGGAGTAGCGCACCAATATTTGCCCGGAGGCGCCCCCCTCGACAACGAGCAGTTTAGCGGCTCGGACGCCAAGCGAGAGCTGCAGGCACTTGGATATGTAGTCGAGACCGCATCAACAGAAGCAACTAGGCCAAGTCGCCGATTTTGGATCGAAAAGACGATCGTGAGCGACCGCCCAGATCGCCAAAGCGGTGAGCACGGGCTGGGCCGAGCATTGTGGTCACCTCAACGTTCCAAGAGCGGAGGCGACATCTACGCTTCAATGCGTGAAGTACAACCCGGCGATGTCGTATTCCACCTAACCGACAACAAGGCCATCGCCGGCGCTTCGGTAGTCGATAGCGCCGTAGATGACACGTTTAGGGGAATTGTCGGAACAGCTTGGGAGGGCGATGCTTACCGGATCGCCCTCAGAGATTTTGAGGAGCTTGATCCTCCACTCGAGAGGCAGGCATTTCTAGCAACCGAACCTTACGCGACTGAGCTGTCTGAGTTGGTTCGTGCGGGTGAAAGTCGGCTGTTTTACAATCGAAAGCTCGACCTAAATCAGGGCGCCTACCTAACGGAGGCCACGCCGACACTGCTTTCGATCCTCAACCGCGCCTACGAAGAATTCTCGGGGAAGCAGTTGCCCTATTTCGAAGTCGAGACAGGTGGCGGCGCGAGTGTCGAGCTCGCAGCAGACAGCAACGGCTATTCGCTGGACGACGCCCTTGAGGAGCTCTTCATCGACCGATCGGAGGCGGAGGAGATCATGCTGGTCTGGCAGGCAAAGAAGAACGTCGTTCTTCAGGGGCCGCCTGGCGTCGGGAAGTCCTTTGCCGCTCAACGGTTGGCGTTCGCGATGATGGGTGCAAAGGATCGCGATCGGTTGGGCTTTGTGCAGTTCCACCAATCATACTCATACGAAGACTTCGTTGAGGGCTATCGCCCAACGGCCGACGGCTTTGAGTTACGACCTGGCAAATTTGTTGAGTTCTGTCGTCGCGCTGAGGCAGACCCCGATCGCAGCTACGTATTTGTGATCGACGAGATCAACCGAGGCAACCTGAGTAAGATCCTCGGCGAGCTGATGCTGCTTATTGAGGCCGATAAGCGTTCCCCTGACTGGGCCATTGCGTTGGCCTCAGGTAAAGTCCCGTTCCACGTCCCGCGGAACGTTTACCTGCTGGGCCTGATGAACACGGCCGATCGCTCGTTGGCCGTTGTCGACTATGCCCTCCGCCGCCGTTTCGCCTTCATCAATCTAGGACCGAAGCTCAGCTCTCCAAAACTGAGAGCACAGTTGGCCGCGGCTGGCGTCTCCACCTCAGTCGCATCGATGCTTATCCAAAGGATCGAAGCGCTAAACACAGAAATCGTTGCCGACAAGACCACGCTTGGTCCGGGGTTCGAGATCGGGCACAGCTATTTTTGCTCCCGCCCATCCGATCGCGAGGATGCTTGGTCATGGTACGAGCGGATCATCCGAACGGAGATCCTGCATCTCCTTCGTGAGTATTGGTTCGATGCCCCGACAAAAGTCGCTCAGTGGGAGAGCGAACTCTTGGCGCCGTTGTGAGCGAACATATCTCCCATATCCCGATAGAGAACATCTATTACCTGTTCTGCTACGCCTGGGACCGGTTCGAGGAAGCCCAGACGGTCGAGGTCGGTGGCAGCGCAAGCCCTGACCTGCCAGCGCTTCTCGCCAAGGTGCTGCTTGGCGGCACCCGAACTCTCCTTCGACGTGGAATTGACCGCGGATACCGGCCGCATGACGAAGACCTTGCCACTGTGCGAGGTCAGATCGATCTAGGTCAAACCATTCGGTTGCGATCTCGCCAGACCCGTCGGATCCATTGCCATTATGACGAACTGAGCCACGACCTCCTTCACAACCAGATACTGAAGGCCTCCCTTCTAAGGCTTGCGAGAGCGAAGGGTATGGAGCCATCGATTGGGCATGAGCTTAGGCAGGCAGCGCAGCAGTTCTCAGACGTCTCCGAAATCCGATTGGATGCGGGGGTCTTCGCGAGGGTTCAACTGCACCGAAACATCTCCGGGTATGGGCTGCTGATACGGGTAGCTGAGCTCGCGTTCCATTCGCTTCTCCCCACCGAGAGTGGGCCCGACTTCAAGTTCCAAGATGTCCTACGCGACGAGAGGAAGATGGCCGGCATCTTCGAGGCTTTCGTGCGCAACTTCTATCGACGTAGGCAGCGCGCCTTTGCGGTGGAGCCACTGCACCTTAATTGGGGCGCCGAGCAGCTATCGAACGATGGTGAAGGCCAACTGCCTACGATGCGTGTCGATGTCTTTTTGCGATCACCTCAACGGAAAATCATCATCGACACTAAGTACTACCTGGACGCCCTGCAGACTTATCGAGGCTCACAAACCTTTCATTCTGGGCATCTCTATCAACTATTTGCGTACCTCCGAAGTGCTCAAGGGTTCGGGGGGACCGACCGGTACGATGGAATGCTGCTTTACCCAGAGGCCAGGACGCGTCCAGACGCGAGTTATCGCATCCACGGTCACTCAGTCCGCCTCGCGACTGTCAACCTAGCTCAGCCATGGCCACTCATCGAACGACGTTTGTTGGAGCTAATCGAGCCCGACGTTTAGGTTTTGGGGCAGCAGAAATTGAGACCGAATTGGCGCACAGGGGGCCCAGGCTGCTCTGGCCCATTTCGGTTAAGGAGACGGAAATTCGAGTATCGACGGTCGGCGACCCTTGTCCTGGGTTGCCGCTCCATTGTCCCAAAGATCATTTGGTGCGCCGCTTCAAGTCGTCCCTTGTCGTGCGGATTTCAGCAGCTACGTCCTGGCCTCTATAGACATAAGACGTCTCGTGACGGGCATACTGACCTTCACGGTCCGCACTCAGCCAGTTGAAGGATCCCACACAGAGGATGTCATCCTCCACGGCGACGATTTTGCTATGTAGCTTTTCAAGACGGTGTAGCGTCACACCAATCTGCTTCAGTGCGCTGTCGGCTTCGTCGATCTGATTGATGCCCCCGGATGTTAGGTCCGAATTCAGCAACGGGTCGGCATAGACGTCGATAATTGCGCCCCGGGAAGCGGCCAACTCGAGGGCGTGTAAAATGCCTGTGCGCTCCATCGTGCGCAGCTTAACCCAAGGACTGACGATCAGGTAGCGGGCTGCGTTGCCAGACAGCACATCCAAAAGAAACGCGTCATGCTCTGCGGCGTCGCGCAGGCTCCTTAGCTGTCCTTGAGTCTCGTGAAGATCGAGGCGCGGCATCGGCTGGAAGTCAATTTGTCGATCTGGTCGGTCAAGGAAGGCCGACAACAATGCGCGAGGGGAGCCTGGGGAAGCACTTGCCAGCAGGTCCATGTCGCCGAACACCAGAAAGCTGTCTTTGGCGCGCGACACGGTCACGTTCAGCATGCTGGGAGAGGCGTCAATGAAACTACCGTCGGCATGTTTCGAATAGACCGGAGAGAATATCACCACCGGGCGCTCGGCGCCTTGCAGTGCGTGGACAGTTCCGATGGTTATGCCCAAACGCCCCGAGCTAGTGATGTTGTAGGCGGCGCAAGCTCTCCGCAACTCGCGTACCTGTGCCCCAAAAGGGGTAACAATGCCGACGATTTGCTCTATCGGGCGATTGTATTGCGCTTCGATAGGGATGCGATTTTGAGCGATCCAAGCCGCGATGGTCTCTGCTTCGGTGGGGTTTGACCGGCTATTGCCAGCACGAACCACCTTTCCGTCGATGTGAACGTATCCCATGGCGGGCAAGAGCGCATCGCTTGGCGCAGGCCCGCGGCGGGGTCGGAGTTTGCCTTGGTAACAAAGGGCGTTGCTGTAATCAATTATCTCATCGTGGCAGCGGCGGTGCTCAAGCAGCCACAGGCCTGGATCCAGGTCGGGCCAAGGCGAAACCCGACAGGCCATTTGGGCTAGTCGCATGACGCTGCCTGAGGTGCTACAAAGCCCGCTTTCGGTGATGCTTTGAATGTCAGCATTGGAGGCGAGTAGACCCTCCTGACGCAAGTTTCCAACGTCGACGGCGCGGGGCACGGCCGAGATCGGTTCTATCTGCCTCACGTCACCAATGACCAGGGCGCGTTTAGCCAATGCGAAGGCTGCCCCCGCA
Organism: Hyphomicrobiales bacterium; assembly: GCA_027487555.1. Classification (GTDB taxonomy): domain Bacteria; phylum Pseudomonadota; class Alphaproteobacteria; order Rhizobiales; family Devosiaceae; genus Devosia_A. Next base: position 17,867 of record JAIYDI010000010.1, read on the forward strand.
ACCTCGGGCAACACCTGGCCCGCCTCGTCGATAATCAGTAGGTCGACGAAGTTGTAGAGATACTCATTGGCCCATTCGCCGTTGTCTCGGCGGCTGTAGGAAAGCTTCGAAGGCAGGCTGGCAAAGGTTGAGACCGCGCACGGGGTCAGCATCATACGCCGATGCCAGCGCGGAACGAGGGTAGAACGGCCCCTCTTGGAAGCTGAGGCGACAATCCCTTC
>JAIYDI010000008.1 GCA_027487555.1 Hyphomicrobiales bacterium
CTACCCGATACCACCTCGCCGACCGGCGCGGCGCCGACAAACCTGCCCAACACCGCTCCGATACCCCCAAACCGCGCCCCCGACACCGCTTTCGCAGAGGCCTCGCAAGCGGTGGAGGGTGCCCGACTGCGAACTTATCCCCGTCCCCAAAACCGAGCGTATATTCCTCCCCATCTCACCGTGCTGGAAGCGGGGTCGCGACGAACGGTCCGGCGGGGAGAGATCGGGCGGATGGGGAGTCGTCCCTGTCCTGGCCGCTATCGTACGGCATGGCGCCCCAAAAGGGCCCCGCTGTCCAAGACCGCTCGCGTCCGGGGTAACCCCGGTCAGGGTGATCGAAGGCAGACCGATGCGTCGGGTGCTTGTGCGCTAGTCAGGCCAAAAATCCTGATCGGCCGGCGAGGCGCGAGCCTCATACACATTTGCGGACTAACCGCGTCGGGGCGAACGCCTCGCCGGCCCGCTTTCCACTGCTCCAACCCGGAGGCCATCGGCTGACCGGCGCTTCTGCTCGCCCTTACTCTCTACGATTGCCGACTGCCGATTGTCTATTCCCGGCCGCCGATTGCCCTAAAGCGTGCCCTTGGTCGAGGGGATACGATCGGAGGCGCGGGGGTCGATCTCCACCGCGTCGCGCAGCGCCCGGGCCAGTGCCTTGAAGGCGCTTTCGGCGATGTGATGGTTATTGTCGCCATAGGGGGTTTCGACATGGAGCGTGATGCCGGAATTCATCGCAAAGGCCTGGAACCACTCGCGCACGAGTTCGGTATCGAATGTGCCGATCTTGTCGCGGGTGAACTCGACCTTGAACACGAGGAAGGGCCGGCCCGACACATCGAGCGCCACGCGGGTCAGCGTGCCGTCCATCGGCAGGTCGGACGACGCATAGCGGCGGATGCCCTTCTTGTCGCCCAAGGCTTCGCGAATGGCCTGCCCGAGCGCGATGCCGACATCCTCCACCGTGTGGTGGTCGTCGATATGCAGGTCCCCCTTCGCTTCGATTTCCATGTCGATCAAGGAGTGGCGCGCCAGCTGGTCGAGCATATGGTCGAAGAAGCCGATTCCGGTCGCAATCTTCCGCTGGCCGGTACCGTCGAGATTGACGGAGACGCGGATCTCGGTCTCGTTGGTCTTGCGGGCGATTTCGGCAACGCGCATGGGGCTCTCCTGTGGCGAAGGCGCTCTAGCAGATAGGGCAGCGTTCATGAAGATGCGGTGAAGGCCAAGGGACACGAACGCCGATGGTTACAGCCCTGTCACTGTCCTAACGGCTAGCCGCATTTGCTTTCGGGCCCGGGGCGCCTAAATACGGGCTCAGCGTATCGGAGTTTTCCCCAATGAGCACTGAAGGTGCATTCCCCAACTGGCACGGCACCACCATTGTCGCCGTGCGCAAGGGCGGCAAGGTCGTGGTGGCCGGCGACGGTCAGGTCTCCGTCGGCAACACGGTGATGAAGCACAACGCGAAAAAGGTGCGGCGGCTGGCCGGCGGCAAGGTGATCGGCGGCTTTGCCGGCGCCACGGCCGATGCCTTCACGCTGTTCGAGCGGCTCGAAACCAAGCTCGAGCAGTACCCGGACCAGCTGATGCGGGCCGCCGTCGAACTCGCCAAGGACTGGCGGACCGACCGCTATTTGCGCCGGCTCGAAGCGATGATGATCGTCGCCGACAAGGATGTGACGCTGGTCTTGACCGGTACCGGCGACGTGCTGACCCCCGACCATGACACCATCGCCATCGGTTCGGGCGGCAATTACGCCTATTCGGCGGCCTTGGCGCTCAGCCAGTCCACCGATCTCGATGCCGAGGAGATCGCCCGCAAGGCGATGAAGATCGCGGCGGAAATCTGCATCTACACCAATGAGAGCGTGACGCTGGAAGTGATCGAGACGGGTTCGTGACTCACACGATCCGCCGGCTCGGCCCCGAAGACTGGCCGGCCTATCGCGAGATCCGCCTCGAGGCGCTTATTGCACACCCCGAGGCGTTCCTGTCGACGCCGGAAGGCTTTGCGGCGCAGAACGACGATGCGCTGCGGCAGGTGCTGGGTCGGATGGTGTTTTTTGCAGGTGAAACGGCGGAGGGCCACCTGATCGGGCTCATGGCCTTCGACATGGGCCAGGGGCCAAGGCAGGCGCATCGCGGCGCGCTCTACCAGGTCTATGTGCGGCCCGAGGCGCGCGGCACCGGCCTCGCGCAGCGTCTGCTGGATGCGGTGTTCGACCATGCACGGGGCAAGGTCAGCCAGATCCATCTCGGCGTCGCCGCCGGAAACGAGCCGGCGATCCGGCTTTACGAACGCAATGGGTTCAAGCGCTACGGCACCGAGCCCCGCTATCTGTATGTGAACGGTCGCTATGTCGACGAACACCTGATGGTGCGCTTTCTCGACGAGGCAAGCTCCTCGACAAGGCACCTGGAGAACCAAGATGACTGAAGCGAATTTTTCCCCGCGCGAGATCGTCTCCGAACTCGACCGCTATATCGTCGGCCAGAAGGACGCGAAGCGCGCCGTGGCAGTGGCACTCAGGAACCGCTGGCGCCGGCAGCAGCTGCCTTTGGAACTGCGCCAGGAAGTGACGCCCAAGAATATCCTGATGATCGGGCCCACCGGTGTCGGCAAGACCGAAATCAGCCGCCGGCTCGCGAAACTGGCACAGGCGCCCTTCGTCAAGGTCGAGGCCACCAAGTTCACCGAGGTCGGCTATGTCGGCCGCGACGTCGAACAGATCATCCGTGATCTGGTCGAGGCGGGGATTTCGCTGTTGCGCGACAAGAAGCGCAAGGAAGTGCAAGCCAAGGCGCACCACAATGCCGAAGAGCGCGTGCTCGACGCACTGGTGGGCTCGTCCGCCTCTCCGGCAACCCGTGACAGCTTCCGCTTGAAGCTGCGCGCCAACGAGCTCGACGACCGCGAAATCGAGGTCGAGCTGACCGTGCAGGGCCCGCCGTCTGGCGGCTTCGAAGTGCCGGGCATGCCGGGCGCGCAGATGATCAATATCCAGGACATGCTGGGCAAGGCCTTTGGCGGGCGCGGCGTGAAGCGCAAGCTGAAGGTGAAGGACGCGCATGCCCCGCTGATGGCCGAGGAGGCCGACAAGCTGCTCGACAACGAGCAGATCAACAAGGACGCGGTCGACCTCGTGGAAAACCACGGCATCGCCTTCATCGATGAAATCGACAAGGTGGCGAACCGCGAGGGCTATGGCTCGGGCCCGTCACGCGAAGGCGTGCAGCGCGACCTGTTGCCGCTCATCGAAGGCACGACGGTGTCGACCAAGTATGGCCCGGTGAAAACCGACCATATCCTGTTCATCGCCTCGGGCGCCTTCCATGTGGCAAAGCCGTCGGACCTGTTGCCGGAATTGCAGGGCCGCCTGCCGATCCGGGTGGAATTGAGCCCATTGAGCCGGGAGGACCTGATCCGCATCCTCAACGACACCGACGCGAGCCTCATCAAGCAATATACCGCCCTGATGGCGACCGAGGGCGTGACGCTGAGCTTCACCAATGAGGCGATCGAGGCGATTGCCGACGCGGCGGTGACGGTGAACTCGAGCGTCGAGAATATCGGTGCGCGCCGGCTCGCCACCATCATGGAACGGCTCGTCGAGGACATTTCGTTCGATGCGCCGGACAAGTTCGGGCAGACGATCGAGATCGACAAGGCCTATGTCGATGGCCGCATCGGCAAGATGGCCGCGGATCGCGATCTCAGCCGCTTCGTGCTGTAAGGGTACTGCTCATGTTGTCCTCGGCCTTCGACAGGCTCAGGCTGAGGACGATACCGCCAGCCCTCATGGTGAGCTTGTCGAACCACGAGGGCGTTTGGTTGCAGAACACTGCGCTCCCCGTCGACCTCAGCCTGAGCCCGTCGAAGGCCGAGGACGATCGGAACGATCTATCCCAGCGTCGGCGTTACCGGCGCGGGCGCGTGCTTGTGGATCAGCCCCTCGGCGCGCAGGTCTTCCCAAAGCGCGGGCGGAATCGCGCTCGAAAGATGTACGAGGTTCTGCTCGAGATCGGAGACGCGCGCGAATCCGGGGATCAGCGAGGTGATCGCCTGATGCCCGAGCGGGAAGTTGAGCGCCGCGCGCAACAGCGACACACCATGCCGCGCGCAGACGGCCTCGATGCGGCGGGTCTTTTCAAGGATCGGTTCCCTGGCAGGCGCATAGTCGAAGATCGCGCCCGGGACCGCGCCGGTCAGCAGGATGCCGGAGTTCAGCGGCGCGCCATCGATGATCGCGACGCCTTCGCGCTCGCAGCGCGGCAGGAGCGTATCGATCACCTCCTGGTCGAGCAGCGTGTAGCGGTTGGCGAGCAGGAAGACGTCGAAAGGGGCCTCATCGAGCAGGGCGTTGATCACGGGGTATTCGTTGACCCCTGCCCCGATGGCCTTGACGACCCCTTCGGCCTTCAATTGCTCCATTGCGCGAATGCCGCCGCCCGCGGTCACTTGCTGCCAGGTGAGTTCGTGATCCTCACGGTGCGAGAACCGGCCGATATCGTGGATCAGGAGAATATCGATTCTGTCGAGCCCGAGCCGCTGCAAGGAGTGCTCGAAGCTGCGCATTATGCCGTCATAGGAATAATCATAGTGCGGCCGGAACGGCATCGCAGCCGGCGATCCGGTCTTTTCGACGCCATAGCCCGCATCGGGGAGCAGCAGCCGGCCGACTTTGCTTGAGAGTACGAACTCGTCCCGTGGCTTGCCCCGCAGATAGTCGCCGATGCGGCGCTCGGACAGGCCAGATCCGTAGAACGGCGCTGTATCGAAATAGCGGATGCCGGCATCCCAGGCGGCATCGAGCAGCTTTTCGGCCTCCGCCGCCGAGGGCGCCTTGACGATATCGCCCAAGGGCGCGCCGCCGAAGCCGATGCGGCTGATGTGGAGCCCGGTCTTGCCGACAGGGCGGGTTTCGATCAACGGGCGGCCCAAAGTAATCCTCGCTGCAGCAGGGTCATGATAAGAGGGTTGCCGAGTTCGGCTGGCGTGTGGCCAAGCGCAGAATAGAACACTCGGCCCTTGCCGAAGCGGCTCTTGAATACGACGGGCATGGCGACACCCTGCTTCCACGCGGCATGCTCGCCGGAGAATGTAGTGGTGGCGAGCACTTCGACGGCGGGGTCGACATGCATGTAATATTGCTCGGAGGTGTGCTCGAAGCTCGGGATGCCTGCCATAACCGGGTCATCGGGTTTGAGCGGATCGACCTGGTAAGAGATGATATCGCCCGGATGCGTGGCAAAGGTGCACCCGGCAAGAAAGCGGAACCGCGCATTGCCAGGGAAGCTGGTCGCAAGGCCATGGTGGAAGGCCGCGACGCCAGCACCGGCCTCGACCGCGGCGCACAGCGCAATGGAGGCCTCCCGATCCAGCTCGCCGCCGGTCACCTGCGGTATTATGAGGTCATAGGAGGCAATGTCCGGCCCGCCGAGATCGGCATAGGCATTGCTGACTGTGACCGTGAAGCCTTCGGAGACGAGAAAATCCCGCAGGATCAACGCGCCTTTTTCCGGCTCGTGCAGTTCGAGCCCGCCCCAGACGATCAGCGCGCGCTTCATGTTGTCCTTCCCTCCTCCAATGTTGCGGGCGGAGGGGATCACCTGAGGGGCAAAACCGCAAGTGGCGATTGGTCTTTGGGGGAGGATCCGCAGCCGATGAATCCGCTACTTGAGGCGACGCGTGAGCTCGGCGGAAAGCGCCACGAGATCGTCCGGCGCAAGCTTGCCAATGTCACGGGCGAGGCGGTTGGCGAAGCTGGTGGCTTCAGGCGACATGCCGGCGGTATCTATGGTGACGCGGGGGTCGCTCATTTCGGCGAGGCGGGTCAGTTCCTCCGCCTCGTCCCAGATGACGTTGAAATAGCCGATGATGCGCTGCAGCATCTGCCATGTGGGCCGACCACGGCGCCCGTGCTCGAGCGCGCTGAGATAGGCGCTCGATACATCGAGGGCGGCGGCCATTTGCTTGAGCGAAATGCCGCGTTCCTCGCGCAACTGCCGGAGCCTGTGGCCGAGCGGCGTCATTTGGTTTCCCTCAACCGACGGAGGCGGACATAGAACGCGCCATCGCCGCCATGGCCCTGCGCCGCGACATCCCAGCCCGAGACCAGTGGCGCGAGATCAGGAGACGCCAGCCAGAAGGGCAGCATGGCCCGCAAGACGCCGCGCTCGACTATGACAGCCGCGTCATCGGAAAGCTTCTTCAGGCCTTTGCCGGTGATGACGAGCAGCGTGCGATCGCCGCGTTCTGCGCGGGCGCGGATAAAGCGGGTGAGGGCGAGATGCGCTTCCGCCTGCCGCATGCCATGCAGGTCGAGTGTGCCGTCGATCTGGTCGCGGCCACGGATGAGCCGCTGGCGCAGATTGGGCTCGATGCCGGGGCGGGGGCCCTTTTGCGGCCGGCCATCGGATTGATAGGAGGGCATTGCAAATTGCGGATAGGGGCGCTTTGCACCGGCAACCGCCGGTTTGCCTGTCTCAGGCGGTATGGGCAGGTGCGGCGGCTCCTCGATCGCCACCACGGGCTCGGGCCGCAGCGGCGTCACCGTTTCCCTGACCTTCAGCCAGAGATGATAGTCGGGAAGGTCCGCCGGACCTCGAGGCCCGCGCTTGGCCATGTTGGCAACCCCGGACCCAAGCCTATTCGAGCTGGCTGGTGGCGACGAGCCTCCAGTTGGGGTCGCGGGACTTGGGATTGCGTGCGAAAGTCCATTCGTCGGCGATATTCTGCACCTGGTCGGCATTGCCCTCGATCAGCGTGCCATCGGTATCACGGGTGGCAGATACGACCTCGGCGTGGAAGCGCACCGTTACGGCCACCTGGCGGCGATCGCCTTCGGCTTCGGAAATCTCGACCTTCGGCAAACCGACAAAAGTAAAGTCGACCTTGCGACCGGCCACCTCCCGGTCCTTTATGACCCGCTCGAAGCCATCATAAACTTCCTTTTCGAGGAGATTCCTCAAGGTTGCCCGATCACCCGCCGCAAAGGCGGTGACAATCATCTCATAGGCGGCCTTGGCGCCTTCCATGAAGGTCTTGGGCGAGAAGCTGCCATCCGCCTCGGACACGGCTCGGAGGCCAGACGCGATCTTTTCGTCGCCGCGCGCGTATTGCTCGATCTCTGCGGCGAGCTTGCGGGCAAAGCGTTCGCTGTCCTCGGGCGTCTCCGGCGCGGGTGCGCGCTTCAGTGGAACCACCTTCTCGTCGGCGTCGGGCCGGACTACCGGCTTTGCCTCGGCGTCGGGGCGGCGCTCGAGCGGCGAGCGCTCGCGGCCGGTTCGGGTACCGAGCACCTGACGCAATCGGAACAGCACAAAGATTGCAACGCCGATAGCGATGAGGGTCGGGATATCGAGAAAATCTTCCATCGGCTCTACTTCTCTCTGCTGCCTCGGCAAGGATGACCTCACGCCCGGGGCGCGGGACAGGACGCAGCCCTCGCGAGTTGCGCCACTCGCGCCTATATATAGGCAAACGCCGCGCCAAAACCAGTTGGCAACGGATCGCGCGGCCATAAAGGATCACTGGAAGGGTTAGCCATGGTGTCGCGCCTCCTGCCAATCGTCTTGATTGGCCTGCCGCTCGTCGAAATCGCCGGCTTCGTGCTGGTCGGCCGGTGGCTCGGCGTGTTGGCGACACTGGCGCTGGTCGTGCTCGCGGGACTCGTCGGCGCGGCGGTGCTCCGGCGCACCGGGCTCAAGGTTCTGACGGGCCGCGGCCTAGGAGCCACAGCGCAGTCACAGGCGGAAGCGGTCGGCGAAGGGCTGCTGCTCGCCATAGCCGGGGTGCTGCTCATCGTACCGGGCTTCTTTGGCGACATCGTAGGACTCATCCTCCTCATCCCGCAGGTGCGGCAGGGTATGCTGCGTTTCCTCGCGAAGCGCTTCAATGTCGTGGTGCGCGAGCAGGGCTTCAGCGCTTCCAGCGAAGGCCCTTCGCGCATTGTCCCCCCCGAAACGATCGAGCTTGAGCCAGAGGATTGGCGACCCAGAGACTGACAATCCAGGGAGCATACTCACACTCCTCGCCCGACCTGAACCCTTAGGACCGCTTGTTCGGCTGGGGCAAAGATGCTACCTCGCGGCACGAGCGTTAAAGCGCAGCTTCTTTGCGCTGCTTCTTGCAGAGGACAAGACGAGAAATGGCTGACGAAACCCCGGCCCCGGCCGCCAACGCGACGCAGGGCGCGCCAGGCTACAGCCTCCTGTCGCAGTATATTCGCGATCTCAGCTTCGAGAATCCCGGTGCTCCGGCATCGGTGATGAGCGGTGTGCAGCCGCAGTTCAATGTCGGCATCAATGTCGGCGTGAAGAAGCAGACCGACGACATTTATGCGGTGGAGATCACCCTTTCCGCCAAGGCCGAACGCGACAGTGCACTGCTGTTCAATGTCGAGATGGTCTATGGCGGCGTGTTCCGGCTGCGCAATGTGCCCGAGCAGCTCTTGCCACAGTTGCTCATGATCGAGTGCCCCCGCCTGATCTTCCCGTTTGCCCGCCATGCGCTTGCCCAAACGGTACAGATCGGTGGCTTCCCGCCGCTCCTGATGGAGCCGGTGGATTTCCAGCAGCTCTATGTCCAGAATCTCAAGAACCTGCAGGCGCAGCAGGCGGCTGGCGCCGCGAACTGAGCACCTAAATCTCAGAGGGTTTGCAAGGGCTGTCCGCGAGCGGGCAGCCCTTTGCGTATTGTGTCATCACTTATCGTAGGCCAGCCACAGCGCGTCGGCGCCAAGCGTCGCGACGAGCTTTTCGTGCGCGGCACGCTCGGCGGCACTCAGCCGCGATGGCAAGGCATGGTTTCGCGGCTTGGCTGTGCCCCCTCCGACGCTGACGTCGACCTCGCGGCGTTCGGAGGCGACAAGCGCTAGACCAACCTGGCGGCCGCCGATGAGCTCCAGGTAAACATCGGCCAGGATCTCACTATCGAGCAAGGCACCGTGCAGCGTGCGCTTCGAATTGTCGATGCCGTAAGTCTTGCACAGGCTATCAAGGCTGACGCGCTGGCCGGGCAGCACCTTACGGGCAAGCATCACCGTGTCGATCACCGGATTCGAGAGGCTCGGCTTCCTCAGCCGCTCCAGCTCGTGGTTGAGAAAACCGATGTCGAAGGGCGCGTTGTGAATGACGAGTATCGCGTCGCCGATGAAGTCAAGGAAGCTCTCGGCCTCCTCGGCAAATTTCGGCTTGCTCGACAGGAATTCGGACGAGAGCCCATGCACCTTGAAGGCCTCTTCCGGCATGTCGCGCTCGGGGTTCAGATAGACGTGAAAGTGTCGGCCCGAGGGAATGTGATTGATGAGTTCGACACAGCCGATTTCGACGACACGATCCCCTGTGGCCGCGCTGAGACCAGTGGTTTCCGTATCGAGGACGATTTCCCGTTTCATCGGCCTGTCCTGAGCGATTGGATGAGTTCGAGTACCTGCCGCCGGGTCTCTTCGAGCGATCCGTCGGTCCATATGATGCAATCGGCGCGCTTGAGTTTCTCCGCCTGTGGCAGCTGCCGGGCAAGGATGGCGTCTAGTTTTTCCACGTTCATTCCGGGGCGAGCCAACGCTCGCACCCGCTGCGTCGCAGGGTCGACGGCAACCACCAGCACCTTGTCGAAGCCCCAGTCGATGCCGCGTTCATACAGAAGGGGAATATCGACCACCGCCAGATCGGCGCCGCTGGCCTGGGCAGTTGCGAGGAAACGCGAAATCTCGGCGCGCACCAGCGGATGAACGATGGCTTCGAGGTCCTTGAGCCGCTCCGGATGGACAACAAGGATGGCGGACAAGGCTGCCCGGTCAATCTCGCCGTCTGTCACGACACCCGGAAAAGCGGCAGCGACTGGCGGCACAGCCACACCGCGATAGAGCGCGTGAACGGCCTCGTCGGAGGAGAAAGTCGGTATATTCTGGTCGGCAAACACCGCGAGCACGGTGGACTTCCCCACCGCGATCGAGCCGGTGAGTCCGAGTTTCAGCATCAGAGGGTCCCCTCGATCAGAGCGCGGAGCTCCAGCGTCACCGCCGGCCGCGTCCCGAACCACGCTTCGAAGCCAGGTACGGCCTGATGCAGCAGCATGCCTAATCCATCGACGCTGGGGAGGCCGAGAGCGCGTGCCTCCGCAAGCAGCGGCGTTTCAAGCGGGGTATAGACGATATCTGTGACGGTGCAGTGCTTTGGCAGGAGGGACATCGGCAGGTCGTCGAAGCGTGTGCCGTGCATGCCGATGGTGGTGGTATTGACCATGAGCCGCGCTGTTGGCGCGAGCCGGCCGAACTGATCGAGCGTTCCTGCAATGACCTTCGGGCTCAGCGCAGTGAGTGCCTCAGCCTTCTCGCGAGTGCGGTTCAGGACGTGGATGACACCGGCCTTGCGTTCTTCGAGTGCGATGACGATGGCGCGGGCGGCTCCCCCTGCCCCCAGCACGATCACCTCGGACAAGGTGTCGTCCCAGCCCGGCGCGGATTGGTCGAGATTGCCCAGAAACCCCATGAAGTCGGTGTTCTGGCCGATGATCGTGCCATCCGGACGGCGGACCAGCGTATTGCTGGCGCCAATACGTTGCGCCAGAGGATCAAGCGCGTCACAGAGGCGAAACGCGCCTTCTTTCAGGGGCACGGTTACGTTGCCGCCCGCGAACTCCCCTGCGCGGATGCGGCCGAAATGCGCCTCCAATGCCTCTGGCGCCACATCTATGGCTACATAGGACCCTGCAATCCCATAGGTTTGGAGCCAATGGCCATGGATCAACGGTGAGCGCGAGTGCTTGATGGGATGGCCAATGACAAAGGCTTTGATCACAGGGATTGATCCAGGATTTCGGGAACGTGCAGACGCAATGCCGCCAGGAGCGGTAGCAAGGGCAGGCCGAGGATAGCGAAATAGTCGCCGTCGATCGTGTCAAAAAGCCGAACGGAGGGGCCTTCGAAGCGATAGGCGCCAACCGATTGCAGAACCGCGTCGCCCTCAAGCCGGAGCACCTGATCAAGTTCTGCTTCGGTGAAGTGGCGCAAGGTCAAAGTCGAGATCACCAGATCCGACCAGATCAGACGATTGTCGCGGGCGAGCGCAATGCCACCGAGCAATTCATGCGTCTCGCCCCGTAGCCGCAAAAGCTGTGTTCGAGCGGAAGCCATGTCAGCGGGCTTGTGGAGGATGTCGCCATTTATCGCCAGCACCTGATCGCCACCGATCACCACGGTGCCGGGTCGCTGATTCGACACCGCCAGCGCCTTCGCCTCAGCAAGTGCGCGCGCTAGATCGGCGGCATTTCCACCTTTCCCCAAAAGTTCAGCTTCGAGCGCGCGCTCGTCGATGGGGGCTGGACACGCTTCGAATCGCAGGCCGGCCCCGGCAAGCAGGGCCTTTCGCGTCGCACTTTGGGAAGCCAGGATCAGCATAGGTGTGGTTTTCCACATTGTTCCCGGTCTCTCAAGCGTCGCAGCAGTGGAAAAGCTGACTGTTAGGGTTTCAGTAACGTTTGTCCCCGCTGGCTCGAAAATGCTCCACAGGCTGAGCGCCACAGACCTTAATGAAACGTTAACGTGGGAATCGTGGAAAACCCCTCTCGCAAGATCCGAGATTTAAACAGCAGTACATTGTTTCCAAGAATCCCGTTGCAAGGCGGACTCGCCCGAGGAGTCTGCCGAGTCCATCCCGGTCGGGAAGCAGCGGTCCTGTTGATAGGCTGTGAGATTCACAGGGGGTCAAAATCGGCCTGCGCGGCTGTGTCCTAGGCAAGCGGATTGTGGGCAAACCGGAATTCCTGCAAAACACCGCCATGATAATACAAATGAAGAGTCTAGATTCTTTGGTTGAGGGTAGACCGATCGATAATCCCGTGGTGAAACCGCTCCTCGAAGCGGTGCTTGGACGACGGACACAGCGACTGCCGATCTGGATCATGCGGCAGGCAGGCCGCTATCTGCCGGAGTATCGGGAGACGCGCACCCGGGCAGGCAACTTCCTTGAGCTATGCTACACCCCGGAGCTTGCGACGGAAGTTACCCTGCAGCCGCTCAGGCGGTTCGATCTGGATGCCGCCATCCTGTTTTCGGACATTCTTGTTGTGCCCGATGCCTTGGGACAGGCGGTCAGGTTCGAAACCGGTGAAGGCCCGATGCTGGCACCGCTTGACCAGAGTGGTATCGACGCGCTTGAGCCGGCACGCGCCGAGGCGCACCTGGCGCCGGTTATCGAGACGGTACGCCGCATTCGTGCAGTGATTAGGCCCGAGACAACCTTGATCGGTTTTTGTGGGTCGCCGTGGACGGTTGCCACCTACATGATTGGAGGGCGCGGTTCCTCCGACCAGGCCGCGGCGCGCCTCTTCAGCCTCAGGCACCCAGCGGCGTTCCAGAGGTTGATAGATGTGCTGGTCGAGACCAGCATCGGCTACCTCGTGCGCCAGCTCGATGCGGGCGCCGATGTGGTGCAGTTGTTTGAGAGCTGGGCCCTGAATCTTGACGAACTGGCATTTCGGCAATGGGTGATTGCGCCCAACCGGCGCATCGTGGCCGGTATACGGGCCATGCGCCCCAATGCGCCGATCATCGGATTCCCGCGCGGGGCGGCAGGCATGCTGCCGGTCTATGCCGCTGAGACAGGGGTCAATGTGCTCGGGCTGGATTATGGGGTGCCGCTGGCGATCGATGACGTCTTGCCGGAAGGCCTGGGCGTGCAGGGTAACCTTGATCCGCTTCGCCTCGTGGCTGGTGGTGGCCAGATGCTTGACCGGGCGCGCGATATCGTTGCAGGCTTCAGTGGCCGACCGCACATCTTCAATCTTGGGCATGGGATCGTGCCCGACACACCAATTGCGCATCTTGAAGCGCTGATCGCGCATCTGAGGGGCCTCTGAAGATGGAATGGGTCAAGGCGCTACATGTGCTCAGCGTCATCGCGTGGATGGCGGCGCTGCTCTATCTGCCGCGGCTCTTCGTCTATCACGCGGAAAGTCCAGTCGGCTCGCCGCAGTCCGAAACGTTCAAGGTGATGGAGCGGCGGCTGTTCCGCGGCATCATGAACCCGGCGATGATTGCCACCTGGGCTTTTGGGCTCTGGCTTGCTTTCGGCTATGGTCTTGTCGATTTCAGCCAGGGCTGGATGTGGCTCAAGGCCGTCGCGGTATTGGCGCTCTCCGGTATCCATGGCTGGTACAGCCGGCTGCGCAAGGATTTCGAGAGGGACGCGAACAAGCATCCCTCGCGCTTCTTCCGCATGATCAACGAGATTCCGTTCGTCTTGGCGATCATCATTGTCATTGCCGTAGTGGTGAAGCCCTTCTGAGTCGGCATACCGTTTATCAGGTGCGGGTCCGTGCGATCGACGGGGGCCAAGACCCCGTCGTTTCACGTGAATCCGGGCGTCTCCGACAAGTCGCTTGAATATCACAGCGCTTTTGGCTATTTCAGGCCTTATTGAGTCCGTTGAATGCGCGTCTCCCCGACGGTGCTGGGCTTCTTTCCCCTCTCAAAATTCTCCCACCACTGATCTCCCAAAGGCTCTCCCCGCCATGGAAAACATGAAGCTCAGCGAGCTGAAGGCCAAGACGCCTGCAGAACTGCTGGAATTTGCCGAAACCTATGAGGTTGAAGGCGCATCCACCCTGCGCAAGCAAGAATTGATGTTCGCCATCCTCAAGGAGCTCGCGGCGCGCGAGGTGGATATCACCGGCGAAGGCGTGGTCGAGGTTTTGCCCGACGGCTTCGGTTTTCTGCGCTCCCCGGATGCCAATTACCTACCGGGTCCCGACGACATCTATGTGTCGCCGAGCCAGATCCGCCGCTTCTCGCTGCGCACCGGTGACACGGTGGAAGGGCAGATCCGGTCGCCGAAGGAAGGCGAGCGCTACTTCGCGCTGCTCAAGGTCAACACCATCAATTTCGAGGACCCCGAGAAGGTCCGCCACAAGATCAATTTCGACAATCTGACGCCACTCTATCCCGATGAGCGCCTGCGCCTCGAGCTTCCCGACCCCACAGTGAAGGACAAGAGCGCGCGCATCATGGATCTGGTGTCGCCGCTCGGCAAAGGCCAGCGCGCGCTGATCGTGGCTCCGCCGCGCACCGGCAAGACCGTCCTGCTCCAGAACATCGCGCAGTCAATCGCCATCAACCACCCCGAATGCTACCTGATCGTGCTGCTGATCGACGAGCGTCCGGAAGAAGTGACGGACATGCAGCGCTCGGTGAAGGGCGAGGTGATCTCCTCGACCTTCGATGAACCGGCGTCGCGCCACGTGCAGGTTGCGGAGATGGTGATCGAAAAGGCGAAGCGCCTCGTCGAGCACAAGCGCGATGTGGTGATCCTGCTCGACTCCATCACCCGCCTCGGCCGCGCCTACAACACCGTGGTGCCGAGTTCGGGTAAGGTGCTTACGGGTGGTGTGGACGCGAACGCTCTGCAGCGCCCGAAGCGCTTCTTCGGCGCCGCCCGCAATATCGAGGATGGCGGGTCGCTCACTATCATCGCGACGGCACTTATCGATACCGGCAGCCGCATGGACGAAGTGATCTTCGAAGAGTTCAAGGGTACCGGTAACTCGGAAATCGTCATGGACCGCAAGGTCTCGGACAAGCGCATCTTCCCGGCGCTCGACATCACCAAGTCGGGCACCCGCAAGGAAGAACTGCTCGTCGAGCCGGATATCCTGCGGAAGATGTATGTACTGCGCCGAATCCTGAACCCGATGGGGACGGTCGACGCCATGGAATTCCTGATGGATAAGATACGTCAGACGAAGACGAACTCCGATTTCTTCGACTCGATGAATACCTGAGGTCGGCATGTCGGCCGGCGATACCATCGTTGCACTGTCGTCGGGCGCATTGCCCGCTGGTGTTGCGGTGGTTCGCGTTTCCGGGCCGCTGGCTCGCGACATTGCGGAGCGGTTCACCGCTCCCCTGTCCCCCCCGCGGCAAGCGGCCCTCAGGCGCATCCGTGATGGCGATGTGCCGATCGACCAGGGCCTGGTGCTCTGGATGCCGGGGCCGCAGAGTTTCACTGGCGAAGACTGTCTTGAGCTGCAGGTGCACGGCTCCCGTGCCGTTGTGCAAAGCCTATTGCGTCGAATTTCTGAAGTTCCCGGATGCCGGTTGGCGGATGCTGGCGAATTCACCCATCGGGCCTTCGAGAATGGCAAGCTCGACCTTACAGGGGCCCAAGGCCTCGGCGACCTGATCGGAGCCGAAACCGAAAACCAGCGCGCCATTGCCTATGCACGAATGGAAGGTGGATTGACGCGGCGGATTGAGGGCTGGCGCGAGCGCTTGTTGGATCTGCGTGCCCATATCGAGGCACAGCTCGACTTTTCCGACGAAGGCGATGTCGGGGCCCTGCCCCCGAGCTTTATCGATGACGTCGAGGCCCTGGCTGGTGATATCGATGCGGTACTCGCTCAAGGCGGGCAAGGTCGGATCATCCGCTCCGGCTTTCGCGTGGTGCTCGCAGGGCCACCAAACGCAGGCAAGTCCAGCCTGCTGAACGCGCTGTCGCAGTCCGATGCCGCTATTGTTTCCGATGAGGCGGGCACAACGCGTGACCTCAAGGAAGTGCCACTGGATGTAAAGGGTCAGCTGATATTGCTGATCGACAGTGCGGGACTACGTGAGACGAACTCAAAGGCGGAAGCCATCGGGGTTGAGCGCGCCCGCGAAGCCATGCTGCATGCCGATCTCGTCCTCTGGCTGATGGCACCGGATGTACCTGCTGCCGCGCCGCCCGAGCTCCCTGCTGCGGAACTTGAACCTATGCAGCCCCCGCCAGTCTTGCAGGTTGCCACCAAGAGCGACCTCGGAGTCTTCGCCGGTGCGGACATCAACGTGTCGGCTGTGACTGGCGCCGGGATCGCGGAGCTGCTGGAGCTCCTTTATGTACTGTCCGGTGCGGCGAATGCCCGCCCTGCAGATATTCTGGTCAGCCATGAACAGGACCGCGCCGCATTGCTGGGTGCCGTTCTGGAGTTGCGGCGTGTCGCTGAAGAAGTGGACCGAAGTGAACTCGCGGCGGAGCGGCTGCGGCGCGCGGGTGTTTCGCTCGAGCGGTTGCTCGGGCGTATGGACGCTGAGAACGTGCTAGACCGGCTGTTCTCGACGTTCTGCATTGGCAAATGACGGCAACCGGACAGGTCCGTGATTCACGTGAAACACAGGCGCGGCGGCACAAAGATTGATTCACGTGGAACAATGCCCTAAACGGCCCCTTTCCAGGTTGATGCCATGAGTGATTTCGGAGTCATCGTTGTTGGCGGCGGTCATGCCGGGGCGGAAGCTGCGGCGGCCTCCGCGCGACTTGGCGTGCCGACCGCCCTCGTTACCCACAAGTTCGCCACCATCGGCGAAATGAGTTGCAACCCGGCGATCGGGGGACTCGGCAAGGGCCATCTCGTTCGCGAGATTGACGCGCTCGACGGGTTGATGGGTCGCGTTGCCGACGAGGCCGGTATCCAGTTCCGCGTGCTCAATCGCCGCAAGGGCCCAGCCGTACGCGGACCGCGGGCGCAAGCCGACCGGAAACTCTATCGCGAGGCGATGCAGGCCGCGATTACCGCGCAACCCAATCTCGAGGTCATCGAAGGCGAGGTTGACGATGTTGTGGTTGAGAACGGTGTCGTTACCGGCGTCGTGCTGCTTGACGGCCGGCACTTCTCCACCAAGGCTGTGGTCCTGACCACCGGCACATTCCTCCGTGGCCTGATCCATCGCGGCGAAGAAACGGTGCCCGCCGGTCGCATCGGTGAGAAGCCGGTGCTGGGCCTGTCGCTGCGTCTCGAAGCGCTGGGCCTGGCGCTCGGCCGACTGAAGACCGGGACCCCTGCCCGCCTCGATGCCAACTCCATCGATTTCTCCGGGCTTGAAGAGCAACTCGGCGATGATCCGCCGGAGCCATTCTCGGCGTTAACCAAGGCGATCACCACGCGGCAGGTCAGTTGCTTCATGACCCGCACGACAGGCGAGACGCATAGGATCATTTCGGAAAACATTCATCGCTCAGCGATGTACTCGGGCCGGATCCAGAGCCGCGGGCCGCGCTATTGCCCGTCGATCGAAGACAAGATTGTCCGGTTCGCTGACCGCGACAGCCACCAGATCTTTCTGGAACCCGAGGGGCTCGACGATCCAACCATCTACCCGAACGGGCTATCGACGTCCCTGCCGGCCGATGTGCAGGAAGCGTTCCTTAAATCCATGCCGGGACTTGAGAATGTGCATATTGTCCGGCCGGGCTATGCGATCGAGTATGACCATGTCGATCCACGTGAACTGAGTCTCGGCCTGGAGGTGAAGCGGCTCCCAGGGCTGTTTCTTGCCGGGCAGATCAACGGCACGACAGGCTATGAAGAGGCTGCGGCGCAGGGGCTGCTGGCGGGAGCGAATGCAGGCAAGCGCGCCATCGGGGCGGAGCCGATGCATGTTTCGCGGACCGAGAGCTATCTCGGGGTCATGGTGGATGACCTGGTGACCCGAGGGGTGAGCGAGCCGTACAGGATGTTCACGTCGCGTGCTGAGTTCCGGCTGCACCTGCGCAGTGACAATGCCGATCAGCGGCTGACGGCTCTCGGTATTGAGGCGGGCCTGGTCGGCAGTGTGCGTGCCGTACACTTCGCCGTGCGGCAGGACAGGCTGAAGGCTGCGCGCCGCATGCTCGATCGGTTGACGGCCTCACCAACTGAGGCGCGTCGGGCCGGGCTTGCGGTGAATGCGGACGGCCAGACACGGTCGGCTTTTGCGGTGATGTCCTATCCCGATGTTGAAACTTCCGATCTGGTTCGGCTCTGGCCAGAGATCGCTGCGATCGAGCCGCAGATCCTCGAACAGGTCGGGATCGATGCCCAATACGCGGTCTATCTCGACCGGCAGACGGCCGACATCGCGGCAGTGAAGCGCGATGAGTTGCGGGCGATTCCAGCCTGGCTCGACTATTCTGAACTGCCCGGCCTGTCGATGGAAATACGGCAGCGGCTCATTGCTCAGCGCCCGCAGACCATTGCCCAGGCTCAGGCCATCGAGGGTGTGACTCCTGCCGCGATCACGCTGATTCTCGCGATCATTCGCCGTGGCTATCTCAAGAAGGCCGGCTGATGGATGAGGCAGCTGCTCGAAGCTATGTCATTGGGTTAACAGAGCATTTCGGTCGCCCTTCAGGCGCAGCGCTCGCTGACCTCGACCGCTTCGAAAAGCTATTGCGGAAATGGACGGCCGTACAGAATCTGGTTTCACGTGAAACAGTCGACCATATCTGGTCGCGCCACATCGCGGATTCCTTGCAATTGCTGCCGTTGCTCCACATTGATGAACGGCACCTGACTGGCCCTGAACGCATCCTCGATGTTGGTAGCGGCGGCGGCATGCCCGCCCTGCCCCTCGCCGTCGCGCTCAAAGGCAAGATGACGCATCTTCAGCTGGTCGAGCCGATCACGAAGAAGGTTAGCTTCCTACGGCATGTGATTCGTGAACTTGAATTGCCTGCACAGGTCCATGCCGGCCGCACGGACGATTTTGATTCACGTGAAACACAGTTCGACGTCATTACATCGCGGGCCTTGGCTGCCCTGCCCCAGCTTTTGGGCATGATTCAGCCGTTCTTTGGGCCGCAGACCGTGGCGCTCCTGCACAAGGGACGCGATCATGCTGTGGAGCTCCAAGAAAGCCGTTTGGTCTACGCCTTCGACGTGATAAAACATGCCAGCGTCACCGATGCGGGTGGCGTTCTGCTTCAGATCAGGAATCTGCGTCTGAAATCAGACCTTTAACGGAATTTTCCGGAGGTCACGACTTGGCACCGCGCATCATTACGTTGGCGAACCAGAAGGGCGGCGTCGGCAAGACGACCACCGCCATCAATCTCGCGACCGCGCTGGCGGCAATAGGCGAGCGCGTCCTCATCGTGGACCTTGATCCTCAGGGCAATGCCTCGACGGGCTTGGGGATCTCGCGGGTGGATCGCGACATTTCGAGCTATGATGTCCTGCTGGGCGGGGCCAGCGTCGGCGCGGCGTCGGTCATGACGTCAGTTCCGAACGTCGCAATTGTCCCATCGACGCTCGATCTGCTCGGAGTCGAGCTGACGATCGCGCAACAGGCGGACCGCGCCTTCAAGCTGCGCGATGCGTTCCGCTCGATGGGTGATTTGAGGATCGCGGACAAGCCGGTCAGCTATGTGCTTATCGACTGCCCGCCCTCGCTGAACCTCCTGACGATCAATGCGCTTGTCGCGGCGGATGCCGTTCTCGTGCCCCTGCAATGCGAGTTCTTTGCACTTGAGGGCATGACGCAGCTGCTGCAGACGATCGAGCAGATCCGGTCGACGCTGAACCCGCGGCTCAGCATCCAGGGCGTGGTGATGACCATGTTCGATCGGCGCAACAATTTGAGCGAACAGGTGCTGGCGGACGTGCGCAGCGAAATGGGGTCCTTAGTGTACGACACCGTGATCCCGCGCAATGTCCGCTTGTCCGAGGCGCCGTCCTACGGCAAGCCTGCCCTGCTTTACGATCTGAAATGTGCCGGCAGCCAAGCCTATCTTCGGCTTGCTACCGAAGTCATTCGCCGCGAACGACAACTGGCGGCATAGGAGGCCAAATGAGCGACAAGACCTCGCGTTTGGGACGCGGCCTCGCAGCGTTGATCGGTGATATCGGTACGTTGGACAATGTGCGGCTGGCTGAAAGTGGCGGCCTCAAGCGTCTGCCGGTGGATTTCCTCATCGCCAATCGGGCCAATCCGCGCCGTGACTTCGCGGCGGACCAGCTCGAGGACTTGACCAATTCAATCCGGGAAAAGGGCGTGATGCAGCCCCTGCTGGTGCGTCCGACCAGCGATCCCAACATATTCGAGATCATCGCCGGCGAGCGGCGCTGGCGGGCCTCGCAGCGGGCCGGGCTTCGGGAAGTTCCGGTTGTCATCCGCGACGTCGACGACAAGGAAGCACTTGAACTCGCCATTATCGAAAATGTGCAGCGCGTGGACCTCAACCCTCTCGAAGAGGCGATGGGGTACGCGCAATTGATCGAGCAGTTCGAGTATACGCAGCAAGACCTCGCACAGGTGATCGGGAAATCTCGGTCGCATGTCGCAAACACCCTGCGCCTGATGAAACTGCCTGATGATGTGCGGAGCATGCTGTCGCGCGGTGAGTTGACCGCCGGTCATGCCCGGGCGCTGATCACTGCGGAAGATCCGGCGGGGCTTGCAAAGCAGATTGTGTCGAGTGGGCTTTCGGTGCGCGAGGCCGAGGTGCTCGGTCAGCGCGATGCGAGCCAGCCGGCAAAGAAGAAGCCCACACCGAAAGCCAAGGACGCCGATACTGCCGCGCTGGAGAAGCGGCTGTCTGACGTCCTTGGGCTGCATGTTGCGATCGATCACCGGGAGCACGGCGGAAGGCTGGAGATTCGCTACCGGACGCTTGAGCAGCTGGATGGGATTTGCCTCAAGCTCAGCGGACAGTAACTCACATTCCTGATCCTGGCTTTCCTCGTGGTTCGACGCGCTTGTCATGAGGAAGTGTAAAGCTGCGGGGTTGCGCGGCGGTCCATCCGTGCCAATTCCTCGCATTTCGACAGGCACAGGATGACGAAGCTGACCGCACTCGGGGCATGTTGCGCGCACGCTACAAACGCCCACGGCGGCGTTTCACGTGGAACATGGGAGCAAGGCGTTGACTCTGCTGCCATTCTCTGAGTCGCGGCAGCCGCCAGCAGGCTGACGTCCGTTCAGCGATGCGCCGCCGACACGCACAGGGAGAGCAGGGCGCGCCGCGCCAGGGTTTCCTGCATGCTGTAATGCCTGCGCGACTCCGATACCGTGGCCTGCAGGCGCTCAAGCGCGGTGCTCAGTGCCTCGTCGCTCCAAAGCCGCAGCTGCTTCTCCAGCATCGACTTGCGCGAGAAATGCGGCTTGGGCCGCGCCCCATCCAGAACGGCGCCGGGGGATTTACCTGTCTCCACTTCGACGCGCCAGCGACGTAACGTGCTGAAATGATTGATCGACGCGGCGAGTATCTGCTGTGGATTTACAGCATTTGCAAGAGCGCGGGCCAACGCGGCATCCAGAGCGGCGGCATTGCCGCCACCAGTCGCATCGACGATTTCATCGAGCACTAGGGCGGCATTGTCGGCGCACAGTGCGAGCACATCCGCCTCGGTGAGCACCTTGCTCTCATCGGCAAAGAGCAGCAGCTTGTCGAGCTCGCGCCGGGTGACCTCCCGGTCGTTACCCAGCAGATCGCGCAGGGTTGCCAACGTGTCAGTGTCGACGCGTATACCGGCCTTGGAAAAGGTATCCGACAACACGCGTCCGAGGGTTTCCTCGCTGTCGGCGTAGCAGGGCAGGGCGCGGCCCCACTTTGCACCTTCCACCAGGGCGCGGAGGGCATCCTTGGGGGGGAGATTGCCGGCCTCAAGCACAATCATGGCGCCGGCCGGATCCTCGATGACGGCGGTGAGCGGCATCACGACGGCTTTGCCGACGTTTCGCACCCGGATGACGCGACGGTCACCGAAAAGCGAAGTGGTGCGGGCCTCGACGGCAAGCCGGGCCGGATCTGCTTCGAGCTCACTGCCCTCAAGCACGATCAGGTTCATGCCGTCGATATCGTCGCCAGCGAACCGTCGCGACAGCTTGTAAGCGCTCTCACGAACCAACCCTGCGTCCGGCCCATAGCACAGGATGACACCCTCGGTTAGGTCGGGCCGCGTTACGAAGCGTTCGACTTCATGCGCCTTGAGCGCCGTCATGACGGCGACTTGAGGCCCGTCGAGGAGAGGATGGTGAGCCTTACGGTTTCGGCGAGCTCAGTAGCTGCCTGGCGTTCGGCATTCTTGAGCGCCTCCCTGTCAGCGAGGCCCTGGCCATCAGTGGTATAGACGGTTACAGCAGTACGCACGGTATCGAACACGACCTTTCCGGCCGCCGATGTGATCGTGATACGTGCCGACACGGTCAGCTGGCGCTGTTCGTTCGGCCGCAGGACATCCGATCTTGTGAGGCTGCTCGTGTCGCTCGTGATGATTACAGCCACCAGCGGCGCGGCCGCCGCCTTGCTGACGCCCATGCGCAGCAGCAGTGCTTGGTAGATGATCTGCTCAAGTTCCGAATTGGGCGCCGCATAGCGGAAATCGCCCTGAATTGCCGCGACACCCGCGTCGCCATAGATGGGCTTGAAGCTGGTGCAGGCCGAAAGCGCAACCACACCGAAGAGAGCGAGAGCGACGGCGAGGCCCCGCAGGGCCTTAGATGACCACATTGACGATCCTGTCCGGCACAATGACCAGTTTCTTGGGAGCCTTGCCATCCAGCATGCGAGCAATGGGCTCGAGTGACAAGACTTCTTTCTCGACGAGTTCGCGCGCCGCACCGATGGGCAGGGTGACATTGGCCTTGAGCTTGCCATTAACCTGCACCGGCACCGTGACGGTGGATTCGATAAGCAAGGTTTCATCCACAGCGGGCCATGGGGCGTCGATCACCAGCCCATCCTTGCCGAGCGCCGCCCAGCAGGTCTCGGCGAGGTGCGGCATCATGGGTGCGATCAACTGAACCAACCGCTCGATGGCCTCTGCGAGAGCGCCAAGCCGGCCGGGCGTCGGCGCGTCGGTGACCGCCTGCGTGAATTTTGCGATCGCGTTGGCGAGCTCGTAGATCTGTGCCACGGCGCGATTGAAGCGCAGGCCTTCGATATCGACGCCGACATTGGCCACGGTCTTGTGCGCGGCCTTACGGATGGCGAGGCTGTCGGCGTCGGCAGCGTCCGGGACTCCCCGCGGGCTCTTCAGCAGGTCAGACGCATCAACCACCAACCGCCACACGCGCTGCAGGAAGCGCGATGCGCCTTCGATGCCGGCCTCGGTCCACTGCACGTCGCGCTCCGGCGGGGAATCGGACAGCACGAACCAGCGCGCGGTGTCGGCGCCGTAGGTGCGCACGATCTCGTCGGGGTCGACAACGTTTTTCTTCGACTTCGACATCTTCTCGATGGAGCCGATCGTGACCGGTTCGCCGGTGCCGAGCATCACGGCGCGGCGCTCGCCATCCACCGCCTCAATGCGGATTTCGGACGGCGAAACCCACTGGCCGTTCTGGCCGTTGCCAAGCTGATAGGTCTCGTGCACGACCATGCCTTGCGTGAACAGGCCCTTGAAGGGCTCGTCGACGGCCAGGTGGCCGGTCTTGTGCATGGCGCGGGCGAAGAAGCGCGAATAGAGCAGGTGCAGGATCGCGTGCTCGACGCCGCCGATATACTGGTCAACCGGCAGCCAGGCATTGGCCACTTCCGGTACAGTCGGGGTTTCGGCGTGCGGATCGGTGAAGCGCGCGTAGTACCAGGAGCTGTCGACGAAGGTATCCATGGTGTCGGTTTCCCGACGCGCCGGACCGCCGCATTGCGGGCAATTGACGTGCTTGAAGGTGGGGTGATGGTCGAGCGGGTTGCCCGGCTTGTCGAAGCTCACGTCGTCGGGCAGGCGGACCGGCAGATCCTTCTTGGGGACGGGCAGGGTGCCGCAAACCTCGCAATGGATCATCGGAATCGGGCAGCCCCAGTAGCGCTGCCGCGAAATGCCCCAGTCGCGCAGGCGGTAGTTCACCTCGACCATGCCCTGCGGATGATTGTCGATGTTTCTTGAGCCGAAATGCGCCGCGATGGCTTTCTTGGCGGCCTCGATCTCAAGGCCATCGAGGAATTCCGAATGGAAGAGGCGGCCGGGGCCGGTATAGGCCGTATCACCTACGGCGAAGCCTGCCGGATCCTCGCCTTCGGGGAGGACGACGGGATGGACGGGCAGGTCGTATTTCCGCGCGAAATCCAGGTCGCGCTGGTCATGCGCCGGGCACCCAAAAATGGCGCCGGTGCCGTAATCCATCAAAACGAAGTTCGCGGCATAGACAGGCAGCGTCTCGCCCGGCTTGACCGGATGATTCACGTGAAGCCCCGTGAAGCGGCCGATCTTCTCCGCCTTGTCGATGGCCTCGGTGGCGGTACCGATCTTGCGCACCTCGCCGACAAACTCGGCCATGCCGGGATCGTTGGCGGCCAGTTCCTTGATCAGCGGATGATCTGCGGACAGCGCGACGAAGCTCGCCCCGAAAATCGTGTCGGGGCGGGTGGTGAAGACCTCGATCGAGGTCATGTTGGTCTTGTCGGAGCCGACGAGCTCAAAGAACAGACGCAGGCCTTCGGACTTGCCGATCCAGTTGCGCTGCATGGTGCGCACCTTTTCCGGCCACTGGTCGAGCGTATCCAGCGCTTCGAGCAGGTCCTCGGCGTAGTCGGACACCTTAAGGAACCACTGGGTCAGCTCGCGCTGTTCGACGAAGGCGCCCGAGCGCCAGCCGCGGCCATCGATCACCTGCTCGTTGGCGAGCACGGTCATGTCGACCGGGTCCCAGTTGACCTTCGAGGTCTTTCGCGTCACGAGGCCGGCATTGAAGAAATCGATGAACAGGCTCTGCTGCTTCGAATAATACGCGACGTCGCAGGTGGCGAACTCGCGCGACCAATCGAGCCCGAGCCCGATAGATTTCAGCTGGCGCCGCATCGTGGCGATGTTGTCGTAGGTCCAGCCCTTGGGGTGCACCTTGTTCTGGATGGCGGCGTTTTCGGCGGGCAGGCCGAACGCATCCCAGCCCATCGGGTGCAGCACCTTGAAGCCCCTGGCGCGCTTGTAGCGCGCGAGCACATCGCCCATCGAATAGTTGCGCACATGGCCCATATGGATGCGCCCTGACGGATAGGGGAACATCTCGAGCACGTAATAGGGCTGCCGCGGATCGTCGTTGCGGGTGACGAAAGTCGCGCCTTCGTCCCACGCCTTCTGCCAGCGGGGTTCCTCGACGCGGGGATTGTAGCGTTCGACGCTGTTTGAAGTCACTTCAACGGGTCCTTCGAGAGGCGGAAAGCATTGCTTCAGGGGCGGTTCTTGAGGTACCGGACCTTCAGCAGAAATCCCGCATATGGTCAACATGAACAACGCCGCCGAACGGCTCGAGATCATCAGTCAAAGGATCGAGAAGGCCCGGAACCGCTTTGGTCCGCCGCCATCCGAGGTGCAACTGGTCGCGGTATCGAAGACGTTTCCCGCAGACGCGATCGTGCCGTTCCTTGCCGCTGGCCAGCGGGTATTCGGCGAAAACCGGGTGCAGGAGGCAAAGGCCAAGTGGCCGGAGCTTCGGGCATCCTATGATGGCATAGAATTGCACCTGATCGGCCCTTTGCAGACCAACAAGGTGAAAGACGCGATTGCGCTCTTCGATGTGATCGAGACGCTGGACCGGGAGCGGCTTGCCGCGGCGCTCGCCGACGAGCAGCGAAAGGGCGCGAAGCTGCCCAGGCTCCATGTGCAGGTAAATATCGGGCGCGAGCCGCAAAAGGCGGGCATCGACCCGGCCGATGCGGTGGCCTTTGTCGCGCGCTGCCGCGCCGAGCATGGGCTCGAAATCGAGGGCCTGATGTGCATTCCGCCCGATGGGCAGCCGGCTGGGCCGTATTTCGCGTTGCTCGCGCAAATCGGGCGCGAGGCCGGGGTGACGGTTCTGTCGATGGGGATGAGCGGCGATTTCGAAACCGCGATCTGGATGGGTGCGACACATGTGCGCGTCGGCAGCGCACTGTTCGGTCATCGGCCGGCACCCGCGCAGCCGCCGAGCCCTGACAATGGGCCGCAAGAGCATGAGCTGCAGGGCGAACACTGATCCGACATAGCATTTTCACCGTAGATTCGGTGTCAAATCACGAATGGCGAACGAAACATGTCTCACGCCGTTGTGATTGGTGAGGTGACGGGCCGAGCCTTAACTCACCGGTAATGACGGCCAGTGCGGGATTAAACGTATGAACAAGCGGCGCATTCTGATCGTGGATGATGACACCGAACTGCGCGGGGTGCTGGTTGAACAGCTGGCGCAGACGCGGGAGTTCGAGCTTGTCGAGGCCGGCACGGCGAAGGAAGCGCTGAACCAGACCGGCGGCGACCATATCGACCTGATGCTGCTCGATGTCGGCCTGCCCGACATGGATGGCCGCGAGGCCGTGAAGTTGATGCGGCGGGATGGGTTCAAGAGCCCGATCATCCTGTTGACCGGGCATGACAGCGATGCCGACCAGATCCTGGGGCTCGAGTCGGGCGCCAATGACTATGTGACAAAACCATTCCGGTTCTCGGTGCTGCTGGCACGCATCCGCGCCGCGCTGCGCCAGCATGACCAGAGCGAGGATGTGGTATTCACGATCGGGCCCTACAGCTTCCAGCCTGCTGCCAAAATGCTCGAGACAGCCGAGGGGCAGAAGGTTCGCCTCACCGACAAGGAAACGTCGATCCTCAAGTTCCTCTACAGGCAGGGGCCCAAGACCATCTCGCGCGAGATCCTGCTCAAGGAAGTGTGGGGCTATAACAACCGGGTCACCACCCATACGCTTGAAACGCACATCTACCGGCTGCGCCAGAAGATTGAGCGCGACCCGGGCAATGCGCGCCTGCTTGTCACCGAGGATGGCGGCTACCGGCTGGTGCCATAGACCCCGGCGCCGGAACGGGTCTGGTATGCCGCGGGCGTGGAATAATCCGATTTCGGCCGCCCTGTGCATTGGTTGCATGTGATTTTAATGATCTATATCCCGGACAGGTCCCATGCTTTGCCGCGGAGGCTGGCCGGGCCGACTGGAACTGGACGGGATGCAGCTCAACGACGCGGCGACGATACTGGCACGGGCAGACTTCTTCTCGGTCTGCAACGCCGAGCAGCGGCGCCTTCTGGCTTTCGCGTCGGAGCGAAAGAAGTTTCGGCCGGGCACGGTGATTTACGCCGCCGGTGAGGTGCCTGAGGGCGCGCATGTGCTGATTTCGGGCACGGTGTCGACCTATGTCGAGGGCGGCGAGGGCAACCCCTTCATTATTCACAAGACCGGCGCAGTGATCGGTGCGGCGAGCCTTGTGCTGTCTCGGGCGCGGCCCGTGACGCTCAAGGCCATGGACGCGGTCGAGACGCTGCTTGTGCCGCGTGCGGCGTTCCTGAAGCTGGCGCGCGAAAACCCCGAACTCGCCGCCAAGGCGGCCGAGCGGGTGCGGGCCGATCTCGAAAACTATATCAGCGCCCTGACGCAGGTTCGCGGTCGTATCGTCCCCTGAGCCCAACCGCCTGGGTTTCACGTGAATCGGTCGGTGTGCGTCAGGTGAAACGCGCAATGACCGGGACGTGATCCGACGGCTTTTCCGAGCGCCCGCGGATGGGCCTGAGTATCTCCGCTCCAACCGAATGCGCGGCGATGTCGGCGGTGGCCCAGATATGGTCGAGCCTGCGCCCCTTGTCGGCGGCGTCCCAATCCTTGGCGCGATAACTCCACCACGAATAGAGCTTCTGGTCGTGGGGCACGTGCTTGCGCACAACATCGACCCAGCCATGGCCACCCGACAGCAGCGCGTTCAGCGCCTCGGTTTCCACAGGCGTATGGCTCACCACGTCGAGAAGTTGCTTGTGGCTCCAGACGTCGTTCTCGTGCGGGGCGATGTTGAAATCGCCACAGATCAGCTGGCGATCCTGAAAATGGCTCTCGCCGAACCAGGACTTGAGCTCCGACAGGAAGCCCAGCTTGTGCTTGAACTTGGGGTTGATCCCCGGGTCGGGCTCGTCACCGCCGGCCGGGATGTAGAAATTATGGACCGTCACCGGGCCCTTGCCGAAATCGACGCGGGCTGAGACATGCCGGCTTTCCTCGATTTCGCAGAAGACGCGGCTGGAAATGTCAGTCAGCGGAAATTTCGAGATGATGGCGACGCCGTGATAGCCCTTCTGCCCATGCACCGCCTGGTAGGGGTAGCCGGCGGCCGTCAGTTCCTTGCCGGGGAACTGGTCGTTCTGGCACTTGATTTCCTGCAGACAGAGGATATCCGGCCGTGCCTCGGCGATCACCTCAAGCACCAGCGGCAGGCGCAGGCGCACGGAATTGATGTTCCAGGTGGCAAAGGTGATCGACATGTAAGCTCCCTGAGGCGTCGCCACGTCTTTATGGCCGGGCTCCGGGGCGCTGGGCAAGCCGGTAAGTGCCCGAGGGCACGGCTCTTTCCGCGAAAAGGCAAAGGGAGCGTTGCCGGCCTTTCCCGGAATGTGCCGATCGCCATGCGGCTGGCGATGCGGCCGGGTCTCAGGTGGCGCGGGCCGCAGCGATAACCTGGCGCACCAGCGGCTCGGATGTGACCTGGTTGGAGTATTCACGGTCGAGTTCCGTGCCCCCCATGCCGATGCGTTGGTTGCGGAACTGCATGCCGCTCTTTTCCCAGACAAGGGCGGCAAAGTGCACCTCGTCCACATGGGTTGCGTCGAGCACATGGGCGATGTTGGAGGCGTCGAGCGCGCCGCAACCCATGATGACGATCCGACCCTTCGCGGCCGCGACCGATTCCCTCAGCACAGCGATGCCCTCCACCCCAGAATCGTGGCAGCCGGAGGTCAGCACCCTGTCGACGCCCGCCTCGACGAGTGCCTCGATCGCTTCGACATGGTCTCGCGTCATGTCGAAGGCGCGGTGGCAGGTGACTTTCATCGGTCGCGCAGCGTCGACGATGGCCTTCATGCGCGCCACATCGATGCGGCCATCGGCCGTGAGGCAGCCGGCGACGACGCCCTCGACGCCCATCTCGCGGAAGGCCTTCACGTCCTCGAGCATCGAGTTGAACTCGATCTCGGAATAGAGGAAGTCGCCGCCGCGCGGCCGGACCATGACAAAGAAGGGGATTCTCGCTACGCGTTGTGCCTCGCGCACCATGCCATAGCTCGGGGTGAGGCCACCCTCGACGAGGCTGGCGCAGAGTTCGGCGCGGTCGGCGCCGGCATTCTGGGCCGCGACGAGGCCGTCGGTGTTCTCGACACAGATTTCTATGGCTTTTGGCAAATGACGCGACATGGACGCGGACCTCGTGCAGGCGTTGAGGACAGGCATGTGTCGCCTTTTAGCAGCTTCCGACCCCCATCAGGAGAGGACCTCTTGCCGGAGGCGCGTTTTTTTCCTTCCGTCCCGTGCGCCGCGCGCTATAGACGAGCCACAGCAATACGGAGCCCAACCCATGAGCATCAAGCGTTTCCAGCCCGGCAAGCGGATGAGCCAGGCCGTCGTCCACGGCAACACCGTGTACCTCGCCGGACAGGTGGCCAAGGACTATCACGGCACGATCGAAAAGCAGACGGCCGAAGTGCTGGAGGTCATCGACGCGCTGCTCGCCGAAGCCGGCACAAGCAAGTCCAAGGTGCTGAGCTGCCAGGTGATCCTCAACAATATCGCCGATTTCGCAGCCATGAACACCGTGTATGACGCGTGGATCGATCCGGCCAATCCGCCGACGCGTGCATGCATCGAAGCGCGTCTGGCGCATCCCGCGCTCAAGGTCGAGATTATCGCGATCGCCGCGCTGGACTGAGCCGGCCTGCAGCGCAAGACATATCGAGGCCGCCGATCCGCAGTGGGTTGGCGGCCTCGCTCGCTTCGCGGCAAAACTCAGTGCGTGATCGGCACGCCGGCGGCGCGCGGCTTTGTGGCCTTCTTTGTGGCCTTCTTGGTCGCTTTCTTGGCGGGCTTCGTCGCCTCCTCGGTGACCTTCTTGATCTTGGTCAGGCGCGGTGCCCTGGCGGCTTTCGGCTCGTCGGCATCTACAACCTTCCCGCCGCGCGCCTTGGCGGTGCCGTCGGAAGAGCGGGCAATCAGTTCGGTTGTCATCTGGCGATGCGCTTCATGCCAGAAGTGATCGGCATTGCCTTCCGGACGTCCAGCCGCTTCCCAAAGGTGGTAGGCGCGGTCGCGGATTGCTGCTTCGGAGACGAGATCGGCGGTATCGGTGGCGCTGGTCTTCGACATAGTCTTGGGCAATTGATCCCCCTGGCTTTGACGCAAAGTAGGCGCGAAACCGGAACATAATGCCAGCATTTGTCCGAGTCCGCCTCCGGCGGATACGCAATCGGGCCATGTTGCCAACGCCGGGCGCCCGATGCGGTCGCCGCCGGGTTCTCCTCTCTCGCGCGACGTTCCGAGCCGAGCCGCCGGATGGGGCTGCGATGCGTTCTCCACACGCTCCGCCAGAGTGGTTGCGAATTGACCAGGACGGCTCAGAAGTCGTTTGACTTTGCATGCGGAACCGAGAATCTCTCATCCCATGCAGGACTTACCGCTCAACCCAACCATGGTTTCGTTTCGGCTCAAGCGCGCCGAACAGTTCGCTCGCCAATGGCGGACGAATGCGAAGCGCCTGCAGACTCTCGCAAACAATCCGCGGACCCCGGCGCTTGTGCGGTCCGAAGCCCTGACCGAGGCGACGACCGCCGCCAGCATCGTGGCGCAGCGCGCCATCGAGATCGCAGACCTGGCGCGGGTGCGTGGTTATCCGCGCTGGGAAGCCGATCCGGATGTCGGCCCGCTGGTGGTTGAGATTCGTTCGCTGGCGACAGCGCTTGCCCATGCCGCAGAGACGCTCAGCGGAAACTGAAGCACAGGATTCGGAGCCAGAGCGCTTTGAGGGAAGGTTGCATGACTTTCCCGGATCGACAGCGCGACCAAACTCGGGTTGCGATCATTTCAGCGTTTCAGCCAGAACGTGACATGAGCTAGACGCCTTCGTCTTTGGATAGACTCAGCGTGATGGCGTCGACTTCGGCGCGCGAGCGTGCGCCTGGCTCGCCGGCTAGCCTGATGTCGGCTGCGATGGCGACAGGGCGCCCCGACAGCATCAGGACCCGATGGGCCAGGCTGGCGGCTTCGACAGAGCGGTGCGTGGCGATGACGGCGGTCGCGTGGGTTTCCGCCAGCGTCCTGCCCACCAGCGCGAGCATCTCCTCAAGCAGAGCCTGATCCAGCGAGGCAAAGGGTTCGTCGAGCAGCAGGAGGCGCGGATTGGCGAGTACCGCGCGGGCGAGGGCCACGCGCCGCTGCATGCCTCCCGAAAGCTGACCTGGGAACCGAGTTGATGTGCCGCCAAGACCTACGGCTGCGAGACGCGTTTCGAGGTCCTCATCCGAGAGTGCAGGCCTGGCGAGGCGGAGGTTCTGCGCCACGGTCAGCCAGGGCAGGAGCCGCGCATCCTGGAACATGAAGCCGGGCGCCGGGGCTTGCGCAGCGGCGACACCCTCGATGGTGGCACTGCCCTCGTAGTCCCGATCAATGCCCGCGAGTATGCGCAGCAGCGTGGATTTTCCCACCCCGCTCCGACCCATCAGCGCCACCACCTCGCCGTTCCCGACCTCGAGATCGAGGCCGGCATAAAGGGGCGCGCCGCCGAACGCCTTCGTGAGGGTCTTGAGTGTCACCCGCGCCATCTGAGCACCCGGCGTTCGATGGGGCGAAGGACGAGGGCTTCGATCAGCACGACGACGCCGAGGAACAGCGCCGCATAGGCAAGGATGGCAGCGACATCGAAGAACTGGAAGTAGAGCGAGATGCGAAAGCCGACGCCGCGGTCGGAGCCCAGGATTTCAAAGACCAGCACGATCTTCCAGATGAGGCTGATGCCCGAGCGGGCGGCGGCGAGCAGATAGGGCATCAGCTGCGGCACAACCACGGCGCGGAGGCGATTGAGCGGCGAGAGCCGGAGTGCCGTGGCGAGTTCCTCATAATCCGTGGACAGCGCCCTTGTGCCCTCACGCAGGGTGACGGCCACAAGCGGCAGCTTGTTCAGCGTCACGGCGAGTACCAGCGCCACCTCCGTGAGCCCGAGCCAGATATAGATGAGGATGGCGATGACGATTGCCGGCAGATTGAGCCCGGTGACGAGCAGCGGCTGTAGCAGCCGGTCAAGATTGGGGTGGCGGCCGAGCAGATAGCCCGCGACGCTGCCAAAGCCCATGGCGAGCACGAAGCCGAATCCGGCACGGACCAGCGTGGCCGCGAGGTCAGCGAGCAGCGGCCCGGTGGTGGCGAGCGCAAGGAGCCTTTCACCGACGGCGAGGGGTCCCGGCAGCACGCGGGACTGGCCGATCAGCGCCAGGGCCTGCCAGAAGACCAGCAGGGCGAGGGCGCCGATCGCCTCGAGCGGCCAGCGGCTCGGCCCGGCGCCCACTAGTTGCTGTACCCGGCCCAGAAGGTGCCGGGATACAGACTGCTGAGGCCGCCGGCGATATCGAGACCGCCGGTCGCCAGCAGGATGCCGAGGAGATCTTCCGCCGGGCCGGTCGCCGCGGGGTCATGGCTCGCGACAATGCCGGCGCGATAGGCGTCGCGCAGCAACGGGAACAGCGCCGGCTGGCCATCGACCTGCATCAAGGGCTTGAGAGTGTCCCAGAGCGCGCCATCGCGCTGCAACCGCTGCTTGGTGGCGAAGGACGCGTCGAGGAAGCCCTTGATCGCGGCGGGATGCGCCTTGGCCCATGCTTCGGAAAAGCTCCAGCCGAGGAGCGGCGGCGTTTCGGTGATGCCCAGCGACTGCAGCAGGTCGGGGATCGAGACCAGCTCTATCTTGCCCCCGGCGATGGCGCGGGCGTTCCAGTTCCACAGGTTCAGCGCGGCGTCTGCCTCGCCTTTCTCGAACAGTTCGTTGATCAGCGGCGGCGCGCCAAAACGCAGCACGGCGTCATCGGCGAGCGTGCCACCTGTTTCCTTGCGATAGGCTGCCGAGAGGATGACGAAGCTCTTGTCGACCGGGCTGCCGGAGACGGCGAGCCGCTTGCCTTTCAGATCGGCGAGGCCCGCGATGCCGGCCTGCGGATCGACGAGCAACCCGCCAACGGCGAGCGAATGCGGCACGAGCGTCAGATCGCTGCCCTTGGCGCGCGCCACCGAGACAAAGACGAAATCGGAGAGGATGATATCGACGGTGCCGGTCTGCAGCGCCAGCTGACCGGCCCTCGCATCCGCCACCTCGCGGATTTCGAGGTTAATGGCATTGGCCGCGTCGAGGCCGAGCGCCTGCATGGCGCTCAGTTCCCACCGGACGGTGCCGGTTGCCTGCACACCGAGCCGCACGGTTTCTGCGGCGCCGGCAAGGCCGGCAAAGGTGACGAGGGCAGCCAAGGCAAGCACAAGGGCAGGCCAGCGAGCAAAGGGGCGGGCAAATGGGCGAAAACGCATCGGCAACTCCGTTCGGGCCCCCTCATACCGGCTTCGGGCCGAGTGGGCAAACCGGTGCTCATCCCAGCATGTGGGCGGTGCCGTTGAACTCCAGCCGAACATGATCGCCGACGGCCGGCGCTGTGCTGTTCGAAACCATGAGCGCGATCTCGCGGGTGGCGGAATGCAGCGGCACCACAGTAAGCCTCACATAGGGGCCGCGGAATGAGCGGCCGATAACGCGGGCGACGGCGCCGTCCCGCCCGGGCCTGACCGTGATCTGCTCGGGGCGGAGCAGCAGCTGGCCGCGGCCCGAATGCTTGGGCCGATCGGTAACGACGAGGCCGAGGGGTGTCTGCGCGACACCTTCGACCATCTCGACATCGAACAGGATCGCCTCGCCGAGGAACTGCGCGACAAAGGCATCCTTCGGGCGGTGGTAAAGGTCCTCGGGCAGACCGGCCTGCACCAGCCGGCCATCGCGCAGCACGGCGAGATGGTCGGCAAAGCTCAGCGCCTCGGTCTGGTCGTGGGTGACGAGAATGGTGGTGATGCCAGCGGCGCCCAGAATATCGGAGACGGTATGGCGCATGGATTCCCGCAGACCGGCATCGAGCGCCGAAAACGGCTCGTCGAGCAGCATCAGTCTGGGCTTTCGCGCCAGCGCGCGGGCAAGCGCGACGCGCTGCTGCTGGCCGCCGGAGACCTGGTGCGGGCGGCGATCGACCATTGAGGGCGAAAGTCCGACCCGCGCCATCAGCTTGGCGATCTTGTTGGCGCGGTCGGGGTCGGCGCGGTCGAGGCCAAAACCGATATTGTCGCCAATGGAGAGATGCGGGAACAGCGCGCCTTCCTGCGCGACATAGCCGATCTGGCGCTTGTGGGCCGGCAATCCGACCTGGCCGTCGCCGAGCAGCGCGCCGCCAAGACGGATAGATCCCGCATCCATCGCCTCGAACCCGGCGATCAGGCGCAGCAGCGAGGTCTTGCCGGAACCCGAGGGCCCGATCACAGCCATGCGGGCGCCGGCGGGCACTTCAAGATCGACGGCATTCACCGCCACGACATCGCCATGGCGCTTGGTGACCTTTGCGAGGGACAATAGTGCCATCAGCCGGTGGTCCTGTCGGCCTGCATCCGGAGCAGCAAGACGAGCGGCATGGAGAGCAGGATCATGAGCACGGCATAGGGCGCAGCCGCCGAAAAATCCAGCTCCTGCGTGTGCGACCAGAAGCGGGTGGCAAGAGTGCGCACACCGTTGGGGGCCAGCATCAGCGTGCCGGTCAACTCATTGGCGATGCCCAGCGCCACAAGGGCGGCGCTCGCCGCAATGCCCGGCGCTGCAAGGCGCACGGTGGTCAGCCACATCGCCTGGTTGGGCGACTTGCCGAGGCTCATCGCGGCGCGTTCAAGCTCCACAGGCACCTGCGCAATCGAGGCGCGAAGGCCCACCAATGCCCGGGGCAGAAACATCAGCAGATAGGCAAGCAGCAGCGTCGCGAGCGTTTGGTAGAGCGGCATTGCGGCGCGCACGGTGATGGTGACGAGCGCGAGAGCGATGATGACACCGGGCAGCGCGCCGAGATAGGAGTGGCTCGCCTCGATGAAGCGCTGCAGCTTGCCCGGAGCGCGGACCCCGAGCCAGGCGGCCGGGATGGCGGCAAGAATGGTGACGCTGCCGCCGAGCACCGCAACCATCAGCGTCTGCCCGAGCGCGGGCAAGATCTCGGCGAGCTGCCAGATGCCGGGTCCGCCGAGGATCATCCAGCGCGTGAGGGTATAGAAGGGGACGCCAAGCGCCAGCAGCAGCGTCACGACCATCAGCAGCAGGGCGGGGGTGGTCCAGCGGCCAAGGCGGTGGCGGAGCGCGGGACGCGGCGCGCCCGAGCCGACTCGGGCATAGCGCTCGCGGCCGCGCACCAGGTGCTCGCCGCCGAGCAGCAGCAGGCACAGCACAACGAGAACCCCGCCGAGCAGGTTCGCGGCCGGGCCATTGTAGACCGCCGCGAACTGATCGACGATGGCGGTGGCGAAGGTGTCGAAGCGCATCAGGACATACAGGCCATATTCGGCGAGCAGATGCAGCGCCACCAGCAGGCTGCCGCCGAGCAGCGCAAGGCGCAGCTGCGGCAGCACGACCTCCAGCATAACCCGGTGAGGCGGACGGCCGAGCGAGGCGGCGGTTTCCTCAAGGCTTGGATCGAGGCGTTTCAGTTGCGCCGCGATGGGCAGATAGAGGAAGGGAAAATAGGCGAGCACCGAGACCAGTACCGCGCCTGGCAGGCCGCTCAGCGATGGCGCGACGGTGTTCCAGGCATAGGATTGCACGAAGGCCGGCACGGCAAGCGGCGCTGCCAGCGCCCAGCTCCAGGTGCGACGGAATGGCAGGTCGCTCCGCTCGGTCAGGAGGGCAAGGGTGAGCGCCAGCACCGCGGCGATCGGCACTGTGAAGAGTTCGAGCAGCAGCGTGTTGAGCAGCAGCTCCGCCACTTTGGGGCGGAAGACCAGGTCGACCACCTTGTCCCAACCGGCATCGGCGGCGATGTAGATGATGAAGCCGAGCGGCACGAGGCTGAAGACGCTGACGCCGAGCGCGCCCGCGAGCATCCAGGGATGCGCGATGCGCCGCCTGCGCGGTGGCTTTCGGGCGGTAGTGCTCAGCGCGAGGCTCAATGGCGGTTCGGGTCCGGAGTTCACTGGGTATTCGATGGCATAACCCGCCGCGCGCTGTCACGCGCCGGCGGGTCATCAAGGTTCGGATCTGGCGGGGATCAGATGAGGCCGGCGGCGGTCATCAGCTCCGAGACCCTCTTGTTGTCAAGCTGCGACGGATCGAGCTTCGGGGCGCCGAGCTCGGCGATGGGCTTCAGGGCCGCGTTGGCGGCCTCGCCGACGCCGATGGCGTATTCGAAGCTCGTGCCCTCGCGCAGCACCTTCTGGCCGCCCGGCCCGGCGATCCACTTGAGGAACTTGAAGGCAGCGTCCTTCTTCGCCGAGGACTTCAGCACACCGCCGCCCGAGACCGAAACGAAGGCGCCCGGGTCCTCGTTGCCGAAATAGTGCAGGGCGACATTGCCGCTGTTTTCCTTGGTGTTGGCCTGATCGCTGTACCAATAATAGTGGTAGATCAGCGCGCCCGGCACTTCGCCCTTGTTCACGCCCGCCATGGCGGCACGGTTGCCGCGGTAGGTGACAACATTGTCCTTCATGGACTTGAGCCACGAGGTGGTCTTCTCCTCACCTTCGAGCGCCAGGATCCCGGCGACGATGGCCTGGAAATCGGCGCCAGCCGGCGACGCTGCCCAGCGGCCCTTCCAGCTCGGGTCCGCAAGATCCATCACCGACTTGGGCAAGTCCGCATCAGTCAGCTTGGTCTTGTCATAGGCAAACACGGTCGAGCGCGCGGCGATGCCCGTCCAGTGGCCGTTCTGCGGGCGAAACTCTGCCGGAATCTGCGACAGGATATCCTCGGGCAACGGCTCGAACAGGCCGGCATTGTCGACCAGCACCATGGCCGGTGAATTCTCGGTGAGGAAGACATCGGCGGGGGAGCTGGCGCCTTCCTGCAGGATCTGGTTGCCGACCTCGAGGTCGCCGCCCTGGCGGATCGTCACCCTGATGCCGGTCTCGGCGGTGAACCCATCGGCCCAGGCCTGGGTCAGGCTTTCGTGCTGCGCATTGTAGACCACGATTTCCTGGTCGTCGGCGCGCGCGACGCCGCCGGAGATTGCGAGTGCGGCGCCGAGCGCCAGGGACGCGAGCCATCGCGGGGAATTCATACGCATGCGGGCCTCTTGAGCTATCCGATCGGGCGATCCCGTCGCCCGGCGAGGGGTGGTTTAGGTTATTATGAATTGGACTGTCAACTTATTGCCAAAATGGCCGGCGCAGTCAAAGCGTCGCATGCCCAGCATGTGATTTTCCCGAAGGGGCGATTGCAGCGGGGGGCTTCCAGCGACGCGCAAGCTGTGGCAATTGTATACAATGCCGAATCCCGGGGGGCGCTCGGGGAATGGCACGCGCCTCCGCTCCATCGTGCCAGCAACGGACTCGAACCGGGTCACCCGCCGCAATGGGCCCCTCGACGTCGTGGCGCGATGGCGGAGGCGTTGCGGCCGTGCGCAAGGAGGTGTTGACCATGCAGATCCTGATGGTGTCTGACCTGCACTACAGCCTGCCACAGCTCGATTGGGTGCTGAAGGTGGGGCCCCGCTACGATCTGGTGATCATCGCCGGGGACCTGCTCGACACCAATTCCATGGTCGGTGTGGGGGCGCAGATGGTGGTGATCCTCAAATATCTCGATCGGCTGCGCCGTGACGTGCCGCTGCTTGTCTGCTCGGGCAACCACGATCTCGATATCGATGGCGAAGAGGGCGAGCGCGTATCGCGCTGGGTGCAGGAGGCGCGGGCCGAAGGCCTGTGGGTCGATGGTGATACGGTGGATATCGCCGGCGAGCGCTTCACCATCTGCCCGTGGTGGGATGGCGAGACGACCCGCGACGCAATCGACAGGCAGATCGCCGAAGTGGCCGCCAACCGCGCAGCCGACGGGCAGGCCGGGTGGAAATGGGTCTACCATGCGCCGCCTTCGGCGCTGCCGGTGAGCTGGTCGGGGCAGCGGCATTTCGGCGATCCGTCGCTTGCCGACTGGATCACGCGTTACAAGCCCGAGTTCGTGTTCTGCGGACATGTGCACGAGGCGCCGTTCAGCCGCGGCGGCTCGTGGGTGTCACTCATGGGCGAAACTCTGGTATTCAACCCTGGCAGGCAGATCGGCGGTTTCCCGACCCATATCGTGCTCGATACCGAGCGGCGCGAAGCGGTGTGGTTCTCGGTCGAAGGGGCGGAACGGCTCGACTGGTCGGTGCCCATCGCCGCCAAGCCCGAACCGCTCTACGAGATGCCGGGCTGGGTGCCGGCGTAAAGCGCAGCCGGGGCTGGACCTCGTCCTTCGACAGGCTCAGGATAAGGTCCTATGCTGCGGAGGCCCGGGTGCATGTGCTGGAACTCGGATCCGGGATGCGATTTGGCAAAGGGCGCCGGGTTCCCCACAACCTCATGGTGAGCCTCTCGAACCACGAGGTCGCTTAGCTCAAGGCTCCGTCATGGCATCGAAACTGTTCTGCATCCTCACGCGCCTGGACGAAGCGGGTGTCCACTCTGTCATTGGTCACTACGCACCGGATGGTGTGACGATCACGGCGACCGTGGTGGGAAAGCGCGCCGAAATCACCGGCACTGAAGACGCAATGCCGGAATCCACACTCGACGAAATCCTCGCCGATTTCACGTGAATCATTCGCGCCGCTGGTGCCCGGCCTAAAGCCGCGGATCGGCGCGCTTGGGCCGTGGCACCACCTTCAAATCGGCCTTGTTCTGGTTGACGAGCGCGGAGAGCACCTCGTCGACCATGCCAAGATGATCGTCGCGATCGGCATATTGCCGCTTCACGTCGGTGAGGTAGGTGGTGGCATCGACCAGACGTCGCGCGAGCAGCCGCGCCACGGTGAACAGCACATCCGGATGGTGCTTCAGGAAGCTTTCGGCCGCCTCGATCTTGAAAACGCGGGCCGGGCCGACGGCCTTTACCGTCGCGGTGTGGCCGAGCCGGAGCAGCGCAGCGATCTCACCCACCACCGCGCCAGGTTCGGTGATCGATGCGACCTGGATGTCACCCTTCATCACCGCGAGTTCACCCTCGGCAAGGATGTACATGAAGCCCATGCTCGGGCCTTCGGCGATGACGACCTCGCCCGGCTCGAGGCTGACGAGCGGCAACGCTTCGGACAGCGAGTGGCGATCGGAGCTCTCGGTCATCATGGGTTCACTGAATATGTAACAACGTGCCCTCGATCATGCGCCGGAACGCGCGGCCGGGCAAGCGCCGTACGCAACACCATCCCGCCCCCGTACTGTCTGCCCTAGGAGCGCTCGGGTCATAGATCCGCCATTTGCTCGCAAGTTCACTCCTAACGGGGCGCAACGCTGCGGTTCAACTCGACCCCCAGAGTGTCGAGGTGGCTCAGCAATTCCTCGATAGTGCCGGTCGTTGAGGCAAGGTGCTTTGCTTCGCAACAGGCGGCGCTAAACCCGCACAAGCCTGCGAAATCATTGAGCGAGAAGCTCTTCATGCAATTGGGGCAATAGGCACTGGCATGCGGACGGATGCGCTTGGCATCAGCGCGAAAGGGCTGGTCACACAGCGGGCAGCGAATGATCACTGGAACAATAGTTCTCACGCCGAGTTGTCAACTAATTGTCATGATTCGGAAAATAATCCGTTGTCACAAGACGTTCAAGATGTCTACGTTAGCTCGCCGTGCTTGGGAGGGGAGAACCAGATGCTGCGCTTTGCTGCTCATACAGAATGTAAGGGCATCGAGGAGACCATCGTGCAACTGGCCGGCACGGCATCGTCTGTCAGAGACTGGTACGTCGCAGTTGCGGCACGACACCCAGAAGCGACACGCGGCGAGTTGACCCGCGCGGCCTTCCGTCTCGCCATAGCACTTACCGAAGATAACCCAAAGCTCGCGGAGCGCGCCTTTGAACTTGGCTTGTTCCAGCGCCGGCAATAGTTGATAGCGCTACCGCAAGCAGGCCGGACACGAGCGCGCAGAAACAAAACAAAAAGGCGCCCAAAGGCGCCTTTGTCATCCACCCCTTGCGAAGGGAGGATATTGGAGCGGGCGAAGGGATTCGAACCCTCGACCCTAACCTTGGCAAGGTTATGCTCTACCCCTGAGCTACACCCGCACTCCAGTCGCTGCCGGTTCCGGCGTCGACCGGGGCTATATGCCAATTCGATCCCGGCTTGGCAACCCCCTTCGCCAACGAATTTCCGAACGGGCTCCGCCCCTTGCGAAACCGGGCTCCGAGGCGCAAATAAGCAGGCAAACGTGGCTGCCGGGCGCGATGGCGCCGGCTGGGCCACCGCCAGGGACAGGACAGATGAACATCAACGGCCTTTCTTCTCAGCCCGGCGCCGCGCCGACCCCAGGCCCCGCACTGATCAAGGAGTCGACCGACCGCGCCTTCAAGGCCGACGTGATCGATGCATCGCTGGAAGCGCCGGTGCTGGTGGATTTCTGGGCGCCCTGGTGCGGCCCCTGCCGGCAGCTGACGCCGACCATCGAGAAGGTGATCACCGAAAAGGCCGGCAAGATCCGGCTCGTGAAGATCAATATCGACGAGAATCCCGGTATCGCGGGACAGCTCGGCATCCAGTCGATCCCAGCGGTTTTTGCCTTCGCGGGCGGGCGGCCCATTGATGCGTTTCTGGGCGCTCTGCCCGAAAGCGAGGTGCGCCGTTTCGCGGAGAAGGTGATCGCCGGTGCTCCGGCCGGGAAACCCGCAACCGGGTCCATCGACGAGCAGATCGCCGAAGCCATTGCGGCGGCGGATGACGCGCTCGCGGCGGGCGATCTCAACCAGGCCGCCCAGATCTACGGCATGGTGCTGCAGCACAAGACCGACCACCTGCCGGCGATATTCGGCATGGTGAAAGTGTTCCTCGAGGCCGGCGAGACCGAGCAGGCAGTGGCCGTGCTCGACACGGTGCCGGAAACCGAGCGGAAGGGCGAGGCCTATGTGTCGCTTGTCGGGCGGATCAAGCTGCTGACCGAAGCCTCGGCGCTGTCGGAGACAGATGAGCTAGCCGCGCTGGTGGAACGTGATCCAGACAACCACCAGGCCCGTTTCGACCTTGCGGTCAAATTCAATGCCGAAGGCAAGCGCGTCGAAGCCGCCGAGACGCTGGTGGCGCTGATGAAGCGTGACCGGACCTGGAACGAGGACGGCGCGCGCAAGAAGCTGCTGGAATTCTTCGAAGCCTGGGGCTTCAAGGATCCGGCAACCGTCAAGGGCCGGCGGCTGCTTTCGGCCCTGCTGTTTTCCTGATCCGGAGACAAATCCGGGAGTTCACATGCTCACGCGTCCGAAATCGCCTGGCGACTTGCCGTTGACGGTCCCGATCTTTCCGTTGACCGGGGCGCTGCTGCTGCCGTTCGCCCGGCGGCCGCTCAATATCTTCGAGCCGCGCTATCTCGAAATGGTCGACCACGCGCTGCGCGGCGACCGGCTCATCGGCATGATCCAGCCGCGCGACACCAGCGAGGAAAGCCCGGAAGGTGAGGTACCGCTGGAACGAGTCGGCACGATCGGCCGCATCGTGCATTTCGAGGAAATGGGCGAGGCGCGCTATTTCGTCGTGCTCGAGGGCGTCTGCCGCTTCGAATATGTGAAGGAAATGCCGTCCATGTCGCCGTTCCGGCGGGCAATGGTCGCGACCCAGGCCTTCGCTACGGATTTCGACCACGGGCTGGGCGAAGAGACGGTCGACAGGCCTCGCTTCCTCAAGATGATGAAGGACTATGCCGAGTTCGGCAATTTCGAGCTCAACTGGGAAGAAATCGAGAAGACGCCGACGGCCGACCTCGTGAATTTCTGCTGCATGGTGTCGCCCTATGGCGCGGCGGAAAAGCAGGCGCTGCTTGAAGCCGGCACGCTGCTCACGCGCGCCGAGACGTTGATTGCCATGGCCGAGTTCGAGATGGCGCAGGGCGGCGACCGTCCGTCCCGCCTCAACTGAGGCCCGCCGCATGGCCCGCCGTTTCGAGCCGCGCTATGTCGTCGATGTCCGCGTGCTCGAAATGCTGGTCTGTCCGCTCACCAAGACTCGGCTGACGCTGTCTCATACGCACGAGGAACTTATCTCGGTGGCGGCGCGGTTGGCGTTTCCGATCCGGCTCGGCGTGCCGATGCTGTCGATCGACGAGGCGCGTGAGATCGACCCCGAAGAACTGCAGCGCATCACGGCGCTGGCTGCGCTGGCGGCCGCCAATCCGAACGAACCGCCTGCGGGGGCCTGAGGCCCTTCCCCTGCACGGGGGGCAGGTGCCCCGACTGTTGGCCGCTCTGCCATTTCAACTCGCGCCATCCCCCTAGATCGGCAGGCCGCGGAGCAATCTGGGCCCCCGGTTGTCTATGGCAGCAGCGCGGGAAATGAACGCATCCTTCAGTGGCGGCAGGCGGTCGACGATGCCGAGCCCGAAATCGCGTGCGGCGCGCACCGGCGGCAGATCGTTGGAAAACAGCCGGTTGAGCCCATCCATGACGATCGCCATGCCGGCGGTATCGAACCGGCGCATGCGTTCGTAGCGGGCGAGGAGATCGACGCGGCCCGGATCAAGCCCGAGCCGCATGGCGTCGACAATCAGTTCGGCCAGCGCCGCCACGTCCTTCAGTCCGAGGTTCAGGCCCTGACCGGCAATGGGGTGAACGACGTGCGCCGCGTCGCCGACGAGCGCGAGGCGCGGTCCGACAAAATGCGTCGCCAGCTGCAGGCGGAGCGGATAGGCCTGCAAGTCCTCCTCGAGTGTCACGGCACCGAGCGTCGATCCCATCGCCGCCTCGATTTCTGCTTCCGCCTCGGCCTTGGGCAGCGCGACAATGCGCGCGGCTTCAGTCGCAGTCTCGGTCCAGACGAGCGAAGAGCGTCGGCCAGGCAAGGGCAGGCTCGCGAACGGTCCGGCCGGCCGGAAATGCTCATAGGCCGTGCCCTCGTGGGCGAGTTCGTGGGCAATGGTTGTGACAATGCCCGACTGGCGGTAGTCCTGCCCGATCGTGCCGATCCCCGCCATTTGCCGCAGGCCAGACCGCGCGCCGTCCGCCGCCACCACGAGCGGCGCGATGAGCAGCCGGCCGTCCGCAAGACGCAATTGCGCCCGCTCCCCTTCGGTTGAAAAGCCGCTGATCTGCGCGGGCGCGATCAACTCCAACTTGCCGGCAAGCGCGTCGAGCAGCGCAGTGACTACGGCCGTATTGGGCGCAAGATGCGCGAAGGGCTCGCCCGGCGCGACATCGCCATCGAAGGTGAGAAACAGCGGGCGGGCGAGATCGCCCGTGCCCGAATCGGTGATCTTCATCTTCCGCACCGGCTCGGCAAACGGCGCAATCGCCTCCCACACGCCCAGTTGCTCGAAAATGCGGCGCACCCCCGCGGCCAGCGTCGAGGCACGCAGGTCGCGCGGCACGGCGAAGGCGCGGCGGTCGACGAGTGCGATGCGAAGGCCCGACACGGACCGGACCAGCGCCAGCGCCAGCGTCAGCCCCACCGGCCCGCCGCCGACGATCAGCACGTCGTGGCTCAGCTGCTTGTCGCCCATCGGGCCCTCCGTTCGCCGCCGGATCCCGGTCGCCGGCAGCTCAAAGCATGTGGACTGCCCGGGCTTTGGGCGCAAGGGACGCGTTGCCGCAAGCGCTGCCTACTATATAGGCAAGATTGTTCATTTTGGCGGAATTTTGCGCAGCCCATACCCGTTCTGGGGTCAATATGTGTCCGTATCTGGGTATACAACGCGAAAAAATGTTTTGTTAACAAAGACTTGCTGGCTGGGTGGCCAATCTGGCACGGCAATTGACTCTTAAATGTTCGATTGGGTCGTCCAAAAACACCTTTTGAAAGGGGCATACATGAAACTGGTGATCGCCATCATCAAGCCGTCGCGCCTGGAGGAGGTCCGTCAGGCCCTCAACTCGCTCGACGTGCATGGCATGACCGTGACCGAAGTGAAGGGTTACGGTCGTCAGAAGGGCCACTCGGAAATCTATCGCGGCACCGAATATGCCGTGCACTTCCTGCCCAAGCTGAAGATCGAGATCGCGGTGGACGACGCGCAGTCCGACGCCATCGTCAGCGCTATTCGCGAAAGCGCCCAGACCGGCCGCATCGGTGACGGCAAGATTTTCGTCCTCGACCTTTTGGCCGTGACCCGCATCCGCACCGGCGAAACCGGCGCCTCGGCGCTTTGATGCCGACCTGATTGGGGAACCATTATGAAGTTCAATAAGCCGATCTCCCTCCTTGTGCCGGCGGCGCTCGCGTCGCTTGCACTCGCCTTGCCGGCGCTGGCCCAGGACGCTGCCGTACCCGTGCCCGAAAAGGGCGACACGACCTGGATGCTGATCTCGACGATCCTCGTGATCGCCATGACGCTTCCCGGCCTCGCCCTGTTCTATGGTGGCCTCGTGCGCGCCAAGAACATGCTGTCGGTGCTGATGCAGGTGCTGTCCGGCTTCGCGCTGATCTCGATTCTCTGGGTGGTTTACGGGTATTCGCTGGCGTTTGCCGGCCCGACCACCAGCGGCGGCCTCGTGGCCTTTATCGGCGATTTCTCCAAACTCTTCCTTGCGCCGGTCAAGCCGGACTCGCTCGTGGAGAGCTTCACGAAGGGCGTGTTCATTCCCGAACTGACCTTCGTCATCTTCCAGCTGACCTTCGCCGCCATCACGCCGGCACTGATCGTCGGCGCCATCGCCGAGCGCATGAAGTTCGGCGCCGTGATGCTGTTCCTCGCCCTGTGGTTCACCTTCTCCTACCTGCCGATCGCGCACATGGTCTGGTGGTGGCAGGGTCCGAGCTTCGTC
The DNA here is from genome assembly GCA_027487555.1 of Hyphomicrobiales bacterium. Classification (GTDB taxonomy): domain Bacteria; phylum Pseudomonadota; class Alphaproteobacteria; order Rhizobiales; family Devosiaceae; genus Devosia_A. The sequence goes on from JAIYDI010000008.1 coordinate 44,446, forward strand.
GCGCCCGAAGGGCAGACGGCTGCGGCCGGCTTCCTCTTCGGCCTCGGTGCTCTCGACTTCGCCGGCGGCACAGTGGTGCATATCAATGCCGGTGTGGCCGGCCTCATCGCCGCCATCGTGCTTGGGCCGCGTCGCGGCTTCCTCAAGGAGCCGATCCCGCCGCACAATCTCGTACTCACCTTCATCGGCGCCTGCCTGCTGTGGGTCGGCTGGTTCGGTTTCAATGCCGGCTCCAATCTTGAAGCCAATGGCATCACCGCCCAGGCCCTGCTGAACACGATCACCGCGCCATCCGCTGCTGCGTTGGCCTGGGCCATTGCGGAGAAGTTCACCCGTGGTCATGCGTCGCTGCTCGGCGCTGCTTCCGGTGCCGTGGCCGGCCTCGTTGCCATCACCCCGGCAGCTGGTCTTGCCGGGACGATGGGTGCCATCTTCCTCGGTGCCGTGGCAGGTTTCGTGTGCCTGTGGGCCGTCGTGACGCTGAAGCCGATGTTCAAGTATGACGACGCGCTCGACGTGTTCGGCGTGCACGGCGTGGGCGGTATCGTCGGCGCTCTTGGCACGGCAATTGTCGCCGCGCCGTCGCTGGGCGGGTACGGGCTCAACAACGATATCCTCGGCCAGCTGCTCATCCAGGCACAGGCCGTCGGCATCGCCGTCGTGTGGTCGGCCGTGGTGACGTTCCTTGCGCTGATGATCTGCAAGGCCGTGTTTGGCGGTATCCGCGTGTCGGAATCGGCCGAGTCCGATGGTCTCGATATCTCGAGCCATGGCGAGCACGCCTACAACTAAGCTCTTCCCGGGCGCCGTGCGCGGCGCCCTTCCTTCAGGTTTATACGGCGCCGTGCGCGGCGCCCTTCTACCCCGCGCGGGCGGTACCTCCTCCCTCTTCCCGCGTGGCACTTCCGGAGAGCCGGGCCCGGCTCGGCTCTCCGTTTTTCGCTGATCGCGGCGTGCAGCTCACGTACCTCTTGGCCCGCCACAGAGGCTTCCCACTCGCAAACCGCGTGGGCTGCACACCCCGGTCAACGGACCGCCCGCCGTCCCAGGCGCGCTAACGGCCTATCGGCCGCGCTGCGGACGGCTTCTGCATACGGATTGTGCAGAATGCGGCTGCTGACCGCCCAAATTCTGTGCACGCTGCATTCTGCAGCGCGGGAACGACTTGTCGTCTTTCTCTACGCCGCTGAATTTATTGACATAATCTCGTCCTGCGCGAACTGGCACGCCTTTTGAAGGCTGAACACCCAGCAGGCACCGGAAAAGTCCGGGCCTGGTGGGGGGCTCTCTCATGAACGGATCCACAAGCGGGATCGATGTCTTTTTCGTACTGGTCGGCGCGATCCTGGTTTTCGCCATGCATGGCGGTTTCGCCTTTCTCGAAGTCGGCACCGTCCGCGCGAAAAATCAGGTCAATGCCATGGTCAAGATCATGGTCGATTTCGGTTTTTCGACGCTGAGCTATTTCTTCATCGGCTATACGATCGCCTATGGGGTAACCTTCCTGCACGGCGCCAGTGTGCTGGTAGGCGGCGACGGCTTCCTGCCGCAGGGCTTCAGCCTCGTGAAATTCTTCTTTCTCGCCACCTTCGCCGCTGCCGTGCCGGCTATCATTTCGGGCGGCATCGCCGAGCGGGCGAAGTTCTGGCCGCAGGTGGCGACGGCAGCCGTGATCGTCGGGTTGGTCTACCCGTTCACCGAAGGCATCGTGTGGAACGGCAATTACGGCATCCAGGCCTGGCTCGCGGCGACCTTCGGGGCGACGTTCCACGATTTCGCCGGTTCGATCGTCGTCCACGCGCTGGGCGGCTGGATCGCGCTGGCAGCCGTGATGAAGCTTGGGCCGCGCATCGGGCGCTATGGCCCGCATGGGCGGCCGTTTCCGCCGTCGTCGATCCCCTGGCTGGCACTTGGCACCTGGCTTCTCGCGATAGGCTGGTTCGGCTTCAACGTCATGTCGGCGCAGTCGATCGCGGCGGTGTCCGGGCTCGTGGCCATCAACTCGCTGATGGCAATGGTGGGTGGCATTATCGCGGCGAGCCTCGCATCTCGGGTTGATCCGGGCTTCGTGCACAACGGGGCGCTCGCGGGCCTCGTCGCGGTCTGCGCCGGGTCCGACGTCATGCATCCGGCGGGGGCACTCGTCGTCGGAGCCATCGCGGGCGTTATCTTCGTCAAGGGCTTCACCATCACGCAGGAGAAGCTGAAGATCGACGATGTGCTCGGGGTCTGGCCGCTGCACGGGCTCTGCGGCCTTTGGGGCGGTGTCGCGGCCGGTGTGTTCGGGCTTTCCGAACTGGGCGGTCTCGGCGGGGTGTCGCCCGTGGTGCAGATCCTGGGCTCGATCGGCATTGCCGCCTATGCCTTCGCGGCCGGCTACGTCATCTACACGTTTTCGGCGAAGCTCGTCGGCATCCGGCTGACCGACGAGCAGCAACGGCGCGGCGCCGATCTGTCGGTGCATTCGATCGGCTCGACACCGGACGTCACCTACTGAACGAAACCTGGCCGGGCGGCGGGCGCGAACCTGCCGCCCTATGGGGGCAAGCGCGGCGGACCGGGGTTCAACAGTGGTTAACCCTAACCGACTAGGATCACCCTGACCGCTTCCTGTTCGCGAGGCGGCTTTGTTGTTCCGACCAGAGTACACGACACGATGCCCGCCCAGCACCTCGTCGAAGCCCCCGTCCAAACGCCGCAGCCGGTCGTCGCCATCCGCATCCCGGTGCGGATGCTGGGGATCGTGACGCTCGGCCTCGTCGCAATCGTGCTGGTGTCGCTCGCCACCTGGCATGTCGATGATCCGAGCTTCTCCTACGCGTCGGACCAGCCGGCGCGCAATCTGCTCGGCTTTGCGGGTGCGGCGCTGGCCGACCTCGCGGTGCAGGTGTTCGGGCTCGGCACCATCGCCATCGTTGTGCCGCCGGCGCTGTGGGGCTGGGCCTTTGTGCGCCGCCGCGTTCCGACCAGGATGCCGCTGCGCCTCCTGTGCTGGGTGGGTGCCAGCGTTCTGTTCTGCGGTCTCGTCGCGTTCTTTGCCGTGCCAGCAAGCTGGCCACTGCCAACGGGGCTCGGCGGTCTTGTCGGTGCTGGATTCACCGGTCTCGCCAGTATGGTGACGGGCGCGTCGCCGCAGCCGGTCACCGCCTGGCTCTTCGCCATTCTCATCGCGCTCCCGACCGCGGCGCTGTTCTGGATCGCCATGGGCCTCGGCCGCGTGCACCTGCCGAAGATCGAGCCGGCCCTTGCCGGCAAGGGCAAGGCGCGCGCGAAGAAGCCCGCGCCGGCCGTTGATCTCGCCGATGAGCGCGGCATGGCTCGTGACAACGACCGCGATGGCAAGCCCGATCGCGATTCGGCGCTCGACATCATTCTCGGCGCCGCCACGCATTTCGCCTATTCCGCGCAGGCGGCCGCACGGCGCGGCATTGCCGAGCTGCAGCGCCGTCGCGAGGCGGCGATGGACGCTGTCGTGGCGCGCTCCGCCGCCACCGAGCCAAGCCTCGACGGTTTGGGTCGGCCATCGCCCGAACTCGCGCCGGTGCGGCTCGGCGCTGAGCCCCAGCGCAGCGAGCGCCGTTTCACGGCTGCCAATGCCGTCCCCGTGGCGCCGGCAGCGGACGATTTCGACACTGAGGACGCGCACGAACCCGCCGCCGCCCGACAGGCCGATACCCGCCCCGCGCAAGAGACGCCGCCCTTCGATACCGATGACGATCTCTATCCGCCTGAGGTGGAGGTCGAGCCACCGCACTGGGACATGCAGACGCCGCTGCGCGGGCCGATGGCAACGCGCGCCAATACCCGCGTCACGCCGCAGCCGCAGCCCGTCGTCAACCCGGCGGCACGTCAGGCCGCCGCCCCAGTCGCAGCCGCGCCGATCAGTCCGCGCGTCGCGCCGCCCGCTCCCAGGGTCCAGCCCGGCCAGCGCCAGTTGCGTGAAGCGCAGGGCTCGCTGCTCGAAGACGAGAACACGGGTTTCGAACTACCGCCCCTGAGCCTGCTGGCCGCGCCAAAGCAAAAGGGTGCCAGCCCCGAGCATGCTCCCGAGCGGCTCGAGGAAATGGCGCGCAAGCTCGAAAGCGTGCTCGAGGATTTCGGCGTCAAGGGCGACATCATCAATGTGCGCCCCGGCCCGGTGGTCACCCTGTTCGAGCTCGAACCGGCGCCCGGCATCAAGTCGAGCCGGGTGATTTCGCTCGCCGACGATATCGCGCGCTCGATGAGTGCCATCTCTGCCCGCGTCGCCGTGGTGCCCGGACGCAACGTCATCGGCATCGAGCTGCCCAATGCGCAGCGCGAGACGGTGTACCTGCGCGAGATGCTGGCCTCGACCGATTTCGAGAAGATGAAGGGCAAGCTGCCCATCTGCCTCGGCAAGACAATCGGCGGAGAGCCGATCATCGCCGATCTCGCCAAGATGCCGCATCTGCTCATCGCCGGCACCACCGGCTCGGGCAAGTCGGTGGGCATCAATACCTTCATCCTGAGCCTGCTCTACCAGATGACGCCGGAACAGTGCCGGCTGATCATGGTCGACCCGAAAATGCTGGAACTCTCGATCTATGACGGTATTCCGCACCTGCTCACCCCCGTGGTGACCGATCCGCACAAGGCGGTGACGGCGCTCAAATGGGCGGTGCGCGAGATGGAGGATCGCTATCGCAAGATGAGCAAGATCGGTGTGCGCAACATCGACGGCTTCAACATGCGGGTCAGCGAGGCCAAGGCCAAGGGCGAGGTGATCACCCGTACGGTACAGACCGGCTTCGACCACGAGACGGGCGAACCGATCTTCGAGAGCGAGGCATTCGACCTCGAGCCGTTGCCCTATATCGTCGTCATCGTTGACGAAATGGCCGATCTGATGATGGTCGCCGGCAAGGATATCGAAGGCGCCATCCAGCGACTTGCGCAGATGGCGCGCGCCGCCGGCATCCACATGATCACCGCGACGCAGCGTCCGTCGGTCGATGTCATTACCGGCACCATCAAGGCGAATTTTCCCACGCGTATCTCGTTCATGGTGACCTCCAAGATCGACAGCCGCACCATCCTTGGCGAGCAGGGCGCCGAGCAGCTGCTCGGCAATGGCGACATGCTCTACATGGCTGGCGGCGGCCGTATCCGGCGTCTCCACGGCCCGTTCGTCGCGGATGGCGAGGTCGAGGCGATCGTCGCGCACCTTAAATCGCAGGGCTCTCCGGACTATCTCGAATCGATCACCGCCGACGAGGATGAGTTCGACGAAGACGGCGCAATGGCGGGCGGCAAGGGCGGCGGCGACGAATATGGCGGCTCGGGCGACGAGCTCTACGACAAGGCCGTGCATGTGGTGCTCACCGACAAGAAGGTTTCCACCTCCTATATCCAGCGTCGGCTCGCCATCGGCTACAACAAGGCCGCGACACTGATCGAACGGATGGAAAAGGAAGGCGTGATTTCGGCGGCCAACCATGCCGGCAAGCGCGAGATCCTCGTGGGCAACAATTCCGACGGGTATTGAGCCGCAAAGAGTCGCGGACCTCGTCCTTCGTCGTTCGACAGGCTCACGATGAGGAGGCTCAGGATTGTCTGTCGAGATTTGTGGTTCGGCAGGCACTGCGTCGCAGGCGTCACCTTGAGCGGAACTTTCTCCCTATGGCCGCAATTGCACCCTATATGATGAACAGATCGATCCGGATTGATAGCGAGGCCCCATGATCCGTCGAAGCTTCGTCGCGCTTGCTGCCGCTGCCCTGGCACTGGCCACAGCCACGCCTGCCGTGCTGTCCCAAGACCAGCAGCCGCGTGAACTGACCGAAATCGAGCGGCAGCTGATCACCGACATCAACACGCATAACTCCGCCATCAAGACCATGGTCGGACGCTTCCTGCAGATCGACACCGAAGGCAACCGCATCGAGGGCACGTTCTATCTCGAGCGGCCGGGCAAGGTGCTGTTCCGCTATAACCCACCGTCATCCGAACAGATTGTCTCGGTGGGGCGCGGCTTCTATGTCGTGGACCGCAAGGCCCAGACCCAATACGCCTATCCGCAGGACAAGGTGCCGCTCAGGCAGTTTCTCGATAAGGAAATCGACCTGTTCAAGGCCAATATCGTCGCGGTGGCCGAATCGGGCGATTATTTCTCGCTCACCCTCCAGGATGATACCCCGGCCGGCATCGTCCGGGTGGCGCTGGTCTTCGACAAGGAAAGCAAGAACCTGAAGCAGTGGACACTTACCCAGCCCTCGGGCGCGGAGCTCACCTTCTCGCTTTACGATGTCGAGTTCGACCTCGAAATCCCCAAGCCGTATTTCTACATCGACCCGACGTTCAAATCCGTGCAGGCGCCAACGGGTTAGGCACCTAGGGCAGGGTAGAGGGGCGACACCATGACCCGGATCGGCATTGTTCCCGTCGCGGCCGCAGAGCTCGCCCGCGTTCAGACACTGGCCCACGAAATCTGGCCCGAGGCATTTGCCGGCATCCTGCCCGCGGAGCGCATTCCCGGCATGCTGGCCGAGATCTATGCGTTGCAGACGCTTGAAGCCGATATCGCCGAGCGTGGCCACCAGTATTGGCTGGCCTCGGGCGACGCGGGCGACCTTGGTTTCGCCTCTGCCTATCAGGCCCAGGGCCGGGTGTGGATCAAGAAGCTCTATGTGCATGAAACAGCCCGGGGGCTCGGGCTGGGCAAGCAGTTGATCGCCGTGGCACGCACGCATTTCGGTCCCGACCTGCCCGTCGCGCTCTATGTGAACGACGGCAATGCCCCGGCGATCGCCTTCTACAAGGCGCAGGGGTTCGCGATCGAAACGCACGTCCCCGTGCAGATGGGCCCCTACCAGTTCACGGATTACGTCATGGTGAAGCCCGGCACCGCCTGATGCGCACGATGCCGGGCCGCTGCCGGAGCACAGGCCCCGACGCTATGCCCAAGCCATTTCCCGCAAAATCTTGCATACATTCTGACGCCAGCCGTGGGTTTTGCCGCCTCAGCGCCACTTTCATTAATCGCCCTTTAACACCGGCCGACTAGCCTCAATACAATTGTTTGAGGTTTTGATCGTTATGGACAGTATGTCCAATCAGGGCGGAAATATTCTGCTGCTCGACGCGGCCATTCAGGCCATTCCGTATGGTTTCTGTGTCTGGTCACCACATTTCGAGTTGATTGTGTGGAACCAGCATTACCTCGACATATACGGGTTCCCGGCGCGCCGCATATACAAGGGCATGCCTCTCGAAGAGGTTGTGCAGATCTCTGCAGAGCACGGAAATCATCCGGACCAGTCGCCCCGCGACTTTCTTGAAGCGTACAAGGCCGAACTGCTCGCCAACCGCTCGGGGCTGCGCTCCAAGGTACGCGAACTCATGGATGGCGGCCGCATCGTCGAGACCGCGCATGTCTACTCGCCCGGGCTTGGCTGGGTGGTGACGCATGAGGATGTGACGGACGAGATCGCTTCGTCGGAAATCGTGCAGCGGCGGAAGTTCGACCTCGAACGCCAGAACCTGCGCTTTGACGCCGCGGTCAACAATATCAGCCAGGGCCTGTCCATGCATGATGCGCAGGGCCGGCTGGTGATCACGAACCAGCCATACCAGCGCATCTACAACCTGCCGCCGCACCTGCTGCGGCCCGGCACGGCGCTCGACGCCATTCTGGACCACCTGTCGAACGCCGGCATGACGACGCACAACGGCGATCTGGAAGCCTATCGCCGTTGGCGGCGCGACCTGATTGCCAGGCGGGAATATGGCAAAGCCATCCACGAGCTCAATGGCCGCGTCATCCTGATGCAGAGCCATCCGATGAAGGATGGCGGCTGGGTCACGACCCACGAGGACATTACCGAGCAGCGCCAGCAGGAAGAGCGCATCCGCCACATGGCGCGCCACGACGCCCTGACCGGCCTGCCCAACCGCGTGCAATTCATCGAGGCGATGGATGCGGCCGAGGCCGCGATCCTGCGGGGCGAGGGTATTGCGGTGCTCTGCATCGACCTCGACCATTTCAAGCAGGTCAATGACAGCCTTGGCCACTCGATCGGTGACAAGCTGCTGCAGCACGTGGCTGGCCGGCTCAAGGCTGCGACCCGCGAGAACGACCTTGTCGCGCGGCTCGGCGGCGATGAGTTCGCGCTGCTGCTGCGTGGCGGCGTCAGCCCCACCGACGCCGCGACGGTGGCCGAGCGCATCGTCACCTCCATCGGCACGCCCTTCATGGTCGATGACCACCAACTCGTCATTGGCGCGAGTGTCGGCATCTCCATCGCACCCGCCGACGGCGAAGATGGCGAAGCGCTGATGAAGAACGCCGACCTGGCGCTCTACAAGGCCAAGACCGATGGCCGCTCCACTTATCACTTCTTCGAGACGGGCATGGATGCAGCGATCCAGAAGCGCCGCTCCATCGAGGCGGGCCTGCGCCTCGCTCTCGGACGCGAGGAGTTCCGCCTCGTGTTCCAGCCGCTGGTCGGGCTCGAGGAAAACCGCATCACCTGCTTCGAGGCGCTGCTGCGCTGGGATCCGCCGGGTCGCGCCACCGTGGCGCCAGGCGATTTCATCCCCGTCGCCGAGGAAACCGGCCTGATCGTGCCAATCGGCGAATGGGTGTTGCGCGAAGCCTGCCGTACCGCAGTTTCCTGGCCTGACAACGTTCGCGTCGCTGTCAATCTCTCGCCCGCGCAGTTCAAGAGCAAGCACCTGTATGAAACCGTGATGGTCGCGCTGACCGAGAGCGGCCTCGATCCGCGCCGGCTCGAGCTCGAGATCACCGAGAGCCTGCTGCTCACCGACAACGAGCCGACCCTGCGCCTGCTGCACAAGCTGAGGGCACTGGGCGTGCGCATCTCCATGGACGATTTCGGCACCGGCTACTCGTCGCTGAGCTATCTGCGCAGCTTTCCCTTCGACAAGATCAAGATTGACCGCTCGTTCATGCGCGATCTGAAGACGCGCAGCGACAGCCTCGCCATCGTGCAGGCGGTGATCGGGCTCGGCCATTCGCTCGGCATGTCGACCACCGCCGAGGGCATCGAGACCACCGAACAGCTCGAAGCCGTGCGCGCCCATGGCTGCAACGAGGTACAGGGCTTCCTGTTCTCCCCGCCGGTGGCGGCGAGCAGCGCCGCCGAGCTGCTTGCAGCGGAACGCAGGACAACGGGGGCGGCAGACGGCAAGGTGCAAAAGCGCGCCTGAGACCGCAAGAGCCCGCGCTTTACCGGCCTCTTGCGTGGTGTCGCCGGGGCTGCAAGCATTCAGTCATGCGCAGACGACATCATGCCCAGCTGCTCGCCATTGCCCGTCGCCATGCCGGAGCGTCCGCCGCCGAGGATGTGGTGCAGGAGGCTTACCTCGCTGCCATCGAAGCTGGCCGCCTCTCCGTCGATGATCCCGAGACGGTGCGCTGGCTTGCCGGGGTCATCCGCAATCGCGCGCGCATGATGCGCCGTGGGCTGGGGCGAAGCCGGGCACGCGAGCAGCACTGGCAGGGGCTGCGACCGGCGGCCGAGACCGCGCGGGATGCGGCACCATCCCTACCGCCGGATCTCCCGCCGGCGCTCAGAGCCGTGGCCGTGCTGGCAGTAACCGGGCACACCCGGCGCGAAATCGGCTATCTTCTCGGCCTTACCGATGTTGCCCTGCGGCAGCGGCTCGCTGCGCTGAAGCGGCGCCTCGCATCGGCGGGCCTCGCCACACCGGGGGAACTTACCGGGCTGAGCCTCGACCTCGCCTATGGCAGGATCCGCGATGCGCTGTTGCCCGCTCTCACCCGTCACGCCGCGCTCTTTGCCAGCCACGACCCGGATGGACATCTTTTCTTTGTGCGGCACTCACGAAACGCCGTTCGGCGGCAACTGGCAGATGCACATGAACAGGAGGGCTCGCCATGAGCTTCAGGATCAAATCCGTCGCAATCGTCTTCTATGTCGCCGACCTCGTCCGCACCGAGGCCTTCTATCGCGATGCGCTCGGCATCGCGTTGACGCGGGAAGAGGGGGCCGAGCCATTCTGGCTGCAGGGCCAGCCAGAGAATGGACCAAGCCTGATCTTCTTCCAGCAGCCGGGCCGCAGAGGCGATACCCCGTCCATCGTGTTCGAACTCGATGAGGGCGGCATAGATGACGTCGTGGCCGATCTCGCAAGCCGCGGTGTCACCATCGTTACGCCGGTGTCGGAGGCCCCGGGGGGTTGGAGCGCCGACTTTCTGGACCCGGATGGCTTCAGCCTTGGCCTCTACCAGTATGGCGAACTGCCGCGATCGCTGAAGCCCGCCTGACGCAGCTCACGCCCGCGCGTAGAGCTGCGTCGCCTTGAGCAGGATTTCCGCCGCGCGGGTCAGGCCACCAAACTGCGCCAGCAGCGCTGCGCGCGGAATCTGCTGGCGCAGTTCCTCGCCCAGTGGCGAGGAAAAATGCCAGGTATTGCCCCCCGGATTGTTCTCGATGGCAATGAGCCGGCCGCTGCCATGTTCGCGCATGATGTCTATGCCCTGCAGCGGGATGGCGGGCAGTGCGCCGGCCATCCGCTGGGCAAAGGCGATGATCCCGGGATCCTGCACCAGCCGACGCTCGCGCACCCCGCCATTGGTGGCGATGGACGCGCCGAGCAGGACCTGCGGCGGCGCATCGAGCGGCGGGCGCGGATCGGACATCACATGCTCCACCATGTAGAGCGGTTCGCCGAACAGCAGCAGCACGCGGAAATGGCTGGGATAGGGCCCGGTATCGATGAAGCTCTGGACAAGCATCGGGCTCGCGTGGATCGGGTGCTCGGGGGCAAAATGCTGCGGCTGGAGCTTGCCGACCATCTGGGTGGGGACGAGATGCGCCAGACCCTTTGAGGTCGCGCCCGGATCGAGCGGCTTCAGCACCGTCAATGGCCCCCAACGCCGCGCATCGAGCGCCTGCCCCCACTGAAAGACCGCACTCACGGGATGCGCGATCCCCGCCTCGGCATATTGGCGGAGCTGCGCGGTCTTGATGATCTGCCTGCAGATGAAACGCCGGCCCGGGAGCACGGGCAAAGCCAATGTGCCATCGAAGCCGACGATCAGTGCCGGCAGGCCGGTTAGCGCCGCGGCGATCGGCGCATTATCCGCCTCGTCATGGGCAACCCGCACCGTGACCGACGGGTCCCGCGCCATGATCTCGGCGGCGATGGTGGCAAAATCCTCGCGGTAGTCGTCGCCGCGGCGCGGCACGATTACCAGGGCTTTTTCGGCAGGCATTGCGCACCCCATCGGCTGGAGGCAAATCGCGGCCTGAAAACGCCGCTGCCGCCCCCGATATGGAAGCGGCAGCGCGCAAAAGGCCGTGCGTCAACCAACCGGATCGATCAGAACTTGACGGCGATACCGGCGCGGACCGTGTCGGACGTCAGATCGACGTCGTAATCGTAGCCATTGATCTCGTAGGTGGCCGTACCGAACGCATCATGCAGATACTCGGCGCGCAGCACCACATTCGGGGTAACGGCGAAATCGACGCCGGCGCCCACCGTGACGCCGGTATGAATCTGCGTGTCCGAACCATCTTCGGAGACCGAATAGAGCTCACCCTGCGCCAGCGCCACGCCGCCCGCCGCATAGAACAGCGCGTTGCCAAAGCTGGTGCCGACACGGCTGCGCAGATGCGCCGTCCAGTTGACGGCAAAGCTCGAGCTGTCCTCGCCATCCGACCAGCTCGCCGAGCCATTGGCCTTGGCGAAATCGCTCTCGACACCGAACACCACCCCACCGGGCAGCTCGAAATTGTGCCCGCCATAAATGCCGTAGCTCTCCACGTCGAAATCGGCCGAACCGAAAGCCGTATCGACAGAGAAATTCGACGTGCCGGCAAAGGCGCCCGCATAGGAACCAGTCCAACCGCCGAGCAACCCGGCCACCGCATTGTCGATGACTTCGTCGGCATGAACAGCGGCAGTGCTGACGAGAAGGGCAGCAGAAACAGTCACAAGGCGAATGCGGTTAAACATGGCATCAATCCAAACGATTCATCTATCACTCACAGATACCAAATGTGACCGCAATGGCAAGAGTGCGGCGCCTTGATGACCTGTTTCAGAAGGACTGCCGACGGCCCTGCACGCCCTGTTTGATGGCCTCGCCTGGTTCACCGCCGCGATCGCCGCCCTGCTGATGCGGCGCTGGCGCGCCGACATGCTGCCGCCCTCTCCCTTTCGCGGCGACCCCATGCACCTCCTGGTGCTGCTCGGGGGCGCCGGATTTGGCGCCTATCTCTTCGGCAGCCTCAACCTCTGGATCTCCGGGATTGGCGGGCTCGCCCGCTCGGTGGAGGGCGCGCTCGCCGGCGCCATCGTCGCGGTGGAAGTCTACAAGCGCGTGAAGAGCGTCTCGGGGCGCTCGGCGGCGCTCTATGCGCTGCCCGTCGCGGTCGGCATTGCGGTCGGCCGCATCGGCTGCTTCCTCGCCGGCATGGAGGATTTCACCTATGGCACGCCGACAAATCTGCCCTGGCGGCATGATTTCGGCGACCGCATTCCGCGGCATCCGGTGCAACTGTAAGAAACCGGACTGATGGCGCTGTTCGCGCTGGTCTATGTGGTGGCCATGGGCCGCCGCAATACTTATGTCGCTGCCAACGGCTTCGCGCTTGTGGTGCTATACTATGCCGCGCAACGCTTCGGGCTCGAATTCCTCAAGCCCTGTTCCCCACTGATATTTGACCTGACCCTCTTTCAACTGCTGTCGATCTCGCTTAGCCTCTAGGCCATTGCGATCCTTCGGGACAGAAAGCCATTTCATGCCTGACGATCTGCGGAACGCGCCTTTCGCCGCGCCGCTGCGGAAGAGCCGGACCTGTTGCAGATTTCGGGCGGCGAGCCGACGCTGCACCCCGATATCCTCGCCGTGATCGATGCCGCGCAGGCCCGCCCGATCCGCCATTTGATGCTCAATACCAATGGGTTGAGGATCGCATCCGACCCGGATTTCGTCGCGTCCTTGGCCGAGCGGAAAACCGGGTTGGAGGTCTATCTGCAGTTCGACAGCCTCGAACGCGAAGCGCAGCTGCATCCATTTCGTCACGCACAATGGCCAGATCATTCCCTTCGAGACCTATAACCTTTTCTACCGCAACGGCCTGATCGGCCCGATCCGCAAGCGGATCGCGCGGCGAAGGGCGATCTGAGCGATGGGTGGCTGCGGCCCGATCCTGCTGATGTTTCTGGTGGTCGCCCTGCTGCTTCCCGGCCTTTGCTTCGTGGTCACCGGGCTTGGGGCGCTACCGTCGCTCCTCGCCGGCAATTCCGATAGTCCGGGCGCCCTTGCTGGCTCGCTTGCCGCCGGTGACGTGCTTGTCCTGGCCGCAATTGCCATCTTCCGCAGTGTCGGCAAGGCGGATGACGAGGACCAGAAGTGAGCATACTCGGCAAGTTGGCTCTCGCGATCCTCGGCCTCGCGCTCCTGCTGCCCGGCCTCTGCCTCGGGGTGTTCGGGCTGAGCGTCATACCGGCGGCCTTTCAAGACTATGGCGCTGACGTGTCCAAGGCACTGTTGCCGGTGCTTCTCTGGATGGTGATTGCCGCGCTGCTGGTCTGGGCGGCCATCGCCGTGTTTCGCCAGATCGGGAAGTAGGAGGGCCTGCCGGATGAGTACATTCGCCAAGGTCGCGCTCGTCATCCTCGGGCTCGCCATTCTGTTGCCGGGACTGTGCTTTGTTTTCTTCGGCGTCTGGTTGGCCGGTGGATGGCTTGCGGCAGCGCCTGACATGTATGGCTTCTATCGCATGGCACCCTGGCAATTGCTGATCGGCGCGGTGCTGACAATCGTCGCTATCCTGATCTTCCGCCGGATCGGCAGACAGCCCCCTGGGCCCCCATCGCGGTAACCCTTCCGAGCATCCGCAACCCTCCCATTCCGCGAATTGTCTTGAGAATGTGACCCTTGTCCGCTATGGGGCGCGGCAAAGGCGTCATTCCGTGGAAAAGCTGCAAGCTCCACTTGCGGAACTTTCCGGTTTGGAACGGCGACACAACCAAATTCTCCTGAAATCCGATCGGCCGTCCTCATGTCCTTGCGAAACATCGCAATCATCGCCCACGTTGACCATGGCAAGACCACCATGATCGACGTGCTGCTCAAGCAGTCCGGCTCGTTCCGTGAAAACCAGCGCGTCGAAGAGCGCGCGATGGATTCGAACGATCTCGAACGCGAGCGTGGCATCACCATTCTCGCCAAGGTGACGTCGCTGGTCTGGAAGGACACGCGCATCAATATCGTCGATACGCCCGGCCATGCCGATTTCGGCGGCGAGGTGGAGCGCATCCTCTCGATGGTGGATGGCGTGGTGATCCTCGTCGATGCCGCCGAAGGCCCGATGCCGCAGACCAAGTTCGTGCTCGGCAAGGCGCTGGCGCAGGGCCTCCGCCCCATCGTCGCGATCAACAAGATCGACCGCCCGGATGAGCGCCACCTTGAAGTGCTCGAAGAAATCTTCGACCTGTTCATCGCGCTCGACGCGACGCCCGAACAGCTCGATTTCCCGGTGCTCTACGGCGCGGCCAAGCTCGGCTGGATGTCGGACAAGCCGGAAGGCCCGAAGGACAGCCTCGCGCCGCTGCTCGACAAGGTGGTGGAATATGTGCCCGAGCCCAAAGTGGAAGAGGGTCCGTTCCGCATGCTCGTCACCACCATCGAGCGCAACCCCTTCCTCGGCCGCATCCTGACCGGCCGCATCACTTCGGGCAGCGTCAAGGCGGGCGACCCGATCCATTCGCTCGGCCGTGACGGCAAGATCGTCGAAAAGGGCCGTGTCTCGAAGGTGCTGGCCTTCCGCGGCCTGGAGCGCACCCCGGTGGATCTGGCCGAAGCGGGCGATATCGTCGCCATTGCCGGCCTCGAAACCTCGACCGTGGCGGACACGCTGGTGAACCCGGCGGTCACCGTGCCGCTGCCCTCGAAGCCGATCGATCCGCCGACGCTGTCGGTCACCTTCCGCATCAATGACGGTCCGCTCGCCGGCCGTGAAGGCGACAAGGTGCAGTCCCGCGTCATCCGCGAGCGCCTGCTGCGCGAAGCTGAAGGCAATGTGGCGATCAAGATCACCGAAGGCACCGACAACGATTCGTTCGACGTCGCCGGCCGCGGTGAATTGCAGCTCGCCGTGCTCATCGAAAACATGCGTCGCGAGGGCTTCGAGCTCACCATCGGCCGCCCGCGCGTCGTGCTGCAGGAAGAGAACGGCCAGAAGCTCGAGCCGATCGAGGAAGTCATCATCGACGTCGATGACGAGCATTCCGGCGTCGTCGTGCAGAAGCTCACCGAGCGCAAGGGCGACCTCGTCGACATGCGCCCCTCGGGCGTCGGCCGCACGCGGCTGCGCTTCTACGTGCCCACCCGCTCGCTGATCGGCTACCAGCCGGAACTTCTGTCGGATACCCGCGGCACCGCCATCTTCAACCGCCTGTTCCACGCCTACCAGCCCTACAAGGGCGCGCTGCCGGGCCGTCGCACCGGCGTGCTCATCTCGAACGCCTCGGGCGTCGCGGTGGCTTACGCGCTGTGGAACCTCGAAGAGCGCGGGCCGATGATGATCGACCCCGGCGTCGAGGTCTATGAGGGCATGATCATCGGCGAGCATTCCCGCGAGAACGATCTCGAAGTGAACCCGCTCAAGGGCAAGCAGCTCACCAATATCCGCACGACCTCCAAGGACGAAGCGGTGCGGCTGACCCCGCCCAAGAAGCTGACGCTGGAGCAGAGCCTCGGCTATATCGCCGACGACGAATATGTCGAGGTGACGCCGAAATCGATCCGCATCCGCAAGATCCATCTCGACCCGAACGAGCGCAAGAAGCAGATGCGCGCCGCCAAGGCGAGCTGATCGGTCGCTTGCCAGGCACTGTGTGTCACCCCGGCAGAGGCCGGGGTCCGTCCTGAGAGTTCGTGGTTCGACCCAGGTCTCTCAGTCCGGATTGCGGCCGCCGCCGGAATGAGATGGAGAGCAGGACGAACCCATGGCCACCTGGATCATCGAGACCATCACCCAGTTCGGTTATGTCGGCATCTTCCTGCTGATGCTGGCGGAATCGATCTTTCCGCCGATCCCGTCCGAGCTGATCATCCCGTTTGCCGGCTTTGCCGCCGCTACTGGCCAGCTGAACATCTTTGGCGTGCTGGCGGCCTCGACGCTTGGCGCCGTGGTCGGCATGGTGCCTTGGTATCTCGCCGGTCGCCTCTTCGGGCTCGAGCGGGTCCGGCGTCTCGCCGACCGCTATGGCCGCTGGTTCACCCTCAATGCCGCCGAAATCGATGCTGCCACCCATGCCTTCCACCGCTGGGGCCGGTGGATCGTGCTGTTCGGCCGGCTGATCCCGCTCATCCGCACGCTGATCTCGGTGCCGGCCGGGCTCGCGAAAATGCCGGCGCCCTTGTTTTTCGGCGCATCCTTCATCGGCGCGCTGGTGTGGAACTGTCTGCTCGCCGGGGCCGGCTTCCTGCTCGCCGAGCACTATGACGCCGTCGAAATCTGGCTCGACCCCGGCACCACCATCATTCTGGGCCTGATGGTTGTGCTCTATCTCTACCGGCTGGTCACCTGGCGGCCTGGCGGCAAGCTCTGAGCCGGACGCCTGCGCATTAACCCTCGAATCGCCGAGGGGTGGCGGGAACGCCGCCACTCTTCTTGTCCTTCCCCGGCTCCGCCCCTAAATAGGGTCAACCAACGAGGATCCGCCTGATGATCTACGCCATTCTCCAGACCCTGTCCTACATCCTGCAATTCGTGCAGTGGGTCTTCATCATCATGATCATCATGAGCTGGCTCATCAGCTTCAACGTGATCAACACCCGCAACCAGTTCGTCGCGACGGTGTGGCGCATCCTCAACCAGATCACCGAGCCGATCCTCCGCCCCATCCGGCGCTTTGTCCCCAATGTCGGCGGGCTCGATCTCTCGCCGCTGATTGTCTTCGTCATCATCTTCTTCCTGCAGAACCTGCTCGCCTCCTGGGCCATGGGCCGCCTGCTCTGAGACAATCCGCCGTGAAGGCGGCCGATGCGACGCCCCGGCCCTGGCGCCCTGTGCCGAACGGGGTGCGGCTTGAGTTGCGCGTCACGCCCAATGCCGGGCGCGACGCGATAGAAGGCGTTGAAATCCGCGACGATGGCAGCCCGGTGCTGCGCTGCCGGGTCAAGGCCGTGCCCGACAAGGGCAAGGCCAATACGGCACTGATCGCGCTCCTCGCCAAGGCGCTGGGCCTGCCGAAATCCGATCTGACGCTGGTTTCAGGCGATACAGCCCGGCAGAAGTCCATCGAGATCGCGGGGGAGCCCCGCGACCTGATGCCGAAGCTCGAAACAATCAGCCGGCCGTAAGCCCGATCTTGGCGCCGCGACCCATTTCGGCGCTGGCGCGCATGGCGTCGGCCGCCCGCGACAGCGGGAAGGTCTTGGCATAGGGCAGCTTCAATTGACCCTTCGCCGCCCGCGTCACGAGTTCGATGATGCCGGCGCGGATCTGTTCCGGCGTCATGATCGACGATGGCTTGGCTGCCCAGAAGCCCTTCACCACTGCCTGCTTGAACAGAATCGCGCCTGCGTCGAATTCGAGCGGCTTGCCAGAGAGCGCGCCGAACGAAATGAACCAGCCTTCATTGCCGAGCAGGTCCATCAGGTCGTTGGCGGCGCGGCCGCCAATCGAATCTATCGCGCGCTTGATCGGCGCGCCGCCGGTCAGCGCCGCGGCCTTGTCCTTCCAGTCGTCGCCTTCGGTGACAATGGCGTTGCCGATACCCAGCGCCTGCAACTCCTCCACCGCTTCGGCGCGGCGGACGAGGTTGATGACATGGATGCCCCGCTCCGCCGCAAGCCAGTTGAGGATCTTGCCGACAAGACCGTTCGCGGCGTTGAGCACGATCCAGTCGCCAGCCTTCACATCCATTTCATAAAGCAGCCGATAGGCGCTGATCGGCATCGAGACGATCTGGCTGGCCGTCGCGTCATCGACACTGTCTGGCACCGGCACGAGCCCCGCTGCAGTGCCGAGGTAGTACTCTGCCCAGGCGCCGGACGCGCTGCCGGCAACGCGCTGGCCGATTGCCAGGGTGCTGACGCCCTCGCCCAGTGCATCCACCACACCCAGGGCCTCGGTGCCGGGCACCATGGGCAGGGGCGGCATCACGCCATAGCGGCCTGAGACCAGCATCAGGTCGTGGTTGTGGATGGGCGAGAGCACCAGCTTCACCCGCACCTGCCCGGGGCCGGGCTCCGGCAGCGGGCGCTCGGCGGAAACGATGACCTGGGCGGGGTCGCCAAATTGCGACACGAGGGACGTCAGCATGGGTATCTCCTTGTTATGCCGCCCATATGGGCCACTCGGGGCCGCTCCGCCAGCCCCCTGGGGCAGTTCGGGCAGTGCGGCCAGGTCCCAGGGGCTCTGTCCCGCTCCAGCCACCGGCCACGGGTTTGGGGCCAGGCGGTTTTCACGCTCGATGACCAGGGTTGCAACGGCCACGCATATTGGTGCCAGCGGACCAGCCGGCATCCGCCGATCATGCCTTGAGGCTCAGCCCATCGAACAGGATGGCGATGTGGTTCTCGATCAGCCGGTCGAGTGCCAGGCCATCCGCCGGCAGTATCCCAAAGATATCCGCCAGCACCATGTGCGCGAGCACCGGCCCGACCACCGAGCGCACCGTAAGCTCGGCATCGATCTGGCGGAAATGCCCTTCTGCAATGCCGCGTCGGATGAGAGCGGTGAGCGCCGGCACGACCCGGTCGAGCACGGCGCGCCGGTAGAGTTCGGCGATGTCGGGAAAGCTCGGCGCCTCGCGGATGACGAGACGTGGAATGGCGAGGGCCTGCGCCGAGGTGAGCTGCCGCCCAAGCACCCGCAACACGCTGGAAATCACAAGGCGCGGATCGCCCGGCAGCGTGGCGAGCCGCTCGATCGCCTCCTCGGCGATGGGGCCCAGCGCCCGCTCCACGATGGCCTCGATCAGCGCCTGCTTGGAGGGGAAATAGAGATAGACCGCCCCCTTCGATATACCGGCGCGTTGGGCGATATCGTCGATGCGGGCGGCGGCAAAGCCCTTCTCCGTGAACAGCGCCAGCGCTGCATCCAGCACCTCGTCGGGCCGCGCGTCGGCGCGTCGGCGGAACTTCGGACCCTCATGTCGGGGCGTGGTTTCACGTGAATCCGGCGATTCACGTGGAACAGAGTCCGCGGGCGCGAGATCTCTGCGTGCGCTCCCGCGGCGCGGCGTATCGAGCTTTCGGCTGGTTTCCGTCATCCCACTGAATTTCCTCATCGTCTCGGCTCAGTCCCATGCTCTGACCCGCCGGTCATCAGTCTTATAACTGACTGGTCAGTTCCAAGACAGGGCTGAGTCCGGTTCGGCAGCGGCTGTCAGAGCGGCTGCCAGAACATGCAGCCCTGTCCCTGACGTGAGCGGACCCGCGCCACCCACCTGCCCTCACCCCTCCTTGTCGAACCGGGGACACGGTTCCGGTGGCCCTTGCGTCGCAGTCTCAGGGAAACAGCGATTGTTCCGGTCGAGCCATCGCCCCGCGACGGCCTTGAGACCTCTGCTCGCCTCGTGCCAGGCCGCCGCTCAGGGCGTCCGGATCATGGCAAGCTGGACGGTCCGCTGAGTGATGGCAGGTTGATCTGCACCGATCCTGCCGCATGGGTCAGGAGGCATTGGTCAGGACTCATGGGGCAACCGGCGGAGCCAGACGTTTGTGCATGGCCGTATCGCGCTCGTGCTGCTGGGGGTGATTCCGGTGTTCGTACTGGGCGTGATGGTCGCCAATGCATTCGGGTGGTATCGGTAGGGGGTTCTGATATCGCCCAACGCTCGCTACGCACTTTATGCACCATCTCAAGCTGGCCCCGGCGCAGGCCGGCAACTGTATTTGTCAGGCTCTGAATGGGGCGTCCTGGCGCAGCATGGCGTTGAGGATGACGATCAGTTTTCGGGCAATGGCGATGCGGGCGAGTTTGGGCGGTTTGCCGGCGGCGCGCAGGCGCTGGTAGACGATCTTGAGATCCGGGTTGAAGCGGGCAGCGCTGAGGGCCGCCATGTAGAGCGCGTTGCGCACCGGCATGCGGCCCCCCTGGATATAGCGTTGGCCTTTCCTTTTGCCGCTGTCGTCGGCAATTGGCGCAAGTCCGGCCAGCAGCGAGGCGGCCTTGCCAGAGCATTGGCCAAGCTCGCTCAACCCGGAAACTGCGACCGGCGGGATGCACATACACATCCAGCCAGTCTTTACTCACGTCGATGCCAGCATAAACTGCCGCTGCGCTGTTCGTGGACTCAACCTTGCCTTGCATGCGGGACTTGCTCCCCATCATCTGTTCAGGACCAGCGACACGGATGAACGGACCAAGCTCCACCACGGCTCAAACCAAGGGACCGACGGTCCCGTCCATCCGGTCCCCGGGCGGTGGCCACCGCCCGGGGACCGCCGAAACTGCTACAAGTCGGCGAAAATCAACATGCAAGGGACCCGACTGCGGGCATCCGCGCCCTTCGCGACAACGACTGAGCCCCCAAACTTATCCCCGTCCCCAAAACCTGCCGTATATTCCCCGCCATCTCACCGTGCGGGAAGCGGGGTCGCGACGAACGGTCCGGCGGGGGGAGATCGGGCGGAAGGGGAGTCGTCTCCTTTCTGGCCGCTATCGTTCGGCA
>JAIYDI010000041.1 GCA_027487555.1 Hyphomicrobiales bacterium
CAAACCCAGCCGGAAGGAACGCATCCAGAAAACTCACCTGTTCCATTCACCGGCCCTCCATCCAAAGCCAGTGAATCACATCCACAAACAATCGCAAGTTTCGCAGAGGCCTCGCAAGCAGGGGAGGAGCGCCGACTGATGGGTCGCAGGACGAGGTCCGAGTTCCCATACCCTTCCCGCTCCCGCCCGCTATAACTCGCTGACCCGAGGGAAAACGCGCGATTCGCATGGCCGAGCTGGAACTCACCATCCTGATGCCCTGCCTCAACGAGGCGGAAACGCTGGCCATCTGCATCGAGAAAGCCCGTGGCTTCATCGCGCGGAGCGGTATTGAAGGCGAAGTGCTGATCGCCGACAACGGCTCGACCGACGGCAGCCTGGAGATCGCCAAAGAGGCCGGGGCGCGCGTCGTGCCAGTGGCGCACAAAGGCTATGGCGCGGCCCTGATGGGTGGGATAGAGGCGGCGCGCGGCCGCTACATCATCATGGGCGACGCCGACGATTCCTATGATTTCGTCAATCTCGAGGGGTTCGTCGCGCGGCTCCGTGCCGGCGACCAGCTGGTGATGGGCAACCGCTTCAAGGGCGGCATCGCGCCCGGCGCCATGCCCTGGCACCACAAATATATCGGCAACCCGGTACTGAGCTTTCTGGGCCGGCTGTTCTTCAAGACCGTGCCATCGGATTTCCATTGCGGGCTGCGCGGCTTCGACCGTGCCGCAGTCATCGGGCTCAACCTACGCACCACGGGCATGGAGTTCGCCTCCGAAATGCTGGTGAAGGCGACGCTGTCGGGCCTCCGTGTGTCCGAAGTGCCGACGACGCTCAAGCCCGATGGCCGCTCGCGCCCGCCGCACCTGCGCAGCTTCCGCGATGGCTGGCGGCACCTGCGCTTCCTGCTGCTGTTTTCGCCGCGCTGGCTGTTCCTCTATCCGGGCTACGCCTCGCTGGGCCTCGGGCTGTTTCTCGCCGTGCTGCTTTGGCATGGCCCGGTGAAGATCGGCAGCGACATCGAACTCGATGCCAACAGCTTCCTCGTGGCCGCCATGCTGGTGATCGTCGGGCTGCAGGCCATCTCTTTCGCGGTGATCGGCCGGCGCTTCGCCTCGCGCTACGGCTTCATCCCGCCGTCGCAGACCTTCGACCGGCTGCTCGAGTCACTGACGCTGGAGAAGCTGCTGAGCGTTGCTGTGCTGCTCGTCTTGATCGGGTTCGGGCTCATCCTGTTCAGCGTCGGGCGCTGGGCCGATCTCGATTTCGGCCCGATCGAGGGCGGCGGTACCATGCGCATGATGATCGTTGCGATGACGGCGATCGTCGCGGGCACGCAACTCGCCATGACCGGCTTCATGGCCTCGATGATCAACATTCCGCTGACCGAGCGGCGCCTGCCCCTGGCCCCGCCACCCGACGACTACATGCTGCGCCGCGTCGGCGACACCGCGGAGCACGACGGCTGACACGGGTTCTATTGGCAGCCACTCCGTACCGAGCCGATCTGGGTCATTGACTTATCGGCGGGTTCGCCCTGTAAAGCCGCGGCCACTTATCCGAAAGCGCCGGCATGCATCTCGATCTCCTTACCCTGCTTGCCCTCGGGCTCGTCGGCCTCGTCGCGGGCTTCGTGGATGCAGTCGCGGGCGGTGGCGGGCTGATCGCGGTGCCGGCCCTGCTTTCGGCGGGCCTGCCGCCGGTCACCGCCTTTGGCACCAACAAGGTGCAGTCGATGATCGGCACCGGCATGGCTGCCTGGACCTATTGGCGAAAGGGCTTCGTGTCGCTCAAGGCACTTGTCTACGCTATTCCTGCCACGTTCATCGGCGCGTTCCTCGGGGCATTGGTGGTGAAGTCTGTCGACACCACGCTGCTCGGCTATCTCGTGCCCGTGCTGCTCATCTGCGTGGCGACCTATTTCGCCTTCTCGCCGAAGCTGACCGACGCCGATCGCCACGCGCGGCTCGGCTTCGCGCTATACGTGCCGGTGATGGGGTTTGCGATCGGGTTCTATGACGGCATTCTCGGGCCCGGCACCGGGTCGTTCCTGACACTCGGCTTCGTCACGCTGTTCGGCCTCGGGGTCACGCGGGCGGCGGGCAATACCAAGATCCTCAACCTCACGTCCAATCTCGGGGCGCTGGCGCTGTTCATCCCCACCGGCAATGTCATCTGGCCGCTCGCCGCCACCATGGCCGTCGGGCAGCTCGTCGGCGGCTATCTCGGCGCGCTCACGGGCATCCGTTTCGGCGCGCGCATCATCAAGCCCATGGTGGTGGTGATCTCGATGGCGCTGGCGCTGAAGCTGCTGTTTTTCAGGTAGTTGGCTGAAACCGCCCTCGTGGTTCGACAGGCTCACCATGAGGACGGTCTGAGACGGCGTTTGCAGCGGACCGCATCCTGAGCTTGAAACGGACCTCATCGTGGGCCCGGTGCAGAGGACCTCATGCTGAGCTTGTCGAAGCACGAGGTCCAATAACCGGCTAGTTCCCCGCGGCCTTCGCGGCGGCCTCGATTGCCGCCTTGGTGCCCTTGCCATAGCTGCCGTCGATGGCGCCCTTGTAGTGGCCATCCGTCTTCAGCAGTTCCTGCAACCGCACCATGAACGGCTTGGTAACGGTGTTGACCTTGAAGGCCCCGAGCGATTTGGCCGCTTCCGCGCTGCCGCCGGTGAGCGCGGCATAGGCGAGATCGGCGGATTTCACCGGGTCGGCGGTGACGTTTTCGCCATTGTAGTACATGAGCGCGAGTTCGAAGGTCGCGTCTGGCACGCCGCCTTCGGACGCCTTGGTGCACCAGTCGAAGGCCGTCGTCAGGTTCTTCTCGATACCGCGCCCATCGATATAGGCAGTGCACACATTGTACTGGGCGAAGGAATTGCCCGCATCGGCTGATTTCGAGTACCAGCCGAACGCCTGCGCATCGTCGGCGGTAAGCCCGCCCCAGCCGTTGCGATAGGCCCAGCCGAGCATGTTCATCGCCTCGACCTGATTGCCGTCAGCGGCCTTCTGCCACCACTCGACGGCCTTCGCGTCATCTTGTGCGGTGCCGGTGCCCAGGTGGTGCAGCCATGCGAGGTTGTTCATGCCGTTGTAGTTTCCGGCATTGGCGGCCCTCTGGTAGAGGTCCAGCGCCTTGGTCAGATCCTGTTCGACGCCGGTGCCGTTCTCATAGAGAATGCCAAGCGCGTTCTGCGCCGGGGCGCTGCCGGAATCGGCGCCCTGCTGATACCAGGCTACGGACCCGGCGACATCCGACCGGTTGAACTGATAGAGATCGCCCAGGCGGAACGCGGCGTAAGCGTCGCCCTGACTCGCCGCCTGCATATAGAGCCCCTCGGCGGCATCGACATCGACATCCCCACCCAGGCCCTCGCGATACATGTCGCCGAGCCCGCCCATGCCGGCAAGATCACCGGCATCGGCCGCGATCTTGTAGTATTTCCGCGCCTTCTCGAAATCGACGTCGGTGTTGGTGCCATAGGAATACTCGTCACCCAGCACAACGGCCGCCACGGCGGTGCCGGCATCGGCGCTTTGCTCAAGCCAGGCAATGGCGTTCGCGATATCGCCGTCATCGCGCAGCATCAGGCCATATTCATACATGGCGTCGGCATTGCCGCCGGTCGCCGCCTGCTCGAACCAGCTGAGCGCCGTGTTTCGATCCTGCGCAACCCCCTCCCCTTCCTTGTACATGAAGGCGAGCCGATACATGGCCGTGACATTGCCGGCTTCAACCGCGCTCTGGAAGAGGCCGACCGCGCGCGCGTCATCGATGATGACGTCGCCGCGGCCCTCGTCGAGATAGATGCCGGTCCAGGTCATGCCCTCGATATCGCCGGCTAGGGCACTCTTCTCGTACCAGGCGAAGGCCGTGGGCTGGTCACCGGCGAAATTGCGATGATGATCGCCGAGGAGCCGCATGGCCGGCGCGTCGCCAAGTGCCGCCGCCTGTTCATACAGCGCGACCGCACGGGTCACATCAACGGCGGCGCCTTCGCCGAACTGCAGCATATAGCCCACCGACCGCAGGCCGACCGGATCATCCTTTGCTGCCGCCTGCCGGTAATAGCCAAGCGACTTGGCGAGATCGGACGGCACGCCATTGCCGGTATAGTAGACGTCGCCGAGCGCCACGAGCGCATCCGTGCTGCCCGCCGCGGCCGCCGCCTCGAACTTGGCAATCGCCCCTGCGGCGTCACCCTTGGCCAGCAGGCTGTCGGCCACCTGCACAAGCGCTGTGGCTTCGCCCGAGGCCGCGGCACGCTCAAGCAGATCCTTGGCGGTGGCTTCGTCCTGCGCGACGCCGACACCATCACGGTACATATTCGCCAGCGCCAGCAAGGCCTTGACGTTGTCGGCATCGGCGGCATCACGGAAATAGCCCACGGCCTTCTTGGCATCGGCGTCGACACCGACGGCATCGCGATACATGGTGCCGAGCGTATAGGCCGCCTCGATATCACCCGCTTCAGAGGCGGCGTTCAGCCATTCGATCGCGTCGTCATAGCTCAATTCCGCCAGATAGAACTGTCCGAGCGCCGACATGGCCGGCACGATGCCGCCCTTGGCGGCCTTGGTCAGATAGGAGCGCGCCGTTTCGAGGTTGCGGTTGACGCCGTTGCCGTCGCGAAACAGCAGCCCAAGACGATACATGCCATCGAAATCGCCATTCTCGGCGGCGCTGCGATAGAGCTTGGCCGCCTCGTCGATATCCGACGGCAGACCCTTTCCCTCTTCATAGAGCGCACCGAGCTTCACCATGGCGGCCGTGTCGCCACCATCGGCAGCCTTGCGCAACAATGCAGCGGCCTTCAGCCAATCCGCCTCGTCGGAGCTTGCCAGCAGCGTGTCGGGATCGGCGGAGCCAGAGGCCGCCGGCGAGGTCGGTTCATCGGCCGTGAGGGTCAGTGTTGCGTCGGCGGGCTTGTCTGTCGCAGCCGCCGGAGCCACCGCTCCGTCCGCAGCCGGTTCGTCACCAGGCGCCTCATCGTCGCTCGATGAGCCCGAGAGTGTGAGATTTGTCGACGCCGCGGGACTGGCCGGCTTCGTGCCGGCGCGCTGGCCGGTCGGCGCCGTCAAGGTCAGCGTCGTATCCTCGGCAAGCACGTGTGTCGCCGGCGCGCCGATCGCGAGTCCGGCCGCCAGAGCAATAATGAACCGCATGGTTCCCTCCATGACGTCCCCCACGAGGAGGGCACCAAAGCCTGAGGGTCTTGTCAATGCACGGAAACGACGATCGGGCGCAAAACGGCCGAGACACGCTGTGCCCCGGCCGAATCTGGGTGGGCGGATCGCTGTCAGGCGGCCGTATCGAAGATAGATCTGAGTGCCGAAAGCAGGTCTGTAGAGCCAGACTTGCTCGAATAGGCACTGGCTGCCGCCGTGAGCAGGTCGATAGCCGACTGGTCGCTGGACTCATCCTCGCTCGTCGAGGACGACGAGGACTCTGACGGCGGCGGACCCGGAGGCGGGCCCGGCGGCGGTCCTGGGGGCGGGCCGCCTGCCCCACCGGGGCCACCACGCTGACCCTCTTCGGCCAGCGCTGAGGTCACGCTGTCGAGGAATTCCGAGGATTCCGCGGAACTGATCGACCCGTCACTGTCGGAATCGATCATGCTGAACAATTCCTGCAGCTTGTCGGAGCTGAGCGAGGATGCCGAGTCCGACGCCGAGAATTCCTCGAGGCTGACCGAGCCATCCGAATCGCTATCGGTTGCCGCAAAGATATCGTCGTTCGAGGGCAGGCCCATCTGCTGAGCCATGAAGGCCATGCCGGCCTGCTGGTCCTGCAGCTTTGTGTCGAAGGCTGACTTTTCGTCTTCCGAGACACTGCCGCTGCCATCGGTATCCATGGCAGAAAACAGCGCTTCGGTCCGCTTGTCGTTCTGGACATTGGCGCCGCCTGGCGCCCCTGCCTTCAGTTCATCGAGCGTGATCGAGCTGTCGCTATTGGAGTCGATAGATTGGAAGCTCGGTGGTTGGAACGTCCCACGGATGCCGCCGAACGATGACCCGCCGAGGCTGGAGATAGACATGTTGCACCTCACTGGCGCCGGCTTTCTACCGGACGCACAGGTGAGAAGGCGCCTTACGTCTTAATGAAAAGTTAAGGCGCAAGTTGTTCCGAAAATATTCAGGGCTCGAAACACGCTATGTCACCGCACCGCAAAGTCTCGCAAGCGCAGATACATTCGGCAACAAACCCGCATACTTACGAAATGCAGTCTTTGATCGCTTTATCTGCAATTACTTGCCCGATTCGCGGAACACTCGCTAGGCAAATTCTGCCGGTAGCGCCGCTTGCAATGAGCCAAGGTGCCAGCTCAGGCGCGCAATTCCTTGCGCACGGCGGAGGCGATGAATGCCGATCGCGTCTGCTTACGTTCCCGGGCGGCAGCGTCGATAGCATCGAGCAGCCCGAGGTCGAGCGAGACATTGATGCGTGTCGTGGAGCCGAGGTCGCGCACCAGAGGGATCGACGCGACAATTGCGCCCTCACGATCTTCCGCAAATTCGGGATCGGCCATGATTGCGTCCGGCACCCTCGGAGCGGGAACCTCATCGCCGTCGGCAACCAAGCCGCGAACATGAAAGGCCAGCGCATCGGCCCCATTGTTCAACGCTTCGTCGAAGGTATCACCGACGGCGATACAACCGGGCAAATCCGGAAAGCTCACACCGTAAACGCTGTCCGAGTCCTTGTGGATGAATGCCGTGTATCGCATCGGATATTTCCTATTTCAGCCATCCGGCCTGCCGGTAGACAGAACGTACGGTTCCAACCGGAATATCGCTGTTTGGGTGAGGAACCGTTACACGGCCCTTCTTGGTGGGATGCTTGAATTGATGATGGTCGCCGTTGACGTCAACCAGATACCATCCGTCCGCCTTGAGCAGTTTGATAAGTTTGCGACTGTTCTTTTCGACATGCATAGGCTGCCCCCAAGGAGACTCCAGCACGTCATGCGCTAAGTGTGTATAATAGTGCGCACGCGGCGTAATTGCAAGCCCTGCAGCCGGGTTGGCAAATGGCTCCGTCAACTCCGATGTGGCAGTCGTCGCGCGTGTAACGCGCAAGCAAAAAGGCACCGGTGTTGCCACCGATGCCTTCAAAGGGGGCCGCGACTGGGAGGCCGGGACCGAACTTTGCGCGTGAGCGCGTGGACTTCTTAGAAGTCCATGCCGCCCATGCCGCCCATGCCGCCACCGCCGCCCGGCATTGCCGGCGCAGCGTCCTTGGGCAGCTCGGCGATCATCGCCTCGGTGGTGATCAGCAGCGAAGCCACCGAAGCGGCGTCCTGCAGGGCGGTGCGAACCACCTTCACCGGGTCCACGATGCCCATGGCGATCATGTCGCCATATTCACCGGTCTGGGCGTTGTAGCCGTAGTTCGGCGAAGCGTTCTCGAGGATCTTGCCGACAACCACGGAGCCTTCGTCGCCCGCATTGTTGACGATCTGACGGATCGGCTCCTGCAGGGCACGACGCACGAGGTTGATACCGGCCTGCTGGTCGGGGTTGGCACCCTTGACGGTGAGGGCGTTCGACGCGCGCAGCAGCGCGACGCCACCACCCGGCACGATGCCTTCTTCAACAGCGGCGCGGGTCGCGTTCAGCGCGTCGTCGACGCGGTCCTTGCGCTCCTTGACTTCGATTTCGGTCGAGCCGCCGACCTTGATCACGGCAACGCCGCCAGCGAGCTTCGCGAGACGCTCCTGCAGCTTTTCCTTGTCGTAGTCCGAGGTGGTTTCCTCGATCTGCGCCTTGATCTGGGCAACACGGCCCTGGATGTCGTCCTTGGAACCCGAGCCATCGACGATGGTGGTGTTTTCCTTGGTGATTTCGACGCGCTTGGCGGTGCCGAGCATATCGAGGCCGACATTCTCGAGCTTGATGCCGAGATCTTCGGAGATCACCTGGCCGCCGGTGAGGATGGCGATATCCTCGAGCATGGCCTTGCGACGATCACCAAAGCCCGGGGCCTTGACGGCCGCGACCTTGAGGCCGCCACGCAGGCGGTTGACGACGAGCGTGGCGAGAGCCTCGCCCTCGATGTCCTCGGCGATGATCAGCAGCGGACGCTGCGACTGCACGACGGCTTCGAGGATCGGCAGCATCGGCTGCAGGCTCGACAGCTTCTTCTCATGCAGCAGGATCACCGGGTCCTCGAGGACTGCGGTCATCTTCTCGGCATTGGTCACGAAATACGGCGAGAGGTAGCCGCGGTCGAACTGCATGCCCTCGACGACGTCGAGTTCGGTCTCGGCGGTCTTGGCTTCCTCGACGGTGATCACACCCTCGTTGCCGACCTTCTGCATTGCGCTGGCGATCATGTCGCCGATGGCGCTTTCGCCATTGGCCGAAATCGTGCCGACCTGGGCAACTTCGGCGTTCGACGAGATGATCTTCTTGGCCTTGCCGAGGTTTGCGACAACTTCAGCGACGGCGAGGTCGATGCCGCGCTTCAGGTCCATCGGGTTCATGCCGGCGGCAACGAGCTTGACGCCTTCGTTGACGATGGCCTGGCCCAGAACGGTCGCGGTCGTGGTGCCGTCACCGGCGATGTCGTTGGTCTTCGAGGCCACGGCGCGCAGCATCTGGGCGCCCATGTTCTCGAACTTGTCTTCGAGTTCGATTTCCTTGGCAACCGACACACCGTCCTTGGTGATGCGCGGGGCGCCGAAGGACTTGTCGATCACAACATTGCGGCCCTTGGGGCCGAGGGTCACCTTCACCGCATTGGCGAGGATGTTGACGCCACGGACCATCTTGTCACGGGCGTCGGTGGAGAAACGTACGTCTTTGGCAGCCATGTGAGGCGCTCCTTAAAAAGGGAAAAGACAGGGAAGCCGGGTCGGCGAAATCAGCCGATGATGCCCAGGATGTCGGATTCCTTCATGATGAGGAGATCCTTGCCGTCGATCTTGACTTCGGTGCCGCTCCACTTGCCGAACAGCACGCGGTCACCGGCCTTGACGTCCAGCGGGACGAGCTTGCCGGCTTCGTCGCGGGCGCCGGGGCCAACGGCCTCGATCACGCCCTCGGAGGGCTTTTCCTTGGCGGTATCGGGAATGATGATGCCGCCGGCGGACTTCGCTTCGCTATCGACGCGCCGGACGACGACACGGTCGTGCAGGGGACGGAAAGCCATGATTGCTCCTATCAACCTCAGGGATTTCGCGCATGTTAGCACTCGAATGGAGTGAGTGCTAACAGCTGGCGGGGATATAGGAGCGCGCCCATCACGTGTCAAGCACAGGGCCGTGAATCGCCGACAACCCGAGATTGTCACTTGCCCATGGCGCGCCTATGACGAAGGTGTGGGGCACGGGGCAAACACTTATGGCGGACGAGGCAGCAGAACGCAGCGGCACAGCACCGGAACTCGCGGTGATCGTGCCGAGCTTCAACGAGCGCGAAAACGTGCCGGCACTGTATCGGAAGCTGACGGCCGCGCTCGCCGGCACGTCCTTCGAAATGATCGTCGTCGATGACAATTCCCCCGATGGCACCGCCGAGGTGGCGCGCGCCCTCTCGCGCAGCGTGCCGAACCTCAGGGTCATCCATCGCATCGGGCGACGCGGCCTGAGTTCGGCAGTGACCGAGGGCATGGGCGCAACGAGCGCACCGTTCATTGCGGTGATCGACGCCGATCTCCAGCATGACGAAACCATCCTGCCCGAAATGCTCAGGCTGGCGCAATCAGGCGACGATGTCGTCATCGGCACCCGCTATGCCGGCGGTGGCGCGATGAGCGGTGGGCTGTCGGCAACTCGCGAGAAAGGCAGCCGCTTCGCCACCCAGCTCGCCACAACGCTCACTGGCGTCAATCTCTCCGATCCGATGAGCGGCTTCTTCCTTCTCCGCCGCGAGATCTACGAGGACGTCGCTCCCGAACTCAGCCGCGACGGCTTCAAGATTCTGCTCGATATCGTCGTCACCGCCACCCATGAGCGGCGGCGGAGCGGCGGCGCGCTCAAAGTCGGCGAAGTGCCGTACAGTTTCCGCGCCCGGCAATCGGGCGAGAGCAAGATGAGTCCGCTGGTCGTCATCCAATTCCTCGGACTTTTGGTGTCGAAGCTGACCCGCGGCCTGCTGCCCACGAGTTTCCTGCTCTTTGCGCTGGTGGGCGGCAGCGGCGTCTTCGTGCACCTCGTTGTGCTCTATATCGCCGACATTGTGCTGCATTTTCCCTTCGCCTGGGCACAGCTGAGCGCTACACTTGTCGCCATGAGCAGCAACTTCGCGCTCAACAACGTGTTGACCTATGCCGACAAGAGGCTCAAAGGACTGCGCTTCCTCGTCGGGCTGCTGACTTTCTACGCCGTCTGCTCGATCGGGGCGCTCGCCAATGTCTCGGTGGCGGCCTGGATCTATCAGGCAAGCCCGGATCTGCTGCTTGCGGGTCTCGCCGGGGCGCTGATGAGCGTCGTGTTCAACTATTCGGTGACCCGTGTATTCACTTGGCGCTGAAACCAAAACAGGGAGCCGGAAATGGCCGACGAAAAGCACATCGATATCCGCTTGAAACGCACTGGCGGGGCCGGCATGAACGCGCAATGGGCCTGGGAACTGGTCGGCGCCGATGGCGGCGTGGTCAAGAAGGGCACCAGCGTCGGCGACGAAGCCCGTGCCTTCGCTACCGCGCGCAAGATGCGCGACAAGCTCGCCAAGGCCTGAGCCGTCTGCGCCCGGTGGGGGGCGCCAGCATGGAAACCATCTTTATCACCGGCGTCCTGGGTCAGGACGGCGCATATCTTGCGCGTCATGCGCTTGAAAAGGGGCACCGCGTCGTCGGCGGCGTCCGCAGCTCGTCGGGCGCAAATACGTGGCGGCTCGATGAACTTGGCGTCGCCCGCGACGTGGAACTTGTGGATTTCGAGCTTCTCGAAGAGCCGAACATTCGCGCTGTCCTCGACGCGGTCAAGCCCGACAGGTGTTTCAACCTTGCGGCACAGAGCCTTGTCGGCACCTCCTTCCGCCAGCCGCTGTTGACCGCCGATGTGGACGGCATGGGCGTGCTGCGCCTGCTGGAATGCTTGCGAATGGCGGGCGGCCAGACCCGCTTCTACCAGGCATCCACGTCCGAGATGTTCGGCCGCGCCATCGAGACGCCACAGCGCGAAACCACGCCATTTTATCCGCGCTCGCCCTATGGCGTCGCAAAGGTCTTCGGCCATTTCATCACCCGCAATTACCGTGAGGCGCATGGCATGCACGCCTCGGCGGGCATCCTGTTCAACCATGAGAGTCCGCTGCGCGGCGCCGAGTTCGTCACGCGCAAGGTCACGCTTGGGCTCGCCCGCCTTCGCCGCGGCACCGGCGGCCCTCTGCGCCTGGGCAGTCTCGACGCTCGGCGGGACTGGGGCCACGCACGCGACTATGTGGAGGGCATCTGGCAGATGACCGAGCAGCCGCAGGGAGATGAATTCGTCCTCGCCACCGGGCACAGTTCATCCGTCCGCGATTTCGTCTTTGCCGCCGCGCTCTGCCTCGGCTTCGACCCGGAGTGTCGCGGCGAGGGCGACAACGAGACAATCGTCGATCGCCCGAGCAATACGCTTCTCGTCAGCATCGACACCAGCCTTCGTCGGCCTGCCGAGGTCGAAACACTTGTCGGCGACGCGAGCCTCGCATCGGAACGGCTCGGCTGGCGCCCCACTATCGGCTTCGGCGCGCTCGTCGCCGAGATGGCCGCCGCTGACTACCAGCGCGCCGGGCACGTTCCCGCGGCTGTCAGCTGACGAGACGCCGCCGATGTTCCACCTTCATGTCGTTGGGCGCAGAGGCAGTTCCTATTCGATTGCACTGATCAGCCAGTGGATCGCCCTGTCTCTGGCGCGACGCGATGACATTCGCCTGACCTTCGCTGAACTGGAAGGGCAACCGCGTCAAAGCGCTCAGGGCCTGTTCTCCGCCGACCGTGCGGCGATCCTCGATGCCATTCCGGATCTGGCGCCAGGCGAAGTTCCGGATGTCGAGGTCAGAATGGCCTCGCAATACAAGGACCCGGGGTCGGGTGATCACCCCAAGCTGCTCTATGTGTTCGCTGAGGCTCGCGGCCAGGCAGTGCTGGAACGTCTGCCACCTCGCGACGTCTTCGAGCGCAGGTCGGGCATTGGCCTGTTGATGCCGAGCCTCTGGGTCCGCAAGGCCTTCGCCGAACAGGGTGTCGCCGAGGCACGGCTGCACAATCTCGGCGTCGGCATCGACACCGAGACCTATGCGCCATCTGCCCAGTATCGGGCTCTGCTCAGACAGCAGCTCGGCATTGATGGCATTGCCATTATGAACGTCAGCGGCATGTGGCGGGCGAAGGGGATCGCCGAGTTGCTGATCGCGAGCGGCATGCTGATCTCTGAGGGTCACAATATTCGGCTGATCCTCAAGGGAAATGACGGCATCTATGCATCCAAGCAGATGCTGACCGATATCCTCAACAGCTTCCCACGGGCGCATGGCAAGCTACTGGCGCGCCACATCAGCTATATCGGGCGGGAAATGTCGATGCAGGACATGGCCGCCCTCTACAATGCCGCCGATATCTACGTCTCGCCCTATTGGGCAGAAGGTTTCAACATGCCGGTGCTCGAGGCCATCGCGTGTGGAGTACCTGTTGTGTGCACCGGCGGCGGCTCAACCGATGATTTCACCAGCGCCTCGGTCGCCCGGCATATTCGGGCAGCAGAGGTCGATTCGGATATCGGCAGAGTGCTGCAGCCGGATACGGGTGATCTGGTGCGCCACTTGCGCGCGGTCTGCGCCGACACCGCCTTTCGTCACGAGGTCCGCGTGGCCGGCCCACGACATGTTGCAGCCGCTCACACCTGGGACTTGAAGGCCGCCGAACTGGTCGCCATCGCGCGGGATTGGAGTGCCACTGTCCGCTCCGGCGCTAGCCTCAAGGTATAGCGCGCTCGCAGAACGGTCCGCGCTTCCACCGAAGCAGGCGGCCTACGCGGCACCCTGCCGCACTTCGAGTTCAGCCCAGGCCAGCCGCTTGCGGTAGATGGTGGACGGGCTGAGTTCCAGCGCCTGTGCAGCCAGCCCGATATTGCCGTTGCAGCGGGCGATGGCATCTTCGATGATCCGCTGCTCCTGCCGCCACATGGGCAGGATCATGCCCGCCGCCGGCACGTCCCCGGCGGCGCTGTCAGTGTCATGCGCGTCCAGCATCTCGATGCCGATTTCGCCGCCCGGATGCATCACGACGAGGCTGCGCACCAGCGTCTGCAATTGCCGCACATTCCCCGGCCAGTCCCGCAGGGCAATCCGGGCGCGCGCCTCGGCCGAGAATCCGGAAAAACTCTTCCGCTCCTCCGCTGCGGAGCGCGCGAGGAAATGCTCGGCGAGCAGAACCACATCACCTGCGCGCTGCCGCAGCGGCGGCAGGTTTAGCGGCAGAACATGCAGACGATAGAAAAGGTCTTCGCGCAGGCGCCGCTCGGCGATCAGTTGCAGCGGGTTTTCGCGCGTGGCGCAGATGAACCGCGGACGCGGCGCCGCAGCGGAACCGTGCCGATCGAGCAGATCGAGCACCAGCCCCTGCGCCGCACGATCGAGTTCGCCGATTTCGTCGATGAACAGCGTCGCGCCCTCGAGCCCTGCGCCCGCAGCCAGCCCCGCAAGATCGGCTTCGGAGCCGGTCGACGTGATGAACGGCGCGCGCGACCTTGGGCCCGCGCGGTGTAGCACGTCGGCGGCGAGCGTCTTGCCGGTCCCCACTTCACCGGTGATGAACACCGGCGCGCTCGATTGCGCGATCCGAGCGATCTGCTCGAACACCACCTGCATCTGGCTCGATATGCCGACCAGGCCGTGGAGCCCCTCCAGTGCCGCGGCGCGGGGGGCGAAAGCCCTGGCCCTGGCGCGTCCATGGCGCTGCGCCAATTCCGCAAGGCGCGTCGCGAGTGCCCGGGCGCCCACGGGCTGTGCCAGGCAATCATGGGCGCCGCCGCTCAGCGCCGCCAGGACCGATGTCACCGAACGGCCATTCGACAGCGCCAGCACCATGGCGTCTCCCGCCGGGCGCGACAGGCGGGCCATGGCATCCTCGGCCAATTCAGCCAGGTCCGTGATCGCATCGAGCGAAACGATCAGCGCATCACAGCCGTCGCGCCGCAACTGCTCAAGCGCGGCGCGTCCTGAAACCGCCACCGAAACCACGGGCGGCGCGGCAAGAAGGTCCGCCAGTTCGCCGCCGAGACGGCGCGCCGACCCGTCATCGAGGTCGACGACAAGAATGCGTGCGACAAGGGCTTGCCCCGGGACGACAACGGACATCGAAACTTCCACCGAGCGGGAATGATGGCCTCACTGTTGACGAACAGGGTAAACAAAGCGTTGGGGTCCGCGATGAGAGCCCTGTTGAAAGCCGCCAAGGCGCACCTCAATCGCTTCGGCTCGGATCGCCGGCATGCTATCAGACGTGCGGGCGAATCCCTCCAACCGGAGGCTGCGGCGCGGTGCAGTGGCTGATCTATATCTTCGTCGTCCTAGCGGCTGCCGGCCTTGCCACAGCTGCCTATTTCGGGCTGACCTTTTCGCCCATCGAGGCCATCGTCACGGCGATCAGCGTGGCCTCGCTCACCATCATGATGATGGAGCGGCGGCTGCGGCGGAAGGCCGACGCGCGGCTTGAAAAGGCCATAGACGATCTCGGCCGCCTGCTCTCTACCGACGCCAAGGCGGGCCAGGTACTGAGCCAGCGCGTCAACGCGCTGATCGATACCAATGTTGGCAGCCGCCTCGAGAGCATCGAAGCCGATATCTCGGTGCTGGGTACCGTAGTGCGGCAGGTGGCGGAATCAGTCGCCGACATGCAGGAGCATCCACCCGGCGCCATGCAGCGCTCGGGCATCGCCCTCAGCGAACGGAACCAGCCCGTCGCCGCGCCTCCGCCCGACGAGGACATGCTGCCCGAGCCGTTGATCCCGATGCAGCAGGTCCTCGCGGCACTCGAGAGCCAGAGGCTCGTCTTCCATGCCGAGCCCATGGTTCAGCTGCCGCAGCGCCGCCCGGTGCTCTACGATCTCGTTCCGCGCCTGCTGCTCGAGGACGGGACACTTGCCGATGCTCCGGACTTTCTGCCGCGCCAGGGGGGTGACGAGGCCGTCCGCCGCGTGCAGTTGATGGCGCTCGACGAAGCTGTGACGGTAAGCCGGCGCGCCCGCACGGCCGGCCAGCCGATCCGTCTGGGGCTCTGGATCAGTCGGACGAGCCTCATCGACAAGCGCACGCTCGACCAGATGCTGGCAACCCTGAGTGCCAACGAGGCGATTGCGCCCGGTATCGTCTATGGCATCGCCTATGATGAGTGGCGTAGTTTCGGCGCGCCGGAGAAGCGGCTGGCGATTGAGCTGCGCAAGACCGGCGTCAGCCTCGCCCTGCTGGCGTCGAGCTCGCTGAGGCTCGACTTCGGCGAGCTTGAGGGGCTCGGCTTTACCGGGGTGCGCTTCGATGCGTCGCACTTCCTGCGCCAGCCGACCAATTTCACCGACTTCCATACCGCCGACATTTCGCCCTATGCCCGGCGCTTCAGCATCGACCTGTGCGCTACCGGCGTCATCGACGAGCAGCAGGTGCTGAGCCTCTTCGAGGATGGCATCACTCTGGCGCAAGGCCCCCATATTGGTCGCGCTGGGCCGCTGCGGCCCGACCTGGTCTCCGCCCGGTCGCAGACGTCACCCGCCCGAGTCGGCGCAAGGTAGGAGTTGCCGATGCGCGCGCTGAAGGGCCTGGGCGAGATTGCCGGCCGCTACGACGTGATCCTGTCCGATGTGTGGGGCGTCGTTCACAACGGCATCAGCCGGCATCCGGGTGCCGCAGAAGCGCTCGGCGCCTTTCGCGCCCAAGGTGGGCATGTGGTGCTGATCACCAACGCCCCGCGTCCATCGCCTCCGCTCGTCGCCATGCTCGACGGCATGGGCGTGGCGCGCACGAGCTACGACGCCATGGTGTCCTCGGGCGATGCCACCCGTTCGATGATCGCCGCCTATTCGGGCCGTGTCGTCCACTATGTCGGCCCGCCCGGCGACAACGACAGCCTGTTCGCGGGCCTCGGCGTGACGCTCGGGCCGGTGGACGAAGCCTCAGCCATCGTCGTCACCGATCTCGACAGTGACGACGATACACCGGAACTCTACACGGACCGCATGACCGAGTGGCTCGGGCGTGGCCTGCCGCTCATCTGCGCCAATCCGGACCGCGTGGTGGAGCATGGCGATCGGCTGGTCTATTGCGGCGGCGCGCTGGCGGATCTCTACGAGGCGCGCGGCGGTCTGGTCCGCATGGCAGGCAAGCCCTATCGACCGATCTATGACGAGGCGCTGCGGCTTGCTGAAGAGGCGGCGGGGTATAGGCTCGATCGCGGCCGGGTGCTGGCCATCGGCGATTCTGTTCGTACCGACGCGATCGGGGCGGCAAATGCCGGGCTCGACCTGTTGTTTGTCACCGGCTCGATCCACGCCGCCGAAATCGGCGCCTTCGACGACCCCGATGCGCGCGTGATCGAAACGCTTCTCTCCCCCACCGGCGTTCGCCTCGCAGGCTTCATGCCGCGGCTGGTCTGGTAAGGCGCTCGGGGTCCAGGCACTTGGTGAAATGCGGCAAAACCGACCTGGTCGGTCGGCTCTGGCGGGGTCTTAACCTTAGGGCGCTTTCGGGGAAAGTTGCATCGCTTTCCCGCCTTGAAACCGCGACAAAACAACGGTTTGGATCATTTCAGCGTTTCAGCCAAATCGTGAAATGAACGAGCGGGCCGGCAGCCTGCCGCCGGCCCGGATCGTCATCTGCAAGGATCGATCAGTCGTCAAAGAAGTGGTCTTCGAGCAGCGAGGACTCACGAGCAAGCGGCGCCGACGCCTTGAGGCCGGTATCGACCTTGGTCAATACGCGGGTCTTCGCTGCGGGATTGCTCACCACCGGCTGCAGCGTATCCTGGTAGAAATACTGGAAGCTCTGCTTTCCATTGGCGTCGGCGACGGTCACGCGGATCTTGCCGTTCCAGTTGTCATTGGCGGCGACGGCGTTCACGCCCTGGGCCCGCAGCGCAGAAACCACCGAGAATTCTTCGAAGCTGTTGCCATCGATCTTGGTGTCGCTGGCGAGCACCGGGACCGTCAGGCTGGCCAGAACCACACCGACCAGAGCGAGGGAGATTTTGTTCATTTCCTTGTCCTTTCATCACTGGAGCGGCGTCAGTCGTCGCCCCGATGCAGATGAAATCATACCGAACGGTTCGGTTTGCAAGGCGCGAAATCTGGAGCGAAAGGGCTTGAAAAGGCGAACAAGAATGAGACGGTTTCGCGCAGGAATGTCAGGTATGTACGCGTGCGTCGGTACCCTTGCGGGAGGTCAGTTTCTGCGCCGAACGTATAGGCGAATGCTGAGGTTTCGAATGAATCCGGGGCAGTTCGCAGGCTGGAATAGCGCGGTCGGCCCGCCGGCAACTCGGCTCCTGGCACAGCCGGATACGACTTTGGCATCATACCAAACAAAAGTGCCGGAAGGGGCCTTTTCTCGGTTTTGCCGCCCGTCTGCCGTGTGCGATACGGCTAATTCAGGTTCAAGTGGACCACGACGCCGGGCCCCGTCGCATCGGGGTCGTCGGTGCTGAACATATCCTTCTCGCCGGTCACCTTGCGGCGCAGATCGTCCGGGTCGAAATACTCGGTGCGGAAATGCCCGTCGCCATTGGGGATCCAGGCCTCGATGCAGCCATCGAAAGTGCGACGGGCCGTACGTGCCGTGATCCCCGCCTGCTTAAGGATCATCAGGTCGAGGCTTTCCTGGGTATTGATATCGTAATCGCCCTTCCCCAACGTCACCTTGAAGCTCAGGCCCGGCTTGATCGCGTCGCAACGGATGCGGGCAAGCGCCGGGCTCGATACGGCCGGCATGAGCACAAGCAGCGCGATGGCGGGCAACAGGACATGGCGGATCAATCTGGCCTCCGTCGGCAAACAACGCATATCGGAATTCATGCGCAGTTCTGCACACACCATTGCGGCCGAAAATGGATCAGCCGTCGCGCGCGTCGCGCCGCTTGACCAGCATGGTGACGAATGGAATGGCGAAGGTCAGCGTCAGGAGCCGCGTCACATGGTGCGCGGCGATGAACGCGGTATCGAACCCCAGCGCAATGCCGAGCGCGCCCATGCCCTCGAGCGCGCCAGGCGACAGGCCAAGCCATATCTGCCCGAAGGGCATGTCGACGAACAGCGCCGCGGTGAGGGCCACCATTGTGACGATGGCGATGGTGGTAAAGGTGCCGGCAAAACCGCCGATGGCGGCGCGTGCAAACTCCTGCCGGGTAATGCCAGCGAAGCGGGAACCGATCAGCCCACCCACGGCGATGAAGATGATGGTCAGCAGCACCGGCGGCATGGTGCCTTCGAACAGGCCGCCCAGCTTCAAGGCGGTCGACGCCACCATGGCCCCGAGCGCGAAGGCCGCCGGCACACGCAGCCTGTTGAACGCCAGCCCGACGCCAAGGCAGACAAGCGCCACGAAGGCCAGGGTCACCGGATTGGCCGGCTCGGCCAATGGCGGCCCGGTATAGTGGCCAAGCGGCAGGAAGATCGCGGCGATGGGCACGCATACCGTCAGCGTCAGCAGTCGCGTCACCTGGATGATGACGATCTGCCGGCTATTGCCGACCCCCGCCGCCGCGATCGCCATGACAAAGCTGAGGTGCCCCGGAAAGCTGCTGAGATAGGCCGTGCCGCGATCGAGCCCGAAGAACCGGCGGAGGCACCATCCGGTCACACCGACGATCAGCGCCAGTTCGACGACGAGCGCCACCAGCGTCACCGGCCACTGCGCCATGAGGCTGAGGCTGTCGCGCGCGACGCTTGCCCCCATCGACAGCCCGGTACCGAGGAACACCGCATCGCGCAGCAGCGCCGGAAACATCACCTTGACGCCCGACAACGCCGCGACGGCGACGGCCAGCGCGCCGCCCATCAGCCAGGGCGCAGGCAGGTGCAGCATTTGCGCGATCCCGCCTCCTGCCGCGGAGATGGCAAGGGTCAGCAAGGTCTGCCGGACGATGACGAACGAGGAGGGCGCTGCGGACATGATGCCCCTCTTGCCACGATTCCCCGCCGGGGGTGAGACGAAGAAAACCTTCGGGTTCCGCGCGAAAATCTCAGCCGCGCCCGGCGCTTTCCATCAGCTTCACCCAATAGCTCACGCCCACCGGGATCAGCTCGTCATTGAAATCATAGGTGTCCGAATGCAGGTCGCCGCTATCGCCATTGCCGAGGAAGATATAGGCGCCCTTCCGCGCCTTCAGCATGTAGGAGAAATCCTCCCCGCCCATGCTCGCATCGGTTGTGTCGTCGACCTTTTCGGCCCCCACCACCTTGGCCGCCACTTCAGCCGCATAGGCGGCTGCGGCCGCGTCGTTCACCGTCACCGGGTAACCCCGCCGGTAGTGCACATCGGCCCTGGCGCCGAAGGTCGTGGCGATGCCGACGCTGATCTCCTTGAGCCGCCGCTCCATGAAATCGCGCACCGCTTCGTCGAGCGTACGGATGGTGCCCGTCAGCTTCACCGTCTGCGGGATGATGTTGAATGCGTCGCCGGCGCGCAGCATGGTGACCGACAGCACCGCCGAGCGCATCGGATCGACACTGCGCGACACGAGCGTCTGCAATGCGATGATCAGTTGCGCCGCCACCACGACCGGATCGACGGTGGTATGGGGAATGGCGGCATGGCCACCCGACCCCTCGATGGTGATGTTGAACTCGTCGGAGGCCGCCATGATGCCGCCCGCGCGGATGGCGAAGCTGCCGAGCGGCTTGCCGGGCATATTGTGCAGCCCATACACTTCCTCGATGCCGAAGCGCTCCATCAACCCATCCTCGAGCATGGCGCGGCCTCCGGCCCCACCCTCCTCGGCCGGCTGGAAGATCAACACCGCGGTGCCCGCGAAATTTCGCGTCTCGCTCAGATACTTGGCCGCGCCGAGCAGCATGGCTGTGTGCCCATCATGGCCGCAGGCATGCATCTTTCCGGCTGCCTGGCTGGCCCAGGGCTTGCCCGTCCGCTCGTTGATCGGCAGCGCATCCATGTCGGCGCGCAGTCCGATGGTCGGGCCGGGTTCGCGCCCCTTGATCACGGCCACGACACCGGTGCGGCCGATGCCGGTGGCGATCTCGTCGACGCCGAAGCCGTCGAGCAGTTCGGCAACGCGTGCCGCCGTGCGGTGCACATCGTAGCCGAGTTCGGGATGGAGGTGGAAATCGCGTCGCCAGCCGGCGACTTCGTCGGCGAATTCCGCAATGCGGTTGATGACGGGCATGGGAAACCTGGAAAAATCAAGTTTCCAGTTTGCCTGCCCCGAGACCCTCGCGTCAACTGCCGCAGCGCAAATGCCACCACGCAGCCCGTCGCAATCTGCCCGTCACCCGCTCGATCATGTCAACGTTATCAATGCAACTAAGGAAGGGCGGCCGTGCCGCAATCGGCCGCCCGCCCTTCCCGCAACGCGCCAACCGCCGCGTCAGCGCGTATTGTGGAGCATGCCCTGAAAAGCGCGATAGCTGCCCTTGGGCGTGCGAAGCTGTGTCTCGTAGTCGACATGCACAATGCCGAACCGAGACGTATAGCCCTCCGCCCACTCGTAATTGTCAAGCAGGGACCACGCAAAGAACCCACGCACATCGGCACCCTGCCCTTGCGCCCGGGCCACCGCTTTCAGGTGCTCGTCGTAGAACGCCACGCGCCGCGTATCGTCGGTCTCGCTCATGCCGGTTTCGGTGATGTAGAGCGGCAGCTTGGTGTACTCGTTGGACACCCGCACCAGCAGCGCCTCGAGCCCTTCGGGGTAGATCTCCCAGCCCAGATCGTTCTTCTCGCGCGGCCCCTTCACCTGCCCGATCGGGAAGATCGGCACGTTCGGGTCATGCTTGTAGAGCCCGCGCGTATAGTAGTTGACCCCGAGCCAATCGAGCGGCCGCGAGACCACGTCCATGTCGCGCTCGAAATCCTTGGGCAGGTAAGGAGCGAGCGCCTTGGTCAGCACCTCCGGGTACTGGCCCTTGAACACCCCGCCCAGATACCAGCGGTTGAAAAGCGCGTCGCCATAGTCGAACGCGATCTGGTCCTCGGCGCTCTCGGTCGCCGGCTCGGATTTTTCGAGGTTGAGCACGATGCCGACATTCTTCACACCTTCGGCGCGCAGCGCGTCGACGCCGTGGCCATGCGCGAACAGCACGTGATGCATCGCGCGCGCCGCAGCCCGCACGTCGCGATAACCGGGGGCATGAATCCCGAGGAAGTGGCTGAGGAAGGCGACACACCATGGCTCGTTGATGGTGGCCGTCGCGTGCAGCCGGTCACCGAAATGCCTGCCGCTCAAAGCCGCATACTCGGCAAACCAGTTGCCGATGTCGCGGTTCATCCAGCCGCCCTTGTCCTGCAAGGTGCTCGGCAGATCCCAGTGATAGAGCGTCGCGAAGGGCTTCAGCCCCCGCGCCAGCATGCCGTCGATCAGCCGATCGTAGAAATCGAGCCCGGCCTGATTCACCGCGCCGGTTCCTTCGGGGATCAGCCGCGGCCATGCGAAGCTGAACCGGTAGGCATCGAAGCCACCGTCGCGGATGATGTCGAGGTCCTCGGGCCAGCGATTATAATGGTCGCAGGCTATCGCGCCGCCGTCGGCATTCTTCACATTCCTCGGCGTCGCCGCGAACGTGTCCCAGATGGAGCTTCCGCGCCCGTCACCCTGCCCGCCCTCGATCTGGTAGGCCGAGGTGGCGGTGCCGAACACGAAGTTAGGACCGAAATCCTGCCGAGAAACCGAAAACATATCCTTCTCCCTCGCATAAGCAGGCGCCTAGCCGCGCCGTGATCGTTTCCGGGCCGCATCTCGGCCTCTTCGAAACGATGTAATCGATTTCATAGCAAGGGTGAGCATTCTTGTCACCGGGCGATGCAATCGATTGCGCTACCCACGACCGCTGACCCTGCTCATGCAGCGGGGAGGCGCACATACACCATTTCCGGATCGCCGGGGTCGAGGTGATCGATTTCCCCGGCAAACTCAAAACCCTCCGACGAAAGCATGTGCCGCATCACCGCATTCGACTGGTTGGTCGAGCACCAGAGCTTCTCGTCGCAATACTGGCTGGACGCCCAGTAGAGCAGCGACCGCCCCACCCCCGCCCCGCGGGTGGATTCCGCAACCATCAGCATCTCGATCATCGGCTGGTGAAAAAAGCTCGGCGCAATGACGATATAGCCGAGAAGGGCACCATTCGCTTCAAGCACGGAACAGGCGCCTGCCGCGACCCATTCCGCTATTTCCGCATGACGGTCCCGATGCGCGCGCGCCCAACTGTCGAGCGCAATGAGCGCAGCAACATCCGCGCCGATGGCCGGGCGAATGGGCATCTAGCGCCTGAGTTGCGGCGCCGACGCGAGGATCTGCCGGGCGATGGCGCGGAAGGCCTCGGCCTCCGGCCCGTTGGGCGCACTCACGACCACCGGACGGCCGGCATCGGAGGTTTCGCGAATCGCCATCACCAGCGGAATTTCGCCGAGGAACGGCATATCGAGATCCGCCGCCGCCTGCCTTGCGCCGCCATGGCCGAAGATATCGTAGCGCGTGCCGGTATCGGGGGCGACGAAATAGCTCATGTTCTCGACAATGCCGAGGATCGGTACCTCGGTGCGGAGCAGCATGTCCATCGCCTTCTTCGCGTCGATCAGCGCCAGGTCCTGCGGGGTGGACACTACGACTGCGCCGAACAGCGGCACGGACTGCACCAGCGAAATCTGGATGTCGCCCGTGCCCGGCGGCAGGTCGACGACGAGCAGGTCGAGATCGTCCCACTGCGTCTCGCGCAGCAATTGCCGCAGCGCCGAAGTCGCCATCGGCCCGCGCCACACCACCGCCTGGTTGGGCGTCAGCATCGAGCCGATCGACATCACCTCGAGCCCATAGGCCTGATGCGGGCTGAAGATGCCATCCGCCCGAACCGCTGGCTTGCCTTCGATACCGAGCAAGCGCGGCACCGACGGGCCGTAGAGATCAGCGTCCAGCAGACCGACACGCAGGCCCTCGGCCTTGAACGACAGCGCCAGATTGGCCGCGACAGTGGATTTACCGACCCCGCCCTTGCCTGAGCCGACCGCGATGATGTTGCGGATGCCCGGCACGGCCTCGCGCGGCGCCGGGCCCGGCCGCCCCTGCGCCTTGGCCTGGCCGGTGGCGGCCTGGTTGCGGTCCGAGGTCAGCGATACCATCACCTTGCGGCCTTGGGACACCTTTTCGGCCGCTTGCTGCGCCGCGGTACGCGACGGCCCG
The DNA here is from genome assembly GCA_027487555.1 of Hyphomicrobiales bacterium. Lineage (GTDB taxonomy): Bacteria > Pseudomonadota > Alphaproteobacteria > Rhizobiales > Devosiaceae > Devosia_A. The sequence goes on from JAIYDI010000041.1 coordinate 23,317, forward strand.
AAGGCCGCCTCCATGCCCGGTGCCACCGAGATGGCAAACGCCACGGCGTTCTGGGTGACGATGATCTCGCTCAACCCGCCATAGCCCGCGAGCGCCCCGCCACCCGGAATGGTGACCGATTGCAGCGCAGCCTTGATGGCGGAAACGATGGCGTCGTTGGACATGGACCAGGCCTCAAACAGAAGGACCTCACCCTGAGCGTGTCGAAGGGCGAGGTCCGGATCAATGCGCCCCTGTCCTTCGACAAGCTCAGGATGAGGGCGATATCAGTGCGTCGCGCCGATCAGAGAATGCTCTGACCGGTGCCCTTCCAGTCCTTCACGAACTGCTCGAGGCCCGATTTGGTCAGCGGATGGTCGGCCAGCTTGTAGATCACCGCCGGCGGGATCGTCGCGACATCGGCCCCTGCGAGCGCGGCCTCGGTCACGTGGTTGGCGGTACGGATCGACGCCGCGAGAATTTCGGTCGAGAACGCGTAATTGTCGTAGATCTGGCGGATGTCGCGGATCAGCTGCATGCCATCGATATTGATGTCGTCGAGGCGGCCGATAAAGGGCGAGATATAGGTCGCGCCGACCTTGGCGGCGAGCAGCGCCTGGTTGGCCGAGAAGCACAAGGTGACATTGGTCTTGGTGCCGTCGCCGGTCAGCGCCTTGCAGGCCTTGAGGCCATCGACGGTGAGCGGCAGCTTGACCACGACATTGTCCGCGAGCTTCCGCAGCACATCGGCTTCCTTCATGATCGTCTCGTACTCGGTCGAGGCGACTTCGGCCGAAACCGGGCCAGGCACGGTCTCGCAGATTTCCTTGATGACTTCCTTGAAATCACGGCCCGACTTGGCGATCAGCGACGGATTGGTGGTCACGCCATCGAGTAGGCCAGTGGCGTAGAGATCGCGGATATCCTTGATCTCGGCGGTGTCGACGAAGAACTTCATGGGGCCCCTCCCGGGATTGCGACTTTGCTTTGTGCCTAAGGTAGGCCGTTTCCGGCCCACCGCAAGCCATGTTCAGCGGATGGCGGCGAGCATCTTGTCAGCGAGTTCGCCGATGCGATCCTCGGGGATGCCCGCGACATTGATGCGACTGTCGTTGATCATATAGACCGCATCATCGAGCTTGAGCTTGCTAACCACGTCCTCGGGCAGCCCGAGCAGCGAGAACATGCCGGAATGCTCGGCGATGAAATCGAAGTCCTTGGAATTCGACTTCTGCCGGATCGCTTCGGCAAGCTTCACGCGCAGGCGCTGCATGCGGCCGCGCATCTCGTTGAGTTCGGCCTCCCACTCGGCGCGCAAGTCCTTGTCTTCGAGGATGATCCGGACGATTTCGGCGCCATGGTCCGGCGTCTGACTGATCGTGGCGCGGATGACATTTTGCATCTGCGAGGAGACAACATCGGCGGAGGCGCCGTCCTTGGCGATGCCGATGGCGACGCCGGCACGCTCGCGATAGAGCCCGAAATTCTTCGAGGCCGAAAATGCCACCATGGATTCCGGCACCGAGGACACGATCTTGCGCACGCCATAGGCGTCCGCCTCGAGACCGTCCCCAAAGCCCAGATAGGCGAGATCGACCAGCGGAAACGCGCCGGTCTTTTGCAGACTCGCGGCCACGTCGTCCCACTGCGCCGGGGTCAGGTTTGCACCCGTCGGGTTATGGCAGCAGCCATGCAGCAGCACGGTGTCGTCGGCGGTCAGCGTGTCGAGCACGGCCAGCATCGCCGGGAAATCGACCTTGCGGGTCTTGGCGTCGAAATACGGGTAGTAGTGCGGCTTCAAGCCAACCAGTTCGGCCATCGGCCAATGGTTCGGCCAGCTCGGATCGGAGATGAATATCCGCCCGCCGGGCCGCGCCCGCGAGATCACGTTCATCAGGATCGACAGAGCGCCCGTGCCGCCCGCGCCATTGACGCAGCGGATGCGCGAAGCCTCGACCACGCCACCGAGCGCCAGATCGACGATGGCCGCCGAGAATTCCTTGTTGCCGACCACGCCCTTGTAGACCTTGGTCTTGGCGCTCTCGAGCATCTTCTGCTCGGCCTTCTTCACCGATGTCATGATCGGCGTGATGCCCTTGTCGTCTTTGTAGACGCCAACGCCCAGGTCGATCTTGCCCTCGCGGGGGTCGGCGGCGTACTCGGCCATGAGCACGAAAATCTTGTCGAGCGTGGCCTTCTTGAGCGTCTCAAACATCTTGGTTTTCCGGGGAAGGTAAGGCGCGCTGTTTATAGGCGGGGCGCGGCGAAATGCAACGGGCTCCGCGCCACCCTCCCCCTGAACGGGGGAGGAAATGGACACTACTTCTTCAGCGCGGCGATCAATTGCGGCACGATCTCGAACAGGTCGCCCACCAGCGCATAGTCGGCGATCTTGACGAGCGGCGCCTCCGGATCCTTGTTGATCGCGATGATCTTCTTGGCGCCCTGGATACCTGCCAGATGCTGCAGCGCGCCCGAAACGCCGATGCCGATATAGAGGTCCGGCGCCACGATCTTGCCCGTCTGCCCCACCTGCCAGTCATTTGGCGCGTAGCCGGCATCGACAGCGGCCCGCGTCGCACCGACAGCCGCGCCGAGCACTGCCGCCAACTCCTCGACCAGCGCGAATTTTTCCTTCGAGCCGAAGGCGATGCCGCCCGAAACCACCACCTGCGCGGTGGCGAGATCGGGCGTATCGCTCTCGGTGCGATAGGTGGCGATGAGCTTCGTAACAGCCGCGACCGAATTCGCCTCGAACGCAATCGGCGCGGCATTGCCCGCGGCCGCCGGGCGGAAGGCCGAGGCGCGGATGGTGAGCAACTGCTTCGCCTGGCTTGAACTCACCGTCTCGAGCGCATTGCCGGCATAGATCGGCCGCTCGAAGCGGTTGGGCCCGAGAATACGCACGACGTCCGTCACCGGCATGAGGTCGAGCCGCGCCGCAAGCCGCGGGATCACGTCGCGGCCGATGGCGGACGCCGACGCGATAATGTGGTGATAGGGCTCGGCCCGCTCGGCGAGCAACTGCGTCACGGCCTCGGCGGAGAGCGTCGCGAGTTCGGCGCTGTCGACCACGAGCACGCGCTGCACGCCGGCAATCGCCGCAGCCTCGCGTGGAATGCCGCCCAGTTCCGAGCCAGCGACCAGCAGGTCCACCGGCCCCAGTTCCGACGCAGCGGCAACAATGCGCGCCGTCGCGCCCGTCAGCTTGCCCTGGTCGTGATCGGCGAGCACGAGAACCGACATCAGAGCGCCTCCAGTTCGGCAATATCCGCCTTGAGCGCGGCGGCGAGCGCCTCCACCGACGGCAGCACCTTGCCCGGGCTGCGCTCGGGCGGCGGCGCAACTTTCTCCACCGTGAGCCGTGGCGTGATATCGACACCGAACTCTGCGATTGGGCGCACGGCGAGCGGCTTCTGCCGTGCCTTCATCACCATTGGCAGCGCCGCATTGCGCGGCGTATTGAGCCGCAGGTCCGCCGTCACGATGGCGGGCAGCTCGAGGGCAATCGCGACGCGGCCGAAATCCACCTCGCGGGTCACGTCGAGCCCGTCGCCCACAACGTTGATCGCGGACGCAAACGTCGCCTGCGGCCAGCCGAGCAACCCGGCCAGCATCTGCCCGACATGGTTGGAATCGTCGTCAACCGCCTGCTTGCCGAGCAGCACGAGGTCCGGCTTCTCTGCGTCCACCACCGCGCGCAGCAACTTCGCCACCGCCAGGGTCTCGACGCGCTCGTTCGTCTCGATGACCAGCCCGCGATGCGCCCCCATGGCGAGCGCGGTCAGCACCACATCGGTCGATTGCTTCGGCCCGATCGACACCACGACGATTTCGCTCGCCTGGCCCGCTTCGGCCAGTTGCACCGCAGCTTCCACCGCGTGTTTGCAAAACGGGTTCATCGACATGCGGACATTGTCGGTCTCGACGCCCGAGCCGTCTGGCCGGACGCGCACCCGCACCGCGTGGTCGACGACGCGCTTCACCGCGACGAGGATCTTCATGGCTTGTCTCCAATCGGTCGCGGCTGTTTCTCACTTGGCCAAGAAAGGGGCAAGCGCCGGGTGAGCATGCTTTGCTAACCCGGCAGCGAACAGGGAAATTCCATGCCTCCGGCGACCCAAGCGCGTCGCAATGCCTCAGATCTTGCCGCGGATTGCCGGCTTCACCCGGTCTTCGTACCAGCCGCGCAGCTCCTCGGTGAGCTTGGGCTCGAGCGGTTCGCGCTTCGTCGCTTCGACATTGTCTTTCAGCTGCGCGGGCTTGGTCACCCCCGCGATGATCGACGACACGGCCGGATGGTCGAGCAGCCAGCGCAGCGCGAACTGGCTCATGGGATAGTTCGGCGCGATCTGCCTGAGCTCGTCGGCAAAGGCGATGCCCTTTTCGAAAGGCAGGCCGGAGAAGGTCTCGCCGACATTGAACCGCTCGCCATTGGCGTTGAAATTGCGGTGGTCGGTCGCGGCGAACTTAGTGTCCTTGGTCCACTTGCCCGAGAGCAGGCCCGAGGCGAGCGGCAGCCGCACGATGATGCCCACATCCTGCTTTTGCGCCTTGGGCAGCACCTCGTCGGCATAATCCTGCCGGAACAGGTTGAAGATGATCTGCAGCGTCGTGATGCCATCGTGGCGAAGGCAGAGCAGCGCCTCCTCGGTGCTTTCGACGCTGGCGCCATAATGGCGCATCAAGCCCTCGTCCCGCAGGTCATCCATGATGTTGAAGATTTCGCCATCTTCCAGCACTTCCACTGGAACCGTATGGAGCTGCGCAAGGTCCAGCGTCTCGACATTGAGCCGCTTCAGCGAGCCCGCGAGGCTCTCCTTCACGGCGCGGCGGGTGAAGCCGGAGCGACCGGGGAAGATTTCGCCATTGCGGCCGAGCTTGGTCGCAACGAACACGCCCTTCTTGTCGGTGTAATCCGCGATGCGGCGCTCGGATTGCCCTCCGCCATAGACGTCGGCCGTGTCCCAGAAATTCACGTCGAGCGAGCGGGCCGTCTTCAGGATGTCGGCAGCGGTCTCGTCGTTCAGCGCGCCGAAGCTCTCGCCCAATTGCCACGTGCCGAGGCCAATTTCCGAAACCTGATAGCCGGTCTTGCCGAGCCTGCGAAAATTCATTGTCATTCTCCTCTTCTCCCCCGCTCAATAGCGAAGCCCCGCGCCGCCGGAAAGCCGTACGGGGCCGATGCGCGACGAAAGGCGGAAGTCGCGCGTGTCAGGGTCCGGGTCTTGCCAGCCCGAACGCATTCATCGCCAATTCAGGTCCGGAGTCCGAAGCTTGATCTGGGCTATCCAGAGGAGGGAAACAATGGAACGCCGCAATTTCATAACCGGGCTCGCCGGACTGGTGCTGTCCGGAGCCGCCGCAAGCAAGGCCGAGGCGGCCACTTGGGTGTTTCTGGGCAAGCGCAAGGTCAACGGCTTGATCGACCATGATACGATAGCCGTCGGCGCGGGCGCTGGCACGTTCGACAAGATCAGGCTCAAGGTCACCGGCAACGACCTGATGATCCTCGATCTCGACGTGAAATATGGCAATGGGCGCCACGACGACATTCCTGTCCGGCTGCTCATTCCGCAAGGCGGAACCACACGAGTGCTCGACCTGCGCTACACCAACCGCTTCATCGCGCATGTCGATTTCACTTACGGCAAGTTCCCCAATGGCCGCGGCACGACCTGGGTAGAACTCTGGGGCCGCCGTTGATTGAACTGGGCCGGCGAAGCCGGCCCCGCTGCGGTCTCAGTTGGGCCTTGCCCGATACCCGACCTTGATCTCCCGGGCCCCGGCGGGTTCGGCGAAATAGGCGAAGCCGCTGCCTGCGAGCGTCAGCTTCTTCCCCTTGCGGCTCACGCCCTCGGAGAGCCCCAGCGGCTCCGTGCCGGCGGGCGCGTCGAACGTCAGCGTGATCGGCTCGGCCGAGAGGTTGAACAAAGCCACGAGGTTCTCGCCTTCGCCCGAGCGGCGGATGGCGAGCAGCGGCTCGGGCACCTTGAAGAACTCGGTGCCGCCCGTACGCAGCACAGCATGCACTTTGCGGAACCCGAGCGCCTTGCGGTAGAAATTCAGTACCGAGGCCGGGTCCGCCTCCTGCGTCTCCACATTGAGCGCCGCGTGGTCGGGCTTCACCGGCAGCCAGGGCTTGCCCGAGGTGAAGCCGTTCGGCGCCTCGCCATCCTCCCACGGCATCGGCGTGCGGCACCCGTCCCGGCCCTTGTATTCCGGCCAGAAGCGGATCCCCGGCGGATCGGTCAGTTCCTCGAACAGGATATCGGCTTCCGGCAGCCCGAGCTCCTCGCCTTGGTACAGGCAGATCGTCCCCGGAAAGCTCAGGATCATCGCCACCGCCTGCCGCGCCACGGCCTCGAGGCTCACGCCATGTTTCGCCCAGCGCGACACATGCCGGTTCACATCGTGGTTGGAGAAACTCCAGCACGGCCAGCCATTGGGCGCGCCCGAGAGGAACCCTTCGATCTTGGTGCGGAAATGCGCCGCTGTGAATTCCGGCCCCAGCATGTCGAACGTATAGGCCATGTGCAGCTTGTCGCCGCCGGAGGTGTACTCGGCCATCAGCTGCATGCCCTTGTGGCTGTCGCCCACCTCGCCCACCGTCGTCCGGTCGGGATACATGTCGAGCAGCGCGCGCACCCGCTTCAGGAATCCTGCGTTCTCAGGCTGGCTCTTGCCGAACTTGTGCTCCTGCATGTCGTAGGGGTTCACGGCATAGGGCAGGTGTTTCGGGCGCTTGGCCGGCGGATTGTTCCGCAGCTGCCTGTCGTGGAAATAGTAGTTCACCGTGTCGAGCCGGAACCCGTCCACCCCGCGCTCGAGCCAGAAGCGCAGCACGTCGAGCACCGCGTCCTGCACATCGGGGTTGTGGAAGTTGAGGTCCGGCTGCTCGATAAGGAAATTGTGGAAATAGTATTGCCCGCGGCTCGGGTTCCATTCCCACGCCCGGCCGCCGAACACCGATGGCCAGTTGTTGGGCGGCGTGCCGTCAGGCTTCGGGTCGGCCCACACATACCAGTCGGCCTTGGCATTGGATCGGTTGAGCCTGCTCTCGCGGAACCACGGATGCTGGTCCGACGAATGGCTCAGCACCTGGTCGATGATGATCTTGAGTCCAAGGTCGTGGGCCCGGGCCACGAGGCTGTCGAAATCCTCGAGGCTGCCGAACAGCCTGTCGACATCCTTGTAGTCGGATACGTCGTAGCCCATGTCCTTCTGCGGCGACTGCGTGATCGGCGACAGCCAGATCGCGTCGACCCCGAGGCTCGCGATATGGTCGAGCCGCCGGATGATGCCGGGCAGATCCCCCACCCCGTCGCCATCGCTATCCTGAAACGAACGCGGATAGACCTGGTAGATCACCGCGCCACGCCACCATTCCGTCATCGAGACTCTCCGTCGCGAACTGCTGATCTTGCCCGCAACCTTCGCGATTGCCGACAAAAAGGCAAACGCTTCGAGCGAGGGGCTGAAATGCGGAACCGCTTGCCTTGCGCGGCGCCCGACGGAGGCGCAGCGTCAACACACCTGAATGTGCAATTGTGAGGGCAACATGCACCTGGTTCCCGTCAACTGGCTGGCTATCCTCGTCGCGGTCGTCATCCGCATGGCAGTCGGCACCCTATGGTACTCCCCGGTCATGTTCGTCAAACCCTGGCAGGCCTTGACCGGTGTCACCCCGGACTCGATGCGCGCCGGCATGGGCAAGGCCATTGGAGTCGATCTCGTCATGTCGCTGCTGATGGCGCTGGTGCTGCAGCAGGTCGCGGCAGGCTTCGGTGTCACAGACCCGATCTCAGGCGTCTTCGCGGCGGTGCATGTCTGGGTCGGCTTCGTGGTCGCCACAGCCTTGCCGCTCTGGGGATACGAGAACCGACCGCTCAAGCTTATCGCCATCAACAGCGGCCACAATCTCGTGGCGCTCGTTCTGATGGGCGCGGCATTCGGGCTGATCCGCTAGAGTGCTTTGAGGGGAAAGTCGCATGACTTTCCCCTCAAAGCGCAACAGAACAACACCTTGGGCCATTTCAGCGTTTCACCAGAAGCGTGAAATGGCCGAGGCGTGCTCACGCGTCGCGATAGGCGAGCCAGGGCATCTGCGTGGCGTATTTGCCGCCCGAGATATCGATCATCGTGCCGGTGATGTAACTGGCAAGGTCGGAGGCAAGGAAGCAGATGAGGTTCGCCACATCCTGAGGGTCACCCCATTTGCGTATGCTGAGCGTGTCGAGCAGCTTTTCCTGCCGCTCCGGCGAAGCGTTGGCAAAGCCGTTCATGTCGGTGGGGATCATGCCAGGCGCATAGCAGTTGACGGTGATATTGTGCGGGCCGAGTTCGCCAGCGAGCACGCGCGTGAAGCTGACAATCGCCGCCTTCGACGCCGCATAGGCCGCGCTGCCGATCGAGGGCGTGATCGCCGCATAGGAGGCGGCGTTGAGGATGCGGCCCCACTTGCCGCGCTTCATGATTGGCGCCACCGCCTGCGCCACGAGATAGGCCGCCTTTGTGTTGATGGCGAAATTCGCGTCCCAGATCGCCTCGGGCAAGTCCTCGATCCGGCCGCCATTTGCGATGCCGGCATTGTTGACGAGAATGTCGATGCGCCCATACTCGGCATCGATGGCGGCGATGGCCGACTTGATCGACTCCGATTTGGTCAGGTCGCATTGCAGGTGCAGGCCCGGCCAACCCTCGGCATTCCATTCGCTCGCAAGATCCTCGAGCAGCTCGGTTCTCAGTTCCAGCGTCGCGACAGTCACCCCCTCGCGTGCGAGCGTGCGGGCAATGATGCGGCCGATGCCGCGGCCGGCGCCGGTGACGATCGCCACCTTGCCGGAAAGTTCGATCTGCATGTCAGGCTCCAGAAGTCACAAATTCAGGAAGAACAAAGGCGGGCTCAGCGGCAATCCGCGCGCCGAAAGCCGTGAGGCGCGGCACGTCTGCCAGAAAATCCGCGGCCTTGACGGTGAGCAGCAGCGCATGGAGCGCCGCAAGGGCACAATCCGCGCCATTGGGACGCGCGCCGCCGTGCAAGCCTTCGGTGGGAACCACGCGCTCGAGCGCCGCGAGGCCCGCACCGGCCTGCGCCGTAAGCCGCTGCTGCCAATCGCTCCACACCTTGTCCGCCGGACGACGCTCGGTCTCGTAGATCAGCGCAACCACCTTCTCCGCCGTGCCGCTCGCCAGCGCCAGGTCATGCAGCACCGCGCGTCGGGCGCTGCCGCCAGCCGGCAGCAGTCGCTGCGCCGCATCGGCGCTCTCCTCGAGATAGTCGATGATCGAGAAGGTCTCGATGAGGCTCGTACCATCCTCGAGCACGAGGATCGGCACGCGCGACAGCGGGTTCCTGTCCCGGATTGTCTCGAAGTCCCTGACCCAAAGATCCACCGGCCGCCGCTGATAGGCGCGGCCCTGCAAATTGAGCCAATAGGCGACGCGCCGCACAAAGGGCGAGCGGTCGCCACCATACAGCGTCAGCATCTCACACCACCGGGGTCAGCAGCGGTTCGCCCGCAAACAAAGCCTCGATATTGGCGACGACGAGGTCGCCCATCTTGTTGCGCGTCTGGTGCGTGGCGCTGCCCTGGTGCGGCGAGAGCACGACATTATCGAGCGAAAACAATGCTTCCGGCACCGATGGTTCCTTCTCGAATACATCGAGTGCAGCGCCCTTGAGCCCACCATTCTGGAGCAGATCGACCAGCGCCACTTCGTCCACCAGCGTACCGCGCGCCATGTTGCAGAGGTAACCCTCGGGCCCCAGCGCCTCGAGTACCTCGCGCGAGACGATCTTCTCGGTGCCCTTGCCGCCCGGGGCGATCACCACCAGCCAGTCGATATCGCGCGCCATGTCGAGCAGATTGGAGTAATAGACAAACGGTTCATCGGCCTGGCGCTTCCGGCCGTGATAGACTACCCGCATCTTCATCGCCTGCAGCCGCACGGCGATTTCCTTGCCGATCCGGCCGAGCCCGAGAATGCCGACGGTCTTGCCGTTGAGCTCGCTCTGCAGCGGGAAATTCCCCTTAGGCCACTTGCCGTCGCGCACGAAGCGATCGGCCTGCGGCAGGCATCGGGCGAGCGACACCATCAGCCCCACTGTGATCTCCGCCATGGCATCGTTGAGCACGTTCGGCGTATTGGTCACGCGGATATTGCGCGCCTTGGCCGCCTTTGTATCGATCGAGTCATAGCCGACGCCGAAATTCGAGACAAGTTCGAGCTTCGGCAGCTTGTCCATCAGCTCTGCCGAGACATTGCCCCCAGCGATGGCCCGGATGCGCGGAGCGATCTCGGCGATCAGCGCGTCCTTGTCGGCCGCTTCATGCAGCTTGTGCACGATATAGCGCTCGGCTAGCGCCTTCTCGCAGCGATCGAGCAGCTTGTGGGTCTGCAGAATCTCTTCGGCCATGATGGGAGCTCCTCTTCGAGCGTCTTTCTAGGGGGGAAACCGGCTGAGGTGAAGCCGACATTGGTCGCGGACCGGAGCAAATCAGCAAAGGGCGGCAGAGATTTCCCGCGTCAAGCGCATTGGAAGACAGAATGTTGAACGCCATGCCGAAGCCCGCTTGTGGGCGTCGCACAAATGTGTAGCAATACCCTGACCGAGTGGGATCGGCCGCAAGTCCAAGCAGGAGCGATGTCTCAAACGCCGCCCTTTGACGAAATGCACAATGCGGATGGAACGATCCGCGAGCCCTACCTCATCCTGGAAGAATGGTTGAAGGAGCAGCCGCCTCAGGCCTTGAGCCTGATGTCGGCCGATGCCGAGAGCCTGTTCCGGCGTCTGGGCATCACCTTCGCTGTCTACGGCAGCAATGAGGGGACGGAGAAACTCATTCCGTTCGACATTATTCCGCGTATCATTTCCGCGATGGAATGGCGCCGGCTGTCGAAGGGCATCGAGCAGCGCGTGCGCGCGCTCAACGCCTTCCTCTACGACATTTACCACCGCCAGGAGATCCTGAAGGCCGGGCGGGTGCCGGAAAAGCTGATCCTCAACAATTCCGCCTTCTGCCCCGAAATGATGGGGCTCGATCCGACGCGCGGGGTGTATTCGCACATCATCGGCGTCGATATCGTCCGCGTCGGCCCCGACGATTTCTACGTGCTGGAAGACAATCTCCGCACCCCGTCGGGCGTCTCCTACATGCTCGAAAACCGCGAGGCCATGCTGCAGCTCGCGCCCGAGCTGTTCCAGCGCTTCAAGGTGGCGCCGGTCGATTCCTACCCGGAAACCCTGCGCCGCACGATGGAAAGCGTCGCGCCCGAAAACACCAAGGGCGCGCCCAACCTCGTGGTACTGACCCCGGGCATCTACAACTCCGCCTATTTCGAGCATTCGTTCCTCGCCGACCAGATGGGCGCCGAGCTCTGCGAGGGGCAGGATCTCTTCGTCGAGGACGGCATGGTCTACATGCGCACGACGACCGGGCCCGAGCGCGTGCATGTCATCTATCGCCGCATCGACGACGATTTCCTCGACCCCCTCACCTTCCGTCCGGATTCGATGCTGGGGGTTCCCGGCCTGTTCGATGCCTATCGCGCCGGCAATGTCACGCTGGTCAATGCGCCCGGCACCGGCATCGCCGACGACAAGGCGGTCTACACTTATGTACCCGAGATCATCGAGTTCTACTTGGGCGAAAAAGCGCTCCTGAAGAACGTGCCGACCTACAACTGCACCAACGATGAGGAACGGGCCTATGTGCTCGACCACCTCGAGGAACTGGTGGTGAAGGAAGTGCATGGTTCGGGCGGCTACGGCATGCTGGTCGGCCCCGCCTCCACCAAGCAGATGCGCGAGGAGTTCAGGAAGAAGATCCTTGCGAGGCCCGACAACTACATCGTGCAGCCTACCCTTGCGCTCTCCACCTGCCCGACATTTGTCGAAAAGGGCATTGCGCCGCGCCATGTCGACCTGCGCCCCTATGTGCTGGTAGGCGACGACGTGCGCATCACGCCGGGCGGGCTCACCCGCGTAGCGCTGAAGAAAGGGTCGCTCGTGGTGAACTCGTCGCAGGGCGGCGGCACCAAGGACACCTGGGTGCTGGAGGATTGAGGATGATGGCTTCGATTTCCCGCTTCCCGGCGCCGGAGGGCCCATCATGCTAGGCCGCACCGCGCAAAACCTCTTCTGGCTCTCCCGCTATATCGAGCGGGCCGAAAACATGTCCCGCATGTTCGAGGTTGGGTACCGCATGAGCCTCACCTCGCGGCGCGAGGGCGGCGCTTCGGAACACCTGATCTCGATGATGCAGGCGGCGGAAGCCCTCGAGAGCTTCGAGCTCAAGCACAAGCAGGCCGATGTGCAATCGGTCGCCAACTACATGCTGTTCGACGAGGAGAATCCGTCCTCGGTGAAGTCATGCCTGCTCGCCGCGCGCACCAATGCGCGCTCGGTGCGTACCGCACTCACCACCGACATGTGGGAAGCCATCAACGCCGCCTGGCTCGAGTTCGCCGCCATCCGGCCGCGTGACGTCAAGGGCTCGAAAATCCAGGAGCTGCTCGGCTGGATCAAGCAGGTCAGCTACACCTATCGCGGCGCCCTGCTCTCCACCTTCCTCCGCGACGAAGGCTATGCCTTCAGCCAGATCGGCAATTTCGTCGAGCGCGCCGACAACACGGCCCGCATCCTCGACATGAAGTACTATGTGCTGCTGCCGCGCGCGACTGTCGTCGGCGGCGATGTCGATATCCAGCAATGGACGATGATCCTGCGCGCGGCTTCGGCCCATCGCAGCTACCGGCATGTCTATCACGACCGCTACAAGGCGTGGAACATCGCCGACTACCTGATCCTGCGGCAGGAAATGCCGCGTTCGCTGGCGTTCTGCGTCAGCTGGATCAACCGCACCCTCGATATGCTCGAGGATATCTATGGCGAGCGGACTGCCGGCCATGCGGCGGCCGATGCCGTCACCGAACTCATCGACGGCAATGGCGTGGACCGTATCTTCGAATACGGCCTGCACGATTTCCTCACCGAGTTCATCAATCGCAACAACCGCATGACGGATGCGCTGGCGGAAAGCTATAATTTCTACTGATGAAAATCGCGATCCGACATGATCTGAGCCTTGTCCTCGGCCCCGGCGTGCAGCGGGGGGTGGAGCATTTGCTGCTCACCCCGCAGTCCGGACCGACGCAGAATGTGCTGGGCTGGACCATCGAGATGCCCGGCATCGAGACGGCCGCCACCTTCATCGATGGCTTCGGCAACCGCGCCCATCTCGTCTCGCAGGTGAAGCCCGAGGCCGAGCTGTTGATCGCGGTCTCGGGCACCATCGAAACCATCGATCGCAACGGCGTCATCGGCAAGCCCTGGGGCGACACGCCGCCGGCGCTCTACCGCCGCCCGACGGCCGAGACAAAACCCATTGGCGCCATCACGTCGAAATTCCGCACCGCGCCACGAACCGGTGCCGACCGTATCCCGCTGCTCCACGCGCTGATGACGCGCGTGGCCGAAGTCATCGGCGGCCCCGAGGAAGCGCCCGCGCAGGCCCAGTCGCAAACGGGCGATGACGCGACGCACTCCCAGAGCCAGTCGCAGAGCCAATCCGCCCCTGAGGCTTCAACCACCGAAGCTGCACCACGTCCGCCTGCCTCGGCCTATGCCCATGCCTTTATCGGCACGGCGCGCGCGCTCGAAATCCCGGCGCGCTATGTTTCGGGCTATCTGGCGCTCGCCGAAGATGGCGCCACCGCACTTCACGCCTGGGTGGAGGCCTGGGATGATGGGCTGGGCTGGATCGCCTTCGACCCCATGCTCGGCTATTGCCCCACCGACCGGCATGTCCGCATCGCCGTCGGCCTCGACGCCGCCTCGACGCCCATGGTCCGCTCGGTGCCAGTCGTGTCTTCGCCGGAAAACCGCGAACTCAGCGTCTCGGTCGCGCAGTAGCAGCAGTCGGGATTCCCTCTCCCGCCTGCGGGACTTCGAGCCGGTCGCGTAGCGATTGGGCGCGCCAGTGGCGCGACCGAAGGGGATGAAGGTGCCCGAAGGGCGGGTGAGGGGTGCACCTTGCGCTGAATCCCTCACGATCTCAGTAGGTTAGCGCAAGCGGCTCTCCCCACCCCCGGCTCCGCCGGACCCTCCCCGTAAACGGCGGAGGGAATCCCGACTGCACGCCCAGCACCCCCCTACACCCCCAGAAAATACAGCCACCCCGACAAGGTCACGACGCTCAGCACCGTTGTGATCAAAATCGTGTTCGTCGCGACATTGATGCCCCGGTTATAATAGGTCGCGAACACGAAGGCATTGATGCCCGAGGGCATGGCGGCGAGCAGCACGCCATAGCGCGCATATTCATGCGGTACGCCAATCAGGTAGCGCATGATGACATAGGCAATCGCCGGCTGCAGGATCAGCTTCATGACGCTCATCGTCAGCGACTGCGCCCAGCTGTCGCGCAGCTTGTATTCGTTGAGCGCGCCGCCGAGCCCGAACAACGCCGCGGGCGTCACCGCCGCCGCCATCATCGAAACGAAGGCTTCGGCCGGTTCGATCAGCGTCCAGCCCAGAAGGTTGAACGCCACGCCCCCCGCGATACCCCACATCAGCGGGTTGATCGCGACGCGGACCAGCGCCTTGCGGATGGTCTGGCCGAGCGGCGCGCCATTGCGGCGGGTCAACTCCATCGTCACCATGCCCACGGTGATCAGCACCGAGGCGTGGAACGCGATGATGGAGAACGCCGTTACCAGCGCCGGCTGCCCATAGGCGCGCTGCATGATCGGGATGCCGATCAGCACCGTGTTGGTGAACATGGCCGAAAAGCCGGAGGCGACGCCCTCGTCGACCTTGTTGCCGAACAGCTTGACCGCGACGATGGCGCCGAGCACGAAGCTGGTCATCGCGCCCACATAGAACGGCCCGATCACCGCCCAGTTGAACGTCGTCGAAAAATCCGATGTCGCCATGGCGTGGAACAACAGGCACGGCGTCGCGAAATTGTTGACGAACTGCACCAGGCCGCGCACGCCCTCGGCCGGATAAAGCCGGTACCGCACGGCAAGATAGCCCGTCGCCATGAGCGCGAAGACCGGCAGTATCACGTTGATGATGGCAAGCATGGACGGGAAGGCGCCGGACGACAGGGACCAGACCCTGATGCCCGCTTGCGTCCGATGGGTCAATGCGCCAAGAGGCGTGAAACAGACCATTGATTGGCAGGGGGCTCATACCCTAGACGAATGAACAAGGCGAGCCGGACCCGACCGGCACCAGGGGAGAGGCGAATGAGCGAATTCGTGCTGGCGATCGACCAGGGCACCACATCGAGCCGGGCATTGCTGTTCGACCGCGACCAGCACATCGCCGGCATCGGCAAGCTCGAATTCGCCCAGCATTTCCCCGAGGATGGCTGGGTGGAGCACGACCCGGCCGAAATCTGGCAATCGGTGCTCACGAGCGCCCACACCGCTATCCGCGCCGCCGGCACCGACGCCGCGCAGATCGCCGCCATCGGCATCACCAACCAGCGCGAAACCACTATCGTGTGGGACCGGGCGACCGGCGAGCCCATCTACCGCGCCATCGTCTGGCAGGATCGCCGCACTGCGAAGCTCTGCGACAAGCTGAAAAAGCAGGGCGAGGAGGAGCGCGTCTCGAAAAAGACCGGCCTCGTGCTCGACCCGTATTTTTCGGCCACCAAGCTCGCCTGGATCCTCGACACTGTGCCCGGTGCCCGCAAGCGCGCCGAAAACGGCGAACTCGCCTTCGGCACAATCGATACCTTCCTCATCTGGAAGCTCACCAATGGCGCGCGTCACGTCACCGACGCCACCAACGCCTCGCGTACCATGCTCTACAATATCCGCACCAATGAATGGGACGCGGACCTGCTGAAGCTGTTCCGCGTGCCAGCGTCGATTCTGCCCGAAGTGCTCGACAACGCTGCCGATTTCGGCACTGCCGCCCCCGAGCATCTCGGCGCCGCCATCCCGATCTACGGCGTCGCGGGCGACCAGCAGGCGGCCACCATCGGCCAGGCCTGCTTCCGGCCCGGCATGCTGAAATCCACCTATGGCACCGGGTGCTTTGCGCTGCTCAATACCGGGCACGATCTGGTGCGCTCGAAGAACCGACTGCTTTCGACCATCGCCTATCGCCTCGACGGCAAGACCACCTACGCGCTCGAGGGCTCGATCTTCATGGCCGGTGCCACGGTGCAGTGGCTGCGCGACATGCTGGGTGTCATCAAGTCGGCCGCCGAAACCGGCCCGCTCGCCGAAAAGGCCGACCCGACCCAGCAGGTCTATCTCGTCCCCGCCTTTGTCGGGCTGGGCGCGCCCTTCTGGGATCCGGAGGCCCGCGCCACCATTACCGGCCTCACCCGCAAGTCCGGGGCGCCGGAACTCGCCCGTGCGGCACTCGAATCCGTCTGCTACCAGACGCGTGACCTGCTTGATGCCATGCATCGCGACTGGAAGGGCGCGTCCGACACCGTGTTGCGCGTCGATGGTGGCATGGTCGGATCCGACTATACCATGCAGGCCTTGGCCGACATTCTCGATGCACCGGTTGATCGGCCGACAATACTCGAAACCACGGCGCTTGGTGTCGCCTGGCTTGCCGGGCAGCGCGCCGGCATCTGGCCGGACATGGCCGGCTTCGCCGAGCGCTGGAAGCTCGACAGGCAGTTCACGCCCGAAATGGACAACAAGCTGCGTAAATCGAAGATCGCCGGATGGCGCGACGCGGTCCGGCGCACGCTGAGCGCCAGATAGCTTCAACCGTTCCACCAATGTACAAAACCCAAGCCTGCCTTGACTGTAGGGCGACACGCCGCTTCAAGCGCAGGACCGAGACGCGACAAAGGGTGCACCATGCCTCGTCCTAACTTCGTATGGCGCCGCCCGAAACGCGGGCGCAAGGTGTTCTTCATCGGCTTCAACAAATGCGGCACCAAGAGCCTGCATGAGCTTTTCGAGGGGAGTGGATACCGCTCCCTGCACGGGCGCCGCAAGCTTCTGACGGGCAGGAAGATAAACCTTGCCCAGCAGTTCGCTCGAAATATCGCGTCTGGGTCGCCAATTCTTGCCGGCATTGCAGGCGGCGACGTTTTTTCAGACCTGACATCGGTGTCAGACACTGCCGTGATCGAAGCCTGCCTGATGTTCCGACAACTGCATCAGCAATATCCCGATGCCTATTTTGTTCTGAATACACGTCCGATGGAGCACTGGATTCAGTCACGCCTGAACCATGGCAACAGCACAGTCGGCAGCTTCACACAGCGCTATATGCGCGCCACCGGCGATACGCACGAGCAGGTGATCGAACGGTGGCGAAATCTGTTCCTGCAGCATCATGAGGACGTTCGGACCTATTTCAAGGACAAGGGGCGCTTCCTCGAGTTCCCGATATATGGCGACGTTTCGGCATTGATCGAATTCGTGCGCGAGGACTACTCGCTGCGAGAATCAAAATGGCGTCACCTCGGCAAGACCACCGAGCGGGAGGCCCGGCGCAAGCGCGCTATCGAGCAGAATTGAGGCAAAGCTCAGCGGATTCGCGCACCATCATCGCCTGCCGCGCTCCGTCACCGGCGCCGCCATGCTGGCCCTCGGAGAAAGCCGCTCATTGGTCAGGTCATCCACGCCGAAGTCGGCCCACCCGCGATGAAGGCCCAATATACGCCATAGCGGCTGCGCTTGGTCTTGGGCACCACGGATACGGCGAGGCCGAATTCCACGAACTTCGTGGATAGCAGCGTCTCTCGGTGCCCCCGCGAGTGCATCCAGCCGTCGATCGCCTGTTCGAGCGTCTGCTGCCCACCAGCGACATTCTCGCCAACCGCCCCCTCATACCCGGCCTTGCTGACGCGCTGGCGCAGGGTCTCGCCAAGGTCGTGGCTCAACTGGTCCTTGGTTGCCATCAGCGTCGCCTGGGTGCGCGCCGCCGTCTCGAGTTCCGGGCAGTAGCGCAGCGGTGGCTTGCCATGCGCCATGCGGATGCCGTTGATTGCGGCGACAACGCGGGCACGCGTCACTTCGCGAGGCGTTATGGGGCCACCCTTCAGGGGCGCGAACGCCTCGGCACCGCTGCAGGCGGCGAGAAGCGAAATGGCTGACAGGCCGATAAGGCCACGGCGCGAGAGAGGCATGACGGCGGGTCCGGGACTAAGTTCCACGTCTGAAACTACCCGGAAACATGGCTTCTGCAAGGCCTTGCAAACTCAACACCAACAGGTGATCAAAGGTTCCGGGTCGAGCGAAATTTGAACAAAATTAAGCTTGAATCCAAGCCGTTCTCGCCAAAAACGCAAGCGTGGCGCAGCCTCACCCTCGCGAGATGTGTGAGGGGTTTTCGCGATGGAACCGGATACGGGCTTTTTCGGCGTGAGGAACATGCGGGCCGACGAGATGGCCACCCGCATCCAGTTCACCAAGGTGATGCTGTTCGCGTCCGCGGCGGCATCGCTGTCGATCGTCGGGCTGTGCGCCTTAGTCGTGCGCCTCATGGCCTGATGCGGCCCCTGCCCCGGCCTGCAGCACAAATCCCACGAGCCCCGCAGCAGTGAGGAGCGCGACCCACGGCCCCGCCAGCGGCCATTGGCCAGCCACCCAGGCGAGCGGCAGAAGCAGCATGACATTTATCGCCATGTAGAGTGCGCTGACCCGCCCGTGGCTTTGCAAACGTCGGGCCAGGTGCTGATAGGCATGGCTGCGATGGGCCCGGAGCAACGGCGCGCGCCGAACAGCCCGACGCCCGAGCGTCACGACTCCATCCGCAAGAAACAGCCCCGCGAGGATCAGCCATTGCCAGGGCGTCAGCCACGCGCCGCTGATGGTGACGAAAGCGAAAAATCCGATCATCAGCCCCAGATACGTGCTTCCGGTATCGCCCATGAAGATGCGCGCCGGCGGCCAGTTGAACGGGAGAAAACCGAGCACGGCCCCGGCAAGCGCCACCATCCACCACAAGAAGGGATGGAACTCGACACCCGGCATCCGCACCACCGCCAGCAGCGCCGCGCCCAGCAGCAGGAAGATCGCCTCGCCCGCCGCGAGCCCGTCGATTCCGTCCATGAAATTGAACAGATTGATGAAGGCGACGACGGCGAGCACGATCAAGACCAGCAGCACGCCTTCGGGCAGGATGATGCCAAGCACCGCCGCGGCCGGATCAAGCGGGAAGATGCCGATCACCAGCCCGGCGAGCAGCACCTGCGCGGCAAGCCGCCACTTGATCGCCACGCCCTGCCGATCATCCCAGAAGCCGATAAAGGCGAGCAAGGCGCCCGCCGTGATCACCGTGATCCCCACTTGCGGCTCCCAGAAACCGACAAGCAGCAATCCCGCCAGCGAGCCGCCGACGACGATGCCCAGCCCTCCCCCCGTCGGCGTCGGTGTCACATGCGAGGAGCGGTCATTGGGCGTGTCGACGAGGCCGAGCCGCGGCGCGCGCCACTTCACCAGCCATACGGTGAGCGCCGAGATCAGCGCAGCGCCGGCAGCGATGATGAAACCGAACACTTCCATGGCACCGCGTCTCCCTCTTGCACGTCCGTTCCGGATAGTACGGGTGCCCCCAGTGCGACAAGACAAACAGAAAGCCCCGGTCGAAACCGGGGCTTTGGTGAACCTGAAAAGCTGCCGGCCAGGAACCATTGGCCTCACCTTGAGCCCGTCGAAAGACTCCGAAGGGCCTATGGTTGCGTGGCTGGCGTGCCGTTTTGGCCTCGTGGTTCGGCAAGCTCACCCTGAGGTCAAACCGGCAAGCATGGCGGCAGATCAGCCCGGGAACAGCTGCAGCCCGCCATCGACACGCAGCAGCTGGCCGTGGATGAACTTGGCCTCGGGCGAGCAGAGGAACACCACCGCATCGGCGATTTCCTCCGGCTCGGCATAGCGGTCGAGCGACACCTTGTTCGAGTTCATCTTGTCCGGATCGACAACGCGCGTCGCCTGGAAGCGCGCGGTCTTGGCCGGCCCCGGGCTCACGGCATTCACCCGCACGCCATGCACGCGCACCTCGTCCGCAAGGCAGCGCGTGTAGTGCGTCACCGCCGCCTTCAGCGTCGCGTAGATGCCGCCATGGCTCACACCGATCTGCGCGGCAACCGAAGCGATATTGACCACGATGCCATGCTCGCGCGCGACCATCTGCGGCACGAAGGCCTGTGTCACCAGCATGGTGCCGATCAGGTTATTGTTGGTCAGCGTGATCAGGTCCTCGTAGGTGATGCCGAGGATATTGTTCGGCACGGGCTTCCCGCCCGAGGCGCCGATATCGCCGCCGGCGCAGTTCACCAGGATTTCAACCGGACCGAACTTGCTCTCGATCTCATCGCGCATTTTGGCCACCGCATCGCGGTCACCGATATTGCCGGTGACGCCCATCGCGCGGACGCCCATGGCTTCGATCTGCTTCACCACGTCGCCGAGGTTCTTGGCCTCGCCGAACTTGGCCGTCTCCTCCCACGCAAGGTCATGCACGACCACGTCAGCGCCGCGCGAGGCGAGCTTGCGTGCCATGACATTGCCAAGGCCGCGGCCGGAGCCGGTGACGAAAGCGATTTTACCCGAAAGATCCTGTGCCAAAGCCGGCCTCCAATCACATCAAACCGAGAGCCTTGAGGTTCCGGGCGCTCTGCCGGTACTGCTCAAGCTCATATTGCGCCAAGTCGTGGTCGGCACCCTTTTCCCAGGGTGTCTGCCAGTCCGCGTCATCCGCCAGCCGGTTCTTCCTTGCCGCTTTCAGGCAGGCCGCAAGCTCCTCGGCCGGCTTCGGCGCGTAGCCGTGCCACCATTCGGGCGTCAGCAGCTTCACGTGCCGCGCCTCGAGCGCACCGACTTCGATGCACGCGACGAGCTCCTCGTTGTGCTTGCCGATGATCTCGAACATCTCCGTATAGGGCACGCATCCGTCGCCCGAAGCGCAACGCACGAGGCGCAGCCCCTCCTCGGTGAACTGCACGCGATAGTCCTTGATGTGGCAGTAGCGCACATAGGGCGCGATCACACGGGTGAAGTCGATCGGCGATTCGGCAACTGGAAACGTGTTCGCCATGTCGAAGACGATGCGCACCGCCGGGCCATATTCCTCGCACAGCCCCACCAGTTCACGCGAAGTGAAATCCTGGTGGTTCTCGATCAGCAGCGTCACGCCTGCGGCTTCCGCCATCGGGGCGAAGCGCTCGAGCTTGTCATTCACCGAATGCACGAGTTCGTGCCAGCGCTGGCCTGCGGCCGCACGGTCACCGCAAAGAATCGGAGTCAGCGCCAGCCGGATCAGCTTGGTGTCGAGCGCCTTGGCCGCCTTGATGAGGAATTCGACATCGCCATGCTGGAGGCCCGAACTGATGATCCGCTTCCAGCCCTTCTGGTCGAGCCGCGCGCGGAGCGCCGGCAGATCTGCGTCCTTCAGCCAGCCTTCCCACAGCTCGACTGCCTTTCCGCCAAGCTCCTCCGTGAGCGCGAGAAAGCCCTCGAGACCCGCGGGTTTCGGGTTCGCGCGCGGCGTACCGGCCGCCTGCAGGCCGAGGTAATAGGTCAGCCCATATGGGTTGAGGCCGGTGGTGAGCTTCATCTTGTTCCCTCTTTGGCTTTCGCGTTTCCCGAAAACGCGCCGGTGCCCGCGCTCAGCGCAGCCCCGCATCCACGGTGATCGCCTGCTTGGTGATCATGCGGCTGTCGTCGGCCGCAAGAAACAGCACTGTCCGGGCGATTTCCGCGCCGAGCAGCACCTGCTTGATCAACTGGCGCGAGACCACGGCGTCAATTGAACCTTCGGTGGTGAACCACAGCCGCTTCTGCCGCTCGGTGATCACCGCGCCGGGCTCGATGGCGTTGACCCGGATATTGTCGGTGCCAAAGCCGCGCGCCAGCGCCCGCGTCAGCCCGATGACGCCGGACTTCGCCGTAGCGTACGCTGCCATGTTATCCGCCCCGCCGCGCCAGGCGATCGAGGAAAAATTGATGATCGAGCCATGGCCCAGCGCCTGCATCTGCGGGCGCACCGCCTGGGCCGCGAAGAACTGCGGCTTGAGGTTGATCGCCTGGTTGCGGTCCCAATAGGCCTCGGTCATGTCGTCTATCGCGTGTCGGTCGTCGTTTGCGGCGTTATTCACCAGAACCGCGATGTTGCCGAGCTGGCGCCCCGCCTCGCCTATGCATGCCTGCAGTGCCGCGATATCGGTGACATCGCACTTGATGAACAGCGACCCCGTCTCGGCCGCCAGTACCGCGCCCTCCGCCTCGAGAATATCGACAAAGGCGACCTTGGCGCCGTTCGCGGCGAAGGCGTTGACGATATCGGCACCGATACCGGTCGCGCCGCCTGTAACGAACACGACCCGGCCGACGAGGCTGGGATAAGTGGCAAACCCGGGAATTCTGCAGTCCTCTTGCAACTAGAGCGCTTTAGGGAAGAATTGCATCACCCTTCCTGAAAGCGCGACAACGCAAAGCCTCAGATCAGCCGCTCGGTCGCGGGATCGAACAGGCAGGCGCGCGTCATGTCGACGGCGAGCGGCATGTCCTCTCCGGTCTTGGGCGCCTCGTCCGGCGAGAACCGGCCGACCACTTCCTTCTGGCCGAACTTCAGTACCGCCATGGTTTCGGCGCCCGTCGGCTCCACCACTTCCACCGGTGCCGACAGTGTTGCGAAGCCGGCGCGCTCGGACGTCGCCGAACTCTGGCGGCTGAGGTGCTCCGGTCGGATGCCGAGGATCACCGAGCGACTTGTCGCCCTTTCGGCAACGCCGTTCTGCAACTGCAGCATCGCCGTGCCGCCATTGACGAGCGGGAAACTTACCGCCGGCGTGCCATTGGCCGTGGTTATTTCGCCATTGATGAAGTTCATCGAAGGCGAGCCCATGAATCCGGCGACGAACACATTGGACGGGCGATTGTAGATCACCTCGGGCTCGTCGAACTGCTGCACTTCGCCCTTGTGCATCACCGCGATGCGTGACGCGAGCGTCATGGCTTCGATCTGGTCGTGCGTCACATAGATGGTGGTCTTGCCAACACGCTGGTGCAACTTCTTGATTTCCGTCCGCATGTCGACGCGCAGCTTCGCGTCGAGGTTGGAGAGCGGCTCGTCGAACAGGAACAGCGCCGGATCGCGCACCAGCGCGCGCCCCATGGCGACGCGCTGCCGTTGCCCGCCCGAGAGCTGGCCCGGCTTGCGGTTCAGCAGCGGCTCGATCTGCAGCAGCGCCGCCACGCGGGCGATCGCCGCCTGCTGTTCCGGCTTCGGCACGTTGCGGCTTTCCATGCCGAACGCCATGTTCTCCTTCACCGTCATGGTGGGGTAGAGCGCGTAGGACTGGAACACCATGGCGATGTCGCGATCCTTGGGCGCCACAGAATTCACCATGCGGTCGCCGATCCAGATCTCACCCTGGGTGATGGATTCAAGCCCGGCCGTCATGGCGAGCAACGTCGATTTTCCGCAGCCCGACGGCCCGACCAGTGCAATGAATTCGCCGGTCTTCGCTTCGAGATTGATGCCCTTGAGCACCTCGACCGAACCATAGTTTTTCCGCAGATTGCGGATGGTCAGCGATGCCATGACTTAAGCCTCCGAATTCATTTGATCGCGCCTTGCGTGAGGCCGCGGACGAAATACTTGCCACCGAAAAAGTAGACCAGCAGCGGCGGCAGGGCGCCGATCAGCACCGCGGCGCTCATGACATCGTAGGAGCGCACCGTCGTACCGCTCATCGACAGCGCCACCAGTGCAGCGGTGATGGGCTGGTTTGCACCCGAATTCAGCACCACGCCGAACAGGTACTCGTTCCAGATACCGGTAAACTGCCAGATCACCGTGACGATGAGGATCGGCGGGGAGATGGGCAGGATGATCTTGTAGAAGATGCGCCAGAAGCCCGCACCGTCTATACGCGCCGCCTTCACCAGGTCATCGGGGATACCGATGAAGTAGTTGCGGCAGAACAGCGTGGTGAAGCTGAGGCCCTGGATGCAGTGCACGAGGATCAGCCCGTAGACCGAATTCGAAAGCTCGAGCTGGCCGAGTACGAAAGCCCAAGGCAAGAGCGCGATCTGGCCGGGCATGAATACGCCGAGCAGCATCATGCCGAAGATTACCTCGGAGCCGGGGAACTTCCACTTGCTGAGCACATAGCCGTTTATGGCGCCGAGCGCGGTAGAGATGATGGTCGCCGGAACCACCATCATGATCGAATTCCAGAAGTAGCGCTGCATGCCGGCGCATTGACCGCCGATGCAGAACTCACCCCAGGCCTGTGGCCATGCGCTGAGGTGCAGACTCTGCGGCAGGGACATCAGCCCATTGGCCGAGATTTCCTCGAGCGGGCGGAACGAGTTGACGATCACCACCAGCAGCGGGACGATGTAGAACAGCGCAAATGCTGTCAGCAGCCCGTAGATGACGATGCGGCTGATCATCCGGCGCCGGCTGGCGGCGCTGGCCTCATGGTCGATGATTGGACTGGACGACAGGGTTGCATCAGCCACGGCCGCTCTCCCTTCTGCGACGCCAGGTCAGGTAAAGCGAATACGGCACAAGGACCACGGCAAGCGCCGCAAGGATCATCATTGCCGCGGCAGCGCCTTCGCCGATCTCGCCGCGCTGGAACATCAGGTCATACACATAGGTCGCCGGGAAGGTCGTCGAGATGCCGGGGCCCGAATTGGTCAGCGCCACGGCGAGATCGAATGTCTTGATGGCGGCCTGCAACTGCACCACCGCCACCGCGAGGAAGATGGGCGCAATGGTGGGCAGGATCACCTTGCGATAGATGCGGAAGGTTGATGCGCCATCGATCGATGCGGCCTTGATGATGTCGCCATCGACCGAGCGGAGGCCCGCGAGGAACAGCGCCATGGTGAACCCGGCGCTCTGCCACACACCGGTAATGATGATGGCCCAGATGGCGTTCTTGCGATCGGTGGTCAGCGCGAACTGGAAGTCGGTCCAGCCGAGTGAATTGACGAGAAACTGAATGCCGGCGGTCGGGTTGTAGAGCCACTGCCAGACGGTGCCGGTGACGATGAAGCTCACCGCCAGCGGGTACATGTACATGGTGCGCCAGAAGCTCTCGGCCCGGATCTTCTGATCGAGCAGAACTGCGAGCAGCAGCCCAACGGCCATCGCCGCGAACACATAAAAGAACGAGAAGAAGAACAGGTTGGAGTAAGCGACACCCCAGCGCCGGTTGTTCCACAGGCTGACGTAGTTTTCGAGCCCGCGGAAGCCATAGGTCGGCAGCAGCGTGGAATCGCTCAAGGAGATATAGAAAGTCCAGCCCGCAAACACGAAGACATAGATGAATGAAGCCAGAATCGAGGGCGCGATCACGAAGATCGGCACCAGCTTCCTCAGCTTCTCGCCCGTGCTCGTGCCGCCGGCCGTGCCAGAATATACAGCGCTACTCACGGTTCCCCCTAAGAGCAGGTGACAAGGCACCGGCCGCGGCTTGTGCCACCGCGGCCGGATAAACGTCAGTGTCGATTACATCTGGGCTTCGACGGCGTCGGCCATCAGGTTGGCCGCTTCCTCAGAGCTCATCTCGGGCGAGTTCACGAACTCGGTGATCGTGTCCATCATCGCACCGCGATACTTCTGGAGAACGGTCATGTTGTGGGCCATCGAGCGGACCAGCGTGCCGCCTTCGATCGAGCCCTTCAGCTCGGCCTGGCTCTGCTGCTGGCAGGCGTTGAAGCCCTTGGTCAGGTCAACGTCGAGGCGGGCCGGGATCGAGCCCTTCGCAATGTTGAACACGGTCTGGAAATCCGGGCTCAGGATCGTGGAGGCAAGCAGCTTCTGGCCAGCCTGGAAGTCCGGATCGTTCTGCTTGAAGAACACCACCGAGTCCGAGTTCAGGATGAAGCCATTGCCAGACCAGTCGGTCGGCGACTGGCCGCACAGGATGTCGGTGCCGGGGGTCTTGCCGATCGAAACGAGACGGCCGAGTTCCCAGTCGCCCATGATGAAGAACAGCGCATCGCCGTTGGACATCATGTTGGCGCCGGTGTCGTAGTCACGGCCGGCGATCGCCGGGTCCATGTACTTCGAAACCATCAGCTTCATCTGGTCGAAGGCCTTGATCATGGCCGGCGAACGCAGCGCCTCGACGTCGCCTTCAACGAAGGCCTTGCGATACAGATCGAGGTCCTGGCCATAGACGACCGTTTCGAACGTGGTCGCGTCGGACCAGTCGGCGCTGAAATGCGCGAGGCAGACCTTGCCAGCGGCGATGGCCTTGTCGCAGGCGGCGTTGAAATCGGCCCAGGTCTTGGGCAGTTCGGTCACGCCCGATGCTTCCATGGCGGCCTTGTTGCCCCAGATCCAGTTGATCCGGTGGATGTTCATCGGGGCTGCGACCCACTTGCCTTCCGGCTTCATGACCGGCAGCAGCTCGGGCGCCACGACGGCATCCCAACCTTCGGCGGTGGCCAGTTCATCCATGTCGGCAGTGCCGCCGGTGGCGTTCCACTCGGCAATTTCCGGGCCCTTCAGCTGCACGGCAGCCGGAGCGTTGCCCGCCACCACGTCGGCGCGCAGCTTGGCAAGCGTGTTTGCCGTGTGACCGGCGATCGCAGTCTGCTCCCAGGTGCCGCCCTTGGCGGTGAACATCTCGCCCAGCTTGGCGATCGAGGCGGCATCATTGCCGGACGCCCACTGGTGCAGCATCAGAACCTTCGGATTGGCGAGCGCCGTGCCCGACATCAGGGCAACACTCATCGCGACCGCGGCGACCGCGGCCTTCAGCTTCAACGTCATGATTTCTCTCTCCCATGAGCGCACTTGTCCTGCCGCCGGTTTGCCGGTCATCCAAGCCACTTGCGCTTTTGTTGCGGTGGTGCACATCCTCCAGCCCACCGTCAGCATTAGTTCTATGGTGAACTTATTTGGCTTGTCAACGCGCCGAGGGGAGGGAAGCGTGAACAAGATCGAACTTAAATCCCTACTCGCCGACAGGACATTAGGGACCCCCACGGGACAGGTTGTCCGCCTGCTCAGCGAGCGCGGCGCGCTGAGTGCTGCGCAGATCGCGCGGCTCAGCGGGCTTGCGAAATCAACGGTTTCGACGACGCTGAGCGACCTGCGCCGTTCCGGTGTCGTGGTCGAGACCGCCGAGGCCGATCCGGCGCGTACCGGCGGCGCCGGACGTCCGGCCACCATGCTCTCCCTCAACCCGGATGCGGGCACCTGTGTCGGGGCGCTGATCGGCCTGCGCGAAATCCAGGTCATCGTGGCGGATGTCTCGCACGCCATCATCGCGAGCCATACCGAAGTGATGGACGAGGATTACTCGCCCGCCGAGGCTGCCGACGTCATCCGCGCCCTCGTCCGTCGCGCCTATCGCGAACACGCGCTGTCGACAGCCGGCCTTCTCGGCGTCGGCGTTGCCATCGCCGGCCCCGTCAATCCCCGTGACGGGCGCATCCAGCGCGCCAGCGTCGTGCCGACCTGGGCCGGCACCGATGTCCGCGAGGTGTTCGGGCCCCTGTTTCAGCGCCCGATCTTTATCGACAACGAGAGCAATTGCGCCGCACTTGCCGAAATGATGTGGGGGGCGGCCCAGGGGCACGAGGATTTCGTGCTGTTCAAGATCGATCTGGGTGTCGGTGGCGCCATCGTCCATGGCGGGCGCGTGCTCACGGGCGTCGCCGGCGGCAGCGGCGAATTCGGCCACATGACCATCGACCCCACCGGCCCGCTCTGTCGCTGCGGCAATCGCGGCTGCCTCGAGTTGACCGCGAGCTTCAAGCCATTCCTCCGCCTCGCTCAGAACCGCTTCCGCCGCGCCTTGACGCCCGAGGACGTGATCGACATGGCGCGCGATGGCGATGTCGGCTGCCGCCGGCTGATCATCGACTGCGCCGAGGCGGCCGGCCATGGGCTCGGCATCATCGGCACCATCATCAATCCGCCACTCGTGGTGGTTTCGGGCCGTATGGTGCGTGCCGGCGATCTTCTGCTCGAGCCCCTGCGGCAGAGCTTCGAACGGCATACGCTGGTCAAGAACGACGACGTACCGCCCGAAAGCCGCACCCGCTTCGTACCCGGCCGCTTCGTCGAGAACGACTCGGTGCTGGGCGCGGTCGGCCTCGTGCTCCGGCACCAGGCCTATGCGCCGGTCTAGACTGGTTCACGTCTTTCCTGAAGCGCTGAGATGCCCCAACGCTCTGCCTGTCGCGCCTCCGGACCGGAACCATGCTGCAGCCATGGCGCGCCGCACCCTTAGCGGCGCCCGCCCGCCGCAACCCGCTCCAGCATTTCGATAATGGGTACGCAGATATCCTGCCGCTTGCCTTCCCACGGGTAGATATAGGGCAGCACCCCGGGTGAGTTGTTGATTTCAAGCACGGCGAATGTCTCCGCCGAGGCGGGAAGCGTGCGGTCCGTGACGATGGTATCGAGCGCAGCGATCCTGAGCGGCGCGAGGCTCCGGCACATATCCTCCACCATCGCGCCATAGCTTGGGTGGATGGCCTCGGCGCATTCGATCGTGTCGGCCCCGACGGCGCCGTTCGACACCGATCTGAGCATCAGCCGCTGTCCCGCCTCGGGCACCGCCTGCAGGCCGAGCCCGCTGAGCGCGAGGTGGTCCGTCAACTCGGCGTTGACGACAATCGGCAGATGGCCGGGCAGTTTGCGCACCTCGCGCTCGGCGTTCTTCTGCGCGATCAGCGTCGCGATATCGCTGACCCCGTCGCCAACGACATTGGGCGGCATGGAAATCTTCACCCCCACGACGCGGGGCTCGACATAGAAGAACCGGACCACCTCGCCGACGAGGCTGCGCTCCACCACCACCTGTGGGTGAAAGCTGGCCGCCGCCGCAAACGCCGTGCGCACCGCAGCGCGATCCCCGAGGCCCGGCGCCACGAAATAGCCCTTCTTGCCCTCGTCCGGTTTCACGCACACCGGCCAGCCCAGCACCTCTGCATAGTCGCAGGCCGCATCGATCTCGGCACTCTCGAACACCCGCCCTTCGGGCACGGGAAAGCCCCGGGCTGCCAGAAAATCCTTGGTGCGCTGCTTCGACACCACCGTGGGGAAGGCCGTCGTGTTGATATGGTCGCCCTTGCTCAGCGGGAATGCCGGATCCTGCCGGGTCAGGCGGCCACTGCGGAAGCTGAACACGGCGCCGCCGATGCGCATGCCGAGCCGAAAGCTGTTGGCACGCGGCGTATTCAACAGCCAGGTCATGAAGCAGTCATGGCCGCGCTCGCGGGCAACCCGCAGCACTTCGCGCGCGTGCAGGTCGAGTTTGAAGGGCTCGACCGCCATCGAAATCCCGATCGGTGCGTTCGACATGGCTACTCCCGACGGACCTCGCGACACGGCACGAACAACATGCCGACCCGGGGGGCACACCGCGGACCGGCCATCCCCGTCAGTGTCCCGCGGCCTCGGCCGGCACCTCCTTGGGCTTTTGCATGAACAGGGTGCAGGCGGCAAGCAGCGCGAACAACATGGTCAGCAGCATGAACACGTCGGCGATGGACATCACATAGGCCTGGGACTGCGCCTGTGCCGCCATCTGCTTGAGTGCGGCCGTGGCGCCGTCGAGCCCACTGGCGTTGAAGGTCTGCGTCAGCAGGGCCTGTTCGTTCGCGGCGGCCGCGTTCGACCAGTTCAGCGCTTCGGCCAGTCGCGCATTGTGCAGCGCGGCGCGGTCGGTGAGGAGCGTATTGATCATGGCCAGGCCAACTGCGCCACCGAGGTTGCGGGTCAGGTTGAACAGGCCCGACCCCCCCTTCAGCCGGCTTGGCGGCAATGTGCCAAGCGCCAGATTGTTGATGGGCACCATGCACAGCATCATCGACACGCCCCGGAACACCTGCGGCCAGAGCAGGTCCTCGAACACCCAGTCGGCGGTGAGCTGCGTCATCATCAGCGTGCCGATGCCGAAGCCGATGAAGCCGATCGCCATCATCAGCCGCGGGTCCATCTTCCGCGACAGGATACCTGCGATGGGCGCTGTCAGGAACATGCACAGCCCGGACAGGACCAGCGTCTCGCCGATCTGCATCGAGCTGAAACCGCGGATATGCCCCAGATAGAGCGGGTAAAGATAGGTGAGACCGTACAGCCCGATACCCATCGCAAACGAGAAGACCGAACCGATGGAGAAGTTGATATTGCCGAAGGCCTTGAGGTCGACGATGGGGAAATCCGCCTTGAAGGCGCGCCAGAAGAACAGCACCCCGCCCACGACCAGCACCACGGCGAATATGGTCACGGACTCATCGGCCAGCCAGTCGTTCGAAGGCCCCTCCTCCAGCACATATTCGAGCGAGCCGAGAAAAGCGGCCAGGCCCAGCAGCCCCCACCAGTCGAACTTCTTCATCAGGTCGAATTCCGGCTTGTCGAAATCGATCAGCATCCAGGCCCCGAAGGCGACGAGAACACCGGCCGGCACATTGATAAGAAACAGCCAGTGCCAGGAAAAAATGCTGGTCAGATAGCCGCCCACAGTCGGCCCGATGGTCGGCGCCAGTGTCGCGACGAGCCCGATGATCGGGGAAACGATCGGCCGCTTTGACGGCGGGAACACCGAAAACGCCGCAGCGAAGACCGACGGGATCATGCCACCGCCAATGAAGCCCTGCAGAGCCCGGTAGACGATCATCTGGTCGATGGAGGTGGCGGTGGCGCACATCAGGCTCGCAAGCGTGAAGCCCGCTGCGGAAATGCTGAACAGCACACGCGTCGACAAAATCCGCGCCAAAGTGCCGGAAAGCGGGATCATGATCACCTCGGCGATCAGGTACGCCGTCTGCACCCAGCTGATCTCGTCCGAACCGGCTCCAAGGCCGGCCTGGATCTCGCTCAATGACGACGACACGACCTGAATGTCGAGGATCGCCATGAACATGCCGAACACCATGATCACGAAAGCGATCACGCGGCGCACGGGCAC
Organism: Hyphomicrobiales bacterium; assembly: GCA_027487555.1. Lineage (GTDB taxonomy): Bacteria > Pseudomonadota > Alphaproteobacteria > Rhizobiales > Devosiaceae > Devosia_A. Next base: position 54,189 of record JAIYDI010000041.1, read on the forward strand.
TGCGTCCGGATCGTGGGGCAAGGCAGGCGCGGAGGAAAGGGCGATGTCGCTCATGGCGAGGCTCCGGGGCGGCAGCGCCGCCTTGGGTGTCGATGGAACCGGCCACGCCGATCCCGCTGGTCGTATTGGGGTTAGGGCGCTTCCAGGGAAAGCTGCATGACTTTCTCAGTTTGAAAGCACGACAAAACAAGGACTTAGATCATTTCAGCGTGTCTGCGAAAACGTGAAATGATCTAGTTGGCGACGCCCGGCGCCGTTCGGGTGTCGATCTCGACGGCGACGCTGAGGCCCGCGCGGAGCTTGCCGCTCTCCAGCACCTCGGCCGGCAACGCGATCCGCACCGGCACGCGCTGCACCACCTTGGTGAAGTTGCCCGTGGCGTTCTGCGCCGGCAGGATCGAGAACACCGAGCCGGACGCTGGCGAGATCGATTCGACCCGGCCTTCGACACTCTCGCCTTCGAGTGCATCCACCGTAACCTTTACCGTCTCGCCGACAGCAATGCGGGCGAGCTGCGTTTCCTTGAAATTGGCGTCGACATAAAGTTCGTGCGTCGGCACCAGCGCCATCAGCCGGCTGCCCGAAGAGACGAGGTCGCCGTCCTTCACATTGAGATTGCCGACAACGCCGTCGAAGGGCGCCCTGAGCACCGTGAAGGACAGGTCCCGCTGCGCCCGGGCCGCGGCGATCTCGAGCACCTTCACTTGGCCCTGGGCTTCGGCGCGCTGCGCCTGATAGACCGAGATGGCGGCCTCAGCCGAAGCGATCTGCGCCTCGCCGGCCGCGACATTCGCCTCGGATGCCTTGAGGCCTGCATTGGCGCTGTCGAGATCGGCCTGCGATCCGACCGATTGTGCAGCAAGCTGCGCGGCCCGCTTCTGTGCGAGAATGGCATTGTCGCGCGCCGCGACATAGGCCGCGAGCTGCGCCTCGGCCTGGGCGAGGCTGGCCCTCGCTCCCTCCGTCTGCGCGTCGATGCGGGCCATGGCCAGCTTTTCTGCGGCTATATTGGCGTTCGCCGTATCAAGCGCGAGTTGGTAGTCGCCATCGTCAAGCGTGACCAGCGGGTCGCCGGCCTTCACCGGCTGGTTGGCCACCACGTTCAGCTGTGCGACGTAGCCGGAAAGCTTGGGCGAGATCGTCGCGATATCGCCGAGCACATAGGCATCGTCGGTTCCGACCATGAAACGGCCATTCGTCCAGAAATCATAGCCATACCAGCCCCCGCCTGCGAGCAGCACGAGCGCAAGGGTGCCCAGAACGAGTGGCCGGCGCGAACGTTTTGGCGGCGCGGTCTTCGCTGCTTCCGGCCCGGCAATGGTGGCTTCTTCAACTGTTTCGCGTGATTGCGGACTGGACTTGCCGGCAGGAAATGCCTTGATCTTGTCGTTCTGGGACATGGCGCCCTCCAGGCGGAAAGTGGTTCCTGACAAAATGAACCGTTCGGTTCGATTGACATAGTCCGATCGACACGCCATATCAAGGTAAATCGAACCGAGCGGTTCGCTCAATCTGAGGGGAACAGCCATGCAGGAAACAGATATCTCGGCCAGTGCCGACAAGGCCCGTCCGAGCCGTAAGGCGGCCGGACAGGACCCGGTCAAGCGCGCGCAGATTCTCGATGGCGCCAAGCGCTGCTTCATGAAGCTCGGCTACGAGGCCGCCAGCATGAACGAGATTACCGCCGAAGCAGGGGTGTCGAAGGGCACCATCTACGTCTATTTCGCCGACAAGCAGACGCTGTTCCGCGCGCTGATCGAGAGTGAGAAGACGGCTGCCATGGAACTGCTGCGGCGCGACCTCGAAAAGGCCAAGTCGATTGAGGACGCGCTGGGCACTTTCGGGCGCACCGTCTGCATGCGCATGAACAGCGACGAGACTATCCGGGCTCAGCGCATGGTGCTCGGCGTGCTGGAAAGCCAGCCCGAGGTTGCCGGCATCTTTTACGGCAACCAGACGGCGACAGGGCCGACGATCCTTGCCGAATATCTGAGGGAGAAAGTCCGGGCGGGCGGTCTCGTCATCGAGGATGTCGACCTGGCGGCACACCAGTTTGCCGATCTGGCGATGTCGAGCCTCTACAAGCCGCGGCTGTTCGGCAACCTCTGCAACGCGCCGGCGCGGGCCGACATCGACCATGTCGTGAACGCAGCCGTCGAGATGTTCCTCGCTCGCTACGGCAAGCGGGTCGACTGAACCACCTGCCTGTCAGGTCGTGAGCACCCGGTGCAGCACGGCCTGCAGGTGGCCTTCGAGCGCGGCAATCGCTCCATCCGTATCGCGTGAGGCGAGCGCGTCGATGATGGCGATATGCTCGCGCATCGACTTCTCCGTATTGGCAGGGCCTACCGCCACCATGTTGTGCAGCCGGATGATGTACATCTTCTGCGCGAGCCGGGCATAGACGGTCTCGATCTGGCGGTTGTCATAGGCTGAGATGAAGCTCTCGTGGAACGCGCTTTCGAGTTCGCGCACCGGTCCCCGGAACGCGTCGGGGGTCTCGGCCGTGCGCACCAGATCGATCACCGCGAGATGGCGCCCGCGCATGTCGTCGATCCATTCGGGCGTGACCATCGAGGCGAACTTCCTCAAGCCTTCGCGTTCCAGCATGCCGCGGAACTGGAACGTCTCGCCCATGAAGTTGACATCGAGCCGAAACACCGTGATGCCGAGCTTGCGGCGCACCTGCACCATCCCCTCGGCCTCGAGCAAGGTCGTCGTCTCGCGCATCGGCGACAGCGATAACCCGAGGATTTCGGCCAGTTCCTCCTGCCGGAGCGTCTGGCCGAACTTCAGTCGACCGGCGATCAGGGCATCGAAGAAACGCCTGTAGCCGAGATTGTCGATTACGCCCTGCACGCCTCACTCCTTGCAAATGCGCGCTTCTACCGACAGCAGGCCGCGCTGTCACCGCCAACCCGCCATAGATCCTAAGTCGTAAAGGTGGCCCAGCGCGTTGACATGGCTTTCATTCACCATATACGCTTCTATTTAGCCGATTAAATATATTTAATCCCGGTCAGCCCCATCTTGACCGGTCCTTGCGAGGGGGAGACGGCCGGTACGCCGAGGGAGACGGCGGCCGGCCGGCCTCGCATAACGCTGAGAGCGCAGGCGCCGCCTGAACGCCGATAAGAGGGAGAGACGTTATGAACGAGACCAAGTGGTCGCGCAGAAAACTGCTGGGCACAGCCGCAAGCGGGTTGGCGCTCGCCGCCGCCACCAGCTTCCCCATGCCCGCCATCGCGCAGGGCAAGAAGCTCACCTACTGGGGCGGGCTGATCTTTTCCGACGATGCCAACAAGCTGCTCGTCGACACCATCAATGCCTGGGGTGCCGCCAATGGCGTCGCGACCGAAGTGGTGATGATCAACCAGAACGAAACCACCCAGAAAGTCTCGGCCGCCGTCGCGTCGAACACCATGCCCGACGCACTCGATGTCGGTCTCGATCTGCTGATGCTGCTGTCGCGTCAGGGCGTCTTCAGCACCATCGATGATCTCTATACCAAGGTCGGCGACGCACAGGGCGGCTGGTTCGAGGGCCCCGCCAAGGCCACCGACACCAGCGCTGTCGCTGGTGGGCGCACCGGCCTGCCCTTCGGCGTCAACGGCAATCTGCTGCTCCGCCGCAAGGATCTGCTGGAGCCAGCCGGCTTCGCCGAGCCGCCCGCGACCTGGGACGAACTCGTCGCGCAGGCCACCGCGGTGAACAAGCCACCGGTGTTCGGCCTCGGCCTCGCGCTCTCCAATGTTGGCGACGCCAACCTGCAGATTTCCGTGCTGCAAAGCTACGGTGGCCGTATCGCCGACGATGCCGGCAAGGTCTGCACCATCAAGTCCGAGGCCACGCGCACCTGGTTGACCTGGCTGAAATCGGCCTGGGACAAGGGCCTCTTCCCGCCCGGCAACACCACCTGGGACGGTGCCGGCGACAATCAGGCCTACCTGTCGGGTCAGGCGGCCTTCATCGCCAATACCGGCTCGGTCGGCATCGCTGCGCGCAAGGACGACCCGGAACTCTTCGCCGCCAGCCTGTTCTCGCCTCTGCCGGCCGGACCGATGGGCCGGATCTCGCCGATCACGCCGCAGTCCCGCGCCATCACCAAGGCAAGCGGCAACCAGGATGAAGCCCGGGCGCTGCTCGAGTACCTCGCCAATCCGGACTTCATGAACGCCTATTTCAGTGTCGCCATCTACGGGCCGGTGCTGAAGGCGCAGGAGAGCGTCGCCGCCTTCAACGGCGACAACGCCATCCTTGCGGGTCTGCTCGGCCTCGCAAAGGCGGGCACCGCGCCGGGCGCGCCCGATGTCTACAATGCCGCCTTCGCCGACTTCTCCGCCAATTTCGTCGTGCCGAAAATGGCGCAGCGCGTCGTGGTCGATGGCTGGGATTTCGACAGGGCCATGGATGAGGCCCAGGCGACAGGCGACGCCATCTACGCGAAATATGCCTGACCTGCCTGACATCGTGCCGCGGGTGGCCCCAGAGCCATCCGCGGCATCCCTTTCTTCAGGAGGCCCCGACATGGCCGCGCCCCCGCACGCCGCTGAAATTGTTTGGCGAGGTGGAGAATGACCGCCGCGCTGCGCCTGCGGCTGTTCGCCTATATGCTGGTTGCGCCGGTGGTGCTGCTCATCCTCGGGCTCGTCGCCTACCCGTTCCTCTTCGCCATCTGGGTCAGTTTCACCGATCAGGTGATCGGCAGTGTCGGGCGCTTCATCGGCTTTGACAATTTCATCTATCTGAGCAAATCCGCCACCTTCGGCGCGGCTATCTGGAACACCATCACCATCGTGCTGGTCTCCGATGTGCTGAAGCTCGGTATCGGGCTTGGCCTCGCGCTGCTCGTGCACCAGGCCCTGCCCGGCCGCGGCCTGTTCCGCTCGGTGCTGATGCTGCCCTGGGCCATGCCGGCCTTCGTCGCCTTCCTCACCTGGCGCGTGCTCTACCAGCCGCTCGGCGGCGGCATAAATCTCATCCTCAACCAGACCGGCCTCTATTCGGGCACGATCGACTGGCTGGGCCAGCGCCAGACAGCGATGAGTTCGGTGATCATCGCCTCGGTGTGGCGCGGCTTTCCGTTCTGGTTCGTCTCCATCCTCGCCGCGCTCCAGACCGTCCCGCGCGAGCTCTACGAAGCCGCCACCGTCGATGGGGCCAATCGCTGGCAGCGCTTCTGGTCGGTCACCGTACCGGGCATCCGCCAGGTGGTGATCGTCACGACGCTGCTCAGTTCCATCTGGACGGCGAATGCCTTCGAGCATGTCTGGCTCCTGACGCAAGGCGGCCCCTCCGATGCCACCATGGTCTTCCCCGTGCTCGCCTATTACGGCATGCAGACCCAGCGTATCGGCGAGGCCGCCGCCGTCTCGGTCTATATGCTGCCCGTGCTCGGCATTCTGGTGATCCTCGCCACCTCGCTGATGATGCGGAGGGAGGAGCAATGAGCAACATCGCCCGTGCCGCCCTGCCCGATACGGCCAGCATCGCCCGCACCCGCGCCCGCAACCGCCGGCTGCTTGGCCGCATCTTCTCCTATCTCGCGCTTGGCCTCGCGGCGCTCCTCGTGCTCTTCCCGATCTACTGGATGATCATCACGTCCCTGAAGCTGCCGCGCGAAATCTTCCGCTTGCCCTCGCTGTGGCCCAAGGTCTTCACCGGCGACAATTTTGCCAAACTGCTCTCCGATGGCGGCTTTGTCCTCGCCATCCGCAACAGCTTCATCGTCTCGGCCACCGTCACCATCATCTCGGTGATCCTCTCGAGCTTTGCCGCCTATTCCATGGTGCGCTTCCGCTACCGCTTCCGCGGGCTCATCGGCCGGCTCATCCTCTTCGCCTATCTCACCCCCGGCTCGCTGCTGTTCATTCCGCTGTCGATCGTCATGGCGCAGCTGAAACTCGGCAATTCGCTGGTTGGCCTCGTTCTCGTCTACCTCACCTTCTCGCTGCCGCTCTCCACCTGGCTGCTGCAGGGCTATTTCCGCGGCGTGCCGCGCGAACTCGAGGAACAGGGGCTGATCGACGGCCTCACCCGCATGGGCGCGCTCATCCGCATCGTGCTGCCGCTTTCGGCACCGGGCATCGCCGCCGTCGCCATCTTCACCTTCACCGGCGCCTGGAACGAGCTGCTCTTCGCGCTTGTGCTGGTCACCTCCGAGAGCCAGCGCACCGCGCCGCTGGCACTGAGCTATCTCATCACGTCCGACGTCCTGCCCTGGGGCCCCCTGATGGCGGGCGCGGTGATCTCTTCGGTGCCGCTGATGATCCTTTACTTCGTCGCCCAGCGTTTCATGGTAGCCGGCATGACCGAGGGGTCGGTAAAGGGCTGATACGAATTTACGGGCGCACAGACGCCGCACGCATTTCAGGAGGAGACTGAAGACTATGGGTATCCGCGTTGCAGTGGGCCAGTTCCACGAACTGACCGAGGAGCGGCTGCGTTTCGCCGCGCAGATCGGCGCCACCGGGCTACAGATGAACAACCCCACCCTGCCCGGCGATCATCGCTGGGATGAGGCCGATGTCCGCGCGCTGGTCGACAAGGTCGAGGCCGCCGGGCTCAAGTTCGAAGCCATCGAAAACGTCCCCACGCATTTCTACCACAAGGCGATGATGGGGCTCGATGGCCGCGACGAGCAGATCGAGAACTACCAGGCCACCATCCGCGCCGTCGCCCGCGCCGGCATTCCGGTGCTCGGCCTGCATTTCATGCCCAATTCCGTCTGGACCACCGATCGCAATGGCGCGACGCGTGGCGGCGCCGTCGCCCGGCAGTTCGATATGGATGTGGTCGAGGCGAACGAAGGCAATCTCGAACTCCTCCGCTCCTTCATGCCCACCACGCTTGGGCGCGCCTCCTCCATGCCGCTCTTCGGCAAGGATGGCCCGGTGATCACCGAAGATCAGATGTGGGCCAACTACACCTATTTCATGCAGGCGGTTTTGCCCGTCGCTGAACAGGAGGGGCTGAAACTCGCGCTCCACCCCGATGATCCGCCGGTGCCCATGCTCGGCGGCGTCGCACGGCTGTTCTACAAGCCAGAAAACTTCAAGAAAGCCTACGATCTCGTCGGCCGCTCCGAGGCCTGGAGTCTCGATCTCTGCCTCGGCTGCTGCTCGGAAATGACGGGCGGCAAGCAGAACGTCACCGAGATGATCGAGTATTTCGCCCCCAAGGGCCGCATCTCCTACATCCATTTCCGCGACGTGAAGGGCACCGTGCCCAACTTCACCGAGTGCTTTATCGGCGATGGCAATTTCGACCCGGCCGAAGTCATCGTGCTCTTGGCGAAGAATGGCTTCGACGGCTTTCTCCTCGATGACCACGTGCCCAAAATGGATGGCGACAGCGACTGGAACCATCGCGGCCGCGCCCACGCCATCGGCTATATGCAGGGCCTGATCCGCATGGCGGAATTCATGAAGGTGCTGTGAGGGAGAGCGCGCCGGACCTCATGCTGAGCCTGTCGAAGCACGAGTTCCGATGCCGCCACAAACGCGGTGTCACCCCGACGAAGGTCGGGGCCCATCCTGAGATGGTTCCGCAGCCGCAAGGTGGCTGCGGAAGTCACCAAAGACCCCATGGTGAGCTTCCTCATCGTGAGCCTGTCGAACGACGAACCACGAGGTCCGTGCGCGCGGACGCCGTTTGGGCAACATTGTTCCAAGCAGAAGCAAGCTCACTCGTCGCAGGCTCTGCGTCGCACAGAAGTTCTGACGGCAGTGATTGCATTTCGTTAGGCGTTACCTTACACTTTACGGAACGTTTGATCCCCCTAAGCGGAGCATACCTGGCGTGACGAACACCCCACAGCATCCCGGCCCGTGGCTACGTGAGACCTATCTCGCACCGCGCAAGATCAACGTTACGCAGGCCGCCCAGCTCATCGGCATCAGCAGGCCGGGTGTGTCCAACTTCCTCAACGGCAAGGTATCGGCCACTGACCATATGGCCTCGCGGATCGAGGCTGCGTTCTCCATACCGAAGGCGACCCTTCTCAAGATGCAGGCCGAGCACGATGCTGCCGCCGCCACGGAAGGGGCTCCAGCTGGCACAAAACGCTATGTCCCGCCCTTCCTTGCGATCAAGGCAAACGAGATCGTGGCGTGGGCGGACCACAACATACCGGCCCGGATTCGCTTCTCCGTGCTGCTGCGAACGCTTGTTCATTCGACGGGCGCCGGACTCGAGCAGGTAGACTTCCCCGGAAATGATGACGCTGAGCGACCGGGATGGGACGGGTTTGCCAAGGCAACGGCCGGCACGCCCTGGGTCCCGGCCGGGGTGTCGGGCTGGGAATTTGGTGTCACGCAGGACGTCAAGGGAAAGGCGGACGGCGACTTCGCCAAGAGCGTCAAGGCTCACAAGCCTGCTGAGCGCAAGAACATCACCTTCATCTTTGCAACCCCGCGCCGATGGCCCGGGAAAGATGAATGGGTCAAGGAAATGCGCTCCAAGAAACTCTGGAAGGACGTCAGGGCCTATGATGCCAGTGACCTCGAGCAATGGCTCGAGCAGTCGCCATCGGCGCAGGCCTGGTTCGCTGGTGAAGCGCTGAGGCCTTCGCAAGGGGCGAAATCACTCGACAAGGCGTGGGACGAATGGGCCAGTGTCGCGAGCCCAGCACTCGCGCCTGAGCTTTTCGCAACGGCGACGGAATCGGCTGTGCCGAAACTGAAAGCCTTTCTCACGAAACCAGCCGGCGCGCCGTTCGTGATTTCAGCGGATTCCGTTGAAGAGGCGCTGGCGCTGCTCGCGCAGGCATTTGGGAATGCTGAGCTGCTCGCGGACCGAGACCGCGTGTTGATTTTCGATCAGACAGGAACGCTCCCGAAGCTCGCGCAGGGCACCCAGGACTTTATCGCCGTCGCGCATACGCGAGACGTCGAGAAGGAGCTCGGCCCCTTCGTCCACAAGCTGCGCACTATCGTAATTTATCCGAGAAATGCGACGAACGAAGATCCCAATATAACGTTGGAGCCGATCGGATACGAAGTCTTCCATAAAGGCCTCGAAGCAATGGGAATGGGGCGCGACGACATCAAGCGGCTGGAACATGAATCGGGTTACTCGCTCACCGTTCTGCGCCGCCGGCTCGCAAAGGTTGTAGGTGTAATAACGCCAGGCTGGGCGTCCGATCCCCACTTGGCTGCGTCCCTCGTCCCGCTCGTTCTAACCGGCGCATGGAATTCGGCCAACGTGTCGGACAAGGAAGCGGTCAGCCTGCTTACCGGGGGCAATCTATCCTACGAGGAGATCGAACGGCGCCTGCAGGACATGCTCCGGATCAACGACGCGCCGGTCTGGTCAGTAGGCACTTATCGCGGCGTCATCTCGAAGATCGATGCTCTGTTCGCGATCGCATACGCCATGACCCCCGCCGATTTGGAGCACTTTCTCGGCTTGGCGAGAATCGTGCTCAGCGAGGATGATCCATCGCTCGATGTTCCGGAAAAGGATCGCTGGTGGGCCGATGCCCAAGGCAAACGCCGCGAATTTTCGGGCGCGCTACGAAGTGGCTTTGGTGAAACACTGGTGCTGCTGGCTGTTCACGGCAAGCACCTCTTTGGAAGCCGGTTTGGCTTTGACGGCGCGTGGCAGGCTGATCGCCTCGTGCGTGACGTGCTGCTGCCACTGACGACGCGTAAACTCGAAGCGAACGACCGCGACCTTCCCGTCTATGCGGAGGCCTCGCCGGACGCCTTCCTAAAAATCCTCGAAGAGGATCTTCGCGGAGACACCCCCCAGGTGTTCGGGCTGCTCCGGCCAGTAGATCACGGCTTTCTGGGGGTCGGGATTGTACGCACAGGACTGCTCTGGGCGCTTGAGGGGCTTGCTTGGAGCAAGGACACCTTCCTTCGTGCCGTCCTGCTACTGGGAAAGCTCTCGGAGGTCGAACTCAACGACAATTGGTCTAACAAACCCATCAGCTCCCTGCGAGCGATCTTCCGGTCGTGGATGCCGCAAACCGCCGTGACGCATGATGAGCGGGTCCTCGCCGTGGCGAAGTTGATGGAAAAATATCCGCGTGCTGGCTGGATCATCGTGACTGACCAGTTTGGAACCTACGGCAATAGTGTCGGCCACTACTCCCACAAGCCCAAGTGGCGCTCCGACGGTTACGGCGCAGGCGAACCATACAAGATGACGGGGCCGGTCTACGCATTTAGCAGCGTCATGGTGGAGATGGCGCTGACGCAACCAGCCTATACTTCGGCGATGATCTGCGACTTGATCGAGCGGCTGCCTGCACTCGAGACCGAGTCCCAGGAACGGGTGTGGGGCATCGTCTCTGGTTGGCTCACCACCAAACCGAGTGATGACGACATCGCAGCAGTCCGTGAGAAAGTTCGCGTAACCGTTCTCTCGCGCCGTGGGCGGAAACGCGGCTCCGGCTCTGACTTTGCTACGCTCTCGCGAACGGCACGAAAGGTCTACGTTTCACTCGAACCCGCCGATGTCGTCAGGAAGTATGAGTGGCTATTCCGCCAAACGTGGGTTGAAGAATCTGCAGATGAGCGTGAGGAAGCCGACCTAGACTATAGCGCACGCGCAAGGATGATCGAGAAACTGCGAATCGATGCCGTTCGCACGGTCTACGAAAACCGCGGCCTTGAAGGCATTTTTGCACTGGCTGAAAAAGGCCGCGCGCAAGGTGAGATCGGCGCCCACTTCGTCCGAAACGTGCTGGATGAAGACGGCCGAGCCACTTTCATCATAGAGGGGATGCGTCCAGGCACTAACGAGCTCGCCAACGAGCGCCACAACTTGGTGTCAGGATCCCTGAGAGGCGTACCGCCGGAAGACCGCGAGGAACTTATGAGAGCTGTACTCGACGCTCTCGAGGAACCGGACCAGGTGCGGCTCTTGCTACTAGCTCCCTACGAGCCGGTTACATGGAGGCTGGTCGATGTCTTGTCCACGAAAGGCCAGGCTGACTATTGGCAGGCTGTGCATCCGACATGGATATGGGAACCCGAGGGCGACAACAATGAGTCTGTCGAACGACTGCTGCGCGCAAAACGCCCCCGCGCCGCTTTTTCCGCTGTTCACTTCAAGCTTTCGGCGGTGAGGCCTGAGCTGCTTGTGGAAATCCTTCAGGGTATGCCTGGGAGTGAAAATGAGAAGCCCACCGAGTACCAGTTGAGGAGTCATGACCTCAAAGAGGCATTCACTCTGTTGGATCGCAATCCAGACGTGACGTTCGACGAGAAAGCGGGATTGGAGTTTGCTTATATTGACGCGTTAACGGAGTCGTTCGGTCGCCACACGCGCAGTATCATCAATTTGGAACGCTACGTCGAAACCCATCCAGAGATGTGGGTACAGGCCCTGGCATGGGCGACCCGCCGAAGAAATGGCGGCGACGACCCGCCGGAATACACCTGGCCCGAAGGCAGGGCCGATTTACCGAAAAAAGGCTACAGCCTACTGTACCACATGCGGCGAATCCCAGGGCAGGACGCAAATGATACGCTGGGAAAGGCAGGTCTGTCGTCCTGGGTTACAATAGTGCGAGAGGCTAGCGCTAACATTGATCGCCTCGACATCTGCGACATTTATCTTGGGCAACTTTTCGCCCATGCCCCCGCGGGCGACGACGGTGTTTGGCCTTGCGAGCCGGTGCGAGAGGTGATGGAAGAGCTGCAGTCCGAAAATATCTTCCGGGGCGCACGCACCGGACTCTACAACCTTCGCGGCGTTCACTTCCGGGAGGAAGGCGGCGGGCAGGAACGCGAACTCGCTGAGAAGTATCGACGCTGGGCCAATGCACTGCAATTCAATTACCCAATGCTGTCTTCTTATCTGCTTATGGAGTTGGCCAAGACGTATGAGCGGGAAGCGGATCAGCACGACACCGAGGCTGGGGTCGAGCGACGACTGCGCCACTAAGGAAGTTCGCTTATTAGAGCCTCGTCGGTAGGATTTGTTTGCGCTAAGCGCGCACGATTGGGCGACTTACATTCGAGTTGGAAGCAAACGCGCCATCGGGTCAAGTAACAGCGAACTCGCCTGTGTGCTGATCCTCACACCGCCCCCAACTTATCCCCGCACCCAAAAATTGCGGTATTATCCTCGCCATGGATCACGCGGGCGCGGTCGCGACGAACGGTCGGTGGTCCATCCGAAGGCTCCGGGGGTCGCCCTGGGGCAGGTTCCGTCGTCAGCACCCGTCACCGGTTGCGGGGTTGTGCTTTATTGCGCACTGCAAACCCGGCAGATGCTTCCTCGCGGCGGTTTCCCTCAAATCTTCGGTGATCCGGCGGGGCGACGGCCTTTATTATTGCGGACTACCCGCGTGGGCTGAAGCCCCGCCGGATCGCTCGCACTGTCCGCCAACCGGGGCCCCTGGCCATCGGACACGCCCGCTCGCCGCTAATTCCTAATTCCTAATTCCTAATTCCCACCTCCTACTTCCCACTTCCTACCTCCCATCCGCCATTCCCGACTGCCGACTGCCGACTGCCGACTGCCGATTGCCCATTCCCGACTTCCCCCTCCCCACCGGAAAAGGTTGACCCGAACGCGCTTTGTGCCCATATCAGCCTCAGTTGCAGCGGGGCCTCGTGCCGCGCCGCTTTCCATTTCATCCGGAACTGGTGGTGATGATGACGGCGACGCCCGGAAAGGCGGAGCCTGTCTTTGGTCCCGGCATTGCCAGTCTTGTGTTTGCCCGGGGCACCAAGGAGAATACATGGCTAAGGAAGAAGCCCTCGAGTTCCACGGCACCGTCACCGAAATCCTGCCCAACGCCACTTTCCGCGTGAAGCTGGAGAACGAGCACGAAATTCTGGCGCAGATGGCCGGTCGCATGCGCAAAAACCGCATTCGAGTGCTGACGGGCGACAAGGTCTTGTGCGAAATGACGCCCTATGACCTGACCAAGGGCCGGATCAGCTACCGCTTCAAGTAAGCTGCCGCCCGTTCTCGTGAGGAGCAGATGGCGACGCGTCCCGAACTCATCCTCGCTTCGGCTTCGCCGCGGCGGCTGGCGCTTCTGAACCAGATCGGCATCGAGCCCGAGCATCTGGTGCCCGCCCATATCGACGAAACCCCCGAAAAGGGCGAGTTGCCGCGCAAGCTCGCCCAGCGGCTGGCCGACCAGAAGGCGCTCGCCGCCCAGCACAAGGCCAAGACCTCCGGCATCGCCGACAACGCGCTCGTGCTCGCCGCCGATACCGTCGTCGCCGTCGGGCGGCGCATCCTGCCCAAGGCCGAAACGATGGAAGAAGCGTCCGAGTGCCTGAAGCTGCTCTCGGGCCGCGCGCATCGGGTGTTCACCGGCGTTACGGTCGCGACGCCATCGGGCAGCCTCAGGCGGCGGCTGGTCGAGACGCGGCTGCGCTTCAAGCGGCTGTCGACGCGCGAAATCGAGAGCTATCTGGCGAGCGCCGAGTGGCGCGACAAGGCGGGCGGCTACGCCATCCAGGGCATTGCCGGCGCCTTCGTGGTGAAGCTTTCGGGTTCCTATTCCGCCGTGGTTGGCCTGCCGCTCAACGAGACGGCGAGCCTGTTGGCGGGCGAAGGCTACCCGATCCATTTCAACTGGCTCAACCAGTCGAGCCTCACGCAGGTCTGAGCGAGAGATGTCCGGTAAAGTCATCCGCCTGCGCCAGCCGCGGCCCTGCCCTATCTGTGGCAAGCCGTCGACGCAGGCCGATCATCCGTTCTGCTCGGGGCGCTGCGCCGATATCGATCTGAACCGCTGGCTGTCGGGCGCCTATGTCATTCCCGCCGGCCCTGCCGAAGACGCCGCCGAAGACGTAGCCGCGCCAACACCCGACCCCGACGAGGATCGCTGACGACCCCATACGCTGGGCAGTTTTCCACACATCTGGAAGGCCTTCCGCGCAAGAACAAAACCTCCTGCAAAACCGCTTGCAGAGCAGCGCGCCCACCCCTATAAGGCAGCCCATCCGACGCGCCCCTGGGCGCTGAACGGTTGCCCGGGTAGCTCAGTTGGTAGAGCAGCGGATTGAAAATCCGCGTGTCACTGGTTCGATTCCGGTCCCGGGCACCATTGTTTCTCGGATGGTTCTGCTTTTCGCTGTTTGGTTGAACCGTCTGAAGGCGGTGACTGGCGAGCAATGCCGCATTCATCCCCGTGCAGGCGAGCGGGGGTTGCGATGAAGCCCGTCGAATCGCCGCTTGATCGCCAGATTGAGGCCGGGCACCTGCTTTGCAACGACGCGGACGCGACCCCGGTTGATCCCGAGGGCCTCTCCCTGTTTCAGGATCGGCAGGTCGAAGGCGGAGTCGATTCCTGCTTGGCCCCCCGACGACCGTGTTTGACTCCGGCACGGTGGCCCCGCCATCGCCTCCCGTGCGCGCCAATTTCACGCGGCAGCCCTTCGGCGGCACTTTTGCCTATACGGGCACCGTGGGCTTTGATCTACGCTTCCTCGGCCAGATGCTTCAGGCAGAGAGCGGTCTGTTCTACAACTGGAACCGCCAGTACGATTCGTCGATTGCCCGCTACACCCAACCCGACCCGCCCGGTCTGGTGGACGGCCCTAGCCGCTATGCCTATGTTGGCAGTGATCCACTGCAGAAGGTGGATCCAAGTGGGCAGATTGGGATTTCCGGATTTACTAAACACGGACTTGATCAATTCATCAATCGATGTGTAGGTCCATCCAGAATAATTGATGCTATAAATAACCCTCTACGTATAGTAGTTAGAGACGACGACTCTACGCAGTACAGGGGCGCTGGCGCGACCGTTGTGATAAATACAGAAAGTTGCGAGGTGGTAACGTGTTGGCGAAAATAGAAAAATCCCAGAGTGGATGGAGGAAATACTTCGGAAATATATCCAAGCTGCTGTTTGAAATTTGGAACCCGCTTGGGGTTGAAAATCTTAAAGATGCTATTGATGAATATAACGATATATCATTTAAAATATACAATTTGCTGCTGAGCAATGCGCCTAGCAAGCAGATTGTAGACCTAATTCTCGATTATGAGAATCGCGTTTTCGAAATAAATCCAAACACACTCAGGGCAAATAATGTGGCTGAGGCTCTATTACAGTTGATCGCGAGATAACGAACGTCATTATATAATTACTTCTCATGAAATCAGATGCGTCAAATAGCAAAATGGAACGCGTTGTGGGGCCGGTTTTCGAGAATTCGTCGGGGGCGGTTGGGCAGTACGGGGATGGGTGGGTTGCGACCTTAGTTTCTCCAGTGAGATGATGCAGGCAGAGAGCGGGGTTTCTGCAGCTAGTATCGACAATATGATCCCACGATCGGCCGCTACACCCAGCCCGAACAGCAGGGGCTGGAAGCCGGGCCAACGGCTGTGCTAGGGTCAGCCACGAGGGGGCGTGTGCCTCGACAACCTGATAGCTCATCATGATCGATGTCCGGCTGCTTGAACGGGCGCAAGTGATGTCACTCGATCGCGATGATCACGGTGTTGAGACGCTCGCCATGGTCGATCCGTCCGATGACTTTGCCGCCGATGCCATGCGCCTGTGGCTCGGCGTACCGGTGGTGCGGCAGCAGGTGAGCGAAGCCCAGTTCCGGCAATTGCTGGCGGAGCGCTACCCCGACGAGGCGCTGCAGCGGGCGGATACCGCCAGCACTGCCCAAGTTGCAGAACTCGACGCGGACACCGTAGACGAGGGCGACGCCCCCGCCATCCGCTTCATTCGTTCGGCCCTGTCGGAGGCCCGGGAGCGCGGAGCATCGGACATCCACCTAACCGCCGGGCCTGGCCGGGCCGAGATGAACTTCCGGATAGGTGGCGACCTCGTCGCCATGCCGCCTCCGCCCTACGAATTGCTGCCCAACATCATCTCGCGGCTCAAGGTTCTGGCGAACCTCGATATTTCCGAGAGGCGCCTGCCGCAGGATGGTCGCATCCGGCTGAAGGTCAATGGCGCACCGCTCGATATCCGCATCGCCACCATGCCGCATGTCCATGGTGAAGGGGCCGTGTTGCGCCTTTTGGGACGCGAGCTGAGCATGAGTTCGCTCAACGATCTGGGGTTCTCGTCGGGGCTGGTAGAGCGCCTCCGCAAACTGCTCGCGCGGCATGACGGCCTGTTCCTCGTCACCGGGCCGACCGGCTCGGGCAAAACCACCACGTTGCACGCCGCCCTGCACGAACTCATGCGGCCGGGGATCAACATCGTCACCGTCGAGGACCCGGTCGAGTACCGCATCGACGCGATCAAGCAGGTGCAGGTCGAGGAGAAGATCGGGCTGACCTTCCCGGTGGTGTTGCGCTCCCTGCTGCGGCAGGACCCGGATGTGATCCTCCTCGGCGAAATCCGTGATGGCGAAACGGCGCGGATCGCCATTCAAGCGGCACTGACCGGCCATCTGGTGCTTGCGACGCTGCATACGAACTCCGCGCTCGGCGCGGTGTCGCGGCTCATCGACATGGGTGTCGAGCCCTTCATGCTCGGGGCGGTGCTGCGCGGCGCCATGGCGCAGCGTCTGGTACGTCGCCCAGAGGGTGGCGCAGCCCGTGTTTCGATCGGTGAACTCGTCGCGTTCGATGAAGTTCTGACCGCACTTGTGGCTCGGGGCGACGCCGCAGCGGCAATTGCAGACCGGCTGGTTGCCCAAGGCCATGAGAGTATCCACGCGGATGCAAGCCGCCGCGTCGCCGCCGGCGAGTTGACAGAAGCCGATGTCGCCGCGGTATTGCACGATGACTGAAGGGGCGCGGCGCTTCTATATCCGCGCCATGACGCCCGAGCGCACGCTGTTTGCCGGCGAAATCGACGCCCGGGATGAAACCGACGCTGGCGACCTGCTCCGCCAGCGCGGCTACACTTTGCTGGAACTGAGTGCAAATCCGCTAAAATCCGGCCTGCTGCAACGTGAAGTCCAGCTGCCTGGAGCGGACCGACTTAGTCTTAAGGGTAGCGAACAGCTCTGTCGCGAACTCGGGCAATTGCACGCGGCCGGCGTGCCGACCAGCCGCGCCCTGTCCCTCCTGGCCGAGGCAGCGCCCAAGGGCACGCGAATGCGACGGCTCGCCGACCGCGCGGGCCACGGGCTTCGGCTTGGGTCTTCACTGTCGCGCGCACTTGGCACATCAGGCTTTCGCTTCCCACCGGACCTTCTGCCGAGCCTTGAAGCCGCCGAACGATCAGGGGAGGTGGGAAAAGTATTGTTGCGATTGGCCGAAGCGTATGCCGAGCAGCGCAAGTTCCGCGGCGCCTATGTGTCGGCGCTGGCCTACCCGGCGTTCCTGGTTCTGGTGGCGCTGGGCGTCCTCGCGATGATCGCACTTGTCGTCGCACCAAACCTGATCTCGGTGTTCGAGACGCTGGGACGCCCGGCACCGGCGCTGATCGCTGTTCTGGGAGCCGTCGGACGGGGCGTCGTGGCGGCGCCAATGCCGGTCATGCTGGGCGCTGCCCTCGCAGCCCTTGCGCTGCTGGCGGCGGCAATGACCCCGGTAGTTCAGCTTGCACTTCGACAGCTCGCTTTTCGCCTGCCGGGCGTGGGCACCGCCTTGCGCTGGGCCGCGACGGAACGGCTCAGCGCAACGCTGGCGATGCAGTTGCGCGCGCGAACCTACCTCCCGACAGCACTCGCGACCGCCTTCGCGGCCGCGAATTTTCCGCACAGCGAGAGGCTGTCGCGGCGCGCCATCGCCAGCCTGCAATCCGGCGACAGCCTCGCCCGCACTTTCGCTCGCATTGCAATCATTCCGGCTCGAGCGGCCACGATGCTGCGAATCGGCGAGGAGACGGGCCGGCTCCCAGAAATGCTGGAGGCCGTGGCCAACGAGTCCAGACAGAATTTTCAAACCAGAATGGCTGCCCTGTCTGGACTATTGGCACCACTACTGATCCTGATCGTAGGTGGAATGATCGGCACCATTGTGTTTTCGGTATTTTCGGCCCTGGCCGAGATGAATAATTTCAGCCCATGACAAAGACGCATCCACAGCAAGCAGATCTAAACGATCCAGAGGCCGGGCTTACCCTACTCGAGCTGCTGATCGTGCTCGCGATCATCAGTATCGTGGGCGTGGTTGTTGCCGGACAGGTCGTTGGCCAGATGGATCGTGCTAAGGTCGATCTCGCCCGCTTGCAGCTAAAACAGGTCGACAACGCCCTGTTGCTGTTCCAGCTGGACACGGGGCGCTACCCCACAGCCGAAGAGGGCCTCGGCGTGCTGGTAAGTGCGCCCGGCAATCCCGATGGTTGGCGTGGACCCTATCTCAGGGGAGACAAGGCTCTGCTCGACCCTTGGGGGCACGACCTCACCCTTTCGGCCCCGACCGAAGGTGCCTATGTCCTCACGTCGCTCGGTAGCGATGGTCGAACCGGCGGTGACGGAACCGCTGCAGACGTCTCGCTCAGTTCTACAGGCAACTGACCATGGCTGATCCGCCGCAGGACACGGGCTTCTCGCTGCTCGAGGTTCTGGTCGTGCTGGCCATCACCGCTCTTGTCGCAACAGTTCTTGCCGCGACGATTTTGCGGTCGCGCACGGCCGAAGAGCGGTGGGCAGCTGACCTGTCGCGATTCCTCCGGGAGGCGCGGGCAACCGCATTGCGCACGGGGACACCAGTCGTCGTCAGTCTCGCGGGTGACAACGCCCGAACTGGCGCCACAAGCCTTGGCTGGACAGCGCCAGCCGTCACCTACCAGGTGAGTGGTACTGAGCAGACTACCGCGCTCTTGCTGCTGGACGGTACCGGGTTTGCGATTGCAGGCCCGGTGTCGGTCACTCGCGCAGGCGAAAGCTGGGATGTCTCGCAGCTTCTCAGTAGCTCAGGGCCATGACCATGCACCGATCCGGGGCCGACGCGGGTTTTCTGCTTATAGAGGCGCTGATCGCGGCAGCACTTCTGGCCCTATCCGCCACTGTGATTGTTGGAGTGAGTTCCGACGCAATCAGCGCAGCCGCAAGGGAGCTCGACGAAATGGCGGCTTTGTCGGTGTTGGAAAGCCTGGGCCTGGAACTGCAACGCTTCGGAAAAGCGAGCCCGCAGGCCAGCACCGAACTCGTCGTCGGAACTTACAGGCTACGTGTCTTGCGTATCGACAACCCGGATCCAGACAAGCTGTCCACGCACGAGATCAGGGCTGAAGCAATTGACCCTCAGGGCCGTGACTTGGTCGTTACCATCTACGCACCTGGGCTTTGAACATGTCGCGCCCTGCTGCCCCAAAGCCCGACGATCTTGGCTTCAGCTTGATCGAGATGCTAGTCGTTTTGCTGATTGCAGCGGGATTGAGCCTTGGTGTTGGTGCGCTCTATCGCATAGTCGCGGAGGCGCTAGATCGACGCGCAGAACTGACGGCGGTCGGCGATGCGTTGATCGGCCTGCATGCCATTGCTGGCGAACTGAACCAGATGCCCGACCTAGACACTGCCGGCATTCAAAATTCGGGCCCATTGTCTATTGAGCTGGCAAGCAGGTCCACGGCAGTTGCGGTCACTCTTGGCCTTGCCGAAAAATCCCTCATTTGGAGAGGATTGCCCTACCGCGACGACGGCAAGCTTTCGCTTAACCAATTCGACTCAATGCGCTTCCGCTATCTGGTTGGGCGAGATGCTCTGGAGTGGCGGGACGAGCCGCTACCACCCATTCGCGCCATTCGCCTCGATCTTCAGCGCGACAGCCGGCATTGGCAAACCATGCTCTGGATGGCGCCGGGAGACGGGTCGTGAGCAGAAGGGTGGCTTCGGCCGAAACACGTGTTTTGGTCACGAACCAAGACGGGCTATGGACGCGCTATAAGTTGCTAGCGCGCGCCGGACTGCCGCGGCGGCTTCGTGCCTTCGTCGCGGGTCCCGCCCGCCGGCTCAACCTTTCATTTGCTGGCAACACGTTGGATCCGCGAAAAGCGTCAGGGCCGGTCGATGGTCTTGTAGCTGACGATCTGGTCCTGCGCACCACACTGCGCCTGCCCCGCGCGGCGCGCTCAAGCATCGCCAGTGCCGTGCGACTTCATGCCCTGGAGTGTACGCCATTTGCGGATGGCGAATTGCTCGGCCACGTGAGCGTGCGGCGCGACCCGGACGACGCAGACATGCTGCTGTGCCACGTCATCTATGTCCCACGGTCCTATATCGATCGTGGCCTCGCCGAACATGGTGTGCGGGAGACGCAACTGCGCAACCTGACGGTCGATGAGAGCCGGGAGGCCCCCATCGCGCTGCTTGCCGCTTACGCACCGAAGGTCAGTCGGCGTCAAAAGCTAGCGACGGCACTGCCGTTGGCTCTGGGCCTGCTGGCGTTCGCAACAAGCTGGAGCACGAGCTATCTCGCGGCACTTTCCGACCTCAGCCAGGGTTCGGGCCGGGTGGCCCTTGCCGAAGAGAGCGTGAACACACTGGCGCATCGGCTGGCTGCGGAAAAGAACGATAAGCAAGCTGGCGCTATACTTGCAGCAGCGCTGCCCGGAGCCGGCCGGTCGGTCGGGGGCTTGCTGAAATCCGTGGCTGCCGCCCTGCCCGCCAATGCGGAAATCAGGCGTGCGTCACTCTCAGGTTTTGTGCTGGAGCTCAGTCTCGCATCGCCGGACCTTCTGGCGGATGTGCGGGCAATCGCAGCGAAACTGCAGTCCTTCAGGGTCGAACTCGTCGGAACCGTCGTGGCGGAGAGCCCCGGCCAGCAGGCCGGAACTGTGAGGCTGACGGCAACCATGGCGGAGGCCAAGCCATGAAGTCGGCGACCTCCGCCACATTGTTCTGGTTGTTGACGCTGGTTGGCCTGGCATCGACAGGATGGGCGCTCACCACACCCTTTGTCGACCTCGCCGCCGATGCAAGCACCGCTGAGGCGGATTTGACCACCGCGCTGGACCGCCTGCGAGTGCTGGGGTCGCAACTGACGAAGTTGCGACAGGAACCGCTCCCGGACATGACGCGCTACGCGACAGCGGGAGCGGACATCGCTACCGAAGCGACCAGTTTGCAGGAGCGCGCCCGCCAGATATTTGCGAGCGCCGGGGGCTCTGTCCTCGGCTCGCAGGCCAATCAGCAGATGCTGCCTGACGGCGACGTCAAGATCAGCGTCCTGATCCAGGCGCAACTAGGCGAGCCCCAGTTGCTGACGGCCCTGGCTGGCTTGGAAACCGGCGGCGCGCCTTTCGTCATTGAAACAATGACCCTCGACCTTGTGCCGGGCGCCTCCGATGGCCGCAACCTCAATGCAGTGCTCACCCTCAGCCGGCTTGTGACGCATGCGCCCTGAACTTGCCGTCATCCTCACTGCCACGTCCGTGTGTGTGCTGTGCCTGAACCTTGTTCCCGGTGGGATGCAGGGGACACGACGCAATGACGGGGCAAGCGCAAACCTCGAGCAAAGTCTCGCCGAAGCGCGCGCTGCGCTTGCCGCGAAGCCGCCTGCACTGCCGATTTCAGCACCGCAGATCGGCGAAAACACAGCAACGCGAGCACTATTTCCAACAGCCATCGTTCAGATAGTGCTGCCAGTGGAAACTCAGACTCCTGCTGTGCCTGTCAGGAAGTTGTTGCTTCGCGGCATCGTATCGGTGGATTCGTCGCCACGCGCGATTTTTGGCGTGGAAGACCAGAGCGCGCCATATCGGACCGTCGGCACCGGTGACACAATAGACACCTATACTGTCGAAGCGATTGGCGAAGATTCGGTCAAATTGCGAACCGTCGACGGCCAGACCGAGATTTTTCAGCTGCGTGGGACAGGTGAACTGCCCCGATATTGAGTGTAGGCATATGTTCTGGCGCTTCGGAATTGTCTTTGCAACCGTGATGTTTGTGCTTGCTGGATGCTCGGCCAGCGGTTTGCTGCCGGAACCTGCGCCGGCGGGCACCGTGAATGCCAAGCTCTCAGGCAGCGGCTTTGCCCCCCGCAGCGCTACATCCGGCGCACTCCAGCAATCGGGCACTTTCACGGCGCGGCCGACAATCATCGAACCCGGCCAACCACCCGCTGCCAGCACCGAAGAGTCCGCCGACGACCCGGAACTTTCGCGGCTGAGCGTCGAACTCAACTTCGTCGACACCGATGTCAGGGAATTCGCGCGCATCTTGTTTTCCGAACTGCTGAAGCGCCCCTATACGCTCGATGCCAATGTCATGGGTCAGGTCACGGTGCGCTCGGGCGGCCAGATCGACGGCAACAAGGCGCTGAGCCTCGCACGGCAGGCGTTGGGCACAACCGGGAACGCCATCCGCCTGAGCGACGGCGTTTACCGGGTGACCAATGCCGGCGGTGGTGGCGACAATGGCGCCTCCCGCACCTTCGCCTTGAGCCATATCGATCCGGCGGCGGCGCAAAATGCCCTGGGCGGACTGTTGCAGGGCCGCGCCGAAATCGTGGCTGTCGGGGCCAGTTCGCTGACCATCCGTGGCGATGCCGAAACCCTGCAGATGGTCGGCTCGATGATCGCCGCGATCGATATCGACCGTTTCGCTACCGCCTCGTTCGGCCTGTTTCCCCTGTCGAGCGGCTCGGCCTCCGAGGTGACCGAGGAGCTGCGCAGCCTCTATTCCGGTGCCGGCGTCGTGCCGCCGACCATGCTCGGCATCGAGCGGATCAATGCGGTGCTGATCATCGCCACCCGGCCTGAGCATCTCGACTTTGCGAAGAAATGGATCGCTCGGCTCGATCAGCGTTCGGCCACCGACCGGCAGGTCTATATCTACGCCGTGCGCAACCGCGATGCGGCCGATCTCGCCAAGCTGTTGACCAGCATCTTTGCGACTGGCACGTCGGATGCGGACGCAACCCCCGTTGCGACTTCTATTTCGGAGGGCCAGTCAATGACTGCGCCCGGAAGCTTCCTTTCTGGCGCGCCGGCCAGTGACGGAGATCTGTCGGTTACGGCCGATACCGGTGCCAACAAGCTGATCATCCGGGCGCGACCGAAGGAATATCAACTGGCGCTTGAAGCGCTTAACCGGCTGGATACGCCGCTATCACAGGTCTATGTCGAGGCGACGATTGTCGAAGTGCGCTTGAGCGGCGAGCTGAGCCATGGCGTGCGCTGGTTCCTTCAATCAGGCGGCTTGGGCGCCGGCTATTCCGACAACAGCTCTGGCGCCGTCGCCGAATCCTATCCCGGTTTCAACTTCTCGTTCGAAGTGCCTGAGGCTCGTGTCGTGATCAGCGCGCTCGAAAGCCACACCAAGGTGCGCATCGTCTCGAGCCCGCAACTGACCGTGGTGGATCGCCAGACCGCCAGCATCCAGGTGGGGGATCAGGTGCCGGTGATCACCAAATCGGTGCAGAATAGCACCTCGGGCGACACAGTGATCGCCAATGATGTGACTTTCCGTGACACCGGCGTCATCCTGAAGGTTACCCCGCAGATCCGCGGTTCGGGTCAGGTCGAGCTGAATATTGAGCAGGAGGTAAGCCGCGTCGTCGCCACCACGTCTTCGGCGATCGATTCCCCCACCATCAGCCAGCGCAAGGTGGCGAGCACCGTGCTAGTGCCGGATGGGCGCGCCATCGTGCTAGGGGGGCTGATGACCAGTTCGGAAGAAGAAACCGACGCCGGCTTGCCCAGCACCCATGGCACGCTGCTCGAATCCATTTTCGGTTCGGGCAAGGAAAGTGCCGCCCGAACGGAGCTGATCGTCATCATCCGGCCGATGGTGATCGCCGACAATTCCGATCTGCGCGCCGTGACCAATGAGGTGGCCGACAAGATGCGCTATGTGACCAACGCACCACTGAATTGACGGCTACAGCGCCCCGGCGAGCCGAACCGGCTGACCCGATGCGGTGATTTCGAAGGGAATGCGGCGGACCCAAGTCTCGCTGGCGTTCCAGCCAATGGCGATGCGCAGCGAGAAGCGGCGGCTCGGCGGCCCGAAATGGGCGGAATTCGCGAAGCCCGTGTTTGCGGCCTCGCCGTGGCTTTCGAAGATCTGCCGCGCGCCCGCTGGCGTCATGTCGGGCAAAGCGCTGAGCACCGCGAGGCTGGCGCCGGCCGGGTCAATGCCCGGAGCCTCGCCCCAGAGCGTGAAATCCCGAGCGATCTCTTCGAAGGAAAGACGCGGGAGCAGCGTTGAGAGAAGCGCTATCCGCAGGTCCTTGGCGGTAGCGGCCGTTCGCAGTCTCTCCGGCAGGTCCGGTGGCGATGCTGGATCGGCGTCGGCGAGGTAACGCGCGAGGACGGCCGGTGCCGTGACGCGCGGGTCGATCTTGCCGCCTTCGCGCTCGAGCGACAGCGTGACCTTGTGGCCGGAAAGCTCACCGTTGATCTCGGCGCCGGGGGCGGACAGCGTCGTTTCGAAAACATCCGCTTGGTCCGCGAGCGCGGCCTTGAGGCGCGCAAACACGGAGGCTTCAGTGACCCGCGCAACCACCTGACGCTCGATGACGCGAGCCGTAAGCGTGGCATCGCGCGACAGCAGCATCAGGCTGGTCAAGAGGCCGGCGAGCGATACCAAAGCCACCAGCACGATGACGAGGGTGAAACCGGAATCGGGCTTGCTGGGTGGCGTTGTTGGAGCATCACGCGCTTCAGCCGTCGACACCATCGGCACGCTGCCTTTCCCCAACTCGGAACTGGATTCAGGACTGTGTGAACCAAAGACTGCCAATAGGCTGCCGAGCGCCCGCCTCACGGAAAGCTCCAGCCGAGCTGCTGCGCCATCCACATGGTGAGAAATCCGACGCAGAGGAACGGGCCGAAAGGGATGGCGGTGCGGGCCGTAACCTTGTGTCCCACCAGTACGGCGCCACCGACCGCAAGCAAAGCCGCGCATGTAGCGATCAACATCAAGGGCGCCAGCGCGAACGGCCCAAGCCAGGCCCCGGCCGCACCCAGCAGCTTCGCATCCCCCAGCCCGAGCCCGTCATAGCCGCGCAAGCGGCGGAAGAGTGTCGCAATGGCCCACAGCGCGGCGAAGCCGACGCCCAGTCCGACCAGCCGGAGGTCAAACGGCAACCCACCTTCGGCCCAGAACGGCAGGGATAGACCCAGTGCCGCGAGCGGCAAAGTCAGAATATCCGGCAGGCGGTGGGTGCGGATGTCGATGAGCGACAGGGCGAGCAGCGTTGAGCCGAGCACTGCCGTGACAAAGACACTCGCTATCTCCATGGCTCACTCTGCGCCCTTTTTTCTTTCATTAAGACTCAACTACATTCCGTTCCGATCGTAGTCGAAACGGCCGCGTCTACGCATCGACCAAGGGTGGATGCAGCGGCCCCGAGGGACTTTTCGCGCACAGCTTTGCCATTGGCACTGCCAGCGGCGTCATCCTCAAGGTCACCCAGCAGATCCGGGGTTCGGGGCAGGTGGAGTTGAACATCGAGCAGGAGGTGAGCCGCGTCGTCGCTACCACATCCTCGGCGATCGATTCCCCCACCATCAGCCAGCGCAAGGTGGCGAGCACTGTGCTGGTGCCGGACGGCCGCGCCATCGTGCTGGGCGGATTGATGACCAGTTCCGAAGAAGAGAGCGATGCTGGCCTGCCCGGCACGCTGCTCGAATCGATATTCGGCTCGGGCAAACAAAGCGCGGCGCGCACCGAACTGATCGTCATCATCCGGCCGATGGTGATCGCCGACAATTCCGATCTGCGCGCCGTGACCAATGAGGTGGCCGACAAGATGCGCTATGTGACCAACGCGCCGCTGAATTGACGCTACAGCGCGCCGCTGAGCCGAACCGGCTGGCCGGAGGCGGTGATTTCGAACGGGATGCGGCGCACCCAGCTTTCGCTGGCGGTCCAGTCGATGGCGATGAGCAGCGAGAAGCGGCGGCTCGGCGGCCCGAAATAGGCGGAAGCCGCGAAGCCCGTGTTCGTGGCCTCGCCGTGGCTTTCGAAGATCTGACGCGCGGCGGCATCCGATAGGTCAGGCAAGGCACTGAGCACCGCGACGCTGGCCCCTGCCGGGTCGATGCCGGGAGGCTCGGCCACATGCAAATCCCTAAACGCAGCCCCAACTATCTCACGTTACCCAACAACCGAAGCTACTGCTTGAATCGCAGACTGACAAAAAATGGTTGACGCGCTGAAACCCAGGCTTCACCGTCATCTTTTGTTTCGTCGCTACGCCATGAGCGAAACAATTGCTGCAGCACATATATCAGCACGCTGCAAATCGCGTCCTGGCAATCCGATTATATCCACCTCAACATGCTTCAGATATGCAGCGATTCCTTGAGCCGACGGATTTTTATCTAGAACCATCGTTTGAATATGCTCAGCATAATCAAGGTATTCATCTACTGCCTCCGGGTAAATTGACACTCCGAGCGGATCCCATAAATCCATTAATATCCTAGATATATCCTGAGCACTCACTTTGGAATCACCGTAACTATCATTCCTGTGTCCATATTTAGCCCGACTATAGCCCCCTCTCCTTCAAATGTCCACGCGCCGCTGCGATGCACAGACACATTAATTGGGTTAGTTATGGCGTCCATAATCAACATACTTTGTATATAATTATCCCCCCTACTACCGTTTGCTCGTGACGCGCCATGAATAGTGAACCCATAGTTTCCTAGAATGCTGCTTGCAGTTTTTGTGCCAGGCCGGGTAAGCCTGTTCAATACAGCTCCGAGATAAAAGCGTTGCCCCGCAGGTGTTGAGACGATGGTATTCAGCCGGTCAGCCAAAGACTCTTCCGAAATGTCCAATGCACTTAGCACGCAAGTGCTTTGCCCCCAACAGGCTGTGAGTTCCTCTTCCTCGGTCGGTGGAGTCTTCGTAGACCCGGTAAGCAGAAAGTTCTTAAGCGTGGTCGGGTTTAGCTCCCCCTTGAAGCCAATCGCTTCCTTGAAATTACCTAAATTGATGGCCCCCTGATATTCTTGAGCGCTGCGCCCAGTCGCGTTCAGATACCAGTTGCTGACCCAATGGCCGTCAGCCATCTTGACGCCGCCGGTAATGTTGTTGTCGTGGTCGCAGCTGTCATCCACGAGGCTGCCGCAGTTACCACTCGGGTCGCTCTTGTTGATCGGGTCGTTCGCCGAATAGGCATAGCGGTTGGTGCCGACGCCGGGGTTGCGCACATCCCACCAGTCGGGTGAAAGGAAGCGGCCGAGGGCCGGGTCGTAATAGCGGGCGTGGAGGTAAGTCAGGCCCGTTTCGGGGTCGGTGCGCTCGCCGATATAGCCCTTGGACTCCGTGGGGCTGAGCGCGACGAGCACCGTCTCCACCTGCTCGCCATAAGGCTTGTAGACGGAGACGCGATTGGCGGCGCCGGCGCTGGATGTCACCGCCCGCACCGAGGCGAGATTGTCGCGGTGCAGCCAGGTGCGGGTGGTGCCGGAGAGCTTCACATCGGGCGTGAGGTAATAGTTCCACGCGCCGGATGGATCGCGCTCGATGTCGCTGCCCAAATACAGCGTGGTCGAGGACCCCGCGAGTTTCTTCAGCCGCTCGCCATCAGGCCCATAGAGGTAAGTGACAGTAGCGCCGGCCGAGGTGACCGAGATTGGACGATCCTCGAAGTCATACGCAATGGTCCGCACCGCCGAACCGGCGACGGTCTGGGCGTACTGGTTGCCATTGGCGTCATAGGTATAGGTCGAGCTGCCCGCCGACATCACCGCATGCGGCCGCACCGCGCTCGGCCCCTGCGTCGGGTAGCCATGGCTGCCGATGGCGGAGTTGCTGAGAATGTTGCCGCCGGCATCGTAAGTGAAGGTCTGACTGAGCGCCGGGGTATTGGTGTTGGCGGCGCTCAGCAGCCGCAACACTTTGGATGCCACAATTCATCTACAGGGCGCAGGCATCGCGCGATCTAGGTCGCCGTATCAGCCCAGCATAGCAGCTACAGCACCGACTACGTTCCGATATCGATAGGACTCGGACCTTAATGTCACTGGCGATTTACATGCATATCGTTTCCACGACCCCACTTTTAATTTATATCAACCATTTATATAAGCCACCCACACATCATAGATTTTTAGTAATCCCTTTCCATTTCGCGACCCATCTATGAGGCCAATAGCGTGAGTATGCATCATTGTAGTCGGATTAAAGCTAACTTTACCGAATCCAGATATTACCGGATATCCATAATCTGCGTATTTTTTCCGCTTTACATCTTGCTCCCAATATAATTGCCGGTATCTCGACATCATTACATGACTGACGTACATACCTATGTCAAATGCAAGTGAAAATGACAGGCTGTCGAGTCTGTAGGTATCGAGTCCCAGTCCGAATTTGAGCCGCGACGGTATCTCCTCTGCGGCTACAGGAACCTTGTACGCTTGCATATTCTTAGCCATCCATTCTCCGATCCCAGCGATCGATTCGCGTGTTCCATCTAGCACCACGTCATCAGCGGCGCCGATCTCGCCTATGGCGCACTTTAGAGCTTCGATGCGTTCTGGGACTTGCGAGACAAACCAGTCGAAAAAGGCCCGCAGTTCACGCGTGCTCATCTCTGAAAACGGCTTGATCAAGGGAATTTCAACTAAAATATACACTAGCAGTCACCGTATTACTGTTTCAATCAACGCCTGCCTGAGGGCATCCGCGAGTGGCTTTGAAGGCCCACTTTTGCCGGTAACCGGGCTAGGAACGAAGTGCCAGCTAGCCTTGGTGTATGTATCGTTTCCAACCAACTCCGCATCCTTCGCAATTTGCAGCATGATATCCTTCGTTAGTGATTTGTAACCCACCTTCGAATCATCCGCGATACCCATAGAATCAAGATCAACAATACGCGGACCAGGGCTAGTATTTGGATATACTTGGTTGCAGCCACCGAATTGACTATAAAGCAGTTCCTCCCCATATCGTCCGGTAGATCCGATTGCAGCGTAGGCGCCTTTTTCGGCTGCAACAACCGCCTCACCCCCAAACTTGAAAAGTTTCGCAGCTTTGCCGATTGGAACAAAGCCAGCGACAGCTATGCCAACTTCGAGTGCTTTGTCCTGCCAGCTGACGTTGGGATCTTGGAGCTTTCTGTATTCGACGACAGCCAAGCGAAATACCTCGTCAACTGCAGAACCAATTTCGCGCCACGCTTCCTCGCTACTCATTATTGGTGCGCTGGCGCCATATTGACCGGTACGGCCCATTGCGAGATGTACTACACCGCCCGATGTTGTGTTGCCCACAATTCGTCCCGATCCGACACCTGCTTTCCGCAATAAAGCCGAAGCAATCTGCCCGCGGGTATTTGTCTCCCAGTTTGGGTCTGACTGCTGATTGAACCAGTTGTTAGAGCTAATGTACTGGCCGACTGCATGCCCGTTCGGGTCGCTTTTGTTGATCGGGTCGTTGGCTGAGTAGGCATAGCGGTTGGTGCCGACGCCCTGGTCGCGCACATCCCACCAGTCGGGCGAGAGGAAGCGACCGAGGGCCGGGTCGTAATAGCGGGCGTGGAGGTAGGTCAGGCCCGTTTCCGGGTCAGTGCGCTCGCCGATACACCGCAGCCGGTTCCGAAGGAACGCGGCGCTCCGGTGGAGCGACGCGAGGCAAGGCGGCCATGAGGGCTATGCTCGAATGGCCCCTTGGACTCCGTGGGGCTGAGTGCGACCAGCACCGTTTCCACCTGCTCGCCATAGGGCTTGTAGACTTCGAGCCGGCCGCTCAGCGGCGAAGGCCTGCCAGTGGCAGGACTTCACGCGAGAAGGCCGTGAGGCCTATGGCCGAATGGCAGGACGCGGTTGGCAGCGCCGGCGCTGGAGGTCACCGCGCGCACCGAGGCGAGATTGTCGCGGTGCAGCCAGGTGCGGGTCGAGCCCGAGAGCTTCACGTCGGGCGTGAGGTAATAGTTCCACCCGCCTGACGGATCGCGCTCGATATCGCTGCCCAAATACTTCGAGGGATCAGAAATCGTTCCGGTGGAACGATTTCCCCGAGAAGGCCATGAGGGCTATGGTCGAATGGCGAGTGGTGGATGAGCCCGCCACTTTCTTCAGCCGCTCACCATCCGGGCCATAGACTTCGCAGGCGGTGGACAACGCCCACGTGGCGCTCCGGTGGAGCGACGCGAGCCAAGAAGGCCATGAGGGCTATGCCCGAATTGCGGTGACGGCGCCGCCCGAGGTGACCGAGACCGGCCGGTTCTCGGCATCATAGGCAATGGTGCGCGTGGCCGCGCCGCCAACCGACTTCGTCAACTGGTTGCCATTGGCGTCATAGCTATAGGTCGAGCTGCCGGCGGAAAGGACGGCATGCGGACGTACCGCACCCGGCCCCTGCGCCGGGTAGCCATAGCTGCCGATGGCGGAGTTGGTGAGAATGTTGCCGCCGGCATCGTAGGTGAAGCTCTGGCTGAGCGCGAGCGTACTGGTGTTGGCGGCGCTCAGCAGCCGATCGAGAGTGTCGTAGCTGTAGATGACGCCACATTACTCGCTCTACGTGAAAATAACTGCCGTCAATACCCGGAGCAGCCTTCGACAATTTACATTTTTCGCAATACGCTAACGATCAAAATTTGACGCCAGCTATCTCTAGTATTGATTTTTCTACTTCCACTTCCCTTATGTCCGTCATTTCACAGTGTTTTATTTTGTTCTTACCAAATAGATCTCTTACTTTTTTAGTAACAATGCGATGTCCGGTTCTGTTCGGCATGCAGATATCCGAGCCATCCCACTCACTCAAATCAAAATACATTCCCCTAACATATTCCACATCGATGAGTCCGCTCTTCCTGGATACAATGCTATCTACATTGTGCTTTATCGGCCCACATTGTCCCGACACACCCAAAAAATGGTATTCGTAATCTTCACCATGCTTTCCGACTATATGGCACGGCCATGATTTCCAGCCGGTCACGTTATTTTCAAGAAGCAGTTCGCGCAGCCTATTGCTGATCAGAAGAGGGCGAGCACTAGTAGCGCGCACAAAATCCGATGGTTTTGCCCTTCCCATACTAAATCGCGCACAAAATGACCTATCTTTCAATCCGACACCATGTACATAATGCAACATAGTATCATAGTCAATATCAATATCTACAAACATAACCGATGATGCGACGCTTACACTAAATTTATAGAACTCCTTGTCTTCGCTCATCTAAAATCCTGTCTCTAGATTATATTTTTTTGCCACTTGACGAGCAAACTCTTCAACCTGTTGCTTGGTTGGGTTCTCATTGCCGTCGAAGAACGCCTCCCAGGCGCGGTTATATTCGCTGGCGGTCCGCCGATGCGACATTTTCTCCCACCATGCCCCATATTTGGGGTCGTGTATATCGATTCCCGCTTTGTCGAATTCAATCTTAAACTTGCTTGGGCACACGTGATGCGCGTCGCAGCCCGCTGGCGCCGGCCCATCTAGCTTCTCCAGATTCTTGCGAAAGTTTCCACGGGAGAATGTTGCAGCTTCCCGCTCAACCTTTGCAACTTCACTCTCGACTTTTGCAACCTTGCCCACTCTCCTGAGTATCGGGAGAAGGATCAAGCCGGCAGTTACTACGTCAAGTTGCCGATCACCGCTGGAGATTTCGGCTACAAGGGCAGCGTCTGAAGCACTTTGATAGACTGCATAGCTTGCTATCACACCCCAAGGGTCTGAACCGCCCCGGGTTTGCTGGAGGCTCCAACTCCTGAGTAGGATGGAGCATGACAAGCAAGACGACGAACAAGTTTTCAGTTGAGGTCCGGACCCGCGCGGTGCGGATGGTTCAAGA
>JAIYDI010000035.1 GCA_027487555.1 Hyphomicrobiales bacterium
GGGCCGCATCATGACCCGCACCATGCTGCTCGAACGGGTGTGGGATTTCGACTTCGACCCAAAGACTAACATCGTCGAGACCCATCTCAGCCGTTTGCGCTCCAAGCTCAACACCGGCTTCGACAGCGACCCGATCGAGACCGTGCGCGGCGCGGGCTATCTCATCAGGGACGGCGCATGAAGCGCTGGTGGCGCGGCACTTTCGGTCTGGTTGCCGCCGTCGCCATGGGCTTTGCGCTGGCGACGCTCGCGATAGGCGCGGTTGTTTTCGAATCGACACACGAGGCGCTTGAGCTTCAGCTTGATCACCGCATTGCCATCGAAACGCAGGCATTGATCGATGAAGGGCAGGACGGGCATGAGGGCGTGGCCGCTGCCATCCGCCGACGCGAGGCCGCGAGCAGCACGGCAAGTCTCGGCTATCGGCTCGTCGATGCGGCGAACACGCCCATAGCTGGAGCGCTTGATGCGACTGTTCCGTCGAAGCCCGGATATGTGGAGCTGCTGCCCTACAAGGCGGATGGAGAGGAGCGCATTGCGCAGTCACTGACGACCGACCTCCCAGGGGGATACCGGCTGCTTGTCGCCGCCGATCGTGCCGCTATCGACGAGATGGACAAGCGTTTCATTCTCCTGTTTCTCGGAGCCTTTGGCGCAATGCTGCTGCTGGGTATCGCTGCCGCCTGGTTAGTGGCCCTGGTCACGCGGCGGCGTCTGGCTCGCATCGATCAAACTGCCACTGCGATCATAGCGGGCGACCTATCGCGGCGCGTGCTTTTGGCCGGCAGTGGCGATGAGTTTGACAGCGTGGCCACGACGCTCAACCGGATGCTCGACCGGATTGCTGGGCTGATGGAGAACCTGCGCCAGGTCTCCAGCGATGTCGCTCACGATCTGCGCACCCCCTTGACCAGACTGCAAAATCGGCTCGACGAAGCCCTGCGCGAGCGAGACGCCGGGTTGCAACGCGAGGCCATCGAGGCAGCAGCGGGCGAAGCGAGCGAGCTATTGGAGGTCTTTTCGGCCCTGCTGCGGATTGCGGAGGTCGAAGGCTTGGCAGCACGGGCGCATTTCCAGACTGTTGATCTGAGCGCGGTAGTGACCGATGTGGCTGAGGTCTTCCGGCCAGCGCTGGAGGGCAGCGGCCTCCAGCTAGTCACCAGCATCGCGCCCGACCTGACTGTGTCCGGCGATCGCAGGCTACTGCAGCAGATGCTGACGAACTTGCTCGACAATGCTGCGCAGCACACACCAGCGGGGACGACCGTCTGCATCACCCTTGAAAGCACCCGGGACGTTACCAGCCTCGCAGTGACTGATGACGGGCCGGGGGTCAGCGAGAAGCAGGCGCCCGAACTCTTCAATCGGTTTGCGCGGGGCGACTGTAGCCGATCAACGCCCGGCCATGGTCTGGGGCTGGCGATGGTTGCGGCAATCGTTTCAGCTCATTCTGGCAAGGCCACCATTGCCCCCAGGCCTGGCTTCGGCGTCCACATATCACTGTAGCTCAACCCATCCAGCGCATCAGTCAGTGGTTTTGTCTCCACGTGACAGAGTTCTCTGCGGAACAAAAATGATCAAAAGGATGATTGCGACAATGAGCGCCGCAGATGCGGTGGAACGGCTGAGTTCAAGACCGCCACGTGCAACTGGCTTGTCGAGAAAGTCGCCCACCGTCGCGCCAAGTGGGCGTGTCAGAATGAAGGCGGCCCAGAACAGTGCAACTCTGCTGACGGCGGTTTGCCAGTAGAGCAGTGCCAGAATGACCAGCGCCAGGCCAAACACTGAAGCGGCGCCGAGATATCCGAGCGGCCCATCAGCCACCCAATCGCCCAACGCTGTGCCCAAGGTCTGCGACAAGGTGATTGTCACCCAGTAGAACACTTCTGTGCCCGGTGCATGAATGTCAGCGACGTTGATCGAGCCTTCCGTCTGGTACCAAAGCAGGAGACTCGCCAGCACCATCCCCAGCAACAGCAGGGATCCTCCGGGATAGCCGATGCCGATCGAGCGGGTTGCGAAGTCGGCCATTGTCGTGCCCGCTGTCGTGGATGCGATGATAGTGGACCAGTAGAGCCAAGGATGAAACCGGAGGGAGCGTATCTGCGTCGCCACGAGCACAACAAGTGCGGTCAAGAAAATCGCGGTTCCCACGAGATAACCATTGAGACCACCTTGACCGGCCGTGGCGGTCGTTTCTCCCAGCCAGCTCATGCTCACGGTGTCGCCGGCGGTTTCGCCGAAGGTGGTTGCAAGGATCTTGATGATCCAGAAGCCCAACGTAATCGCTGGCACCTTGCTCAGGGCTGCGTACTGAGACGACTTCATGACGGACCTCGTGTCGTAGAGAAGGGAGCCTAGCAGCCTCGGACGGTGAACCCGTGGTGAATATCAACCCTTCACCCCGTTTCCTCGAAGAATTTGAGGTAGCTCGAACTAGGCAGTATCGTTCTGCTATGACGATGCCGGTCGCCGGGTGGCTTGAGCGAGCCACAAATTGGCCTCTCAATCAGCTGACGGGCTAGGCTTTTAGCCAAATTGTTGGGCTACAGAATCCAGGCCGTCCGAAACAATGGACTTGGATAGATTAACCCCGGCGTCACTCGCATGTGACGCCCAATCGGCGAGTGCTGCGCGAACATCGTCAATGATGGCCGCCACACGTTTTGTTGGAATTCCGTGGCTCTTCGCAAGCGTCTCGACATGCTCTCGCGTGATGGTTCGCCCTTCGCCTAGAACAGCCATGTAATGCTCGCCGCCCGGGCCATTCGAGAACGTGAGGTCAAAGGCAGGCGCGAGCCGCCAATCTCCCCGAAGATCCATCAGGTAGGCGTGCTGGCGAACATGATCATCGCGATTTCGCGCGAGCACGTTGAATACCATGCGGCGGAAGGCCTGCTCCACGTCCGCCATGCTGTGAGTGATGGCCAATGTCGCCTTCAGGAACCCGTCGTAGTCGACGCTGGGCATATGCGGCGAGGCTTCGAGCACCCCGCCCAAGCTCACCATGTGAAGCCTCTGACCTGGCACTGGTCGATCGAAACGCCTTGTCGCGAAATGGCCCGACCCGGTCGCCGAAGAGATCAACCGAGTCTCAGCCATATCAATCCCCGCGGCGCGGGCCATCCGGGCGTAGGCCTCCTCCAACGGCCCGATATCGGCGGGGTCGTTCGTCGCTGCAAACTTGACTATCCATTCCTCACCAGCACTCTTATTTCCCGCTCCGGCCAGCTCGTCTCCGGCTGACAGGTTCCCGGCTGCGTCGATCGCCACATGGACTTTCGGCCGCGCGCCGCCCGAGCCGCCGCCCAGACGAGTGAGCAGCGCCTCCAGCTCTGTCTCCTCGCCGAGCAGAACGTGGCGGGATTCATCGGCCAAAGCATCGAGGTCGATAGTACTTGAAGCTTCACCATCAAGCGTTTCAGGCTGGAATACGAGGGCGCCCCGACCTTTCGTGCCAACCAGGGCGAGCCGGTCGACCGCATTGAGGTCTTCGAACCGGTGACCCATCCTTTGAAGCCGCCGTTTCAGCAAAAGCAGGCCCCAGGCATCGGGCAGACAGTCCGACAGGAAACCGTGGAGGCCATCGAAGGTCCGGCTGCGGGCGGGGTGCAGGCCCGGCTCAGCCGGATAGTGCAGCGGGGAGATTGGCAGTCTTTCCGCGATGACATCTGCCGACCATTCGAGCTGAGCAAGTCCTCTACCCATCGCCAGCCTGCCGACCGAGCGCGGCGCGGTAGTCTCATCGGTCAGCAGCCCAACCGCTAAAGGCGTTCCCGGAGCCAGCTTCATGACCTTGTCCCGCTGGCACGCTTGCGCTGCGGCTTGGCAGCCTGGCGCTGCTGCGCAAGAAGCTCGTCCATGCTGCTTGCCGCAATCTCAGGGAACAGCGTGACAATGCCCTCGTCGCAGCGCAGTGCGATGGCAGCGCGCACCAGGTCTTCGATGGAAGCCCGGCCTTCGGCCTCCATCCGCCGCCATGTTCTGTGGGCCACGCCGGCTTTGGCGGCTGCCGCTTGCTGTGTAAGATCAAGGGCCAGGCGGCGGGCCTTGATCCGCTTGCCGAGGCTCGTCAGCTGATCCTGTAGCGTAAGTAGCATGGGCCATATATGGCCATCAAACTTCGTAAAGTCAAATTATAGGCCATATATGGCCGATGAAAGACCCCTAGCGGAACTTCGGTTCACTCTTCAGGTGTAGTTCCGAGGCTCCGCGCTGCCAAGCCAGAAGGGGAGGGGGATGCTCTGATGCGCATCAGCATCAGGAGCAGCGCATGACCGATCTTTTCACCCAGTTCGACACCCGCCTTGATCAGGCCATCGACGAAGTCGCGTTGGAGCTTGCCAGTGGATCGCTGAGCAAGAATACGCTCTTCAGCGTCATGAAAAACCTCTACGGAGGTAGCTCGGCTGAAGGCCGCTGGGCACAGCGCGATGCCTATGACCTCCTCGAAGCAGGGGTGACCCGTCACCTGCTAAGGTCAGCCGGTCCGGTGCGCCTGGACGACATTACTGCTTTGAGCCTTCTGGTTGAGGAGCTGCCAACCCATACCGTCAGGAGCGAAGACCAGATCCGGTTTCAGCAGTTCTCTACGCCTGCCGATCTCGCGGCACTCGCGACCTTCCTCGCGCAGCCCCGGCCAGACGATATCGTGCTGGAGCCGAGTGCGGGACACGGGGCGCTTGTGGCCAGCCTGCCGACGGTCAGGCAACTGCACCTCAATGAACTTGATCCCAAACGCCGTGAGAAGCTCGCTCTGCTTTTCAAGCATGCCGAGCTTACCGGGATCGACGCTGCGATGCTGGCATCCGCGCTGGATCCCTCGCTGCGCCCCAGCCTGATTCTGATGAACCCCCCATTTTCCCGATCGGAGGGCCGGGGCGTCGACCAGTTCGCAGCGGTGCGACATCTGCGCGCCGCGCTCGGTAGACTGGCTCCTGGCGGCAGACTTGTGGCGGTCATGCCGGACTGGTTCACCACCAGCGCCAAGCTTTCGAAAATCTATGACCAGACATTCGAGAACTGCACAGTGCAAACAGCTTGCCGCCTTGCCAGATGCTATCACAAGCAGGGCACCAGCGTGCCGGTTCGCCTCTATGTGATCGACAAGGTCCCCGGAAACATCCGTCCTGCAATCCTTGCCCGATCGACCGTCGCAGAGATTGCCGGGGCGATCACAGTGGTGAAGCGGGCAGTCGGTCCTTGCGAGCTTTCACCAATTTCCGCACGGCAGCAGACCAAGCCAGGCACGCTGTTCAAGGCGATGCGCACCAGTGTAAAGGCGCCTGCGGCAAAGCCGCGGGTGATCGAAGCGACATCGGTATCGCCGCTCGTTATTCGCCGTCTGGAAACGCCTCGGCCTCTGGGCGAGCAGGCCGGGGTCTATCTGCCCTACCGCCCAAGCCGGATCGACATTGAAGGCGCAAAAGCGCACCCGACCCCGCTCGTGGAAAGCGTGGCCATGGGCTCCATCCCCGCGCCGGTGCCTGAGTATTGCCCCAGCCTGCAGGACCGCATCCTCAAAGAAAGCCTGCTTTCAGAAGCGCAGCTTGAGACCGTGATCTATGCCGGCAATGCCTGGCAGCAGTATCTACCCGGCCTGTTCGTCCCCGCGGATGAGGGTGTCGCTCTCACTCTGGCTGAAGACGGACACTGCTACCGCAAGGGCTACTTCCTCGGTGATGGCACTGGCGCGGGCAAAGGCCGGCAGATTGCCGCCTGCATTCTCGACAATTGGTTGGCCGGACGCCGCAAGGCGATCTGGGTATCCAAGAACGAGAGCTTGCTCGAAGATGCGCGGCGGGACTGGAGCGCGATCGGCGGGATGCCTGCCGACATTCAACCACTCTCCAGCTGGAAGATCGATCAGCCGGTACCCTTCCGTGAGGGGATCCTCTTCGTAACCTATCCCACGCTGCGCAGTCAGAGGCAGGATGCGACCCGTCTCAGGCAATTGCTGGACTGGGCTGGGGCGGATTTCGAAGGGGTCATCGCCTTTGACGAAAGCCATGAAATGGGCGGTGTCGCCGGAGGGGAGGGCGCTCGCGGGAGCAAATCTGGCTCCCAACAGGGTATCGCCGGCGTCATGCTCCAGAACCATCTGCCCAAGGCCCGCGTGCTCTATGCCTCGGCGACCGGGGCCTCTGAAGTCAACAATCTCGCCTATGCGGTGCGGCTCGGCCTCTGGGGGCCAGGAACCGCCTTCGCCAACCGCGAGGACTTCATCAGCCAGATCAGGGCAGGGGGCATCGCTGCCATGGAGCTGGTGTCGCGTGACCTCAAGGCCCTTGGGCTGTACCAGGCCCGCGCGCTGAGCTTTGCCGGGGTCGAGTACGAGATCCTCAAGCATGACCTGACGGCCCAGCAGATCGCGGTGTACGACACCTACGCGGATGCCTGGTCGATCATTCACCAGAACATGGAGGAGGCGCTGGCTCTTACCGGCGTGGTCGACGACATCGATGGCAGCACGCTCAACGGCGGTGCGAAGGCTGCAGCGCGCAGTCGCTTTGAGAGCACCAAGCAGCGCTTTTTCAACCAGCTGCTGCTTTCGTTGAAGCTCCTGACCCTGATCAGCGCCATCAATCACCACCTCGACCAGGATGACGTGGTGGTGGTCCAGTTGGTCTCGACCGCCGAAAGCATCCTCGATCGACGGCTCGACAGCCTTTCACCCGAGGAGCGAGCCGAACTCGACCTTGATCTCAGCCCGCTTGATGCGGTGATTGAATACCTCGAGCGCGCCTTTCCCACCCAGCAAATGACGCTCTATACCGACGACACCGGCGCCACCCGTTCGACCCCGATGTTCGACGAGGAGGGCCGTCCCGTGCACAATCAGGCTGCGATTGCCAGGCGCGCCGAGCTGATCGAGCACCTCTGCGCGATGCCGCCGATCAAGCCGGCCCTCGACGGCATCATCGAACACTACGGAACGGACAAGGTCGCAGAAGTCACCGGGCGCACAAAGCGCCTCATTACCCAGGCTGATGGCAACCAGCGCCTCGAAACCCGCTCTCCGCGAACGAACCAATCGGAGACCGACCAGTTCATGGATGGTCGTAAACCCATTCTCGTCTTCAGCGATGCAGGCGGAACAGGACGTTCCTACCATGCCAGCCTTGACGCGGCCTGCCAGAAGCGCCGGGTGCATTTCCTGCTCGAGCCGGGTTGGCGCGCTGATCGGGCCATCCAGGGCCTTGGCCGCACCCACCGCACCCATCAGGCGAACACACCCTTGTTCAGGCCGGTCACGACCAACTGCAAAGGTGAGCTGCGCTTCACCAGCACGATCGCGCGGCGCCTCGACAGCCTTGGGGCATTGACGCGCGGCCAGCGCCAGACCGGCGGCCAGAATCTGTTCGATCCGGCGGACAATCTCGAAAGCCCTTATGCCAAGGCGGCGCTCACCAGCTGGTTCGGCCTTCTCGCGGAGGGGACGCTGAAGAGCGTGACCTTGTCTGACTTCGAGCGACGCAGCGGATTGACGATCGTCTCCCAGGACGGCGTGCTCGAAGAAGACCTTCCCCCGATCCAGCGGTGGCTCAATCGCATTCTTGCACTGCCGATCGGCACGCAGAATGCGATCTTCGACGAGTTTCTCGGGCTGGTCGAGGCGCGGGTTTCCGCGGCGCGGGAGGCCGGCTCTCTCGACGTTGGCGTTGAAACGATCCAGGTCGAAAGTGCCGAGGTCATCGAAGATATTGTGCTGCGGACGGACGCAAGGACCGGGGCGACCTCGCACCTTCTCCAGCTCGCGCTCAGGACGCGTGCCCGGCCAATGACGTTAGAACGGGTAAAGCAGCGCCTCGACCTGTCGGACGGGTGCATGCTGATGCACAATACCAAGAGTGGCAGGGCAGCGCTGGCCGAACCGTCCCGGCACTTCATGACGGATCGGGGCGAGCTGATCCGCCGCGTCATTCTCCACCGACCGCTACGCCGCGAATACCATCATCTTGATGATCTCGCAGAGTCTGCTTGGGCGGAGTGCTCTCGGGAGACCTTCGAGCAGCTCTGGTGTGCCGAGGTTGCCGAGTTGGCCGAGAAGCTGACAACCGAGAAGATCTACCTCGCCACAGGACTGCTGTTGCCGATCTGGTCGAGCCTTCCCATCGAATATCTGGAGGTTAGGCGAATTGTCGATGAGGAGGGACGCAGCTGGCTCGGCCGCATCGTTCACGAGCTCGACGTCGCAAACCTTCTGCAGAAGTTCGACATTGCCTCGAGTGTCGAACTCACGGAGCAAACGATCCTCAAGGCGCTCGGCGAGCATCGGACGATCCCTATCAAGCAACCATTCGAGGCCACCATCAAGTCCTCGCGGGTCGCCAACGAGCAACGCTACGAGATCGTCGGCGCCCCTGTCGACCAGCTGCCCTGGTTGAAGAGCATCGGCTGCTTCACCGAGATCATTTCGTTCCGCACACGGTTGTTCATTCCGACAAGGGCGGCGGAGGCCGTGCTGGCTGCGCTCCTGATGCGCTGATGCGGGGCAGCGCCGAAGGCCTTGAACCCATGGCGACTGCGACCAGTGCAGGGACTCGTCGGTGCATGGACCCGACAAACAAGGGGAGGGGGAGGGGATCTGTGCCCCGGTGATGGCCGGGAGCAGATCAGGAGTGACCGAGATGCTGATTCCCTTTTCCAAGCTCTATCTGAGCGATGCGAACGTGCGCAAAACACGCAACGACCAAGAAGATGCGCAGCTTTCTGCGGACATCGAGGCCCGCGGCCTCTTGCAGAACCTGCTGGTGACCAAGAGCAAGAAGCGCGGCCAGTATGCGGTGATCGCAGGCGGCCGCCGTCTGCGCGCCATCGGCATGATCATCGATCGCGGTGCCTGGGCAGCGGATGCTGAAGTCGAATGCAAGCTGCTCGAGGGTAGCGAAGAAACCGCGGGCGAAGCCTCGCTCGCCGAGAACTTCCAGCGGGTCGGCATGTCTCCGGCTGAAGAATGCCGTGCCTTCCAGCACTTCATCAAAGAAGGCAGCGATATCGCGGCCGTGGCCAAGCGCTTCGGACTCACCCAGCGGTTCGTCGAAGGCCGCCTGCGCCTTGCCAATCTGGCAGCGCCGATCTTCGAGGCACTCGCCGCCGGCGACATCACCCTCGAAATCGCCAAGGCCTATGCCGCCACGGACCAGCACGAAGTGCAGATGCGCGTCTTCGATCAGATGCGCCATGCCTACAACCCCAGCGCCGACGCCATTCGCCGCATGGTCGCGACCGGCTCCATGCGCGGCAATGACCCTATCGCGCTTCTCATCGGCGAAGATGCCTATGTGGCTGCCGGCGGAAAGGTCGAGCGCGATCTGTTCAGCGATGCGGGCGAAGATCGCTGGATCGAAATCGAAATCGCGCACAGGCTCGCCTCCGAGAAGATGGAAGCTGAGGCCCAGCGCCTCACGGCCGAGACCGGACTCGCCTGGATCAGCCCCGTGGCCGCAAGCAACTCCTGGCAGGCGCGCAGCGAGATGGGCGTGTCCGCTGTCCGGCTCCCGCCTATGCCCCTCACTGAGGCGGCAAGAGCCCGCATTGACGAGATCGACGCCAGGATCGACGAGATCAGCGCAATCTTCGATGAAGGTGACGACCAGGACGACGTCGACTTCGGGAAGCTCGAGGCCGAGTACGAGGCGCTCGATGCCGAACGCAGCGACCTCAATAATCCGGTCCGTGAGCTGCCCGAAGAATGGCGCGGTGAAGTCGGGCGCTTCCTCGTGCTCACCACCCGCGGCGAGATGGTTCTCGAGGCAGATTACTACAGCGAGAAGCGGTTGTCGTTCGAGACCGATGACCACGGCAATGTGACCGCGACGGCAGAAGAGCCGGCACCGACCTCCGGGGGCCGCGCAAGCGGTACTCCCGCACGGCCTGAAGCCATCGCACCCGGAAGCGAGAAGCCGATCAGCGCGAGGCTATTCGACGAGCTCGCCGTTCAGCGCCGCAATATCCTGTCGGCCTGCCTGCTCGGCGATCCGGGGCTTGCCCTCGATTTCGCCATCTTCGCGCTCGCGGACAATCGCAGCTATGAGGGTAAGGGCACCTCGATCAAGGCGGGACGGCCGAGCGATCCTGCGACCGGCGAGGTTCCGCAATCAGCGGCAGAGGGCATTCTTGCCGAGGCGGAGGAAGGTCTCGACAAGGCGTGGCAGGAGCAGACCAGTGTCGCGGCCCGTTTCATCGCCTTCCGCGACCTCGAAGACGAGGCCAAGGCGGCCTGGCTTGCCTATGCGGTGGCGCTCTCGCTCGAGGCGAAGAAGGGCTACGGATCAGAATATCATCCGGTTCATGCCGTGCTCGGGTCGATGCTCGATGTCGACGTTGCGGCTCTGTGGCGGCCGACTGCCGAGAACTTCTTCGACCGGGTGAGCAAAACCTCCTGTCTGGCCGCGCTGACCGAGGTTGGTGGAAGTGACCTCGCAGCGCGCTATGCGGCGTCCAAGAAGGCCGACCTCGCCAAGACCTGCGAGACGATCTTCGCCGGCAAGGCGATCATCGAGCAGGAGGTCAAGGAAGCCGCCCTTGCCTGGCTGCCCGAGGCCATGAAGTTCAGCACGGCCGCGCCAGGGGGCGTGCAAGGCGCTGATCCCAAGGTCTCTGACGACGGCGAGGCCGATATCGACGCAGTCGATGGGGCGGACGCGCTGCCTGATGCCGAAGAGCAGCCCGAAGGCGCCGCCGAAGACACGGCAGTGGCTGCCTGAAGGCCTCACCCTCCTCCTGATGTCCTGGCCCGGTCGCTCACTCGAGTGGCCGGGCCTTCTTCTTCCAAGAAGGGAAACGCCGATGCGCCGCGGACCAAAGCGCGATGTCGCGCAGGAAATTACCAATCTCATCATTGCACGGATCGAGGCCGGCACACTGCCCTGGCGGCGGCCCTGGAAAAAGACCGGGTCGGGTGGCGCGCCTCTGCGTGCTGGCGGATTGCCCTACACCGGGATTAATCGCCTCTATCTCTGGGCGGTCGCCGACTGCTTCGGATATGCTTCGCGCTACTGGATGACCTATCGTCAGGCTCAGGAACTGGGCGGGCAGGTGCGCAAGGGTGAGACGGCCGAGCCGAGCATCTATTTCAACAGCACGAGCAAGACCGACGTTGATCAGGCGACTGGCGAGGAGACGTCGAAAACCATCCGGTTCATGCGGTCCTACAGCGTCTTCAACGCCTCGCAGATCGAAGGCCTGCCGCCGCATTTCTATCCCAGTCCGGTCCCCGATGCACCGCCGACGCCCTCCGTGAAGGCAGCGGCCATCCAAGCCTTCTTTGCGCCGATCCCTGCGGACATCCGTCATGGCGGCGACCGTGCATTCTTCTCGCCGGGCGGAGACTACATCCAGCTTCCCGAGCGGGGCGCGTTCCGCACCGAAGACGGATATGTCGCTACCAAAGCCCACGAACTCGGACACTGGAGCGGGCACCCCTCGCGGCTTGCGCGCACGTTCGGCAAGCGGTTCGGCGACAAGGCCTACGCCTTCGAGGAACTGGTTGCCGAGCAGGTAAGCGCCCGGATCTGCTATGAGCTTGGCCTGCCTGCAGACCTCCATGAAAGCCACGCCAGCTACATCGCCCATTGGCTCGACATTTTGAAATCCGACAAGACCGCGATCATCACGGCTGCCGCCAAGGCCGATCAGGCCTTCAACCTGCTTGCGGCCTATTCGGGCTATGAGAGCGAACCTGCGGAGGAAGCCCATGAAGAGGCGCCAGTTCCGGCTTACGCTTGAGCCAACAGCAGAAGACGCAGTGCGGCTCGCGCAGCTCAGCCGCTATGCCAGTGACCTTTCGCGCGGAAATGCCGCGGACGTTGGCGCTGCACTCGGCGACCATGTTGGAGCGTTGTTTCCCGGGCGGAACCGTCACGCTGTCCTGGAGAGCCTCCTCGGCAAAGGAGAACCCGGTTGGTCACTTGTGCCCGGCCCGGGGAAGGGGGGCGCGCTGGTCATCCAGACAACCGAGGCTGGCGCTGCGGTCTCCGCGATCGCGAGGATCCTTGAACAGATCGCGCCCGGGACGCTCGTGCGACCGATGATCTATGAACCATTGTCGCTGAACAACTCGGGCGGACATCTTCGCCGCCTGCATTGAGGGGAGGGGGAGGGGGCCATTGCTCTTGCAATGGAAAGGAAGCCCCATGTTCTGCGACATCGATTATCGTTACCGCCGCGCGCTCGAGCCCGATGGGCTGACGACCTTCGAAACCGCGCTGCGGGCATTGAACGAGGCCGTTGATGATGTGCGCCTCGCAGGTCGGCAGGTCGCCACCTGTCCCGCGGTTCTGCTCCTCACCCGCCACCTTCAGCGCATTGCCGACGGAAGGCCGACAACCTGTGAGGCCGAAGATCAGATCTTGCGCGCGCAGTGCATCGAGCGTCTCGGCGAGCTTAAGCATCGACCGGCGATCATCGCGCTGGTCAAGCGCGGGATCGACTATCGTCCCGAAGAACTGCGCCACTACCGGCGCGAAGGTACGCGCGCGCTACGCCAGATCGCCGCCGGGATCGGGCTCGATCATTCCGCCTACCGTATCAGCTACTACACCTCGCAGGAGGCTCTCGCCGGTGAGCATGTGCTCGAAGCAGAGGGCGTTTACATCCGCATCAGCCCGGAGCGGTTCGGCGAACCGGGTCTTGCCTGGCGCAACCCCTTCTGGAAGCCCCCAGGCGCGGTCATGCGCAAGGCTCCGATCACCGCTCTTGCCGACATTCCGGCACTCACGGCGCGGATCGCCCGCGAACTGCAAATCGCACCTCCGGCGCAGCCGGGGCTCATCTGAAGGACACGCACATGGGCTGGCTCTACATGCACCGCACAGGGATGGGAGGGCATGAAACGCCCAAAGCCTATCTCGACGATCAACTGACCTACGAACACCAGGCCAGCGAAGATGCTCCGTTCCGGGGGTGCCGGGTCCTCAAGAGCGTTTTCACCGGCAGCACCC
Source organism: Hyphomicrobiales bacterium (assembly GCA_027487555.1). GTDB lineage: Bacteria > Pseudomonadota > Alphaproteobacteria > Rhizobiales > Devosiaceae > Devosia_A. The sequence goes on from JAIYDI010000035.1 coordinate 12,945, forward strand.
TCTATGCAGCCGTCGAGCGCTACGGCGAAGACCGCAAGAGGCTCTACGTGACGGCGGTTATCTGCCTGGTCCGCTGGAACCCGAACGCAGCCGATGGCCTGATCTTCGGGTACAAGGACATGGATGAACAATCCGGCCCCGTCGAGGCGAATTGCCCGCGAAGCATCCTGGAACTGCTCACCTCATCCTCACACCCCTATGCCCTGGACTGGCGGAACCGGTGTTACGCCATGCTGCGTCTCAAGGAGCGCAAGGTCGCTGACGGCGACATGCTGCGGCTTCCCGAACCGCTGCGTTTTACCGACGGCAGCGAACACCGCGAATTCCGGGTCAGCAAGCGCGGCAACAAGATCGAGCTGCGGACGCCCGACGGCGTCGGGGCCTACCGCATCTCCCGGCTGATGGAGCGGCGCTTCGAGGTCATCCGTCCGGCCCGAAAGATCAAGACCTTCTTCCCGGCAGCCCAGTAGCGAGGGCCTTTTCCATGATTTCTGCCAGCCTCGATCCGCGCCGCCGCATCCTTTGCGGGCGGGCCAATGCCGAGCGCGTCGCCATCCGGATGAGCGCGAAGACGGGCAAGAGCCATGCTGTGGTCAGAACTAGCAACGCGCTCCAGCCCTTCTGTGTGATGCCAACGGGGGAGAACCCTCCCGGTGCAATCGAGCTGCAAGTTGTCGTCCTATGACCCATATCGGTGCCATCCATCCGGCGGCTTGAATGCCGCAAGGAATGACGCTATATAACGTCAGAATTTATGGAGCTTTGCAATGGCGATTCAGAACTACGCTGACAACGGTGCGTTTGCTCCGCGCAAGATCGTCGACGCGCTGCGCACGACCAGTGACGAATTGGCACGCTCGCTGGGCCTCGGCAAGGACGCGATCCAGCGCAAGGACCGGATCGCGTCGGATCGCACTCAGCGCCGTCTTCGCCAGATGGTCGAAGTGCTCAACAAGGTCGAACCGCGCTTCGGGTCGGCCTTGCTTGCCTATGCCTGGTACCGCTCTGAGCCGCTGCCGGGCTTCTCGGGCCAGACCGCCATGCAGCTCGTACAGAGCAACCGGGCCGATGACGTGCTGACCTATATCGACGCCGTCGACGCCGGCATTCACGCCTAGGCGCATGCACTTCACCGGGCTGCTCTACCGCGCCCACAATCCGGTCTGGTCCCGCGAACCGCTCTCGGGGGAGGGGGCTGCCCGGTTTGGTGGACGGTTCAATCGCATGGGGCGCCCTGCGCTCTATACTTCGCTCGCGCCCGAGACGGCGCTGCGCGAGGCCAATCAGGTCGGCACGTTGCAGCCGACAACCCTGGTTGCCTATCAGGCCGACATCGGGCCCTTGCTGGATGGCCGCGACACAGCCGCGCTGCAGCCTTTCGGCATGGCGCCAGCGGAGCTCGCTGACCCTTCGTGGCGGGACCGGATGATCTCAGGACAGCCAGTGCCGACGCAGGATTTGGCCGAGGCCGCGATTGCACAAGGCTATGTCGGTATCGTCGTTCCAAGCTATGCCCGCGGCGCTCCCGCCGACGCTATCAACCTCGTCCTGTGGGACTGGGAAGGGCGTATCTCGCTCGTAGATGACGACGACCGGCTTGGCCTGCGCAATCCCTGATTTCTGGCGGTAAGGCCGGCAGGCAGATGCCTGCCTAGTCTTCGATAAGGCCGCCAAGCGACGGATCGAGATACCACGAGGGTCCCTCGACGAAGTCGGCCGAACGTGCCGGAACCGGCCCGTCGGGCTCACTCGCGACATAAGGATTGATCTGCGGTGCGGGCCGCTCGCCTGAACGCAGGAGCTGCCCCGACATCTGGCAGCGAGGGCGCAGGATCTCGAGCAGCCATTCAAGATCATCCAGCATCTGGACGATGCCGCGCCCCGCAAGCGTGTAGTAGAGGCAGCGCTGATAATCGTCGCACTGGCACGACAGCACCTGCGTCAGCTTGTTCTTGGAACCGGGCGTGCCCTGGAACACCCCCTGCAGCGCTTCGTAGAGTTCGCGCGCAGAATAATAGGCATCGAACGCTTCGACGCCGATGGACGCGTTGGCGAGCGAGCGCCGCGTAGGCGACACCAGAGGGTCAAGCGATGCATCGCGGAGCGTCAGATCGAGGTCGAACTGGCCGAGATCGAATACCTTGTTCATAAGACAGAATTCCTCTATGTGACGAACATAGAGTGAACAAAAGGGGCGGTCAAGAGGGTCGGACCATGTGGCTGGTGGCCAAGGACACCACAGGTAGCACCGGGCGCGTCGCCATTGGCGACGGTCTGCGGGCAGCCTTGGTCCGCTGGTACACGGGCCATGGCAACGAGGCCGATCACCGGGCCTGCGTCTCCCTCGTCGTGACAGCGCGCGAGAATCACAAATGGCTCGCCTGCGATTGTCTGGGCGAGGTCACCGCGCCGCCGCTGCTGAGCCCGGCCTATCTCAGCTTTCAGGAAACCTATTATCTTCGGCGACTGACAGCGAGGCCGATGCACGCGCCGGCGTGTCCGTTTTTCCTGCCTCAGGCGCCGCCGCGCATCCGAGAGACAGCGAGGGATTCGCTCTACGCGCTCGATGTTCCAGATGGCCTGTTCAACGCGCACCAGAAGGCGCCGGAGAAGCTTGCCCAAAAACCCGACCACAGCGAACCAGATGACCGATCGCGCGGGGTTGCAATCCCGCGTCTTGGCAAACTGCTATGGCTGCTGCTCGAGCGGGCAGGCTCCAACGTGCTGCGCGAGCTTCCGCCAGCAGGGCCACGGGGGGGCTCGATCAGCCGGGAGATGCGCTTCCTGCGCCAAGCAGCGCAAGGTCTTGAGATTGCGCCCGGGGTTCCGCTCTCTGCCCATCTCTACACGAACGCCGTCGATTACGAGAAACGGCGGGTACACGCCCGACTGCGCGCCGCGGCCGAAACATGGCCTCATGAATTCGCGCCCCAGGCCTTTCTTCTGCTCGAGGCCAACGCGGTCACCTCCACTGAGATCGTCACTGGTCTCGGTACGATCCCGGTCCGAAACCGCATCCAGCACACCGGGATCATCCGCGCTGAAGTCGAGCCGCCGTTTCTGGTGCTTGCCGTCGTTGGCGAGCACAGCAGGAAGGAGGGCTATGTCGCGCTGCGAGCCTATGCTCAGCCGGTCTTCAGCGGCAACCAGTTCGTGCCGACCGAGCGAGACCACGACCGTGAAATTCTGCGGGCGCTGCAAGACGCGCAGTATGTCCTGCGGCGCCGGGACATCAGGATGGCGGTGAAGAAGATTCTCTTCGATCTGCCCTTTGCGGACATCTCCGTAAGGCCGGATTTCCTGATTGCCCTCCTCGACGACAACACTGGACAGGAGTGCCGCTTCGCGCTGCAAATCCTCCAGTCGGCCGACGAGGATTATCTCGCCCTCAAGGCGATCGAGCGGAATCGTCTTTCGCAGCTTGGACCGGTAGCGGCCCTCGCTCTTGGAGACGTCACGCCCGAGACCGTCGCCCGGACCGCTCTTGGGATCCTGAGCTGAAGTAAAGGGGGAGGGACTGAGCGAACCTGCAACAGGAGAGTTCGCTCATGCCATGTTTTTCCCCATCACCGCGTCCTTCCACTTCCATCTGGGGCGCCGTCCAGCAGGCCGATCAACTGGCCCCCGGCATATGGTCCGTTATGACCGCCAGCCACGGCGGCATCATTCTGTCCGAGCAGAGGCAGGCCGCTATGCCGCCGGCGCTAACGATCGAGGGCGGGTCCTACGAGGAAGACTGCGACTGGTCGCTCCCGATCCTGGCCTTCACCAGCGAGCTTGAAGGGCAGGGTTCCTGTTCCGCAGGCTTCCTGCAGCTTGCCCGCGATACTGCCCGATGCTGGCACTCGGATCGCTTCAGCGCCTTTACCGGCGAGGCCGTAAAGGAAAATGCTTCCGCGATCCTGCGGACGCGCAAGGCCTACATCGCCGCGATCGGCGAATTCTGCGTCACCAGCGCCTGGGGCGATTGGGCCGAATGGGTGCCGGAAGGCAAAGTTGGCGTGATTGCCCGGCAAGTCGAACGCGTCGATCATCTTGGCCGGCCAACCTATGGCGAAGCCGAAGTCTGCGCGCTCATCGCCAAGGACCTTTACGCCGCGCGCGGCGAGGTCACGGCGCTGCGCGATACGGCGCACGAGGTCATCCCGATGCCTGAGGCCCTGCGGCCCAAACGAGTGGGCTGAAGAGCAGGCCGAAGGCCGCCCGGCTCTGGCCAGGCATCAATCCACCGATTTGAAGGGAAGGGGGAGGGGAAGGGCGAACCAGTGCGATGAAGGACCCCTTGCCATGAACCCGACAGTTATCCGGCCCAGCGTCAGCTCGAAGACGATCACCAAGGTCACGCGCCTCTTCAACGGTACCATCGGCGATATTCTGGGCGAGCTCCTCCAGAACAGTCGCCGCGCGGGCGCTTCCCGGATCGACATCGCCTGCTGCGCGGATCAGGACGGAGCGCGACTGACCCTTGTCGATGATGGATCCGGCGTTGCCGATCCCCAGACTATGATCGCGCTGGGGGATTCGGGCTGGAGCCAGCACATCCATGAGGCCGAAGATCCGGCGGGCATGGGTGTCTTCAGCCTGGCGGGCAAGGACACCCGGATCAGCTCGCGTCATGCCGATGCCGACACCGGATGGTCGGTCCACATTCCGGCGGATGGCTGGACCGGCGCGCAGGACATTGCCGTGCGGCCCCTTGCTCGCCCGGTTGGGACGACCATCACCTTTCTGATGCCCGGCGTGAGCGAGCAGACGGCCGAGCGAATTCTGCGCGAGGTCGCGAAGTTCTACCCGCTGCCGGTGTTCTTCAATGGCGGACAAGTGCCGCGCGAGGACTTTCTCGCCAAGGCGATTTACATCGCCGAGTGGAACGGCAGCCAGATCGGCGTGTTCGAGGGGCGCGAATACCACCAGGACCCCACGACGAATTTCCATGGGATGGTGCTCACCCGCAAACTTGCCAGCGTCTCGGAGAGCCTTGGCGGCAAGACCTACCATGCCCGGCTCGATATCGGCTCCACCCCGGGCCTTGCCCTTGTCCTCCCGGCACGCAAGGAGTTCGTCGAGAACGCCGCCTTTGCGGCGCTTCAGACAGCTTGCAAGCGCACGATCTATGCCGCGCTGGCGCACAAAGGCCAGCACCGGCTTTCCTTCGACAGTTGGAAGGAAGCGCGCGATCTGGGGGTCGCACTGCCGGAGGCCGACCCCTGCCTGCCCCGCTGGAATGCGGCCATCGCGGAAAGCGACAACGTCAATGTCGATTATGAGGAGGTCGCTACAGGACCGGACACGATCCTTGTTGCGGATCTCGAGCCCGATATCGGTCAGGGGCTGGAGCGCACGCTGCGGGAGCACCCCTTGCGCCCGCACCTCGTCGAGAACCATCCTCCTTACGCAGGCTATGGCTGGTATGACGCGCTGCATCAGGTCGGCAACGTGCGCTTCTATCTTGCAGCCGGAGAGCAGGGCCACGTCATCGCCGAAAACGGCAGCTTCCCTCCGCTCGAGGACCATGTGCGTGCCGAGACGATCGAACTGAGATTCTGTGTCTTTCACCGTGCCACCGAGACCCAGCGCGAGGAGAGGATGCCGGCAGATGTCGCCTTCGTCGTAAACGAAGATGGCTGGTACAGCGGCATCGACCAAATCCGCATCGCCTATGTTCCAGGTGATGACCTGACCCCCGAAACGCTGGTCGATCTCATCGAGAACGTCTGTTTCTGCGCGAGCGACGACAGCGAGGCCGATTCCTGGGACACCCAGCACGAGCACTTCTTGCGCGATGCGCGCGAACTCGCGGCCCGGGTGCTGCTCGGCGAGGACGAGGCCATCGCGGCGCGCATCCGCGACACGCTCGCCGGCATCCTGTGGGTCCTTCCCAAGGATCGGCAGGTTGCCATTACCGTAGCCCCGGGGACTGCGATCGATGTTCAGATGTCCGCTTGTCAGCCTGCCGGCTGAGTTCCGCGAGGCCGTCCGGTTGCCTGCTCTTCGTCTCTTTGATCGGGATGAGACTTCCAATGCATAACACATCCGACATCACTTGCGCTCGGCAGCGGACCGAGCGCATCGCGCTGCTCAATGATGCCGCGCGCCAGGGCCGTGACCGAACGGCCCGCATCGTCATGACCTCTGGTCTCCTTGCGGAACTGGGTGGCGACACGGTGGAAGACCGCATGATGGTCCATGCTCGGTTGATGGCCGCTCTGCGCCGTTGCACCTTCGCCCCGGACTCACCCGAGCGAGACTTTGCAAGCATGGATGTCGATGGCATCAAGGTGCTGATGAAAGTCGATTATTACGACACCGACCTGACGTTTGGGTCAGACGATCCGGCCAACCCTGCCATCACGCGCAGGATCGTCACGCTGATGCGGCCAGCGGATTACTGATCAGCGCCAGGTCCGAATATGTCACAACGCTGCGGGGCATCAGCCCGTTAAATGGTGGGGAGGTAACGAGCGCATGAGCAGGCACAAAGTACCACTTCGTGACGGGATTGCGGCGGCAAGCGCTTATGTCGGGTGGGACCGCCCGCTGCAGACCTATTTTGCGCAGGTTCTGAGCGCCCCTGACGAGGACGGCGAGGAGACCGAACTCGTGTGGGTGGGCACTGCCTTCGGCGAGCTGCCTCGCGCAGTTGACGCAATCCGTGTGCTGGAGCCCTACTGCCAGATCGAGGCAAGTCTTGCCGCACAGCTCGAGATCGACAGGATGGCATGCCTCGCCACGCGCGACGGACCCAATCAGATCGAAGCCAAGTCCTTCATGGCGCGCCTTAGCCAGATCAAGGACAGGTCGGAGCCTGAATCCTAAGTCAGCGAAACAGGCGTGGTGCGGGGAGCACTGGCAGGTGATCGCCTACCACACCGCAGGGGTCCGTGGACCGCCTCGGCCCTTTGGATGGGCCGGCAAGAGTTACGCGCGCCGGCGGTTGCTGGCGCACGGGCCGGGCCAAGGGCCCGGGGGGGAGGGGGGAAGGGAGAAGGTGCTCCGGACAAGGGGTTCGGACAGCATCAGGAGAATGTGACATGAACATCGGCACCCTCAAGGCCAACGCAGAAGGCGTTCACATCGGCCGCATCACCACCCTGACCTTCAGCGCGAC
>JAIYDI010000044.1 GCA_027487555.1 Hyphomicrobiales bacterium
AGGACGCATTGGCAGCGGGGCCCTTTTCGGACGCCATGCCGTACGCTAGCGGCCCGGACAGGGACGACTCCCCATCCGCCCGATCTCTCCCCGCCGGACCGTTCGTCGCGACCCCGCTTCCCGCACGGTGAGATGGCGGGGAATATAAGCGAGGTTTTGCGTGCGGGGATAAGTTTGGGGGCTCAGTCGTTGTCGCGAAGGGCGCTGATGCCCGCAGTCGAGCCCTCTCCCTCGTGAGGGCAGGGGAATCGCATATGGAATTTTGTTGCGTGGTTTGTTGTGAAGGATTCTTTGGTTTGGCAGTTTTTCCGGTGAGGAACTGCCATGGGCTGTCTGGATGGGTATTTCGGCGCGCTTGAGGATCCGCGGGCCGGCAATGCGAGCTATCGGCTTGTCGATCTGATCGTGATGATGATCGCCGCGAGCCTGTGCGGAGCGAACAACGCGACGGAGTTTGCGCTTTTCGCTCAGGAACGCCGGCAGGCTCTGTCTCGGCTGATCGACTACGAAATTGCGCCCAGCCATGACACGTTTTCGCGCGTGCTGCGGCTGCTCGATCCGGTTGCGTTTGCCCGGGCCTTTGCGGCGTTTGCTGCGAGTTTTCATCAGGCCAGCCGGGAGGTGGTGGCGGTCGATGGCAAAACCCTCAGGCGGGCCTATCACAAGGGTTTCGCCGCCAGCCCACCGCTGACCGTATCGGCCTTTGCTGCCTCCAGCCGGCTCTGCCTTGCGGCAGCCGCACCCGAGCCGGGCGAGAACGAGATCGAGACGGCCCTCAAGGTCATCGACCTGCTCGATGTTACCGATCGGCTGGTGACCGCCGATGCCTTGCATTGCCACACGCGCATGGCCGATGCCGTCGTTTCGGCAGGCGGCGACTATCTGTTGGCCCTCAAGGGCAATCGTCGCCACTGGTACAATGCCGCCACTGCGGCACTCGCCGCCAAACCCGGTGAAATGCTCGAGTGCAGCAGCACCGCACATGGCCGGCTGGAGCGGCGCAGGGCCGAAGTGATCCCTGCGCCTCAGGCGCTCATGCCCGGCCACAAGGCCTTCGTTCGCATTACCTCCCAGCGCGATGCCGCACCTGCCAAGGTCCGCCTCTATATGGCCTCCATGCTGCCGTCCCCACGACAGGCGCTGGAGTGGACCCGCGCGCACTGGCAGGTCGAGAACGGACTGCACTGGATGCTCGACGTGCACCTGCGCGAGGACCTCAGTCGCGCCAGAACCGACAATGCCCCGGCAAACGTCGCCCTCATCAACCGGATCGCCCGCAACATCCTTCAGGATGCCGACACCACCAAGGTCCCGATCAGCCACCGCATCAGAAAATGCGCGTGGAACGAGGACTACCTCATCAACGCAATCGCCCATATGCGATAGCCCTGCTCGTGAGGGAGAGGGTGCCCGAAGGGCGGGTGAGGGGTGCAACTTGCGCTGAATTCTCCACGATTTCAGCAACTTAGCGCAAGCGGCTCCCCCCACCCGGCGCTCTGCGCCACCTTCATCGCCTTCGGTCGCTCCACCGGAGCGCCCGATCGCTGCGCGACCGGCTCGAAGTCCCGCAAGCAGGGGAGGGATTCCCGACTGCGGCTTCGCTGTGGTTTCATTCCGCCTCTGTGATGAGGACCTTCATTTTAGGAGTGCGCTTCCGCTTTCTTCGAGTGCGGCGAGCAACCTTGTGCGGGCCTCGTCCGTCGTCATAACCCGTCCCGCATCGGCGTCGGCGATGCCACGGGCAAGGGCGGCATCGAGGGCCGCGAGGCGCTTCTCGCGTTCCTCGACGAGGCGGATGCCTTCGCGCAACACTTCGCTGCGCGACTGATAGCGACCGGATTTCACCAGTTCGGTGACATAGCTCTCAAGGCGGGGGCCGAGATTGGCGCTGCTGGGCATGGTGCACCTCGAATATTTGCTGGTGATAATAGTTATGACTCAGCCAGCGGCGCGACAAGCTTCAGGCGAAACCTGCCAGTAACCGAAGTCGGGTGGCGTGCTGGCCCACCCGACTTCACATGTAGCGTGAAGGTTACCGGTTATCCACCTGAGAGCGGACGAGTTCGAGGCCGCGGCGGGTAATGTGATAGGGCCGTCCGCCGTGGGAGGCGATGGCGTCCTTGCGCTTCAGCTTCCTGAAGAGCGCGAGGGTGACGCCGCTCATCAGCCAGCCGTCGCGGGTGTAGCCCTCGATGCCGGTGACGTCGCCTGATGCGTTGCGGATGAGGTGAAGGCTGCCGCCCTGTGCAAGGGTGTGCAGAATGCGCTGTTCGACGCGGGATATATCCATTTGGAAGCTCTGGGAATGCGTGCGAACGAAAGCACTCCACCCGGCATCACGCGCGGGCAGGGCTCGGGTTCAGCAACCCCGATCCGGCGGAGCAAGACGCTCACCTACCGGCCGGGGCCTTACGCAGACTCCAGTTTCTTCGTCATGCACGACTCCCCATTGGGCGAGGTGCCCAAGGAATGGCCCGAGAGATAGGATAGCGCAGCGCATTCGGCCAGCCCCCGGTTGCAATCGGCGGCCTGTCGGTGCAAACCAGCAACAACCCGAACCAACCGAGCCTTTGCTGCAAGTGACCAAGCTGCCCGCCGACTGCAACTCCAAGGAAGATGTGCGCGCCGAGATCGACCGGATCGACCAGGCGCTGCTGACGCTGCTGGCCGAGCGGCACCGCTATGTGACGCGCATGGCCGAGATCAAGACCGACCCGCATGAAGCCCATGACCCGGCGCGGATCGCCACCGTGATCGCCAAGCAGCGGAAGCGGGCCGAGGAACTGGATCTCGACGAGGACCAGGCCGAGCTGATCTGGCGGACGCTGATCGACTGGAACGTGAATTACGAGAAGGGCATCATTGCTGCCCGCAAGCGCCAGCGCCCAGGCGGAGCGTGAGGGGAGACCATGTCGCTGCCCGGTCTCACCATCAGGCGTGCGCAAGCGAGCGAGGCGGCTCGGCTGACCGAACTCGCCTTTGAGGCCTGGGACCGTGACTTGCGCCCTTACCTCACGGGCGCGGCCGCGAGCCCGGACAATGAGCGGCGGCGGCTTGCGTCGGTTGTGCACGACCTGTTCGACCGGATCATCGTCGCCGATATCGGCGGGCTGTCTGTGGGCTGGTGCGCGCGGGCGCGTAGCCGCGCTTATGTGCCATTCCTGTTCGTAGCGCCGGACATGCAGAGCCGCGGCATCGGCAAGGCGCTGCTGCGGCGCATGGAGACGCTTTTCGAACTTGAAGGCGCCGAGAGCGTGCAGCTCGACACCCTGTCGGACAATGTGCGCGCCGTGCGGTTTTATCAGCACCAAGGCTACCAGATCCTGGCGCTACGCGGCCAGGCAAGTGACCATGACCCACATGTGAGCATCAGGCTCGAGAAGCGGCTTTCGCCGTGGCGTGCGCCGCTCAATGATGACGAAGAATAGGACGATCACGTGACCCTCATTGATACCCGCACACCAAACCCCAAGAATTTCATCTCGGGCCAGACCGGGGATTGGGAAATCGTCATCGGCATGGAAGTGCATGCGCAGGTGACGAGCCAGAGCAAGCTGTTCTCGGGCGCATCGACCGAGTTCGGCTCGCCGCCCAATGCCAATGTCAGCTTCGTTGATGCGGGCATGCCCGGCATGCTGCCGGTGATCAACGAGGAATGCGTGCGGCAGGCCGTGCGCACCGGGCTGGGGCTCAAGGCGCAGATCAACAAGCGCTCGATCTTCGACCGGAAGAACTATTTCTATCCCGACCAGCCGCCGGGCTACCAGATCAGCCAGTTCAAGGACCCGATCGTTGGCGAGGGCTCGGTGTTCCTCGATATCGACGGTGAGCGCGTCGAGATCGGCATCGAGCGGCTGCATCTCGAAACGGATGCCGGCAAGCTGATCCACGACCAGCACCCCTCGATGAGCTTTGTCGATTTGAACCGCGCCGGCGTGGCGCTGATGGAGATCGTGTCGAAGCCGGACATGCGCTCGTCTGAAGAGGCAAAGGGGTATCTCAGCAAGCTGCGCACCATTTTGCGCTATCTCGGCACCTGCGACGGCAACATGGAGCAGGGCTCGATGCGTGCCGATATCAACGTGTCGGTGCGCAAGCCCGGTGGCGCGTTCGGCACGCGCTGCGAGATCAAGAACGTCAATTCCATCCGCTTTGCCGGACAGGCGATCGAGTTCGAGGCGCGGCGGCAGATCGATATTCTGGAGGATGGCGGCGCCATCGACCAGGAAACGCGGCTTTATGACCCGAAGACCGGCGAGACGCGCTCGATGCGCTCGAAGGAAGACGCGCAGGACTATCGCTACTTCCCCGAGCCGGACCTGTTGCCGCTGGAATTCGACCAGGCCTTCATCGATGAGCTGGCGCAGCACCTGCCGGAACTGCCGGACGAGAAGCAGGCGCGGTTCATTTCGGAATATGGCGTGACGCCCTATGACGCGATGGTGCTGACGCTCGACCGCGAGACGGCGGATTATTACGAAGCCGCGGTGAAGTTCGGAGATACAAAGCGCGACGGCAAGGCAGTCGCCAATCTCGTGAACGGCGATATCGCGGCCTTTGCCAACTCGCAGGGGCTGAGCGCTTTCGAGACGCATATCAAGCCCGGCCAGATCGCCGGGATCGTCGACCTTGTCGCAGCCGGGACGATTTCGTCGAAGGGCGCCAAGGACCTGCTGCAGGTCATCATTGCCGAGGAGCCGGAAGGCGAGCCGGCCGAGATCGTCGAGCGGCGTGGCATGAAGCAGGTGACCGACCTCGGCGCCATCGAGAAGGTGGTGGACGAGATTATCGCCGCGAACCCCGACCAGGTGGCGAAGGTGCTGGCGAAGCCGACGCTGATCGGCTGGTTTGTCGGGCAGGCGATGAAGGCTTCGGGCGGCAAGGCCAACCCGCAGGCGCTGAACGAAATATTGAAGAAGAAGCTCGGGCTCGAATAAGGGCCGAGGGCCGGAAAACCCGGCCTCCACACGGAAACGGTGACAGGACGGGCGGCGTCATTTATGACGCGGCCATGAGCGACACGCCCCTGACACCGTTTTCCTTCTCACTGATTGCCAGCGACGGCCTTGGCCGCCGCGGCCGCATCACCACCTCGCGCGGCGAAATCAACACGCCCGCCTTCATGCCGGTGGGAACCGTCGGCACGGTGAAGGCGATGTATCCCGAGCAGGTGCGCGAGACGGGCGCGGATATTCTGCTGGGCAACACCTATCACCTGATGCTGCGGCCGGGTGCCGAGCGTGTCGCGGCGCTGGGCGGGCTGCACGTGTTCATGGACTGGGCGCGGCCGATCCTCACCGATAGCGGTGGGTTCCAGGTGATGTCGCTCGCCAAACTCAGGAAGCTGACCGAGAAGGGCGTGACCTTCCGCTCGCATATCGACGGCTCGGCGCATGAACTGACGCCAGAGCGCTCGATCGAGATCCAGACGCTGCTCGACAGCGACATCATCATGCAGCTCGACGAGTGCATCGCGCTGCCGGCGCCGCACAAGGAAATGCAGCGCGCGATGGAATTGTCGCTGCGCTGGGCGCAGCGCTCGAAGGATGCGTTCGGCAACCAGCCGCACCGCGCGCTGTTCGGCATCGTGCAGGGCGGTGATGATCCGATGCTGCGCGCGAAATCAGCCGAGGGGCTGAAATCGATCGGCTTCAACGGCTACTCGATCGGTGGGCTGGCCGTGGGCGAGCCGCAGGAAACGATGTTCCAGGTGCTGTCGGAGATTACGCCGGAATTGCCGACCGACAAGCCGCGCTATCTGATGGGCGTCGGCAAGCCCGATGATATTTTGGGCGGCATAGAGCGCGGCGTCGACATGTTCGATTGCGTGCATCCGACACGCGCCGGCCGGCATGGGCATGCCTATACCAGGTTCGGCGTGATCAACCTGAAAAACGCCCGGCACAAGGACGACCCGCGGCCGCTCGACGAGACCTCGCCCAACCCGAATTGCCGGCGGTTCAGCCGCGCCTATCTGCACCATCTGGTCAGGACCGAGGAAATCCTCGGCGCCATGGTGCTGAGCCAGGTGAACCTCGCCTATTATCAGGAGCTCTGCATCGGGGCGCGGGTGGCAATTGAGGCTGGCAGGCTTGCCGATTATGCGGCACAAACACGCGCAGCATGGGCTGCCGGTGACATGCCGGCGCTGTAGAATCGCGCGTTGCTGCTGGGTTTGGCGGCCTCGTGGTTCGACAGGCTCACCATGAGGACCGCCGGACGCCCCTGACGAGGTCCGCCGGGACCTAGAGATTTTTGGAGACAGGACCATGGCCGACACCAATTCGCTTCTCGCGCCGCTCGCCGCCGAGAAGGCCCGCATCGCAAAGACCTCGATGCGTGAGATGTTCGCGGGTGATGGCCAGCGCTTCGAGAAATTTTCGGCCAAGGCCGGCGACCTGCTGCTCGACTATTCGAAGAACCGCATCGACGAGGGCGCAATGACGGCGCTGTTTGCGCTGGCGCGGGCCGCGGGCGTCGAAGCGCGGCGCGACAGGATGTGGGCCGGCGAGCACATCAACATCACCGAAGACCGGGCCGTGCAGCACATGGCGCTGCGCTACCAGGGCAGCGACAGGGTGTTGATCGACGGGCAGGATGTGATGCCGCAGGTGCGCGGCGTGCTCGACGCGATGAAGGGGTTTTCGGACGCGGTGCGTTCGGGCGCGATCCGGGGCGCGACCGGTGAAGCTTTCACCGATATCGTCAATATCGGCATTGGCGGCTCGGATCTCGGGCCGGTGATGGTGACGCTGGCGCTCGAGCCCTATACGCGGGCAGACCTGCGCGCCCACTACGTCTCCAATGTCGATGGCGCGCATATCCACGACACGCTGAAAGGGCTCGATCCGAAGCGCACGCTGTTCATCGTGGCGTCGAAGACCTTCACCACCGACGAGACGATGACCAATGCGGCGACGGCGCGCGCATGGATTGCCAAGGCGCTGGGTGACGCGGCCGTGACCGACCATTTCGCGGCGCTTTCGACCAACCTGCCGGCCTGCGCCGCCTTCGGCATCAAGGCCGACCGGATCTTCGGGTTCTGGGACTGGGTGGGCGGCCGGTATTCCGTTTGGAGTGCGATTGGCTTGCCGGTGGCGATCGTGGTCGGGTTCGACAATTTCCTGGGCTTCCTCAAGGGCGCCTACGAGATGGATCAGCATTTCCTCACCGCGCCGCTGGAACAGAACCTGCCGGTGATCATGGGCGTGCTCGGGGTGTGGTACCGCAACATCTGGGAGTTCTCGACCCATGCGGTGTTGCCCTATGACCAGCGGCTCAGCCGGTTTGCGGCGTACCTGCAGCAGCAGGACATGGAATCGAACGGCAAGAGCGTGACGCTCGACGGCAAGCCGGTCGACTATTGCACCGGGCCGATCATCTGGGGCGAGCCGGGCACCAATGGCCAGCACGCGTTTTACCAGCTGATCCACCAGGGCACGGACGTGATTCCGGCGGATTTCCTCATCGCCGCGCAGCCGCAGGAAGACCTGCCGCCGCATCACGACAAGCTCGTCGCCAATGTGTTCGCGCAATCCGAAGCGCTGATGCTCGGCAAGACCGAAGCCGAGGTGGTGGCGGAACTGAAAGCGCAGGGCCTCTCGGACGACAAGATCAAGGCGCTTACGCCGCACAAGCTGTTCCCCGGCAACCGGCCATCGAACACGCTGCTCTACCCCAAGTTGACGCCCGAGCGGCTCGGCAGCCTTGTCGCGCTCTATGAGCACAAGGTGTTCGTGCAGGGGACAATCTGGAACGTCAATTCCTACGACCAGTGGGGCGTGGAGCTGGGCAAGCAGCTCGCCAAGGCGCTGCTGCCGAAGGTGGAAGGCAAGGTTTCGGCCGACGCCCATGACAGCTCGACCAAGGGGCTGGTCGCGGCGTATCTCAGCCTCAGGGCCTGACGTGACCATTACCAGTGAAGAACAGCTCGAGGCGCTGAAGGCGATCGGCAAGGTCTGCGCCGAGGCGCGGGACAAGGCGGCCGCAGCGCTCAAGCCGGGGATCACGACGGCCGAACTCGATGCGATCGTGCGGGGCGTGCTGGATGCGCATGGGGCGCGCTCGGCGCCGGAGATTACCTATGGTTTCCCCGGCGCGTCGTGCATTTCGGTGAACGAAGTGATCGCGCACGGCATTCCGGGGGATCGGGTGATCCGGGACGGCGATCTCGTCAATATCGACGTATCGGCGGAGCTCAACGGCGTGTTCGCCGATACCGGCGCGTCCTTCGTGGTGGGCGAGGCCGATCCGCGGCTTGTGGCGCTGGTGCGCGATGGCAAGCGGGCGATGTGGGCGGGGATCCGCGCGGTGAAGAGTGGCGCGGCGCTGGCCGATATCGGCGACGCCATCGGGGTGTTTGCGAAAAAGCACCGCTACACGCTGGTGGACAATCTTGCGAGCCATGGTGTCGGCGAAAGCCTGCATGACGAGCCGGGCGAAATCCCGACCTGGCCCGACAAATCCGAGCGGCGGAAGATGCATGATGGGCTGGTGTTCACCATCGAGCCGTTCTTGTCGCTCGGCGGCCGGCACGCGATCGATGCGGGCCTCGACGACGGGTTCACGCTGCATGTCGAGCCGTCGGCGCCGACGGTACAGTTCGAGCATACGGTCGTGGCGACCCGGCACGGCGCGCTGGTGATCACAGCGTAAGCTGGCAGTAGAGCCCGGACAACGCCGCGGCGTCGCCGCAAAGCGAACCAAACCCGGCCATACTGGTTATGCAAGCTTTACCGGTAATGACGGTGAGGCCAGCATGTTCCGAAAACGACGTGATCCGCCCTTGGCGGCCGATGCCCTGGACGACCTGATAGAGCACGAGAAGTTTGCGTTCGTTTCCCGCAACCTCGAGAGGTGCTGCTACCTGAAGGTGAGCAGGGAAGTCGACGAGGTGGACGGCGCGTTGCTGTTGACCGTCAGCTTCACGCTCGACGGTACGCGGCGCTGGCACAGTGCCGAGGCGATCATCGAGCCCAGCCGTGCGCAGCCGCAGGATGTCACCAATGCCTTCCAGCGGCTGGAGGACGGAATTGGCGCGGCGCGTATCGCGCGGCTGTTCGGACCCACTGGACAGATGGCGGCCTCCGGTGCGGGCGGGCAGCACCGGTCGCCGTGACACGAGACCCGCGGGGCTGCCGCCGCGAAGACTGCGTGTCGGTTGCCTTCAATGGGGAAGCGATCGCGACAGTTCCTGCCGAAGCCGCTCGGTGAGGAGCCGCACCTTGGCCGGAACATGCCGTCGCTGCGGGTGCACGGCCCAGATTGGCTCGTCCTCGCGGCGGATCGGGTCCAGCACTTTCAGCAGGTCGCCACGCGCCAGCGCATCCTCGACATAGAAGGCCGGCAACTGGCAGATGCCGAGGCCGGCGATCGCGGCATCGGCGACCGCAGAGCCGGAATTGCAGCGCCAGCGCGGGCGCGGCTGCCAGGCGACATCCTTGCCGTCGATGAAGAAATGCCAGGCCTGCGCGGTGCCGACGAGGCAGTCATGCGTGGACAGTTCGGCGAGCGTTTCCGGAGAACTCCGTTCGGCAAGATAGGCCGGGGCGGCGCAGCAGAGGAGGCGGCGGGAGCCGATCCGGGTGCCGACGAGCGACGAATCGCTGAGGTTGCCGGTGCGGATGGCGAGGTCGTAGCCCTCTGCCACGAGGTCAACGAGCCGGTTAGAGAGATCGAGCGTGATCTGCAACTGCGGGTGTTCGAGCGCGAAGCCGCGCACCACCGGCGCGATGAAGCGCTCGCCGATGCCGACGGAGCAGGTGACGCGCAGTTCTCCCGAAGCGATGTTCGGCCCGGATGCTGCCGCAAGAGCTTCATCACGATCGTGGATGAGGCGGCGGAACGGGTCGAGGACATGCCTGCCGGTTTCGGTGAGTGAGACCTTGCGCGTGGTCCGCAGCAGAAGGGGCAGGCCGATGCGGGCCTCGAGCCGCTGCACCGCGCGGCTGACATGCGAGGTTGAGAGGCGCAGCATGGCTGCGGCGCGCTGGAAGCTGCCGGTGGTGGCCACCGCGACGAACTCCTCGATCCCATCCCAGTCGCGCATCGATTATCCCACCAGTGCAATGATATTTTGCGATTTAGCGCAGTTCATCCCTGCGCGGCAACGCGTAAGACTTTCCGCATACATGCGACCGGCCGGAGAGCCGAATGGGAGTGGGACAATGAAGACACGCGCCGCCGTAGCCTTTGCAGCCGGCAAGCCGCTGGAAATTGTCGAGGTTGATCTCGAAGGCCCGAAGGCCGGCGAGGTGCTGGTCGAGATCAAGGCGACAGGCATCTGCCACACCGACGAGTTCACGCTGTCTGGCGCCGACCCGGAGGGGTTGTTCCCGTCTATCCTTGGGCATGAGGGCGCAGGAATCGTCGTCGAGGTCGGGCCGGGCGTCACGAGCGTCAAGGTGGGAGACCACGTGATCCCGCTCTACACGCCGGAATGCCGGGAATGCCCGTCTTGCCTTTCGAAGAAGACCAACCTGTGCACCGCGATCCGCGCTACGCAGGGCAAAGGCCTGATGCCGGATGGGACGAGTCGCTTCTCGTACAAGGGCCAGCCGATCTTCCACTATATGGGCTGCTCGACCTTTTCGAACTACACAGTGATGCCGGAGATCGCCGTCGCCAAGATCGACCCGAAGGCGCCGTTCGACAAGGTATTCTATATCGGCTGCGGCGTGACGACGGGCGTCGGCGCCGTGCTCAATACCGCCAAGGTGGAGCAGGGCGCGACGGCGGTGGTGTTCGGGCTCGGTGGCATCGGGCTCAACGTCATCCAAGGCCTGCGCATGGCCGGCGCCGACATGATCATCGGCGTCGATATCAATGACGGCAAGGAAGAGTGGGGCCGCCGCTTCGGGATGACGCATTTCGTCAACCCGACCAAGATCGAGGGCGATATCGTCCCGTACCTCGCCAACATGACCAAGCGTGGGGCCGACCAGATCGGCGGCGCCGACTACACGTTCGACTGCACAGGCAACACCAAGGTGATGCGGCAGGCGCTGGAAGCGAGCCATCGCGGCTGGGGCAAGTCCGTGGTGATCGGCGTCGCGGGAGCTGGGCAGGAAATCTCGACGCGCCCGTTCCAACTGGTGACGGGCCGGACCTGGATGGGGACGGCCTTCGGTGGCGCACGCGGTCGCACCGACGTGCCGCGCATCGTCGACTGGTATATGTCGGGCAAGCTCGAGATCGACGCGATGATCACGCATTCGCTCAGGCTCGAGGACATCAACAAGGGCTTCGACCTGATGCATGCCGGCGAATCGATCCGCTCGGTGGTGCTCTACTGATGGAGCAGGTCTCGGCCACCATGGTATTCGGCGGCGCGCTGCGGTTTTTGAAGCACGCGAGCAAGGCCACCGGTATGCCAATGGTGTTCTCGGTGTTCGTGCCGCCGGGGCCGGGGCCGTTTCCGGTGGTGTACTGGCTGTCGGGGCTGACCTGCACGGCGAACAATTTCACCGAGAAGGCCGGGGCATACCGGACGGCGGCGGAGCTCGGCCTGATCGTCGTCGCGCCGGATACCTCGCCACGCGGCGAGGGCGTGGCGGACGATCCGGCCTATGATCTGGGGCAGGGTGCGGGGTTCTATCTCGATGCGACGGAGGCGCCATGGGCGCCGCATTTCCGCATGGAGAGCTATATCACCGACGAGCTGATCGCGGTGGTGGAAGCCGAGGTGCCGGCCAATGGCAGGCGCTCGGTGTTCGGGCACTCGATGGGCGGGCATGGCGCGCTGACGCTCGCGATGCGGCACAAGGGGCTCTACCGCTCTGTATCGGCCTTTGCGCCCATCGCCTCGCCGACTCGCTGCCCGTGGGGCGTGAAGGCGTTCACCGCCTATCTCGGGGCGGACCGGGACAAGTGGCGCGCCCATGATGCAAGCCATCTGATGGCAGAGGGTGCGGCGCGCGACTTCGACGACATACTGATCGACCAGGGACT
Source organism: Hyphomicrobiales bacterium (assembly GCA_027487555.1). Classification (GTDB taxonomy): domain Bacteria; phylum Pseudomonadota; class Alphaproteobacteria; order Rhizobiales; family Devosiaceae; genus Devosia_A. Next base: position 11,950 of record JAIYDI010000044.1, read on the forward strand.
GGCCGACTCCTTTCTGGTTGGACAGCTGAGGCCGGAGCTTCTGGAGGAGGCGGCCCGTGCAGCGGGCCAGAAGCTCACTCTTCGCCGGCATGCCGGCTACGACCATTCCTACTATTTCATCCAGACGTTCCTGTCGGAACATCTCGCGTTCCATGCGAGGAGGCTTGGCGCGGGCTGAGGATCAGCAAGCCCGGAGGAGGGGCTGAATAGCATGAGAGAGATTTCAATTCACCCGGCGATCGACAAGGGGTTGGCGCCGGCAGGGACGGATTTTGCCGGCGGCGTGCTGACATGCGCGTGCACCGACAAGCCGGTCCGCGTCAAGGCGGATGCGCAGGTGGCGCATAACCATGCTTGCGGCTGCACCAAGTGCTGGAAGCCCGACGGCGCGCTGTTCTCCGTCGTCGGGGTGGTGCCGACCGACAAGGTGACCGTGCTCGAAAACGGCGACAAGCTGAACATCGTTGACGCCAATGCCCTCATCCAGCGGCATGCCTGCACCGGCTGCGGCGTGCATCTTTACGGCCCGGTGACGCGCAAGGGCCACGCCTTCGAGGGCCTGAGCTTCATTCATGCCGAACGGTTCGAGACGGCAGGCGCGGCGCCGCCGACCTTCGCGGCCTTTGTGTCCTCGATCATCGAGAGCGGCACGCCGCCCTCGCAGATGGGCGCCGTGCGGGCGCGGCTCGAGGCCATGGGCCTGCCGCACTACGACTGCCTCAACCCGCCGCTGATGGACTATCTCGCGACGGTGGCCGCCAAGGCTGCCGGCACCTACCGAGAAGCCTGAGACAGGCTGAGCCTGAAACAACAAGGACCCGAAAAACCTTGTGCGGCCGGAGGCAACTCCGGCCGTTTCACATTGTGCAGACGGGGAGAATGAGTGGTACGCCCGCCGGGGGTCGAACCCGGGACCATTCGATTAAAAGTCGAATGCTCTACCACTGAGCTACGGGCGCAGCGCCGCTGTCGCGGACGGCGCGGAACATAGTGACTGCCCCCCTCCTGTCAACCGCTTATTCGTCGCGAGCGATCACAGAGTTACTGGGTGGCGACAAGCCGCACGCCCTTGTACGGCACTGCCTCGCAGGAGACGTTCATCTGCCCCAGACGCTTGCAGAGCTCCGCAGCGACGGATTTGTCGAGCACAGGGCCGGCAACGATCCGGATGCGGCCCGTGGCATCGGGTTCGGAAAGGAGCGGGGTGAGGCCCACCAGCATGGTGCCAACGCTGGCCTGAAGATCAACCCAGCGGGTCAGCGCTTGGCTGGGGACCAGTAAACCGTCGAGCGCGAGGCCAAACGCCCTGCCATCGGCCGGGGTGGTATCGGGTGTCGACGGGGCAAGAGGCGCGGGCATGGGCAGGTCGGCCTTGGGCTTGGGCGTTGCGAGCACCATTGGTACCTTCTGTATGGCAACCGACCCGCCCTCGGCCTCGAAGGTCTCGACATTCGCGCCCTCGACGGCTCCCGTGAGCGTGCCATCGATATTGTTGGAGAGCCGCGACTGGGTCTCGACAATGCGGGGGAGGCTGCCTTCCACGGCCGCGACGCGTTTCAGCAGTTCCTGAGCGCTGTCCTCGCTCATGGCAAGCCGCTGCGAGAGCTGGGTATTCTGCACGCGAAGGCGGCCCGCCTCGGTTTCGAGCGTCTGCACGCTGGCGCGCAACTGGTTGACAGTGCCGCCATCGGCACGTGAGGCGTGCAGCGCGGAATAGACCGAAGGGGGCACAAGAGAGCCCAGATTGGCCGCAAGTACCGCCAAAGCCCAGGCGGAGAGCGCGATGATGCCCCAAGTCGCGATTTCGCCCGTGGCGCGCGCTTCGGTATCCTTTTCGTTCAGGCTGTCCTGTTCCAAGCGCGCCCCTTCGCCCCCACGTCGAATCGTTTGCGTTCAGGTAATTTACCACCTCGTAACTGCGTTATCTGAATCCGAACAACTTGCTGGCATAAAGCCAAACAATCCGACGCCATTCGGGAGAGGCGCCCAATGACCGAACTCACCACCATCATACTGGCTGCAGGCGAGGGAACGCGCATGCGTTCGGCGCGTCCAAAGGTGCTGCATGAGGTGGGCGGGTTTCCGATTGTGGGTCATGTCGTGCGCGCTGCCCTCGCGGCGGGCGCAAACCAGATCGGCGTGATCACTGCGCCGGGCCACACCGAAGTGCGCGACATGGTGAGCAGGATCGCGCCCATGGCGCAGTTCTTCGAGCAGGTGGAGCGGCGCGGCACCGCGCATGCTGCCAGGATGGCGCGATCGCTGTTCGAGACGGCGACCGGGCATGTCGCGATCGTCTATGCCGACCATCCGCTGCTCAGCGGCCGCAACTTCGCGGCGGTTCTCGACCGGCTTGACGGCGGCATGGACGTATCCATTCTCGGCTTCGAGCCCAAGGACCCGACGGGCTATGGCCGTTTCATCACCGATGGCGAGCGGCTGCTGGCGATCCGCGAGCACAAGGATGCGTCAGATGCCGAAAGACTGATCGGGCTGTGCAATGCCTGCATCCTGACCTTCCGGGCCGAGGTGTTCCGCGAACTGATCGACAAGGTGACGCCGAACAACAAGCAGAACGAATTCTACGTGACGGACCTTGTCGGGCTCGCCAACGAAGCGGGCTACAAGGTTGGCTTCGGCATCGCGCCCGAGAACGACGTGATGGGCGTGAACGATCGCGTGCAGCTGGCGAAAGCGGAGGCGCAGTTCCAGGAGCTGCGCCGCGAGGATTTCATGCGCTCGGGCGTGACGCTGAAGGATCCGGCCTCGGTGTATTTTTCCTACGATACCGAAATCGGCCGCGACGTGACGATCGAGCCCAATGTGGTGCTGGGGCCGGGTGTGAAGATCGCCGATGGCGCGGTGATCCATGCGTTCAGCCACATTGTGGATGCGACGATCGGGGCCGGTGCGACGGTCGGGCCGTTTGCGCGGATGCGCGGCGGTGCAAAGCTTGCCGAGGACGTGCATATCGGCAATTTCGTCGAGCTGAAGAACGCAAGCCTCGGCAGGGGCACGAAGGCCGGGCATCTCAGCTATCTCGGCGATGCCGAGATCGGCGCGGGGGTGAATATCGGCGCTGGCACGATCACCTGCAATTATGATGGCGTGAACAAGGACACGACGGTGATCGGCGACAATGCCTTCATCGGCTCGAACGCATCGCTCGTCGCGCCGGTGTCAATCGGCACGGGCGCCTACACGGCTTCGGGGAGCGTGATCACGCAGGATGTGCCGGACGATGCGCTCGCCATCGGCCGGGCCCGGCAGGAGAACAAGGCGGGCTATGCCCCGAAGCTGAAGGCGCGGGCACTGGCCAAGAAGTCGGCAAAGCAGGCGGCGAAGGCCGCGGCCAAGGACGCGGCAAACAAGGGGGGCTGAACATGTGCGGCATTGTCGGCATCATCGGAACGGAATCGGTCGCGCCACGGCTCGTCGACGCGCTGAAGCGGCTAGAGTATCGCGGGTACGACAGTGCCGGCGTCGCGACACTCGAAGGCGGACGGATCGAACGCCGGCGGGCCGAGGGCAAGCTTGGCAACCTGGCGCAGAAGCTGAGTTTCGAACCGCTCGCCGGCAAAATCGGCATCGGCCATACCCGCTGGGCAACCCATGGCGCGCCCACCGAACTGAACGCCCATCCGCATGCGACCGACAAGGTCGCGGTGGTACACAATGGCATCATCGAGAACTTCCGCGAGCTTTTGGCCGACCTCGCAAAGGACGGCTACCTGCCTAAGACGCAGACGGACACGGAATCGGTGGCGCTGTGGGTAACGCGCGAACTCGACCGCGGACTTGATCCCGAGATGGCGGTGGCGCGGACGCTCAAGCACTTGCGCGGCGCGTTTGCGCTCGCCTTCATGTTCAAGGGCGAGGATGCCCTGCTGATCGCGGCGCGGCGCGGCGCGCCGCTTGCGATCGGCTATGGCGCGACGGAGGTCTATCTCGGCTCCGACGCGATGGCGCTCGCGCCCTTCACGTCGCGGCTCAGCTATCTGCTCGATGGCGACTGGGCCGTGCTGACGAAGAGTGGCGTCACGATCCGCGATGGATCGGATGTGATCGTGCAGCGCGAGACGCTGGTGTCGGCGGCCTCGGCGTTGTTGGTCGACAAGGGCAACCACCGTCACTTCATGGCGAAGGAAATCTACGAGCAGCCCGAAACGGTATCGCACACGCTCAGCCACTATGTGGATATGGGCGCCGAGAGGGTTGCCTTGCGCGAGACGCTGCCATTCGACTTCAAGACCCTGAGCCGGTTGACGATTTCGGCCTGCGGCACGGCCTACTATGCCGGGCTCGTTGCGAAATACTGGTTCGAGCGCCATGCGCGGCTGCCGGTGGATGTGGATGTGGCGAGCGAGTTCCGCTATCGCGAGCCGCCGCTGACGCCGGGCGGCGCGAGCCTGTTCATCTCGCAGTCCGGCGAGACCGCCGATACGCTTGCGGCGTTGCGCTATTGTGCAGCCGAGGGGCAGTATGTGACGGCGCTGCTCAACTCGCCGGAATCGACCATGGCGCGGGAAAGCCAGGTGGTGTTCCCGACGCTGTGCGGGCCGGAAATCGGCGTTGCATCGACAAAGGCGTTCACCGCGCAGCTTAGCGCGCTTGCGAGCCTTGCTGTGGCTGCGGGTGTGGCGCGCGGCGTGATCTCGCGCGAACGGGAGGCCGAGTTGGTGCATGCGCTGGTTTCGCTGCCGAGCGCGATTTCCGCGGCCTTGAGCGCCGAAGGGCAGATCGAGCAGATCGCCAAGCGGCTCTCGAAGGCGAAGGATGTGCTGTATCTCGGCCGCGGTCCGATGTTCCCGATTGCCTTGGAAGGCGCGCTGAAACTCAAGGAAATCAGCTATATTCACGCCGAGGGCTATGCAGCCGGCGAGTTGAAGCACGGACCGATCGCGCTCGTCGACGAGCAGATGCCGGTGATCGTCGTCGCGCCGTCGGACGAACTGATGGAAAAGACGCTGTCCAACATGCAGGAAGTCGCGGCGCGCGGCGGCAAGATCATCCTTATCACCGACGCCGACGGCGCCGCGACAGTGGGTCCCGACGTCGCCGAACTGATCGTGCTGCCCAAGGTCGCGAGTTTTGTGGCGCCCATACTTGCAACGATTCCGGTGCAACTGCTTGCCTATCACACAGCAACCTTCATGGGCACGGACGTGGACCAGCCGCGTAATCTCGCCAAGAGCGTGACCGTTGAATAGGCCGGTGCACGAACTGCCGCCCGAACGCAATGTGCTGGGCGGTGTGCTCGAGCCCTGCTCAACCAATCCGCTGACCGGGTTCTTCCGCAACGGGCATTGCATGACGGGGCCGTTCGGGGAGGCTCGGCACACGGTCTGCATCATCGCGACGGAGGCATTCCTCGCGTTCTCGAAGTCCCGCGGGAACGATCTGTCGACGCCTATGCCGCAATACACCTTTCCCGGGCTCAAGGCCGGTGACCGCTGGTGCCTGCTTGCCCCACGCTGGGTCGAGGCGCTGGAGGCCGGAATGGCTCCGCAGATCATCCTCTCGGCCACACATGAATCGGTTCTCGACCACATCGAGATCGATGTGTTGCGGCGCTACGCCGTGCCTGGATAGCCATCAGGGGCTGGATTTGCCACGCTTGCCATGATTGCCGGAAGATGACACAAACCGCGGGCTTTTCTGGCGCGAGGCACTGGGGGAGGGCGCGCGATAATGACGAAACTGGTCGGCTTTTATCCCGGATCATTCGATCCGATCACCAATGGGCATCTCGATGTCATCGAGCGGGCCTGCAAGCTGGTGGATCGGCTGATCGTCGGGGTGGGCACCCATCACACCAAGAAGCCGCTCTTCACCCATGAAGCGCGGGCGGTGCTGCTCAAGACCGTGCTCGACCCAATCGGCAAGCGCACCAATACCGAGTTCGAGGTCGTCGATTTCAACGGGCTGATGGTGCATGCCGCGCGGCAGCATGGTGCCAAGCTGATCATCCGTGGTCTGCGCGATACCACGGACTATAATTTCGAAATGCAGATGGTGGGTATGAACGCCCAGATGGCCCCCGACCTGCAGACCGTGTTCCTGCCATCGAGCCCGCATGTTCGCCACATCTCGGCCACGCTCGTACGCCAGATCGCGGAAATGGGCGGTGACATCACCGCCTTCGTTCCCCGTGTCGTTCTTGAGGCATTGCAGAAAGCATGACCAATCCCATCAAACGTGCCGGGCTCACGCTCGGGCTCGTCGCAGCGGCTATCGTGGCCATCTTCAGTTTTGCCATCGTCGCGCCGCACAATGCCATGGCCGCCGAAGGCAAGCCGCATTGGATCCTGGAGCTCAAGGACGGCAAGGTCGATATCGAACTCCTGCCGGAACTCGCGCCGAACCATGTGCAGCGCGTGATCGACCTCACCAGCCAGGGCTTTTTCAACGGCATCGTGTTCCATCGTGTCATCGATGGCTTCATGGCGCAGGGCGGTGACCCGACCGGGACCGGAATGGGTGGTTCCGACCTTCCGGACCTCAAGGCCGAATTCACTGACCAAGTGAAGTTTGCGCGCGGCGTCGTGGCCGCGGCGCGGTCGAGCGACCCGGACAGCGCCAATTCGCAGTTCTTCATCATGTTTGCCGACGCGCCGTGGCTTGACGGCCAGTATACGATCTGGGGGCGCGTGGTGTCGGGCATGGATGTCGTCGACAAGATCAAGAAGGGCACGGGCGACCAGCCCGTCGTTGACCCGGACAAGATCATTTCCGCAACAATTTCGTACGAATAAGGAGCCAGATCTTGGCCTACGAAGATCCTGAGAATACCCTCGTCATCGAGACCACCAAGGGCAATGTCGTCATCGCGATGCGTCCGGACCTGGCGCCCAACCACGTCGCGCACATCAAGAAGCTGGCGCGCGAGGGATTCTACGACGGTATCGTCTTCCACCGCGTGATCGACGGCTTCATGGCGCAGACCGGCTGCCCGAACGGCACCGGTACCGGCGGCTCGAAGTATCCGAACCTGAAGCAGGAATTCAACGCCGAGCCGCATACGCGCGGGACCGCGTCGATGGCCCGCGCGCAGAACCCGGACAGCGCCAACTCGCAGTTCTTCATCTGCTTCGACGACGCCCGTTTCCTCGACCGCCAGTACACGGTTTGGGGCAAGGTGATCGAAGGCATGGATAATGTCGACAAGATCAAGCGCGGCGAGCCGGTGCGCGAGCCCGACAAGATGGTGTCGGTGAAGGTTGCGGCAGACATCGCCGCATGATGATGAGGGCTGCAGCAGCGCTAGCGCTTTTCTGCGGTTTTGCCGACCCATCGGTTGCGACCGAATGGGTCAACTGCGCCGCCCCTGATGGGGCGGCCAGCATCGACTATCTGGCCGGCACGCTCGGGGTGCTGAGTGTGTCCGGCCTGACCGTCACCGTTGGCGACAAGGTGTGGGCGTCGGACGTGGCCTATGGCCCGGGTGACCCGGTTGCCGTGGGGCAGGCGTTCGAGACGGCGGACACGGTCGCGATCGACGCGGTGACGCCGGATGTCAGCGCCAGGATCGCCGAACTGCGGCTGTTCAAGGCGAGCGAAGGCGACAGCGTCGCCTATGCCGGAACGCTGCGATTGCCCGGCATCGGCGCCTATCCGGTGACCTGCTTAGGGCCTGAGCCTTCGCTGGCAGACTGATCCGGCCGGCAGGTGTCCGGCGTTTTTCTTTCATTCCAGCCTTGCCCGGAACCGCCCCATGCGCGTCGACGATTTCGATTTCGAGCTTCCCGAAGAGCTGATCGCGCTGCATCCGGTCGAACCGCGCGACGCGGCGCGGCTGCTCGTCGTGCGCCCGGGCGTGGGCACCGAGGACCGGCAGGTGCGCAATCTGCCGGAATATTTCCGGGCTGGCGACGTGCTGGTGGTGAATGATACACGCGTGCTGCCGGCGGAATTGAGCGGCGAACGCATCCGCGGCGAGAATCGCTCGCAGGTGAGCTTCAACCTGCACAAGCGCATCGACGGCCAGACATGGAAGGCCTTCGCGCGGCCCGCCAAGCGACTGAAGGCCCACGATCGCCTGATGCTCGGCGACGATCTGAGCCTTGCAGCAACGGTTATAGAGCGTGGCGAGACGGGCGAAGTGACGCTGCGGTTTGACCTGTCGGCCGGGGCGCTCGACGAGGCGATCAAGGCGCATGGCGCCATGCCGCTGCCGCCCTATATCGGGCTGAAGCGCGAGGCCGAGGCCCGCGACAAGGACGACTACCAGACCGTCTATGCGCGGAAGGATGGCGCTGTGGCTGCGCCGACCGCCGGACTGCATTTCACCCCCGAACTGCTCGGAAAGCTCGAGGCGATGGGCGTTGCTATCGAGCGGGTGACGCTGCATGTGGGGGCAGGGACGTTCCTGCCGGTCAAGGTCGACGAGATCAAGGACCACAAGATGCATGCCGAGTGGGGCGAGGTACCGGCGGAGGTCGTCGCCCGTATCCATGAGGCAAAGGCAAAGGGCGGGCGGGTGATTGCAGTAGGAACCACCAGTGCGCGGCTGCTCGAATCCGCCGCGCGGGGGACGGGGATGCTCGCGCCTTTTTCGGGCGATACCGACATCTTCATCACGCCCGGCTTTCCGTTTCGGGTGGTGGACATGCTGATGACCAATTTCCACCTGCCGCGCTCGACACTGATGATGCTGGTGAGCGCCTTCGCGGGCTATGATACGATGAGAGAGGCCTACGCGCATGCGATCGCCTCGGGCTACCGGTTCTACTCGTACGGCGACTCGTCGCTGCTCTTTCGCGCCTGAGCCGGCGGCAGCAGCCTTGCGCGGTTTTTGCTGGTCTTCGGCGGTGTCTCTCCGTATGAGAGCCCAATGATCCCCTATCTGCTTGTTGGCATCGGCGGGGCGCTTGGCGCCATGGCGCGCTTCGGCTTTGGCGGCGCTGTCGGCAACGCGCCGAATGGCTTCCCGCTCGCCACATTCCTGATCAATGTGATCGGCTCGCTCGCCATGGGTCTGCTGGTCGGCATTCTGGCGCGGACGACGCCCGTCTACCAGAACGAGATAAGGCTGTTCATCGCCGTCGGCGTGTTCGGCGGGTTCACGACTTTCTCGAGCTTTTCGCTCGATGCGATGACGATGGTCGAGCGGGGCGATGTGCTGCTGGCGGGGCTTTATGTGCTGGGGTCGGTTGTGCTTGGTCTTGTCGCGCTCTGGGCCGGCATGAGTGTGGTGAGGGTGCTGCCATGAGTGGTGTACGCCAGCAATATGTCGCACGCGACGAAGATGGCATGCGGCTCGACCGCTGGTTCGAAACGCATTTTCCGCAGGTGACCTTCGGGCATCTGCAGAAGCTGCTGCGTTCGGGACAGATCCGCGTCGATTCGGGCCGGGCGAAATCCAACACGAGGCTCGCCTCGGGGCAACTCGTGCGCGTGCCGCCGATCGATGCCGCGCCCGAGCGCGCCGAGGGTGAGGTGAACCACAAGGATGCGGATTTTCTCCGCAGCCTGATCCTCTATGAGGATGAAGACATCTTCATCTTCAACAAGCCGCATGGGCTGGCGTCGCAGGGCGGCAGCAATACCAAGCGGCACATGGATGGGTTGCTGAAGAGCCTGCCCAACAAGAAGGGCGAGGCGCCGCGGCTGGTGCACCGGCTCGACCGCGACACGTCGGGCTGCCTGATCGTCGCGAAGACCAAGGCGGCGGCGACGCATTTCGGCGCGGTGTTTTCGACCCGGCAGGCGCGGAAGATCTACTGGGCGGTGGTGTGGGGCAACCCGCACCCCAAGCAGGGCTCGATCTCGTGCTTCCTCGCCAAGCAAGCCACGACCGATGGCGAGCAGATGGTGGTGGTGCCGCAGGGCACGCCCAATGCGCAGCACTCCATGAGCTATTACTCCACCACGGATACGGCCGCCCGGCGTTTTGCCTGGGTGACGCTGAAGCCGGTGACCGGCCGCACACACCAGTTGCGCGTGCATATGGCGCAGCTCGGCAACCCGATCATGGGTGACCCGCGCTATTTCAACATCCAGAACTGGACGGCGCCGGACGAAATCGCCAAGGGCCTGCATCTGCACTCGCGCCGGATCGTCATCCCGATGCGCAACGGGCAGTATCTCGATGTGTCGGCGCCACTGCCGCCGCACATGCAGGAGACCTTCGACGTGCTCGGCTTCGACGCCGACCGCTATGACGCGCAGCAGATCGACCCCGAGGACGCATGAGGCTCGCAATCTTCGATCTCGATGGCACCTTGCTCGACTCCGTGGCGGTGATGGTCGAGACGATGTCGGCTGCGTTCCGGACCATCGGCGCGCCGGTGCCGGACGAGAAGGCGATCCGCGCGATATCGGGGCTGCATGTGCGTCGGGCGCTCGAGAGCCTGATGCCGGGTGCAAGCGACGCGCGCATCGATGAGCTGATTGCCGCTTATCGCCTGCATTTCCAGAGCCTTGGCGGCATGGTGCGGCAACCGCTGTTCGCCGGTGCGCTCAAGACGCTGGACCAGATTCATGCAGACCCGACGACGCTGATGTCGGTGGCGACCGGCAAGAGCTATCGCAGTGCGACGGTGCTGCTCGAGGCGCACGGCATTATCGACCGTTTCGTATCGATCGAGACGCCTGACCACAACAACTCGAAGCCCGACCCGCAGATGGTGGAGACCGCGCTCGGCAAGGCCGGGATCGAAGCGCCTTTCGCGGTGATGATCGGCGATACGACCCACGACATGCACATGGCGAAAGCGGCGGGTGTGGCTGCCATCGGCGTCAGCTGGGGCTACCACGCAGTGGACGAATTGCACGAAGCCGGCGCCGATATCGTGCTCACCTCGTTCGAGCAATTGCAGCCAGCGATCGAAAAACTCACCCGGAGGGGCTGATGCGCGAGTTTCTGGAAGACGCCCACGAGCACCGGATGGATGGCTATGGTCGCGCACAGCACCACGCCCGCCAGCAACTGCCGAAGCGCTTCTACAAGGATGTCGGGGTCGGTAGCGTCGGTGACGGGTTTGCAGTGACGCTCGACGGCAAAACGCCGCGCACGCCGGGGCAGGTGCCCGTGGTGGTGCCGTCGCAGGCGCTGGCAGAGGCCATGGCCGCCGAGTGGGCGGCGCAGGGCGAGGAGATCACCCCCGACACCATGCCAGTCGTCCGGCTGGTCAATGCGGCGGTCGAGGCCGGTGACGCCCGCGTGCCGGCGCTCCGCGCCGAAATCGTGAAATATGCCGGCAACGACTTGCTGCTGTATCGAGCCGACAGCCCGCGCGAACTGATTGCCGAACAGGAGCGGCACTGGGATGCGGCGTTGGTCGCGATCGCCCGGCATTTCGGCGTGCGGTTCCAGCCGACGGTGGGCATTCTCCATCAGGCGCAGCCGGAAGCGACGCTGGCACGCCTGGAGACGGCACTTGAGGGCACGGGTGTGATCGATCTGGTGGCGCTGAACTCGATCACCGGCATTACCGGCTCGGGCCTCTTGACCATCGGCTGGCATGTCGGACTGTTCGACGCGGAGACCGTGTGGACGGCCGCTCATGTCGACGAGGATCACAATATCCGGCTCTGGGGCGCGGTCGATGAAGCGACGGAGCGCAGGAAGAAGCGGCGGCGCGATTTCGATGCGGCGCTGCGCGTGGCGCGGCTGTTGCGCGCGGCCGACTGATCACTCCTCGGCGCGTTCGGCCTCGGCCATGCGGCGGCGACGTTCGTTCTCGTTGAGGGTATTGATGCGGGTGCGGAGCGCCCGGATCTGCCGTTCCTGACGCTCGGCAATATCCTTGAGCTGGCGCATGCGCGCCTCGGCCGCCTCCTGCTCATCCTCGTTCCAGCCACGCACGCGCTGCACCACCACCTTCTGTGGTGCCGTGGGCGGATCAACCACGTCCTCCCAGTCGACGCCCGCGCCCGCGATAATCCGCGTTGCCGCCAGTGCCGCCGCCGCGCGCTCGCCGGCATGATCGGATGACAGCAGCTTCAGAACGCGCACGAGGCGTTCGCGGTCATGCGGGCTCAGCGGCACGTCACATCCCTCCCGAAGAGCCAGCTTAACATTTGATTCACGGTTACACAGATGTAGCTGGACAGGAACGAAATAGGAACATATAAGAACATGACAGGAACACGGAGGGATCAATGCTCACGTTTGTGAAGGACATGCTGGCTTTTGTTACCATCTGCGGCTTTTCGGCCGGAGCGCTCACTTGGATGGATATCGCGGCCCGACTCGTGTGACCACTGTGGATGGTAGTCGCTTGCCGGTTGGCGCGGGACCCTTCCGGGCATAGGAACGGATCATGGCAGGACCCGGCTTCATTCATCTGCATATGCATTCGGCTTACTCGCTGCTTGAGGGGGCGCTGCAGCTTGGCAAGCTGCTTGATCTGGCAAAGGCCGACAAGCAGCCGGCGATCGGCATCGCTGATACGAACAACCTGTTCGGCGCTCTCGAATTTTCCGAGAAGGCCGCCGGCAAGGGGATACAGCCGCTGATCGGCGTGGAACTGCAGGTGGAGTTCCCGGCAGGCGAGCGTGACGGCGACCGCATGCAGGAGCGTGGCCATGTGCGCTGGCAGGGCAAGAGTGCGCTCGTGCTGCTGGCCGCGAACGAGGGCGGCTTCGCCAATCTCTCCTCGCTCGTCTCGCGCGCCTATCTCGAGGGTGACAACGGCAAGGTGGCCGCCCGCTACGATTGGCTGACACCCGAGACCACGGCTGGGCTGATCTGCCTCTCCGGTGGGCCGGAAGGGGCGGTCGACGTGTTGTTTGGTAACGGGCAGGATGCCGATGCGTACCAGCGCCTGGAGCTTTGCCGCGAGGCGTTCGGTGACCGCTTCTATATCGAACTGCAGCGTCACGGGCGTGCTCAGGAGCAACTGAACGAGGCGCGCCTCATCGACTACGCCTATCGCAAGGGCGTGCCGCTGGTTGCGACCAACGAGCCGTTCTTTTCGGCGGCGGACGATTTCGAGGCGCATGACGCGCTGCTCGCGATCGCGGGTGGCACGGTCGTGGCGCAGAGCGAACGGCGCAAGCTATCGGACCAGCACTATTTCAAGACGCGCGCCGAAATGCAGGCGCTGTTTTCGGACCTGCCCGAGGCGCTCGATTCCACCATCGAGATCGCGCAGCGCATCAGCTATCGGCCGAAGAAGCGCAATCCCGTGCTGCCGAAATTCGCTGCGGCGCCGGACCTGAGCGATGCCGAGGCAGTGGCGGCCGAGGCACGGGCACTTGCCGAGATGGCGCGAAACGGGCTCGAGCATCGGTTCAAGACTGCAGGGATCGGGGCAGGGCGTACGGAAACGGAGTATCGCGAGCGGCTGGGGTTCGAACTCGGCATCATCGAGCGGATGAAGTATCCGGGCTATTTCCTCATCGTGGCGGACTTCATCCAATGGGCGAAGGCGCATGACATTCCGGTGGGGCCGGGGCGCGGCTCGGGTGCCGGTTCGCTGGTGGCGTGGGCGACGACGATCACCGATCTCGACCCGTTGCGCTACAATCTGCTGTTCGAGCGTTTCCTCAACCCCGAACGCGTATCCATGCCGGATTTCGACATCGATTTCTGTCAGGACCGGCGCGAGGAAGTGATCCGCTATGTCCAGCAGAAATATGGACACGAGCAGGTCGCGCAGATCATCACCTTCGGTACGCTGCAGGCGCGCGCCGTGCTGCGCGACGTCGGTCGGGTACTGCAGATGCCGTACGGGCAGGTCGACCGAATCGCGAAGCTGGTGCCGGCCAACCCTGCCGACCCCTGGACGCTCGAGCGCTCGCTGAAGGAAGTGCCGCAGCTCAAGGCCATGACAGAGGAAGACGAGCAGGTGCGCGAGCTGGTCGCCATCTCGCAAAAGCTCGAAGGGCTGTTCCGCCACGCCTCGACCCATGCCGCCGGTATCGTGATCGGTGACCGTCCTCTGCAGGAACTGGCGCCGCTCTATCGCGACCCGCGCTCCGACATGCCGGTCAGCCAGTACAACATGAAGTGGAGCGAGACGGCCGGGCTCGTGAAGTTCGACTTCCTCGGCCTCAAGACGCTCACCACCATCAAGCGCGCGGTCGACATGATCAACCGCGACGGTGGCAGCTTCCGCATCGAGGATATTCCGCTCGACGACGAGAAGACCTACAAGCTCTATCAGGCGGGTGATACGGCTGGCGTCTTTCAGGTGGAAGGCGCGGGGATGCGCCGCGCGCTTGTCGACATGAAGCCCGACCGTTTCGAGGATATCATCGCACTGGTGGCGCTCTACCGCCCAGGGCCGATGGACAATATCCCGCTGTTCAACGACCGAAAGCACGGCCGCGAGGATGTGGAGTATCCGCACGAGGCGCTGAAGACGGTTCTCGACGAGACATATGGCATCATCGTCTACCAGGAACAGGTGATGCAGATCGCGCAGATCCTCAGCGGCTACTCGCTGGGTGAAGCTGACCTTCTCCGCCGCGCGATGGGCAAGAAAATCAAGGCGGAAATGGATGCGCAGCGCGTGCGCTTCCAGGAGGGCGCCATCCGCTTCGGGCTGAAGCCGGGGCTGGCCGACACGATTTTCGACCTCTTGGCCAAATTCGCCAATTATGGCTTCAACAAGTCCCATGCCGCGACCTATGCGCTGGTCAGCTACCAGACGGCCTTCCTCAAGGCGCATTACCCGCACGAGTTCTATGCGGCGACCATGACACTCGACATGGGCAATACCGACAAGCTCAACGAGTTTAGGCAGGATGTGAAGCGGCATGGTATCGAGATCGTGCCGCCCTGCGTGAACCGGTCGCTCGCCGTGTTCGATACACGCGACAAGACGATCTTTTACGCGATCGGCGCAGTGAAGGGCGTGGGGCAGGCGGTGGCCGATCACATCGTCGCAGCGCGCGGCGCCCGACCGTTTGCCGATCTCGGCGAGTTCGCGACGCGTGTCGATCCCCGCATCATCAACCGCCGCACCCTCGAGGCACTGGTCAATGCCGGGGCTTTCGATCAACTGGTCCCGCGGCGTGAGCAGGCCTTCGCGGCAATAGACGCGGTGATCGCCACGGCGCAGCGCACCAATGCCAACCAGGCCGACGGTATTGTCGACATGTTCGCCGCAGACAAGCCCGAGCCGATCCTCATTTCGGCGGCGGTGAGCAACTGGTTGCCGGCCGATCGGTTGCAGCGCGAGCACCAGGCGATCGGGTTTCATCTGTCCGGTCATCCGCTCGACCAGTATGCCGAGCTGTTCGACCGGCTGCGCGTGCAGCCTTATGCGCAGTTCGAGCGGGCGGTGAAGGAGGCTGGCGCGCGGGCAGGGCGGCTTGCCGGCACGATAGCGACCCGTAACGACCGACGCACCAAAAAGGGCACGCCGATGGCGATCATTTCGCTTTCGGACCAGAGTGGCGCCTTCGAGATCATCGCGTTTTCAGAGCAGGTGGCGCAATTCTCCGACCGCTTGCAGCCAGGCGCTTCGGTGGTGCTCAATGTCGAGGCCGACGAGCGGCCGGACGGGATTTCGCTGCGTCTGATCAGCGCCGACCCGATAGACGGGCTGGCGGCGAAGATCGGGCGGCGGCTCACCGTGTTCGCGGGACATGAGAAATGCATCGGGCCGATCCGCTCGCAGCTGAAGCCTGGGGGCGAGGGGCAAGTGAGCTTCATCGTGATCCGCGACAATGGGGCGCGGGAATATGAGATCGAACTGAAGGGCAATTACCGGTTGAGCCCAGAACTCGCTGGCGCGGTGAAATCCCTTGATGGCGTTGTCGACGTCCGGCTGAGCTGATCCGGCGGGCAGAGCGTATTGCCAAGGTGCAGGCTGACAACTGGCCCAGAACCGAATAAGCACAGGCGCAACAGTGCAGGGACGATCCGATCATGGCCTCAAAAGACGCCGGTGAGCCGCATGCCATTCGCGTCAAGCGGTTGCGCTATCGCTCATGGCACCGCGGTACGAAGGAAATGGACCTGCTGCTGGGGCCCTATGCCGATGCGCGGCTCGCCCAAATGGATGAGGCGGAACTCGACCGCTTCGAGACCCTTATCGATGAGGCCGATACCGACCTGCAGAAATGGCTCATGGGGCAGGAACCGGCGCCTGCCGATGCCGACCATGGGCTGCTCGCCGAGCTTCTCGCTTTCAAGACTAACTTGAAGACCTCTGCATGACCGACCGCAAAGCCGACCGTATCCTAGCCAATGTGCCCGATGGCATGCAGCCGATCGCGCTCGCGCAGATCGTGGAAGCGCGGCTGACCAGTTCGCCTGACGACGCGGTGTCGGCCGTCTTCGTGGCGCGCGACGGGCGGCGAATGCAGCGCATGGCGGAGGTCCTGGAGCAGTTGCTGCCTGGCCACCAGGTGCTGCAGGTCCCGGCATGGGATTGCCTGCCTTATGACCGCGTATCGCCCAATGCGGTGACGATCGCGTCGCGCATGACCAGCTTGTCACTGCTCGCCGGCGGCGCGACCACGGGTGCCATCGTGCTCACCACGGTCAATGCCGTGATCCAGCGCCTGCCCCCTCGGGGCGTGGTCGAGACGATGAGCTTTTCGGCGCGGCCCGGCCAGGTGGTCGATAGCGACCGGCTTGTCGCCTGGGCGGCCGGCAATGGCTATCTGCGCGTGCCGACCGTGCGCGAGACGGGCGAGTTCGCGGTGCGCGGCGGGCTGATCGACCTGTTTCCGCCGGGGGCGGAGCAGCCGCTGCGCTTCGATTTCTTCGGCAAGCAGGTCGAGACGATCCGCACCTTCGATGCCGGCTCGCAGCGGACGACAGGCACGCTGAAGTCCATCGCGCTCGCGCCGATGAGTGAAGTCCTGCTCAGCGAGGAGGGCATTCGCCGCTTCCGGCAGCGCTACACGACGATGTTCGGCGGCAATACCGTCGATGACCCGCTTTATGCGGCGGTGAGTGCGGGGCAGCGTTTCCCCGGCGTCGAGCACTGGCTGGCATTCTTTTACGAAAGTGTCGATCCGCTCGCACGTTACACCGGTGACGCACCATTCGTGTTCGACGAGCAGGCGCGCGAAGCCTATTCCGACCGGCAGGCGCAGATTGCCGACTATTATGAGGCACGCGAGACGGCACGGCACGAAAAGCAGCCGGCGGGCGCGGTGGCGCCCTACAAGCCGGTGCCGCCCGCACAGCTCTACGAGACAGAACGCGGGCTGTACGATCTGTCGCCGAATGGCGGCGTGATCCAGCTCTCCGGCTTCGCCGCAACCGAGGACCGTAAAGCCGAGGACCTGGGTGGCCGGCTCGCCCCGAGCTTTGCCGCAGAGCGGCAGGCGCCGGAGGTGAACCTGTTCGAAGCCGTGGTGAGGCGGCTCGATCTCGAGCGGAAGGCGAAGCGCAAGACCATCATCGCCTGCTGGTCGGAAGGCTCGCGCGACCGAATGAGGCAGGTTCTGGCCGATCACGGCCTCGACCACCCGCGCATGGCGGAGAACTGGCGGGATGCGGCGACGACATCGCCGGCGGCCACGGCGCTCGTGGTGCTTGGCCTCGAATCGGGCTTCCAGACCGCCGAGATGCTGGTGCTCTCCGAGCAGGATATTCTGGGCGAGCGCATCCTGAGGGCGCCCAGGCGCAAGAAGGCTTCGGACGCGCTGACGGAGGCCGCCAGCCTCGCGACAGGCGATCTCGTCGTGCATGTTGACCACGGCATCGGCCGCTTCATCGGACTGAAGACCATCGAGGTTCAGGGCGCGCCGCACGATTGCGTCGAAATCGAATATGCGGGCAATACCAAGCTCTACCTGCCGGTGGAGAACATCGAGCTGCTGTCGCGCTACGGGGCGGACGACGGAGCGGAACTCGACAAGCTCGGCGGCGTCGCCTGGCAGGCGAAGAAGAGCCGGCTGAAGCAGCGCATCCGCGAAATGGCGGAACAACTGATCAAGATCGCAGCGTTGCGGCAAGTGTCAACGGCGCCGGCGACCGATGTGCCCGAGGGCGTCTACGAGGAGTTCGCAGCGCGCTTCCCCTATGAGGAGACCGAGGACCAACTGACCGCAATCAATGCCGTGTTCGAGGACCTGGCGGCCGGCCGGATCATGGATCGGCTGGTGTGCGGCGATGTCGGGTTCGGCAAGACCGAGGTGGCGCTGCGCGCCGCCTTCGCAGTGGCGATGAGCGGGCGGCAGGTGGCCGTGGTGGTGCCGACGACACTTCTGTCGCGGCAGCACTACAAGACGTTCCGCGAGCGCTTCTCTGGCCTGCCGCTCAGGGTGGCACAGGCGTCCCGCCTCGTCTCGGCCAGCGAGCTCAAGAACACCAAGCAGGAGCTGGCCGACGGCAAGGTCGATATCGTGGTGGGTACCCACGCGCTGCTGTCGAAAAGTATCGATTTCAAGGATTTGGGCCTGCTCATCATCGACGAGGAGCAGCATTTCGGCGTGGCGCACAAGGAACGGCTCAAGGAGCTGAAGTCCAACGTGCATGTGCTGACGCTGACCGCGACGCCGATCCCCCGGACGCTGCAGCTGGCGCTGACCGGCGTCCGCGACCTGAGCCTGCTTGCGACGCCTCCGGTCGATCGCCTGGCGATCCGCACGTTCATTTCGCCGTTCGATCCAATCAGCGTGCGCGAAGCACTGCTGCGCGAGAAATACCGCGGCGGGCAGAGCTTTTATGTCGTGCCGCGGATAAAGGACCAGCCGGATATAGCCGAGTTCCTCCGCGCGCAGGTGCCTGAGGTGAGCTTCGTCGTTGCCAACGGCCAGATGCCTGCAAGCGAGCTCGATGACATCATGAACAATTTCTATGATGGCAAGTTCGATGTGCTGCTGGCGACGACGATCGTCGAATCCGGCCTAGATATTCCCAATGCCAATACGCTGATCGTGCATCGGGCGGATACGTTCGGGCTGGCACAGCTCTACCAGATCCGAGGTCGCATCGGACGGGCCAAGCAGCGCGCCTATGCGCTGTTCACCATCCCGCCCGACCGGAAGCTCAATGACACTGCCGAGCGGCGCCTCTCGGTATTGCAATCGCTGGAATCGCTTGGTGCGGGCTTCCAGCTGGCGAGCCACGACCTCGATATCCGAGGCGCGGGCAACCTGCTGGGCGACGAACAGTCCGGTCATATCCGCGAAGTGGGCTTCGAGCTTTACCAAGCCATGCTCGAGGAGGCTGTGGCGGCCCTCAAGGACGGCACCGAGGACTATGTCGAGCGCGACGAATGGAGCCCGATGATCTCGCTCGGCATGCCGGTGATGATCCCCGAGCACTACGTGCCTGACCTGCAGCTCAGGATGCAGCTCTATCGTCGTCTCGGTGACCTGACGGATGCGCGCGAGATCGACGCGCTCGGGGCGGAACTGATCGACCGATTCGGCCCCTTGCCGGAGGAAGTCGAGGCGCTGCTGAAGACCATCCTCGTAAAGGCGCTGTGCCGCGCCGCCAATGTCGAAAAGGTGGATGCGGGCCCGAAGGGCGCGGTGGTGACGCTGCGCAAGAACGAGTTCCCCAACCCGGCGGGACTCGTGAAGCTGGTGAGCGATCCGCTGATGCATGTGCGGATAAAGCCGGACCAGAAGATCGTGTTCCAGCGCGACTGGCCGACCCCTGAGGCGCGTCTCAAGGGGACCGCGGCCATCCTCAGCCGCATGGCCAAGATCGCTGCCGAGGCTGGCAGTTCGGCAACAGTGAAAGCATAATCCTGTTGCCTTCGGAGACGGTCATGTTATTGCCCGATTTCGTGCCTTGAAGAGCGCGGGAAAACCAGCTGGCCGGTACGCCGGACTGGCTGGGGAACACAAGGATTGTCGATGACCCTCAAGAAACTCGTTGTCGCTGGTTTGGCGGCGGTAGCCCTGATGGCGCCGACTGGCGGCGCGTTCGCCCAGGACACTCCGGCGCCGGCCGCAGACGCGGCGCCAGCAGCGACCGCAACCCCTCCAGGCAATGCGGACCCGACCAAGAACTGGCTCAAGGTCTGCGACAATGCCGAGGCCGAGAAGAAGGCCTGCCTGATGCGTCAGGTGGTGACGACGCCTGGCTCGAACCAGTTCCTCGGCTCGTTCCTGTTGCGTGACGACCCGGGTGAGGAAAGCCGGCTGCTCGCCGTCGCCGCCGTGCCGGTAGGCGTGTTGCTGCCCTTCGGCCTTACCTGGCAGATCGACAGCGCCAAGCCGATCCGTGTCCCCTTCATGCTGTGCGACCCGACCTCGTGCGCGACGCAACTGGTGATCAACGAGGCGTATCTCAACAGCCTCAAGAAGGGCTCAGTGCTGAAGCTGACGGCGAAGAACCGGCAGAACAAGGACCTGGTCATCCAGATCAACCTGTCCGGCTTCACCTCGGTCTATACCAGCCCCAACGCCATGACGTTCGACGAGTTCTCGAAGCAGAACAATCCGTCCGCGCAGCTCGAGAAGGAACTGCAGGACCGCGCCGAGCAGCTCCGCAAGGAACTCGACCAGCCGGCGCTCGAGACGCCCGCGACGCCGACGCCGTAATCGGCGCGGCAGGGCTCACATGCGAGAGGGCGCCCCCGGGCGCCCTTTTTGTTTGCCTGCCCGTTTCTGAGAAGGGGAGCTCAGCGGACACCCATGCCGAGGCTGAACGCGCCTTTCCGTAGCGGGGGCAGAAGCTTCAGCGCCCAGAGCCCGCCCGCCCGCAAGGCCTGGGCCGGAACGAAGTCGCTGAGCAGCGAGCGGAACAGCGTATCCACCATGCCGCCGGTACGGAGCAGGTCGCCGGCGCGGCGCGTAGCATAGAGGAAGCTTACCCTGTTGGCCCAATCCGGCGCATCGGCCGCGCTCTCGGTCACGGCCTGAGCCAGATCCTCAACGTCCCTGAGACCGAGATTGAGGCCCTGCGCCCCGATTGGCGGGAAGGCATGTGCCGCCTCGCCGATGAGCACAGCGCCTTCGCGCCCTGCCTCCGGCACGGTAAGGCTCGATAGGAGAAACATATGGGCCGGCGTCAGCATGGCGATGCTGCCGAAAATGTGCTGGGACCTCTCGGAGATGGCCGCAAGCACCGCCTCGCGACCGCGAGCCTGCAGTGCGCGCAAGCCTTCGCGATCATCGATCCAGACGACATTGGCCTTGTTGCCGCCAGCCGGCACCAGAGTGAAGGGACCGCGCGGGTAGTGGAACTCTACCGAAGCACCGCCGAGCGGACGGGAGAGTTCAAGGTCGCAGACGAGCGCAGCCTCTTCGAAGCCATTCTCGCGGGCACGGAAATCCCCGGCGGACCGCACATAGGATTTCTTGCCGTCGGCGCCGACCACAAGGTCGGCGGTAAGCGTCGTGCCATCGTCAAGGGTCAGCAGCCAGCAGTTCTCGACGCGCTCGAGACCCGAAAGCGTGCCGCCCACATTGGTGACTCCGGGTTGGGCGGCGCTTGCTGCCTCGAAGGCCGCGAGCAGCGGGGCGTTGGCGAAGTTCCAGCCGAACGCCGGAAGCCCGGCCTCGGCCGCGTCGAAGAGCGTCTCCGGCGCACGGATCAGCCTTCCGGTCGCGTCGATAATGCGGATCTGCGTCAGCGGAATGCCCAGCGCCTCGGGGGCCGGGATAAGCCCTGTCTCGAGCATCCAGGTGACCGTGGGCATCATCAGCGCCGACGTGCGACGGTCGGGTGGGGCGGGCGGCGCGACATGCGTCACCGAAAGCCCCTTTGCTGCCAGTGCTGCAACGGCTGCGGTTCCGGCAAGTCCCGCTCCGACGACTACGACGCGGTTGGTCATGTGCGCGATGCTCCGAGCGCGGGGTAGCCCCGCCAGTTCATGAACAGGGTGCCACCGTAGGAGCCGGCGAACAATGCGACGAGAAATACCAGGAGGTTCGGCGGCCAGAATGGGATGAGCGCAAGGGCTGGGCCTGGGCAGATGCCGGACATGCCCCAGCCAATACCAAACAGCGCCGCACCCAGGACGAGGGGCATGTCGACCTGCTTGAAGACTGGCTCGTGGAACGTGATGTCGAACAGCGGCGCGGCCCGTCCGCGTCCGACCCGCACCGCGACGAACATGACCACGATGGCTGGCACAATCACGAAGGCGAGGCTTGGGTCCCAGCCGCCCGACGGGATGGCGGTGAAATCAAGGAAGCGCAGCACCTTCAACGGGTCGACCATCTGACTGACATAAAGACCGGCGCCGAAGAGCAGGCCGCTGACGGCGGCGGTGGCGATATAGGGCAGCGCGAGGGCGGGTTTCGACATCATACAATCCCCGTGAGGGAGACGGTGACGATGGCCACCGAGAAGAAGACAAGCACAGCGACGAGGCTGCGGACGCTGAGCCGGGCGAGGCCGCAGACGCCGTGGCCTGAGGTGCAGCCGTTGGAAATGCGGGTACCGAAACCAGTCAGCAGCCCCGAGATCGCCACCCAGATGAGCGGATTGATGCCGGAATTGGCCGGTGGGGCGGCGAGCTGCGCCGGAGCCCCGCCCGGACCGCCAATGCCGAGCCCCGGCACGAGGATCGACGAGACCCAGGCGCCGAGCACCAGGCTCCCGATGAACACGAGCCGCCACAGAACGGTGTGGGTCGGCGGCAACAATTGGCCGAAAATGCCGGAAATGCCGGCGATGCGGCCGTTTCCGAGCCAGAGCACAGCGGAGGCAAGGCCGATAAGGCTGCCTCCGACAAGGGCGGTAAGTGGGGTGAAATGATCCATGGGTCCAGAACTCGCGGCGATGCGGAAAGACTCTACGCGTTTGGACCGCATGAAGGCCAGCCGCACTTCCGGTCGAACGTGCTCGCATTGCGCGCGGTGCAGCAAAATCGTGCTCAGTCGGCTCGGTTCGACGCGCGAGGCGTTCTGAAGGTTTCTGCGTTGCCCGGCCGATCAAGCGATAGGCGCATGCCGCCCCTTCCCGAATGGATGGCTGGTCCCTAAATATGGTGTTGAACCAAATGCTTTCGGAGCCGCCGATGGAGTGTCTTGCCGACCGGGCCGCAATGGAGACCCTGGCCCATACCGGCTTGCTGGCACGCGATACACCCACAGGGTGCTCACGTCTGCCTGCATCGACAGCAAGCCTGCCGCCGCTCACGGCGGGACGGCCAGACCCAACCAAGGTGCGCGCATTTGCGCGCGCCCAGCCCGCCCCGAGGACGTAAGCCATGACCCGCGCCATTATCATTCGTGAGCACGGCGGCCCCGACGTCCTGCGAGTCGAGGACCTGGAGGTCGGCCCGCCGGGCCCCGGACAGATCAAGATCCGCAACCGCGCTGTTGGGCTCAACTTCATAGATGTCTACCAGCGCACCGGGCTGTACAAGGTGCCGCTGCCCTTCGTGGCGGGCAATGAGGGGGCCGGCGAAGTGATGGCTGTCGGGGCCGGCGTAAGCGAGTTCGAGGCAGGGGACCGCATCGCCTATCAGGGGCCAGTGGGTGCCTATGCCGATGAGCGGCTGCTGCCGGCCGGCAAGGCGGTGAAACTGCCTGACGGGATCGGTTTCGACACGGCGGCAGCAGCGCTGCTCAAGGGCAATACGGCGTTCTACCTGCTGCACTGGACCCATGCCGTGAAGCCCGGTGACGTGCTGCTGATTCACGCGGCTGCGGGCGGCACCGGGCAGATCCTGACGCAATGGGCGGCGGCGCTCGGCGCCATCGTGATCGGCACGGCGGGCTCAGAAGAAAAGTGCGAGGTCATTCGTCGCAACGGCGCAGCGCTGGCCGTGAACTACAAGACCGGCGACTTCGTGGCCGAGGTGAGGGCGTTTACCGAGGGCAGGGGGGTGGATGTGGTCTATGACGGCGTCGGCGCCGCGACTTTCGAGCCGTCGCTCGACTGTCTCCGGCCGCGTGGGCTGATGGTCAGTTTCGGCAATGCTTCGGGGCCGGTGTCTTTGCCGCGTCTCGGCATCCTGGCCGACAAGGGCTCGCTCTTTGTGACCCGGCCAACCTCTGGCGCGTATTTTCCCGATGCCGTCTCGCTGCGCACCGGAGCTGAGGCGCTGTTCGACGCGATCGCGGCTGGAAAGCTGAATATCGACATTGGCGGACGCTTCCCGCTGGTCGAAGCGCCAGCGGCACATCGGGCGCTGGAAAGCCGGTCAACAAGCGGCTCGACGCTTCTCATTCCCTGAGTGGACAGGCCCGCAATGATTGGCTAAACGCACTCGTGACGGGCAGGTGGCAGAGCGGTCGATTGCTCCGGTCTTGAAAACCGGCGGGCGCGCAAGCGTCCCGGGGGTTCGAATCCCTCCCTGCCCGCCATTTCCTCTAAAATTCCCTTGAAATACGAAAGAAATGGCGGCCGTTCACGGCTGTAAGCGTTTGTTCTTCAATAGGATTTTCTATTGATGAGCAAGAAGCGCAAGAGAATAAATGTTCTGTATCTGTTCTCATTTCACGGGACTCCGGTGTGCCATCAGCGGGACTCCAGCGGCTTGCGATCCTTCGATTCAGGTAGTAGGGAGCAATAAACCCCCTCCACTGAATCAGGAGTCGAACTGGATGAAGCTGATGGCTGAAGACGCGCTGAAGTCGAAGGACGTGACGCCAGGGCGCTATGCCGACCATCTGGCGGGGCTTTTCCTGCGGGTTACCGAGTCCAAAGCCGGGGTGCGCGGGAGATTCTGGGAGGTTCGCTTTGCGACACCAGACGGCGGGCGCGCATCGATGAGCTTGGGCCCAGTGGGGCATCTAGGCATTGATGCCGCACGCACCGAGGCGGCACGCATCTCGGGTCTGGTTCGGCAGGGGCGGGACCCACGTGTCGAACGTTTGGAGGCTGCGGAGCGTGACAAGGCCAAGATAGCGGCAGCACAGGCGGCGAAGCTCGCTAGCGTGACTCTAGACCAGTTGATCAAGGACTGGCTTCCGGGACACCTGCGAACATTGAAGTCTGAGAAGAATGTCGCGCAATGGAAGCAGCATCTGCAGGGCGGCAAGCGGTCAGAGGACTACCTTTCCCCTATTCGGCATAAAGCGCTCAAGGACATCACGAAGCACGACATCGCCGATGTGCTCCGCCCGATCTGGCACGACAAGAGCGAAACGGCGAGACGGCTGGGGCAGAAGCTGGAGAAGCTCTTCACGTTCGCGGTGGCGCGGGACTACATCGACGCAAATCCGGCCAATCCAAAGGTTCTGACGGTCCTGTTAGGCAAGCGTGGCACAGGCAAGACTGTCGCTCTTCCCGGCGGCGGCCGGAAGGTAGTCGAGCGCGACAACCATGCGGCCATGCCGTACTCGACAGTTCCCGACTTCTACCGCGAGCTTTGCATAAGGGAAGGGACATCTTCGGCAGCGTTGCGGTTGCTCATACTGACTGCAATGCGGCCGGGAGAGGTGCGCTCTATGGAGTGGGACGAGATCGATCTAAAAGAGGCCGTTTGGACCATCCCGGCCATCAAGATGAAGATGAAGAAATCGCATATTGTGCCGCTGTCGCCGGAAGCAGCTCGCGTGCTCAACGAGTTCGAAAACGACGAACGCGAGGGGCTCGTTTTCACCAATACACGCGGCGGAATGTTGAGTGACATGGCCTTGACTGCGCTGCTCAAGAGGATGAGGCAGGCGGTCACTGCTCACGGTTTTCGCTCTTCCTTCCGCGACTGGGCAGGCGACAAGACGGACTTCCAAAGGGAGGTTGCGGAGGCGGCGCTTGCTCACGCTGTGGGCGGGGTTGAAGGCGCGTATCGTCGTGGCGATGCCTTCGAAAAGCGGCGCGACCTGATGAATCAATGGGCGCGATACGTAACCGGAGCGTTTCAGATTGATCACGCATCTCCTACGGCGGCAGCGCGTGCGAACATTCGATTGATTGTAGAGCACCGCAAAGAAGCCTCCAGTTGAATGCGAGGGCGACATCGAACCGCCCTTTTGCTTTTCGGCCGTGGGATCGCTGCCACGGGCCAAGGTGGGCCAGACGACCTACGTCGAGGGCTGGGCGCGCCTCGTGGCAACTGGGCAGGCTGGCGGGGCTGGTCACGGTGCTTGCCGTGGCGCGGCGGTTTCCAGCAAGGTCAGGATGGCCACGCCACGCCCATCGGCCTGAACGTCGGACACCATGTAGACGGTGTGCGGGTCGTGCCGCTCAATAACGTCGTCCTGCTTGACGTTGTCGAGATCAACCAGGGCCACGCGCAAGGTGGGCGACTTCGACGAGATCGCGGCTCGGCTGGACCGCGCTCCATATTGGGCCATCTCTTCGCTGCGATGCTCACGCGCGAACTGCCCCGTGAAACAGCAGCCCGCGCGGTCGGGGTCAGGGATGGGCCCCTTGTTCGGCCTCTGGCGCATCGGCCGGTGGGTGAACCCTTCACCCCAAACCTTTGAAGTTTCGCGGTGGATCGTCATGTGAATCGCGTCGAACGGACTCGGCATCTTCAGTACGCCAGCGGGATTGCGTCTTCGAACGGCATCGGCTGGGCGCGCCAGCCCTCCATCACCCGCGTGACGGCGCGCGCCAACAGCGGATGATCGCTCGGATCGGGCGCCGGGATCGGCGACGCCTTCGCCCCATTCGCCAGGGCGTTGAGTCGCCGATCAAGGGCGCGCGACCAGTAATCTTTCATCAAAAATAGCTCGGTCCGCCGCTCGTCGGACAGGTGGCCGGCGGCGATCTCGCCTTCGATTAACTGCAGCATCTCGGTTCGACGGCGGACAGTCGCGTCGCCATCGGCGATGGTGTCGGCGCCGGGATCGTCGGCCGCGAGGATTCTGCTGTGGGTCTTCGGCATGGTCATTCTCCGTCATGGTCGATGGTGTCAGTCTGTGCCGCAGCTGCGGCGCGGCGCCGCTTTACGGCATCGGCCGCAGCGTCGCTGTGGACTCGATCGCCGTCCTCGACGAGTTGGTCGAGTATTGTTCGGACTTCGCTGGAAATGATCTCGACTTCCTTTCGGTCGAGCCCGTGAATTTGGGTCGCGAGGCGAGGGGCCAGGCCCAGAAAGCGCGACTTCGTAGAAGTAACGACGAGGCCCCATGCGCTGATGATTTGCGTCATCTCGGCGATTTCGCCGCGCAAAACCCGAAGTTCTTGCTCAGCGACTTCGGCGCGGGTCGCAGCAACGCGCGTCTGCTCGATCGCCAGAAGGCGTTTCTGGCGATTGAGGGCGGCGGACTCGGCGGCGGGCGACATGACTTCGCCGTCACTCGACTCGGCGACCCATCCTGCGGCCTTCGCGCGCATGGACTCGACGACAGCCGTGACCGAGGCCTTGAGGGCATATCGACCCGGCCTCACGGCCTTGATGACTCCCGCCTCGCGGTACTCGCGAACGCTGCGGCCACTGCAGCCCAGCCATGACCCTAATTCCGTGTCGGTCACAAGTACATCTTCGCCGTCAACCT
Source organism: Hyphomicrobiales bacterium (assembly GCA_027487555.1). Classification (GTDB taxonomy): domain Bacteria; phylum Pseudomonadota; class Alphaproteobacteria; order Rhizobiales; family Devosiaceae; genus Devosia_A. The sequence continues at coordinate 39,169 of JAIYDI010000044.1, forward strand.
GCGCTGTGGTGCCGCCAGGGCTCGAGGCGGAAGCGGCCATTGTGCTCGAACACGCAGTGTTTTTAGAACGATTTTGCGCCATAGTCGGCATCCTTGAAACGTTCGTTGGCGGAACCCGGTTTTGGAGAAAAAACTGAATTTTGTCTGTGTCCGCAGCTACCTGGCCTCGCGATAAGTCTTCGAGGGGCACAGGACCCTGAAAAACTAGCCGAGGGGGTACCCTGCCTCGACGTTGATTCAGGTTTAATTGCGGCAGCGGCATCGTTTGCCTCGGCAATACTTGAGCCCGGCGGCAAGTACTTCGTTTCGGCTCAAGTCTACTCTGACTGTGCTTGCGACCATGTGGTCGATCATTTGTTCGGGGGTCACGCCCACATGGTCGGCAAGTCGTTGAAGCGCGGCGAATGCGGCGTCGTTTAGCGTTACGCGGGTGCGCCCGTAGATCGGCAAGTCGGTGGTTTGGTTGGTCTGCATTTTGGGTCATGGGGTTGCCCGGATGGTCGAGACGGCGCGGCAGGTACAAGCAGACCCGCGCGCGCCGAAGCGGTGCGAGCCGGGCGGCACGCAACGCCTGCGAGGCGTAAGCCGCGCGTTACCGATGCAGCCTGCGGTGCGCCGCGTTAAACGACTTTGCGGCCTGAACCGCATCGAGGCGCACGCCGGCACTGGCATCAGCAGCAGCGACGGCCGACTTCACCTGATGCCCTGACGGGCCCGACTTGCCCTGATGCCCTGATGGCCCTGCCGGGATGCCGAACATGGCGGCGACTTCCGCCTGATCTTCAGGGCTCAACCCTGAAGCGGCGAGGATTTCTGCGGGCGTGCGTTTCGGCATTTGGGATTCCGTGGTGGTTGGTGAGGTGGTCGGGGTGGGCAGGGCTGCGGCCGCGTTCTCGATGAAGCCCACGACGTGCGACAGGTATCGATTGTCGTATTCCATCAGGATGGCACCGGCAGCGGTGGCAGCGCGCACCTCCGCGACGAGTGCGCGGGCGGTGGCGACCTGCGCGGCGCTGTGCCTGCCTGCGGTTCCGTGCTTGACGGCGACGGCGACAAACATGCCTTCCTTCAGCCGCTTGGATAGATCATTCGACAGGAACGTCGTGCTGCTTATGCCTCCACCTCCGACAGCATCGATGCGGCCGACCAGTCGGAGGGCGACAACTCACCACCCGCGAGTCGTTCGGTCACATCGCCGGTACACAGCGCCTCGACGAAGGCGTTGTCGGCCGCGAGTCCCGGCACGATGATCAGCCCGGCCTTCACCATGGCGGCCGCCCGGCGAATGCGCGCGATTTGATGGGCGTCTAGGGTCTTCATGCCCGCTCCACGATGCGCAGCGCACCCCGCCCTGTACCAGGGCGCGGAACGATGGTGACGATCTCGGTCTGGCCATTCAGTGTGCGGACGATGTCGCCTCGCTCTAAAAGCGTGGCATAGGCGCCGCGCTCAAGCTCCCCGACGGGCAACGGCAGATCGTCGCCGGCGGCAAACTCTCGACCTAGGCCAAGCTTGACGGCCCTCACGGCGCGATAGCCCGCCAGCCCTAGCTTCTTCGCGCGCTTCATGCTGCGCGCTCCTCGTCGAGATCGTCCGCCGGGTCGAGCGCCCAGCCGTCCAGAAGGTGAAGCGCCAGCGCACGTTCGCACGCCTCGTCACCACCATTGCCGCGCCACTCGACGCCTTCGCGGATGAAGATTTCGAGGCTCCCCGTCGCGGTTTCATCGTTCAGCCACAGCCGCGTTTGATGGGGTGGCAGCTTCGAACCGACAGCGGTTCGCGCCTGCCTCACAACGCCCCACGACCTTGACTCTAGATCGCTCTCGACGTCCTCCGGCGAGCGGCGGGCGTCCGCCTCCAGCGCGGCAGCGCGGCGAAGGATTTCCGCCTTGAAGCCGTCCAGCGCACCCCGGGCGCACGGCATTTCCAGATCGACAGGCAGGCCCAGACGCTCCAGCGCTTCAATGCCCACGTGCGCCGCGTCGAGCGCCTCGACGAGGGCATCTGCGAGCGAGTCCCTCACGGCATTGGCCGCCCTCAACTTGACGGCCTGACCTTCTGCAGCTGCAGCGATACGCGCCTTGCGCGCTTCGCGAAGTCGATCGAGTTCGGCATCGAGGCCAGCCGCAGCAAGATCGGCTTCGAGCCTTTCCAGATAGCGCTTGCCGCCCAGTTCTACGCTCGCGGCGGCGATATGGTCGTCGATGCTTTTTGCCTTCCTGCCGCTCTCTACAGCCTCAGCAATACGCGTGCGTGTGGCGTCGATCTGGGCCTTGATCTTCTCGATCATACTCATCGGGCGGCGACCTTCGGCAAGCTCGCGACTTCCAGCGCTTCGGACGGAATCCGAATGCGGCCACCAATGCGCACGGGCGCAAAGTCTTCCAGATGACGGCGCACGGTCGCTGTGGAAATGCCGAGCCGTGCGGCGGCATCGGTAATAGTCAAAAATCGTTCAGCCATCGGCCGACTCAACCTCTCTCGGGTAATGGGGCGGCGTCGCGCGACGGGGACAGGAGGTCAGGAGCCAAAAAACCCCAAAGCGCAGCGCCTTGATTGAAGTGTCTCATAGAGCCCATAAATTTCGCAAATGGATGCAATGCTCGACACGATCACGAAATCGTCAATTTAATATTCGTTTGAATGCGGTCAAATCAAAAGGCGCAGCCTCAGCCGCGCCTTCCGTGTTCACACCTCATGACGAGCCCGTAATACAAGCCCAATCGCCGAAGGGCAACACCTTGGAATTTGCCAGATGGGGCTAAATCTTGGCACGAGTCAGGCGTTATTGTGGACGGGCTGTTACCATCTCCCATGCCGCCAGGTGGTTGAATGCGTCGTCGGCCGCAGTCCCATAGGGTGGGGTGATGGCTTGTGCCGTGCCCTCGGTGGCGATTGTGGCAGTGGTGACGGCGTCGACGGGCCGTAGGTTACTCCAGACCAAACGCGCCGCGTGGCATGGTCTATGGCAGGGGGGGGTGGGGCGGGTGGTGGTCGCCTCGACGGTCTCGTCGGTCGCCGGATGGGCGCTATGCGTCGCCCTTGAAATTCAAGCGGACAACGATGACAGCATGATTCGGGGCGGGGTGTGTGCCACCTATTGCACATCGCATGTGCTCTTTGGGCACTATTGGCGGGATCAATCCCGCGCTAAAAGCAAACACCCCCGGCTGCAACCGAGGGTGAGCGCCTAAGCCAATGGCTCAGGTGACGGTTTAAGAAACCGGGTATAGAAACGACATCTTGACGAGACGAATTGCATTCATGCAAGCGGCCTTCGTCTTTAGTGGGCTTGGGCACTGGGCAACTATATTGCCGTTGATAAGCAGTTCCCAAGTCCACATGCCGCCAGTCTGACGCATATTATACATATCGGCTTTTCCTTTAGGCCCGATATTTGCGCCTGTTTCGTCGGCGCGTTCCGGTCGCAGTGGCGGAGGGGGGGTCCGACCATCGTGACTTTCATAGACCACAAGTCCTGAAGTAGTCCGCGACTCATTGCCTACCCCCATCTATAAACCGAGTCTGGTATGGGGGAATCCCGAAAGCGAGAATCGCCCGTGAGGCCTGTTAGGCTTGTGTTAATGGCGCGCCGCACGTCCTCACGGCCTCATCGGCAATCGGTCCCGGCGCGGGTCGGGCGGGCCGTAAACTTCCGGTTCTGGTGGTCGCTTCGGGCGCGTCCTACCTCGGTCATGGGCGGCAACCATCGAAGCATCACCACGGGCTAACTGTTCGGCACGACGGGCCCGATGTGCCTCGACGGACTCGGCGACGGGCATCATGGTCGCCGTGCCGCTATGCCCCCAGATTTGCCCCGTGGGCAGGGTCGGGCGCGGGTCGGGCGTCGCATCGTCGGCAACCGGCTTTCCGTCATCTGGCGCATCTGGTGGCCGGTGGCGCATCATCCGGCTCCTGCAGCTAGACCAGCGCGGGCCATCGCCTCGATCGCGGCCGGGGGTAGGTGAGGCATGGCGGCCGACAACTGCCTCACCAGCGCGGCTAGCGGGTCGAGATCGGCAGCGATCTCGATCTCGACAGCGGCCGCAGGTTGCTCGCCACAGGCCTCGACGACGTCGGCGACCTTCGCATCGGGCGCGACGGCAGCGATCTCGACAGCGACAGCGACGTCGGCAGCCTGCAGCCCTTCGACCCGCAAGACATCAACCCCCAGCGCGGCGAGGGCATGGCGCACCGCTTCGGCGGTCGTGCCATTCGCCACGCTGAAGCGCAACGCCTGCTTCGCGGTGGCGGTCTTCACCTTGATGATGTACCGGCCATCGGCGGACTCAAGCCTTTCGACGAGGGCGCGGGCTTTCCGGTCGCTGATGCCCACCACGGACATGATCCCCTCGCGGCTCATTGGCAAAACGGCATGGCCTGCGGTTGGGTCACCCTCATCGTCCGCCATCTCCTCGACGCTCACAAGCGAGCGCCCCTGCAGGCGGGCGGACAAGGTGGCGGCGATGGCTTCCACGGGCTCGAGTTCTGCCGGCACCAGCCACAAGCTGCGTGCAATGTCGTCTCCGTCGGTGATCTTCGCCACGAACCGGCGCCGGTCGGGCGCCGTCTTCATTTGGGCTTCCACCTGTCGGGCATCGGCGTCGGTGTCGGCGTATCCCAGTTGACGCAGCATATGCGCGGTGGCCGGAACCGCACCACGTGGCAATGCGTCTTCGGGGTGCAACAGGACCGGCTTGCCGATCTTCGCCGACAGCTGGTCGGCCGCGATCTGCGGTGCCAGCCTGTGTAGCATCGGTTTCCAGTTTCCGAAGGCAGCCGTTCGGATTCGCGAAGAGGCAATCCGGGAAATCCTTATGGAAAGAACATAAGCGTTTTTAGGATTGCCTATCTGGGCTTTTCTCATCGATTTTGACCACCTGTTTTTGTCCATTTCCCCAACAATACCAATGGTTTGAGCTATTTCAAAGCTGGTCGGGATAGCACTCGTCGGGGGAACAATTGGGCAAACAGGGTCGGGTGCCCAATTGCCCTCAATCTCAGCGACCAGGCGGGCGATATGAGCATCGTCTTCGGCCTCGATCATGGCCGAAACCTGATCTACCGGGACGGGCAAAACCACATCTGCAAACACCCGGGCAACCTTGCCGGCGTCGTCGCTCGACGGGGTGAGCAGCCGGATGCGCTCTATTGCTTGCCATACGTTCGCCACGGCGCGGCCCGTCTCGTCTTCGCGCATCAGTTCGCACGAGCCGAAGAGCGGCCCCGGCAGGTTGAACTTGCCGCATGGCGCGAAGTCGAGTTCGGCGTAGGCACGGCTCGGCACTGGATGACTCGTCCGCAGTGGCGCAACGCTGCCGTCTGTCATCTGCTGATGTTCAACCACGGCTTGCCACTTCCGGCGCGGAACCCATATGCCCGACCAGCCGACAAGCGCCGCTTCGGCATCTTCGGCGCGGCGGCGGGAATATCCCACCACTTCGATGCGCGGCTGATCCTTGAACTCATTCAGTCCGACCATTTTGCCGAAGCTTCGCAGGTCCGCATCCGGCATCATGGGGCCGATCAGTTTGCGCATGGACTCGGTTGCCACCACGGGTGCGGCCGGTGCCGACCTGATGACCTTCGCCAGCCGCTCGATCTTCGCAACGTCGGCGCGGTCACCCTCTGTAATCGGCGCGCCCGTAACAATCTCGATACGGTTCTCGGCTGGCCTCGCGATGGGCCGGGCCCCAAAGCGCACGATCTCGACCGTGGGCTCGATCGTGATCTCGGGCGCGTCGTCGCCGTCACCTTTGAAGGTGATCGCCGTTGCGAACATCGCGCACACGATGGGTTCCGGCGGTGGGGTCGCAGTCAGGAATAGAGCAACGCCCGCCTCAAGGTGCTGACCATGAATCTTGCGCGGCGCGACGCATTGGACCCCGGCGCCACTTATGGCAATGCCGCTCACGATGTGGTCAGGGGGAAGCGAGAACCGATCATCCACGGCGTCGGCCGCCTGCAGGATTTGCAGCCGAAGCCTGTCATCCGCGACGACGTTGCCAAGCTTCGCGGCTTCGAACTCAAGATTCTTGCGCAGCGCAACCGTGCCCTTGCCCACAATCGCGCGTGCGGACTCGCGGCGCTCCCTTTGCCGGTGTTCCAGCTCGGCCATGTCGGCCGCGATGTCGTCGGCCGGGATGCCCCAAAGATCGGCTTCGGGCAGGTGCTCGACCGGAGTCATGGCGTACTTGGCGCGGTGGGCTTCGATGGCGTCACGGATCGCGGCGAGGGCGTGCCATTGATGGCCGCTTCGCGGGTCGTCGGTCGGTATCAGGGCACTCGGGGCGATGGCATGGCCGCCCAAACCGACTTCGAGGGACCACGGCACCTCGTCGATCACGGGCAACAACCCGACCGGCACCCCGTCACGGGCGAAGCTTAAGTCGGCGTGACTTGCCACAACGCGGGGCGCGCTCTTGATGGCCTGCAGCGCTGCCACCACTGGGCAGAAATCGCGGTGTTGGCACGTGCCGCAAAGCATCGACTGCGACCCGCCGGCCTTGCGGATTGGCTCAAGATATCCACTGCGTTTGCAGTTCGCCTTGCCTTTTGCATCGGTGCCGGATTGAGCCACGACGAGCCCGGCGCCGGATTGCGCCGCATGCTCGCGTGCAAGTGCGGTGGTCGGCGCGAAGTAGACGTACGAGTCCACGTTCTCGACGACGGCCGTGGTCTTGCCGACCCCCGGTTGTGCGTCGGCTAGATGTACCTCGACCTTCCCCCAATGGGTCAGTGCCAGCGACCGTGCGGCGGCGACCAGGGCTTGACGCGCATGCCCGTGCGGCATGGTGCCGGCCTCGGTCAACAAGCGCTCGATCTTCCGCCGGGTCGCGCCATTCGATTGGCGCACCTGCTTGATGTTCTCGACTCGCTGGGCTGCGTCCTTGACGAACGTCGCGAGGCGGGCGCGCTCGGCTTCCAGCGACACCACGGGCGCGGTCGCCGCGTCGGGCTGTGGTGCCACCTCTGGCGTCGGTGCCGCCTCTGCCGTCGTCGCCGTCGCCGTCGCACGCGGCCCTGGCTGCCACGGTGGCAGGGCCTCGTCGATCTGGGCCCGGAGCTTGTCGAATAACCAGTCGGCAGCGGCGGCGAACTCGATGTCGAGCGCTGCCGCGACAAGCCCCACGGGGGAGTAGCTGCGCCCGTCTCCGAAATCTCGGATTCCCTTGGCGTCGAGGTGAAGATTCCGCTTGCGCTCACTCAGTGGCCGCCCAGTGCCGCCGGCACGCCAATGGGCTGTGGCCTGCCACCCGCCGGGTTTGCGCTCCTGATTGGCGAGGTTGAGGCCCGGAACCCATAAATCGAGATCAGACAGTGCAAAGCCGGTGAGCCAGTTCCGGCCGGTGGCGGTGCCCTCGTCGTCGGTGGCGTCGGTGGTGGTGTTGGCGCGCCCCTTCTCGACGATGAATCCGATTGCCCTTAGCTTCTCGATGAGCGCGGCCAGGTCGGCATTGCTGCGCAATGGCAGTTCATCGGGCTCGACTTCGTCAAGCGTGCGGGCGCTCACCCACTGATACGCGAGCCCGGTGTCGGGGTGGATGCTGGGCGGCATCACAACCTGTGTACCGGTGCTTTTGACTTCCAGAACGACGCGGCCGTCGGCGCCATGATAGACAGCATTGACGACGGGGTCGGCCGGGCCGAATTGGCAGAACAGCATGAACCCCTTCGCGCCGAAGCGCTCGGGTGCGTCGGGGCCAGCAAAGTCGCGCACAATGCGCGCGGCTTCAGCGGCGACGGGGGTGTCGTCCCTGCAGTCGAAATCAAGCGCGAAGGCATTGCCGCTCGGCGCACCCAGCAGGATTCCAACATTCGCGTCTGGCCACCTCATCCAATTGTTGCGGATGTAGTCAGGGACCGCGTCTCGGGTCTTTGCCGTCCAATCCAGCATCCGCCCGTAGGCGGGCGCGCCCAGTTCGGCGGCATAACCCCGCTCGACGTCTCGCGGGCTCGCTGGTCCTTTGTACTGCCCCGGATACTTCTGGCGAGCGGCGAGGGGGATAGCGCTATAGCCACGCCTCAAGAGGCCGGGGGCAGCGTGGGCGTATGGGGACGACGCGACAGCAACGCGAATTTCGTTCGCGTTTTGTTCTTGAAAAGACGGTGGGGAGGGCTTATCTAGATCGTCATACATCGGCGGGCTCGTCGCTCTGCCGCTTCAAGCGGCGGTCCCTTGCAGGGGATGGATGGAAATCAAGGCCGGGGCGTTGGTAGCGCTTCGGCCTTCTCTTTGTCGGGCAACAGCCTCGAGGCGTGTTCCCTTTCTGTTCCGTCCCAGATGGGGCCGACCTGCATCCCGCGCAAGGTCGGCGCTGAAGATTATTGAATCCGAAAGGATCGGCGGTCAGTCTGACCAGTCGTTACCAGCGCGTGATTACGGCCCTTAGAACGGGCTGAACTTCACGTAGTCACACTGCAGGGGGATGGTTCGGGATTTCCACGAGCTGCGGTTTGCCGAGGCGGGGTATTCCGAGCACTTGCCGAACAGTGGGTCTTCACCTGCCTTGTTCGTGGCGATCTTTTGCTGATGGTAGTTCCAGAATGTAGTGCCGAAGCTTGTCTCTGGCTCCAGAAACGCCGCGACGACGATGCCGCAGGCACCTTGCGGAGTGGACACGGTCTCCCAACGTTGAGTTTCAAATCCCCAATCAAACGTCAATTCGAACTGGTACACACTGAAGCTACATGTTCGTTGCGCACGATCCTCTAGCAGGCCGACTAGGGCACGCGCGCTCACAGCGTCGCGGCGTTCGCAAAGTGCCTTCGCAGACGTTAGGTAGGTTTGCAGGTCTTCAAGTTCTTGAGCAGTGGGCTTTGGGTCTAGCGTTGGCGGGTCGCTGAACGCCTTGTAGTACACGCCCTCAATCGCGGCGCATTGCTCATCGCTCGTCCCCTCCAGCATCTGACCCGCTTCGCCATCAAGTTCGGCCGGTTTCTTGGCGTTGGGCTTTGAGACGCGCCCCTGAGAGAAGTTGCAGAACAGCTGAACCCCTTGCTTGCCGCACTGAAATGTCAGGTAGGAGTTCTCTTTCTCGTCCTGAACCTGACCGGCGTATGGATACAGTTCCTGTGCGACTGTCGGCGATGCCACGATGGTGGCTATAAGCGCCGCGCCTATCATCCGCTTTGCCATGGTCCTGCCCCTTGAACGATTGCCAGCATCACGCGGCACATGTGACGACACGTCAATGGCCGATGCCGAAGAACCTCAGAACTTCGACAACGACGAGGACCACACTCGACGTGGCCCCGGCAAGCGCTGCTATGCGCTCTACGATGCCAAGGGTGACGCGCTGGTCGGTGACGACGGGTGCGCCTTTCCAGAATAGCAGACCCTCATCATCGACGCCTAAGTCGCCAAGCTCGTTGATCTGGATTGTGTGAACCTTGCCTGCCATCTCATGCCCCAGCTTGCGTGTTTAGTTTCGGATGATTGGGGTGATGGACTCATGGTGAGTAGAGGTTTGATCTACCTAGCCGGGGGAGGATAGCGCATCGCGCGTGACCTTGGCGTTATGCCCGGCCGTGACGTGAGCGTTATGCCGCCAAGCACCGCTGGCGCATCCGCACAGCTTCACACTGGGCGGCCGCGACAGTCGCGTCGATGATCCTATCCCGTGCCCAGCCATGCCAGTGCTTGAGCGCCGGGTCGGCCAAGGTCTTTGACCTGCCTCCCGCAAATCGGACCATTCTGAGCTGGAATTTTCCACTTATGATCCCCTGGCCGGGAACAGGAGAGTTCCATGAAGACCTCGAAGTTCACTGAGGGGCAGATCGCCATTGTGCTGAAGCAGGGCGCTGATGGCGTGCCTGTTGCGGAGATCTGCCGACGAGCGGGGATCAGCCAGGCGACCTACTTTAACTGGAAGAAGAAGCTCGACGGGCTGCTGCCCACCGAGATGCGGCGGTTGAAGCAGCTCGAGGACGAGAACAGCAAGCTCAGGAAGCTGGTGGCGGACCTCAGCCTCGACAAAGAGATGCTGCAGGACGTCCTGCGCCGAAAACTGTGAGGCCTGCGCGCAAGCGGTCCCTCGTCGATGAGGTGCGGCAGGCCCGGAATGTTTCGATCCGCAAGGCGTGCGATGCGCTCAGGGTCGACAGGTCGCTGTACCACTACAAGGGCAAGCGCGGCGAGCAGGCCGACCTGAAGCTGAGGATCAAGCAGATCTGCGAGACCCGCGTTAGCTATGGTTATCGGAGGGGGCATGTGCTGCTGCGGCGGGAGGGCTTGGACCTGAACCCCAAGAGAACCTATCGACTCTACAGAGAGATGGGCCTGCATCTGCGGAACAAGGTGCCGAAGCGGCGCGTCAAGGCCAAGCTCCGCGACGACCGGACAACGGCCACGATGACCAATCAGGTCTGGGCCATGGACTTCGCTGCGCGGCCCTTCGGGTCGTTCACGACCAGCTGGCGACGGGGGGAAAGCTGCGCATCTTGACGATCGTGGATACCTTCTCGCGGTTTTCGCCGGCGGTAGATCCACGCTTCAGTTACCGCGGCGAGGACGTGGTTCTGGCCTTGGAAAGCGTATGCCGGCAGAACGGCTATCCGCAGACGATCCGGGTCGATCAAGGCTCCGAGATCATCTCGCGCGACCTCGATCTGTTGGCCTACCAGAAGGGCGTCGTGCTTGAATTCGCTGCGCGGACCCTGCGGGTTCAGCCGGCCGGGAAAGCCCACGGACAATGCCTTCATCGAGTCCATCAACGGCAAGTTCCGGGCCGAGTGCCTGAACGCCTACTGGTTCCTCAGCCTTGACGATGCCAGGGCGAAGATGGCGGAATGGCGCAGGGACCACAACGAGGTCCGCCCCCACAGCGCTATCGGAACAAGCCCCCGATATCGCTAATGAACGCCCCGGGGCCATACGGCCACCCCTGAGCGTCAACACCCGGAAAATCCCCAGCCGGGTGGTCCAAGATCGGGGGCAACTCACCAACCCAAGGACTCTTCTCAAAACCTGAGGGAACTTGGGGCTCAGGTCACAATTCCGACTCTGGCTGATGGCGCTACGACGCTTTGTGAAGACGGCTAGCCGTTTCGCGCAAAATCCAGCCAAGGTGAATGCGGAAGTTTTCGAACTGTGCCGAGGAGCGCACCATATGCACTTGCGCAAGAGTGTCCCTGTGAGCGAGTTGTTCCGCACAGAATAAGTAGGAGCGGTCGGCCGGGGATGCTGAGCCATAGTCAACTCTTAGCCTCCACAGACCCTGACGAGGCCTTCGAGTTCATGCGCAGCCGTTATCCTCATCTGCGGCGGCTGTCCGCCCTGCCTGCCGATGGCATGTACTTTTCTACCCGGGGTCTCTCGATAGGGTCGGGGTATCTGGCCGTGGCGAGCACGTCGGGATATCAGGCGTGGGGCCCGACGCTCGACAAGCTGATGGTCGTCGTACCCAGAAGTGGTGGGTTGCGGTTGTCCACGAATCCGGACGTAACCTTTACCCGCGACGCCCCGGTGGTGCTGTTTCCCGAGGATGATTTCGGCAGTGAACTTGGTAAAGGCTTCGTCGGCCTCACCTATGTTCTGTCTCGTTCGAAGCTTGTGCGGCTTGCCGAGGTGTCGGGCATACGCCTGCTCGAAGAAGTGACGTTGGGAGGCGTTCCGGCGACAGAAGGAGTTGGCGTTTTCAGCAGGTTATTGGTGTCCCACGTGGAGCTTGTTTCCCGTATTGCGCCGGATCGTCCTGATGCCCAGGTGCGATACCACCACATCAATGAAGCTCTGCAGCTCGCCTTTCTGGATTGTCTCGATCAGTCACCCGAACGCAGCAAGCCGCAAAGTTACTACACAGAGCGAGCATTGAGCGCGCTGCGGCTGTCTCCGGTTTATCGGGTTGGCGATCTCGCCAGGGCGGCAAATTGTAGTGTGCGCACCCTACAATATGCCCTGCAGCGCGACTTGGGCATGAGCGCCAAGGACCTCATCGTCGAGCAGCGCCTAAAGGCAGCACGCTCTGCGTTGCAGGCGCGCGTCGCCGGTCAAAGCATCACCCAGATTGCTGCCGCAGCCGGGTTCGCCAATGCAAGTCGATTCTCGGCGCAGTATCGCAATCGGTTTGGTGAACTGCCCTCGCAGACACTGACGCTGGTTATGCCAGATTAGGGACGGCACACAAACCGCGCCTGTGTGGATCTTCGCGCACGAGGCAGTGGCAGATTTTTCAACTAAGTGTTTGGCGTTGTGAGTGCATGCCAGCTTGCAGCCTGGCTGGAACAACCAGAGAGAAACCCACTGGATGCCTGCTTCTATCATAGTTGTTGCAAGCCAAAAGGGTGGCTCCGGCAAGACCAGCTGCACACTGAATTTGGGTGTACTTGCCGCTCAGGACGGCAAGACGCTGCTACTGGACTGCGATCCGCAGGGTTCGCTGATGTATTGGCGTGAGAGAAGGGAGACGCCTCAGCCTGAGACGCTGTCGGTGAGGTTGTCTCAATTGGATCAGAGCATTCTCATGGCCCGAACTCAGCCGAACGCGTACGTGTTCGTCGATACCCCACCGCATAATGACGCGGAAGTGTCTTCCGCGATGCGGATGGCGGACATAATTCTTGTACCCGTACGTCCTACGGGGCTCGATCTGCATGCAGCCGAGGCAACGCTCAAACTCGCCGCTGCAATGGCGAAACGAACACTTGTGATCCTGACGCAGTGTCATGCACCTCGCCTGATCATGGAGGCTCCGAGCGTCAGACAAGCGAGGGCGGTGTTTGCCGTGCTTGGTTGCCGCGTAGCAGAGCAGGCCATCATCCACAGGGCTACCGTGGAGCAGTCCGTAGCATCTGGTATGGCTGTCAGGGAGTTTGACCCTAACGGGCCAGCTGATCATGAATTCAGGCTGGTCTGGAAGCAGGTAAAGCGCGAGCTTTTGCGTCCCTAGCGCAACTTCGATGTAGTGAATGGGCTTTGCCAACCAAACCCCAGCTCAAAGTCCAAGGCCGTGGATGAGCCTTGTTGTAGGTGAGCTGCTGCCGGTTTTGAGGACACCGAGTTAAGGTGTTTTTGGAACTGTGGAGTTTTGATGGAGAGACGAAAGTTCAGCCGGGAGTTCAAGCTCGAGCCTGTTAGGCTGGTTAGGGAACGGGGCGTTGCTGTGGCGCAGGCGGCCCGTGATCTGGACCTGATTGAGAACGTGCTGCGCAAATGGGTGCGCGAGCAGTCTGCCGATCCGCAACGAGCCTTCCCGGTGACGTTGCCCCCAACTTCTATCCAGCGTGACGTAGACTCGGGCGGCTGTTTTGGCCGATCTGGCCGGGTTGAGCGACGGGGGCTGGTGCGGAGCCTTGCATCGAGCGCAGCGCCAGATCCCGTCGCGGGTTGAAGGTGTCGGCGTATTCGGTTGGGGTGAGCCAGCCGAGCCGGGAGTGCGGTCGGTTGAGGTTGTAGTCGGCTCGCCAGGACGCCACGGTCGCCCTAACCTGTGAGAGCGAGGGGAACAGCGTCTCGTTGAGCAGCTCGTCCCGTAGCCGACCGTTGAAGCTCTCGATGAAGGCGTTCTGGATCGGCTTACCCGGAGCGATGTAGTGCCAGTCGAGCCGCTGCCGGTCAGCGAAGCTCAGGATGGCGTTCGAGGTGAACTCGGTACCGTTGTCGGAGACGATCATCTTCGGCCGGCCGCGGTTGGCGATGAGGGCCTCAAGCTCCCTCGCCACACGCAGCCCCGACAGCTACGTGTCGGCCACGAGCGCCAGGCATTCGCGGGTGCAGTCGTCGAACACCGTGAGCACCCGGATGCGCCGGCCATCGGTGAGTTGATCGGAGACGACCCGAAGGGCCGCGTAGCGAATTCCAGCGACCACCGATCATTGGGTTGTATCGGGATCAGCATCGGCGCCCTGGTGCCCATCGCCCGCTTGCGGCCACCGCGGCGGCGCACCGTCAACTTCTCTTCCCGATAGATGCGGAACAGCCACTTATGGTTGACCAGATGGCCCTCGCGCCGGAGCAGCACGTGCAGCCGGCGATAGCCGAACCGCCGACGCTCATGGGCAATCGCCTTCATCCGCTCACGCAGCACCACATCATCGGTGCGAAGCGCCTGATAGCGCATCGTCATCCGGCAGCAGCCTAGAACTC
>JAIYDI010000045.1 GCA_027487555.1 Hyphomicrobiales bacterium
CGCGCTAATCCACGAGCCACCATCGCGTTCAAACCCTCTGCCACCGTCGCTTAAGCGGCCGCCTCGTTTCGCTCCCGCCTATGCTTCGGGCAACTTTTCAAAACCGATCGCAGCGCTCAGTTCATGGACTTCCAATAGTCACCGTTTTGGTGGGCTCGGAGGATGTAGGTGTCGGAACTAAGCCGCCCGAGGGGGTGCCTTGATGCGGAACCAAGCGAGGTAGAGAGCAGGCAAGAACAACAACGTGAGGACTGTGCCGGAGATGATGCCACCCATCATCGCGTATGCCATCGGCCCCCAGAATACCTCACCGGCAATCGGAATCAGGCCGAAAGTGGCCGCGGCCGCCGTTAGCAGGATTGGACGCATCCGGTGTTGAGTCGCCTCAAGCACAGCGTCCCAAGCCGGTCGACCCTCCAGACGAAGCTGCTCAATCTGCATGATTAGTATGACGGAGTTGCGTATCAGGATGCCGATGAGTGCCAGCACCCCAAGTATGGCAACAAAACCGAGCGGCGCTCCACTTGGAAGCAGCGCTGCCACGACGCCAATCAAGGCGAGTGGGGCGACCGCGAACACCAGGAACAGGCGCTGAAAGCTCTGCAACTGGGTCATAAGTATTGTAGCCATGACAAACAGCATCAGGGGAATCACAGCAATAATCGGCGCTTGTGCTTTGGCGCTCTCCTCGGCGCTGCCCCCGGCTGCAATCCTGTAGCCGGCCGGCAGGCCGGCCGAGAACTGGGCAACCGGATCGCGCAACTGGGACGCGAGCGTTGCGGGCTGAGTGCTGTCTACGATTGCCCCGTTCAGCGTAATGGTTGGCACCCGGGCGCGCCGCCAGATCGTCGGTTGCTCCAGCTCGTATGAGAGCGTGGCAATGGCCCCCAGCGGCACCAGTCGACCGTAGCTGCTCGCGACCTGCAGACTGAGCAGACTCTCTATCGAGTCACGATCGCCTTCCTCGGCGCGGCCGACGATGTCGATCAGATAGGTGCCGTCGCGCATCTGTGTAACAGGGGCGCCTTGAACAACGCTGTTGAGCGCCGTCGCCACCCCATCGAAGGTTATCCCCAGCTGGCGAGCGCGGTCCTGGAGCAGGTCCACTCTGACCGAGCGGGCGGGCTCCATCCAGTCGAACGTGAGCCCTCCCACATGCGGATTCTGATCGATCACACCTGCAAGATCCTGGGCAATGCCTCGCAATGACTGCGGATCCGGGCCGCTGACGCGATACTGAATTGGGCGTCCGACGGGCGGGCCAAGATCGAGCAGGCGCACGAAGGCGTCCGTGCCGACGAAAGTCCTGTCCAGATAGGACTGGAGCTTCTCGCGCACGCCATCGCGTATCTCGCGTCCAGTAGTCACGATGATCATCTGTCCCGTCGTGGGGGCCGGTGCCTGAGTATCGAAGGAGAGCAGGAATCGCGGCGCACCCCGTCCCACGTAGGTGGACCAATGCTCGACGTCGGGGTTTCCGACGAGCATGTCGCGTTCGAACTGCTCCATCTGCCGGTTTGCCTCAGCGAATGTGGCGTTCTGCGGCAACGTGAAGTCGACGATCAGTTCGGGCCGGTCGGATGTCGGAAAAAATTGCTGCTGCACGAAGCCGAGCCCGAAAACCGACGCGCCAAAGGCAATCAGGGTGATACCTATGGTGACCCAGCGCCACCTCATGCTGATCTCGAGCAGCCAGTGGAAAGAGGTCGCGAACCAGCCCTTCTTCTCGTGCTTGCGCTTGATAGTTTTGGGCAGGATGGCGACGCCCAGCAATGGCGTGAAGACCACCGCGACCAGCCAGGACACCAGCAGCGAGACGGCAATGACGATGAACAGGGTTACGAGGAACTGGCCCGCCTTGCTGCTGTTGAGGCCAACGGGGATGAAACCGGCGATGGTCACGAGGGTGCCCGTGAGCATGGGGAACGCCGTCGATGTGTAGACGTGCGTGGCGGCCTTTCTCAGGGTGTCGCCGACTTCCAGTCGAGCGACCATCATTTCCACCGCGATCATTGCGTCGTCCACCAACAGGCCGAGCGCGATGATCAATGCGCCGAGTGAGATTCGCTGCAGCGAAATCCCCAGATAGGCCATGATGAAGAAGGTGATTGCCAGCACTAGGGGGATGGCGATCGTCACCACGAGACCGGCACGCAAGCCAAGGCTAAGCAGGCTGATTGCCAAAATAATCGCTACTGCCTCGAACAGCGCCGTAGTGAACCCCGAGACGGCTTCCTCCACAACTTTTGGCTGATCTGATACCCTCTTGATTTCTACCCCCACCGGCAGGCCGTCGGTGATGCGTTCAATCTCCTTGTCGAGCGCCTGCCCGAATTTGAGCAGGTTGGCGCCGCTCTTCATGCCGATCGCGAGCGCGACGGCCGGTTCCCCGTCGACCCGGAAGAGTGACGTGGGTGGTTCGGCGTAGCCGCGTGTGATCGTTGCTATGTCCGTCAGCGGGAAGAACTTGTCGTTGACGCTGAGGTTGATGGACCGCAGGCTCTCTTCGCTGGTGAACTGACCGCCCACTCTTATGCTGATGCGCTCCGGCCCCGCCTGCACGACGCCCGAAGGCGTTATGGCATTCTGGGAGCGCAAACTGGCGATGATCGCCTGCTGGTTGAGGCCGAGGCCGGCGATCTTGCTAGTGGAGAACTCGAGGTAGATCGCCTCCGGCTGGGCGCCGAAGATGTCAACTCGACCAATGTCGGGCACGCCGAGGACGCTGGCCCGCGCGGCCTCGACATAGTCGCGCAACTGGCGCGGAGTCAGTCCATCGCCGGTGAAAGCGTAGATATTGCCGTACACATCGCCAAAGCGGTCGTTGAAGAACGGGCCTGACATGCCGGCCGGGAACTCGGCCCGGATATCGCCGAGCATGTTCCTCACCTGCTGCCAGTTGGCTGCGACTTGCTGTCCCGGAGTACTGTCGCGCAGGTAGACAAACACGATCGTCTGGCCCGGCGTGGTTAGGCTTCGCGTGTATTCGAGTGCAGGAAGTTCCTCGAGCTTCTTCTCGATCCGGTCGGCAATCTGGTCCGTCACTTCCTGGGTGGAAGCGCCGGGCCAGTTGGCCTGGACCACCATGGTCTTGATCGCAAACGCTGGGTCTTCCTCTCGCCCCAGGTTGAAGTAAGCCACAGTGCCCGCTACGAGGAACGCAAGCATGAAGTACCAGACGAGGGAGCGATGCTCGAGCGCCCAGTCGGAGAGGTTGAATGACTTCATTGGTCTTCCCCAGCGGTCCGGATTTTCTGGCCGTCGGTGAGACTGTTCACGCCCGCAACCGCGATGCGCATGCCAGCCTCGAGACCGCTCCCCACGAGCGCGACCTGGCCAATTCGCTCTGTGACGATGATTTCGTGTTTCGAAACGATGCCCGCAGCGGTGTCGAGGAGCCACACATACGTGCGCTGGTCGATTTCTCGGATGGCGGTCAGGGGAATTTCGATCGGCGACATATCGCCGGTCGAGGTCGTGACCGAAACCGTTGTGCCGATGCGAAAAGCGGACGGCGGTTGGATGAGGCCGACTTTGATCCGCCGGGTCCTGATCGCTGAATCTGCTTCCGGGGCAACCTCCCTCAGGACGCCCCGTGCAGTTATGGACGGGTCAAGCTGAAGGGAGACCGTAAAGGCGGTTCCCAGGGTCAGCGAGTTGGCAGCTGTCCCGGGGACGTCGACTACGACGTCCCGCAATTCTGGCCGAGCAATGGTGAGAACTGGCTGCCCGGCCATGAGGTCGCTGCCTGGATCCAGCATGACGGCCGTCACAACCCCGTCGAACTCCGCCACGAGCCGCGCGTAGCCGAGGTGGTCGTCGGCTTTGCCAAGGTTGCCCTCGGCGCGGTTCAACGTTGCCTGCGCCAGCTTGAGTCGCAGATCAGCCAGCTCGAAATTTGCCTCAGTTATGGTGCCGCTCGTGAGCAGCTCGCGCTGCCGGCTTTCGACGCCGTGCGCATTCTCGAATTGCGCCTGTGCAGAGACGAGGTCGGCCCTGGCCGCACGCAAAGCGAGCTCGAGGCTGGCCGCATCAAGCTCCGCGACGATCTGACCGGCAGAGACACGGTCGCCGACATTCACACTTCGGGACGCCAGTCGACCGGCGAGTCTGAAACCCAGGTCGGTCTGCACCTGCGATGCCACCAGGCCCGCCAAATGCAGCTCCTGGCCGGACCGCGGCTCCACAATCATCGACAGGACCGGTCGGACAATTTCGGCAGGCGCCGGTTCTTCATTCCGCTGACACCCCCCCAGCGAGATCAACGGTAGGGCCACCATGGAAACGAGCGTGAGCATCCGGATCATGGCATACCACTCATGGTCACAAGGACTGGTTTGCCTTCGTAGAGAAACTGGCCGCCCTCAGTGATCAACAGCTCACCTGTGCTCAGCCCACTCGCCAGAACAACGCCCTGCGTGGTGTATTTCTTGACCTCGATTTGGCGAATGCGTGCGGTTTGAGTCTCCGCGTCGACCAGCCAGACCGCGGGCAGGCCGCGTTCGATGGTGATCGAACTCCAGGGCACGACGAATGCCGGGGCCGCCGGCATCGTGACTCGTCCAGTCACCAGCGATCCGAGCGTCATGGAGACAGGCGCGTCCATCAGAGATACCGTGACGCGGACGGTTCCGGTCCGGGGATCCACGGTTGGGGATATCTCCCGGATATGGCCAACGGCGTGAATACTTTGATCGCCGATCAGGCCAACGTCTACATGTGCCTCGGACAGATCCTCGGGGGCGGAGTAGAGGAGGGGTTCGTACACGTTGAAAGCCGCGTCACGCGGACCGTCGTGGGCGATCGACAGTACCGGCTGCGCCGACTGCGCAATCTCGCCCGCATCCCGGTTGATGCGCGTGATGATGCCGTCCGCGTCGGCCCGTAACTCGGTGTACGAGAGTGCGTTGAGAGCCGCCTGACGCAAGGCCATGGCGGACTCGAGGGAGCTTGCCGCAGTGCGACGGTCCTGATCGGACTGGTCATACTTGCTGCGAGTGACCAATCCGCCGTCCAGCAGCACCTGCTGGCGAGCAAGAGCGGCGGTGGCCTGGTCGAGCGCGGCCTGAGCAGCGCGCGCGCTCGCCTCAGCGAGTTCGAGGTCGGCCTGCTGTTCCTCAGAGTCGATTCGCGCCAGGACCTGGCTTGCGGTCACGTGGTCGCCGACCTTGACATTGATCTCGGTGATTTGTCCGGTAAGCCTGAACGCGAGATCGGCCCTGGACAGCGCCTGAACTTCGCCGGTGAGGGTTTCCGTTTGGGCATAGTCTCGGGGGGCTACTGTCACAGCACTAACCAGCCGGGCTGGCTTCACAACTCCCGACTCCGGCTGCTCACATGCGGCTAGGGCGGGCAGCAACAATGCAGCAAGCGCCACCAGGCGAAATTGTCTGTGATCGAGGCTCATGATCGGACCCTCGTGCTCGCTCCGGTCGGGCGGTCGTCAGGCAAGGCGAGAAACCCG